>READ01000047.1 GCA_004293675.1 Betaproteobacteria bacterium
TCTCCCCCAGGGAGAGGGAGCCAAGCCGGTCACCGCCCTGTTTCTCAAAAACGCCTTTTGACCCACGGGCAAATATCCTACTCAGGGCGAACGGTTCATAACTGAGCAACATTGGGTCAAGCCCGCGGCTGTAGTGATCGTTCGCAACGACGTGGCTATTGTGGGCTCAGCGGAACGAGTTGCCCCAGCGCACCAATGCCCACTCGACTAAGATTGCACATCCCCTGCAATCCTGATCGAAACGGCATCGTGTGAAGTACAACAAACTCGGCAAAACCAATCTGCGCGTGTCGGCGCTGTGCCTCGGCACGATGATGTTTGGTGACCAAACCGACGTGGCTGAATCGCAGCGTATCGTCGATCATGCCCGCGAGCAGGGCATGAACTTCATCGACACCGCTGATGTGTATTCGCTTGGTAAAAGCGAGACCATCACCGGCAACACTATCCGCTCGCATCGCGACTGGTGGGTGCTTGCCACCAAGTGCGGCAATACGATGGACGCCGCCAATCCCAACATGTGGCGGCATTCGCGAAAGTGGATTTCGCAGGCCTGCGACGAATCGTTGAAGCGCCTCGGAACCGATTACATCGACATCTACTACTTGCACCGCGATTTCGAAGAAGACAGCGTTGAAGAAACCGTTTCTGCGCTGGGCGATTTGATCCGTAGCGGAAAGATTCGCTACTTCGGCGTGTCGAATATGCGCGGGTGGCGGATCAGCGAAATCGTTTCCGAATGCAAGCGCCAAGGTGTGCCGCTGCCGGCCATTTGTCAGCCGTATTACAACCTGCTCAATCGCTTGCCCGAGGTCGAAATTCTGCCGGCCTGCGGCTATCACGGCATTGGCGTTGCGCCGTATTCGCCGATTGCGCGCGGCGTGTTGACCGGCAAATACAAACCCGGTGGTGCAGTGCCCGAAGGCTCGCGCGCCGCCCGCAGCGACAAACGATTCATGCAAACCGAATGGCGCGAAGAGTCACTGGTGATTGCGCAACAGCTCGAAGCGCATGCTTTGAAAAAAGGCCACTCGCTCGTGCAATTTGCAACCGCCTGGGTGCTCGCCAACCGCTTCGTTTCCAGCGTCATCGTGGGCCCGAAATCGCTCGAACAATTCAAGCCGTATTTCGGCGCAACCGAGTATCCGTGGGGTGAAGACGACGACGCGATCGTCGATTCCTTAGTGCCCAAAGGCCATCCATCAACCCCCGGCTATCATGATCCGATGTATCCGTTTGTTGGACGATGATCGAATCCCAACATTTTCGATAGATGCCTTATTAAACAAGGGCTACCCGTGATTTTTTATCTTTTCTGTTTTATTAGTTAATGTTTAGGTAAGCCAACGTTAATATGGCCCTGGTGAATAAAGTTGGTTGCATTCCATTTTTCTTTGATGAGATCCACTTGCGATGAGCGTTGAGCTTCTCGCATCGCTCTGCGTTGCGTTTTTTTTGGTGGCCACGCTCTACACCACCGTCGGTCACGCGGGTGCGTCGGGCTACTTAGCGGTCATGGGATTGGCGGGGCTCGCCGCTGCCACCATGCGCCCCACGGCGCTCACGCTCAACATTTTGGTGGCGCTGGTCACCGTCATCCGCTTTCGTCAAGCGCGACTCTTTTCATGGCGCGGACTGTGGCCGTTTTTGCTGGGCTCGGTGCCGTTTGCCGCGCTCGGCGGTTCGCTGCGGCTGAAAGATCACAGCTACTACGCGCTGGTCGGCGCGGTGCTTCTGATGTCGGCGCTAATTTTGGTGTGGCGCGCGTTTGGCAAAAACCTGCCGAACGACGAAACCTTGATGCGTGTAAAAACCATCCCCGCCATTTTCATCGGCGCCATCATCGGCATGCTCTCCGGGCTCACCGGTACGGGCGGCGGCATTTTCCTCTCACCCACGCTGTTGTTTCTAGCGTGGGCCGGCCCCAAAACAACCGCTGGCATTGCCGCGCCATTCATCTTGGTGAACTCCACCGTCGCACTCGCCGCCAATTTCGCCAGCACGCGCGAACTGCCCTCCGAATTGCCCTACCTTGCCGTCGCCGCGCTGTGCGGCGCGCTCATCGGTAGCTGGCTCGGCGCCAGCAAACTGCCATCCAAAGCGCTGCTGATTTTGCTGGCTTGTGCGATGAGTTTGGCGGGGATGAAATTGTTGTTGACGGCTTAATTCAGTCGGGCGGCACGCTTGCGATGCCGCCGGACGCGTGGCGTTGACGGGCCGCGTCATGGGTCAGCCTTCGGCGAAAACATACGGCGAAAACACACGGCGGAACTGCAAGCGTTCTGCTCCGCTTGCCTACGCGAGACTGCGCTACCCACTTGTCTCGTTCACTACTGCCGCTGGTTGTGCGTCGATGCACGTTACTATGTGTGCTCTCCTAAAAAACCGTTAATCGCATGACTGCCACCGCCTCTGCCATACCCCACCTCATCATCATCGGCGGTGGATTTGGTGGATTGTGGGCGACGCGGGCTTTGGCCAAATCGTCGGTTCGGATCACGCTGATTGACCGCAGCAATCATCACCTGTTTCAGCCGCTGCTCTATCAAGTGGCCACCGCAGGCTTGTCGTCGCCCGACATTGCTGCACCGCTTCGAACGATTTTGCGCAAACAGCAAAACGTTGACGTTCGCCTGGCCGAAGTCACGGCCATTGATGTGGTCAAGCGCAGCGTTACGCTCGACGGCGCGTCAACGCTCGATTACGACTATTTGCTCGTTGCCAGCGGCTCAACCCACGCCTATTTCGGTCACGATGACTGGGAGCCACATGCACCCGGCTTGAAAACGCTCGACGACGCGCTCGCCATTCGTCGAAAGTTGCTGCTCGCGTTTGAACGCGCTGAAACCGCCACGAGCGAAGCCGAGCGCGACGCGTGGTTAAGCTTTGCTGTAGTCGGCGGCGGTCCCACGGGCGTCGAGCTCGCGGGCACCTTGGCTGAAATCGCGCGGCATACGTTGAAGCAAGAATTTCGTCACATCGATCCGAGCAAGGCGCACGTTCGTTTGATTGAAGCCGGCCCGCGCGTGCTTTCCGCGTTTCCGGAATCGCTATCGGCCAAGGCCAAAGCGCAGCTTGAACGGTTGGGCGTTACCGTGCTGTGCGGCGCGCCGGTGGCCGACATCAGCGAGCACGGCTACCAAATCGGCGAAACGTTTACGCCGTGCCGCACCGTACTGTGGGCAGCGGGTGTTGCGGCATCGGGCTTGGGGGCGATGCTGGGCGACGCTGCTGTGGTGAAACGCGACCGAGCAGGGCGCGTGCAAGTGAACGCCGATTTGAGTGTGCCGGGCCATCCCAATGTATTCGTTGCCGGTGATTTAGCGGCCGTAATGCAAGACGGAAAAGCTGTGCCCGGCGTGGCACCCGCAGCCAAGCAAATGGGCGCGCACGTCGCTCGAAATATCAAAGCGCTCATCGATGGCAAAGCCACCGCCGCATTTCGCTACGCCGACTACGGAAACCTTGCCACCATCGGTCGCATGGCCGCCATCGTTGATGTGCGGGGCTTCAAGCTATCGGGTCTACTGGCGTGGTGGTTCTGGTTGGCGGCGCACATTTTCTTTTTGATCGGCTTTCGAAACCGAATCGCCGTACTCATCAATTGGGCCAGTGCCTACTGGACGTTTCAGCGGCACGCGCGAATCATCTTGGGGAAGCATGATTGATCAGCTTATCGCTGGTATGCCTTTATAAATAAGGCAATAGTTAAATATTCTGCATTTAATGGTTAGTCACTAAATTCTCTGAGACGCCACGATCTATATGGGCTTTGTTGAGATTGATGTATTGGTGATCTTTCCTCAATCGTGATTTGTCGTCGTTCGTTGTTTGTGCGGGGTTTATCCTGAGCTCGTCGAAGGATCGGAAAGGCGTAACGCGCAGTTGCGCATGGTTCTTTCTGAGGCAAAATGACCAATTGATATCGTGATATCATTCCTGCTATTGGTCAATATTAGGTCGTACAAAACCAATCACCATGGCACAACTTCTTGTCCGCAATCTCGATGACGCTGTCAAAGCCGCGCTTCGCTCTCGAGCGGTGCTGCACGGGCGCAGCATGGAAGAAGAGGCTCGGGTGTTGCTAAGTAGTGCGCTGGCTCAGCCTACCGCGAAAGCCGCGCCGCTCGGGGCGCGTATGGCGGCGCGATTTAAAGGTATCGGCACCGCGTCACCGATTGAGGCGGTTCGCGGCAAAGGCATCGAGCCGATCAAGTTTTGATCAACGACCGTTTGATGGGCGAGCTTTGTTAATCCTCGACACCAACATTCTCGCTGCGCTGATGCTTATGCGACCCGATCCTAAGGTAGTCGAATGGCTCAACGAAGCACCCGCTCAATCGCTTTGGATCACCACAGTGACGGTGTTTGAAGTGCGCTTCGGCATCGCAGCCCTGCCAGCAGGGCGCAAACGCGAACGCCTGTCTGACGCGTTTGGCGAGCTGGTTACGGCTGATTTGGGCGGACGAGTGTTGGAGTTTGACGTCGCCGCTGCTGAGCACGCGGCTGTACTGGCCGGCGAGCGGCGCGCACAGGGCCAAACTGTAGAAATTCGCGACACGATAATGGCGGGCATTGCACTCGCTCGAAAAGCCGCAATCGTCACCCGCAACACCAAAGACTTTCAGCACCCATCGCTGCGCTTGATCAACCCTTGGCAAGGCGTGGCAGGTTAAAGGCCCAACCAAGCCCCCAGCGCCACAAACGCAGCTTGATCAAAAACAACGAATCCTTGTTTTAGGCTAATACGTTCGAGCTTAGCTTGGCCTTCAGCGCTTTCGCTTAATTCGAGAAAGTAGTTTTTCACAATGTCCAACGATTCTTTGCTCATCGTGTTGGACACGATCACGTTTTTGATCGGTACGGGTCTTGACGTGGTCAATACTTTGCCGCCGCCGGCGACCCATTCCTTAACCACGGCCTCGGATGCGGTTCCCGCGACATCGACAAATCCGTTCTCAACCATAAACGGGATTGAATCCTGAAAACGCGTGAACTTGAGCGTCGGGGCGGTGGTTTTTGCCGCCGCCGCCGCATCGCGTAAGGTCGCGCGGATCAGCCATGCCGTGATGGAGTTGGTGTCGGGTGAGCCAACGGGCTTGACCCCTTGGGTGAACAGCTTGCCCAATTCTTCGGGCGTCTTTGGTTGCGCGTTCATCTTTGTCAAAAAAGATGCCTTGTAGCCCACATGCGCCTTCGAAACCGCCGCGAGCGTATAGCTCCCTCGCTTGACTGGCGCGATCGCAATGTGCGAAGGATGAATGAATGCGATGTCGTAGGCTTTCGCGTTGAGGTCTTTTTCGAGCGTGGCGTAGTCGCCCACCACGTCGAGCCGGATCTTTGCTTTCAACAACCGAGATAGATCATCGGTGATCGCTCTGTAGTTTTGTCGAGTCACTTCACTGCCGGTGCGATACGTCACACCTTCATTGACCGCAAACACTAGCGTCTGTGTACCTGGCTGCGCGTGGCTCACCGCCGCAAAGGCCGCCAACGCAGCAGACATCAGAAACTTTCTAATATTCATCATATTGCCCCCAAAAATTTTATTTGTAACGCCGATCAAGGTGCGCTGCGTGTTGTCGGGCGGCATGGTTTCAAGACGGTTCCTGAATGGCAAATCCATCTTTCTTCCAAATGCTTTCCGACCAGCCCACACTCCATGTCGGATATTGTGCGCCTTAATGCGAGATATGCCAATGTCATGGTGCGAGATATGCCAATGTCATGGCAGGCGCATGTTGACAGGGTGTTTCATGATGCAACTATCGTAGGGCGGCACGCTTGCGGTGCCGCCGAATGCGCTGCGCGTATCGCCGTCGTTGAATTGGTTTCGCCGGTCGCACGTTGCGGAACGGCGCGCGATCCGACCTACGCCATATTGGGCGCGTCGGTCCAATCGATCGGATAAACACCGTTTTTCACATAGTCGTGAAACGTTGAGAAAGGCCAATCGCGTGCGCGGGCGACGTGGCCGTGTTTTACCGGATTGAAGTGCACGTAATCGATGTGTTTTTGGAAATCGCGTTCGTCGCGAATCGTGTGCTCCCAGAATCGTCTCTGCCAGATGCCACGCTCGCTTTTAGTCGTTCGCGTTTGATCTCGACGCTCGGTTGCAGGAATCGCGCGATTGAAGCGAATTTTTATTGCCTTGATGCGATTCGAATAGTCGGTATCGCCCGGAGGTAGCGTCATCATTAAATGCATGTGCTCCGGCAAGACTACCCATGCATCGATTCGAAAAGGGCGTTCGGTTTTCGTTTTGCGAACCGCATTTCGAAGCGCATCGATGTGCGTCACCAGCAAGTGATTGTTGCGCCGCTCCAACAAGTTGATCGTAAAAAAGTACGACCCGCCCGGCACATAAACACGACGATATTGCGACATCCAGTAAGCGTAACGTAGGTCGGACACCCGAAGGGGTTCCGACACATCCAAGTTAGCGTTACGCCAGCGATTGAAATGCCTACGGCGGAGATTACGAGTCGGATCCGCAAGCGATCCGACCTACGCCGTTCCAGAGACGTGATTGGCGTTTGGGCGTAGGTCGGAACCCGAAGGGGTTTCGACAAACCCAAGTTTGCGTTACGCCAGCGATTGAAATGCCTACGGCGGTGGTTTACGAGTCGGATCCGCAAGCGATCCGACCTACGCCGTTCCAGAGACGTGATTGGCGTTTGGGCGTAGGTCGGACACCCGACGGGGTTCCGACAAATCCAAGTTTGCGTTACGCGAGCGATTGAAATGCCTGCGGCGGTGATTTACGAGTCGGATCCGCAAGCGATCCGACCTACGCCGACATAACGATGTGGCTCGCGTTCGGGTGTAGGGCGGACACCCAAAGGGGTTCCGCCGAACCCAGCGTGCGATGCGCGAATGATTGAAATGCCTACGGCGGTGTTTTACTAGTCGGATCCGCAAGCGATCCGACCTACCTCGCTCAAGCAGGTTGATCGTGAAGAAATACGATCCACCCCGAACAAACAGACGGCGAAAATCTGGCATGCAGAAGTGTAGGTTGGGACGCTTGCGGTCCCGACTTGTTACGCCGCGGAAGGCTGTTCATCAGCGTGATTCGAGTGCCGCCGCGTTCGGCGGGACCGCGAGCGATCCACCTTGCGAGCTTGGCAGCGCAAGCTATGCAGCGTTGCGCGCCCGCTTAGGTGGGCTTGTAACTCGCTTTGATTCGCTGGCAATTGCGAGCATCGTCGCTAGCGCGTCGTTCACCGCCTCCGACGTCGGAAACGCCTTGGCGATGTCTGGTTTTAGTATCGCAATTTTCAGAGCGGCACGCGCCCTTGTTGCGTACTCGCCACGTTTCATTACGCCAAAGTCAGAGCGCTTGTACTCTGCACGCAAGTCGTCTTCAAGAACTTTAGATTTAGCCATTTTCATAAACCTTGATTTCGCGTTTAGTCAGTCTGCGAGCGCTAATAATCCGAATCCTACCTGAACGTTCGACGAAGCTCACCATCAATGGGTTGCCAAGTGACGAACGGCCCAAAATGATGCGGCGCTCTTCGTCGTACGAATGATCCGGATCTTGTCCCGACACCGATAAATCGTCAAGAAAAACTGTCCGCGCCTCTTCGAACGAAATTCCGTGTTTGGCGAGATTCTTCTTCGCTTTGACGGGGTTCGATTCGAAGAGGTCCATGGTTGAGTTTTACCCGGCTACCTGCACATTCCGCAACCGAATATGCAACTCCCGCAACTGCTTCTCAGTCACCGGCGTAGGCGCATCCACCATCAAATCCTGACCGCGTTGGGTTTTCGGGAACGCAATCACGTCACGAATCGATTCAGCTTCACACATCATGGTGACGATGCGATCCAAGCCAAATGCAATCCCCGCATGCGGCGGTGCGCCGTATTGCAGGGCGTCTAGCAGGAAGCCGAATTTTGCGCGTTGATCTTCTTCAGAGATGCCGAGCGTGGCGAATTGCTTGGCTTGCAGTTCGGGGCGATGGATACGCACGGAGCCGCCGCCGAGTTCCCAGCCGTTCATGGCGACGTCGTAGGCTTTGGCTAACACCTGCGATGGGTCGGTGTCGAGCAACGGCCAGTGGTCGTCTTTCGGACTGGTGAACGGGTGATGCGCGGCGACGTAGCGTTTGTTTTCTTCGTCGTACTCGTAGCACGGAAAATCGACGACCCAGCACGGCTTGAAGCCTTTTTCGAAGAAGCCGAGTTCGGTGCCGTGTTGTACGCCGATTTTTGCGCGCAGTGCGCCCATGGCGTCGTTGACGACTTTTTTGCGATCTGCGCCAAAGAAAATGATGTCGCCGTTTTGCGCGCCGCTGCGCTGCATGATTTGCGCGAGCGAGTCGGGTGTGAGGAATTTAACGACGGGGCTTTGCAAGCCTTCTTCGTTCAATTTCGTTACATCGTTGACCTTGATCCACGCCAAACCTTTTGCGCCGTAAATCGCGACGAACGCGGTGTAATCATCGATCTCTTTGCGCGAAATTTTTCCGCCGCCCGGAACGCGTAAACACACCACGCGACCGTCTTTCAAATCCGCCGCGCCACGGAACACCTTGAAGTCCACCGTTTTCATCACGTCGGTGAGTTCGGTGAGTTCGAGTTTCACGCGCAGGTCGGGTTTGTCGCTGCCGTATTTGCCCATCGCTTCTGCGTAGGGCAGACGCGGGAACTTGGGCAGATCAACGCCGAGACCTTTTTTCCACAGATGGCGAATCAAGCCTTCCATCATGTCCTGCACATCGTGCTCGGTGAGGAACGATGTTTCGATATCGATTTGCGTGAATTCGGGTTGACGATCAGCGCGCAAATCTTCGTCGCGGAAACATTTCACGATTTGGTAGTAGCGATCGAAGCCCGCCACCATCAAGAGCTGCTTGAAGAGCTGTGGCGACTGTGGCAATGCGTAGAACTGGCCATCGTGCATGCGCGACGGCACGAGGAATTCGCGTGCGCCTTCGGGTGTGGATTTGTAGAGCACCGGCGTTTCGATGTCCACGAAACCGCGCTCGTCCAAATACTCACGCGCGGCACGTGCCACTTTGGCGCGCAGCATGATGTTTTTTGCCATCGCGGGGCGACGCAAATCGAGGTAGCGATACTTCAAACGAATCTCTTCGTTGACGTTGTCCTCGTCGATCATGAACGGCGGCGTGAGTGCGGCGTTGTAGATTTCGATTTCGTGGGCGAAGACTTCGATCTGGCCCGAGATCATGTCTTTGTTGGTCGTGCCCTCAGGGCGGGCGCGCACTTTGCCGGTCACGCGAATACAAAATTCGTTACGCAGTGTTTCGGCAAGTTTGAACGCTTCAGGGCGATCAGGATCGATCACGATTTGGGCAATGCCTTCGCGATCACGAAGATCGACAAAGATCACGCCGCCGTGGTCACGTCGACGATGCACCCAGCCAGTAAGGGTGACGATTTGGTCGAGATGTTTGGTGTCGACAAGGCCGGTATAGGTTGTACGCATATGGGTTTCTCTTTGAGCTGTGCGGGCGCTAAGTTCCCTCCCTTTCAAGGGGAGGGTTAGGGTGGGGATGGTGTTCGATTGCATGAGCGAAAACTCATCCCGCATCTTGGCTCCCGCGTGAAGATGGAGGCGAGGCGATGTCGCATTTGCGACTCGCCCACCATTCCAGTCGGGGATCGAATTTGTTGGCGGCTAGCTCTATTGACTCAGGCGCCGCCGACCTGGTCAACGATTGGCGTTGTCCGGATTGGGGGGCTGCGCCACGGCGTCAAGCGGCTGCGACAACAGCGCCTCGGGCGGTGGCGCTGCCACACCCATCGACACGATGTATTTGAGCGCTTGATCAACGCTCATTTTGAGCTCAATCACCCGGTCTTTGGGCAGGATGATCATGTAACCCGACGTCGGATTCGGTGTGGTGGGAACGTACACGCTCACATGGTCGCCGTTGAGTCGACTCGCGACTTCGCCGGTGACTTGGTTCGTCAAAAACGCGATGGTGCGGCTGCCCGCATGCGGAAATTCGATCAACACCGCTTTGTTAAACGCTTGACCGTTTTCAGCGAGCACCGGATCGGTGAGCTGCTTGATACTTTTGTAGATGCCGCCAACGACCGGAATACGATTGACCAGGCTCTCCCACGCCTTGACCAATTGTTTGCCAAATACGTTGCTCGCGATGGCTCCCGTCAGAAAAAGCAGCAAAAAAGCAAAGATGATGCCGATGCCAGGAATCGAACTGCCGTCCCACGTGGGTCGCCACGCTTGCGGCAGCAGCAAAATCGTTTGATCGAGCGAGGTGATCAAGAAATGCAAAACCCAGATCGTGATGCCAATGGGCACCAAAACCAGTAGTCCTGCGAGAAGGTATTTCTTAATCAATTTGGCCACCGATTAGCCCGCCGCCGGTGCGGGGCTGCTTGTTGGGGCGGGTGCGGGTGAGGGCGCAGCGGGGGCGGCAGCGGCCGGCGCCGGAGTAGCGGCGTCGGTCTTTGCGGGGGCGGCGCTGTCGGCTGCGGGGGTTGCGCCGTCCTTTTTCTCGGTCGCTTTACCGCCCGAGCTGCCGTTGCGGAAATCGGTCACGTACCAGCCTGAGCCCTTCAGGGCGAAGCCCGCTGCCGAAATCTTTTTGGTGTAGTTCGTGCTGCCGCATTTCGGGCAAACAGTCAGCGGCGCATCGGCCAGCTTTTGCATGTGCTCGTCTTGAGCCCCACAATCGGGGCAGGCGTATTCGTAAATCGGCATGGTGGGCAGGGGCGTTTCGGAACAGCGAAACCCTCGATTATACGGGTGTTTCGGTGCAAATTGGTGCGCTGCGTCATCGTCGAATTTAGAAGAAAAGCGGCGTCGTGCGACCGGTCGCGGATCGCCGCCACTCAGTCGCGGGAAACTCGCTTCCGTTGGCATGGGTTCCCACGTATGATCGCTGTCATCGGAAAGGGAATTTTTTATGTCACTACATTTTCTTTGGTGGATCGCTGCGGCGGTGCTCGTTGGCGTCGAAATGATGACTGGCACGTTTTATTTGCTGATGGTGGCGCTGGCTTGCGTGGCGGGCGGCATCGTGGCGTTTTCCGGCGTGGACGTGGGCTGGCAATGGGGCATCGCTGCCGCCGTGGGCGTGGTCGGTACGTACTTTCTGCATCAATGGAAGATCAAAAACGCCACCGTACCGAAGCTCTCTAGCAACTTAGACGTGGGGCAACTCGTGAAAGTCGTTGAGTGGCGCGACGGCAGTGCGGCGCGGGTGTCGTATCGTGGCGCCAATTGGGACGCGGTGCTTGAATCCGAACTCACGCCCAAACGCGAGCAAATGGTGATTGTTGCCACGCGCGGCTCACAGCTCGTACTCGGCCCTGCGCCGCAGTAGATGAGTCTTCAACCTAAACCACCGGAAAATCCCCTCGACGCTTTGATGCGAGAGGCCGGTAAGCAGATCAGTAGGCGCCTGAAGGAAGCTGCCGATAAAACCGGCGTCCCCACTGGCGGCGTGAGCTCAGCGGGCGTGCCCGACGCGTCGCATCCGACGACCAAAGGCACCGGTTTCGCTCCGCCACCGCCCGGCATTCCGCCTTCGCCGCTGTTTGGAGACGATGGCGCGCCAAAGAAATCAGCGCTTGGCGAGACGGATTTTCAAAAAGCACTGAAGGGTTTTGTCATTGCGGGCGTGAGCATTTTTGCGCTCAGTCAGTTGGTCAAAAGTTTCAATTTCGGTCACTGGTGGCGCAACGGCGGCTCCGGTGACACCACTCGTTTTCTTTCTTACTTTGAGGACGTCAGTATGAGCAGTCTGTTTGGCAATTTGTTTTGGTTGATCGTGTTTGTTGTTGCGATCATTTTGGTGGTTAAGTCAATCCGCGTCGTGCCGCAACAGCGCGCGCTGGTGGTTGAGCGATTGGGGCGCTATCACGCCACCTTGGAGCCGGGGCTTCGGTTCACGATTCCGTTCGTAGATCGTGTGGCCGCACGCCACGATCTGCGCGAAGTGCCGCTTGATGTGCCGAGCCAGGTTTGCATCACGCGCGATAACACGCAGCTGCAAGTTGATGGCATTTTGTATTTTCAAGTGACCGATCCGAAGCTCGCCACCTACGGTTCGTCGAACTACATCTCTGCCATTACGCAGCTCTCACAAACCACGCTCCGAAGCGTGATCGGCAAACTCGAACTCGATAAGACGTTCGAAGAGCGCGACATGATTAACCATGCGGTGGTCAATTCGCTCGATGAGGCTGCGATGAACTGGGGCGTGAAAGTGTTGCGCTACGAAATCAAAGACCTGACGCCGCCAAAAGAAATCTTGCACGCCATGCAAGCGCAGATCACGGCTGAGCGCGAAAAGCGCGCGCTGATCGCCGCGTCGGAGGGCCGCAAGCAAGAGCAAATCAACATCGCCATGGGTCAAAAAGAGGCCGCGATTGCGAAATCCGAAGGCGACAAAATTTCCGACATCAACCAAGCGCAGGGTGAAGCTGCGGCAATCTTGGCCAAGGCCGAAGCCAACGCCGAAGCCATTCGAAAAATCGCGATGGCCATTGAATCCCAGGGTGGCTTGCAGGCAGTGAACCTGAAAGTGGCCGAGCAATATGTGGCCGCGCTTTCAAACATCGCGCGCACTGGAAACACGATTGTGGTCCCCGCCAACTTGACCGACATCGCTGGATTGGTGACCACAGCCACTAGCGTGTTGAAGGCCAACAACAAGTAGTAACGAGCTGTTGAACCGATGAGCAAGATGATGACTTCACCATTTTTTCGGCGCTACGGCGTCATGATTGCGCTGATCCTCATCGCGCTCGTCTGCTATGCGGTGGGCTACAAAAAGGGCTCGACGCTGGCGATCATTCTGGGCGTCGTGTTCGAATGCTTTTTTTGGATCAAGTTCATCCGCGGTGATCGGGCGAAGCGCTCGTCCGGGTCGTAGACACGGCTTTCGATAACTCTGCCTTTTACGTATCAGCTCTTTGCGTAAACGCAACAATTAATATGGCGTTTATGAAAAATTATCCTATTGGTGACATTATAGAAAAATTCCACAAACGTCTTATTTTATAAGGTTTAACGTGAAATGGCTAGTAGAGTGGAGTGCGTCTGCGTGGGCGGCATCCCGCCAAGTCGTTTGATCCTCTGAAAGACGCGACGAGCGAACGCTTTTTGATATTCGTGGCAGCTATAGATCCGGCAAGCTGACGTATTGACGTTTCCGTTCGTGGTGAGCTTGTCGAACCATGAACTCACTTCATACTTGATGTTGCCGAAGCAATAAGTGGGTCTCATTGCAACGTGAAACAATGTTGCTCCAACGCCAAGACTTGTTCTGTTGCGCCGTGCGTAACGCCCTACCGTGTCCCACTCCGAGCCCATTTTTCACATCGCTTTCTATCGCTTCGTTCGACTCGACGATGTTGACGGCGTTGTGGCATGCGTTCGTGAACTTGCGAGCGCGCTCACCGGCAGCATCGTCATCGCCGAAGAGGGCATTAACGGTGTAGCTGCGGGCACGAGCGATGCACTCGATAGTTTTGAAAATGGACTGACGGGTGATGCTAGATTGCGCGGTGCATTTGGCGGCATGACGTTTAAACGAACACGCTGCACCACAGCGCCGTTTGCACGGCTGAAAGTCGCAAAGAAGCGCGAAATTGTGGCCTTTGGTGTTGCGGGCGCAGACGCATTCGATACGGCACACACGACGGTGTCTCCGCAGGCGTGGCGCGAACTGATGGGGCGCGACGATGTCGTGGTCATCGACAACCGAAATAGCTTCGAATATCGGCTCGGCAAATTTAAAAACGCAATCGACCCGAAGGTCACGCATTTCCGCGACTTTCCGAGTTATGTCGAAGCCAACGCGCCCGCTTGGAAACGCGATGGAAAAAAGGTCGCGATGTATTGCACAGGCGGCATTCGTTGCGAAAAATCAAGCGCTTGGATGGAGCGACTTGGGCTTGATGTGTATCAGCTCGATGGGGGCATTCTCAATTTCTTTCAAACGCTGCCCGATGCTGATAAGGATTGGGAAGGCGATTGCTTCGTCTTTGACAACCGAATTGCCATCAACACGCAGTTGCAAGAAACAGCGGTGACGCTGGAGCAGGTCTACGAAGCTGAGCCCGACGGGGCTTGGCGAATTGATAGAGCGAAGCGCTTGCTTGACGCTGTTGCCACGCCGAGCATCGTTGCGAAGCGTTCGACGCGACCGCCACAGCGTGATGGCGTTGCGGCTAGCTGCGTGGTGCTGCCATCAAAGGTTGGACAGTGGCCAACGGTGATCGATTTTCTGTGCGAGCGATTTGACGGTGTGTCGCGAACGACATGGTTTGATCGAATGGCGCGCAGTGAGGTGATTGACGAGCAGGGCGCTGCGATGACCCCAGCAAGCGCATGCAAGCCGCAGCAGAAAATTTATTACTACCGCAGTGTGGAAGCGGAGCCCACCATTCCGTTTGAAGAAACCATTGTGTTTCAAGACGAGTATTTGTTGGTGGCCGACAAGCCCCATTTTTTGCCCGTTGCCCCAGTGGGTCGCTACGTGCAAGAAACCTTGCTCACCCGTCTCAAACGGCGCACTGGCATCGAAACGCTCTCGCCGATTCATCGCATTGATCGCGACACCGCGGGTCTGGTGATCTTCGCGATCCAACCGCCGACGCGAGACGCGTATCAGCGGCTGTTTCGTGAGCATCGAATCGAGAAGTTTTACGAAGCCATTGCACCGTGGCGAGTCGATGTCACGTTTCCCGCGCTAGTCAAAAATCGCCTGGTCGAATCGCCGCACTTCATGCAAATGCAAGTGTCCGAGGGCGAGGCTAACGCTGAAACATCGATCAGTGTGCTCGAAAAGAGCGAATCGCTCGCGCGCTATGAACTTCGTCCAGTCACGGGGCAAAAACACCAGTTGCGCGCGCATATGGCGGGCCTTGGCGTTCCCATCCTGAACGATCGAATTTATCCGACGCTGTTGCCTGATGAGTCGGTTGCGACTTACGACAAGCCGTTGCAACTGCTGGCGAAACGGGTTGTTTTTGTTGATCCGATGAATAGGCAAATGCGAGTCTTTGAAAGCACGCGCCAGTTACGTCTCGCGGCTTGGACGTGATTTTCAACATCGTTCGCGCGGTGGCCTAGGCCGCACCGACCGTACACATCGATCTAGGCATATCGTAGTTGTTTGAATCGACGCGAGGGGCGCTGAACTCCCTCTCCCTGGGGGAGAGGGTTGGGGAGAGGGAGGTGGGTTCCTATGTTCCATCGAACAGCACAGCGATGTAAAGACCCTCTCCCTAGCCCTCCCCCCCAGGGGGAGGGAATGAAGGCACAAGCGCTCAGCTGAGCGCTTTTTCATCGTTACCCATCATGATGCGTATTACTCTGTTTTATGTCAATCGGGATTGAGACACAGCGGTTATGGGTGCCGCGATGTTTCGCATAATCAAGTCAATATTTGAAAGGGGCTCGTTGTGAATCTTGCTGATCTGTCTGCCGCTGAGCTTGCCGCTGGTTTTAAAGTCGGCACGCTGTCGCCCGTTGACGCGCTACACGCCGTGTTTTCTCGGCTTGACGCTTTAAATCCGAAGCTCAATGCGATTTGTTTTGAAGATCGTGAACGCTCGCGCTCTGACGCACGTGCGAGTGAGCTTCGCTGGCGGGCGGGTTCGCCGCTGTCCGCGCTAGACGGCGTACCCATTTCGATTAAAGACTTGATCTTGACACAGGGCTGGCCCACGCTGCGAGGTTCGCGCACGATTGATCGCAATCAAGCGTGGAGCGACGATGCGCCCAGTGTGGCTCGTCTGCGCGAAGCGGGCTTGGTGATTTTTGGCAAAACGACGACGCCGGAATTTGGCATCAAAGGCACCACTGACAACACGCTCACCGGCATCACCAGAAATCCATGGAACCTATCCAAAACCCCCGGCGGATCGTCGGGCGGCAGCGCAGCGGCCGTGGCTGCGGGGATTGGGCCACTCTCGATCGGCACGGACGGTGCGGGCAGCGTGCGAATTCCAGCGGCGTTTACTGGCACGTTTGGCTTAAAGCCCTCGTTTGGCCGCGTTCCCGCGTGGCCGCTGTCGCCGTTTGGGACGGTCGCGCATCTTGGCCCGCATACGCGTACAGTCACCGATGCGGCGATGTTGATGAATGTGATTGCGAAACCCGATCCGCGCGACTGGACATCGCTTCCCTACGACGCGCATGACTACACCAGCACACTGCAGGCCGGTGTCAAAGGGCTGCGAATCGCGTTTAGCCCTGCGCTGGGTTACGTCAAAAACGTGCATCCCGAGGTGGCCGCAGCCACCCGCGCCGCCGCTCAAGCGCTGGCGCAGCTGGGCGCCGAGGTCGACGAAATTGATCCCGGTTTCGACGATCCGATTGAAATCACCAACAAGCTCTGGTTCATTGGCAGCGCGACGCTCTACAACGCAATGACCGATGCGCAAAAAGCGCTCGTTGATCCGGCGCTCGTTTGGCAAGCGGGCGAGGGCAATCGCATTACAGTGCCCGAATTGCAAGCGCTGACCAAACGTCGCGGTGAACTCGGCACCTTGATGCGAAAGTTTCACACCCAGTACGATCTGCTAGTCACACCAGGCGTGTCGGTGCCTGCGTTCGAGGCGAAAGCTTCCGGTGAGTGGGAATTGACGACGGAGAAGTTTTTAGGATGGACACCGTTTTCGTATCCCTTTAACTTGACGCAGCAACCCGCTTGCGTGTGCCCATCGGGATTTTCAAGCGATGGATTGCCGCTCTCCATGCAGATCGTAGGGCCGATGCATGGCGATGCGTTGGTGCTTCGCGCAGCGCGTGCGTTCGAAACCGCGCAGCCTTGGAAACTCATTGCGCCAGAGGCGTAGGTACGATGCTGGCTCCCTCCCCCTGGGGGGGGAGGGTTGGGGAGATGGTGTTGCAATTGCGCTCCTCCTCGATGAAACGCAGAGCGAGTGCGGCAGTCGCCCGAGGAGAACGGGAGCACCCCCGCCGCTCAAACCGCATCGTTGCGTGACCGTGAGCACGAACGACTTTCAACGGAGTACCCACCAATGCCCGACATCCTAAGCCTCGGTGAGCCACTGTGGGAGATGAGCGAAATCCCCTCAGAACCCGGAAAGTATCTGCTGGGCTATGGCGGAGACACCGCAAACTTTTGCGTGGCGGCAGCGCGGCAGGGCGCTGACGTTGGCTACATTACTCGAGTCGGTCGCGATTCATTTGGCGATACGCTGCGCGCGATCTGGGATGCGGAAAACATCGATGTTTCGAACGTCGTTGTTGACCCACAAGCGATGACCGGCGGCTACTTCATTCATCACGGCGTATCGGGGCACTCGTTTCAGTACGCTCGTGCGGGTTCGGCGGCGTCGAAGTTGGGCGTGGCTAGTATCGATGCAGCGCTGGTAGGTCAAGCTAAGTTCGTTCACGGCAGCGGCATCACACAGGCTATTTCGAAATCCGCTTGCGATGCGTTATCAGCACTCTTTGACATCGCTCGCGCGGCTAACGTGGCGACGGTGTTTGATAGCAATTTCCGCTCACGCTTGTGGACGATTGATGAAGCACGCCGAGCTCTGGCGTCGATATTGCCGCGCACGGATTTTTTCTTTCCATCGCTGGAGGACGCGCAGGCGTTATCTGGATTAGCTGATCGCCACAGCATGATTCAGTGGGCGCATCAACTGGGCGCTAAATACGTGCTGTTGAAGCTCGGCGCTGAGGGTGTCTTGGTGAGCGACGGTGCGTCCTCGTTGCCGCGGCACGTGCCCGCGTTCAAGGTTGACGCCATCGATGCCACTGGCGCGGGCGACTGTTTCGCGGGTGCAACAGTGGCTCGCTTGTTGGTCGGCGACACATTACACGCTGCCGCTCGATACGGCTGTGCCGCAGCCGCGCTCACCACTACAGAGTACGGTGCAATTGCAGCGATTCCTTCTGGGCAACGGGTAACTACATTCCTACAATCAAACGTATGAAAGTAATCGCCCTCATCGCTCACGATCGCTGCAAGAAAGACATGGTCAACTTCGCGCGTGTCCACAGCGTACAACTCCGAGATCATGCCTTGATCGCCACACGCACCACCGGCGGCATGCTGGAGCAAGAGCTCGGACTTACGGTTGAATGTGTGCTCTCCGGTCCGCAGGGAGGCGATTTGCAAATTGGCGCCCAAATTGCCGAGGGCAAAATCGCGGCCATGATCTTTTTGCGCGACGTGCTAACCGCTCAACCGCATGAACCAGACATCACCGCGCTGCTGCGAATTTGCGATGTCCACAACGTGCCGGTTGCCACCAATTTAGCCACGGCTGAGCTGGTGATGCGCTCGCTCGGTTGAGCGCCGCAATTCACGACTCCAACGCGTTCTGCAGCCCAGCTTTTCGTTCATACGCCAAATAAAATAGGGCGTTCCGTTGGTTTTTAGAGATTTTTGAAAAACTCACTATTTCAGCTAAACGCCATATTTATATTGGCCTTCAGTCAGAAAGTTGGCTATTCAAACGTTGCGCAAAAATTGGATCAAACGAATAGTGCTGGACCCTGACCCGTTACTCGATTCGAGAAACTCCACAACGGCTTCAGTGCCGTCCAAGCAAAGGGCTTGCAAAATGGGTAAATTAACTCGATGAGTTATATCAATTCGACTCTGAGCCCGGTTAAATGTCCTGTAAACAAACCTGCCCCCTTATTCCAGTCGTGTAAACAAACCTGAACCAATACTGTTCGCTTAAGCACCGTTCGCCCTGAGTAGGGTATTTGCCCGTCGGTCAAAAGGCGTTTTTGAGAAACAGGGCGGTGATCGGTTTGGCTCCCTCTCCCTGGGGGAGAGGGTTGGGGTGAGGGACTTGGAATGATGTGGAGCGGCGCAATGCGAAGACCCTCTCCCCAACCCTCCCCCCCGGGGGGAGGGAGCTGTTTGGCGCGTTACGCCTAGGGTATTTGGTGCAAAAGGCATCACGCAAGGCATTGATTTTGCGCAACTAAAAAGCTGTTTCTTGAGAGCCTGTCGAAGGGTTGGTGGCGTGCCGCCAAGGCAACGACCGGCTCAGCCCGAGCGGAGGATGGTGTCCCAAGTACTTACACGAACAGTATTGAAACCTGAGCCTTTATTCCCATTCGGGATACAGCGAAAGACCGATGCAGTAGTAGCTCATGGTGAGCATCGGCAGAGTGCGCAGTCGCTTGCCCTCCACGCCGCACTCTCGCAGTATCCCCTCAATCAGCGCCGGCGGATAAACCAGCGCCAACACACTCACACTTAAATGATCAGCCAGCCGAGCACCAACGCCGAGCGTCGCTTTTGTGCGTGCCATCAGTCGCCTCGTTCAACTGAGTTAAGACAGAACGATTCATCGGACAAAATCCACTAAACGAACAGTAATGGTGTCTGACCCCATTATTTCCCTAAACGAACAGTAATGGTGTCTGACCCCATTATTTCCATTATTTCTTTCTCAAGGATCGCCCCGAGATTTCTGTCATCGGCGGGGGCAAGCTACTCGTCGACTCGTCGCTCAGTGCCCTCAGTATCGAGGATGTCCGTCGAACGATGAAGCAGTGGGCAGGGTTTCATGCCGCCATCCAAATATGAGTGTGAAATTCGTGGGGAAACCTCAGAGTTTGCACCTGAACCCCATGAGAAAGTTCTTGTAACTTGGGGGGCGGCTGCATAGAATGGGCAAAGAGTCAGCCGCAAACTCTGGGGGTGACAACACAATATAAGAGGGTAGACAAATGAGATTGCTTGCCAGCGGGCCGCGTTTTCCTGGCGTTGACTTGTTCACAATGTTTTTTGATTTTTTAAACAAAACAAGTACAAAACTCGCACAGATTTTCATATCGGCGCTTGCGATGTTTTTTGCCATTGCCTGTTCCGGCTTGGCTTCCGCAATCACTTTTAGTTATACCGGCTCAGTTCAAACGTGGGTTGTTCCGTTCAACGTTGGCCAAGTCTCGGTAGACGCTTGGGGGGGGCAAGGTGGTGCTAATGCACGCGGCGTGGTTGGAGGTTTGGGCGGGCGAGCAACAGGGATCTTGACCGTCACCCCTGGCGAAACACTCTACATTTACGTAGGCGCAGGCGGCACAACGAGTCCCGATGGCTTCTTCAACGGCGGCGGAGCCGCTGGAACGGGCAACACGGCACCAAGTGCCGTCGGTGGTGGGGGAGGGGGTGCCTCCGATGTGCGACAAGGCGGTAACGCCCTTGCGAACCGGGTGATTGTGGCAGGCGGTGGTGGCGGTGCTGGAGGCAATCGTGTCGTCAACGTCGGTCGCGGCAGCGGGGGCGGGGGCGGGGGCGGTTATTACGGGGGGGGGGGGGGCGCGGCATGGCCGTCGGACTCATCGACACCGACTCCGACTGGGGGTACCCAAATTGCCGGGGGAACGGGTGGAACTAGCACTTACTTGCTCGCTCCAGGCAACAACGGCGCAGACGGCGCACTGGGTCAGGGGGGCGCAGGTGGAACTGAAGTCACCTCCAACCAAGCGGGCGATCGAGCGGCCTCGGTCGGGGGAACTGGCGGCGGACTCACGGGTGGAAATGGTGCCTACGCAGGTAATGTTACGTTTACGGGCTCCTCCGGAGCCGGTGGATCGTCATACATCGGTGGAGTTACAACCGCCTCCACTACCGCAGGCGTGCGCGCCGGCGATGGCACGGTGGAGATCACCGTTACGCAGACGCTCACCGCGCAGACGCTTACTTTTGATGCGGCGCCCACGGTCGCCGTTGGCGGCACCGGCAATGTGAGCGCGACGAGCGCGTCGCCTAACTCCGGTAACGCAATCACTTATTCCACTCTCTCAACCGCATGCTCCGTTACAGCGGCTGGTGTTGTGACCGGAATCAACGCAGGTACAAACAATTGCGCGATTACTGCGACGCAAGCGGGGGACACCAACTATTTGATCGGCACGGCAACGCAGACGTTTAGCGTCGGTCAAGCAGGTCAAACACTCACGTTTGGTGCTGCGCCAACGGTCATCATTGGAGGCACGGGCACTGTGAGCGCGACGAGCGCGTCACCCAACTCCGGTAACGCAATCACTTATTCCACCCTTTCAATCGCTTGCTCCGTCACAGCGGCGGGCGTTGTGACCGGGCTTACGGCTGGCGCCAACAATTGCGCGATTACCGCGACCCAAGCGGGGAACACCAACTATTTGGTCGGCACGGCAACGCAGACGGCAGTGTGAGCGCGACGAGCGCGTCGCCTAACTCCGGTAACCCAATCACTTATTCCACCCTGTCAACCGCGTGCTCCGTCACGTCGGCCGGCGTCGTGACCGGAATTACTGCTGGCGCGAACAATTGCACGATCACTGCGACGCAAGCGGGGAATGCCACCTATATGGTCGGCACGGCAACGCAGACGTTCGGTATCGGTCAAGCAGCTCAAACACTCACGTTTGGTGTTGCGCCAACGGTCGCCGTTGGAGGCACGGGCAGTGTGAGCGCGACGAGCGCGTCGCCTAACTCCGGTAACGCAGTCACGTATTCCACCCTTTCAACCGCGTGCTCTGTCACAGCAGCTGGC
>READ01000011.1 GCA_004293675.1 Betaproteobacteria bacterium
TACACTCCCCGACACAGCTTTCATTCAACCCGATCAACCCAGACTACTCAATCCTGAGTTCACTCCCGCTTCAGGCTCATACCTGGATTGGAAAATACTGCACATTCTCGCTATGCTGTTGGGGTGGGTAAGGCAAATTCACTTGAACAACAACTGCGGGCCAACCTGGCAGCAGCGCGCGAGGCACGCAACGCACAAACGCAATCAGCACAACGAGCGGCGGATCGATTGGCCCTGCGCCGCTATCAGCAAATGCGCCTCAAATCTACGCATAGTGATCTGCTCGAATCAAAACGCTACGCTCCAGCGACGCAGTTTTTTCTGACGGAGCTCTACTCCACTGAGGATTTAACTCAGCGCGACGCCGACATCGAGCGAGTCATCAAGGTACTGGTCAAGTTTTTGCCCGACAACGCACTTAAAACACTGGCTACGGCACTCGAGATGGACGCGCTCTCGGAGCGACTTGATGGAGAGATGGCATCAGAGTTGCGTGCTGCAAGTGCGGGGCGCAGTGCGCTTACCATCACCGAGCAAAGTTATGCCCGAGCCTATCGCTGCGTGGGCCAATTCGACGCTCGCCAGCACCAAATTAATCTAACTGAACAGCTCGGTTATTCGCTCGACAAGCTATCCCGTCTGCCACTGCTTCTCGGTTTGCTGCGAATGATGCGGCTGCCTGCAAGCGCCGCCGGTGTGGCGGGTCTACACGAATTTCTGGAGGCGGGATACTCCGCATTTAAGAAAATGAATGGGGGTGGCGAGTTCATCAAAGCCATCGTGGAGCGCGAGCAGGCGGAGCATGAGCGGTTGATCTCAATCGACAAACCCAATTAGGGTCGTCGTACTACTCAACTTCGCTTGGCTCAAAATCGAGCTCAACCTTAGCGCCATTCGGGTCGGTACAAAACAACTGCCAAGTGCCAGCCCCAACCTGCCTTTGTAGTTTGTAAGGGATGTTGGCTGCATCTAGGCGAGCTTTGTGTTCCCTCAGGCCGCTGGTAGAAAACGCCATGTGATCGATCACGCCAGTAGCCGCGGCAGGTTGGGGTCGATCCCAGTAGATGTGCAGAATCGCCTGCGTCGTGTCAGCGTACAGCCACGAACCCGGAAAACCTAGATCAGGTCGATCCCCCTCGCGCATTCCAAGCACGCCGCAATAAAACGCTAGCGTCTTCTCACGATCAGCCGCCGTGATGGTGAAATGGTTCATGCCGTGGATCATGGGAATGCCCTTGGTTTTAGAGGACCGATGTTTGGGAGGCGAGGCTATGCGGTAAGCACTAACGCGCCAGTGGTGAGCCGTTGCTCAAGTCGCTCGTGGGCAAGTTCGGCCGATTCCAAGGCGTAGCGCTCGATAGGCGGTTTGCGAACCGTACCGTCCGAAAGCGCCGTCCACAGCCGCTCAGCCCGCGTCACCAACTCTGCTCGCGTAGCAATGTAGTCGAACACAACCGGCCTAGAAAACGTGAGCGATTTGGCAACCAGATCGCTGGTCGCGACGGGCTTCAACGCGCCGGTAGCCTGCCCCACGCTAATCCAATGGCCGCGACGCGCAAGTGCCGCGAAATTTTCGTCACGCGCGGCGTCCCCGAGACCATCAATCAACACATCCGCACCGCCACACATATTCTGCACCTCACTGGCGAACTGATAGTTGGTTGTGACGATGACTTTGTCGCATCCATACTCTCGAGCGACCCGCGCCTTTTCTGGGCTCGACACAGTAC
Source organism: Betaproteobacteria bacterium (assembly GCA_004293675.1). GTDB lineage: Bacteria > Pseudomonadota > Gammaproteobacteria > Burkholderiales > Casimicrobiaceae > Casimicrobium. Next base: position 1,731 of record READ01000011.1, read on the forward strand.
CTATCACCTCGGCACCGAGACTTTTAGCCCACGAGCAAACCAGCAAGCCCAATCCGCCGGCGGCGGCATGAACCAGTAGCCTTGTACCGCGCGTGACTCGTCCCAAATCACGCAACAAATAATCTGCGGTAATGCCTTTCAGAAGCAATGCGGCAGCCACATCGTCCTCAACCGCGGCCGGCAACCGTAGCACCTGATCCGCCGGTACAGAGCGTACGGAACAGTAAGCTCCTGGCGTAGGTCCTATGTACGCGACGCGATCTCCAGGCATCACTGCATGCACCCCTGCGCCAACGTCGAGCACCGTACCGGCAGCCTCCATACCCAAAACCCCCGGTAGCGGCAGCAAATCGGGCATCCAACCCCGTCGGAGATATATATCGAAGAAGTTAACTCCGATGGCACGCTGGCGAACGCGTACCTCACCCGCTTTCGGCGCTGCTACTTCGTCGTTTTCTGCCCGCAGCACGCTGGGAGCGCCGTAACTTTTTAGGACCACACGTCGGCTAGCGACTGCCATCGCTGTTGGCATTGCCGGCGATTCGGCAGTGCCCTGACGCAGGTCGTTGCCCCGTCGCAGATGTTTCCGCAGGTTTTCAAAACCAGCTTCATACACTTGCGTTGCGACCATATCGCACAGCTCACGCTCCATGCCGGGCGGTGTGGCGAACGTGGATTCCCAGTGCCAAAACGTTCGGTTGCTATCGGTGACCCGCTTCAGTGTGATGGTTGCTACGTAGCGCTGCAAAGGCACAGTCGCGTCCAAGATACAGTAGGTGCTCTTGAAAGTGCGATCGTCCAAAGCCAGCAATTGCTCACGAATGCGATTGCCGTCCTTAAGACTGAACGCGCGAATGCAGCCGACCTGATCGCCGCGTTCATTGCGCTCGATACGACTGGTGTCGACGACATCGTGCCATTGATCGTGGCTATTGAACTCGCGCAATACGGCCCACACCCGTTCCAATGGCGCGTCAACTATCGTAGACCGAGCAACACGCTGCAACATCGTGCCTAACGCCTAGCGAAGTGTCGCTTCAGGGCGTCCATTCCGCCTTGAAATACCCCGTTGCCGATCAATTCAGTCAACTCGCGTTCACGACCTTCGGCGCAATCGAATTCAGCACTCCACTCAGCGAAGCAGCGCTGCCCATCGGTGATGGGCGTTAGCTTCAACGTTGCGATGTAGTTTGCAACGCCCATCGGGCTTTCAATAATCTCGTAGACGCACTGATAGTCGTAATCACTAAGCGCCAGTAAGCGCTCACGGATCATGCCGCCATCGCGGGTGTGCATGTGCCGAATGCAGCCCACACGGTCGCTGGCGTCACTATTCTCGATGCGACTGTCAGCAATCGTGGGATGCCACTGCGGCAAAGCGTTGAAATCACGAATACGCGACCAAACGTTGTCCGCGCTAGTGTCTACTACGCTCGATACATAAACCCTGACCAAGCTCTACTCCTTTGCGGCCGGCGTTGACTGCGCTGCTGCAGGCGGCAGCGCCACATTTGCACCGCTTGCACCACCGACTAACCGCTGTATGTCGCCACCCTCCAAACCTATCTCGCGCAGCAACTGATCTACCAGCGGTGCCTGGGCACGGAAACGCAGCGCAGAATTTACAACGCCATCGGCGAAGTTACCGCCGTTCATACCCTCGCCACCGCCTCCGCCGCTCGAACCGCCCAACCCGTCAATATGCATGATCTTGATGCCGTCAATGCGCTCAAGCGGTTTCACTGACTCGCGAATAATCGCTTCGGCTTTCTCTACAAGCCGCATACGCAGGGCCGATGTTCTCGCCTCGGGCGTCAACATGTTGTGCGCTTCGTTCATCAAGCGCAATCCTTCAGCTTCAATTTCGGCGCGAACCCGCATTGCCAGCGACTTGATCTTGTCGGCATCCGCGTCAGCCTCGGCCTGTGCTCGTATGCTCGCGCCTCGATCCGCGCTCGCCTGCTTCTCCGCCTGCGCAGCGGACGTTAGCCGCAACGCATCGCGTTCGGCTACCTGCGCCGCACCAATTAGTTCAATGGCCTTTTTGCGCTCAGCCATTTCGACCTCGCGCGCAGTGAACACCTTTTCTTCTGCAGACACGGCATGGGCGCGGGCCGTCTCGGCATCAGCCTGCGCAACGCTCAACGCCTCACTCTCGCGCGCAATCGCAATAGCGCGTTGCTGCTCTGCCAGTTCGAGTGACTTACGGCGATCAATTTCAGAGGCCTGAATCTCACGTTCTTTGTTAATACGCCCTTGCTCCAACGTCTGATCAGCTCGAATACGCGCCATATCGATCGTTTGTTTCGCGGTGATCTGCGCGCTCTCTGCCTCTTGCTCGCGATTGGCCCGTTCGGTTGTGAGCTCAGCGCGCTGACGAGCGCGAGCGATCTCAACCTCGCGCTGCTGACTTAACCGCGCGTACTCGCCTTCGCGGTCGATATCGAGAGACAATTTTTCAGCCTCAAGGTTTTTATTGCGAATTGCAATGAGGGTGTCTTGTTCGACATCATTGCGCTGCTTTTTGCGATGCTCGATTTGCTCAGTGAGGCGGGTTAAACCTTCCGCATCAAACGCGTTACTTGGATTGAAAAATTCCATCCCGGTTTGGTCGAGTTGTGTGAGCGACGCAGCCTCGAGTTCAAGACCGTTTTTTCGCAAGTCCTCGGCCACTGCTTCGCGCACTCGCTTCACGTAAGCGCCGCGCTTTTCATGAAGCTCCTCCATCGTCATTTCTGCCGCAGCGGTGCGAAGTGCGTCGACGAATTTACCTTCGACCAACTCTTTGAGCTGGGTGGGCTCCATCGTGCGCAAACCCAGCGTCTGAGCAGCAGCCGCAACCGCGTCCGGTACCGCTGCCACACGCACATAGAACTCGGCGATCACGTCGACTCGCATCCGATCTTTTGTGATCAGCGCCTTGTCTTTGCCGCGACTGACTTCCAGCCGTAGGGTGTTCATATTCACCGGAATCACGTCATGAACGATAGGTAATACAAAAGCGCCACCATCGAGCACGACCTTTTGCCCGCCGAGCCCGGTTCGGACAAAGGCGCGCTCCTTGGACGAGCGCAAGTACAGCCAGTGCAAAAGCCATACAACGATCGCTACGATGATCGCAACAACAATCAAAGCCAGAGAGAAGCTACCGAATTCAGCACCAGTCATCGTGATGTCTCCTTGAAAATTTTCTTAGCGCGAAATCTGTGTGAATCGACGCGTGGTTTCTGTAAGTGCGACCTCGGTGGGCAAACGCTCCATAGAGCTTGCACCATAAAAACCGTGGCATGCAGGACAATTTTTTAAGATGTACTCCGCATCTTCCGGCGTCGCGATGGGGCCACCGTGACAAAGCACGATGACATCGGGGTTCACTGCCTTAGCGGCGGCGGCCCATGCATTGATGGGCGCCACGCAGTCGGCAAGCTTGAACGAGGTCTCAGCGCCAATGGCACCGCCCGTGGTGAGCCCCAGATGGCACACGACAATGTCCGCACCGGCACCAGCCATGGCGCGCGCATCGGCCTCACTAAAGATGTACGGCGTGGTCAGTAGACCAAGCGCGTGGGCGCGTTTGATCATTTCAACTTCGAGCGCGTAGCTCATGCCGGTTTCTTCTAGATTTGCGCGGAAGTTGCCGTCGATCAAACCCACTGTCGGAAAGTTTTGCACGCCAGAAAAACCTAAGTCAATCAAGCGACGCAAAAACTGATCGGGGATCATGAATGGATCAGTGCCGTTCACACCGGCGAGCACGGGCGTGTTTTTCACCACCGGCAGGACTTCATGCGCCATCTCGCACACGATCTCGTTGGCGTTGCCGTAGGCCATTAAACCTGCCAGCGATCCGCGCCCAGCCATACGATAGCGGCCCGAGTTGTAAATCACGATGAGATCGATGCCACCGGCTTCTTCGCACTTTGCAGACAAGCCTGTGCCAGCGCCTCCACCGATCAGAGGGCGGCCTGCCGCAATTTTGGTTCGGAAACGTTTGAGCAAAGTTTCGCGTGAGATTCGGGTCATGCTGTGTCGTCCTGTAGTTATGTTCGCCGACCGTTGGTAGCCGCATGCTGCACGTCGTGCCAAGCGGCGGCCAGTGCGTCAGCAAAAGCGTCGTCGTTTATGTGGTGGGTTAGGCGTATCAGCCGGCGCTCGGGAGTGGAGCGGAAATGTTGTTCCAGCGTGGTGAAGAGGACGCGGTTGGCCTCCGGGTCATGGAAGGGCTGGCCGGGTTTGTCAATAGCTGATACGCCGCCCTCCGGAATCAGGAAGCGCACGGGTCCCACCATCGCATTGAGCTTGGCTGCGAGGAACTCACCGATTCGGCGGTTTTCGTCTGCCGTGGTGCGCATTAAGGTCACCGTTGGGTTGTGGCGGTAGAGCTTACGTGACCGGAAGCGTTCAGGGACACTCTCCCAACCTCCGAAGTTGACCATGTCGAGCGCGCCGCAACTACCCACATACGGAACGGGATGCTTGGCAAAAACATCCATACGGCTTGGACCAGCCGACAGCACACCACCGCCAATTTCGTCGGCCACCTCAGTCGTGGAAATGTCGAGCACTCCAGCAAGCAGACCAGACTCGACTAACTTCTCCATGCTTTGCCCGCCCACACCCGTGGCATGGAAGACCAAGCAGTCATAGTCCTCTTGCAAGCGCTTAGCCACCGCTTGAACACAGGGCGTAGTCACGCCAAACATAGTCAAGCCCAGCGCGGACTTGGTGATCGCCGACTCAGTCGGTGGATGTATCACCATGCCCGCCAACGCATGCGCAGCGTTAGCCAGTACCTTCTCACTAATTCGATTGATGCCCTGCACATCGGTCACCGAGTACATCATGCAGATATCGCTAGGCCCTACGTAGGGGCGAGTGTCACCGCTAGCCATGGTGCTGACCATGACCTTAGGCACACCAATTGGCAAGGCTCGCATGCCCGGCGTCGCAAGCGATGTGCCGCCCGAGCCGCCGGCAGAGATGATGCCGCCGATGTCACGACGGGTCCGCACATAGTGTTCGAAAGCCAGTGCCATGCCGGAGACCGCGCTGCCGCGATCGCCACTGAACACCGCCGATTCGCCTTGCGGGTGGTGGCGAGCCACTTCGCGCGGATGCACGCTAGCCGCTGAGGTCCGACCGCTGGTTGACAAATCAACAGTGACTGACCGTAAGCCCAATTTTTCAAGGCACTGGCGAATGAAGAAAAGCTCTCGGGCCTTGGTGTCGAAAGTGCCGACTACGTAGACGGCTCGACCGCTGGTGGCGGCCACCGGCAAATCGAGCACCGTGCTGCTGCCGCTTATGGGCTTGGCGGTGGGTGCTACCGGCTCACGGGGGATATCGGGCAGCGCGCCGCCAATGCCGCCGTCATTCCATCGGTTGAAGCCTCGAACGGTTCGCGGCGCTAGGTCATCAAGAGACGGACCAGATCCATACGAACGCTGCACCGTGTAAATCTGTTGCTGGGGGGAATCTTCGCTCGGCGCGAGCGGCTCGGGCACTCCGGACGCTTCCTCTTCGTGGTGTCCGCCACTTCGCACACCCAACAACTGCTCTTGCAGACCGCGGTCTGCGGCCAGTTTTGCGGCCGGCATTTGATGGGCGATGCGGCCGTTGACCATCACGCCAATCTGATCAGCAACGTCAAGCGCAACGCCTAAGTTTTGTTCGATCAGCAGAATAGAGATTTCGCCCTCAGCCGCAAGCGCGCGCAATGAATTGGCGACGTGTTCAACGATGACAGGGGCCAAGCCCTCAGTGGGCTCATCCATCACCAGCAGCCGTGGTTCAAGCAGCAGCGCACGCCCAATGGCCAGCATCTGCTGTTCGCCACCCGAGAGCTGTCCTCCGCCATTACCTTTGCGCTCAGCCAGGCGCGGGAACATTGAATACACCCGCTCCACATCGCGCTTTTTGCGCGCCACGAGCTTGAGCGTTTCGTCCACTGATAACGATGGCCACACGCGCCGTCCTTGAGGCACGTACGCTATCCCGCGCTGCGTTATGACATTAGGGCTGAGACCGAGAATCTCCTCGCCCGCCAGCTTAATACTGCCCGATGCACCAACCAAGCCCGTGATGGCGTTGCACAACGTGGTCTTTCCCATTCCGTTGCGGCCAACAATACCCTGCACGCCCTTGGCCAGGTTTAAGCTGACGCTTTGAAGAGCGTGTGCGCGGCCATAGTAGACGTCCAAGCCTTCGATGACGAGGATCGGCGCGTTGGGCTTCTTCGCCTCCTTGTCGGAACCACCAAACCAGGCCATCAGTGTTTCCCGCCCATGTAAATGGCTTGCACTTGCGCATCGTTTTCAATTTCGTCAGGTGTGCCGTGCCTGAGCACACGTCCGTTATGCATCACTGTGACCCGCTCAACCACGCGCAGCGCGATGTCGAGGTCGTGCTCAATGAGCACAAAACTCATGTGCGCTGGTAAGCCTTTGAGCAACGCGACGAGTTCGCGCCTCTCTGCCGGTGACAAGCCAGCCGCTGGCTCATCAAACAAAATCAAGCGCGGCGCCCCAGCCAACGCCATGCCGATTTCCAGCTGGCGCTGCTGGCCATGAGCCAGATTACCCACCAGCTCGTCCTTGAGGTGGTCCATCCTAATGCGATGCAAAATGTCGTCGGTGGCGACCTGTGACGCATCGTTGGCACCTGCTCGCCAGAAGCTGAAACGTCCGCTCCCGACGCCGCGAACAGCCATAAAAATATTGTCGCGCACGCTCAATTCTTTGAACAGCAGCGATGATTGGTAAGTGCGCCGCAGCCCTTTGCGAATGCGTTCGTAGGGCTGCAGTGCCGTGATGTCTTCGCCAAAAAACCGGATCGTTCCCGCTGTGGGCGGGAAGTCTCCGGTAATGGCGTTGAACAACGTAGTTTTGCCAGCGCCATTGCTGCCCAGCACTGCGTACTTTTGGCCTGCGGCCACGCTGATCGACACGTCGTCCACCGCGCGCAATGCACCGAAGGCTCGTGTCACTCCCTCGAGCACTAAGGCGTCGCTCGACATCAGCGACTTGTCGGTCGCTGATGTGGCGAGGCGCCGGGGCTCCTGTGAGCTCGCGCGCTTCGGTTGCAGATTGCTGATGGAAACCATCGGTTCAGCTCGTCGCTCTAAACATTAAGGGCAATTTGGCTCGTCGCGCGTGCCCATTTTGAAGTCTTCTTTTTTCATGCCCAACGTTTGATCCACGTTGTCTACCTTGCGCAATACCTTCGTGGTCAACTCGCCGCGACTGTCTTTCACAACTTCGGTGACGAAGGTGGTTCCAATCGCTTGACGGTTGCTGTCGAGACGAACGTCGCCATTCGGTGTTTTGAGAACCATCTTGGACAAGGTGTCGCGAAGCTTCGCGTGGTTGTTGCTCAGGTCGCCATCGACCGCATCCAAGCCGTCCAATGCCGCCTTCATGTTGATGTAGTAAACGTAGGCAAACAGGCTGGGGCTGGGGAAGCCACCGGCCGATACGGGAAAGTTCTTTTTATAGTCCGCGACGAAGGCCTTCCACTCGGCACCCTCAAAACTATCAGCGACTGGCCCAGCTGAAATAGTGCCAACCAGCGAGTCACGTCGCTTTCCCTTGTAGTTCAAAACGTCTTGGCTGACCGTGATGCTGCCGCCCATCATGGGCTTGTCGCCACCGGAGTTTTCGTATTGAGTCAGGAAGTTCACAGCGTCCGCGCCGCCCAAAATGACCAGCAGTGCGTCGACGTCTTTGGGAATTCGCGCGATGACCGAGGAGTAGTCCTTACCGCCCAATGGCACCCAGGCTTTAAGCGGCACCTTGCCACCCAAGCGGCAGTATTCGGCCATGAAGCCCTGCACTTGGCTGTAGGGAAAGGCGTAGTCCTCAGCGATGATCATCGTGCGCTTGTAGCCCTTGTCCATCGCGGCCTTGCCTAGGCCGAACATCCACTGCGCGCCTTCGGTATTAAACCGGAAGAAATTGGGGCTGGTGTTAACCAACGTGGTGGCCTGCGCACCCGAGGCACCGTTGATGAAGGTCACCTGAGGTTGGCTCTTGGAGTAGTCCTTGACCGCAATGCCTTCGCCACCCGATAGCGGACCGACCAGAATGTCGACCTTGTCCTGCTCCACTAGTTTGCGGGCTGAGTTGACCGCCACGTCTGGCGTGGCATTGCTGCTGGCCTTGATGATTTCGATCTTACGGCCGTCAACAACGCCGCCGCGCTGGCGCACCGCTAGCTCAGCTCCGCGCATACCGTCAGCACCGCCTGCGGCGAAGGGCCCTTCTAGAGTTGCCAACAGACCAATCTTGATCGGTGCACCTTGGGCAAAGGCACCGCCACTGACTGCGGCCACCGCGGCGGCGGCCAACATCGATCGGGCCCAAATACGTTTGTTGTAGTTCACGGTTATCTCCTTGTGGTTGAAGTCACGGCTTGTTTCGAGCCGAAGCGGGAGCGAAGCTTCGCCCACAGTCCGAGCAGGCCGTCGGGGGAAAACAATACGATGGCGAGAAAAACACCACCAATCAGCAAGTTGAAGCGCTCGCGTTCGATCAGGTCGATGGCGAAGGTCTGCAACAGAATGAAAACGATAGCGCCCAAAAACGCGCCGATGGGGTGTTTCATGCCGCCCAGAACGGCAATCACCAACACATTGATCAACCAACCGGTGCCCACCGAGCCTGGGCTGATCAATCCGTTGTACCAAACGAGCAGCACGCCGCCCAGGCCCGCCAACAATCCAGACACCGCATAGGCTGCGACGCGGTGCGCAGTGACGTTGAATCCTAAGGAGTTCATGCGTCGTGCGTTGTCACGAGTGCCCTGCAACGCTATTCCAAAGGGTGTACGTACGAGCCACTGAATGAAAAAATACCCCGCCATCGCCCAAAATAACGCGAGGAAATAAAACGGAAGCGGCTCCCGCCAATTGATACCAAAGACACTCGGCGGATAGACCTTCTGGAAGCCCTGAAAGCCGTTGAACACAGAGTAGTTTTGCAGCACCAAGTAGTAAAAGGCGACGCCAATGGCGAGCGTGATCATGATGGTGTAAATGCCATCGGTGCGCACCGATAGCCAACCAATCAGCGTGCTAGCCAGAATTGCAATTGCGAGCGCAATCGGGACTACCGCCCCCCAATGCCAACCCAAACTGGATTCTGTCCCGCTGGCACCCAAGACCGCCACCGCATAGCCCGCCATACCAGCCACTGACATCTGGGCCAGCGACACCATACCGCCGTAGCCAGCAAGGAACGACAGTGAAAGGGCAATCAACCCAAAAATGAGCGCTTGTGCAGCCACCTGATAGGTGAAGAATGGCGTGGCGACAAAAGGCAACAACAGCACAAAAACAAGTACCAGCACATGCCGCACTGACACAGCACGCGAGAGCAACTTCCATCGGCTAGGAGCAGTGCCTGCGGCGTGGCGGTCCACCGACATCGACCGAGCTGCCCCTGAACGCGCCGGAACGGCGGGCAAGGGCGCAGCCGCAACACCGACTGCGCCAGTGTTCATGGCGCGGCGCCACCGAGCCGCGCTCATGCTGCTTTACCCATGATTCCGCGCGGCCGAAATGCAAGCACTATGATGAGAATCACGAAGGTAAAGACGACGCTGTAGGTTGGGGCATACGCCAGTCCATACGTCTCAGCAAGCCCAAGGATCGCGGCACCAATGGCCGCCCCCACCACACTGCCCATGCCGCCGACAATAACAACGATGAGGGACGCCAGCAGCAGCCGCGTGTCTTCGCCGGGAACCATGCTCAGCTCGACTGCGCCGATCACACCGCCAAAACCAGCTAGGCCAGCGCCGAGCATGAACGTCACGGCGAACACCAAATTCACGTTGACACCGGAAGCGGCGAGCATGGCGCGGTCATCAACTCCAGCGCGGATCATCGCGCCCACCTTGGTTCGGTTGAGTAGCCACCATAAGAACAGGCCGATCGCAATGCCAAAGCCCAACAAGCTAAGACGATACGCCGAGTAGGCCTTTATCACCGGGATGTCACGGATGGGTCCTTGAAGCCATGAGGGGGCTTCCATTTGGTAGACCTGACCAGTGAATATCCACAACAGAACGTCAGCTATCACGATGGACAAACCAATGGTGACCATAGTTTGGCGCAGGTCTTGCCCCTGCATGCGGCGAAGAATGAGTACCTGAATCAATAGCCCCGCAACCGCCGCGGCGGCGAAGCCAGCGGCCAACGCCAAAATCCACCACCCAGTATCACGGGCCACCACGTATCCAACGTATCCGCCCAGCAGATAGAGCGACCCATGCGCGAGATTGACGTTGCGCATCAGACCGAATACCAACGTAAAGCCGCTGGCAACAATGAAGTAAAGCGATGCGAGCGTGAGACTATTGAGCATAGTCACAAGGTACAGGCGCGGATTGTCCAGCAGCGCCCATATCGAGAACGCAGCGATTGGCGCTCCGACGACGATAGCGGTCACCAGTCGCTCTCCCTTGGTCATCACGCGACGTACCTCCAGTCACGTTGTGAGGCGATGGCGGGTTCCTTGACGAACACACCGTCCTTCATCACCGCTAGGATGCGTTTGGGGTCGCGCAGGATGCTCAAGTTGGCCAGCGGGTCGCCGTCCACCAGGAGCAGGTCGGCTAAGTATCCGTCTTTGACGGCACCGAGCTCGTGTCCACGCAACATGATCTGTCCACCGTAGAGCGTCGTCGATCGGATGGCCTCCATCGGCGTGAAACCCAAATACTTCACGAAGAATTCAAGATCACGAGCGTTTTGCCCATGCGGCGTGAACGCGAAACCATAGTCGCCGCCGGGTAGCACACGAATGCCGCGTTTGTGCATCTTAGAAAGTGATTCAAGCGCAGCGTCCCACTCCTCTTGATAGCCCATCGCAGTGGACTTCTCGCGAGTGAAGCCCCACGGCTCACCCTCAAACAGCAATGCGTAGAGAATTGCCAAACCTGGTGCCACAAACACTCGATCCTTCGCAGCCTCTAGCATGTCTAGCGCTTCGGTATCAGTAAAACTCGCGTGGTAAATGAGATCGATGCCATGGCGCAACGCCTGCTTCACGCTGGCAGCGGAGCGAGCGTGCACGATGATGCGTTTGCCACGCATTTTTACCTCTTCGACAGCCGCAGCGACCTCGGCATCGGTCATCCAAGAAGTGTGCGCATCCGCTCCAGGCACAAAGTTATCGCCAGACAAATTGAGCTTGATGGAATCGACGCCGTATTTGAGAAACCTGCGCACGATCTGGCGCATGTCTTCGGCCCCATTCACGTTGACCCCAAAGCTGTATTCGGGACAATCAATATGCGGAAGAGTCTCGTCACCTAATCCGCCAGGCACGGTTATCTCTTGGCTAGCGGCAAGGTAGCGCGGTCCGGGAATCTGTCCCGACACGATTGCATTTCGTATGACCACGTCTAATCGTGGCTTCGCGCAGGCGGCGCCTAGACACGAGGTGAACCCCGCATGCAAATACTTTTTGGCAACGGTGGTACACCACAACACATGCTCTTCAACAGGCATTGATTGAATGCCTGAGAGTGTGGCCGCATCGTTCCATGAAAAATGAGTGTGGGCTTCACACATGCCGGGCATTAAGGTGGCACCCCCGCCGTCAATGACGGTAGCACTACCCGGTGCCATCGCCGCGCTGCTCCGACCCACCTGACGGATGCGATTGCCAGACACAAGCACACTCCCGCTGAAGGGATTTTGTCCGGTGCCGTCCAAAATTCGAACATTTGTAAATAGTGTGTCCATACTGCTCCCGGCCCTACTGGGCTGCCCAGCGTGTGTTGATGGTGTTGCGCGTTTGCTGATTGCCACGCATGGTCGGCGCGCGATGAAACTCACCATCTTTCATCACCGCCAAAATGCGCGCCTTGTCCTGCAACACGGTAATGTCTGCCAGCGGGTCGCCGTCGATCAACAATATGTCGGCCAAATAACCCTCGCGGATGTAGCCCAGCACTTTGCCCATGCGCATCATTGGCCCGCCCCATGCCGTTGCCGAGAGCAAGGCTTCCATCGTGCTCATACCCACGTACTTGACAAAGTACTCCAAGTCTTTGGCGTTGGTACCGTGCGGCGTCCACGCAAAACCATAATCCCCACCGGGCAGAATTCGAATGCCGCGTTTGCGCACGTTTTTCATGCTTTCAATGGCGGCTTCAAGCTCTCGGTGGTAACCCATTTTTTTTGTGACTTCGTGCGTCAACCCCCACTGGCTGGCGTGGTAACTGGTATTGATAAGCCACGCCAAACCGGGCGCGATGAAATGCTCCATCTTGTGGGCTTCTAGTAAGTCAAGCGCCTCAGTATCGGTAAAGCTCGCGTGGTAGATGACCTCAATACCGTGCTTAACGCATTGTTTGATCGACCAAGTGGAGCGCGCATGCGCCGCTACACGTTTGCCCCACGCTTTTGCTTCTTGCACGCACGTAGCAATTTCCTGCTCTGTGAATTGACTCATCTCGCCGGGCATGCCAGTTATGGATTCACCGGAAAGATTGATCTTCAAAGAATCCACGCCGTACTTCGCAAACATGCGTACACAGCGACGCATTTCCTCGGCACCGCTGACCACCGCACCAAATGCAAATTCAGCTTGCGGCAGATGCGGCGCGGTGCTGTCACCCAACCCGCCAGGCACCGTGATTTCCTGACTGGCAGCCAGGTAGCGCGGACCGATGATCGTTCCGTCATTGATAGCGTTACGAATCACCACATCGAGTCGTGGCTTGGCTGCGGCGGCACCAACGCAACTTGTCCAACCCATGTCGAGGTAGCGCTTCGCAATCTCCGCGCACCACAGAATGTGCTCCTCGGGGGGCATGCGCTGGATAGCGTCAAGACTTGGCTGATCGTTCCAAGAGAAATGGGTGTGCGCCTCAACCATGCCGGGCATCAAGAATGCTCCCGCGCCGTCGATCACTGTTGCCCCGAGCACGGGCGGGCTTGGTTGGCCAAAACTGGTTTTCACAACGCGCGAAATCTTATTGCCTTGCACCAACACGTCGCCGGTAAATGGCGCGTCGCCACCTCCATCAAAAATGCGCACATTGGTAAAGAGAATATTGGCCACCGCTTGATCTCCTAGATTGCTTTCGGCGTGTTCATTAACGTTGCGCAGACAAAAAATCGCGCATTTCGCGCTGACACTCTTCCGCCCGTTCCACGGGTGTCCAGTGTCCACAATTTGGCAGCACAACGACTCGCGTGCTTTGCGAGCGGTAAAAACGCTCCGACATCGCGCGCACCGCTTGCGGTGGTGCAACGCCGTCATCCGTACCCGTGACCAGGAGGACAGGCACCGTCACCTCTTCGACTGCTGCTGGTTGCGCATCAGCAAGCGCTTCACAAGTGCGAGCGTACGAATCGCCATCCTGCCGCATCAGCGATTCGCGCACAAACGCAACTGCGAGCGGCAGACGTGTCCTCGAGTCGCTAGACAGAGAAGCCGCAACCAAGGACTGAGCAATTGCTTGCATTCCGGCCACACCCTCATCGCGCGCCTTTGCCGCTCTCGCCCGCAAGGCCGCACGCGCCGGGTCGGGCGGCGCCATGAGCGGCCCGAACAGCGCTAGGCTTCGCACGAGAGTCGGCGCAGCTACCGCCAAATGTTGGCAGACGATCGTACCCAACGAGTGCCCGACGAAATGAGCGCGCTCGATGTTTAGTCGGGTCGCAACCGAGAGCACCGCATCGACAAATCGATCAATGGACAGCGTACCTTCGACCCGCTGTGAGCGAGCACTGCCGGGAAGATCGACTCGAATAACACGGTGTCGGCCAAGCGCGGGCATCAAGGGCGTGAACGTGTTTCCACTGCCGCCCAAACCATGAATGCAGAACACGGCGTCACCGTCGCCTTCGTCTTCAACCGCTACACGTTCAAACAGATGCAGGGCCATGATTTACTTCGCGCTATCGTTGTTGCACAAAACGGTTCTCGATCGCACCAATACCGTCAATTTCTATGCGCACCACGTCGCCCTCGGATAACCACTTCGGGGGATTAAATCCCATGCCTACTCCCGCTGGCGTTCCAGTAGCAATAACATCACCTGGGTACAAGGTAATGCCGCGAGAACAGGTTTCGATGAGCGTAGGGATATCAAAGAGCATGTCTTTGGTGAATGCATCCTGGCGCAATTCGCCATTCACCCAACCACGCACCCGTGTGTCACGACCATCCATTTCGTCAGCGGTCACAATCCACGGTCCCATCGGGCAAAACGTGTCGAGGTTTTTGCCCAGAGCCCATTGCTGGTGCCGAACTTGGATATCTCTAGCAGTCACATCGTTCACGATGGTGTAGCCAAACACATGATCCATCGCGCGGGCTCGTGAAATGTCGCGCCCTCCTCTACCGATCACCACGGCGAGTTCAGATTCGTAATCGATCTGCGTCGATACTGCGGCACTGGGCAGTAACACCGGATCGTATGGCCCAACCACGCATTCGCCGTATTTTGTGAACACCATCGGCCACGACGCTTCTTTGGCGGGCGTGCCGCTGAATACTGTGTCAGCAAGCTCAGCTGCATGCGCCCGATAGTTTCTACCCACACACCACAGGCCCCGCAGTGGGCGCATCAGCGGCGCATGAAGCGTCACGCTCTCAATAGGCAACCGAGCGCCCGAAGCAGCTGGCAGCGCCCCTCCTCGCACCATCGCCTGAAGCAACGGAAGAACGCCACTCTCAGTGTTGTTCACGGCCAGCGGCGTGGCTTCACGACCACAGCTCGAAATTGTGCCTACACAATATCGTCCACCCCAGCTCCAGCTAGCGATTCGCATCCCGATTCTCTCCTTTTTCCCGTCATGGCGAATCGCACAAGAAAGCGCCAAACGGGATACATTTCTAATATTGAGACTTGTGTCTCAAATTGATTTTGTTGCATCATAAGGCCGTCAATAGCGTTTGGCAATAGCGTAAAACCGCAATTTTGAAACTCTTTCACCGAGCACTCACATGCCACTCAAACACAGATTGAGCGCGCCGCCAATTCCGCCCACGCGCGGCGTCAAGGCGTCCACCTTCAAGTTGTTGCTGGCAACTGCGATGGAAATCATCCAGCAAGACGGGCACATTCCCTCCGTGGCCGAGGTCGCTGTTCGTTCGAAAATTTCTCGCGCAACCGCGTATCGCTACTTCGGCAGCCGAAGTGCGTTGCTCACTGCTGTGATCGACTCATCGCTCGGTCCGGTGCGCACGCTCGCCTCAGAAACGGCGGACGGCCGCGCGCGGGTGCGGGAATTGTTCTTACTGACGTTTCCGCGATTTAAGGAATTTGAACCGCAGCTTCGGGCCTCCGCTCAGCTCTCGCTCGAACAATGGGCGCTCGAACGGGCGGGTCTGCTCGAAGAGGAACCCTACCGGCGCGGTCATCGCGTGCGCATCCTTGAGCACGCACTTGAGCCTCTCCGGCCCGATCTTCCAAAGGTTGTGCATGATCGTTTGCATCACGCGCTGTCAGTGATTTACGGCATTGAACCGCACGTGATCCTAAAGGACATTTGGGGTCTTCCAGATCGCGAAGTAGAGCGCACGGCGTTGTGGATGGCCGACGCGCTGATCGATGCAGCACTGCGAGACGCTCGAAAACTCAACGAAAAGCAAGCGCGGAAAAAGCAGCGGGCCAGAAAATCCGAATAGCGCGGCCACCGCGGAATCAGCGGCGTGGGCAGAAAACACCGACGAAGCATTCACCCGCGGGGCCGGCAAGCACGGCAGCGCAATCGGCTTGAGCCAATGTATGGTGAATTCCGCGCATGGCGCGGATGTCAGCTAGCAAGCGATCCGCATTGGCGAGAGAGCCATAACGCGTTGTTTCTAAATGCTTTTATGGCGCGCCCGACAGGAGTCGAACCTGTGACCCTTGGCTTCGGAAACCAATACTCTATCCAGCTGAGCTACGGGCGCGTGAGTCATTGCTGACTTCCTAATTATAGGCAGCGTGACGCGCGGAGCGTTGGCGGACGATTGTCGCCGCTATAATTTGAGGCTTCCTGCGCGCTGCGCACTCCAGCTAACCCATAGAGCATTTCGGTCATGAGCGACGGACACGGCGACTTAATCAAAACTCCAAAACAACTCATCATCGTCTGTATCGTGGCGCTGGTCGTCCCGGTTGCCATCGCCTATTTGGGTGCGCAGCTGGTCACCGGCAGCAAGCGCATCGACGAATCAGAGGCGAAAAAATCAGTCGAACAGCGCATTAAGCCCGTGGGCGAAATCGCTAAATTTGACGGCACGCCGCCGCCCGCGCCCGTAGCGGCTGCGGCGGGCGCGGTCGTGAAAGCAAAAAGCGGGGAAGAGGTTTATCAGGCGGCCTGTACAGCGTGCCATGGCGCTGGTATTGCTGGCGCGCCGAAGACGGGCGACAAAACCGCGTGGGCTGCGCGCGTGACGCAAGGTGCCGCAACGCTCTACGATCACGCGATCAAGGGCTTCAAGACGATGCCAGCGAAGGGCGGTCAAACGGCGTTGTCGGACGATGAAGTCAAAGCGGCTGTTGACTACCAGCTTGCAAAGCTCAAGTAGCTCGCAGCCTGTGTCATCACGCCAAGAAAAAACGCGCCCAACGGCGCGTTTTTTATTTCTGAAGGGTGCTAACTCATGAGCACCTACGTCATCGGCGACGTGCAGGGCTGCGACGATGAGCTGGGCGCACTGCTATCGCTGATGCGATTTAATCGTTCAAAAGATCATGTTTTGTTTGTGGGCGATTTGGTTAATCGGGGCCCCAAGTCTGCGGAAGTCTTGCGCCGCGTCAAGGCACTCCACGCTGATGGCGCGGCCGACAGCGTGCTCGGAAACCACGATTTCTTCTTAATCATGGCGCGAGAGGGCTTCTCGAAACTACATGACGGAGACACGCTGGAGCAAGTGCTCACAGCGCCCGATGCGGCCGAATTGGTTGAATGGCTGCGCCATCGGCCGCTAATGATCGAGCGGGACGGCCACTGCGTTGTGCACGCAGGGCTGTTGCCCGCGTGGACGATGGCCGATGCGCGTTCGCTCGCCCGGGAGCTCGAGCGTGAAATACGTAGCCCAGATTACCGCGAATTTCTAGCGAACTTGTTTGGCAACGAACCACGCATCTGGCACGACGATTTGCGAGGGTCGCCGCGGCACCGTGCCAGCGTCAATGCGTTCGCGCGGCTTCGGTTTTGCACGCCGTTTTCGGAAATCGAATTCAAAGAAAAACGGGATGCCTCGTTCGCGCCGCCCGGCTTTTCGCCTTGGTTTGCCCAGCCAGCGCGCCGAAGTGCTAGCGCGCATGTCGTGTCGGGGCATTGGTCGAGCGAGGGCTTGCGGCTGTTGCCCAACACCAGCTTGCTAGATTCAGGTTGCCTATGGGGCGGCGCGCTCACCGCACTGCGACTCGATGATCGCGCCGTTTTCCAAGTGCCGAGCGCTCAACCGATGTCGATCGATTCGGACTGAACCGCGGCGCGAATAAGCGCCTCGGCCTCGGCCGCCACCGCGCGACGGTTGTTATTGGCGCAGTCAATCGCGCGCAGAAACTGAACTTCAACGGTCATGGGGGACGCTGCATGAATGGCGCGCAGCGATTGCAGCAAATTCATGTCACCGATATAGGCCGCGGCGTCGCTGCGTTTCCCGGCAGCAAAGTAGCGAATGGCTACGACCCAGACCTCGCCCCCTGCCGCGACCACAGGCTCCAAGAGCGACGCGTGAAATTTCATCACGTCGTGCCCAATACTTGTTGTCCCCTCGGGAAACACCGCCACCGTCTCACCGGCGTCCATCAATTCATGGACAACGCGCCCCAGCCGCAGTGTTTCCTTACGGTCGCTGCGGTTTATGAAGATTGTGCCCACGTTGGCCAGCAATCGCCCCGCCAGCGGCCATTCGCGCAATTCAGCTTTGGCGATGAAATGGCAAGCTCGCTCGCTGTTGAGGGCAAAAATATCCGCCCAAGATACGTGATTGGCGACGAGCGTGACCGGACGCTCCGCACCGCTGGGAAAATTCGCGGCCCTCACCGTCACGCCAAGAATTGCTAGCAATTCACGCGACCAAGTCCGCACGATATGGCGGCGTTGTTCGGGTTTCGCCCAACGATAGGTAGTGACCGAAATCGCCAAACCTGCGAGCATTTTCAAAATTAAACGTAAAAGCCGCAGACCAAAACCCATAAGCGCTGAGCGATAGAAAATAACTGGTAGTCGAATTGAACCAATTTCTCTATTATTGCGACATAGAGGTGAATGATCCAAATAAGCGCACAATACGCTTGTAATGGGTCAGTGGCGCAACTTTGCGCAACATTCCGTCTTTCATAGCGTACCGTAGCCCTTAGGAGATCACAGCATGTCACGAATTCTTACTCTTGGACTCACTGCCGCAGCGCTTGCGCTGGTTGGTTGCGAGGCCACCGCGCCCAAAATGGGCACCGACAGCGCAAAGACCACAGCCACCGGTTCGGCCGGTGGTGCGGGCGCGCAAAATGTGAACGCGAAGCTCGGTCGCTGCGACCGTCCTGCGGGCACCATTGCGCTCGTTGAGGACACGAGCCTTGATTGGTACCGTGCCTACCTCGACAAATACCGCCTTGGCTCCACTACGCCAGTGCTGCGCCTGCTGATTCAGCAATCCAATTGCTTCATCGTCGTTGAGCGCGGACGCGCCATGGCCAACATGCAGCAGGAGCGCGCGCTACAAAGCTCGGGCGAGATGCGTCAGAACTCCAATTTCGGCAAAGGCCAAATGGTTGCCGCTGATTATTCGCTCACGCCTGAAGTGCTCATCAGTGCTCGCGGCACCAGCGGCTTGGGCGCAGGCCTTGCCGGTATGGGCGGTCGTTTGGGTGTGCTCGGTGCAATTGCCGGTGGCATTCAAACCAACGAATCGGCTGTGATGTTGACCTTGGTGGATAACCGCTCGGGTGTGCAAGTTGCGGCGGCTGAGGGTTCTTCATCGAACACCGATTTCAGTCTGGGCGCAATCCTCGTGGGCTCTTCCGGTGTCGGCGGCGCGGGTGGTTACACCAATACGCCGCAAGGTAAAGTCGTTGCAGCAGCGTTCACCGATGCTTACAACAACATCATCAACGCCGTAAAAAACTACACGCCGCAAACAATGGGTGATCGTGGCATGGGCACCGGTGGCCGCTTGACTGTTGACGGCGGCTCGCAACAACAAGGCGCATCGATTGCTTCAAGCCAAGCAGCCGGTCCGGCAGCAGCGAACGCATCGATGAGCATGCGCGATGCGCAAGCCAAGCTCAATCAGCTGGGCTACAACGTGGGCACCCCTGACGGCCAAATGGGTCGCAAAACGGTCGAGCAACTGCGCGCGTTCCAGCGTGATCGCCGCATCAGCACGACGGGTCAACTCGATCAAGCCACGATGAACGAATTGGCAAAGTAATTCGTTACTTTCCCACCGAAAAATCAGACCCGCCTCGTGCGGGTCTTTTTTTTGACCGCTCGATGCGGCCACAATGCACGGCAAACTACTCGCCGCAACGCGTCGTCAGCTGACGCTTTTCGGCAGTATGTCAATTGGCACGATAAAAAATGACATTGTCATTTTCTACACTGATACCGCGCAATGCCTTATTAAATAAGGCTTCCAGCGTTACAAGAAAAATAATACGCACGTGGCACGACCGTTGCACTAGTCCATCACGGAAACCTGATAGGTGTATCAAGGGAGACAGAGATGGGAATGCTTGACAACTGGCTTGTACAGAAATTTAGCGCGCTGCGTGGCGGCGAGTTCCTATCGGCAGGGGGAATTCCGCCGTCCGCGAAACTCGCGGCGGCGGAAGCTGCTTTCTCGGGCGGCCGTTCTACACATGCTGCAAACGGCATCGCACCGGCGGGCCAACCCGCCAAGCGTCGCCAAGGAAAAGATTATTCCGTCGCACTCAGCCCATCGGATTGGGCATCGGTCGAACAATTTCTAGATCGCCCCAATCGCCCAGCAACCCAAGCTGCCTCGTGCCTTGACGGCGAGCTCACCGTAGGCGCAGGTGCCGAGCTCAACAGCACCGACATCATTCAGTGCAAAACACTTCGTGTACTCGGTACGCTCAATGCACCCGTGTTTGCACAGCGCTTGATTATCGAAGCCACGGGCGTTGTCAACGGCACGGCACGCGTTGGCAGCGCGCAGATCGCCGGCACGTTCGACGGAACCCTTCGCGTGCACGGCACCATGAGAATTCGCTCGAGCGCCAAGGTGCAAGGCAAACTCCGCGCGTACGAATACGAGATCTCAGAGGGTGCCGAGGTCAGCGAAAATCGCCAGCGCGTCGCTCAACCGGCCACGCCGACTTGGGTGCAAGACGACGAGGGTAGCTTTGACGGTGATTTCCCCGAATCAATGATGTCGATGACCTTAAAAAAGGTTGCTACGGCGCGCTGAAGTCAACTTTATCGTGTAACGCCTTATGAAATAAGGCTTCAACGATATTTAGTGTACTTTTCGAAAGTATCTGCAATTTCTCTTAACGCCTTATTTAATTTGGCGTTAAAGAATAAAGCTGAAAATTAGGCATTTTTTCGCTATCTGCTGCTAAAAAACCAGCGCCGCGACAAACAAGCCAATCATCATAAAAATGAGCACCAACTTCACAATGGTGCCCACCAGCAAACCCAGCCAAGTCGCCAATCCCACCTTGGCTGCTCGCTTGCCATCGCGCTCGCTTAGATACTGCCCCAAGGCCGCACCCACAAACGGCATGAAGAGCACACCCACGAGCCCCATAAAGATGCCGGCAATCGTGCCGAGCGCCGCGCCCACGATGGCAAGCTTCGACGCGCCCGCCTTTTTCGCGCCCATGATCGTCGCCACGTAATCGGTGACCCAAGCCAGCACCGCCAGCACGACGCATAGCGCAACAATCCACCACGGCACTTTGGTGAAGTCATCTAACCATGCGCCGAGCACAATGCCACCCAGCACCAGCACCACGCCGGGCAGCGCGGGCAGCACTGCACCCGCCACACCTACGGCGATCAAGATCACCACCAGTACCCAACCAAGCGTTGTAGCGTCCATGAAAAGCCTTATTTGAGTGGCAAATTGTGTCGAGCGTTAATGCGCCGGATAGTCAGAGCGGACTTTATCCCAATTGACGCGCCGGGTGTTTCCCGCATTGGCTCGATCGTCGTCAATGATTACGTCGGGCGGCACCAACCACATCACCTCGAACTCAATGCCGTCGATGTCGCGCCCATACAAGCTCTTCGTTGTGCCGTGATCGGATTCGCCAGTCAGCGCGTTCATCGCCATCAAGCGCTCACGCATCACGAGCAAATCAGTGAGCGATTCCACTTGCCACGCCAAGTGATACAAGCCCACCGAGCTCCGCCCGGCCGTCGTGTCACCCGCGTTGGCACCGAGGCTAAACAAGCCCAAATCATGGTCATTCGTTGAATTCGCAGCGCGCATAAAAATCGCGTCCTCGCCACGACCAAACGCCTTAACGAAGCCAAATGCGTCGGCGTAGAACTTCGCGCTCAAAGTCGCACTTCGAACGAATAAAACAGCGTGATTAAGGCGAGTAATTTTCATGCGCAAAACGGAGTGAGTGACTTTGTAGACGATTGCAAGGTGGGGTCGTTTTGAAGTGTTTCCAGCGCGAATTCCACGAACGAGCGAATTCGTGGCGCGACGTGCTCGCGGTGCGGATAGTGAATCACCATCTCGCGCGTGCCCGGATCGTTGTAGTTATTGAGCACCACCTTGAGCCGACCGGCCTGCAAATGCGGCCACGCAAAATGCAACGACACGCGAGAGATCCCGAGCCCCGCCACCGCCGCATCGCCCACCGCTTCGGTGTCTGAAAGCGTGAGCGAGGGCGCTGCGGCATCAAACGTCGTGAGCTTTCCTTTGAGCTTCAATGTCCACGGCACCGAGAGCCCCGAGGCAAATCGCAACATGATGATGTGGTGTGCCGCGAGCTCGTCGGGTGTTTTTGGGATACCGCGTTTTTTTAAGTATGCGGGGCTGGCCACCATCACGCCCGAGAGCGCGCAAATCCGCCGCGTGATGAGCGACGAATCGGCAATCGCGCCACCGCGAATGGCCACGTCGTAGCCATCACGCACCAAATCAACCTTGCGATCATCAAACGACAGATCAAGCCGAATCTGCGGATAGCGCTTGTACAACCCGGCAAGCATTGGCATCAAGTAGCGCCGACCAAAGGCCGAACCGCAAGTCACGCGAACCAAGCCCGCGGGGGATTTCTCTTTATCGCGCACTGATTGCGCTGCGTCTTCGAGCGCTGCCAGTCCGATTTCGGCTCTTGAAAGAAACGCAGCCCCTTCCTCGGTCAACGCAATCGAGCGCGTTGTTCGATTAAAAAGGCGCACTTCAAGTGCGGACTCTAAGCGAGCAATGCTCGCCGCCACAGCCTGCGGCGACAGGTCCAGCGTGCGCGCGGCTTGAGTGAAGCTGCCGTGCTTTGCCGCAGCAACAAAGGCCAGCGTTCCCCGAAGATGCTCCATCTATTTACAATAGAAAATTGCTAATCAATCAATCTTACATCGCTTTATATTGTTTGTCGAACACTCCAAAATTCTCACATCGGATCACTGATCCAATTTTTGAACAACAGGAGACACATCATGACCAACAAAATTCTCGTCACTGGCGCATCGGGCAATATCGGCGCACCGCTCGTTAGAGAACTGCAAGCGATCAGCGCAGACTTCGTCGTGTTACGCAGCAAACCAAGTACCGCCACTAGTCTTGAAACCCGCGTTGCGGACTTCGGCAATGTCACTGCGTTGACCCAGGCCTTCAAAGGCATCGACACACTCTTTTTGCTGTTTCCGTTGGTGGAGAACAAAGTTGAGCTCGCCACGAACGCGGCAGCAGCTGCCAAAGCCGCAGGCGTTAAACACATCGTTCGCTCCAGCGGCGCCGGTGCCGATTCATCGAGCGACTTTGCGCTGCCTAAGCTGCAAGGCACGATTGACGACATCTTGGCGGCCACCGACATCCCGACAACGTTCCTCCGCCCCGGCAGCTTCATGCAAAACTACGTGACCTATCAATCGCAAGCGATCAAAGACGGCAGCATCTACATGGCCGACGGCGGTAAAACCCAGGCTTTGATTGACACCCGCGACATCGCCGCCGTCGCCGCGCGAATCCTAGCGAATCCAGCACCGCACGCGGGCAAGGCCTACACGCTCACAGGCGGCGAAGACTTCACGGGCGCACAAGCCGCCGCAGCGATCAGCGCGGCGCTCGGCAAATCGGTCCAACACCTCAGCGTTCCAACCGAGGCCGCTGTTGCAACGATGAACCAGTGGGGCTTGCCGCCGTTCATCGTCAACGTCATGGATTCACTCAACAAAATCGTGAGCGCTGGTTACGCCAGCGGCGTGTCACCGGATGTTGAAAACATTCTTGGCCGGAAACCACGTACGTTTGGTGCGTTCGTGAACGAAAATGTTGGGGCGTGGAAATAGTTAGAAACGACGAGTGCTAGTGGCGCGTCCCCTCCCCTTCAAGGGGAGGGTTAGGGAGGGGATGGGTTTCTTCGCGAGTGAAATGACTTTGGTAGGAGGTTTCAATCTCAAGTAAAAGCTGCTTCATTTCGGGGTCGTCGCTAAAGGTGGCTTCGCGTAGCGTTAACAAAATCTCCGTCAAAAGGCTCGCCGTCAGTTCACGTAGCCCCTTCACTTCACTAAGCTGCACCTCCAAAAACTCAATCGCATGAACCGCATTTCCCTGCGCGAAATCCGTTGCAAACTTCGCTAGGAAATGGTGAGCAAGCGTATTGCGTGCCCCCACAACGCGATCGAGCCAATCTGCCAACGACTGTTGATCAAACGACGCATTTGCTTTCAATCGGCCAACCAAGTGACCCATCGTTTGGAGCTGAACGGCGTTAAATCGCTTCATCAAACCATCCAATGCGTGATCAGCGGAGCCGATGTCTATTAGAGGCAGCAAAGCCTTTAGTTGCATTTCCGCATATTGAATAGACAACAAATTTCTGCCCATCCGAGAGGTCACTGCAACCCACTCATCCCTGCTCAACACCCCCGCTCACTCCCCCGAAATATTTGCCGCCCGAATCACGCGCCTAAACATGTCGATGTCTCGCTTGATCGTTGCATCGAATGCGATGTTGTTTTGAAACTGCACGACACCGCCCGCGCCTTCCACACCTTTTCTAAATCCATCGCCTTGTACGGCTTTGGCCATTTCGTCTGACAGGCGCTTCACGATTTCAGGCGGCGTATTGGCGGGTGCCACGAAACCGAACCAAGCATCCACTGAAAAGTTCGGAAAGCCCTCCTCGGCGGTTGACGGCACATTGGGTAGAGACGGATGACGTTTGTTACCCGTGACGGCGAGGATGCGAATCTTGCCGGTTTGTGACAGCGGAATCACGCCAGGCGGCGTGGTGATGACGATATCCACATTGCCCGCCGCCAAGTCAGTCACGGCGGGGCCTGTGCCTTTGTAGGCAACGGCCGTCATCTTGGTTTCGGCCAACTGCTCAAGGAGTGAACCAGAAATGTGGTGCAGCGAGCCCGCGCCCGCTGTGCCGTAATTGAGTTTTCCGGGATTGGATTTCGCGTAGGCCACCAATTCCTTAAACGTTTTTACCGGCACTTTATCGGCCACGGCGATGGCCTGCGCCGATTGAATGATGAGCGCAACGGGAACGAAATCTTTGATCGGGTCCCAATCCAAATTCTTGAACAAAAATTGGTTGGCCGCGTGATAAGCAGAGTAGGCCGCGAGCAAGGTGTGACCGTCGGGTTTCGATTTGGCAACGTAGCTCGCGGCGATATTGCCCGATGCGCCCGTGCGATTTTCAACAATCACGGGTTGCCCAAGCGCACGTGACAAAGGCTCGGCAATCTGTCGCGCCATCAAATCCGTCGAGCCACCCGGCGTGACCGGTACCACCAGCGTGATCTGGCGCGAGGGAAAGGTTTGCGCTGTCGCGATGCTGCAGGCGAGCGCGGCAATCAGGGCGGTAGTGATTCGTTTCATAGAATGGGTCGCAACGGTTGAACTTGGCGCGAAGTGTAGCGATTGAACTCGCGCACTTCGCGCCTAAATTCCAAGTTCGCCCCGCCTTTCAATTCATCAACTCAACACAGCCCTTCGTGACCACACTCTTCGACCCCATCCAACTCGGCGACATACATTGCGCCAACCGAATCTTCATGGCGCCGCTCACCCGCTGCCGCGCTACACCCGGCACCGACGCGCCCAACGCGCTAATCGCTGAGTACTACGCGCAGCGCGCCTCGGCGGGCTTGATCGTATCTGAGGCCACGCAAATCGTGCCGCAGGGAAAGGGCTACACGGGCACACCCGGCATCTATAGCGTGCAGCAAGAAGCGGGGTGGAAGCTAGTCGCTGACGCCGTGCACGCCAAAGGCGGAAAGATCGTCGCGCAGCTCTGGCACGTCGGGGCGATTTCGCATCCTGACTTTCAACCCGCCGGGGCATTGCCGGTGTCTTCCTCGCCCTACAACCCGGGCGGCACGACGTACACACAAAACGGCAAACAAGAACGCGTCGAAGCGCGCCCGTTGGAATTGCTCGAAATTCATCATCTGATCGCGGGCTATCGCCATTCGGCCGAAGTAGCGAAACGCGCAGGGCTGGACGGCGTTGAAATTCACTCTGCGAACGGCTACCTGCTCGAACAATTCCTGCGCGACAGCATCAACAAGCGCACGGATGAATTCGGTGGTAGCGTTGAAAACAGAATTCGCTTTGCAGTGGCTGCTGTCGATCAAGCGATCGCCGTGTTCGGAGCAGGTCGCGTGGGCATCAGGTTGTCGCCCGTGTCTGCGGCCAACGCAGCGATGCGTGACAGCGATACCCAAGCCACTTACGGCGCGCTAGTTGATGCGCTCGCCGCTCGGAAAATTGCTTTCGTGCACTTCATTGAAGGCAATACAGGCGGTGCGCGAGAGCTTGCGGGATTTGACTTTGCCGGTGCGAAAAAAACGCTAACCAGCGCAGGCGTCGCCTACGTCGGGAACAACGAATACGATCGCACGCTGGCGATGGCTTCGATGAAACTCGGAAATTTGGACGCCGTAGCGTTCGGCGTGCCGTTTATCTCCAACCCGGATTTGCCAGAGCGGTTGCGTAGTGACGCGCCGCTGAACGTGGCTGACACGAAGACGTTTTATAGCGAAGGGGCGAACGGGTATACCGATTACCCGAGTTTCTGAAGTTTAAGTTCGATCCAATCGCCCGCTAAGGTTGGGAGCTAAATCTGGGCGCCAAATGCGTTGAGCTCTGCTCGGTGATGTGAGCTAACGACCACTCCAAAGATTTGGAGTACCCTCTTGTTCCTCGAGTACTTGTCACAATTGTCGAGCAAAAACAGCTCTCCATGCAAGCTTTTGTAATATATCTTGGCCTGAAAGGAAAAACTCCTCAGTGATTCGTACAGCGCCGTTCCCTGCTCTGGGGTTTTCGACTCAAAACCAAGGAGAGTGATCTTTTCGTCCTTTGCAAGAATCATGTCTCGGCGTAACTCGTGCGTTACGGCCTTGGGAATAGGCGCTTTCAGAAGCTCGTCGCACATTTTGATTGTCTCCGCTTCTCGAATCGGTACATATTGACCGAAATTCTTCGACATTGACGCACTCACGATGACCGCGGGTCCCAGCCCCGCATTTCGCAAAGTGATTTCGAGCGCAGGTAACGCACGGCCTCCAAAGCCAGCGCCCTGCGTCGTGTGCTTATCTAGCGATAAATACGGTCGTACTGACGTTCGATTATGCGCCCGAGCAAATGCGGCTTGGCTGATTGCGACCAGGAACGCCAAAAGCGCAACCGCCGCCGCCACTAACTGCGAGTGGGACTCAATCCAATTCCAGGCCGCAAGGAGCATCTACTTCAACCCCTTAAACCGAACCCGTTTAGGCCGAGCCCCCTCTTCACCCAAGCGCTTCACTTTGTCGGCTTCGTATTCTTGATAGTTGCCGTTAAAGAACGTCCATTGGCTGTCGCCCTCGGCGGCGAGGATGTGCGTGGCGATTTTGTCGAGGAACCAGCGATCGTGCGAAATCACTAGCGCGGTGCCAGCGAATTCGAGGAGCGCATCTTCGAGCGCGCGGAGCGTTTCAACGTCTAGATCGTTGGAGGGTTCGTCGAGCAGCAATACGTTGCCGCCTTTTAAAAGCGTTTTGGCCAAATGCAAGCGGCCGCGTTCACCGCCGGACAAATTGCCGACCAATTTTTGTTGGTCGGAACCTTTGAAATTGAAGCGGCCGATATAGGCGCGACTTTGCATTTCGAATCGTCCGACTTGCAAAATATCGGCGCCGCCCGAGACATCTTCCCAGACGTTTTTATCGTTGGCGAGGCTTTGACGCGATTGATCGACGAAGGCCATTTGCACCGTGTGGCCGATGACCACTTCGCCCTTGTCGGGTTTTTCAACGCCTTGGATCAGCTTGAACAGCGTCGACTTACCCGCGCCGTTGGGGCCGATGATGCCAACAATCGCGCCCGGTGGAATCGAGAAACTCAAATCATCGATCAACACTCGATCGCCAAAGCTCTTGCTCACGCCTTTGAATTCGATCACCTGATTGCCCAAACGCTCGGCAACCGGAATGAAAATTTCATTGGTTTCGTTGCGCGTTTGATATTCGTGGCTCGAGAGTTCTTCGAATCGCGTTAAGCGCGCTTTCGATTTGGCTTGGCGGCCCTTTGGGTTCTGGCGAACCCATTCCAATTCCTTTTTCAGCGCTTTTTGACGCGCCGATTCGGTGGATTCTTCGTTTTTTAGACGATCGCCCTTTTGCTCAAGCCACGAGCTGTAATTGCCCTTCCACGGGATGCCGTGTCCGCGATCCAATTCGAGAATCCATTCGGCGGCATTGTCCAAAAAGTAGCGATCATGGGTCACGGCGACCACGGTGCCCGAGTAGCGCGACAAGAATTGCTCGAGCCATTCCACGCTTTCGGCATCCAAGTGGTTGGTCGGCTCGTCAAGCAGCAGCATGTCGGGCTTTGAGAGCAGCAAACGACAGAGCGCAACGCGGCGCTTTTCACCACCCGAGAGAATGCCGACGTTGGCATCCCACGGCGGCAAGCGAAGCGCGTCGGCGGCCACATCGAGCTGAGCTTCGGTGTTGTGGCCGTCGCCGGCGCTGATGATGGCTTCGAGCTCGGCTTGCTCTTTGGCGAGCGCGTCGAAATCGGCGTTTTCTTCGCCGTAGGCGGTGTAGACCTCATCCAAGCGCTTTTGCGCGGCTTTGATGCCGCCCAAGCCCTCTTCCACGGCCTCGCGGACGGTCTTGGTCGGATCGAGCTCGGGCTCCTGCGCCAAGTAGCCCACTTTGATGCCCGCTTGGGGGCGCGCCTCGCCCGTGAAATCTTTATCAACGCCCGCCATGATTTTGAGCACGGTGGATTTACCCGCGCCGTTTAAGCCCAACAAACCGATCTTGGCGCCAGGGAAAAACGAGAGCGAAATGTCTTTGATGATTTGACGTTTCGGGGGCACCGTTTTCGAAACGGCGTTCATGGTGTAGATGTATTGCATATTTTTGTTGTCGCTAACGAATGGGCGAGACGTAGGGTGGTGGATTTTTTGCAGCGCGAATTGCGCTAAATTCCATCAATTATCTCAGCACCGAGCCCCGCCCATGCGCCAATTTAAATATCGCCTTGTCAATGTTTTTGTGGAATCCGATGCCGCAACCTTTGGCGGAAATCCGCTGTGCGTGTTTGAGGACGCGCGCGGCATGACGGACGCCGAAATGCAGTCGCTCGCGGCGCAGTTCAATTTGTCGGAAACCACATTTATCCTGCCCCGTGGCGATGCGCCGCCACAGGTGCGAATCTTTACGCCGCTCTTTGAAATGCCGTTTGCCGGACATCCGACTATTGGAACGGCCGCTGTGGTTCACGCGCTGGGACTGGGCGGAACATCGCTCACGCTTTCGATGCAGGCCGGCGACATTCCCGTGAACCGCGACGAGGCAACCGGCGCGTGGACGTTCACCGCAAACCCCCACAGCTCGAGGGAGTCGGGCATTTCACCCGGTGATCTTGCAGCCATGCTGGGCCTTGCCGAGAGCGACTTAGCCGGTGTCGCGCGATATGTCGATACAGGCAGCGATCAGTTGGTGATTCCCGTGGCCTCGCTCGATGCACTGTCGCGCGTTAAACCCAACGAAGCAGCGATGCAGCAGCTCGTTCGCACCCAACTCGGTCGCTACCTCGCCTACGCGGTGGTAAGAATCGCGCGTGATCGCTTTCAGGTCCGATTCTTCTTCCCCACCAAAAGCGGCCTGACCGAAGACCCAGGCACCGGTTCGGCCTGCGCCAATCTGGGCGGCTATTTGCTCGATTCGGGCGAAGCCACGCCCGCAAACTTCACCGTGACGCAGGGCCAATTCATGGATCGCCTGAATGTGCTCCAACTCTCACTGACCACCGAACGCCGCATCCAAGTTGGGGGTCGGGTGTTGATGTTGGGCGGCGGCACCGTCAATTTGTAAGCGTAAAACCAACTTTATTCTTTAAAGCAAATAGGAGTATGGGTTGTGAGGCTTTTTACTAACGTTTCATTAAATCTACAATAAAACTCACATGCCATACGTCATCGGGCTTTTCTTAAGTAAGCTAGTAGAGATCAGTGATTCGCAGTCTTCGGTAGTGCGGCAATGCCCTCCGCCCGGAGCGCCTCGGTCGTCACATCCAACGCAGCTGGCACAGCAAGAAAATAGCCTTGCAAAGTCTGACAACCATGGGCCACAAGCCACTGTGCTTGCTCACTCGTTTCTACGCCCTCCGCAATGACCTGAATGCCGAGTTCACCGGCGAGCAGCAGAATGGATCGAACGACTGCGCACTCGACGCGCTTGTGTGGCAAACCGCTCACAAAATCTCGATCTAATTTTATGGCGTCAATAGTCAGCCGCCGCAGGTAATCAAGTGACGAATAGCCCACGCCCAAGTCATCCAGCGCCACTGAGATACCGGCGGTTCGAAGCGCCGCCATCGCGTGTTGTGCACGACCAGCCTGCTCGATGAACGCGCTCTCGGTCACCTCGATTTGCAGCACCGACGCAGGCAATTCGTGTTTCGCCAACGCCCGCATAACGCGATCCACAAAGCTCGGATGGCTCAGCTGATGCGCCGAGGTGTTAACTGCAATTCGAAACCCATCGACCAAGCTGCAACGGTCGCGAAGTAACGCAGCGGCGAACAAAGCTTGATCTAAAAGGAAGTCGCCCAACTCACTAATGAGACCTTGATCCTCAGCTACGCGAATGAATTCAGCGGGTGCGACCATGCCGCGCGTAGGATGCTCCCATCGAGCGAGCGCTTCAAGCCCAACCGTGCGCCCCGTCACACTGTCAATCTGGGGCTGAAAGTAGAGAAGAAACTGTTTGCTCTTCACGGCACGGTAAAGCTCCGTGGCCAATCGAGCATGCGACAGCGCCTGGGTCGAAAACTCGGGCTCAAATCTTCGAAACGAATGATCGCGATCGGCTTTGGCGGCAAACATCGCATGGTCGGCGTGTTGCAGCAGGGTTTCAAACGAATCAGCATCATCTGGAAACACGCTCACGCCCACGCTCGCGCTGACGTGAAACGACATGTCGTTGACCACAATGGGCTCGGTGAGCGCGTTGACCCAACGCATCGCCGTTTCTTCAACGCTCGCAAGCAAATCCACCGGCGCGATGACCGCGAATTCATCACCCCCCAATCGAGCAAGTAAATGATCGGCGGCCAGTGCACGCTCGAGCCGATTGACAGTTTCAACCAGCACTTGGTCGCCGATCAAATGGCCATACGAATCATTGACCCACTTAAATTTATCCAGATCGATAAAGTAGAGCGCAACGCAGGCCGACTCAACCCGAGCGACGTCGAGCATCGCGCGCGCCAGTCGCTCAAAGTGCGAGCGATTGACGAGCCCCGTGAGGGCGTCGGTTTGTGCGACACGCTTCAGCGAAACTGAGGCACGCTGCGATTCCGTCACATCACGCCAGTACACGACCATACCGCCAACGGCCGGATCGTTGCGACAATCGCTCGCGAACGACGCCAAATAGCGCCAGCTGCCGTCCGCGTGGCGATGCCGAGCGATGCTCTCAGCACCGGTGTTGTTCCCCGTGCTGACGCTGTGAAATTCAAGGCGATGCTCGGCGCAGTCATCCTCGTGCATGCTGTCGAAGAGACTAGCACCCAGAACTGATTCGGCCGAGCAGCCAAGCAATCGCTCAATCGATGGCGTCGCGTACAAAATCACGCCCTCAACGGTGCAAATGAGCGTCACGCTCTGCGACTTTTCAGTCAGCACGCGCAATCGGCGCTCGCTGGCGGAAATCTGCTCGCGCGCCAGGCGACGCTCGGTGATGTCTTCGATCGTGCCCTCGATGTAGATCGGTGCGCCGGAGTCATCCACGACAACATGCGCGTACTCTGATATCCAAATTCGCTCACGAGTCTTGTGACGGTAGATTTCAGAGACAAAGCGAACGACTTGTCGATCACGTGCGATCAGACGCAAAAACTCCTCCCGCCGCGCGGGATCGACATACGATTCGGTGCCGATGTCGTTGACGATTGCAAGCATTTCGGCTTCACTAGCGTAGCCATTAAGCGCAACCAGCGCCGCGTTCGCGCGCAACGGTTTGCCGTCAATCGACGAGCGATAGGCGCCCAGCGGCAATTGCTCAAACAACGAAGCGAAGTCGGCCGGTGGGGTCATATTGTCAACATTATGGCGGGTTTGCCGAGCGATGCAACCATGCGTCCATGCGCTGGGGTTGCATCGCGCGTGGCTTATGCAAGTGTTGCCAATCCACCCATATAACCACGAAGCACTTCGGGCACTGTCACACTGCCATCGGCATTTTGATAGTTTTCCATGATGGCAACCAGCGTGCGTCCCACGGCCAAGCCTGATCCGTTGAGGGTGTGCACCGGTTCGTTCTTGCCCGCAGCATTTTTGTAGCGAGCGCCCATGCGGCGCGCTTGAAACGCTTCGATGTTCGAACAGCTCGAAATCTCTCGGTAAGTGTTTTGCGCGGGCAGCCAAACTTCGAGATCATAGGTTTTTGCCGATCCAGCGCCCATGTCGCCGGTGCACAACCGAACGACCCGATAGGGCAATTCGAGTTTCTGCAAAATCTTTTCGGCGAAACCGACCATCTCTTCGAGGAGCGCATCCGAATCTTCGGGCTTGCTGATGTAGACCATCTCCACCTTATCGAACTGATGCTGGCGAATCATGCCACGCGTATCGCGGCCAGCGCTACCCGCTTCGCTGCGAAAACACGGCGTGTGGGCCGTGAGTCGCAGCGGCAATGTGTCGGCAGCGACGATGCTGTCGCGCACGAAATTAGTGAGCGAGACTTCCGACGTTGGAATCAGATAACGATTTTTGACCGTGCCGTCGTCGGTGGCCATGGGCACCTTAAACAAGTCATCTTCGAATTTGGGTAGCTGACCAGTGCCCATCATCGAATCGGCGTTCACGATGTAGGGTACATAGCATTCGGTCATGCCGTGCTCGTTGACGTGCGTGTCGAGCATGAACTGAGCGAGCGCACGGTGCATGCGCGCGAGCTGACCTTTCATGACCACAAATCGTGCGCCCGAGAGCTTGGCTGCTGTTTCAAAATCGAGCTGCATGCCCGCACCGCCCGCGCTCAATGCTTCACCGATCGCGACGTGATCTTTCACCTCGAAATCAAACGACTTAGGTGTGCCCCAACGGCGCGCCTCAACGTTGTCGTCGCTGTCTTTGCCCAGCGGTGTGCCCGGTTGCGGGATGTTGGGCATCGTCAAAAGCATGGTGTTGACCCGCTCCTGTACCGCCGACAACGCCAGTTCATTGGCCTTCACCTTTTCGGGCACGGCGGCGACCTCGGCCAATAGCTGCGACGCTTTCACGTCGTCCTTTTGCGCTTTGGCTTGGCCGACGGCCTTGCTCAATGCGTTTCGCTGTTGTTGCAATTCTTGCGTTTGAATTTGCAGCGCTTTTCGCTCTGCTTCCAGCGCCTCGAACGCAGCCACATCGATGCTGAACCCGCGTGACTTTTTCATCCAGTCGGCAGTCGCTTGCAGATCGTTTCGAAGTAAATTGATGTCAAACATTGGGGAGTCTCGTAGAAATTGAGTTCGTGAAAATGAGAGCGCGGCGATAGTCGCGGCGCGCGAATAGAGCGGAGAAAGACTAATTCCCGCCTAGCGGGAACGAGAGGAGCGGCTGAATGCGCCCTGATGAATTGCGAACGGCGCAGCAGCCCGCGCGCGCAACGGCGCGGCGATTGTGCATTGCCCAGCGGGCAACGGGTGGACTGGATTGATGCGGCAGCTCATGGCTCGATTTTAGCGTCAAAGCGACGGGGCGTCAGATTGCCCCTGCGCGCGCGCCGGAGGGAACAAGCCACCCCGTTCGTGGTGAGCTTGTCGAACCATGAACGGCATCGGGAGAACCTCTTCGCGCCAAAATTTTCGCTCAGTTGCCTGCGGGAGAGGGAGCCCCCCCCGTTCGTGGTGAGCTTGTCGAACCATGAACGGCATCGGGAGAACCACTTCGCGCCAAAATTTTCGCTCAGTTGCCGTTCATGGTTCGACGGGCTCACCACGAACGGATATCTGCTCTAGCGGGGAGATTTGCCGAGCCCGGCTTAGGCAAATGCGGCTCCTTATCTCATGTCATCTCATCGCATCGCATCGCCACAACTGACAGGCATCTACTTGCCCTCTCCCGCCCGCTGCAGAGAGAGCACCCCCCGTTCGTGGTGAGCTTGTCGAACCATGAACGGCATCGGGAGAACCACTTCGCGCCAAAAATTTTCGCTCAGTTGCCGTTCATGGTTCGACGGGCTCACCACGAACGGAGATCTGCCTCACCACGAACGGAAATAGGCACTAGCGGGGAGATTTGCCAAGCCCGCCTTAGGCAAATGCAGTTCCTTATGTCATCGCATCGCCACAAGTGGCGGGCATCTACTTGCCCTCTCCCGCCTGCGGCAGAGGGGGCACATTTGGCAGCTACATCACCCGCCCAAACCACGCCACCGACAGTCCCGCTGCGACCAACGCAAACGCTGCGGCAATCAGCGACACAATCGCCGACGCCTCGGTTTCGCGTTTTTCAACGCCCAAGCGTGAGCTGAGCGATTCGTAGACTTTCTTTAGATCTGCGGCAGTTCCAGCGTAGTAA
The DNA here is from genome assembly GCA_004293675.1 of Betaproteobacteria bacterium. GTDB lineage: Bacteria > Pseudomonadota > Gammaproteobacteria > Burkholderiales > Casimicrobiaceae > Casimicrobium. The sequence goes on from READ01000011.1 coordinate 35,916, forward strand.
TACTCAGCGGCGGTTCGGTTGGCAATTTGCTTCAACGTTTCTTCATCAAGCCGAACGCGCATGCTCCAGCCGTCAAAGCCGATGGTTTCGCCGTTCACCGTTCCGATGCCCACCGTATAAACGCGAACGCCACGATCAGCGGCCATTTTCGCGGCCTCCATCGGGTCAATGCCGGTCGTTCGTTGGCCGTCAGTGAGCATGATGATGGCGGCACTGCTGTAGCTGCCGGGCGCAACAGGTTCCTTTTTCGCTACGTCCGGCTTGGCTTCGCCCAGCGGGCGTGAGCGTGCAGCGGATGCGCCCCATTGCATGCTGGAAATGTCGATGCCGTCGTCTGGAAACAACGTTGCCAACGACAGTGCGATGCCGTTGCCCGTTGCCGTGCCGCGTTGCAGTTGAAACGCATCAATGGCGGTGACCAAATCTTCGCGCGACAATGTGGGCAGCTGCGCGAGCTGCGCGCTGCCAGCAAAGGCAACGATACCGACTCGAACATGACGCGGCAGCTCAGTCAAAAACGCCTTTGCGGCCGCCTGCGCAGCCACGATTCGCGAGGGCTCAACGTCTTTGGCGCGCATGCTGCCCGAAACATCTATCGCCAGCATGATGGTTTGCTTGTTCGAGGGCAATTGAATCGTCGTGACTGGGCGAGCCGCCGCAAAGAGCATCGCCGCAAAGGCCAACAGCATCAACAGAGGTGGCACATGACGTCGCCACGCCGGTTGCTTGGCAAGCGCTTGCGCCACCAATGCGAAATTACTGTATTGCACCGACACATTTTTTCTTCGCCGCAAAAGCCACACATAGAGCAGCGCAAGTAGCGGTATCAGCGCCAGCAACCAGAGCATCTCCGGCCATAGAAAGGTAATCGGCGTCATGCGACCTGCCTCAAAACGTCGGGGGATGTTGGCGCTGTCCGAGTCGCGCGTGCGCCTTGAGTACGTCGGGTTCGTGCACCTACGAAGCGCACTAAATTGTCGATCAGCGATTGATCGGTTCGCAGTGACAAGACAGATACGCCTGCATCGGAAAACGCGCGTGACCGTGCATCACTCTGCGCTTGATGCAGCGTGGCAAAGCGCGCCCGCAGCGCCGGGTCGGTCGTGTCAACAAACAGTTGCGCGCCGGTCTCAGGGTCTTCAAGTGTCATCAAGCCCACATCGGGAAGCGTCGTTTCGAGTGGATCGTTGACCTCGACTACGACCACGTCATGACGTTGTGCCAGGCGTTTGAGGGCAAGCTCCCAACCCGGTTCACTGATGAAATCCGAAACGACAAACACGGCGCTTCGCCGCTTAACCGCTCCAGCAGCACGTTGCAACAGTTCTCGGAGCTCAGTCGGTTTGCGCGCCTTTGCGGCGTCATACAGTGGGCGCTGCATCAATCGATGCAATAGATGAAGCACGTGCATGCGATCCGCACGTGGCGTGATGACGCAATCAACATCGACGCTGTAGCGCATCAGTCCAGCCCGGTTGCCATGCTGGGTGATGAGCCGTGCCATCAGCCCGACAAACTCAATGGTCAGCTTGCGTTTGCTGCGAGCGCCCGAGGTGAAATCCGCCGACGGCGACAGATCGACCAGGAACCAAGCGTTCATATCCCGATCTTCGCTGAATTGCCGAACGTAGGGCGTTTGCATGCGCGCGGTGACGTTCCAATCAATGTGGCGCACGTCATCATGCAACTGATATTCGCGCAGATCGGCTAAGTCCAATCCGACACCGCGAAACAGGGTTCGGTAGTCCCCTTGCAGCAATCCATCAAGGCGCTTCAGCGTCGTCCATTCCAGTCGCTGCAATAGCTTGCCTGCGTCCTCGGTCATCGGCGCAGCACCGGCAACAGCCGAAGCGGCGGCAGCGCCACCACGAGACGCAGGGGCTACGGGTTGCTCTTTGGGCACGTCGAACGGACGAAACCAATTCATCGCGGGCTCCTACGCGGCCTTTAATTGCTCGTCGGCCGAGCGCATCAACTTCACCGGAGGCGCAATTTTGCTCATCACTTTACTGATGATCGCGTCGGCAGTCACGCCCTCAGACAACGCTTCAAACGACAGCACCAGGCGATGGCGGAGCACATCGTGCACCAGATCCGTCATGTCCTCTGACAACACGTATTGTCGACCGCGCATCAACGCTAGGGCACGAGCGCCTTCGACCAAACCAATCGTGCCGCGCGGCGACGCGCCGTAGGTGATGAATTTCTTAAACTCGGCCAGTCCGATGTCCGAAGGTTCGCGCGTTGCGGCGACCAATTTCACTGCGTAACGAATAAGCGCGGGATCAACGTAGACCTGTTGACACTGCGCCTGAAGCGCTTGCAAATCCTCGAGCGTCGCCACGGGCGTTAAATCCAAACGCTCTCCGGTCACCCGCTGCACGATCACAAATTCCTCATCGCTTGTTGGATAGTCGACGAGCACCTTCATCATGAAACGATCGACCTGCGCTTCGGGCAGCGGATAGGTGCCCTCAGTTTCAATCGGGTTTTGCGTGGCCATCACTACAAACGGTTTAGGCACCGAATGCGACACACCTGCGATGGTGACTTGCCGCTCCTGCATCACTTCAAGCAGCGCGCTTTGAACTTTGGCTGGGGCACGATTGATCTCGTCGGCTAGCAATAAATTGGCGAACACTGGTCCAAGCGACGTTGAAAAGTCACTCGTTTTCTGATTAAAAATTCGCGTACCAATCAAGTCGGCGGGTACTAAATCAGGCGTGAATTGAATGCGCTTGAACGAGCCGTTAATCGTGTTGGCGAGCGTCTTTACGGTGAGCGTTTTGGCGAGCCCCGGAACGCCCTCAACGAGCAAATGCCCCTGCGCCAAAAGCGCGACCATCACTCGCTCAAGAAACCGGTCTTGACCGACGACGACGCGCTTAACTTCGTAGAGAACGCGCTCCATTAGCGCAGCATTTTCAGTGTTCATCACAACTCCAAAACAAACTCAAAATGGCGCCAGACCGACAGCGCTCGCGGCGTTTTCAATGGGCACGGCAAAGCCAATGCCCACAAAGGTTCTCTGATCCTCATTCGGATTCAAAATGGCCGTGACGATTCCGACCACTTCGCCGCCAGCGGTCACGAGCGGACCACCGGAATTTCCGGGATTGGCCGCTGCGTCAAACTGAATCAGATTGGTCAGCGAATGGCCGCCTTCGGGCGACTTGAATTCCCGCTTCAATCCCGACACCACGCCAGCGCTGATTGATGGCCCAATACCAAAAGGAAAACCAACAGCAAACACATGATCGCCAGGTTTCAGGTTGGCAGTGCTCGCCATCGTGGCGGCGAACAAGTCATCGGGGATGACCTTCGCGCGCAACACGGCAAGATCGTGTTCAGGGCGCGCCCCCTGAAACACACCCGCTGTTTTGTGACCATCCATGAACGTAATCTGCACACGCTCGGCACCCTGCACAACATGCAAGTTAGTCAAGATCGTGCCGTCGTTGACGATGACTACACCTGTCCCAACGCCAAACTGCGTTTCCTCTTTAGTCTTCGGATCAGTCACGAAGCTCTCAATCCGAACCACCGACGGCAGAATCGTTTCGTACGCGCGGACGGCGGGTGACGGGAGTACCGTTTCGGTGAGTGTGTGTTCGACGGCAGCGTCGATGTCTTCTTGCGTGAGCTTCGTCGTGGCACTTCGCGTGAACGCGGCGTGATAGACGGCGAGCATGAATGCCGTGGAAACGATCGCGGTGAGCGCGGTCAACGCAAGTGGATGTGAAGCGTAGAGCGAAGCTAATCGCAGTTTCGCGCGCCCAAATCGCCCGAGCATCAAAGCGCTGGGCTCAGAGACGGAATTCGGCGTACGACGAGCATCCATGATGCTCAGATAGTAATCGTTCGACAATGGTTCGCAAGTAATCTAGGAACGAATTCCTAGCTATACCCCGTAACGCCATACTAAACAAGGCGTATATGCGATTTTTTGCGCTTTTTGAAAATACCTTAAAACTATCCGTAAGCCTTATTTCATAGGGCGAACATGGATAAAGTTGATGCTATGAACTGCACGACAGCATCGAACAACCCGCTTTGTGTCGCGCCCAATCAGGCCGCTTCTCAGCAAACGACTCGCGCCCCGCTTGCTCAACGTAGGGGTTTCGCATCACGTCCAACAACTCAGAAATTTTCGAATCGTCGCCGTCATGGGCCGCATCGATGGCTTGCTGCGCCAAGTAATTGCGAAGGACGTAGCGCGGATTGGCGGCGTTCATTTTTGTTGCGCGCTCTGTTGCCGATAGGTCATTGAGTGCGATGCGTGTTTCGTAGTGCTCCCACCAGGCAGCAAAGCCGGCGCGGTGTTGATCAAACAGCGCGTCGACATAAAACGCTGGACGAAGGTCCTCAACCGAATGTGCGGTGGTGAGTCGACGAAAGAAATCGGTCATGTCCACTTCGGCTTGCGTCATGAGCGAAAACGCGGCATCGACCAACGCGCCATCGTCAGCGCCGTCTGCAGCGCTACGCCAACGATCGAGCCCGAACTTCGCGGCAAACGCGTCGGTGATAACCGCGTTGTAAGTGATGTCAAATCGCTTGAGCGCTTCTTCAAAATCATCGGCCTCGCCACCGAGCGTAAAGAGCGCATCGCCCAGTCGCGCCAGATTCCAGCGCGCCACTCCGGGCTGTCGGCCATAGCAATAGCGCTTGCCGCCCGCATCCGTGGTGTTGGGTGTCCAACCGCCATCGAAGTTATCGATCCAACCGTAGGGGCCGTAATCGATCGTGAGCCCGAGGATCGACATATTGTCAGTGTTCATCACACCATGCACGAAACCGACACGCATCCAATGCGCCACGAGCGTTGCAGTGCGCTCGCACACCTCCGAAAACCACGCAACGATGGGCTTTTCAGCGGTTGGGTAATGCGCGAAATAATTCGAAATCGTGAAATCAATGAGCCGCTGCAAAAGCGCCGATTCGCCGCGCGAGGCGAGCAATTCAAAGTGTCCAAAACGAATGAAACTCGGCGCAACACGGCACACAATCGCGCCCGGCTCGGGCTTCTCGTCGCCGTTATAGAACATATCGCGCAGCACGTCGTCGCCCGTGGCAACGAGCGAGAGGGCGCGTGTTGTCGGAATGCCCAAGTGATGCATGGCTTCGGAACATAAAAACTCGCGAATCGATGAACGGAGCACGGCGCGACCGTCAGCGCGGCGCGAATACGGCGTGGGGCCTGCGCCCTTCAACTGCAATTCGAAACGCGCATTATCCGGAGCGACGACCTCGCCGAGCAAGATCGCTCGCCCATCGCCGAGTTGCCCCGCCCAGTTGCCGAATTGATGGCCGCCATAGGCTGTAGCGTAGGTCTCCATGCCGGGCAACACGCCGTTACCAGAGAGCGCGTTGACCATCTCGGGTGAGCGCATCGCCTCGTCGCTCAAACCGAGCATCGATGCGACTTCCTTGGAGTGCGCGATTAGCTTCGGCGCACTGACCGGCGTTGGTGCAACACGCGACCAAAGCGCTCCATGAACCTGTCGCGAATGACGCGAGGTGTTGGAGTCGCCGGGCAGGGCGTTGAGGAAGCGGTTGTCGAAATTGAGCATGGGGAATTATCTCCGCTAGCGCCTCTGGCTCCCTCTTCCGCAGGCGGGAGAGGGTTGGGGTGAGGGTGCGGTGGATTCACAACCAATGTTTAAAGAGCGGCTGCAGCGTCAAATGTTTGTTCGGTCCGGCGACGCTCCTCCCTCAAGTCACACCCTCACCCCTAGCCCCTCTCCCGCCTGCGGGAGAGGGGAACTCTGCTAAACCAACAATGAATTCACCCGACGCACATACGCCGCCGGATCATCCGGCAAGCCGCCTTCGGCCAACAACGCTTGATCGAACAAGATGTGCGCTAAGTCATCGAAATGGGATTCGGTGCCAATCATCGAATGCAATTTCTTGGCGAGCGGATGATCAGCGTTGACTTCCAAGATGGGCTTGGTATCCGGCGCGGCTTGTCCCGCTTGTTTGAGCATACGGGCGAGCTGTGTGCTGGCTGCACCGTCTTTAACGACCAAGCAGGCGGGCGAGTCCACGAGTCGAGTGGTCACGCGCACATCGTCGGCCTTATCCTTTAGAGATGCTTTGAGTTTTTCGATCACTGGCTTGAACGATTCGGCAGCCACTTCGGCGGCTTTTTTCTCGTCATCGTCTTGCAACTTACCGAGATCGACTGCGCCCTTGGCAACCGACTGCAGCGGCGTGCCGTCGAACTCGTTAAGGTAGGACAGCGCCCATTCATCAACGCGATCCGTCATGAGCAACACCTCGATGCCCTTTTTCTTGAACACCTCAAGCTGCGGACTATTTTTTGCCGCAGAGAGCGTGTCGGCGGTGACGTAGTAAATCGCGTCTTGCCCCTCTTTCATTCGTGCTTTGTAGTCGGCCAAACCCACGGTCACAGTGTCGGTGGTGCTCGATGCAAATCGCACAAGTTTGGCCAGGCGATCTTTGTTCGTCCAGTCCTCACCCAAGCCCTCTTTCAAAACCGCACCAAATTCGCTATAAAACGCAGCGTATTTTTCCTTTTGCGCAGTGTCTTCGCTGTTGGCTAAATCTTCGAGCATGCCCAACACGCGCTTAGTCGAACCTTCGCGGATGGCTTTCACATCGCGGCTCTCTTGCAGCAACTCGCGCGACACATTGAGCGGCAAATCCGCCGAATCAATCACGCCCTTCACGAAGCGCAGATAGGTGGGCAGCAGCGCCTCGGCCTCGTCCATGATGAACACGCGTTTGACGTAGAGTTTCACGCCCGCTTTGGTATCGCGATTCCACAGATCCATCGGTGCTTTAGAGGGCACGTAGAGCAGCTGCGTGTATTCCTGATTTCCTTCGACACGGTTATGCGTGTAGGCCAGCGGATCGTTGTGGTCGTAGGAAATATTCTTGTAGAACTCGTTGTACTGCTCGGGCGTGATGTCTTTTTTGGGGCGCGACCATAGGGCGCTCGCCTTGTTGACCGTTTCCCATTCGTCTTTGGTGACGTGTTCGTTTTTTTCGTTGTCCCATTCTTCCTTTTGCATCAGGATGGGAAGCGAAATGTGATCGGAATACTTGCTGATGATGCCTTTGATTTTCCAAGCGTTGGCGTAATCAATCGCATCATCTCGCAGGTGCAAAATCACGCTGGTGCCGCGCGCATCGCGGGTAATGGTTTCGACTTCGAAGTCACCCGTGCCGCCCGACACCCAGCGCACGCCCTCATCGGCCTTGAGCCCAGCGCGACGGGATTCAACCGTGATCTTGTCCGCGACGATAAAGCCCGAGTAAAAGCCCACGCCAAATTGCCCAATCAGCTGCGAATCGGCTTTTTGGTCGCCCGACAACTTCGACACGAAGTCGCGTGTGCCGCTCTTAGCAATGGTGCCCAAGTTATCGATCGCTTCTTGCTGCGATAGGCCAATACCGTTGTCGGTGATCGTCAGCGTTTTCGCTTCTTTATCGAACGCTACGCGAACTTCAAGCGTTGGATTGGATTCGAAAAGTGCTGCGTTACCGAGCGCTTCGAAGCGCAATTTGTCGCAGGCGTCCGAGGCGTTAGAAATCAGTTCGCGAAGGAAGATTTCTTTGTTCGAATACAACGAGTGGGTCACCAGATGGAGGAGCTGCGCGACTTCGGCTTGGAATGAAAGAGTTTGCTTTGACATAGTGCTTTAGAAACGTTGTGCGATGGAAACAAGCGGCAGGCGTGGGGCGACCCAGCCAACAGAGGGAGTTAGGAACGAAACGTAAGATTTCAAGAGGGTGACGGCGGTTTTTACGCTCGTACCGCGAGTGGACCGTTGCTCAGACGGGCGCTTTTTTTTGCCACAGATTTCACAGATTACACAGATTTTCAGACCGGCTGATCGCCGATGGAAACTTTCAAACTGAGTGTCGGACAGTGATCTTTTGACACCAAACTTCAGCAAGATAAATCCGTGAAATCTGTGAAATCTGTAGCAAAAACAAGGCAGCCCGCGCTAATAGTCTTCACTCTTAGCAGACCGCACCAGCACCGGCGGCCCATCAACGCTCAGTTTCTTAGCGGCCGCAGGCAAAAGCGTCGCCACGGCATCGGCGTCGTAGGTAATCTGCAATTCGTTTTCCACCGCAAAGCTCAGGAAAAACTTAAACAAACGCGGCTCGAGCGCGCCGAGTTCGGCTTTCACGATCACGCAACGAATGCTGTCCCGAAGCGCCGGTTGCACCAAAGGGCTATAGCGCAACTGCTCATCCGCGCCAAACGCCGACATCACGCCGCACAATCGATCCGACCAGTCGCTCGGACGAAACTGTTGCCCATCGAGCGTCAGGCCCTTGATCACCAAATCGCTGGCAGCGCCAGCCGCAGCACTAGGTAAAGTGGCAAGCGTTTTCGCAGCAGAATCGGGCGCGGGTGTCACGCTCATAGGGCTCGGCTAGGTGAAGCAACGCGCGGATAGCGCATCGACAGGGAAGCGTAGATTTTAACAACGCGGGTAAACTCTTCGCTTTAGAAGCTAAGCAAACGTCATGCCTCAGTCCTCTCACCCCTCAGGCGGCGCGCCGGTCGCCAAGGTGCGGCACTTTCTGCAGATGAGCGATTTCTCGGCCGAGGAATACGCGTATTTGTTCGAACGCACCAAGATCATCAAAGATCGCTTTAAGCGCTATGAGCTCTACCACCCGCTGCGCGACCGAACGCTCGCCATGGTGTTCCAAAAGAACTCGACCCGCACACGCGTGAGCTTTGAAGCGGGCATGGGGCAACTGGGCGGTTCTGCGATCTTTTTGACCAGCGAGGCATCGCAAATTTCTCGCGGCGAACCCATCGAGGATTTGTCCCGTGTGCTGAGCCGAATGGTTGACGTGGTGATGATTCGCACGTTTAAGCAGAGCATGGTTGAGCGCTTTGCCGAGTATTCGCGCGTGCCGGTCATCAACGGGCTGACTGACGAGCACCACCCGTGCCAAATTCTGGCTGATATCTTCACCTACATCGAACAGCGTGGCCCGATCAAAGGCAAGATCGTGACCTGGGTCGGCGATGCGGTCAACATGCTCAATTCGTGGATGCAAGCGGCGAAAATTTTGGGGTTCACGGTTCACGCGTCAACACCGCCGGGCTACCCGATTGATGCTCAGTTGCTGGCAGAGTGCGGGGACAGCGTTCGGGTGTTCGAAGATCCGCTCGAAGCCGCCAGAGGCAGCCACTTAGTCACCACGGACGTGTGGACGAGCATGGGCTTTGAAGCCGAAACCGAGGTTCGAAAAAAGGCGTTTGCCGATTGGTGTGTGGATGAGGAAATGATGGCGCTCGCTGACCCGTCGGCGCTCTTTATGCACTGCCTCCCAGCGCATCGCGGTGAAGAGGTTTCGGCGGGCGTCATCGATGGACCGCAAAGCGTCGTGTGGGACGAGGCGGAGAATCGCTTGCATGCGCAAAAAGCACTGCTCGAATACTTGGTCGTTGGCGAAGTGAAGTCGTAGCCATCGCGCCGCATCGCTCCTTGGCAGCGCTTGAAATCATTCACGTTGACGACGCCTTCATCATCGTCAACAAACCCAGCGGCCTGCTCTCAGTGCCCGGTCGCGGGCCCGACAAAGCCGATTGCGCAATCAGTCGCCTACAGCAGCAATTTTCTGACGCGCTCACCGTGCATCGACTGGATATGGAGACGTCGGGGCTGATGGTGTTTGCGCGCGGCATCGATGCCCAGCGAGCGCTGTCCCGCGCCTTTGAAAAGCGTGAAGTGACGAAGCGATATGTTGCTGTGGTCGATGGGATCGTGCGGGCTGACTCCGGTGAAATTGATTTACCGCTGATCTGCGATTGGCCGAACCGACCAAGGCAGATCGTTGATCACGACATTGGAAAGCCGTCGCTCACCCGCTACCGAGTTTTGTCTCGTAACGAAGCCGCGAATACAACGAAAGTCGAGCTCTCGCCGGTCACTGGGCGATCACATCAGCTCCGTGTTCATCTCGCCTCAATTGGGCATTGCATATTGGGCGATTCGCTGTACGCATCGCCCGCTGCGCTCGCGGCGTCTGAGCGGTTGCTTTTGCATGCTAGATATTTGGCGTTCCCGCATCCAGTCTCGCGCCAACCAATGGAGTTCGAAGCCGACCATTCTTTTGGCAAGAGGAAGTGAGAAAACGGACTGCGGTGATCTGTCGTCGCGACTTGTCAAAGTTTCATTCCAAGCCAGATCACTGACTCAGTGGAGCGGGCGATAATGGGGTAAATCATCCGAAAGCTGATGCCGTTGGGATCAACGTGGCGACTCGCCTGATCGTGATGGCTGGTTTCGTCAGCGATGATCGCTTGAATCGCATTCACCGCCATAGCGTCAGTGGCCTGAAGCTGCTCAATTTGGTGACTTAAGTGCTGAAGGACAACGCGTTCGACGGCCACCGTGGTTGCAGCGATAGCACTTTTACCAAAGATTCCCGTGACGATACCAAGAAAAAATCCTCCGAGGGCGCACAGTAGGTAGCTCTTGCAGCGCGGTTGCCTTCGACGCTCCAACTCTGACCAGAAGATCCCTAGATGCCTCCGCTCGTGGCACCTCATCTCTCGAAGCTCCGGCACCAATGCCGGCGCAGTCAACCAAGCAACAGCAAGCTGCCCTGAGTAAATGCTGATCGCGCCGCGCTCTCCCGCATGATTTACTTTTAGTATCCGGTCACCTAACGCCATCGGCGTGCTACGCCAAACTCAACGGCAGATCCCTCAGCCGCTTCCCCGTAGCCATAAACACCGCATTCGCAAGCGCTGGCGCAACCGGCGGCAAGCCCACCTCGCCGATACCGCCGAGCGGCTCGCCTGAATTGACGATCACGGTTTCGAATTGCGGGCACTCGGCCAAGTTGAGCATCGGGTAGTCGTTGAAATTACCCTGTTCAACCCGGCCGTCTTTGAGTGTGATCTTTGCGTTTAGCGCGGCGCTTAGGCCGTAGATGGCTCCGCTAGAAATTTGTGCTTTGGTGTTGTCTGGATGCAGCGCGGTGCCGCAATCCACGGCGCTCACTACCCGGCGAACGTGAATTTTTTTGTTGATGATTTCAACGTCAACGACCTGCGCGACGATGCTCTTGAAGCTCTCGGCAATGGCGATGCCGCGCCCCCAATTTTTGCTCGGCAGAGGCGCGCTCCACTGAGCGGCGCTGGCGGCTGCGTCGAGCACTTTCGCAAATCGAGGTTCGTTTTTCAGTAGCTCCAAGCGAAACAGGTACGGGTCTTTTTTCAGAGCGAACGCTAGCTCGTCGACAAAACTCTCAACAAAAAATGCGTTGAACGAATGCCCCACGCTACGCCAGAAACCGAGCGGAACCGGCAGATCAACTTGCGCATGATCGACCTTGAAATTCGTGAAATCGTAGGGCAGGTCGGCGGCGCCTTCGCAGTTAGTTTTGTCGGGCGGAAAATCTCCGCCCGCCGCGGCGTTGAGCCGAACCGCGGTTGCTTTCATCACACTCGGCCCGACCAGTTTGTGGTGCCACGCGCTCACCCCAGCGGTGCCATTGCCGCCCAAGACCGCTGTAAATTTGCACGACACCGCGGGCCGATAGGCATCATGGCGCATATCTTGTTCGCGCGACCAAATTAACTGCACGGGCTTGCCGTTGGTCCGCTTGGCGCAGGCCAGCGCCTGCCGCACGACCTCAAGGTCGACGCGGCGACCAAAGCCGCCGCCCAAGTACGGTGTATGAATGGTGACGTTGTCCGAGCTCACGCCGGCAGAACTCGCGGCGAGCCACTGCAGAAGCGTTGGCGCTTGATTGCCGCACCACACATCGACCTTGCCGTTGGCAATTCGCACGGTACAGTTCATCGGCTCCATGGTGGCGTGCGCGGCCAAGGGCACGCTATAGGCGGCCTCAACGACTTGGTTTTTCTGAGCTGCGGCGATCAACTTGGGGGCATCGCCTCGGTTCGCGTATTCACGGCGAAGTGGGCGCGATCCTGGCATCACGCCTCGGTCACCACCGTCCAAAATTTCGTTGTAGCGAGCGGTCAATACATCGCTTGAGAGCACGGTGGCGTTATCGCCGCCACCAATGAGCTCAACGTTTTCGAGCGCCTTCTGTGCGCTCCAGGAACTCGTAGCGATCACTGCCAGCCAATCGCTACCGCGCACTTGATGCAACACGTCTTTGGGCACGACGCCGTTTTTCCAGCGCACTTCTTGCAGCGTGCCGCTGACCATGTTGATGTGCTTAACTGCCGCGTAAAGCAGACCTTCCGGGCGCACGTCGATACCGAACTGCGCTGCGCCGTTGACCTTTTCGGGTACGTCTAGGCGCTTAGGCGATGTACCCAAGACTTTCCAATCGGCTTGCGGCTTCGGTGTAGCGAATTTCGGCGCAGGAAGCAGCGCAGCGTCTTTCGCAAACTCGCCAATCGGGGCCGATTTGCCGCTCTTATGACGAATCACAGATTTCTCGATCGTGAGCTCACTAAAGGGCACGTTCCACTTTGCAGCCGCCACGCCGAGCAACATCGAACGTGCGCTGGCCGCCGCCATGCGCATCGGCATCCAGCCATCGCGTGTTGATGTAGAGCCGCCCGTTGTTTGCAAGCCGAGGACTTTTGACACCGTCACCATCACCGATTTGAGTGGTGCTGGTGCGCCATCGGCAAGCAAGGTCGTATTGCCATAGATCACACTGATCGGCGCTTGCACAACTTTGACTTTGCTCCAGTCAGCGTCTAACTCCTCTGCCACATACATCGCCAGCATGGTGTAAATGCCCTGCCCCATATCTTGACGTGGCACGGCCACGGTGATCGTGGAATCGGGCGCAATTTTTAGCCATGCGTTAAACGCCGCTTCGCCTTTGGCCGCATCGACTGGCAGTATGAATGTTTCGGCATTCGCGACACGTCGCCACGCGAGCGTTGCGCCCACGGCGAGCGCACCGCCAACGAGCCCAGTTCCAATTAGAAATGCTCGTCGCGTCTTTGCAAATCGTTTCGTCGCGGCCATGATTACGCTCCTGCTTTCTTTAGCTGCGCAGCTTTTTTGATGGCGGCTCGCATCGCAGGATAGGTGCCGCAACGACACAAATTGGTGATCGCCGCATTGATCTCGTCATCGGTTGGTTCAGGTGTTTTTTCCAGAAGCGCAGTGGCTGCCATGATGAAGCCCGATTGGCAATAGCCGCACTGCGGAACTTGGTGCTCGATCCATGCCTTTTGCACAGCGTTAAAGCCGCCGGGCGACTTGCTGCCAATAGCCTCAATCGTGGTCACGCTCTTTCCGGCGATGGCGCTGCACGGTGTCACACACGACCGAGTGGGTACACCGTCAACGTGCACCGTACACGCGCCGCACACTGCAATTCCACAGCCATATTTTGTGCCGACTAAATTGGCATCTTCGCGCAGCGCCCACAGCAGTGGCTTGTCATCGGGTGCATTGAGCGTGGTGGATTTATCGTTTAAGACGAAGGTGACAGACATGATTTGATTCCAAGTGAAACGATAAGTTGTTTACAGCGAACTTATCGTTCTAATGCCATATTAAATATGGGCTCTATTAAGTTATATTGTATTGTGAAAACTAAATAAAAATTGACTATACGCCTTGTTTCATCTGGCGACACAGCAATAAGTTGGATCAACTTAATCGGCGAGACGCTAACCAAATTAAAACAAGCACCGGAACACCAAGCAGCGCTGTTCCCACAAAGAAACTGGCGTAGCCAACGCTGTTCACCGCCACGCCAGAAAATCCGGCGATCCACTTCGGCAGCAGCAACATCATGGACGATAAGAGCGCGTATTGCGTGGCGGAATAAGAAATGTTGGTCAAGCTCGACATATACGCAATGAACGCCGTTGAAGCGATTCCAGCGCTCAGGTTGTCGAGTGAAATCACGAAGGTGAGCGCCGTGACATCGTGGCCGCGAGTCGTGAGCCACGCGAAGAGCAGGTTGCTAGCGGCTGACAAAATCGCGCCCAGCATCAGCACGCGCATCACGCCAAATTTCATCGATAACACGCCGCCCAAAAACGCGCCAACGAGTGTCATGATCACGCCATAAACTTTAGCGATCGATGCCACTTCGTTCTTGGTGTAACCCATGTCCACATAAAACGGATTGGCCATGATGCCCATCACAATGTCGCTGATTCGGTAGGTGGCAATGAGCGCCAGCACCAGCGCGGCATGCCAACCGTAGCGCTTGAAAAAATCAGCGAATGGATCGATCAAGGCGCTCTGAAACCACTCGGCGATGTTCTTTGCGCGAATGATCGCGGCGTGCGCTGGTTCTTTCGACAACAACACGGTCACGATACCCACGAGCATCGATGCGGCCATCACCAAGTAGGCGGTTTGCCAAGCGTTCACATCGTACTTTTCGGGCGTTGCAACTTCGGCACGCGCGGCAATCCACAGCACACCCGCACCCGCCCAAATCATCGCCAATCGGTAACCCGTTTGATACGTGGCCGACAGTGCGGCTTGGCGATCTTTGTCACCCGATTCGATACGAAATGCGTCGAGTGCGATGTCTTGCGTGGCCGATGAAAACGCGACCAACAGCGCGAACCAAACAATGGGCATCACAGCCACTTTAGGATCGCTAAACGCCATGCCGATCACGCCGATCACAATGCCCAATTGCGACAGCAAAAGCCAGCTTCGGCGACGACCGAACATCGCCGTCAGGCCCGGAATCGGTAAACGATCGACGAGCGGCGCCCAGCACCATTTAAACGCGTACATCAGCGTGACCCAGCTGATGAAACCAATGGTGGCTCGGTTAACGCCCGCTTCCCGCAACCAAAACGACAAGGTGCCAAACACCAAAAGCAACGGTAACCCGGCCGAAAAGCCCAGCGCCAACATTCGAAGCGAGGCGGGTTCTAAATAAACAGCGAGCGCGGCTCGCCAGCTCGGTTTGTCGGCGGTATCGGTGCCCGCAGCGTTAGGAGAAGATTGGCTCATCAAGCTATTATCTGCGCTATGAAACGATTCTCCCAACTGCTCTCCGTCGCGACCGCAACCACCGTGGCCGCACTTTTTGCAACGAGCGCCAGCGCGCAGCTCAATAACCCATTTTTGTGGGAGCTCTCCAAGGGCGGAAAAACGATGTATTTGTTTGGCTCGCTGCACATTGGCAAGCCTGATTTTTATCCGGTTCCACCGGCCATTCGACTGCGCTTCGATGAGGCTGATATCTTGGCCGTTGAGGCCGATGTGACCGAACCCGCAACAAGAAACGCGTGCCAACGATTGGCTGTAACCGAAGAGAAAATTGAAAAGCTTTTGTCGGCTGACGAATTGCTCGAATTGACCCGCTACCTGCAAGCCGCCAAGGTCAATCCGAAAGCCGTCGAGGGCAAGAAACTGTGGATGGTCAATTTGCTACTCACCGTCATTGAATTGCAGCAATTGGGCGTGGATTTTGAAGACGGTCCCGATGTGGTCGTTGCCCGCCAGGCGCGAGAGCTGAAAAAGAGGATCGTTGAGATCGAAGGACCGAAGCAATGCGCCGCCTTGGCGGGCGCGGATCAGGCCGAATCGCTTGCGGGACTCAATCGTTTTCTAACCTCGGTTCGCGAAAACAAAATGGAGCGGCGCATCGATTTGATGCTCGACGCCTACCGAGCCGGCGATGGCAATGCGATTCACAAAGTCTCAACCGAAGAATACGGCGACACGCCGATGGGGAAAAAGTCAAAGGCCCGTGTGTTTGACGATCGCCACCCCATCATGGCCGAGACGATAGATGGCTATTTCGCCAAAAAAGAGTCTCACTTCGTAGTGATCAGCGCCGGTCGGATGTTCGGCGATAACAACTTAGCGCAAGCGCTCGAAAAGCGTGGCGTCAAGCTGAAGCGGGTCCAATAGCGGAATCGCTGAGCCGTTGCGCGGCAGTGCGTTGGCTGGGTTGGCAAACCCAGCATTAACCTAGCAGGGAGCTCGCTGCTCCGTTCGTGGTGAGCCCGTCGAACCATGAACGGCAAAAGAAGGTGGTGAGCCCGTCGAACCATGAACGGCAAAAGAAGCGCAAAGCGGTGGGGTCTATTAAACGCGCCCTCAAGCCAAATCAATCCGCCAAAAACGCATTCGTCGCGCGAATATCATCTTCATTGAGCACACCCGCCGCTGCCTTTAAGCGAAGTTCGTTAAGCAGCGTGTTGTAGCGAGCCTGCGCCAGATCGCGCTGAACTTGCGTGACCTGTTGCTGCGCATTGAGCACGTCTAGATTCGTTCGCACGCCCACTTCAAGTCCGAGTTTGGTGGATGCAAGGAGCGTCTCGGCCGATTTCAGTGCTTGCTGTTGCGCCGCGACACTCGCCGCGCCGCTAGTCACACCCAGATACGATTGACGCACGTTAAAGCCTGCGGTTCTACGCGCCGCTTCAATATCGTTTTTCGCCTTGTCAACGTTGGCCAGCGCTTCGCGAATACGAGCGTCAACCGCGCCCGACACGTCAAATGGCAAATTGAAATTCACGCCCACGAGCCCCGATGTGGTCCAACTTCCGCGGCCTGACGAGAGCGAGCCCGTGCTTTGTCCGTGAGTGACGTTCGCCGTTGCGTCGAGCGTCCAATCTTTGCCGGTTTGCGCGCGCTTGATGTCAAATTCTGACACTGCCATGCTTTGCTGCGCTGTGCGAACCGAATACGCTTCTCGTTCGGCGCGGGTGACCCATGCTTCCATGTTGGCGGGATTCGGAGCCGTGATTCCACCGGCGGCACGAAGGCGCTTTAAGTTAGTTTCGAATCGACCGACTACGTTGCGAAGCGCCCAACGGGTGCGATCTACCTCGTTGTTCGCGGCGATTTCCTGCGCGAGCACTTGGTCAAAGCGGGCTTGCGCTTCGTTGGTGTCAACAATCGTTGAAGTGCCGACTTCAAAGTTGCGCTTGGCCTGCGCTAACTGTTCGCCCACAGCCGCCTTTTGCGAACGCACCAAGATCAAATTGTCTTGCGCCAGAAGCACATCAAAGTAGGCCTGCGATAAGCGAGTGGCAACGTCTTGCTGTGCAGCCGCGAGCGAGATTTCAGTGAGCGCTGCAGCGGCTTTGGCCTGTTCAAGCGCGACTTTATTAGCCGGACGAATCAGCGGCTTAGAGGCCGAAGCGGTGACGCTGCCATTGAGGTAGCCTCGATCACTGCTTGCCGCTGACAAGCCGCGGACGTGAACGTCGCCGTAGTTGGCGGTAGCACCCGCGGACACGCCCGCTGTGAAGCCATCGGCGGCCTGCGCTTGTGCAATCCGCTCCCTTGCTGCCGCCACAGACGCCTTAGCGGAGGCCACACCCGGATCTTGGGCCGCAGCCTCACGATACAGCGACAGCAAATCAGCGCTGTGGACCGGCATCATGGCCAGCGCAAGCGCGGTGAGGGCAAATAGTTTTGAAACGCGCATTCGAGGCTCCGAGAAATTCAAATAGAAAGCTACTGCTTAAATCCAGTTGTAGTGGCTAGTACCGAGGAACAGACGGATCAATCGACGTTGACCATGCGTCAATGCCGCCGCGCAGATTGACCAGACCTTGTACACCTTGGCCGGCGAGGTACTGCGCGCAGGCCATACTGCGAACGCCGTGGTGACAGATCACGATCACGCTGGCGTCGCTGCCCAGCTCGTTGCTCATCGCGAGCACTTCGCTCACCCGCATCGACAGCTTTGACATGGGCACGTTGACCGATCCTTCGATCCGCGCGGTTTCAAATTCCCACGGCTCTCGAACATCGAGCATGATGAGCGCTGATCCGGCGGCCCGTGCCTGACTCAACGCGGCGACATCGATTTGCGAAATCATGGCGGCCTAAAAAATGAACGCGGGCGCCCTGGCGGCGTTCTCGAGTGCCGCGACCTGAGTCTCAAACAGTGTGCGCTCGGTGATCATGCCCCCGGCCGACTTGCGCAGAATTTTGGCGTACATCGTAGGGGCTTTACCCACGATTGCAAACAGCTTTCCACCGGCCTTAAGCTGGGTGAGCGCGGCCTCGGGTACCACTTCCATCGAACCCGTGAACACCATCACATCAAAGGGGCCCGCACTGGCAAAGCCGTGCGCCGCGTCGCCAGTGTGCGGCGACACATTGTTGATTTTGGCGCGACGCAGATTTTCTGCGGCAAACGCGGTGAGTGCCGGATCAATTTCAACGCTTGTGACCTTGTTTGATCGAGCCGCAAGCAGCGCGGTCAGGTAGCCGCTGCCGGTGCCCACTTCGAGCACGTGCTCGCTGCCGTCTAGGGCGATGTCTTGAAGGATTCGCGCCTCCATCCGTGGCGACCACATTTTTTGGGTCTTTGACACGGGTGTGAGCGGCGTTTCGATGTCCATGAGCGCGTACTCGCGTTGCTCAGTGGGGACAAACGTCTCGCGTTTGATCACGTGCAGTAAATCGAGCACATCGGTGTCGAGCACATCCCAAGTGCGGATTTGTTGTTCGACCATGTTGAAGCGGACTTGTTCGATATTCATACGATGATTCGGGCGGTGCGTGTTGTAGACGCTGATTTTAAAGGGGAAGACGATTTCAGAAATCGTAAATGACCGCGAGTCATTTACGAAGTTTATCGGATTTTTTTATAAGCGCAACTGCTCATGAAACCAACCGTGAGCGACGGCGAGCTGCAACTACTCCGCCGGTGCATGAGCCGAACCCGACGCCGTCGAACGCGCGGCGAGCTTTGCCAATCTTTTGCTAGCTCGACGCTCTTTGAACTCCTCGATCACCGCGTAAATCACGGGCACCACTAAAAGCGTGAGTAGCGTTGATGACAGCACGCCGCCAATAATCGCGCGCCCCATCGTGCCGTCAGAACCCTCTTCAAGCGCGAGCGCCATCGGCAACATGCCAAAGACCATCGCCGCCGTCGTCATCAAAATCGGGCGCAAGCGAATGTGCCCCGCTTCGACCAGTGCTTCAACGATGCTTGCCCCTTTGTCGCGGCGCACTTGATTGGCGAAATCGACCAGCAAAATACCGTTTTTCACGACCAAACCCATGAGCATGATGAAGGCAATCATCGCAAACATATTGAACGTAGTTCGTGTGACGGCAAGTGCAAGCAAAACGCCAATCAAAGACAGCGGCAGCGTCATCATGATGGCGATGGGCTGTGCAAAACTGTGAAATTGCGATCCGAGCACGAAGTAGATAAATACAACCGCCATCGCCAGCGCCAGCATGGCATAGGCGAACGAATCGGCCATCATTTGATTGTCACCGCCCACGTCGAAACGGTAGCCCGGTGGCAGCTCAAACTCCTTCATGATGCGATTGGCTTCGCTGCTGACCTCGCCTTGCGTTTTGCCAGACACACCGGCGCTCACATTGATTTGCCGCTGCAAATTCGAGCGCTCGATAATCTTCGGATTCGCGCTTTCGGACACCACCGCGACACGCTCCAGCGCTAGCGCTTCACCATCGGGCGCACGCGGATTGTTGAGCGGAATTTGCATGAGCTGCTGCGCATTCGTTTTGAGCTCTTTCGGTAAACGCACAGACACATCGACTGAATTTCCCTGCGGCGAGAGCCAAGTTGTTACCGCGTCGCCTGCAACAAGCGTTCGGGTGATCGAGCCCAAGGTCGCTGGCGTGATGCCAAATTCCGCAGCCTCTGCGCGTTTAAGAGAAATCGCCAGCGCGGGCACCGCCGCCTTTTCGCTGGTTTCAACTTCGACGGCACCCGGAATCTTGGCAATTTCGGCGGCGAGTTGTTGTGACAGCCGCGACAGCACCGACACATCGGGCCCCAGCAGAGCGATCTGCACCGGGCGATTCCAACCCACGGCCGAGGTCAAACCGGCAATGGGTTTCACCGCATCACGGGCAACGTTTTCAATATCCTTTTGGCTACGCTTTCTATCATCACGCGGCACCAGCGTTACGTTGACCCAACCCGTGTTGCGCCCATTGTTGCCACCCACCCACGAATAGATAAGCTTCACTTCGGGAATGGCTTTGAGCACGGCTTCAACCTGCTGCGTTTTCGCTAAGGTGTAATCAAGGCTCGAGCCGACGGGCGTTTCGATACGCATACCAAATTCACTTTGATCTTCGCGCGGCATAAATTCCGAGCCAATCAAACCGCTCGCAATCAAGCCGATGCTCGCTGCAAAGGTCAAGAGCACGATGCCGCCCGTGGCCCAGCGATGCGACAGCGCCCAGCGCATCACGCGCTCGTAGACATGCTGCATTTTCTCGATGCTCGCGTCAAACGCCCGGAGCAGTCGCCCGAGCCACGGCGCGCGCTTGAACCGATCACCTTCGGGATCAGGCCACACCGATGAGAGCATCGGATCCAGCGTAAAGCTGACAAAAAGCGACACCAACACCGCCACCACAATCGTGACGCCAAACTGGTAGAAAAACAACCCAATGATGCCGCCCATAAACGCAATTGGCGTGAACACGGCAACGATGGCGAGCGTGGTGGCAAGCACAGCCAAACCGATTTCGTCGGTGGCTTCTTGCGCTGCTTGCCAATGCGTTTTACCCATGTGCAGATGCCGCACGATGTTTTCTCGAACGACGATGGCGTCATCAATCAGCAGGCCAATGCACAGGGACAGCGCCATCAACGTGAGCGCGTTGAGCGTGAAGCCAAAGGCGTAGAGCGCGATGAAGGTCGCAACCACGGAAATCGGTAGCGTGAGCGCAGTGATCACGGTCGAGCGCCACGATGCTAAGAACAAAAACACAATCAGCACCGTCAAGCCAGCGCCCTCAAGAATCGTGCGCTGCACGTTTTTGACCGACGCTTTGACGTATCGCGATTGATCGGACAGTATCGTCAGTTCAAGGTCCTTAGGCAATTCCGACTTGACTCGCTCGATCGCTCTTTTGATGCCCTCGCCCACTTCAACCGTGTTTGATCCGCGCACTTTTTTCATGTCGAGAATCACGGCCTTCGAGCCGTCGATTCGCGCGAAACTATTTTGTTCGCGTACGCCATCGACCACGACAGCGATATCGCTCACCCGAACTTGCACGCCGTCGCGCCGCGCAACGACGAGATTTTCAAAGTCAGCAATCGACTTAAAGCGAGCATCGATGCGCACCGATTTATCACTGTTGCCCGCTGTGATGATGCCCACGGGTACATCCAAATTGTCGTTACGTAGCGCAGCGATCAACTGATCAACGCCGATCCGACGAGCGCGCAGTTTGGCGGGATCGATTTCGATTCGAACTTCGCGTGAGGCCGCGCCAATGGTGTCGACCGTCGCCACGCCGGTGACGTTTTCCATGCGCTTTCGAATCACCTCTTCGACCAGATAGGTAACATCGGACGCCGCACGCGTCTTCGATGTGACGCCCAGCGAAACCACGGGACGGTCATCGTCGCCGTTGGCGCGCGACACGTAGGGATCTTTGGCCTCTTTCGGGAAGCCCGGCCGAATCTGCGCGAGCTTGTCGCGCATGTCTTGGATCGCCACATCCATTTTGATGTTGAGATCAAATTCGACGATGACCAAGCTCGAACCTTCGCGCGAGCGCGAGCGAATTTTTTTCACGCCCGAAATGGGGTTGAGCGCGTTTTCAATCGGCTTGGTTAAATCGTTTTCAACAGCTTGCGGCGACGCGCCGGGGTAGGCCACGTAGACCACACCGACCGGAATTTGCACATCGGGCATGGCATCAATCGGTAAGCGCATGTACGAAACAGCGCCCGTAACCATCAGCGCGAACATCACCATCGCGCAAAACACCGGATTTTTAATCGCAACTCGCGTCATCCACATGGGGTCACTCTTTCGCGATTAGGATTTGGTGGGAACAGCGGCACTGGGGGCGGGGCTAGCGCCGCCAGCGGTGCTCGGAGCTGCTGGCTTTGCGCCGGGCATCACTACGACTTGCCCCTCGCGCGGCTCGGTGCCGCGAAGCATCAATACGTCAGCGCCAGCGGCAATACCCGATTCAACGCTCAGCTGATCGCCGCCGCTGTCGAGATCAACCACTTTAACCCGTACGCGCACGGTTTTGCCGTCTTGAACGGCCCACACGTAGCTGCCACTGCCGTCGCTCCTGACGGCCACGCGCGGGATCGCCACTGCGGCTTTAGTCTGCGCGATTTCCAACTTTCCCGACAAAAATGCGCCTGCGGGCACGCTGCTGTTGCTGGGCAGCGCAAAACGAGTTTCGATGGTGCGGGCGCTGCTGCCGGTGCTCGGTATCACTCGGCTAAGGGTCGCTTCAACCAGTGAGCCTCCGCTGGCGCTATCGATTTGAAACTTGGCTTTTTGACCCACTTTTAATTCCGCAGCGCGCTCGGCCGGAACGGCCACCACCACTTCGAGCGAGCTTGGATCGATGATCTGAAACACCTGCATTTCGTTGCCCACGCGCTCGCCCGGTTCAACGCTGCGTTTGGCGATCACACCGCTGATCGGTGCGGTGAGCGCTGTCTCACCGAGCGCCGAGCGCGCCATGGATAGTTGCGACTGGGCGTTTTCGTGAGCACTTTTAGCGCTGATGAAATTGCTCTCGGCGCTGTCGAGCGCCGCCTTTGAAATGAAGCCCCGATCCGACAATGATCGCTGTTGCGTGCGCGCCGATTCGGCGACAGTCAGCGCAGCCTGGGTTTGGCGAAGGGCCGATTCGCGCTCGCCGATTCTCAGGCGAAGCTCCTCGCTATCCACTCGCGCCAGCACTTCGCCTTGGCGTACCGTGTCGCCGGCTCGCTTGCTAATTTGGGTGGCGATGCCAGCGTGGCGTGAGCGCACCATGGCTTGTTTGGCCGCATCAACCGTGCCCGAGATCGGCAGAGTGTTTGACAACGTAGCCGGCGCTGCGCGAAACAAATCCACGGCGGCAAGCGATAGCGCGGTGTCTTTTTTCTTGGCTTCGTCTTGCTTTTTCTGCTCCTCGGCTTTCGCACGCATTTGTTGCACAGCAACCGCGCCACCGCCCGCAGCCAACAACAGCACCGCACCCGTAACCCACATCCACCGCTTAATTTTCATTGCCGTCCTGACTGGAAAAATGATCGAACCACTGCTTTCGATGAACGTTAGCGAAAAGTTCCGTTGCCACGCAGCCCAATGCGATGAAACCGGGCAAATTTGGCGCGAATCGCGGGGGGCGCAGAACTTTTTGGAAATACCACCCGGCGAGTATCGACTTATTGATTAAATGCCTTACTAAATGAGATTTAAACGATAATTACTGAACTATTCAAATAAGTTCGTAGCTGTTACCTAGCCCTCATTTCATAAGGCTATAAGAAAAAAGCCGTTTATTTCGGAGATCCATGGCGGACTTTTTCGAGTCTGGCGCAGTTGGCTCGCCGTCCCTAAAAAATCTACCCATTTATCCGCAGGGCCGCTTGATTTTCAGGCAGCGAAGCCCAAATTTCTGAGGGTTCGTTGGTATAATTACGGGTTCCCCTTTTAATTTGTTCGCCACCTCAAAGCCGTCATTTCACGCCGTTTGCGCTCAAACGCCTCGGATCGTGGAATCGACTCACAGGTCGGCGCGCATCGGCTACGTGACCGGCGATCATTTTTTCGCCCTCTGGAGTTTCAAGACATGGCAAAAGCCAACACCAAGTCAATCGACAAATCAAAAAAAACGGCCAAGAGCATAAAGATTGTCGGTGGCAAGTCCTCCGTCGCAAAAAAAGCGGCAAAACCGTCCGGTAAAACCGGTGCCAAGCCGTCAAAGCCTAAAGCGGCGGTAAGCAGCAAACGCCCCACCGGCAAGGTCAAGCCCGCTGGCAAAGTGCAGCCTAAGGTCGCCGCCAAAGGCAAAACCGCGGCCAAGCCCGCTGCAAAAAAGCCGGTCACCAAAGTAGCCGCGAAGCCAACCACCAAAGTCACCGCAAAGGCAAAGCCCGCGGCCAAGCCAGCGCCCAAGGTTGCTGGAAAAGTCAAATCAGCCGCGAAAGCGAAGCCGGCTCCGAAAGCCAAGCCAACCGCTAAGCCAGTCGCTAAGCCAGTCGCTAAGCCAGCCTCTAAGCCAGTTGCAAAGTCGGCCAAGAAGTCCGTCGCTAAACCAATCGCGAAAAGCCCAACCAAGGCCAAGGCGGTAGCCAAACCCGTCGCCAAAGCAGCCCCAAAAGCGGCGACCAAGCCCATCGCCAAAACCGCGCCAACGGCCGCGCCCAAAGCGCAGACAAAGGCCGCGACAAAAGCCGCAACCAAGCCCACCGCAAAGCCAGCGCCGGTTTCGGCCAAAGCGTTAGCGAGCGAATCCGCCAAGGCCGCCCCCAAGGCGGCCAAGGCCATTGAAAAGCCAACAGCGCCAGCGATTGTCAAGCCTGTGGCCGCCAAGGGCAAAGCTGGAGCGCCGAAGAAGGACGAGCCAGTCGTTGACGTTGTCGATAGCGCCGACGTCGCCGCAGTAGACGCAGTGCCCGAAAGGATCGCGATTAATCCGCTCACCGGAAAACCGAAAACTCGCAAGCAGCTATTGCTTGAGAAAAAACAGCAAGCGCTGTTGGCCGCGCTCGCGCCGCTGCCCACCGTTGACGCCGAAACACGTCGTCTGCGCCTCAAAACACTGATCTCGCTCGGCAAAGATCGTGGCTATTTGACCTATTCGGAAATCAACGATCACCTGCCCGACGATTTGGTAGACGCCGAAGCGATCGAGAGCGTCGTCGCCATGATCACCGACATGGGCATCAAGGTCTATGACGAAGCCCCTGCCGCCGAAGACTTAATCATCACTGAAAACGCCGTCGCGGTTGCCGATGACGTCGCCGAAGAAGCCGAGCAAGCTATTTCGCAGCTCGACAATGAATTTGGCCGCACCACCGACCCAGTTCGCATGTACATGCGCGAAATGGGCACCGTTGAGCTTTTGACTCGCGAAGGCGAAATCGAAATCGCCAAGCGCATCGAAGAAGGTCTCAAGCACATGGTGCAGGCGATCTCTGCCTGCCCAATGACCATTGCTGAAATTCTTGCGCTGGCTGACAAAATCGAAAAGGGCGAAGTGCCTGTTGACGACATCGTTGACGGTCTGGCCGATCTGGCCGAACCTGAGCCCGCCGCGCCCGTGATCGCCGCCGACCCGGATGCCGAAGACGGTGACGAGGAAGAAGCCGAAGAGGTTGACGAAGAAGCCAGCGCTGCCGTATCCGCCGAACTTCTTGCCAAGCTCAAGAGCATGTCGATTGAGAAATTCGGCACGATCCGCAAAAACCACGCGAAGATCGTGGCGCATGTGGAAAAAGGCGAGTACAAGAGCGAAGGCTACGTCAAAGCGCAAAAGAAAATCACCGAAGTGATGATGGATATTCGCTTCGCGGCGAAGATCGTCGAACAGCTGTGTGATTCTGTGCGTGCCGAAGTCGAGCGCGTCCGCGGCCACGAGCGCAAACTGCAAGAGCTCCTAGTCTTCAAATGCCACATGCCGCGCGACCATTTCTTGAAAATGTTCCCCGACAAGGCGATGGATTTGACGTGGATCGACAAGGAAATTGCCGCCGCAAAACCGTATAGCGACGCGATGGCGAAAAGCCGCCAAGCGCTGGTTGAGCGCCAAGAATCACTGCATGCACAGCAGACCAAGGTCATGCTGCCGCTGCAAGACTTCAAAGACATCTACAAGCAAATGGCCTCGGGTGAAGCCAAAGCCCGCAAAGCCAAGAAAGAGATGACCGAGGCCAACCTGCGCCTCGTGATCTCGATTGCCAAGAAATACACCAACCGCGGTTTGCAGTTCCTTGACCTGATTCAAGAAGGCAACATCGGCCTGATGAAGGCAGTCGATAAATTCGAATTCCGTCGCGGCTTTAAGTTTTCGACCTACGCCACGTGGTGGATTCGCCAAGCGATCACCCGCTCTATTGCCGATCAAGCACGCACCATTCGTATCCCGGTGCACATGATTGAGACGATCAACAAGATGAACCGCATCTCGCGCCAAATCTTGCAAGAAACCGGTATCGAACCCGACGCGCCGACGCTCGCCGAGCGCATGGAGATCCCCGAAGACAAAATCCGCAAAATCATGAAGATCAGCAAAGAGCCGATCTCAATGGAAACGCCGATTGGTGACGACGATGACAGCCATTTGGGCGACTTCATCGAAGACACCAACACGCTCACGCCGATTGAAGCGGCTGTACAGGACAGCTTGCGCGATCTGTGCAAGGAAGTGCTCGACACCTTGACGCCACGCGAAGCCAAAGTGCTCCGTATGCGCTTCGGCATCGAAATGAACACCGACCACACCCTCGAAGAAGTCGGCAAACAATTCGACGTCACCCGCGAGCGAATTCGTCAAATCGAAGCCAAAGCGCTGCGGAAACTGCGTCACCCGAGCCGTGCCGAGCGCCTTAAAGGCTTTGTCACCGAGGCTTAACTGTCTTCGGTTGCGCTGGCGCTGCCAGATTGCAAGACGGGCCTTCGGGCCCGTTTTCATTGGTTCAGAGTTCGCAATGTGCCGTTTTACGGAGCTGCGATGCGATAATTGTCCCCAGTGGGCCGTTAGCTCAGTTGGTTAGAGCAGAGGACTCATAATCCTTTGGTCGTAGGTTCAAGTCCTACACGGCCTACCACTTTCGCCTTTTCTCGCTTGGCAACAACGTCCTCTGCGGACTCACGAACGCAGAGAACTCGGCTGCGGCAAAGCATTGCCTTGCCCTTCGGCGGCTCGTCGCTACCGCGACTCGAAACCCCGCCTCAGTCCTTTGGTCGTAGGTTCAAGTCCTACACGGCCTACCACTTTCGCCTTTTCTCGCTTGGCACCGGCGTCCTCTGCGGACTCACGAACGCAGAGAACTCGGCTGCGGCAAAGCATTGCCTTGCCCTTCGGCGGCTCATGTTGCGAGACGGTGCCGTCACTTAAAACGCTCAGCTTGGGTCTAAACTTGTACTCCATGAGCAAGCAACCCACTCCCCTCAGCCCCACCACTCACCTGATTCATCCGAAGCGCGATGTACCGACGGGCTTTCGTTCATTGGCGCCCGGCACTGAACGCGCTTCTACGGTGCTCTTCGAGAACATTGATAAGTGGGTCAATCGATCGGGGGCAGATGAGTCGATTTACACCTACGGTACGAGTGGCACGCCAACGACTCGCGATTTGCAGAACCGTATTGCAGAGTGGGAAGGCGGCTTCGCGACGGTGCTTTTTCCGTCAGGGCTCGCTGCCGTTGCCTATGCGTTTTTGCCGTTCGTGGCACCGGGTGATCATGTGCTGGTGCCGGGCAATGTCTACGATCCAGTTCGCGGCTTGGCCAATGGCTTGCTCAAGCAAATGAATGTGACGGTGGCGCAATACGATCCGCTCATCGGCGCGGGCATTTCTGCGCTGATGAAACCTAACACGAAGTTGGTGTGGGTCGAAACGCCAGGTTCGATCACGATGGAGGTGAGCGATCTACCCGCCATCGCCAAAGCGGCGCACGCGGGCGGGGCGTTGGTGGCCATCGACAACACCTATAGCGCGGGCTGGTACCTGCGAGCGTTTGAATTGGGTGCTGACATCTCCGTGCATGCACTCACCAAGTATCCGGCGGGTCACAGCGATTTGGTGATGGGATCGATCACCGCGAAAGACGAAGCCACGTGGCGGCGGGTGAAAGATATGGCGCTGCAAACGGGTCAATGCTGCGCGCCTGACGACATTTATTTGGTGCTGCGCGGATTGCCGACGATGCCCATGCGTATGCGTCACGCTGAAAAGGTGGCACTCGACATTGCCAATTGGATCAAAGCCAGACCCGAGGTGAAGCTCGTGCTGCATCCCGCGCTACCGGATTGTGCTGGGCACGACACGTGGAAGCGTGATTTCACAGGATCAACCGGCGTGTTTTCGTTCGTGCTGCACGATCAATACAAAGCCGATGCAGCCGCCCGATTTATCGAGGCGCTTGAACTGTTCGGCATTGGTGCGAGCTGGGGCGGCATTGGCTCGCTCGCGCTCACCTACAACCTAACAAAAACGCGTGCGAACTGGCCACATCAGGGCGCGCTGATACGGCTTGGGATCGGGCTCGAAGAGCCCTCCGATCTGATTGCCGATCTAACAAACGGGTTTGCCGCGCTGTAGTCGCGCAGACTCATTAACGAGCTGTTTCACCTCAATTTACTTTAAAGGCAAACCATGACTACCGCCTACGAATTTAGCGCCAAAGACATCAATGGCAAACAGCAAAAGCTCTCGAAGTTTGAAGGTAAGCCGCTGCTCATCGTCAACACCGCGAGCAAGTGCGGGTTCACGCCGCAGTACAAAGGTTTGCAGGCGCTCTATGACAAATACCATGAGCAAGGGCTTGAAGTGCTGGGCTTTCCGTGCAATCAATTCGGTGACCAAGAGCCCGGTGATGAGGCCGAAATCGCGAATTTTTGTGACATGAGTTACGGCGTCAATTTTCCGATGTTTGCGAAGGTCGATGTCAACGGCGAGAAAACGCATCCGCTGTTTGAGCATCTGAAGAAAGCAGCTCCTGGGCTTTTGGGCAGCGAAGCCGTGAAGTGGAATTTCACCAAATTTTTGGTGTATCCGGATGGCAAGGTGAAGCGCTTTGCGCCCACCGATGAGCCCGCGTCGCTGTCTAAAGACATCGAAAAAGCGCTCGCATAATGCGGCAGCCGCGTGCTCGAACATGGTTGACTGTGGCGCTACTTTTTTGCACCGGCAACTTGGCGTTTGCGCAATCGGCAGCACCGAAAACCCTGCGCCTCTCAATGAACGCAGCCGAAAGCACGTTTGATCCGGCCGCTATTGACGACGTGCCATCGAGCGATATTGCGCGGATGATTTTTGATCCGCCGCTCGAATTTGACTACCTTGCCCGCCCCGTAAAGCTCCGTCCAGCAACGCTTTCAGCCATGCCAGACGTTTCGGCTGATGGACGCACCTACACGCTCAACGTAAAGGCAGGGATTTACTTTCAAGACGATCCGGCCTTTGGCGGCAAGAAGCGTGAGCTGACTGCGGCTGATTACGTTTACTCGATCAAACGGCTGGCTGATCCAAAAGTCGCCTCGCTGAACTACTACCTGATCGAGAACAAAATTGCCGGATTGAAAGCAGTACGGGACGCTGCCGATAAAGGCGCCGCCTTTGATTACGACCGTGAAATGAGCGGCCTCAAGGCGCTAGATCGCTACCGCTTTCAAATCGTTTTCGAAAAGCCGCAGTTTGAATTTTTGTACGAGCTTTCGGGTGCCTCGTTTTCAGCAGTCGCCCGCGAGGTGATTGAAAAGTATCGCGACGAGCGTAACCGCGTGCGTGAGCACCCCGTTGGCACTGGACCTTTTTCACTCGCAAAATCGGAATGGAAACGATCAAGTAAGGTAGTGCTGGTTCGCAATGCCACGTATCGCGAGGAGTTTGTGCCCCTGCCAA
The DNA here is from genome assembly GCA_004293675.1 of Betaproteobacteria bacterium. Taxonomy (GTDB): domain Bacteria; phylum Pseudomonadota; class Gammaproteobacteria; order Burkholderiales; family Casimicrobiaceae; genus Casimicrobium. The sequence goes on from READ01000011.1 coordinate 65,190, forward strand.
ACGGGGCGCTCAGCACGCAACGTACGCCCGTGGTGGACCGAATCGAGCTAAGCGTGATCGAAGAATCGCTCGCCAACGTTTTGGCGTTTCAGTCGGGTCAATTGGAATGGCTCGATGTGCCGCTGTCGATGCATGAGCGTATGTTTGACGCGGTGAAATTGAAGCCAGAGTTCGCGCGCTTAGGCGTCGGTCATGTGCGAAGCCTTGAGCCGATTCTGGTGTTCAACTATTTCAATATGAACGATCCAGTGGTGGGTGGTACCGCCATCGAAAAAAACGCGTTGCGCCGTGCGATATTGATGGGATTCGATAGTGATCGCGAATTGCAAGCCGTCTACAAGGGTCAAGCCGAGTTGGCGCAGTCGCTCATCCCGCCGTCACAAACGGGCCACACACCGGGGCTCAAGCTGCGACCGCCCTACGATCCCGCACTCGCCCGCGCGCTTCTGGACCGCTATGGCTATAAAGACTGCGACGGCGACGGTTTCCGCGAAGCGCCGGGCTGTAAACCGCTAGCACTCACAAGGTCCAGCGTCACCACGTCGCGCGCTCGCGACCAAGACGAGATTTGGAAAAAGAGCATGGATGCGATTGGTATCCGGGTCGAGTTCTTTAAACAGAAGTGGCCCGATTTAATCGAGATGTCGCGCACCGGCAAATTGCAATCCTGGGGCTGGAGCTGGATTGCCAGTGGCCCCAGCGGCGATGGCTTCGCAAGCTTACTGGTGTCGCGAAACATCAATGCGATTAACGACATGCAATTTAGCGATCCTGAATACGACCGAATCTACGATCTGGCGCAAACCAAGCCCATTGGGGCAGAGCGCACGAAGCTCTATGCCGCGCTCTCCAAAATCGCGGCGGCGAACACCGTGCTCTCGTTCGGCTATCACACCTATTCCAATGCGGTGTGGCAGCCGTGGCTTAGAAATTATGTGCGGCACCCGTTTTGGCGCACACCCTGGAAATATGTGGATGTTGATGAAACACAGCGTGCCGCGAAGCGGCAGTAGACGCTGAACTCATCTCCATCGACGGAGCGTCTCCGTCCCCGCTAGTGCTGAGCTTGTCGAACCATCGGCGGCAATAGATGAGCAGCACCTCGATTGCGGAAGGGAATTCTTCGGCGCGTTCATGGTTCGACGGGCTCACCACGAACGGAGGGTGGATGTCATGCCTCGAACGGACACGCGGATGATGTGGTCGTCCGCACCCAGGCTTCCCGCTCGTGGTGAGCTTGTCGAACCATCGGCGGCAGTAGATGTGCAGCACCTCGATTGCGGAAGGGAATTCTTCGGCGTGTTCATGGTTCGACGGGCTCACCACGAACGGAGGGCGGATGTCGTGATCACCGGCACCACGAACGGAGAACAAGGGGCCCGAATCGCCATTGCTTGCCCGCTCCAGCGATAATCTCAACTTCATCGTCTCACCGCCCTCGCCTCTATGCGAATCCTCAAATTGATGGGCCTTTGCGCCCTCTCCGTGCTTCTCTCAACCGCCGCTCTGGCAACCGACATGAGCAAAACTGTGCGCGTGGCCTTTCCGGTCGACGTGACGGGATTTGATCCGCAGGCGACCAACGATCTCTACTCGGCGCACGTCAACAACGCCGTCTTTGACGTGATGTACGAGTTTGATTACTACGTGCGCCCGGTTCGCTTGCGTGGCAGTTTGGCGCAAGCACTCCCCGAGATTTCCGCCGACGGATTGACGTGGGTCATTCGCATTAAGAAAGGGCTCTACTTCGCTGACGATCCGGCGTTTAAGGGCAAGAAGCGCGAAGCGACCGCGGATGATTTCATCTATTCGTGGAAGCGGATGCTCGATCCGAAAATGGTGTCGCCAAACCTATGGCACATCGATGGCAAAGTCGTCGGAATGGACGACATCGTTGCCGAGGCTAAGAAAACTGGCAAGTTCGATTACGACAAACCGGTTGAAGGGCTCAAGGCACTGGATCGATACACGATTCAAATCAAGCTCAAGAATCCCGATTACACGATGACGGAGCTGATGACGCAGTACAACTGGTCGCCTGTAGCGCGGGAAGTGGTTGAAGCGTACCGCGACCAGGGTGGACGCATCATGAGTAACCCTGTCGGCGCGGGCCCATTTCGCATCAAGCAGTGGACCAAGGGCAGCAAAGTGCTCTTAACCAAGAACGAAAATTTCCGCGACGAATTGTTTCCGACCGAGGGCGAACCCGCTGATGCGGAAGTGCTCGCGCGAAACAAAGGCAAGAAGATTCCGCTGATCGGTAACGTTGAAATCAGCATCATCGAAGAAGGCAACCCTCGCCTGCTCTCGTTTAAATCGGATCTGTTGGATTACGAATTCGTTGGGCTCGACATGATCGGCAGCGTCGTACAAAACGGCAAGCTGATGCCCGAATTGGCAGCGCGCGGCATCGGACACCAGCGAGCGTTGGAGCCCGCGCTAAGCTTTGAGTACTTCAATTTAGAAGACCCGGTGATCGGCGGCTACACGCAAGAGCGGATCGCACTTCGCCGCGCCATGATCCTATCGTTCCCCACCGAAGACTACGTGCGAATCGTGTTTCGCAATCAAGCTGAACCCGCCAATCAAGTCATCCCGCCCACACAAACTGGGCATGTCAAAACCGGCCGCGCCCCCGCGCGCCGAGACGTGGAAATGGCCAAAGCACTGCTCGATCGATTCGGCTACGTTGACCGCGATGGCGACGGGTTTCGTGAGCGCCCCGATGGCTCACCATTGGAAATCACCCGCTCTTCATCGCCCCGCTCTCTCGATCGCGAGCATGATGAGCTGTGGAAAAAAGCGCTTGATTCAATCGGTATTCGCGTGAAATTCAACACGCAAAAATGGCCCGACTTATTGAAGCAAGCCCGCGCGGGGCAATTGCAGTTTTGGAATCTGGGCTGGAATTCCAGCGCAACCGACGGCAATAGCTTCTTGATGCTCTTCTACTCAAAATCCATCGGGCAATCGAATTTCGCTCGCTTCAATTTGAAGCAATACGACGAGCTCTACGAACAGGCACAAAAGCTCCCCATCGGTCCCAAACGCTGGGCACTCTACCGAGCGATGAACGAATTGGCCATGGGCTATTCGCCGTGGCATCCCGGCGTGTTCCGCTACCAAAACGTCATCACCCAACCGTGGCTACTCAACTACAAACGCATCCCCTTCCGCCAACACTTTTGGCATTTCATGGACATTGATGAATCGAAGCGGGTAAAGTGAGTCATACAACCCTCACCTCAGTATCAACGGAAGTTTCACACGCCCCTACATCGACCGCATAAACACCCGCCGACCATGACTACCCAACCACTTCGCGTTAACAGCGCCCGCCTCAACCAATCACTAATGACGCTCGCGCAGCTCGGCGCGACCGCTAAAGGCGGCGTATGTCGGCTGGCCCTCACAGACTTGGACCGCCAAGCGCGTGATCTCGTGGTGGGTTGGGCTAAAGCGGAGGGCTGCACCATCCGCATCGATCAGATCGGCAACATCTTCATGCGCCGCGCCGGAAGCGATCCGACGCGCGCTGCGGTGGCGACTGGCTCACACATCGACACCCAACCCACCGGCGGAAAATTCGATGGCAACTACGGCGTGCTCGCGGGCATTGAAGTGATTCGCCGCCTGAACGAATTGAACATCGAAACCGTAGCGCCGATTGAAGTGTGCATCTGGACCAACGAAGAAGGCTCGCGCTTCGTGCCCGTGATGATGGGCTCGGGCGTATACGCAGGGGCGTTCACACTCGATCACGCACGCGCCGCACGTGATCGTGACGGCATATCGGTGAGCGCAGCGCTCACCGCCATTGGCTACAACGGCGCAACGCCCGCGAGCGTGGCCGAAGGCGCGCCGCGCCTCGGCGCGTATTTCGAAGCGCATATCGAACAAGGCCCGGTGCTCGAAGCCGCCGAGCGCCCACTGGGTGCAGTCACCGGCGCGCTCGGCCAGCGCTGGTACGACATCACCATCACCGGCATGGAAGCGCACGCCGGCCCCACGCCGATGAGCTTGCGCAAAGACGCCATGCAAGCCGCAGCGCAGCTTGTGACCGCCACACGCAGCATCGCGCTCGACTATCAACCGCACGGCCGCGGCACCGTAGGCTCGATGGACGTATTCCCCAATTCCCGAAACGTCATCCCCGGCGGCGTGCGTTTCACCGTTGATTTCCGGCATGCGGACGACGCCACCCTTTTAGCGATGGACGCAGCCCTTCGCGCCCGTGCAGCGGCCGTTGCAAGCGACTTTAATTGCAATATCGACATTCAACAAGTCGTCTATTTCGCCCCCACCCACTTCGACGCCGGACTCGTGCAAAGCATCCGCGACGCATCGCAAGCGCTAGGCTTTGAGGCGATGGACATCGTCAGCGGCGCCGGCCATGACGCCGTGTACGCCGCCCGCACCTGCCCCGCCGCCATGATTTTCATCCCCTGCAAAGACGGCATTTCGCACAACGAAATTGAAGATGCGCGAGAGGAGGATTTGGGGTTGGGCGCGGATGTGTTGTTTGGGGCGATGATTGCGCGGGCGGGCGCGGGGGCAAGCTAACGGCCTGCTGCCAGCAGTTTGTTGCTATTAGCAAACCCATTCCCAACGAACGATTGGTATGGTTCTCGCTTTGTTGCGTCTGTCATCAATGTAATCAGCGCCTCGCGAAGCGTTTCGCACCTTGGCAACATGAGCCAACGCACCTCACGAGCGCAACTTCCGAAAAAGGGACCGCCATGAAAGCATTCAACCGCAGAGATTTCTTGCTCGCCTCGGCAAGCCTACCCGCGCTCCACGCACTGCCGGCGTTTGCACAAGCCTGGCCCAACAAGCCAATTCGGATGGTGGTCACCTTCGCGCCCGGCGGTTCGTCAGACATCGTTGCGCGCCTGTTGCAGCCGGGTCTTCAAGAAAAGCTGGGGCAGCCCGTGATCGTGGATAACAAACCGGGTGCGGGCGGAACGATTGGTGGCGCTGATGTGGCGAAATCAGCCGCGGATGGCTACACCTTCTTGTTATCAAACACTGCGCCGATCAGCATCTCGCCCTTCATGCTGACGCAGCCGACGTACGATCCCATCAAAAGCTTCGCGCACATTGGCTACATCGGCGCAGTGCCGAACGTGTTCGTCGTTCACCCGAGCGTGCCCGCGAAAACGGTCACTGAGTTGGTGGCTTGGATTCGCGCGCAAACGAAGCCGGTGAACTTCGGCTCTGGCGGCGTTGGCTCCATCGGGCATATCGTTGGCGAGCTATTTAAAACCGAATACAAGTTGAACATGGAGCACGTGCCGTATCGCGGCTCTGGCCCGATGGCGGCCGATCTTCTGGGCGGCACGCTGCAATTCGCAATCGACACACTCACGCAAAACGTGCCACACATTAAAGACGGCAAGCTCAAAGGCATCGCCGTCACCTCGCGCGCACGCATCGGGCTCGCCCCCGATATCCCCACCGTGGGCGAAGCGGGTTTTCCGAAACTGGTGGCAGAGAACTTTTTGGGCATCTCCGCGCCCGCCGGTCTGCCAAACGATATTGCGGCAAAGGTGCACGCGGCTTTGGCCGACGTGCTCGCGCGCCCAGACATCGCGAAGCGCCTCGAAGACATGGGCGTTGCGATGCAGCGCAAATCGATGGCCGAATTCGGCAACTTCGTCAGCAAGCAAGTCACCGATTGGGCACCCGTCGTGAAAGCCTCGGGCGCGAAACTCGGTTAAGCTCAACGCATGACGAACGTTGGCGGCTTATCGATCCACTGCGTTGACGTGGCCAATGGCCGCGTCGCGGTCGGCCTGGGTGCGGCGCTCTTTCGTTTGGGCGAGGCCGCACCCCTCGTACGCGGCGCAATCAATAGCAAAGGCCTGCTCGACGATCCCGTGCTCATGAGCAACGCCATCGGCGCGGGCGGCTACGAAGTGCTGTTCGCCGTCGGCGACTTCTATCGCAGCCAACGCATCACGCTACCCACGCCCGCGTTCCTCGAAGAAGTCCCCTACCGATTTCACATCGCCGACCCAGCACAGCACTATCACCTACCCTTCAAATTCACGCCGTGGGGGTTTTCGCTTTTTCGGGGTGGGGCGTAGTACGAAAGTTGCGACGCCCTGTACATCGCGCGCTCCGCGCGTAGCGCGACGATTTTCATTCCGTGCAAAGAGGGAATTTCGCACAAACAAATCGAAGACGCGCGCGACGAGCACTTGGCTCTGGGAGTGGAGGTTCTGCTCAACGCGATGTCGCGGCGGGCTTTTGCATGATGCGGCGCGTTCGCTGTTCAGCGCAGTGAAAACAAAAAATCTGCGCCCTAGTCTCCAACAAATTCTTCGGAACGACCGTACTGTATTCAGGCCGCAACATTAGTTCTGTGGAAAGCGTGGTTCTGCGTAGTCCTTACGCAAGTCTGTGTATAGAATACTCAGACTTGCGTAACGGAGGCACAGGTGAATAGTCGTTCTTTGACCATGGCTGACCTGTTGACGATCAGTGGCTATACGCGCGATCAAATGCGCGGCCTCCTGGATGCGCTTCCGATGTATTCCAGTCGCAACACACGAGTGAGGGTGGCGAAGCAGTATACGGCGCAGGATTTGTTATTGGTGCGAACTTGTGTTCAGCTGGAGGTTCGATATGGACTGCAAAGGATCACCGTAGCTGGCTTCTCAGAACAGCTGCGCGCCGTGTTGTCGGGGCCACGCCCACTCTCATCTTCCGCTCACTTGCTGCTGACATTCGAGCCAATCAACGTTCGATACGTCGACGATGTAGAGAGCTTGCAGGAAGGACTACTCGTGCCGCTCGCCCCAATCTTTCAGACGGTGGACGAATACTTGTTACCGGGACGCGGGTCGCACTATTGGAATCAACGCGAATTGGGTTTCGGGCCGCAGGCGGTTGGTTCCGTCGTGTTTGCGCCTACCACTAAGTCGGTGGTTAGAAAAATGCTTGCCTCGGCAGGAAATATGAAAAAAGCGAGGAGCGCACGATGACCTACAACGCACGACACATTAGGGCTTCGTTTACTCGCCTCGGTTATCGCTCGGTAGACGTCTACCAGCAATTCCAATTCGCGGCAGTGGATCAGCCCGCGCGACCGGTGCGCGAGGTAGATGCAGCAGCCTTTTGGGACGAGCCCGCCTCGTATCGCACGGCTGCATTAGGCGTCGTTCGTGTTGCCGCGAATGAGACCGCGCGGGACACGGTTGAAGCCACCCGCAGCTTGGGGGCACCGTTTCTCGTAGTCATCGAAGGCGACGAAGCTTCGATGTGGACATATACAGCGGGCGGCGCCACTAAGCTTAGTAGCTCGTCCGCGTCGCAATGGCAAACATTGCTATCCGATCGCGAAAAGTTCGGACCCGGTCCGGTCCGTGAGCTCAAGGCACTCCTGGTTAGAGAAGACACACCGAGCACCGAACTTCTGTTCGATCCGCGCACGTTGTATGGAATACAGGCGGACACACAATCCGCGCTTGATGACATGCTGACTCAATTCCTCGCCCATTTTGAGGAAACGCAAATCGATATGGGCGAGCTTTCTTTTCAGAAGCACTATCAGGTGCTCTTCCCTCTAGTTTTTCGCCTGCTAGCGGGCAAGATATTGATTGACCGAGCGGACAGCAGAATTGCTTCGGTGGATGCGGACAATCCGCGCGAGGTTGTGGCCGCAGTGGAATCGCTGTACTCGCTGGCAGTGCAGAAGCTGCATTGGACCAAGATTCGTATTGCCCAGTTGACTTCCGCCTGGCGCACCTTGCGCGAAGGTTTGTATCTGCGAAACATCGCGGCGGACGATCTTGCTTTTGTTTACGAGAACACGCTGATCACGCCAGAAACCCGCAGGAAGTTTGGTACACACAGCACACCGTATAGTGCGGCGGATTATGCAATCCGATCGCTTCGGTTGCCGGAGGGAAACGCACTCGCACAATTACGCGTATACGAACCCTTTGCAGGTGCATGCGTATTCCTTACCGCGGCACTACGACGATTTAAGGAGTTGCTTCCGCGCTCTTGGTCTTTGGCCAAGGTGCATGAACATCTCGTAAACCACTTTTCAGCCAGCGAGATTGATCCTTTCGCATGCGAGATTGCACGGCTATCGCTTATTCTGGCGGACTATCCGAATCACAATGGCTGGCACATTGCGCACGAGGATCTATTCGAATCCGGTCGTTTAGCAGAACGCGTTAGCCAGTGCGATGTCTTGCTATGCAATCCGCCCTTTGAAGACTTCGAGGAGACAAGTGCAAATTTGTCGGTTCACAAACCGGTCGTGTTACTAGAGGCAGTTACAAAGACGCCACCGTCGTTTATTGGTGTGGTGATGCCTAGCGGATTTTCGTCACACAGGGTCTACCGAGCGCACATTGAACGCATTTGTGAAATTTACGATGATGTTGAAGTCCTGCAACTTCCAGAAGGCGTGTTTCGTCATGCCTCCATCGGCGCTGAAATTCTGATTGCGCAAGGTCGTCGCCACAACGAGGTTGGAAAATCCGAAACAATGATTCGCAAGAGTGTCGTGAAGCGCCCCGATTGGCCGCGCTTCAACCAGACTTTGAAGACAACCAGCAGCGATTGGACGCCGATAAATCCTCACCTTTCTCCGGGGTTCACGGCGCTGCGACCGCTGCGACGCATCTGGGATTACCTCGCTGAATCACCAATACTCGGTAGTGTGGCCGAATTACATCGGGGACTTGAGTGGATTGGAGATCAGAGTGAGGCAAGTCGCGGCAAACCGGCGCACGGATTCAAACGTGGTTTACATCGTTCGAACGAGTCGCTCGCGCAGTTCGAAGTCAAACACGCGGTCTATCTGGACACTCGCCCATCAAACTTGCGTGGCGGGGCGATCAACTACCCTTGGGCATCGCCGAAAATCGTTTGTAATGCCGCTCGTACCTCTCGTGGGCCATGGCGATTGGCTGCTGCTGTGGATTCAGAGGGATTGGTTATATCGCAACAGTTCTTTGGTATCTGGTTGCATGAATCGGCAAAATCTACGTCATCTCTTATCGAACTGTGTGCAATCCTAAACTCACCTGTTGCGAATGCATTTAGTTATTCGCATGACGAAGAGCGACGTTTGCGTGTAGAAGTCATGCGGCAGATTCCATTGCCCCGTACACGGATTTCGCGCGAATTGGAAAGCCTGGTCACTGACTACCTCAAGGCTTCCGAAACAGGCGATGGCCCTTTGTTCTCGGTTCACCCGAAATCGGCCCGTGAGCTTCTACTGGAAATTGATGCGTTGGTACTAAAGTCGTACGATCTGCCGCCAAAATTGGAGCGAGAACTACTCCGCTTCATGGGTGACGATAAGCGCCCAAGCTGCATTGAGTTTACGGGTTACCCTGGCACTCGCACAAATGATGCAGCGATTTCCTTGCATAAACAATTGTCAACATCTAAAGCAAATGTGGAAGCTGCTTGGCGCGCGCTGACAGAGCCGTTACCGAGCGCAGTCGCCGACGCGTTCGATATGGCGTGAAGGAATACCGGTGTTTCTTCTCGATACCAGTGTTTTATCGGCCTTAACGAACCCGAATCACACGTCTCACACCAACGCCAGGGCCTTTAGGACTCAGTGCGCCACACAAGAGCGAGAGCTGTACCTCTGCGTAATCTCAATTGCCGAGATGCGGTTCGGCTTGAGTATGTACGAAGCTCGTATGCCGCGCCCCAGCGAAACTGTTCTCAATGAGATACGCGAGCGTATCCATGCAGCCATGACTCTTTCCGAGCCAATTGAGATAACACGCCACGTCGCTAACGAACATGGCCAGCTTCGTTCAAAGTGGGCGTGGATATGTTCCCCGCAAAAGGCGGCTCAAGGTAAGCTAAAAGGTAATCCGCCAGAGCGCTGGAGTGATGATTGGCCGGCAAGCAAGCTTCAAATCACGGAGAACGACATTTGGATCGCTGCCATTGCACTCACGCACGACCTAACACTGGTGACCTGCGACAAAGACTTTGACAATCTCGCTAAGGCCGATTCACAACTCAAGATTCTGCGTATCTAGTGATCACACGCAAATTGCGGTAACCGACCCCGCTAATCTTTGATCGCTTCCACGCTACGCAAGCTACGAATTCCCGAACCTTGATGCCATCGGTAACCTAATCTGCGGGAACCCGCTTAAGCCTGCGATGCAGAGCATTTGAATGGCGGCGTCGCGGTAGCGTGTAGTTCGGATTCTTCGGCGGTGAGCAGCGGCGCGATGTCGGGCATGGCGGGCATGAGGAGTACGCCGTCGTTGCTGAGCAGTTGTTGCTTCATAAAGAAAAGTTCGTCACTTCTCAAAAAAGGGATAAAATCATCCCTGTTTTAATCCCTTAAAAAGAGCCATCATGCAAACGCTTCTTGCTGGACTCGCCGTCAGCATGTCGGATTTCAAGAACAATCCCGCGAAGGTGTTGCGCGAGGCGGATAAACGCCCGGTTGCTGTGCTGAGTCACAACAAACCCGCTTTCTACATGGTCGATCCAGAGGTTTTTGAGGCGCTGCTTGACGAACTTGATGAGGTGCGACTCGCGCCGATCATCAAGCAACGCGAAGCGCGTGGCAAATTCGTGAAGGTCAATCTCAAAGACCTTTAAGCGACTGCCGCGCCCATGACCTACGGATTGGTATTCGAAGAAGCAGCGCTCAAGGAATGGGAGCAGCTAGACGGCTCTGTTAAAGCGCCTCTTAAAAAAGCACTCGCGAAGCGGCTTAAATCGCCGCATGTGCCAAGCGATGCGCTGCGCGGTGCGCTCGCCGGGTATTACCGCATCAAGCTGCGCAAGCAGGGCTACCGACTTATCTATCGGGTGGACGACAAGGTGATCGTCATAATCGTGCTTGCCGTGGGCAAGCGAGAGAACGATGCGGTCTATATTGAAGCCGCAGCACGGCTCACGAGAGTCAATCTCCGGGCTACAGAAGAACTGGACGTCAAGCGTGCGTTAAAGAAACCAGTTAAGCGGCGGGTTGAATAGTTATCGAAAGTGACGTTCATGGTTCGACAGGCTCACCACGAACGGAGAGTTGCGACACGAACGGAGCACTGAAACTCGAATCGTGCCGAATCAAGAGCAGTTGGCTAGAGTGTTTCCGCGAGCCGAATCAGACTGCGATCGCTAGCGGCAGGCCCAAGCAACGAAATCCCCAACGGCGCGCCGAACCTTGACGCCATCGGCAAACTAATCTGAGGGAAGCCGCTTAAGCCTGCGATGCAGAGCATTTGAATCGCGGCGTCGCGGTAGCGTTGTAGTTCGGATTCTTCGGCGGTGAGTAGTGGCGCGATGTCGGGCATGGTGGGCATGAGGAGTACGCCGTCGTTGCCGAGCAGTTGTTCGAGGTGTGCGGTGAAGCGGCGGCGAAAGGCCCAGGCTTCGTCGTGCTGCGCGCGCGTTACGTTTTTTGACCACGCAAATCGTTCGGCGACGCCGGGGCCTAAGGGGACGGCGTGTTGCGTGATGAATGCGCCGTTGGTTTGCCAGGATTCGTAGCCTTGGATGTAGCGGAAATTCCAATACATCGAGTCGAAACTCTCCAGCGCGACGGTGCAGTGCGTTGCGTGGCCCAATGCGTTTTGAATTTTCTCGCTCGCGGGCGCGAGGGCGTCCTGCACGGGTTGTTCGAGCATCGCCCACACGTCAGTCGGCCAGAGCAAACGAATTTTCTCGGGCAGTGGCGACGCGTCTGCGCCGAGCAATACGTCGGCGACGCGAGCGAAGGTTTCAATGTCGCGCGTGAAGAAGCCGCAAGTGTCGTAGCTAGGGGCGAGATCAAGCGCGCCTTCGAGCGAGATGCGGCCGTGCGTGGGGCGAATGCCGAACAGGCCGCAGTGGTTCGCGGGTGCGCGAACGGAGCCGCCGGTATCGGTGCCAAGTGCGAAATCGCAGAGCTTGTTGGAAACGGCGGAGGCGGAGCCGCTGGATGAGCCGCCGGGAATACGATCGGGTGCGCCGCCGTTGATCGGGGTGCCGAAATGCGCGTTTTTGCCGTTCATCGAAAAGGCGAGTTCGTCGGTGTGCGTTTTGCCGACGAAGCGCGCGCCTGCGTCAAGGAGCTTTTGTACGGTGACAGCGTTTTTCGTTTTGATGCCGGATTTGGCGAGCAGCACCGGGTTGCCGCCGCCGGTGGGGTAGCCCGCAACATCGAACAAGTCCTTTGCCGCAAAGGTGAGGCCGGAGAGTGGGCCGGTCTCCGCGTTCGGGACTTCTACGGCTGGGTAGGGGACGACGGCGTTGGCGGGGTCTTGGGGGAGGAGCATTTGTTTGGCGATTCTGAGAGCGATTGGGCGGCGAGATGCGGGGTTCCTCCACCTTCAAGGGGGAGGTTAGGAGGGGGATGGTTTTCTTCGCCATTCGGATAGAAAACCATCCCCACCCTAGCCCTCCCCTTGAAGGGGAGGGGACGTTGTGTGAGCGCTACCGCGACATCGTAATCGGCGAGAAATTTTGGAACCAGTTTTGCGCTTGCACGAAGCCTTTCACGCGCGGGCTCATCGCTCGGGCGTTTACATCGTGCGTGACCATCAGAAACAGCCGTTCGTTAACAAACTTTTCGTGAATGCGTTGTAGCGCGCTGCGCTGGGCGGCGGGATCGAAACTGGTGCGCGCGGTGACCAGCAGTGCATCCATGTCTTTGACGGCGTAGTAGCCCCAATTGGTGCCGCGTGGCGCGACTAAATCGGATTGCACATGGCGCACAAAGGCGGTGAACGGATCTTGAATGAAGTACGAATAATTCATTGCGATGGCGGAGCGATTGGTCGGGTCTTTCACACCTGCGCGCCATGCTGCAACTAGGGCATTCCACTCCATCACTTCGATTTCAACGCGCACGCCCACATCGCGCAAATTCTGCTGCAGGAATTCGTTCATCGCAATCGGCTGCATCATGCCCGAGCCCGACGAGGGCACGACGACCTTAATCACCAGCGGCTTGGCGCTGGTGTAGCCGGCTTCGGCGAGCAAGCGGCGCGCGGCGGCGGGATCAAAGCTCAGTTCATTGGGCTTGCCAAACCACTCGTGACCGGGCGGCATGAAGCCTTTGGCCGGAATTGAAAGACCGCCTAGAAACGTATTCATGCCTTCGCGATCAACGGCGAGATTGAGTGCTTGGCGCACTTTCAAATCGCGAAATGGAGAGCCTTCGAGCATCGATAAATGCCACACCCAGTTGTGCGGGTACGCATTGGTGACAATCTGAAAACCAGCACCGCGAAGGCTCGCGACGGTATCGGGCGGTGGCGCTTCGATCCAATCGACTTGCCCCGAGCGAAGCGCCGCGACACGGGCGCTCGCCTCGGGCAGCGGTACCAAAATGAGTTTGCTCAATTTCGGCACGCGCGCTTTGTCCCAATAGTCGGGATTTGGGACGAGTTCGGCGCGCTCGCGCGGTGTCCAGGAAACGAGCTTCCACGGGCCGGTGCCAGAGGGCGTCTTGGCGTAGTTGACCCAGTTTTTATCCATCTTCTCCCAATGCGCGGGCGACGACATCGCGATCCACGCGAGTTGGAATGGCAGAAACGCATCGGGCTCTTTGGTGACGATTTCGAGCGTCGTCGGGTCAACGGCTCGGTAGCTCGCGATCGATGGAATGCGCGTGCGCCCCTGCCCCGCCTGCTTGGCATCAAATTGCGGAGATTTGTCGTTGAGAAGCTTTTCGAAATTCCAAACGGCAGCGGCCGCATCGAAGGTGGAACCATCGTGAAACTTCACGCCGGGGCGAAGCTTAAAGGTCCAGCGTTTGCGATCGGCGGCGTCGGCACTCCATGAAAGCGCCAAACCCGGCGCAAGCGCTGATGGTTTGCTGGCGCTCGATAAGTCCCACATCACGAGCTGGTCGTAGAGTGTGTTGGTCATGAATCGCTGGCCTTCACCGCCCTGGTCGGCTTGGCCTGTGGTGAGCGGAATGTCAGAGGCCGTCATTCCGATCCGCAGCACTTGCTCTTGTGCGCTGGCGCTCATCGTGGCACCCGCTAAAACGAGCGCTGCCAACGAGGCAACATTGGCGATACATCGGCGCAGCATTCGATTCAATTCATTCATCGCGTTACCTCAAAAAATGGGACATTTAATAGGACTGAAACCATTCTGGGACAGTAAAACCACCGGGAGCGCTAGACGACGCAGCCAACCATGCAGCGCGCAGGCCGCTGTCAACGCTATCCATGAGCGGCACAGAAAACTCGGCGCGCAACTCGGCGGCGATACCGGCGAGTGCGGCACCGCCAATCACGATGGAGCGCACTCGACCCGATTGCAGCGCTTGGTCGCACGCCGCCCTGAGCAGCGCCTTGGCAGCGATGGGATCAGCAGCGAGCTCGCCGCCGTTTTTATCGACCGCAATGACATCCACCAATTCATCGTGAAAACCAAGCGAAGCGGCGAGCCGGCGCAGCATCGGTGGCCACGCTTTGCCGCCGGTCACAATGGCAAACGGCCCCAACGCAGCCGCATCACGCATGGCGGCATCAGCTAAGCCCAGCACAGGCACGCTGCATCGATCGCGCGCGGCCAGCAATCCCGGATCGCCGAAGCATCCCACCAAGATCGCATTGGGCTTGGCTGCCACGGCCGCTGGACTCGCTAGGGCATCGAGCAGCGCGTGTGACGCGACTGCCACAGAGGTCTCATCGATGATGTAGGACGCGCCAAAACGCGCAGTCAGAGCGATGGTGTCGTCGGCTGTCGCGCCCGCCGGAGCGAGCGCTCGGGCGCGCTCGGCAAGTGTGGTGGTGACCGAGGCCGAGGTGTTGGGGTTGACGATTAAGAGGCGCGGCATGGGCTAGGCTTTCGCCGCAGCAGTGTGCTGCCATACGATTTCGTGGGTTCGGCGGCAGCGCGCTTGGTGCGTTGGCCCGAGTGCTGCAATGGCGATGCTGCCCTCGCGACACGCGGGTTCAACGTGAACACAGCGCGGCGCAAAGGCGCAGCCCGGCGGCAAGTTAGCCAGATCGGGCGGCGCGCCGCCAATGGTTGCCAGCCGCGTGCCTTTAGCCAGAGAGCCGTGCGCGCGGCTCTGCAGGAGCGCTTGGGTGTAGGGGTGACGCGGCGCGCGCATGAGGGTGCGCACATCAGCCTCTTCAACGATTTCTCCGGCGTACATCACCGCGATACGATCAGCCACCTCGACCGCCGCACCGATGTCATGCGTCACAAAAATAATCGACAAACCGAGCCGCGATTGCAGCTCGCGCAGTAGCAGCAGAATTTGAATCTGCACCGTCGCATCGAGCGCGGTGGTGGGCTCGTCAGCCAGCAGCAGCTCGGGCTCGCACGCCAGCGCCAGGGCGATCATCACCCTCTGCCGCATACCGCCCGACATTTCATGCGGGTAAGCGGCGAGCCGACGCTCGGGGCTAGGAATCCGTACCTGCTCAAATAGCTTCAGCGCGCGCGCGTGGGCTTCCGAGCGCGATACTTTCATGTGCCGCTGAATGCTTTCGATGATTTGGTCACCCACCGAATACACCGGATCGAGCGCCAAGAGCGGCTCTTGAAAAATCATCGATGCCACGCGCCCGCGAAACGCCGCAAGCTCGCTCGCATTCATCGCCATCACATCACGACCGCCCACTTCGATCTGGCCGCTCATTTGCGTTTTCTTGGCGGGATGAAGGCGCAGAAGGGAGCGCAGCGTTACGCTCTTGCCAGAGCCCGATTCGCCAATGAGCGCAACAGTTTCGCCGCGGGTCACGCGCAGGCTCACGTTGTTGACCGCTCGCACCGGGGCCGCGCCGCCGGCGAAGGTGACGCGAAGATTTTCAATGGTTACCGCAGATGTTGCAGACGAAGCGGGGGACATTGTGTTCACAGCGCGGTCTCGGCAAGGGGTTGATTGGCTTTTTCTTTAAACACCTTATTTTTATTGGCATTGAGCTCAAAAAACTCACAGGCAACATGGTGCTCAAAACCCTTGGAAGCAAACAATTGCTGGGCGTTGGCCGAGCAAGCCGCTTGTACAAACTTGCAGCGGGTATGAAAACGGCACCCCGAAGGCGGGTTGATCGGGTTGGGTGGATCGCCCGCAATGGGCGGCGCTTCGGTGCGGTGATCGGGATCCATCGAGGGCATCGAGGCCAATAGCGCCTGCGAATACGGATGCAGCGGGTTGGCAAAGATCGCCTCGGTTTGGCCCAGCTCGACCGTTTGCCCCAGATACATCACCATCACCCGATCGCTGATGTAGCGCACCACATTGAGATCGTGGCTGATGAAGAGATAGGTCAAATCAAATGCTTCTTTCAAATCAAGCAGCAAATTGAGCACCTGCGCTTCCACTGATTTATCCAGCGCCGACACCGCTTCATCGAGGATCACCACGCGCGGCTGAAGCGCGAGCGCACGCGCGATGTTCACACGCTGGCGCTGCCCACCGGAGAGCTCATGCGGGTAGCGGCCCGCGAAGCGAGCGGGCTCGAGCCCCACGCGAGAGAGCAAATCGCGAGCGCGTGCCGTGGCTTCGCGCTCGGATACGCCGTGCATTTGCGGGCCAAACGCAATCGATGTTTCTACGGTGAGCCGAGGATTGAGCGAGGAATAACTATCCTGAAACACCATCTGCACTTGGCGATGGAATTCCTTGAGCGGCAAATCGCGGCTACCCACGGCCTTGCCCTCAAACATCACCTCGCCCGATGTGGGCGCGATGAGCTGCATCAAGAGCCGGGCTGTGGTGGATTTTCCGCAGCCCGATTCACCCACAATGCCTAGCGTTTCACCTTTGTGTACGGTGAAGCTCAGGTCATCAAGGGCGCGCACCTGTCCGGTTTTCGCACCCAGCGCGTTTTTCAGCGGGAAATGTTTGGTCAGGTTTCTCACCTGCAAAATCGGCGTACTCATTGCTTCACATCCATCGCCGAGCGCAGGCCATCGGAGAGCATATTGAACGACATCGAGGTAATAAAAATCATCAATCCAGGTAGCGCGGCCACCCAAGGCTGCGTGTAAATCGCGGTGCGCAGGGTATTGAGCATCAAGCCCCACTCCGGCTCCGGCGGCTTCACGCCCAAGCCCAAAAACGACAGCCCCGACGCCAAGATCATCGACACCGCAATCAAGCTCGTCGAATACACAAAGATCGGCCCGAGCACATTACCCAGCACGTGCACTCGAATGATGGCAAACGCATTGGCACCCGAGGCGCGCGCTGCCTCAACGAAATCGCGGCTGCGAATTTGCGACGTTACGCTTTCGGCCACTCGGCAAATCGGCGGCACAAACACTAAGGTGAGCGACAAGAGCGCGTTGCCAATGCCCGCGCCGAGCGCGCCGGAGAGCGCAATGGCCAAAAGCACCGAAGGAAACGCGTAAAACACATCAATCGTGCGCATGATGATCGAATTGACCCAGCCGCCAACGAAGCCCGCGAGGATGCCAAGCGTTGCTCCAATCGCAAACGCACAGATTACGGGCGTGATGCCCATGAAAAGCGACAGACGAGCACCCACCATCAGCCGAGAGAGCATGTCGCGCCCCAGCTCATCCGTGCCCAGCGGAAAGCCATCGGTGCCAATCGGGCGCAAACGCTTCAACATCGACGACTGATACGGGTCCGCAGGCGTGAGCCACGGCCCAAACAGCGCCAAGATCACCAAAATCAAAACGACAGCGCCGGCAAACATCGCAACGCGATCTTTGGCAAAGCGCCGCAATACACCCGACCAGTAGCCGGGAGATTGTTCAACGGGGGCAATGGAGAGAGGTAGAGGGGTACTAATCATGATTCAAAGCGCGGCTATCCACGGGTGATTCGCGGATCAAGCGTGGTCTGCAAAATATCGACCAACACATTGAGCAGCACAAAAAAGATGGCCAACACGAGAATGGTGCCTTGCAGCAGCGGCAGGTCACGCTGAAAGATGGCGGAGTTGAGCAAAAAGCCGGTGCCGGGCCACGCAAATACGGTCTCAATCAAAATCGAGCCGCCCAGCAGGTAGCCCAGTTGCAGGCCCATGACCGCTAGCGCCGTGGGCGCTACGTTTTTCACCACATGACGGAACACATCGAAATCCCGAAGCCCTTTGGCGCGCAGCCCCACCACAAATTCCTGCGCCAGAATATCGGCCACCAGCGCACGAACGGTGCGCGAGATGATGCCCATCGGAATCACCGACATCGTGATGGCCGGCAGCATCAAATGCTTCATGTGCGCCCAATCCCATTCCCAAGCCGCCGAGCCGCCCGCGCCCATGCCGGTGGCGGGAAGCCAACCGAGCTGCGCCGAAAAGATAATGACCAGCACCATGCCGAGCCAGTAGTGCGGCACCGACACGCCCATCACCGAGATAAACGAGGCGGCTTTATCGACCAAGGTGTCGCGAAAGTAGCCCGCCACAAAGCCAAACAAACTGCCGAAAAAGAAACCGATCAAGGTAGCAAAGGCGGCCAATATCAGCGTGTTTTTTACGGCTTTCATGACCTCGGTGGTGACTGAGCGAGAGCTGGCAATCGAGGTGCCCAAATCGCCCGTGACCGCGCGCGAAATCCAACCGAAAAACTGCTCCGGCAGCGAGCGATCAAAACCGTAAAGTGTGCGGAGCTGCTTTTGCAGATCCGCCGACGCATCGGGCGGCAGCACAGAAACCAATGGGTCGCCCGGCGCAAGATGCACCAGCGAAAAACACACAATCGCCACCCCAATCATGATCGGGATGGCGAGCAGCAGACGGCGGAGGATGAAGAGAATCATCTAGTTTCTTTGCTTCGATTCGGTAGGTTTTTTGACGTAGGTTGCGCAGAGGACCACAGATTGCTGTGATTGCATTGCACATTGAAAGTCGCTTTGCCTGAAGCTAATAAGCCTCACTCTGCGCGGTCTGCGTAATCTGCGTCAAAAAGGAAAAAGGTGGCACACGAACAACCGCTCGGTGCCACCCAGTGTGACTTACTGCACGCTCATCGGCGCCAGATCGATAAACCAGCTACGCGGTTGCACCACGCCTTTGACCTTAGCGGCCATAGCGCGCGGGCCCACGTCGTGAGCGATCCACACGAACGGTGCCTCTTCCACAATTCGCGCATGCAATTTCGCGAGCGCGGCATCACGGGCTTTATCCTCAAACGTGCTGCGGGCATCGCCAATCAGCTTGTCGAATTCAGCATTGCCGTAGTAGCCCCAGTTGTTAGACGTGGGCGGGAAGGTTTTGGTGCTGGTGAAGCGCACCATCGCAAAAAACGGATCCATCGCAGCGAAGCTCACGTTAATGGCATTGGAGCCATTGGCCGAGGGATCTTTCGCGCCTTTGCGCCAGTTGGTGAACAGCATGTTCCACTCAATCACGTCAAACTGCACATCAAAGAAGCACTGTTTCAAGCTCTGCTGGGCGTATTCGTTCATCGGCAGCGGCTGCATTTGACCCGAACCGGATGCCGAAATTTGCACCTTGACTTTGAGTGGCTTGGCGGCCGAATGGCCGGCGGCGGTCATGAGCGCTTGTGCGGCTTTAACGTCGTACTTGATATCAAAGCTTGGATTGCCCCACCAAGGATGGCCGGGCACCACGGTGCCCTTGGGAATGCCCATCATGCCGCCGAGCAGCGTGCGCATGCCTTCGCGGTCGATACAGAGGTTTGCCGCATGGCGCACACGCTTATCGAGCCACGGCGAGCCTTCGGCAAACGAGAGCTGCCACGGCCACACATGAGGCTGCGGGTTGGAATAAATGGTGAAGCCACGGCTGCGAATCTGCGCCATGGCATCGGGCGCGGGTGCTTCGATCCAATCGACTTGACCGGAGAGCAGCGCGGCAGTACGCGCATTGGCCTCAGGCATTGGCAGCAGTACTACGCGATCAATCGTTGGCGTGCGCTTAGGATCCCAATACGCTTTGTTGGGCACCAATTCAAGCCGCTCACGGGCGGTGAACTTGGCCATTTTGAACGGGCCCGAGCCGGACGCATCCGCCGCAAAGGCAACCCAAGCCTGCTTGGCACGCTCGGCCGCATCGGTCACGCCAGCTGGCACGGCTTTGAGCTTGGCATCCCAGTGCGCGGGCGAGGCGATAAAGAGGTTGGTGAGGTTGAGCGGCAAAAACGAATCGGGCTCGCTGGTGGTCAGCTCAACCGTTAAATCATCAATTTTTCGCGCGCTGCGAAGCGTCGGCATCCGTGAGGCGGTCACACCGACTTGGCTGGCATCGAAATGGGGTGCATCTTTATCGAGCACCTTCCGTACGTTCCACACGATAGCGTCGGCGGTGAGTGCCGAGCCGTCATGGAACTTAACGTTGGGGCGCAACTTAAACGTCCATTTGGTTTTGTCGGTCGCGCCGACGGTCCACGTGGTCGCGAGCCCAGGAATCAACACCGACGCGGCGTCAGCCTTGGACAGATCCCAATGGGTGAGCGCATCGTACATCGGAATGCCGGTGAAGCGATTGCCCTCAAAGCCCTGATCGGGCTGGCCGTGGGTTTTTGGAATGTCGGCGGCGGTCATCGCCACGCGGAGGACTTTTTCTTGAGCGTGTCCAGCGCTCGCAAGCACAGCCGCAAAGGTCGCGCCAAGCAGCGCGGTACCAAGGCGGGATTTAAGTAAGCTCTTCATACGGTTGAATTCTCCAAATCGTCAATCAAAGCCCCGGTGTCAGGGCGCAACCCGCCTCTATTGCAAGCAACGTGCCCGGCGATGCCGAACCCGAAAGGACTTGGCGCACGCTGATGCGAGGATTTTTAAATGAGCGGTGTTCTGCCAGAGCGCGCCGCGTTTCATTTTTGCGCACTATTGGTGCGGCGGCGTTGCTTTTTTGGAGGTTCGCACTGTTTCAGCGCATTGCTATTGGGCGCTCCGTGCGCTGGCGGTACGTGGGCTGCACGCGTTGGTGCGTGGCTGCGATGAGTGGAGCCCGATGCCGGCGCTTGCCCTGAGCGCTCGCCACAACCCGCGAAGCGCTTGCACCACGATCTTGGCCTCGAAAAGACGCCCAGCCCGTCATTGCCGCCCTTCGACAAGCTCAGGATAAACCTCGATGCGCTCGAGCGGGAATTTATGGTGAACTGAGCAAAATCAGCGACTTAGCAAGCTGCTCCGACGCCAAAATGGCTTCCTGCCTTCGCGGGAATGACGGAGCGGACCGCTGTACGGAGGTGTGTCACTTCGAACAATGACCGCCCGCTGACAAGACACCCCGAAGAAAGTGGCGAGGCGGTCAATGGCTATTTTGAGCCGGAGGTAGCAGCATAGTTGCAAAACGCCCTATAAATAAAGCGCTACGCGCCTTTTTACTGCTTATATGAAAACAGTCAAAATTTCGATTTAACCCATATTAAATATGGCATTCAACGAAAAAGCTTTTTATCCGGCCCGCAGCAGAAAAATCGTCGCCAAACTCAAAAAAATAAAGAACCCGCCGGTGTCCGTCACGGCTGTTAGGAGCACGCTAGAGCCGGCGGCTGGGTCTTGGCCGCGACGGTGCCGCCACATCGGGATGACCACGCCCATGATCGCAGCGAGCACTAGGTTTAGCGTCATGGCACCGGTTAGCACCAAGCCCAAGCCCCAGCTCTTTTCCATCATGCCGATGAGGATGCCAATGGCGCCGCCGAAAATCACGCCGTTGAGCAATGCCACGCTGATTTCTTTGCGGATGAGTCGGCGGAAATGCTCGGTGCCGATTTGCCCCAGCGCGATGGCGCGAGCGATCATGGTGAGCGTTTGATTACCCGAATTTCCGCCAATACCCGCAACGATGGTTTGCAGCACGGCGAGCACCGCCAGCTTTTCGATGGAGCCTTGAAACAGATCGGTGGCGCGTGAGGCCACGAACGCAGTCACCAGATTCAGTGCGAGCCACTGCCAGCGGTTGCGAACGCTCTTCCAAACGCTGGCGAATACGTCCTCTTCCTCACGCAAACCGGCTTGTTGGCGCAGGTCCTCTTCGGCGCTTTCCCGAACGAAATCAAGCACTTCGGAAACGGTTACACGACCAACGAGTTCGCCGCGAGCGTCGACTACGGGGGCTGACACCAAGTCGTAGCGCTCGAACGCGGCGGCGGCCGTATCAGCGTGATCGGTCGCTTCGAAACGAATCGGTGGGGCGATCATGATGTCGCCCACCAATCGATCCTCGTGGGTCACCAAAATCACGTTGGTGGGCAAGATACCGATCAGCCGATCAGCATCGTCAACCACAAACACTTGATCGGTGTTGGCTGGCAGCTCATCGAAGCGGCGCAGATAGCGCATCACCACTTCGAGCGTGACATCGGCGCGCACTTCGATCATGTCGAAATCCATTAGCGCGCCTACCATGTCCTCTTCGTACGACATCGCTTGGCGAAGCTGCTCGCGCTCTTCGGGGTCGAGCGTTTTCTTAACGGCTTCGACGACTTCGGTCGGCAAATCCGGAGCGAGCTCCGCAATGTCATCCGCGTCGAGCGTGGCGGCGGCGGCCACCAGCTCGGGGCCGTCCATGCTGGCGATCAGACTTTCACGAACCGCATCGCTCGTCTCAACGAGGATTTCGCCTTCGCGCTCGGTCTTGACTAAATCCCAGACGAATAACCGCTCATCGAGCGGTAGCGCTTCGAGGATGTGCGCGACGTCGGCGGGGTGTAGGGCATCGAGCTTAGTTCGCAATTGCCCCAAAACGCCTTGTAGAACGGGGCTTTGCGTGGGGTTGTCGAGCGCGTCAGCCAAGCTAACGGCAAATCCCGAGACCAGCCGGTACTGCCGGACCAGCGCCGTTACATCGGACAGGGCTTCGCTCAGCGCATCATCCACGCTCGCAGAAAGCGACTCTTTGTCGAGACCTTCAAGCATGAATAGGGAATGTCCAAGGTGGGGTTGAGAGAAACGCGATCTTCAAATTCTAGCGAGCGTTGTATCGGTGCGACTGAGCACAACCGTCGGGGTTCAATCCGGGAGTTCGACCTGCGGCATTCTCGCCACAATAATGCCCACCTTTTTACGGAGCCCAGGAGCGTTGAAGTTTCGCTCGTAGAAGCGCGGATTG
The DNA here is from genome assembly GCA_004293675.1 of Betaproteobacteria bacterium. Lineage (GTDB taxonomy): Bacteria > Pseudomonadota > Gammaproteobacteria > Burkholderiales > Casimicrobiaceae > Casimicrobium. The sequence goes on from READ01000011.1 coordinate 88,145, forward strand.
GGTGCCATCGCCGCGAGTTTTGCGGCTTGCTCGGCTGAGAGCTGCGACGCTGAAATGCCGTAGTAGCGGCGCGCCGCGGCTTCTGCCCCGAATACGCCGTTGCCCCATTCAATCACATTAAGGTAGAGCTCCAAGATGCGCTCTTTATCGAGGAGGTTTTCGAGCATCAGCGTGATGATTGCTTCTTGGCCCTTGCGTAGATAGGTTTTCTCGGGAGATAAAAAGAGATTTTTAGCGAGCTGCTGTGTGATGGTTGAGCCGCCCGCAACGGTCTTGCCGCGCGCGCGGTTTTTTTCGAGCGCTAGCTGAATACCGTCCCAATCAAAGCCTTCGTGTTCGACAAAGGTTGAGTCCTCGGCAGCGATCAATGCTCGCTTGAGATTTCGAGAAATTTTGCTGTAGGGAACCCACTGGTATTTCAGGGTCGCGTTGACGTTTTTATCTGCGAGCTCACCCATTCGATAGGACATGAAGGCCGTTCGAGACGGGGCGTGTGTTTCGTACCACAGCACTTTACCTAAAAAGTAAATTTGTGCCGCGAAGAAAAGCAGCGCCACTGCCAGAAAAACGGCAAGCAGCGCGCGCCCGAGGCGTGATTTAAACGCGGCGCCGTTCATGACTTTGACGCTCACAAATTACGGTGGGGCAACACCACCGGCTCGGCTCTCGAGTTCGCCTTCGCGAGTGAAGCTCCAAGTGCGGGTGATGTAGAGGATGTCGGTGTCGTTTCGAATGTCAGCGGGAAAGGGCGCGTACGGCGCGGCTTGTTCAACGATTTTCAATGCAGCAGCATCGAGCAATTTCTTGCCCGATGAGCGATCCACTTCGATGGTGTCGATGCGGCCGTCGGCCTTGATGCCCACGGTCAACACCAACGAGCCGTAGATTTTTCGTTCGCGTGCGGCAGCGGGATAGTTGTCGTTACCCACACGCTCGACTTTTTGGCGCCAATCCTCAACATATCGCGCGAAACGGTATTCCATGGCACGGGCGCCAACGTGTTTTTTCTTGGGCCGTTGCTGGTAGTTATCAAATTCGCGAGCGATTTGCGCTTCAAGCCGCTGGAGTTCTAGCGCTTTGTCTGAGAGCTGTCGATACGTTGCCGCGGTGTCGGCTTTCGTGATTTCGTCACTTTCGCGTTGGTTGGTGACCTTGTTTTTGCTCTGCAGTTTCTGCATCAGCTCGCGAGTCTGGCGCTCGAGCGTTTCGAGTTGATCGCGGGCGATGGCGAGCTGAGTTTGCTGGGCGTCAATCGCTGCACGCGGAAGCGGCGAGCTCAGACGTCGCTTGGCATCAGTGTTGCCGCCCCCGTCAAGATTGGCTTGCGCCAGAAAATCGGCCTTGGAGGGTTTGCTCAAGGTCCGCGCATTGACCAACGACACTTCAAGCGGCGGCGACGGTGCGTTTTGTTTAAAGAGCTTTGGCAGTTCGAAGTGAATTGAAAGCACGACCGCATGCAGCGCCACCGAGCCCATCGCGGTCCACCATAGCAACGGACTCATGCCGCCAGAGCGAAGCTCGGGGCGCTTGAGCGGGGTGGTGGTGGATCGTTTGTTCACAGCATGATTCTAAAGTCGAACCAGAAATATCTACAGGCCCACTTTTTCAATAAAACGAAGATGGATGTCCGGCTCAAACAGGTCAATTTCGGCCACCGCCAACATCACCTTCACGCCGGGCTCTTGATGCGGCAAATCGTTGATTCGCCGAACAATAGGCAAATGATCGAAGCGCACCAGGTTTTCGCGAATGACGGTGGCCACAACGCGCTGCGTTTTCTCTTGCTCGAGGTAGCGCGCGCACCAGTAGAACTCCATTTGTTGCTGAAAATCAGCATACGTTGAGTACGTCACATCAAAGTCGGCGATACAAGCCAGAAAATCGGCGTTTCCTCGCTCGTACGGCGGGGTTTCGCCACGAATGAGTGCAATGATTTGTCGCTGATTGAGCAAATCCGAGTAGCGACGAAGCGGTGAGGTCGCCCAAATGTAGGACGGCACATTGAGCCCCTCGTGGGCACCTGGCTGCGAACTCATCCGCGTTTTTCCCGCCCCTTGAATCCGAAACATGGCAACCACGGACTGCTTAGCGAGCATTTGCGCCCAACTCACGTTGGCCAGAATCATGAGCTCAGAGACGATGGTGTCAACAGCCGAACCCCGAGCTCGGGCTTTAATGTCGACAGTTGCCTCGCGCGAATTGGGTTCGCCCAGCACCGTAAAGTTGTAGTCCACTCGGTTGCCGGTCTGTTCGCCGCGCTGAGTTCGCAGTTTCTGCGCAAAGGTGTGCAACACGCGCAATTCGCCGGCGAAGGGCACTGAACTATCGCCGTCCGACGACCATGACTCGTCCTCGAGCATGGGCAATCTGAGATTGTTTGCGATGGGCACCAGCTCAAGTGCTGACCGCGAATCGGTGATTTCGCCCAATTCGTTGATGCTGACATAGAGCGAAACTGCGGCGACGGTTTTGCCTTCGTTTAACGAATACACATCGCCCACTGCGTCGGGCAACATGGTAATTTTGTTTCCCGGCATATAGACGGTTGACAGCCGATCGCGGGCGATGTTATCGAGTGCGCTGCCCACGGCAATGCCCAGCGCGGGGGCTGCGATGTGGACGCCAACGATGTAGCCGGACGAAGACTTGGCGACGGAAAATGCATCGTCAATTTCCGTGGTGCTGTCGTCGTCGATGCTAAACGCCCGCACAGCCGCTAGCGGCAGCTCGGCGGGTGGCTCCACTGTTGCGTCAGGAAAAGCAATGCCCTTGGGAAACGTAGCCAACAAAAATTTAGTGAAATGCAATTCGTGGGTGGACGCAATCGCCCCCGCTCTCGCCAGCAAATGTACGGGCGCAACGCGTGCTTTGTCCGCCGCGGCTGCCAAGGCTTTGTAAGCAAGGCTTTGTCGATCCGGCGCATAGAGCAGCCGGGCCCAGTCGCTGGCAATGGCCTCCGGCACGACGCCGCGAAGCAGCTCATCGACCCACTGTTCAACTTGCGCCAGCTCACGGGCTTTTCGCTCCGCGCCAGCAAGCGCCGCCTTTAGAGAAGCCTCCGGCGCAGGACGATAAATACCTTTGCCCTTTTTATAAAAGTACATCGGCGACTTCTGCAAAGCGATCAACGCCGCTGCCGTTTGCTCGGTACTGGGCGTGCCGCCAAAGTACTCGCCAGCAAGCACCGCAAAAGCGGAATCAGTGTCTTGAGCTGCGGCCTCCCACAGCAGAGCGACATCGATTTCATCGGCCAGTGGCTGGGCACGGGCGAGGATTTCGCTCGCCGATGGCGATGCAAATTTGAGCAACACGTTGCTCGCCTTGACTTTGATGCGTCGACCGCCAGGCAATTCAACTTGCATGGATGCATCAGCTTCGGACATGATCGATGCGGCCTTCAATTGGCCTTCATCATCAAAAAGAATATTCATGACTACTCGCGGTTAGTGACGCCGTGCGGAACGTGGCCCGCCGTAACCACACGGCTAGCGGACTGCACATGCCGTCGTTGGTCGTCAAAGAAAATATCAGCGCCAAAAGCGCGCAGAAACTCGGCCTTGTCGAGACCGCCCAAAAAAAGCGCCTCGTCAATGCGAATGCCCCAATTGCGAAGGGTGCGTATCACCCGCTCGTGGGCGGGTGCCGAACGCGCTGTGACGAGCGCGGTTCGAATCGGTTGTTGATCGCGTGGAAATTCGGTTTGAATCCGATGCAATGCCGCCAGAAAACCGTGAAACGGGCCACCGCGAAGCGGCTGATCGGCCGCGCGTTTTTCGGAGGCCGCAAATGCCTCCAAGCCCTCGGCTTGAAACACTTGTTCTGCTTCGTCGGAAAAGAGCACGGCGTCTCCGTCGAACGCGATTCGAAGCTCGCTGCTGTCGTTGGCAGGGGCCGGCTGTTTCTCGACGCTTTGCGAGTGATGCGGAACGATGGTGGCGGCAGCGTAGCCCGACTCAAGCGCGTGACGAACGTCGCTCGCATCAGCCGACAAAAACAGATGCGTTCCTAGCGCTGGCACATAGCGCGAGGTATCACGGCCGCTAGTAAACACAGCTCGAGTGATCGATAGACCGTAATGCTCAATGGCGTTAAAGACTCGTAGACCGGTGTCCGCGCTGTTTCGTGAGAGTAGAACGACCTCGACGTAGGGCGTTCCGCCAGCGTTGAGGCGCAATATCTTTCGCGTCAAATCAAAGGCCACGCCTGGTTCGAGCAGTTGGTTTTCGTGCTCCACTTGGTGCTTTTGGTATGCCTCAACGCCATCGGTTTCATACACGCGATGACTTTGCGACAGATCGAAAAGCGCTCGCGAGGAAATAGCGACGACCAGCCTGTCGGTCAGAGAAACGCCCACGTTCAGCCCAACCGTTCTGGCAGTCGAGCGTCAAAGCAATGCATTGAGCAACCTGCAGGTGGTTGAGCCGCGCTTTCTGCCGATTTCATCGTTGTGTCAGTTCAACGATCAAGCCGATGCACTTGCGAGGTCGCTCACACCGAACACGGGAAATAGATTGGCACAAGGTCACGCGACGGGCTTTCTGACGGGGGTTAGAGCTCAATTCTACTGGTCGCACGTAGGTGAGGTAGAGTGGCTGCGGCCAACAAAAGGCGCTGCAACTACTCGGCAAATCGAACTCGACCGCCGCCTTCTCGCTTGGCCACATACATCGCCTTATCTGCAGCGCGAACAAATTGATCACCCTTAAACGGGTTTCCAGACGCTATCAGCATTGCGATTCCAACGCTCGCCGAAACGGAGGCGGCGGCGCCCGCGGCATCTAATTCAATGCTCCGAATCGATGCGACGATTCGCTCGCCCAACGTCTGCGCCGCACCGGGCGAGCCCGCATGTGTCAGCACGACAAACTCGTCGCCACCCAGTCGGCCAACGCAGTCCGATGGCTCCACCAATTCGCAAATTTTCCGGGCCACGCGACGCAACAGCTCATCGCCAGCGGCGTGCCCCTTCGTGTCATTAACCTCCTTAAATCCATCAAGGTCTACGAAAAGCAGTGATAGCGCTTTGCCAGTGGGTCGTGAGCCACGCCGCTCCAATTCGCGGAAAAAAGCCGATCTCGTCAATGTGTCAGTCAACGAATCGCGATCCGCCAATCGCTGTAACGCTTGCTCGGCGAGCTTGGCGTCGTGAATGTCAAAGGTCACGTTATAGGAGCCGATGACGGCACCTGTGTCGTCGCGATCAGGCGAGAAGTGGGTGCGAATCCATCGCTCGCGCCCGTCAAAGCCCCGGCTCACGCGCTCAACGCTCACAGTCTCCCCAGCCAAGGATCGATTGATACGTTCGAGCAATAGGTTACCCAAAAGCTCGCCGCTCACCTCGATGGGTGTTTTACCGATCATTTGCGTCGCCTGGAGTCCCGTCCAATGGGTAAAGCCTCGATTCACATACTGGTAGCGGCCATCTGAGCCGACATAAGTCACTGGATTGGGAATCCCATCACCAAAGCGATTCAGCCGTTGCTCCGCCTCAATTCGGGCGGTCATGTCAACGCCGAGCGAGAGCACTGAGTTCATCTCGCCGCTCGCGCCGCGGAGCACCGAGTTGTACCACTCGATCCATACAGACGCACCATCAGCGCGAACGTAGCGGTCGAGATTGATAACGGTGTCCGCGCCACCCGAGCCTATACGACGAATCACATCTTTAACGGACGCCCGATCGAGTGGATGCACAAATTTCGAATCGATCTGCTTTCCGAGCATCTCGTCGGCTCGGTATCCCAGGATAGCCTCCGCCCGCGGTGACCAGTGCACTATGTGGCCGCTCGCATCGTACTTGACGACAGCCACTGGGCTCTGATCGAGGTGCATCCGCAACTCCGCGTGCAGCTCGCTCAATTGCATCTGCGCGCGTCGAATTTCATCGATGTCAAAGCTCGACGCATAGACGCCCATCAAGGCGCCAGCTTCGTCTTGGTCGGGGGCGAACACGGTGCGGGTCCAGCGGCGGGAACCGTCGGCGAGCAACACCTCGCGTTCGATCTCACTCGATTGCCCCGCCAACGCGGCGCTACACGCCTGCTCCTGATTGATCCAAACTGCCTCGCCACGAACTTCGCGGATGTGCCGTCCCAGCACATCGGCTTGCGAGAGTGCATGACGCCGAAGCAGTGCGCGATTGGCGTACTGATACCGGCCGTCAAGTCCGATGTAGGTCAGAGGGAATGGAATGTTTTCGGTAAATCGTTCTAGTCTGCGTCGAGCCGCCTCAATTTTCTCTCGTTCACGGATTTCAGAGTCGATGTCGTAGCCAATCGCGTAGACCGCTCGAATCTCGCCCGCCGCGTCGCGATCGCCCACCAATCGCACGCGCATCCAATGATGACGCTCACCGCTGATACTAATTTGATCGTAGGTGACGTTTTCGCCTGCAAAGGCTCGCTCGAACTGGAGCTTCTGAACATCGGCTGCTGGGGATGCAAAGAGTTGATGCGTCGGAGACCCAACGATTTCCGCAGCAGCGCGGCCGATGAATTGTGCGTAGGGCTCATTGCAGTATTTGACGACGAGTGCGCGATCCACCCGCACAATCGGAAGGTTGATCGCCTCGACGACACTGCGAATACGTGCTTCGTTGGCCGCGAGTTGATGACGCAGCTTGATATCGTCGTCAATGTCGAAGGCGATCGTAAAGACCGTCTCAATAGGGCCTTCGCCCTGCGCGCCAGGAAAAATGTGTATTCGATGCCAGCGAAGCCCCGCAGTGCTTTGTGCCACTTGGCGCTCGTACACCGTAGAGTTGCCTTCAAACGCCTCGGCAAAACCGGGCCGCGCATTGGTCCAAGCTGAAGCACCAAATATCTCCGTGAGCGTACGCCCGATGAGCTCACTTCTAGGTCGCCGTACCCAAAGTTCGTACGGCGAATTGCAAAACATCATTCGCGCACCGCGATCCCAACAAGCCATGGGCAGATTGATCGATTCGACAAGGCCGCGAATAGATTCTTGGTGCCGCTCAGTCGCCTTTGACAAGGATTTGGCAGCCGTAATGTCACGTCCAAAGAAAAAGTACCCCACGACGTCGCCCGCGTGGCTTCGATTTGGAAACAAGTCCACGTGCCACCAAAGATCGGTTCCGCTGATCGATGTAATGACTAGGTCAGTCGATACCTGGTGTCCAAGCAACGCATGCGAAACAATTGGGCGCAGCACGTCCGCGACCGCTTGACCGTGTGTTTCAGCGATGGTTCGATCGATGAGCTGACTAGGCGCGCACTTGATGTGCTTGGCGTAGGCGGGATTGGCATACAGACATCGATCATCACGATTGCGGTACGCAACCGCATCGAGCAGCGCGTCTAGTAGGCGCGCCGTCGATGAAAACCCCGAACCCTCATCGTGAGGGCCCGCGGTGTAGAGAAGCATCGGCGAGTCCATTTCACCCGATTTATAGACAATCCGGCCGCCAAAGCTCGGTGTTGAGACCGGCTTTGGCTATGCTCGATCCCCAATCAAGTTAATTGTTGACGCCCATGGAGGAAAAAGAGCAAGTTCGCGCCCGCGCTTTGATCGCGCTATGCGAACCCAATCCCCTGAAAAAGAGCGCGCTGGCGAAGACCATCCAGACGCGCGATGAGCGAGATTGGCCACCAACGGCCTGCGCTGCGGGATCGCCCCACATACCGGGCCGCCCGTCGTATGTCGCGCTAGTCGCGCCCAATGAGCTGAAGCGACGGTCGCTTTCGACAGTCGCTGGCCGTGCTGCGCTCGTCCACGCGCTCGCGCATATTGAGTTCAACGCGATAAATTTGGCACTAGACGCAGTATGGCGATTTAACGAGATGCCGGAAGCGTTTGCACTCGACTGGGCACAAGTCGCCTCTGAAGAAGCATTGCACTTTGAATTGCTGCACGAGCACCTCGCCCAAAGTGGATTCCGCTACGGCGACTTTCCAGCACACGATGGATTGTGGAAAATGGCCGAGCGAACGAAAGGCGACGTGCTTGCGCGAATGGCGCTCGTTCCCCGAACGCTCGAAGCGCGTGGCTTGGATGCCTCGCCCAGTATTCGCGATAAATTGCGACAGGCCGGTGACGAGGCGGGGGCGGCCATTGTGCAACGCATACTGGACGATGAAATTGGCCATGTGGCCACGGGCAACCGTTGGTTTCGCGCCTTGTGTGCTGCGCGCAATCTGGATCCAATGGAAAGCTTCGCCGAGCTCTGTAGAACGTACCGTGCTCCGGTGCTGCGCAGCCCCTTCAACGTTTCGGCCAGAAAGGCCGCAGGCTTCACCTCCGACGAAATCGCCTACGTGATTGCGGCGGACGAAGAAGCGCGACAAGCGGCGCGAGTTTGAACCGTTTCGCCGCTATTCGTTAGGTCGAAAGCGCAACAAAAGTCGACGCTGAAACAAATCCGCTTGATCTGGTTTGGGTAGCGGCGACGACTTCAAAATCGCCCGTTCGACGGCTTGATCATAAGCCCCGTTACCGCTGGATCGAACGAGACGCACGTCCAATACCTCGCCTGTCGGCAGTTGATTGACTTCAAAAACGGCTTCGGGATTTCCAGGGGGCTCAAGGACCAATATGATGTTGCCGCGAATTTTTCCGCGAATTTTCGCGACGTAATCGCCCTCGGCCTTAGCGCGGGCTTTGGCTGCCAACGCCTCCTTTGCGGCCTTGTCGGCACGCTCTGCTTGTTGCTGCGCAGCCAAGCGCTCTTGTGATTCACGCGCCAACTTCTCTTGCAGCTCCTTTTCGCGCGCTTGCTTTTCGGTCGCGGCTCGCTGATCGCGCTGCTCCTTTTGCGCTCGCTCTTGCGATTGCGCTAGCTCACGTTGCCGAATATCAAGGGCCTTCTTCTCGGCCTCCTTCTTTTCGATCTCCTTCTTGGCGATTTCTTTCTTCTCGATTTCCTTTTTTTCAGCCGCTTGTTTCGCGAGATCAGCGCGAGCCTGCTCGGCCTTCAACTTCAATTGCTCGTCCGCCTTACGCGCCAGATCGGCAGGCGGCAACGGCGGCGGTGGCGGCGCTTTAGCAGCAGCTACGGGCGGCGGGGAGGGCGCAGGCGGGACAGTCTTCGCGGGCTCAGCCGGCGGCGACGGCGCGATCGGCGCGATCGGCGCGATCGGCGCGACGGCCGGCACCGGTCGCGGCGCACTGACGACGATTTCAACGGCCATCGGCTCGACTGTCTCGGTGTGCTTCCAGCGAACGCTAACGACTAACGCCGCGAGAAGCGCGATGTGTACGGCCACGGTACCAGCCCATGCGGCCAATTTTCCGCGATTCATCGTCGACTCAATTGCCTTCGCGCGCCGCAAGACCCACGCGCTTCACACCCGCGCCGTGTAGCGCGCTCAAAAGCCCAACCACCTCTTCGTAGCGAACTGCGCGATCGGCGGCAATTACGACCGCACGCTCGCGCTGTCGTTGCAGCTCAACGACTTGGCTCACAGCTGCGCTGCGATTGAGTTTAGTCACCACAGACGCGCCTACCGAAATCGTGCCGTCTGCACGCACGGTGATTTCAATCGGATCAGCCCGAGTTGGCGTCAACGATTGGCCCACACTGGGCAATTCAATTTCACCCGTCCGGAGCGCCGGTGTTGCGATCATGAATACGATCAACAGCACCAACATCACATCAATGAACGGCACGACGTTAATTTGACTGACCAGTTTTCGGCGGCGCATTATTACTACACCTAAGCCTGGCGCTGAAGAATGTTTAAAAATTCCTCAGCAAATGTTTCGAGCTGCACGTTGATTCGATCCAACTGCGCTTGGAATCGGTTGTAGGCGACGACCGCTGGAATGGCGGCGAACAGCCCAATGGCGGTGGCGATCAGCGCCTCAGCAATGCCTGGGGCCACTTGTGCGAGCGTGGCCTGACCAACGCTCGCTAAACCTCGAAACGAATTCATGATGCCCCACACCGTGCCCAGTAATCCGATATACGGACTCACGCTTGCGACCGTCGCCAGCCCCGGGAGCTGATGCTCTAGCGCATCGAGCTCGCGTTGAACGCCCACTTTGAGCGCGCGGCGTGTGCCGTCTACAGCAGCCTCTTTCGACGTATTCGATAGTTTTTTTTGTTTGATGAACTCCCGAAACCCGATAGCAAACACCTCTGCCTGCGGGCCGTCGCGCCGCTCGCCATTTTGAATTTTTTGAAACAGTTGATTGAGATCAGCGCCCTGCCAAAACGCTTCATCAAACTGAGCGTTTTTGCGTGCAGCGCGCCGGAGCACACCCCCCTTGTAAAAAATCAACCACCAAGACCAAATTGATAACAGGACAAGAAGAAGCATCACCGCCTGCACGGGCAGACTCGCCTGCGAAATTAGATGAACAAACGACAGATCGGCGTTGGGTTTAATCGGCATAGCTCTCTTCTGAAAAGTATCGGTTTCGCCGCTACTGCATTGCGGCGCGAAGTTGTTTTGGCATGGGGATGGGCTTGTTATGTCCGGCGGAAACGAAGGCTAATGTGACCACCGCGCCGAGCAAGAGTTCATCACCACGCCGCACACTTTGATCGATCACCAGTTTGCTGAAGCCCACGTGACGTGGTTCACAAGTCACGGTCACCAAATTCCCAAGTAGCGCTGGCAAGTGGTAGTCGGCCTCAACGCGGCGCACAACAAAGACCGCTTGCATGTCACGTTGAATATCGCTCAATTCAAAGCCAGCAGCGCGCAACCATTCGGTACGTGCGCGCTCAAGAAATCGCAGGTAGTTGGCGTAGTACACCACGCCGCCAACGTCAGTGTCTTCGTAATAAATTCGAACGTCGATCTGGTGCGACTTCATTCTGTGAAAAGTTCGCCAGTGCCCATCGCGCTGGGTGGTGTGAGCCCAAAGTGCCGGTAGGCGCGAGCGGTGGCGATCCGACCGCGACTGGTACGTTGCACATAGCCTTGCTGAATCAAAAACGGCTCGATCACATCTTCGATCGTCTCGCGCTCTTCGCTGATGGCCGCTGCCAAATTGTCAACACCCACCGGACCGCCAGAAAACTTTTGCAAGATGGCAGCCAGCAACTTTCGATCCATCACGTCAAGGCCATTGGCGTCAACATCGAGCATTACAAGAGCCGCGTCGGCGACTTCGCGGGAAACGCGACCATTGGCCTTGACCTCAGCGTAATCTCGCACACGACGAAGCAGTCGATTAGCAATCCGCGGCGTGCCGCGCGAGCGCTTGGCCACTTCGAGCGCGCCGCTGGCCTCAATCTCAACCTCCAGTAGGCTTGCTGAGCGACTCACGATGCGGGAGAGCTCTTCATCGGAATAAAACTCCAAGCGCGCGACAATGCCAAATCGATCACGCAGCGGATTCGTCAGCATGCCAGCGCGTGTGGTCGCACCCACCAACGTGAACGGCGGCAGATCAAGTTTTACCGAGCGCGCAGCGGGACCCTCGCCGATCATGATGTCGATTGCGTAATCTTCCATCGCGCTGTAGAGCGTCTCTTCGAGCACCGCACTCAATCGATGAATTTCATCGATGAACAGCACGTCATTGGGCTCAAGATTGGTGAGAATCGCGGCTAAGTCGCCCTTCTTCTCGAGTACGGGCCCGGACGTCTGCTGCATATTCACACCCATCTCGCGCGAGATGATGTGCGACAGCGTGGTCTTTCCTAACCCTGGTGGGCCGAACAACAACACATGATCGAGCGGCTCTTTGCGTGACTTTGCAGCGGAAATAAAGATCGAGAGTTGATCGCGAGTTTTTTCTTGCCCGACGTATTCGTCGAGCTGCTTCGGACGCAGCGCTCGTTCGAGCGCTTCCTCTTGAATGCTCTCGGTTTTCGGAGCGATCAAACGGTCGGGAATTGCAGCAAGCGCGTCATCATGAATGGCCATCGCTCAATTGTATGGCGCTCAAGCGTCACAGCCGCCCGCTAACGAAACACCCATAGACGGTAGGCGATGTAATTAAGAAATGTCATCGCAACGGTGGTGGTGATCTGCGCGTACCAGAGCGACATTCCTGCTTCCATCAGTCCCGTCAGAGACAGTGAGTTGAGTACGCCCTGCGCAAGCAATGCCGCAAGAAACTTGGGCACCGTCGCACGAACCCGTTGAGTCGGCTCGAAAACGTTGTAGTACGCGGTTAGAAACCGTGTGAGCGCGCCGCCAGCAAAACCAACAGATGACGCGATCAGCGCATTGGTTTCGCCCCGAAGCAGCAGCCACATCACCGCATAGTGCACCGCCACAGCCGCAAACCCAGTGACCACGTGCAGCACAAATCGCTTGATCCAGTCAAACAGCAATGCTCGCGACCGAAGTTTGCTCTCGGCTGATTTATCCGAGGCTTCGATCGACATGCAGCCCCCATTTTCGGAGCCGTCCCATTACGCTCACGCGCAACACACCCAAGCCGTATACCGCTGAGCGACGGAAGTTGATCGAACTGGCATCATCAAAATACTTGGTGGGCACCGAAATTTCGCCTAGCCGATGGTTTTGCAGAATGATTTGCGCGAGCATTTCGTTGTCAAAAACAAAGTCATCTGAACAGGCCTGCCATTTAACGTCTTGCAACAGCTTTCGCGAAAATGCACGATAGCCGGTGTGATATTCAGAGAGCTTTGCGCCTAGCATCACGTTTTGGAAGGCCGTTAAGCATCGATTAGCAATGTATTTCAACAGCGGCATGCCGCCCGCGCGCGCTTTGCCGCCAAGTATTCGCGAGCCAATCACAGCGTCATACACGCCCGATTCGATCATCGCCGCCATCGCTGTAACAAGGCGCGGCTCGTATTGATAATCGGGATGAACCATCACCACAATATCGGCATCTGTTTTGAGCGCTTCGGTGTAGCAAGTTTTTTGATTGCCGCCATAGCCTCGGTTTACCTCATGCACATGTACCCGAATCCCGAGTGATCGAGCGATCGCTGCGGTGTCGTCGGGGCTTGCGTCATCGACCAACAAACCGTAATCGACGATATCGCGGGGCAGCGCATTCCACGTCTGGGTGACCGTCTTGGCCGCACGATACGCGGGCATCACGACCATCACCTTTTTTCCGTTAATCATCTATCGGCGTCTTTCCAAAATGCATGCAGCAAGGACTCATACAGGGTCTCCATCAACGCAGTTTCCAAATTAGAACAGAGCCGTCCTCAACGTCGGGGGGCCCAAAGTTTTGGCGAACCCAGGCCTCGCACTGCGGCAAGGGCGGATTCACGTCATTAATCTGTTGCACGATTTGATAGACCAAGTAGTCAACGCCCTGCGCGGCCAGCCCCTGCTTGCCTGCGGCCACGTACGCAGCACTGTTGAATTTGAACCTAGAATCGCGCGGCACCTCGCCATGTCGCGTCTCGACACAGCTGCCCCACAGATAGGCCGGGATCACCCGCTGGCCGCTAGTTGATTCCCACATAGCCACTGGCCAATCAAACGTTGCGTAATGAAAGGGCGCAACTGCAATGGTTTTCGACCCCACAAGCTCGGTAGCGAACCCTGCCCAAAGCTTTGAGATCGGCGCTGTTTTTACGGCGTTTCGAACCACATTCTTCTCAATCCGATAGTCGAGTTGAAACCACAAGTCTTGCGTGAAGGAGTTGGGAATACGAAGCGTTTCCGGATGCGGCGATGTGGGCCACCACAATCCGAGCGAAACTAAGGTGACCAGCGCCGGAACGACGGAGCGCGCCAGGCCCGCAGACATTCGAAGAAATCGATCACAACACCACACCAAGCCCACCGCGACTGCTAGCAACAGCACTGGCAGCAGAGGCAGCAAGTACCGAGCGAACGCCAGCGGCATGTTGATCCACCAAGGTCGAGCCAAGAGCAGCGCCGCGACGGTGAGTGCGCTGCCAGCAAGCACCCAACGCGCTATGTCGCTGCGTGCCCAGACGATGGGCAGACCCAGCGCCATCATGCAAAGCGCCACGACAACGATCAAACCTGAATCAGTGCCAAACCAAAGGTGCGCCGCGCCAACGAGCGTTTGCCACTCTATCGAATCGATAGCGGACTTCGCCGAGAGTGCCTTCATGTCGTTGAGCAACGGAGGTAGCAAGAGCACCGCCATCAGGATTGCTGTCAAGGCTCCCAGCGCAATAACCTGCCACAGCTTAGGCCCAACACCACGGATTGATCGCCACAACAGAAAGGCAAATGGAGTCACCATCACAGGCCCGACAATCGGATGCGTCCATACGATTAGGGCCGCCAAGACCGCATAGGAAACGGCCGGTCGCCAGCGAAGTTTCTCGCCTCGTGTTACCGCCTCGGTCGCCCGCTGCAAGCACCAAAACGCGACGTACACCCCCAGCGCCGTTAGCGCATAGGTCCGGGCGATGCGCGCATAGGAAATCAGAAACGGTGACACCGCAATCAACAGCGACAAAATCGCCAACACGCGATCATCGAAGCGGGGGCGGAACACTACCGGAATGATGACGACCGAGGCGATGCCAGCGAGCAACATCGGCACACGAAGCGTAGTCTCAGATAGCCCCACCCAATTCATGATGGGCGTGAACAGTACCGCCAATGGAATTCCGAAGTCCGCGTAGCCGAAAGTGCGCATCGATTCGGACAGCGGGTAATACGTGAGTCGGTGTACTAGATGCCACTCGTCTCCAACCAACACCTGCGAGCCAACGTTGTGCAGCCGCAAGTAGGCCCCAAGACAAAAACACAATGTCAGAATTACCCAAAAAAATTGACCGCGTGATCGAAAAAAACTCTGCATCGAACCGTTTGAGAGAAGCCTCCGCCGCGCACTCGTGATGGCATTGGAGAGACTTTTCAGATGAAAATGAGCTCGACGATTGTAATGCGCTGTTGCGAGCTGTAGGCACCCGTTGTGGCGTGACGCGGCTTGAGCGAGCACGTGTTTTTTAATGTGCGTGCCACTATCGTTACGCTGGCTCACGTCCACCGTGATTCAGCGCCTCTGAAGTCATCAGCGAATGTGTAGCTGTTGCGCCAAAGGGGTGCATTCGGCAGATCGGTCGCAACTCACTTCTTCGACAAATTTTTCAACGCCTGCCGAATCGCATCATTGATCGGCAGATCATCGGCCAAATCGCGGCAGGCGGCCGCAGCTTCTTTGTCGCTGTAGCCCAGCGCGATGAGCGCGTTGACCACGTCGTTGGCAGGCGAGGACACGGGAGCAACGCCGGCGGCGTTGGCACCCACCGCAACGACCTTCCCCTTAAGCTCCAACAGCAAGCGCTCTGCCGTTTTGTTGCCGATGCCTGGCACGCGCACGAGGCGCTTCACGTCTTGCAGCACAACGGCTTGATTGAGCTCGGCCACGGTCAATCCCGAGAGCACAGCAAGTGCGACTTTCGGGCCGATGCCCGTGACTTTGATGAGCTGTCGAAATGCGGCGCGCTCTTCAAGCGTTGCGAAACCATAGAGCAAATGCGCGTCTTCGCGAACCACGTAGTGCGTCATCAATTGCACGCGCTCGCCCGTGGCGGGTAGCGCATAAAACGTGCTCATCGGCACATCCACTTCGTAGCCCACGCCGCCAACGTCAATAAGAATTTGCGGTGGATTTTTTGCCGCGAGCGTGCCAATGAGTTTGCCGATCATGATGTCCGTTTGCTGCGAAGATTGCGTTGCGGAAGGTTAGCAGCACGACACAAATATCATTTGGCAACTTTTTAATGGTATGCCATACAAAATATGGGCTATAGAAGATATTTATTAATATTCGACAACCTGAATAAACGCGATGTAACCCTTATTTATATTGGCGAATCAGTATCGGCTGATAGACCGAATTTGCCTATGATGCTGCAAACGAAAAAATGCCCTTTCCAAAGGTGTAAGCACTCCGCCGATCCGCTCGTGGTGAGCTCGTCGAACCATGAGCGGCTCAGGGAGAGCAAACTCTGCTGCCGAAGGATTCACCTCTTTTGCCGCTCATGGTTCGACAAGCTCACCACGAACGGACGTGTGGCAAGGCCGCTGTTCCTTGAAAACGAGCTCACGTTTCATCCCGCGCTGCAATCGAACGACTAGTAACATCGTGTCGTGACACTCACCGCCTTTGCCCTCGTAGTCGTCGCCGCCCTCATCCACGCGACGTGGAATTTGCTCGCGAAAAAAGCGGGCGGCGGTGCGGCGTTTGTGTTTCTCGGCGTGGCGGCGATGGTGCTGATTTACTTGCCGGTGATGCTTGTGTGGTGGTGGCAAACGCCCTCGCTTTTTCTTGACATCACCGCGCTACAGTGGGCGTTCATCGCGCTCTCGGCCGTGTTACACATCGGCTACTCGCTCTCGTTGCAGCGCGGCTATCAAACGGCGGACTACGGCGTGGTGTATCCGATCGCTCGCGGCACCGGGCCGTTTCTGTCGAGTCTTTGCGCGATCTTTTTCTTCGGTGAAGCGGTGACCGTTGCCTCTGCTATTGGCATCGCCTGTATCGTCGCGGGCATTTTCGTGCTTGCGGGCGGACTCCGAGCGTTGTCGGATCACTCACCGCGCGCTAAGGCAGGCGTTCAGTGGGGAACCACGACCGGCGCATTCATCGCGCTCTACACGCTCGCCGATGGCTACGCGGTCAAATATTTGGCCATCGCACCGCTGCTACTCGACTATTGTTGCAACTTGCTGCGTGTGGTGTTTCTGTCGCCGATGCTCTTGACGCAGCGCCAGGAAATCTGCGCCGAGTGGCGAAAAAACTGGCGCTACATTTTGGTCATCAGCACCATTTCACCGCTTGCGTACATATTGGTGCTCACCGCGATGCAAACGGCTCCCATCAGCCAAGTCGCGCCGCTTCGAGAAATCTCGATGCTCTTTGCTGCGGGATTGGGGGCAAAATTGCTGGGCGAGCAACGGATTGGCGAAAAAATGGTCGGTGCGGCGCTCATGTTGGTCGGTGTTGTGGGATTATTGTGGCGCTGACCCACCGGAGAGACGCTTCGTGACCGATTCGCCCGCAGAACCGCCGAACATGCTGAAGCCATCGACTGCTGCCAACGTCCCGGCGCTATTCGCCGAACTCTATCCCGACATCAAGCGTCTAGCGCGTTCACGACTCGCGCAGGCCGGCGGCGTCACTGGGCTCAACGCCACCGCGCTCGTTCACGAAGGCTTCATGCGTATGGCCGAGCGCGAAGCGCTGCACGGCGAAACACGGTTGCAGTTTTTTGCCTACATCGGCAAGGTGCTGCGCTCGATCGTGATCGACTTCGTGCGCGAACGCGATGCGGAAAAGCGCGGCGGCGGCGTGACGCTACTCACCATGAGCCATGCCGACGCATCGCCTGAATCATGGATGGAGGTCGGCAGTTTGATCGACCTTGACCGCGCGCTCGAGGAATTGAAGGCGCTCGATCTACGCCTATATCAAATCATTGAAATGCACGTTTTCTCGGGGCTTACTTGCGCCGAGGTGGGTACGGAGTTGGGTTTGACCGAACGCACGGTAAATCGCGAATTGCTGAAGGCGCGAACACTACTGTCGCGCGCACTCGGCAACGCGACGATACAAACCTAATGTCGGTCTGCGCAACAGCGTTACGTCTATTGCCTCTGTGAGCTCACCTTTTAATATTTCCCCCGAACACTGGGCGCGCATCTCTGTGCTGTTCGATGAAATCGTTGAGCTTGACTCAGCCGCACAGCGGACGGCACTGGCCGATTTGCGCGCAGAATCGCCGGCCCTGGCCGACGAGCTGGAAGCGCTCCTCCACGACGCTGCGCGCTCTAACGCAGCGTCACAGAGCGCGGCATCGGCGGTCGCACCGTTTACGATGCTGCTCAGCGCCGCACTCACCGACAACGTGACGACCCATTCGCCCAATGAGCGGTTCGGTGCATGGTCGCTCGAGGAGAAAATTGGCAGCGGCGGCATGGGCGAAGTCTGGCGCGCCAAACGTAGCGACGGCTTGTTTGACGGCCGCGCTGCGATCAAATTGCTGCGTAGCGACCTAGCCGCATCGAAACTCACCGCCCGCTTCGCCCGCGAACGCAATGTGCTGGCGCGACTCAATCATCCCAACATCGCGCGGCTACTTGATGCGGGCGTCGGTGGCGCGGACAACGATCAAGCGTTTCTGGTGCTTGAACTGGTCGATGGATTGCCGCTGGTTGATTACGCGAGTGCTCATGCGCCACGATTAGCTGATCGCGTGCGCCTCGTACGCGATGTCGCGCGCGCTGTCGATTACGCGCACAGTCAACTCGTTTTGCATCGCGACCTAAAACCGTCGAACGTTTTGGTCACGGCAAGCGGCGATGTGAAGCTGCTCGATTTCGGTATCGCGGCGGCGCTTGACGAAGCCGCAAACGCCGAGACGGCGCCGAACTTAACGCAGCTCACCGGACGCGGGCTCACACTCGAATACGCTGCCCCTGAACAAATCGTTGGCGAACCGACAGTCGCTGCGAGCGACACCTATTCGCTCGGCGTGATGCTGTTTCATTTGCTCACCGGATCGCACCCGTTCGCGCAATCGAAAAATCGGATGGCGCTGCACAACGCTGCGGTCAACGAAGAGGCGCCACGCGCATCAATCGCCGCACGAGATGTCGCGAAAAGTGCAAACCGCGCCGCCGCCAACGATCGAATCAACCTGCCCGCCGATGCCGCGCGCATCGACGCCGACCTCGACGCCATCATCGCAAAATCCCTTCGCAAATCGCCAACCGAGCGCTACACAACTGCGGCAGCCTTTGTTAGCGATCTCGACGCATGGCTTTCACAAACACCGATTTCTATTCGCACAGAAGACCGCAAATACCGCAGCGCGTTGTGGCTAAAACGAAACTGGAAATTGGCGACGCTGGGCGCGGTCGCGTTCAGCGCAGTAGTCGCCGGACTCGGCGTGAGCCTGTGGCAACGCAGCGAAGCAATCGCGAGCGCGGCGATCGCAAAAGACGAAGCCGCACGTGCGACCAAAGTTGCTGACTATATGGGCGAACTAATCCAGAGCGCAAACCCGGACAATCACGGCGGGAAATGGCCCTCTGTCATCGCTTTATTGGAGCAAGCCGAAAAGGATTTCGACCAATCGTTCAACGATGATCCGAAAACCAAATCGTTGTTGCTGCAGCGATTGGCGGATACCAACAACACGCTCAATCGCGACACGGTATCGCTCAAACAGTACGAAGCACTGCTGGCTCTGTTTGACGCCGCCAACGACACGACGAGCGAGCGCGCGATTGATTCGCGCAGCAATTACGCAGACATGCTCAAACGCTTGAATCGCGACGATGACGCGCTGCGTGAGTTCGAAAAACTAGAACCCCTAACGCGCCAACATTACGGTGAGCAGAGTAAGCCCTATTCAAGCCTTCTGGCAAAACTAGCCATTGAACGCGCCCGTCAAGGCCGAGTTGACGATGCGCGCGCGTTACTCGGTCGATCACAGGCCATTGTGCGCGCGTTGTTTCCTAATGATCTACACAAACGACTCGACAGTGCCAATGACATGGCGGTGATGCTCACACGAATGGGATTGTGGCGCGACGCCGAACAGGCGCTCTCGGCGAACGAACCCGATTTGTCACAACTGGCCACGCTCGGCGGCTCCGCTGGGCGCGATGCGCTCATTCAGAGAAACAATCTCGAGTCGATCCGCATTCGGATCGGCAAACTTGATGGAGTCGACGCGCGGCTGAGCGCCAATTTTGACCGTGCGCTACAGCTATTCGGAGGCGACAACCCGATTTCGTACCGCAGTGAGGAACTGCGTTCGAGGCTTGCTGCGTTCGAGGGTCGCTTCACCGACCAGATCGCACTCACCCGCAAACGAATCGCCGCCAACGCTAACCGGAAGGGCGCTGACCCCGGGCTCGCAATCGATGACGGACTGGTGTTGTTGCGGCTCCTAGGCACCCACACCGCCGCCATGCGCACGGCGCTTGACGCAACTGAAACCTCCAAACACCGACAGCATGTCGCAGAACTCATCGCGGAAGTCGCCGTGCAGGTCCGCAGCGCTTCGACCGAGCGCGCCAATCTCTATCGTCAGGCAGCGGACGCTGCGCTCGCACTGGGTGCGCTCGACACCGCACGCGACGCGATCACGCGTGCGCGCAGCGATCTCAAAGCGTCGAATTCCGCCGTCGCTGAACGCTTCGCGCAGGTTGATCGCGCAGCTGCATCGCTTGCATTCGCCGAGGGCAATGCACCGCTCGCGGTGCAACTACTGGGTAAGCGTTTCGACGTATTCGCTACGTCTAAGGAAGGCAACTCTCCCCGACATGCAGCGCTCTGGCTGCAGCGCGCGCTCTACGAGGCCAGCGTTGATCGCGACGCTGCCAATCGGTCGCTTGCTGCAAGCCGCGAGATGTTTGCAGCCTCCGGAAATACACCGCCCCAATTTGCGGCCATACAGCAATACGTGGCCGCCCGCATTGCTGGCGATATTGCCGCGACCCGCGCTACGGAGCAAGCCGTCGATCGGGCGTTTTTGCGTAAGTCCGCGCATCCCTGGCGTGCACCAATTTTTGAAAGTGTGTAGCGCAAGCCGCCGTCAATAGGATCGACGCCCCAAAGGCGCGCCGCACTGGACCTCAAGCCTGATCGACGCCTTGCTGATATTCCGATGCGGTGTCGGTCGACGACGTGCCATTGCGTCTATCCCAGTTGAAAGGCTCGCCGCTACAGCACCTTCGCACATCCGCTTAGTGTTTCGTGCTTATCGCCCCAGGCGCTTTGCCGACCCGCGCGACTCGGGTTGCAACACGCCCCGTCTGACCACAAGGAACTCAAGATGCTCCCATTATCGAACCACCATTTCGCCGTCACGCTACGCCGACTCGCACTCGCGATAGTGCTGTTTCCACTCTCGTCGCTGACCGTCGCCCAAACCGCAGTACCAGCGGCAGACTTAAAGGGCTTGACCGATCCGCCAGGCTTGAAGCGCTACGCAGGTGCAGTGCTCGTCTACCGCGACGACGCGGCGTATGACGAGATTAAGTTCCCGTCCGGCAAGGTCAATGACGTGGACGATGCGTATCCGCACCTAGCGGCTTCTGGTAAGCGCAGCTCAGTTCAATACACGCTGCCAGCATCGCGCTCGGCGCTTGCGGTGATCCGTAACTACCAGAGCCAAGCCAAAGCCGACGGATTTCAAACCGTATTTGAGTGTCTTGGCGAGAACTGCGGCACCGGTCCGGGCGGAGGTCAGGTTAAATTTTCGATAGTGAAAGCCATGCTGCCGGTTCGCTACGTCAACCAAGTCGGCGAGAACACCGCCGCAGTGTGTGGCGCCTACTACGTGAGCCCGATTCGCTACACACTGCTTGAGAACAAAAGCACGGGCGTGGTGATTGCTGTGGCTGCGGCCACGCCGGAAATCTTCTCAACGTACTGCTCCGACGCGTATAAAAACCAGCTCTCCGTGTGGGTGACGCGAATCGAGCCGCAGGCGCGCGAGCAACAGATGGTGGCCATTTCCGCGAGCGAAATGGCAAAGAGCATCGATGCGAACGGCAAAGTCGCGCTCTACGGCATTTTCTTTGACACGGGCAAAGCGGATATCAAGGCCGAGAGCAAAACTTCGCTCGATCAAATTGGTGAGCTGATGAAATCGCGCCCCGATTTGAAATTGCATGTGGTCGGACATACCGATAACGTCGGTGCGATGGAGGCCAACATGTCGCTCAGCAAGCGCCGCGCGGAATCGGTTGTTGCTGCACTCGCCGCAAGCTACGGCGTCAATCGTGCGCGCCTGACCGGCAACGGCGTGGCAAGCCTCGCGCCGGTGCAAACCAACAGCACCGAGAGCGGTCGCGCGAAAAATCGGCGGGTTGAGTTGGTGTTGCAATGAAAACCGCACAAACCCATTTCGCGCACATACCGGACGAGCGTTGCTGACCAGCCTTCTTCATGTTCTCCCGGCTTCACGCCGCACCGATGTCGCTAAAGCTCGGCCATTTAAGTCTGTTCCAAAAACAGGTTCACACATCACCCGCTGACCAAAGAGGCAATCCGCTAGGAGCATCATCAACACTGAAAACGAATTGGCTACGCCGTGCTCGGCGGGCGCGTACGGCCTGGTTCGACTTCGCAAATCGATCGCTGGAGTCGCGGCCGCGGCAACGACGCTTGGCTTGCTTGCGTCGGACTGCATGGCACAGCCCGGGGCGCTCGACACCAGCTTCGGCCCCAACCCTTCGACGGCACCAGGTCAAGGCGCGCCCATCTCGCCTCAGTTTGACTATTTTCGGGTGCTCGACGGGATGGTGTTGCCAGACGACCGAATCGTCGTGGGTGGTGCGTGCCCTTCTATCGCGACGACACCCACCGGTTCGCGCTTCTGTATTGCTGTGTGGAGTAGCGACGGCAGTAGCGCGCAGATGTATCTCGGGCCACCTGGGATGACACGCGTACGTGGCGACGCACTGGGTGCGATCGCACGACAGCCAGACGGAAAAATTGTGTTGGCTGCGCCTTGTTTCTGGATGACAGCAAGCGCTTCGACGCTTTGTGCAGTCCGTTTCAACAGTGATTTCAGTGTCGACATCACGTTCGCGCAAGGTTTAGCAATGTGGCGATTAGGAGCTGGGGGGATCGAGACAAGCTTGTCAATGCAATCGCGATACAGCCCGACGGAAAAATCATCGTTGCCGGGCAGTGCGCGAACGGCCCGCTGGGTTCGACGGGTCTTGTGATGTGCGCGGTGCGCTACAAAGACGACGGCGATCGGCATCAATCCTTCGCCAATGGCGCAACTGACTTCACTATCGAGCTAGAAGGGATAGCTCCGGTGCCGCCTGATCGCATAAAGGATGTCTACGTATCCACGGACGGTCGAATCGTACTTGGCGGCGAATGTCAGGTCACGAGTTTCTTTTTCCCCTGCGCCGCGCGCTTAACTGCTGCCGGCGCGATCGACACGGGTTTTTCATCGGGCACGCGAAAACCTAAATTCTTGTCGGGAATTGGCAGTGGAAACGACTTTATCAACGCGATGACCGTTCAGCCCAACGGTGAATTCATTTTTGCCGGTCATTGCAACAACCCCTCCTCGACTGTTCGCGTGCCTTGCGCGCTGCGACTTAGCGCGCCCAATGCCTCCCAATTTACAACCGGGACGAATTTCAGCGGTGCCACCGTGCCTACCGGCGGCGGCCGTTTGCTCGAGCCTGCCACCGCAGGCCACTTCGAGATTACTCGCCTAGCGCTACAGTCCGACGGCAAGACCCTTGCGCTCCTGCGCGACGGCACTCCGTTGGGCAGTTTGAGTAACCATGCCTACACCGTTAGTCGCTACAACGAAGATGGCAGCGCAGACGCCAGCTGGACACAAACGCCGATCGTGTTTCAAAACACAGCCACGGGCGCCGTTGCCGTGGGCCAGCAAACCAGCGGGAAGGTGGTGGTCATGGGCTATCGAAGCATTAATGTCGCTACGGGTGTGCCAGAGGTATATCGCTTAGACAATCGACCCAGTGCCAGCAGGAATTGCAGTGCAGATATCGACGGCGACGGCAAAGTGTTGCCGACCACCGATGGATTGTTGCTCACGCGTGCTTCGCTTGGTATGACTGGAAACGCAGTCATTAGCGGCACCGTCGGTGCCGGTGCGCGGCGAGGTACGTGGGCCGAGATTCGCGATTTCCTCATCACGCAATGCGGCATGAAAACGATCATGCCGTAACTGCAACGCAAAATACGAATCGTAAAACCGAAAAACCGCTTGAGATCATCGTGAAATCAGTCAATCCGAGACTACCTGCACCGACATTTCCACGGACCTTTCGCTTTGCCTACTGATTTGCAATCGCTGCGGCAGTGTTGGCGTCAACGTGATGCCGGTCGCGCTGTGCAGTTGTCGCGGTACGGTGACGATTACAGCGACGAGCAAAGGGTTCAGCGGCTATCCAACGCCCGAAGGTTTTCCGGATAGTTTTCGATCGTCTGCCCGATGCCCAAAAGGGCCGAACGCATGAGTACCGCGCGAGGCTCATCGGAGGTGTGCCAAGTGGGCTTCATCAATGCGGCGCGCAGCATGATGAGCCCTGACTAAGCGAAAACTAAGAACGAAGGTGAATTCATCACTAAGCGCGACGCAGGCGACAAAGGCTTCGTAAACTTCACTGAAGTCTCTGGCAAACGTATCGAAGGCGATTTCTCATTCGAGCCGACCGAAGAAACACCGAAGAAGAAAATTTCTGTCAGCAGGAAGCTCAGCGGCGTCGATAAGCAAATAGGATCGAACGGGTTCAACTACGCTCACGCGTGTGGCGGCGTCGCATGTTCACTGCAACCCAGCCGTTGATTTGGTTGGTACCCCGCCGCTGCATCGGACTTAGTTGACCAATGAGCAACCTGCACGCGATACCTCCATATTACGCAACGAACGTACTACAGCTTAAAAAAATGCAGGGGTCGTCGATGCTAGCGACAACGATACTCAGATGTCTTTTGTTCATCGTAATCGCCGCACACATTTTGGCCAGCGCGCCAATATCGGCTCGGGCCTGCACCGCGCCCGACAAACTCTCGCGCGTGACCGGCAACGCGGAGTGCTTTGCAATCAGAACCGAGCCCAGCGCTGCCGTGCGAACGCCGCCCTTACTCGTAACTTGGATTCACGGGGATGTGGGTACAGGCTGAGCTACGGACTGCATGGACGAACACCTGCCACGGTCCGCCGCACCCTATGTCGTGCAGGTGCGCCTGCTGCGACCGGGTTGCTTCGACACTACCGCGCCGTCGAACACTTCGAGCGGAACCACGTTCACACCGCGCGGCTCGCGCTGGACGCCGGATTACATCGATGCGGCAGCCGATGCCATCGTGCGTTTGTGCGTTCATCACGGGGCGCGCTACGTTGCCGTGGTCGGTCACTCCGGCGGCGCGATTTTCAGCTCGGTCATCATCGGACGACACGTGGGCGTGATAGATGCGTCGCTGCTCGTCTCCACGCCGGGCGATCTCTGCATATGACTCGCGCCATCCCCATGCACGTTGGTACGCCCGGTACTAAATCTGATCGACTTCATCAATACGATCCCGCCTAGCGCGACGCTCATCGCGCTCGCGCGCAGCGACGATCAATACGCGCCCGCCCGTTGTGCAAGACTACGTCACGCGCGCTTCGGCGGTTGGCGTAAGTGTTTCGTACGTTGAGATAGCGGGCGGCGAACACGGTTTCGGCACCGTCGCACGCAACCAACCGCAGTTCGATGCAGCGCTTCGCTGGCTCATTGCTGCGGCACCTGCACTGCCCGCATTGCCGACGTCGATGCTTACGGCAGCTCACACATTGCTCGTTGCACCGATTAACTGCGGGCATTCGACAATATTGATCCTGCCCAACTTTCATTGACTGATAAAGCCACGCGATGAAAACTGACCTGAATCAGTGGGGTTGGGGACTAAGTTCGCTCAGCGCACCCTCTATTTACACGCCGGACCGGCAGTAAACTCGATCCAAGGCGATGGAGCAATTTGCAGGATGACCTGCGCGTTGTTGCTCGGTCCGCTCTTTGAAGCGATTCGGATTCGATAGTCAGCGCACATGGCACCGGCGACGCTCCACTGAGTGCCATTAACAAGCGCTGTCGCGCTTATGTTTGTGCTGCTCGGCGCACCGAATGCGGGCTTCGCGGCAAACGGTGTGTGCTGACGCGTCGCTACCTCAATCGTGGTGTTGTTCTGGGCTGAAAGTGTCGTTGGGTCAATGGCTTTGCCATTGGTGACGTTAAGGCTCGCCCGAATGAAAACACTACCTTGCTTGATATGGGCGGTTGCGGGCATCATGGGCTGCTTGATGGTCCACGCAGCGTTGATGCTCATCACTGCGGCAGGCAGCGCGGGTGCGGCGGGCTGCGCAGGGGCGCTAGGGATGGGCGTCAGAGCGATTCTCGGTGCCAATCGGCAGCGTTCCACCAAGCGTATTTTTCCCGAACTTGGGTATTTTTTTGTGTCGGTCGGCGAAGCGCGCATCTCCAGTGCGGTGCAGTGATTGGCAACGTAGTCCTCTGGCACGTCGCGCTTGAAGCATGCGACTGCGCCCGGTTCGAGTTGCCGAGAGTGCCCCTCGAACTGCTCGAGCGATGCCGCCTTTGCACCAGCGGCCATGCTGGCGTTCACGCCGATCGTTTCTGCGCCTGCGTTTTTAACGCAGCCCCGCGCGACGAACTTGTTGTTGACGACATCAAGCGCCACATCGGAAAGCTCGAGTTTCGCCATCTGCACACTCGTCCAGCCGCCGCTGAGCGCTTTCTCTGCGTTGGCTTTCGTGTCAAACAAGTTGCCAATGCGACCTTGCGGATCCCAGCCTTGGCCGACCAATCCGGCAATTTCGCCGGCGGCGTTATGGTTGTAAACAAAGTCAACGTAGCCATGCTTGTTGATACCGCTGCCAAACGGATTAATCGAAAGCTCAGTCTCAGCGCGTTTCCCCGCGCCCACAATCTGCTCCAAGTTTGCAACCGGCACATCGGTCGTTCGCATGTGACAGAGCACCATCGTCTCATTCATCAAATCAAATATGGGCGACGATTTTCGGACGACGAAAGGGCGGCTTCCCGGGATTGGATCGCGGAAACACCAGCCGAGTACACGCTCGTCGTGGCATTGGATGACGATACCCGCCCCCTCCCAGCGCCCCGAGGTGCCCAATGGGGACTTGTATTGGTGAAAGTCGCGATACGCCGGCGGCGTTTTGCACAGTTGTCGCGTCACTGACACCACCTCTGTAGCCGCTACAGAGGAAGCGGCGACCAGAGCACTGACGGACACGACTACCGTTAGCGCGACTGAACCTATCGATTGCGACACCGTGTTTCTTTTACGCATTTGGATTAACTCAATTTAAGGTTGATAGTGAGATAGACGTAAACGCTCAGCGATGACCGACAGTCATGCTGTTCGGCGCACCGATGTCGCCAAAGCTCGGCCATTTACGTCTGTTCCAAACACACGTTCACACATCGCCCGCGCGCTGAAAGGCTACCCCATCATGAGCATCACCGAACCCCTCGCAGCCACGAAGGCGCGCTATATCGCAATCACGCGATCACTGCCGCGAGCCCTTCGCAAAACACTCACAGTGGCGTTCACCGCATTGATCACCTTCGCGTGGTTTAGCACTGCGAGCCTGGCGCAACAATCCGGCGGTCTTGACACTGCGCTATACGGCCCCTACCTCGCCCTAGCGTACGGGCAGTACCCCGAAACCACGGCGCAGGAGTTTTGGACACACGATGCCATCGTGTTACCCGATGACCGCGTAGTTGCGAGCGGCACGTGCGTCGCGGTGGGCGCCTCGCCTGCGGGCACGCGTTTTTGTTTAGCCGTCTGGAGTGCAAATGGTGCTTCGGTGGCGCTCTATGTGCATTCAACGTCGATCAACCGCGTAAGCGCCAGCGCACGCGGTGCAATCGCGCAGCAAGCTGATGGAAAAATTGTGGTGACTGCACCGTGCACTTCTAACGCGGGTTTTACGATAAACCAGTTTTGCACCGCTCGTTTCAACGCCGATTTCACCTCCGACACGACTTTCTCACCGGGCTTTCTAAACGTAGCGCCTTCACCATCGACGGTTGCGGATAGTTTTCCCAACGCAATTGCAATTCAGCCAGATGGAAAAATCGTCATCGCAGGTCAATGTGGAAGCACCACGGGCGTCAGGTTTTGTGCTGCACGACTACGCCCGGATGGCAGCCCGGACAGTACGTTTGGCGGCGCAAACTCGCTGCGAACCTATCTTGGCGTACACAGCAGCTCTGAATCTGATCGCGTCGCAAGCATTGCGCTCACACCCGACGGTAAAATCTACCTGGGCGGAACTTGTAAACAGGACGTGACCTCATTGTTTCGCCCGTGCGTCTCGCGGCTCAACACCGACGGCAGTATTGACACCGGATTCAGCGGTGCGACGCCCAAGCCGCTGTTGCTGCCGCCAATGAGCGGCGGCAGCACTAACGACTGGGTCGCTGACATGGTTGTACAAGCCAACGGCGAATTTGTGTTCGCTGGCAGCTGCTCGCACACAGTCTCAACGGCTCGAGTGCCTTGCGCGCTTCGCATGGGCGCGCCGAACGCCATTCAATTCACTACCGGAACTTGGTATCTCGGCAGCGAAGAAGCAACGGGCACCTCAATCTGGCGCGGGGCTAACGGATCGTTGCTCGAACCAGAAACTTTCTCAAGAATATTTTTTCAGCCCGATGGAAAAATGTTGGCATTGACCGAACGTAGGACGGGTGTTGGTCCTTTTTTCCAAAGATACGAACTACGCAGGTACAACGAGGACGGCAGTCGCGATGCGAACTGGAAAATCGCCGCGCTTTCGTTCAAGGAGCCGAGTAGCTCGGCGAACAACGAAATGGGTGTTGCCATTGGCAGACAGAGTAACGGAAGGGTGCTTGTAGTGGGTGGCATCTTCGTTGCACCGTTTGTTGGGCCCATCAATTCTCGCCAAGCACGAGTGATCGGATTCGAAAATCGACCCGAGCCGGCGCGTAATTGCAGTGCAGATATCGACGGCGATGGCAAAGTAATGCCGACCACCGATGGATTACTGCTTGCACGAGCTTCGCTGGGCATGACTGGAAACGCAGTCATTAGCGGCGCAGTTGGCGTGGGTGCATTGCGGACTAGTTGGACCGCGATCCGCGATTTCCTCATCACACAGTGCGGCATGAAAACGATCGTGCCGTAACCGCACAACACAAAATACGACCCGTAAAACCGAACAACCCGCTTGAAATCATCATGAAATCAGTCAATCCGAGACCACCCGCACCGACATTTCCACGCACTTTTCGCTTTGCGTACTGCTTTGCAAGCGCAGCGGCATTGTTAACGCTGGGATTCACAAGCGCAGCGAGCGCTCAACAAACGTTCACCGCCACCCTCGATGGCAAGCCATTTGAATCCGACAATGATGGCATCACCGTGGTGCCGGAAACGAGGAGCGGCACCGTATCAATCTCCGCGCGCACCAAAGGCTTCGGCGCGTATCCGCCACCCAAAGGATTTTCGGATCGCGTGTCAATCATGTGTCCGCTGCCAAAAGCGCCACAGAAGTTTTCGACCGTTGGCAGCGGCGGCATATGTACCGTGCGGTGGGTCATCGCAGGTCGAAGCATGACTGACGCTGACTACAAAACGACGCCGAACGAAGGTGAATTTGTCAGCACAGCATCGGGAGCCAAAAACGGTTCCGTGAACTTCACAAAAGTCGCTGGCAAAACCATTGAAGGCGAATTCTCCGTGGAGCTCGTTGAAACGAAAACGAAGCGAACCGTTCTAGCCGCTGGCAAATTCAAAGGCATCGATGAGCAATACGGATCAAAAGGCTTCAACTAACCGGATTCATCTGTCTAGGCGATGTCGTTGTACCGACTCGCATTTCGTCTGTCTCTGTGTGAGTCATTTAAATCTTTCAAGGAGCACACGATGAAGTCAGTTTTTTCTTTCACTCAACGTCGATTCGCAGTCACGTTGACCGCTTCGATCACCGCATTTGCATCAATGTTCGTCAACGCGCAGGTGGTGCTACAAAAACCGCCGCTGCCGAGCGGCCCTATTTCGGTACCCAACAAGTTGCCGCCGCAGCTGCTGCCGGACCTGATGATCGATATGGTGACCGGCTCAAGCGCCAAAGCTTACGCCGCGAAAATAAAAAACGTGGGCGCTATTCCATCACCCGCCTCAAACATCTATTGCGCAGCCACCGTTTCTAACGCGACTGAGTACTACACCATCGAGTATCAACAGGCCATTCCAGCGCTCAATGTCAACGCTACCCACACTGCGTCCTGTGATTTCGGCAGCGGCGCAAAAAGCGTGAAGCCCGGCGAGAAGCTAGTCGCGGTGAATTTCGTCGTGAACAACGGAAAAGTCATCAAAGAATCAAACTACGCTAATAACGGTTTGCGGACGAACGTGAACTGAAATCCGCAAACGTTGGAACCGCTGTTTCACGCGAATGCTGTGGTGGCATAGCAGCCCTTGGATTGGACCGTGACGCACCTTGAGATGCGTTTTCACCGTCGCCTCTTCAATTCGCGAGCGAGCAGTCATTCTTTAGTTTTGCGCGAGTGCGACAGTGAGCGCGCGTTTGAGCACAAGATCGTCGTTTGCGAGCACCGCCTCTGCGGTGGGCGTCACCGCGATATCCGGTTTGAAGCCGCCGGTGGTCGAACAGCGCCGTGAGTCGCTCGCTAGATCGATCCGCGCGAGCGAGATTGCGAGCGCGATGGCGAAGTTTGTGCTTTGGTAAACCATGGGCACGTCGCCTGTGTGTCGTGCGCAGTGCCCCGCCGTTTCCTCGCCGATGATCACGGTGTCGGGGCGCACTGCGACGAGCGCTGCCATCATCTGCGTTGCCGCTGACGCGACCAGTCCGTCGGTGAGCACGATGATGCGGCCAGCAAAGTGCGGCGCGCTCGGCTTCATTTGCGAGGCGAGCGTGTCGCCATCGATCCAATAGAGTCCGCCTGTGCTGCGTGTCGAAGGGAATCCAGCGAGCGCGGCATCAATGGGCAAATTCGCGAGCAATGGCTTCACGTTGTTGGCGTGGATCGAATCGATCTGTCGTTCGCGCACGCCGCTGCCGCGATATTGTGCATACGGCGTGAGTGTGAGCGCATTCAAGATCGGAAACGCGAAATCGCGAAAACCGCCGGTGTTCCCGCGTAGGTCGATGATGAGCGCGTTCACCGGATCTTTCGCCGAAGCACGCGCGGCATCAAGAGCGACAAAGTAGGCGTCGCGATCGGCGATTCCAAACGTCGGCAATGACAAATAGGCGACCCCGTTGGCGAGCGTCTTCGCTTGCGGAAAGCGTGCCTCGGGCGTGAGGTTTCGAATCCAGCGCGGCTGTGTTTGCCGCTCCTGTGGCAGATTGGCGAACGTGACACCCTGCACACGCGCCGTGGGGATCGCCGAGACGAAGCCGATCACGTATTCGCTCGCGAAACCGAAGTTTTGGTGATAGCGACGCGCGAACTCAGCGTCGGCGATGGTTTGCCGAACGCTAAGCGCCGTCGAATCGGCGGACACGGTGCTTTCGAGCGCTGCCAGGATGCTGCTGACGGTCACGCTGTTGATGCTTGCGATTTCGCTGCCGTGTGGCACAGCGGCGGTCGCGCCATCGGTGAAGAGCCGCCCCCCGATCGCCCGCACGGCGAGCGGAAAGTAATCGCTGCGCACGCTCGAAGGTTGAAAGACGGGGCCCGTCACCTGAACATGAAAATCGTTGAGCGGTGCGATCAATTGCAACATCGCACGCTGGACTTCCCATTCGGCGGCGTCCGGCTTGCCATCAAGG
Source organism: Betaproteobacteria bacterium (assembly GCA_004293675.1). Lineage (GTDB taxonomy): Bacteria > Pseudomonadota > Gammaproteobacteria > Burkholderiales > Casimicrobiaceae > Casimicrobium. The sequence continues at coordinate 119,355 of READ01000011.1, forward strand.
CCACGGATCACTTCGTTGCTCCGAGTGATAAAAGCAGCCCGCAGACTTTCGTCGGCGAGCATCGGATGGTAGCGCTCGAGGAAAGACGCAACACCTTGCAGGTCTTGCTGCGCGCGATTGGCAACCGGCAGCGGCGCAATGGGCAAATTGTTCGCGCTATCGTCACCGCCACACCCGCTCAACAGGATGAGCGCGAATGTAGAAACGAGCGCGCCGAAGCGAGTGGCGGCAACGCGGCTGATTGGGGGGAGGAGGAAAACCGATTTCATAGATATAGAGTCCGTTAAACAGTTAATATTTTCTTCAAAATAGATATTTATTGTTGTTTTACAGAATATTAACTGATTTCTGAGCGACGGACTGTCTTTGAGCTATTTGCAGATCAAAGCGTCAAGAGCGACGCGTCGTAGCGAGCGCCACCAGACTTATGCCCGGAAGAGAGAACTGGTGTGGCCGTCGCGCGGATCGCAGGCGCGCTGTCTCGCTCAGTCTGCACCGTCGGTGGCCACATCAGGCACAACGACTGGCCCAGACGCGTGCCGGGGGTTCCCAAATGCGGAGCGCTTGAAGACGGCCCGGAGCACGTCGGAGTGGAGTCGCGTGAGTTACGCCGAGGCCACGCGCAAAGAAGAAGACCGAGGGGGTTCAGCGGCGCGCGCGCCGAACTACGCGTATGCGTGTTCGAGCTGCAAAGCTGTAAATCCCGTCAGCTTCTGAACCATCGTGCTAATCAGGATGGGTTTGAACTGACGCAACGCCAAGAAACGCTATTGGCGTGGTCATTGAGCTAGAGTTTGTAAGCCGCTTTAGCCAATCGATACGCCAAATCAACGGCTACTTCGGCCGCGTCATCGTCCGAAAGTCTGCGTTCCGCGACGAGTTGTGCAAGATAGCGGCAATCGATTCGGCGCGCTAAATCGTGCCGCGCTGGGATCGATAGAAACGCTCGCGTGTCGTCATTGAAGCCGACGGTGTTGTAAAAACCCGCAGTCTCAGTGGTGCTGTGGCGAAAGCGCAGCATGCCTTCGATCGAGTCGTGAAACCACCACGCGGGACCGAGTTTCAGTGCGGGGTAGTGGCCCGCAAGCGGTGCCAATTCTCGGGTGTAGCTGGTTTCATCCAGCGTGAAAACGATCATTGAGAACGACTTGCTGTTGCCAAAGCGGTTCAGGAGCGGCTTGAGTGAGTGCACGTAGTCGGTGCGTCGGGGGATGTCGGCCCCTTTGTCGCGGCCAAACGAGTCGAAGACCTTTTCGTTGTGATTTCGATAGCTACCGGGATGTAGCTGCATCACCAAGCCGTCCTCGCAGCTCATGCGCGCCATTTCAACGAGCATGTGACCACGAAACAAATCGCATTCGTCGTCATCGAGTTCGCCCTCGAGCGCTCGGTCGTACAGCGCCGCCGCTTCGATATCGGTTAGGTCGTACGTTTCTGCATTGGGATGTCCGTGGTCAGTGCTGGTCGCGCCGAGTTTCTTGAAAAAGGCGCGACGTGTTTCGAGGGCGCGAATGTAGCCGTGATAGTGCTGAGTATCTTCGCCGGTGAGCTCACCCAATCGGAACAGGTTTTGCGCGAAGCCTTCAAATTCAGGATCGACGACTGGGTCCGGTCGATAGGCGGTAACGACGCGCGGCAAACCTTTTCTTTCACCGGTTTTCAAGCCTGCGGTTTGCCACGGATCGGTGGCGAGCGCTTGGTGATGATTGAGTGCGTCAATGGGCGACTCGGTCGTCGCGATGACCTCGATGTTGAAACGCTCAAACAGCGCGCGCGGTCGAAATTCGGGCGTGGCGAGCTCGCTGTTAATGGTGTCGAAAATTGCGTCAGCATTTTTCGACGAAAAAGTTTCGGTCACACCGAACACGGTCTCGAGCGCATGGCTAAACCAAATCGACGATGGCGTGCCGCGAAACAAATGCCAATGATCGGCAAACAGTTTCCAGATTTTTCGATTGTCTGTTTCGACCGGCACGCCGTCTCTGCGCGCAATGCCCAACCGCTCCATTTCGATGCCCTGTGAATAGAGCATTCGAAAAATGTAGTGATCGGGTTTGATGAAGAGCGACGCTGCATCCGGAAAGGCTTCGTTTCGCGCGAACCACGCGGGATCGGTGTGACCGTGCGGGCTGACGATGGGCAGGTCTTTAACCAGTGCGTAAAGGGCTCGAGCGATATCACGCTGCGAGGGCTCGGCGGAGAAGAAGCGGTCTGGATGGAGCATCACTTGATTGTAGATAGCTCAGATTGCGACGTTCAAAGTCGCAGAACCAAAAGGACACCCGCCCAGCACGATGACTCAGATAACAGAGCCCATCCGTACTCAATCGGCTGCAATTACCCGTGAAGGGTCTTTTTTTTTGACGCAGATTAGCGCGGATTTGACGCAGATGACCGCAGATTTCTGTGAGCGAGCGCCGTGAAATAACGTCTACTTTTGCCCTGGGCCCTGCGTGGCGAGCTACGAAAAAATCCGTGCTAATCCGCGTCAAATCCGCGCTAATCTGCGTCAAAAAATCAGAGCTCATGCATTGAGCTTCGGGAATCTAATGGGCTAGAGTTCAGCGCGGCCTTGTTCTCTGAGTCCTCGCGCTAATCAGGCAACGTCGAACGATTTCGGACGCTTGCTTTGACGAACTGGACTTCTCAGTAGCCGTTGTGGTTCGACAAGCTCACCCCGAACGGGAAGGGTGCGGCTCACCCCGAACGGGAAGGGTGCGGCTCTCGGGCGGCACACGATCGCAGAAATCTGCGGCCATCCGCGTCAAATCCGCGCTAATCTGCGTCAAAAAATCAGAGCGCTCGCATTTAGCTTCGGGAATGTAAATGGCTTGGGTTCGGCGCGAACTTGTTCTCTGAGTCGTCGCGCTAATCGGGCAACGACGAACGATTTCGGACGCTTGCTTTGACGAACTGGACTTCTCAGTGGCCGTTGTGGTTCGACAAGCTCACCACGAACGGGAGACAAGCTCACCACGAACGGGAGGGGTGCGGCTCTCGGGCGGCACACGATCGCAGAAATCTGCGGCCATCCGCGTCAAATCCGCGTTAATCTGCGTCAAAAAATCAGAGCTCATGCATTGAGCTTCGGGAATGTAAATGGCTTGAGTTCGGCGCGGACTTGTTGTCTGAGTCCTCGTGCTAATCGAGCAACGACGAACGATTTCGGACGCTTGCTTTGACGAACTGGACTTCTCAGTAGCCGTTGTGGTTCGACAAGCTCACCACGAACGGGAGCGGTGCGGCTCGCGATGAACGAGAAGGGTGCGGCTCACCTCGAACGGGAAGGGTGCGGCTCACCCCGAACGGGAGAGGCCGCGCAAGAAACGTCTCTCAGCTCAGCGCCGCCATCACTTTGGCCGTAATCGCGTCGACGTGGCCCACGCCTTCAACCTTTACGTATTTCGGCGCGCCCGGCTTACCCGCTTTGGCCAAATCGCCGTAGTAGCTCAGGAGCACTTCGGTTTGATCGTGATAGACCTTGAGGCGGAATTTCACCGTTTCTTCTTCGTCGTCTTTGCGCTGGATGAGCTCCTCGCCCGTCACGTCGTCTTTACCGGCGAGCTTCGGCGGGTTGTGGACGACGTGGTAAGTGCGCCCCGAGGCTACGTGCACGCGACGACCGATCATGCGATCCAAAATCACGCTGTCGTCGACTGAAATTTCAAGCACGTAATCGAGCACAACGCCCGCGTCTTTCATCGCCTCGGCTTGCGGAATCGTTCGTGGAAAGCCATCGAACAGATAGCCGTTTTTGCAGTCGTCTTGGGTCAAGCGCTCCTTAACCAGCCCGATGATGATGTCATCCGACACCAGTGCGCCGGAGTCCATCACTTTTTTCGCCGCCACGCCCAGCGGCGTTCCCGCTTTCACGGCAGCGCGCAGCATATCGCCGGTTGAAATTTGCGGAATCGAAAACCTCTCGCAGATGAATTTGGCCTGTGTGCCCTTGCCCGCCCCCGGAGCACCAAGAAGTATGAGTCGCATGATGGAGTTTGATTGTCTGAAATAGTGAAACTGAGTTCAATTATGACCCGCAAGCGTACAACCGCGGCACGCTTTGCCTAAACGCACGTGGCATTCCAGCTTATTGACCATATGCCATACAAATTAAGGCGTACACTAACAATTTACCTATTTTTGAAAACAGTAAAATAGTACGTTAACGCCTTATTTTATATGGCGATCCACAAGAAAGCTCGTAATTTGCAGCGCAGACCGCGCTAGTTCGCGGCGAGCAGGCGCGGATGAATGATTCGCCGATACAGCGGCGGGAAAATTGCCGCCAAAATCATGGCCGCGTAGCTCGCAGGAAGCTGCGGCGCTTCCGGATGCGAATTGAGCGCACCAAAGGCGCGCCCGCCGTGGGCGTGATGATCGCTGTGGCGCTGCAAATTCAGCAGCAACGCGTTAGTGAACCAGCCGGCGTAATCCCACGAATGTTCGTAGCGAACGGGCTCAATCGCGCCACTTGCGTCACGCGCTCGAACTAGACCGTAATGCTCGATGTAGTCGACCAATTCAAGCTCGATGATCGCAATCAAACCAGCCGCCGCAAACAACAGCAATCCAGCCGCACCTGAGGCCGCATAGGCCGCAGCGGCAGCCAGCGCGGTCAACGCGCCCCAATGCAACGATTCATTTCGGATGACTGCAGCCAACCCGCGCTTTCCCTCGCGCGCGAGCCGCGCCGCATCAATCGCCCAAGCGTGCACAAACGTGCCAAAAATTGCTCGTGGCACGAAGCTGTAAATCGTCTCGTTTAAGCGAGCCGTTGCAGGGTCATCGGCCGTTGCCACGCGCAGATGATGGCCGCGCACATGCTCGACCTTGAACACACCGTAGCAAACGCTCGATAACAACACGCCGCCCAAAAATCGCTCGAGCCGATTGTTCCGATGGATGAGCTCATGCCCGACGTTGATGGCCAGAATCCCACCTGCGATACCCAGCGAAACCACGAATCCAATGACAGCATGGATTGGCAATTGCATCACTTGCGGCACGATCACGATCGACCAAGACAGCGTGGCGATCCACACCGCAGCACACACCCACGGCATGGCGCGAAGCATCGGATCTCGAACCAAGCGCGCCTGTTCGTCTTTGCTAAATCGGGTCGTAACGCGCCCCAACAAAAGATCAACGATGGGCACGATGCCGTAAGTGACAATCGCGCCCCACCACGTCATCCACGCAAGCGCGGGATCACGCAGCGCCGAAAGCGAGCCCGTGACAAACGAGAGTCCCACCAACGGTGCGAGCCAAAAAGAGAAGCGATAGAGTTGAAATTGAACGGGATTCATATTTACTGCCTTTGAGACCCGAAGTTTAGAGCCGAGCTCTTACAAGCGACTACGACACGGTCGGCGTCGCAACCCGCACATCCGCATTCTGAGCCCGATGCCGCAGCGCGTGATCGATCAAAACCAGCGCCAGCAGCGCTTCTGCAATGGGCGTGGCACGAATACCGACGCACGGGTCGTGGCGACCGTGGGTGTTGATCGTCACGGCGTTGCCTGACTTGTCAATCGTTTCCCGATCGAGGCGCATGCTGCTCGTGGGCTTGATGGCGATGTTGACGGTGATGGCCTGTCCAGTGGAAATGCCACCCAACACACCGCCCGCGTTATTGCTCGCGAATTTTCCATCGCGAATTTCATCGGAATGCTCGGTGCCCTTTTGCGTAACGCTCGCGAACCCCGCACCGATTTCAACGCCCTTCACGGCATTCAAACCCATCATCGCGTGAGCGATGTCGGCATCGATCCGATCAAACACGGGCTCGCCCCAACCCACAGGTACACCCACCGCTTCAACGTAGATTTTCGCGCCGCAACTGTCGCCCGATTTGCGCAGCGCATCCATGTAGTTTTCAAGCTCGGCGAGTTTCGGTGAATCGGGTTTCACTGCCGCGAAAAAAGGATTCGCATTCACTTCATCATGCGTTTCGAACGGAATCAACACATCGCCAATTTGCGCGCAGTAGCCGCGCACCGTTACGCCGTAGCGCTCCGACAGCCACTTTTTGGCTACCGCGCCCGCCGCGACAATCGGTGCCGTTAACCGCGCCGACGAGCGACCGCCGCCGCGGTAGTCGCGCTCACCGTATTTCATCCAATAGGTGAAATCAGCGTGGCCCGGGCGAAACGTATCGACGATGTTGCCGTAGTCTTTACTGCGCTGATCGGTATTTCGAATAAGCAAGCCAATGGGCGTGCCGGTAGTCACGCCTTCAAACACGCCCGAGAGGATTTCAACAACATCGTCTTCTTTACGCTGCGTCACATGCCGCGACGTCCCCGGTTTGCGCCGATCTAAATCCGGCTGCAAATCGGCAACCGAGAGCTTCATCCCCGGCGGGCAGCCATCAATCACACAACCAATCGCCGGCCCGTGCGATTCGCCAAATGTGGTGACAGAGAAGAGGTGGCCGAGGGTGTTTCCAGACATGGCTACATTCTATTCGTCGCCGTCGTAGCCTAGTCGGTCGAGAATTTTTATCGCGTTTTCAACATTTCCCGCGGCTCCGCGCTGATCGAACCGACCACTCCCAGTCCCGTTCGCCCTGAGCCTGTCGAAGGGTTGGTGGCTCCGCGCGGCAGGTGACTTGGAGAGCCGTGAGACCAAATTCCAATCCCCATTGATCAAAGCGAATTTCTTGGCTCGTGACCAGCCCTTTAACTTCAGTTCGAATGAAAGCGCTTCATCGCGCGTTTCAAATTCACCGATCCATTCGACGGAGAAGGGCTTGCGCTCCGACACGTAGCCGTCAGCCGCTTCGCGGTGCTGGTTCATTCGGGTTTCGATGTTGTCCGTGTGCCCCGTGTAGTAGGAATCGTCGGAGCAGCGCAGGATGTAGGTGTAGAAAGTCATTGGGGGTGTAATTTTGTGCACTGTAGGAATTGGCTTCGGGCGCTACCAACCCTTCGACAGGCTCAGGGCGAACGGGTAGCGTCACACCGCTCTTCTGAGGGCTGTCCGAAGACATCAATCGGAGAGGGGCAAAATCGCTGCCAAATCAGCTCGAAAATCCATGCGAATAGAGCCAAGCTCCACCAAAATGGCGCCCCTGCAACACACACCCAGACAAGTCCTGTTGCAAACTCTGGAAGACCAGAGAACATGGGCCCCGCAGATTTGGGGTCGGCCCATCCGAACGTCGAGCCAATTACCTGAGCGCAGAACCCGCCGGCAACCGGAAACAGAAAAAGGATGCGGCTTGGTAGCGCTAGCGAACGCCAGTTCACTTCGCCGCACCCCGCATCTGCGCCACCCTCTCCTCCAACCCCTTCGCACTCACCGAACCAGCAGGCACCAATGCCCCCGCCTCAACCTCAACTTTATTGAAAAACCCACGAAACGTACGAAACGCCTTGCCCTCTTTGGCGCGGCTAAAGAAACTGCCCCACAAACCGCGCAGTGCGATGGGGACCACCGGAGCGCCGGTCTCGCTCACGATTCGCTCAATGCCAGGGCGAAACGGATTCATGTCACCCGTTGAGGTGAGTTTTCCCTCGGGGAAAACCGCCACAGCGTCGCCATCGGCGAGCGCTTGACGCACTCGCGCAAAGGCCTCTTCCATTTTGGCGGGGTCTTCCTTAGCGCCCGAAATCGGGATGGCTTTCATCTGCCGAAACACCCAACCCAGTCCCGGCGTTTTGAAGATGTTGTGATCCATGACAAATTGCAGCGGACGGCGCACGGCAGCGGAAATCACCAACGCATCAACATAGCTCACGTGGTTGGCAACGATGATGACCGGCCCTTTGTCAGGGATGTTTTCTAAGCCCTTGACCTTGAGCTTGTAAGAGAGCGACATGATGATCCAGCACACGAATCGGAGCAAGAATTCAGGCGTCAGGATGTAGATGTAGAGCGCGACGATGCCGTTCAAAACCGCAATCGTCAGGATCAATTCCTTCACACCAAAGTCAAAGAATTGAATGAGCGCCATCGCCAGCAGCGCAGACGCCACCATGAACACCGCGTTCACAATGTTGTTGGCCGCGATGATGCGCGAACGATACGTGGGTTCGGATCGCTCCTGAATCAAGGCGTAGAGTGGCACGCTGAATAAACCGCCAGAGAGCGACAGCATGAACAAGTCAAACACCACTCGCCAGTGCGCGCTGTTTGCAAAAAATTCACCTGCGCCGATGGGCGAGGCACTGGCAGCCTGCGGCGGTAAGCCCTTCAACGCGAAGTACAAATCAAGCGCAAACACCGTCATACCAATCGAGCCAAGCGGCACCAAGCCGATTTCTACTTTGTGACCGGATAGCCGCTCACACAAGAGCGATCCAATCGCGATGCCAATGGCAAATACCGCTAGCAGCGCCGTGGCAACCGCTTCATTGCCATGCAACACATCTTTGGCCATCGGTGCGAATTGGTTAAGCAGCATCGCACCATAAAACCAAAGCCACGAGATACCCAGCATCGAGCGCCACACCACGACATTTTTTCGTCCGAGCACGATTGAGCGATACGTTTCTGTGAACGGATTCCAATTGAGCTTCAATGTCGGGTCAACGGCTTCGACGCGCGGAATGGCCCGGCTCGCGAGATAGCCAGCAATCGCAAGCGCAATGCAGACGACCGCAACCACGGTGGTACCGCTTGGCTTAATTGCGATGAGCACGCCGCCAGCAATGGTGCCAATCAAAATAGCTACAAAGGTGCCAGATTCCACGATGGCGTTGCCACCGACCAGTTCTGAATCCTTAAGCACTTGCGGAAGGATGGCGTATTTCACGGGGCCGAAGAGCGTGGATTGCAAACCCATGAGGAATAATGCGAAGAACAAAATTGCGATATTGCCGAGCACAAAACCCAGCGCGCCCAACACCATAATCGCAATCTCGAGCCATTTTGTGGCACGAATCAGCCGGGACTTTTCGTATTTGTCAGCGAGCTGTCCAGCAAACGCTGAAAACAGAACAAACGGCAAAATGAAAATTGCGCCCGCAGCGTTTACGAGCAGATTGGAACTCATTCCAGCGAGCGTCAACCCACCAAACGCAATGAAGATCACCATGCCGTTTTTAAACACGTTGTCGTTCATCGCGCCCAAAAATTGCGTCCAGAAGAAGGGAGCGAAGCGGCGCTCGCTGAGTAAACCGAATTGGCTTTGTTCTGACATGATGTTTCCGTTGAAGGTGGCGTTATTTATGAATGTCTTTGCACGTGAGCATATCAAGCACCCGCGCTTCTTGGTCTGACGTGAAGCCGCAATCGAGTTTCACCCGAGCGGGGTTGCGAAACGTGCCAAACAAGATGTCCCATAGCGGTAGGTCTGCGTAGTTGTTTTGGTGCACTCCAGACTCATGGTGTATGCGGTGCATTTCGGGGCGCTGAATGATGTAGCCGACCCATCGCGGCGTCGCCACATTCATATGCACGAAAAACTGCGAGCAGGCGATACAAGCGGTATGGGCAAGAAACGCTTCAACACTCACCCCGAGCAAGAGAAAACTAAGCGCGAAGTTTAGGCACGTGTCTAGCAGCACTTCGGTCGGATGTTTGTAGAACGCCGTAATGGTCTCGATTCGACGTGGGCTGTGATGGAACTGATGGGTAGCGCGCCACAAGAAATCATTGTTGTGACGAACTCGATGCCACCAATAGAAAACGCAAGTGCTGAGCAGAAAATTGACACCGACTTGGGTCGTGAACGATGCGTCGCGCAGCTCGAAAAGCGATCCGATTCCCGACCAGTAGTGAATCGCTGCACAGAGCAGCAAAGCAAACACCACTGCAACGAACTCAAGAGCCACAAAGAATCTGGACCGCCATGCCCAGCCCTTCACATGCGGCAGCGTGGTGGCCGGTTTAACGCGCTCAGCAACCACTGAAGCGGCGAGCACTAACCATGACGCGGTGATCATGTGCGCTCCGTGACCACATTCGTATTAGTCTGCGACGATTGGCGAACCGTATCTGGTGGCGTCGGTGAGCCGCAAATGTTGCAGGCAGTCAGTACAAGTTGACAGATGAGCATTGCGACGACACAGAGGAAGCGTGATTTCATGGATTCATTCCTTTCAATTTCGATTCGACGAACGATAAATTGGGGATTGATCCAGCACCACTATTGGATACGATGTATCATCGTTTCACCTTGTTAGTACCATTAGGCGATACCATGAGTGGATCGAGCGACTTGATTGATGAGCTCAAGCGCGAGCTCAAGGCGGCCAATTTGACCTACGCCGATTTGGCGACGAAGATCAATATGAGTGAGTCTTCCGTCAAGCGAATGTTTTCGCAAAGAGACATGACCTTGTCACGCGTGGATGAGCTGTGTCGGGCGATGAAAATCGATTTCGCTGAGCTCGCTCGAAAGGTGGCCGACGCACAGGTGTTAGTTCAAGAGCTCACTCACGACCAAGAAAAAGCACTAGTCAACAACAAAAACACGCTCTTGATTGGCATCTGTTGTCTGAGCCAGTGGACGTTTGAGCAAATTACAACCTCGTACAAAATTTCCGAACCGGAGTGCATCAAAGCGCTCACGCAGCTCGACCGACTGGGGGTGATTGAATTGAAGCCGCTCAATCGATATCGCTTGAAGTTGGCGAAAACATTTCGTTGGCGCCCTGAGGGTCCGATCATGAAATTCTTTCGGCAGCATGTGCTGCCGGATTACTACGCCGGTAGCTTTGCTGCAGCCGATGAAACCTTGATGCTGGTGCATGGCAGCATTGGTCGTGATGCCGCGCTGGGCTTCAACGAGAAACTGCAACGCGTAGCGCAGGAATTCGCGCAGCAACATCTGGCCGATCAACGATTGCCCGCAAGTCAGCGCGAGGGATTTACCTTGGTGCTTGCGATGCGTGAATGGGAGTTTTCGGCATTTAAGGATTTGCGCCGGAAGCCGTGACTACACCGGCTACTTCTTTGCGTGCGGAAAGAAAAGTTGTGCGCCGCCGATTTTGTAGCTCGCAATCGTGGATTGCCCGTCAGCGCTCACCAGCCAGTCGATAAACGATTGACCCGCTTGCGCTTTGACGTGTGCGTGCTTTTTGGGATTCACCAAAATCACGCCGTATTGATTGAAGAGCCGACTGTCGCCCTCGACAAGGATTTTCAAATCTCGTCGATTTTTGAACGCTAGCCACGTCGCTCGGTCGGTAAGCACATAGGCGTTCATTGCAGCCGCAGTGTTGAGCGCCGCGCCCATCGCAGAGCCGGTGTCGCGATACCACGCCGCTTTTGTGGTCAAGGGATCAACGCCTGCCTGCGCCCAAAAGCGAAGTTCGGCGGCGTGGGTGCCGCTCTTGTCACCTCGCGAAACGAAATTCGTTCTGGCGCTGAAAATGGCTTTGAAGCTCGACACGATGTCGGCGCCCGCCGCTCGCGCGGGATCGCTACCGGGGCCTACGAGCACGAAGTCGTTGTACATCACTGCCGTTCGTGAAACGCCGCTGCCGTCGGCCACGAAGCGCTCCTCAGCCATTGGGTCGTGAACGAACACGATGTCGGCGTCGCCGCGTCGTCCTATGTCGAGCGCTTGGCCGGTACCCGCAGCTACTACTTTCACCTTAATGCCACTCGCCTTTTCAAACGCGGGCAAGAGGTGCGCGAAGAGCCCCGACTGTTCAGTCGAGGTGGTCGAGGCAACGATGATCGAAGTGCCCTGCACCGAGGGTGCGGCGCAAGTTAGCAGCAGCGCCACGACGGCAGCGCGAGCGTTAAACCGGCGCAGCGTTTTCATGCGTCAAGATAGGCGATGGCCGCGGCTGATTTCGGCGAGGTAAAGAATGTCTTGGCGTCAACATCTTCAACAATCTCGCCATCGGCCATGAAAATAACTCGAGTCGCGAGTCGCTTGGCCTGACCACGATTGTGTGTGGCGAGCACAATCGTGGCACCACCCTCGCACATGCGCCGCAAAATCATCTCAACGGCGTGTACTGCGGCGGGTGCCAGGTTCGCCGTGGGCTCATCGGCCAGCAATAGTTTGGGGGTCAACGCCCACGCTCTTGCGAGGGCCAGTTTTTGTTGTTCTCCACCCGAGAGCGTGCGCGCGTAGCGATGGGCCAGCGGAGCTAACTCACACGCAGCAAGGGCTTCGTCGGTGACGCGATTTGCCACGTCAGCCGTGGTGCGCCGCGCCAGCAGCGCGAACACGACGTTGTCTCGAACGCTGCGTTTGAGTAAAACGGGCCGCTGAAAAATGAGCGCCTGTTCCGCCGCAGCAGGTGCCACAACGTTGCCGGAACTCGGGTCGAGCAGCGCGTTCATCAAGCGCAACAAACTCGACTTACCGGCACCGTTTGCGCCCAGCACGGCGACGCGCTCACCGGGGTGAATGCGAATTGAAACGCGATTCAAAATCGCCGAGCTGCCCATCGAGACATCAACGTTGGTGATCGCGACGATGGGTTGCGCCGCATCAGACATAGCGCCGCCCGATCCACGTTTTGGCCGACTGCGCCAAGGCATTGACGACCAGCACGATCAGCAGCAACACCATGCCCAGCGCCAGCGCGCTCGCAAGCTCACCCTTGGATGTTTCAAGGGCGATGGCCGTCGTCATCACGCGCGTCTCACCGGCGATATTGCCGCCCACCATCATCACGGCGCCCACCTCTGCGATGGCGCGACCAAAGCCGGCCAACAAGACGATGAGCAGAGAAAAACGAGTTTCGTACAGCAGCGTCGCCACAGATTGCCAGCGCGATAGCCCTAACGAGCCAAACAAGTCTCGATACTCAAGCTGCGCGTCATCAAGCGTTTGCCGCGCCAGTGCAGCGATGATGGGTGTAATCAACACCGTTTGCGCAACGATCATTCCGTTGGGTGTGAACAGCCAACCCAGCGCGCCCAGCGGGCCGCTCCGCGACAGCAATAAGTAAACGACCAACCCGACGATGACCGGCGGCAGAGCCATGCACGCGTTGAGCATCACCACGACGGGGGCGCGAACAGCGGAGCGTGTTTGCACCAACCATGCCGCGAGCGGCAACGCGATCAGTGCGGCAATGATCGTGGCGGTCCCGCTGACGCGCACGGAGAGCTGTGCAACCTCCATGAGTCGCGCGTCCCCAGAGGCCATCAAACGAATCGCTTCGAGCGCACTGTCAACGATTAAGCTCATCGCGCAGCGTCCGCTTTGGCTTTCGACACATCGCCGTTGCTGCGACTGCCTTTGGTCTTTGTCGACGCGCGCCCACCGAATGGCCAGCGCAGATTTCTACCGAATCCCTCGGCAACGAGCGCATACCCGTAGAGCACCAACGTCCACATTACAAACGCGCTCACCATCAACACCGGTACGGCAATAAACGCGCCATAGAGCGATTTGAGCTGCTGCAAGGTGGCGAAATAGTGGGTGATGACGTAGCGTGCAATTTCCAGAAGCGCAGTGATCAACAGCGCCGCCGCAATCGGCGGTCGCCATGACGCCACGTGGGTGGGAATCCATTTGTAAATCAAGGTGAGTGCGGCGATCAATGGAATGCCCACCTCAATGGGATTGAATGCAATGTCAATTCCACCGCGAAACGTTGGGATCAAGTTCATCAAGAATTTCTCGATAAAACGAATAATCCAAAACAGCGTTCCAACGACCACAGGGACGATGACTAGCATCACAATCGCACCGCTAGCGAACCCGTACCAACGGCGGCGCGCGCCCATCCAGATTCGATCCACGGCCGCGTTGAGTGCCAGCGCTTTGAGCACCAAATCGGCAACCACGATGGCCACACCGGCAATGCCGAGTCCGCGTGCATTGGCGCGCAATTTTTCGATCACCGACACGGCTTGTTTGGCCGCATCAGGAATCAAATTGGAAAACAAAAAATCGCGAAACGCGGCATCCGCAGTACGAATCAACGTGCTCTGTTGTGAAAACCAAAACAGAACGCCCAGCGTAGGCAGCAGCATCAGTAACGATAAAAACGCCAAGTAACCCGCGTAGACCATGCCGTCGCCTTTGAAGAAGCGACGGATTGCGCGCCAAAGGGTCATGGCGCTAGGCGTGAAAGTGGCCGCGAAAAGTCTGCGTCGCGAGCGAGCGTCAGCCGAGGCGTGAGGCGACGACGCGTGGCGAGCCCACGCGAGGCGCATCGCAACGAAGGATCACGCTCGCGCAGCAGCTGACTAAACATGCTCTCCGCCATTGACATGGATCTCTGCGCCGTTCACGTACGAGCTCTGCGAGGTGCACAAAAAGTAAATCACCTGCGCCACCTCAGAGGGCTTGCCGAGTCGCTTCATCGGTATTTCGTTTTCCACAATTTGATCGGTGCCAGGCGACAAAATGGAGGTGTCAATTTCACCGGGTGCAATAGCGTTGCAGCGCACGCCGTAGGGCGCGAAATCGTGCGCCATTTCTCGGGTGAGCGCCGCGAGCGCTGCTTTAGACGTGGCGTAGGCAACGCCCGCAAACGGATGCACTTTGCCGCCCGCAATCGATGTGACGTTGACCACACTGCCCTGCGCGGCTTTCAATTCATCGAACAATCCACGCGCCAAAAGCGCCGTGGAAAACAAATTCACGTTGAAGACGTTTTGCCACGTTGCGATACCCGTATCGAGCGAACCCATCCGTTTGCCACCGGCGAGCTTGGGGGAAATCGCGGCGTTGTTGACGAGCGCGGCGAGCTTGCCGTCGCTCTCGGGCTCGGCGAGTTTGGTTTTTACGCGGGCGATCACGTCATCAAAGTGGCTCATTTCATTAAGATCGAGCTGGATGTGATCCTTTTCGCCCTGCGGCCACGGGCAAATCTTGTCAAACGGTTGCCGAGACACGGTGATCACACGCCATTCAGCCGCGTGGAAGTGTTTCACCGTTGCATGCCCAATCCCGCGCGACGCGCCGGTGAGAAGTAGCGTTTTTTTAATGATTGCCATGACGCAATTGTAGGTGGCGGCGTGTGGCGAATTGGCGACGGGCCGCGCTCATTCGGCGGCAGATTTCTCGAATCACCGCATTCATTCAACCCAGTGCGAACTCAATCCTAGCTATTTCTACAAATGCCATATAAATAATGGTGTGCATGCTATTTTGGTGTTTTATCGAAAGTACCTAAATATTCCGTTTAGGCCATGATCCATGTGGCATAGAAATAAAAAGCCACAATTTAGAACAGTTACTCCATCACGCCGTCAACCCAAATGATTCAGGGCACGTTTTCGCAGCAACGCAGTCATAGACTGTGTCACACCTCACCGCATCTGGATGAGCGTGACTGCAATCATCGTAAGGAGAGATTTGTGAAACGTGTCCTTGCTACCCTGTTCGCCTTGACCGCTGTCGGCAGCGCCTTTGCGCAAAGCTTTTCTGACACCGCGCAGGTAATCTCAGCGCAACCGATTTATGAACGCGTCACCGTGCCACGCCAAGAGTGCGTAAACGAAACGATCACTAGCGATCGCCGTGTCGCCTCGCCCGGCTACGTCGATGCACAATACGCCGCGCCTCAGCCCAGCGGTGAGCGCACTGTAGGTGCCGGAACCGTACTGGGCGCCATCATTGGTGGCGTGGTCGGACACCAATTCGGCAACTCGAGCCGTGGTCGCGATCATGGCACGGCCGCGGGTGTTGTGCTCGGTGGCATCGTCGGAAATTCAATTGAAAACAGCGCGCCCAGTGGTGCTCAGTTTGCCGCAGCGCCATCGCGGGTTGACTACATCCCTGAGACGCGCAATGTGCAGCGCTGCCAAACGGTCTACGACAACCGCGAAGAAGTCCG
Source organism: Betaproteobacteria bacterium (assembly GCA_004293675.1). Lineage (GTDB taxonomy): Bacteria > Pseudomonadota > Gammaproteobacteria > Burkholderiales > Casimicrobiaceae > Casimicrobium. The sequence continues at coordinate 135,062 of READ01000011.1, forward strand.
CGGCTACAACGTGACGTATCGCTACCAAGGTCGCGATTACTCAGCACGGATGGCCTACGATCCGGGCCCAACGATGAACGTGCGTGTCAATTTAGCACCCGAAGTTCGTGGGCCTGCGCCACGCTACTAACCCAAACCACGGAAACCCTTCGAAAGGCGCTTCCTAGCGAATAAAAACGATAACGTCGAAGCTCAAGCGGATGCACCTCCTCGCTCCCTCCCCCAAGAGCGCAATGCAGCCTTACATCGGGTTCAACGCCTACGTCCCCAGGCGCGACCTGAATGACTAACGACGACATCATGACCGTTGGCTGAGCTGCCCCCGCTCCAGCCAACACCTTACGAACGGCTGCCGTGCTATTTGCATCGCAGCCGTTTTTGTTTGAGCCGCGCTCACAGCGCCTTAGAATTGGATATTGTTTAACGCAACTCATGGAGCACACAATGATTCGTCGTCATGGTGCTCCTAGGTGAAAAAGTAGCAAAAAAGAGGGGTTAACGTTGTAGATGCTTTCCGTACGGGTTCTATGTAACCAACGGAAAGGCACGACTTTATGATCCCGATCGGGGTAATTTCCACCAAGGGTGGTGTCGGAAAAACAACACTGACAGCAAATATGGGCGGTCTTTTGGCCGACATGGGCTTTCGAGTCTTGTTGATCGACTGCGACATACAACCTTCGCTCAGTAAGCATTTTTCACTGCGCTATCGCGCAAAAGATGGGCTTACTCGATTCGTCACAGAACATGCCATTAGCTCCGAAACCATATCGTCTACGGCGATAGAGGGGCTTGATATTGTTCTCTCGGACTCTCCGGGCGGGCAGCTGGCTCAGTGGCTACAAAACCGCGCGGACGCGCTGTTTCGGCTTAAAACTGGGTTGAAACATCCTTATCTTGATGAGCACTACGACTTCGTGCTCATGGACACCCAAGGCGCACGGGGGCCCGTACACAGCCTACAGAACGCGGTCATTCTCGGCGCAAAGTTGCTGGTCTCCCCCGTTCGCCCGGCTGTCAGCAGCGCTCGGGAATTTCTGAGCGGTATGCTCGAAAAACTCGACGAGCTGCGAGCCCTGAGCGAGCACATGATGCTCACCCTGCCCACGGTGCAGACGCTGATTTACGACATGGAGCGCACTAACGATGCGCGCTCGATGGCGGAAGAGATTCGTGGTCAGTTCATTAAAACAGGCGCGCAAGTCTCCGTGCTGGAGACGATCATCCCGCACTCCGTGGCCTATAACGAGGCTGCGACGCGCTCCATTCCGGTACACCGGCATGAAATCGTACGTCGAGGCTCGACGCCGAGCGCGTACGAGGCGATGCACTCATTGGTCTGGGAGTTTCTCCCCGCGACGCAAGGGGTTCGGGCTGGCACTGGCGAGCGCCCGACCGAATCAGGCGAACCCACAGACTCATCGTCCGAGGCATCGACACAGAAGACGAGTGAGGCAAGCGCATGAACAATCCTAAGTTCAAAGCGCTGCCCGTGACACAGCCCCCTGCACCCCCACCTAAGTCACGGCTCGCGTCGCCATTTTCTAAGCCCGACATGAGTGACGCCCAGCTCGTCTCTCCCGCAGAGGCGCAGGCGCGCCTTAAACGCATGGAACGGCAGGCGCTTGCGGCGAGCGCACTTGCCGTGCCCAATCCGAACGCGGGTCATCAGGCGATCAGCAGCGATGACACCGATCAGTCGAGCTTCTTGGTGCCGATCGATAACGTGCGCGAATACGAACACAACCCGCGCCGTCGCTCGAGCGAGGCGATTGCCGATCTCAAAGCATCGATCGCCGCAAAAGGTATTCAACAGGTCATCACCGTGACCAAACGTCCCGGTGAGTCGTTCTACATCCCGCATTCAGGCGGCAACTCACGCCTTCGTTGCGCAAAGGAGCTGTACAGCGAGCGAAGCGACGCCAACGACTACAAACGCTTCGCGATGCTACGCGTCATTTATCGCGCGTACACCTCTGAGAGCGACATCTACGCTGCGCACATCGCCGAGAACGAAGTTCGCGCGGACATTCCCTTTTGGGACAAGGCGCGCGCCGCGATGGAGTTGAAACGATTGATTGAGCAGGAGCTGGGGCGCTCCTTGTCCGCGCGTGAACTTGAACAAACTTTTAGCGATAAAGGTATTCCTGGCGCTCGCGCTTCTCTGAACTACTTTTCTTTCGCTCACAACCGCCTCGCTGCGCTAGGCGAGGCGGGCTACTTCATCTCACGGACGCAAGTTCGCGAACACATCCAACGCGCGTTTGGCGGCTGGGACGACCTCGCAAAACGCGCCGATCGCGAGACCGAATATCGAGATCTACTAGAGGCAGAGCTCGCCGCCATCGGCACCCGTGCCATGATGAGCAATGCGCTTGAGACGGCGACACTGATTGGCGACGTTGAAGTGGTGTTAGCCGACTTCTACGGTATCGATCAGCCGCAACTTCAACGCATGCTGTCACTCTGCGATAGCTTCAAAGACCTCAGCTTCGAGCAGCTGATCGTTCAGAGCGCAGTCATACCGCGAGCGCCGCGCGAGCCACGCTACGCACCGCATATCCCTGGCATTGATGCCGAGCGTCGCAGTGCCATTATTGGTCAACCCCCTGAGCGCGCTACCGCGTCTGGCCAGCGTGCGCTGCTTCCACCAATGGCAGTCGCCCCAGCGGAGACCGCGCCACAGGTGGTGTCGCCGCGCGACATCCTAGCCCATGAAGGTGAACACAGCGACGCTTCTCCTTCCCACCAGGAACTGGCGGGTATCGAGGCCGAGGAAATAGTCGAGCACATCCGTGATCTCGCTCGCAGTGTTCTTCAACACGTCGCACTGGAGGAGTATCTACTGGACGCTCCGCACATGCCCCTCGGGTTCATCGTGGACGCCCCGGTGAATGGTCTGGTGCCCATCTCGATGCCTTCGAGTGCGGAGGCACGTCGGCTCATCTCGGATCAGCGCTATGTGTTTTGGATCATCAGCATGCTCTGCGCGCAACACCCCGAGCACGGGCAGGTAGCACTTTTACCACCCTGCACGTGGAAGGCGCACATCACCGGTGAGGCAAACACCGATCCCGAGAACGACGATATTTCGTACTGCCAGCAATATCTCTTTAGCGAAATGGGCGGCGAGCCCTCGCTCTACGAGCTCTACCGATTCACACTCGACGTGAATCCAACTCGCACGTGGGTGCGTGATTTGCTCACACTGCAAGCGCTCGTCGGGGCGGTCGTAGATCGACAACCCAGCCGCTTTGCGCAGCTCACGGGCGGCATGATGCAGCCCGTCATCGAGCTCGCATCGGACTCGGAGGGTGTATGAGCACAACCGCCGAACGATCCCTCGAATCGCGGTTGATTCCCATCATGGACGATGCGCTGCGCATGGCCATTCTGGTTCACCTCGTCGTCCTCGCCGAGGAAGGTGGAGCACAGCTCATTGATGCCGGTCTTTCAGAAAAAGACGTACTCAATGTGCGCTCACTCACCGGCTCCAGTCTCGTTCGTTTGGCCGAGGCGAGCCGTAAGTTCATCCGCATTCACATCGACGCACCGGGCGTGCTCCGCGCCCTCGGTGCGCTCATCAAAAGTAACGCTGATACCGAGAAACTCATTGAGTTGATTCAAGGCTCAGCCCCACCCACGCTCCTTCGTGAGCTTTTTCCAACACTCAACATGAAATCCGTCTCCGAATACCAATCCGCTCTTGTAGGTGCTCAATCTATGGATCAACCACGCGCCGGTCGCCCCTCGATGCCCCCCATTCGCGAACGCGACCAAATCACCGCGCGCTGGGAAGCGCTCAAAAAGACCGAGCCGGTCGATGTTGATCGCTGGATCAAACTCAGAAACGACTACTACCCGCAGCACACGTACGGCACGCTCTACGCCGTCGTCAACGAGCTGTTGTAGGGCGCACCCCTCCTCCTTCCCTCATCCTTTAATTCAAGGCCAGACCATCATGGGTAAACATTCGCAAAAGCGTATCGCCGCAAGCATGAACAAAAGTGCTGGTGAGACGATATCTGCCGACGCTGCAACTGGCGGTGCCGCGCCAAGACAGTACGCACCTAGCTTCGAACACAGTGCGACGATGCTCTCGCCCGGTATGGTGCTTGATCTGTTTGACGAGCCCATCATGTTTCGGCGCATCTACGTCGATCTGACCGGGAGTGTCACGGCGGCGCTCTGGCTCTCCCACCTACTCAGCTGTGACGAGTCACTGAAGTACGTTGACGCCGCGCGTCGATGGTTTGAGATAGCGCTTGACCAAATATCTGAGACGACCGGCCTGACTCGGTTCGAGCAAGAAGGCGCTCGAAAGCGACTGCGCGACTTGTCAATCATCAATGAACGTCGTGTGGGCATGCCAGCGAAATTGCAGTTCGCAATCAATCACGACGAACTAGCAAAAAAGCTTAAGTCGTTGTCCGACAAACGCTGGGACGGGCTTTTGCCTTAACTCGACATAAGCCTTAACGCATGTACGAAGCCCATTCAATGAGAACCAAATGCGATGCAGTGGCATCGCATTTGGTTCGTTATTCTCAGCAGTCAATGACTGCTGGGGTGGTATTACGTGCGGGAAATTGTTTCGACTGCCACGATGAACATGGCCATGTTCAGGAAGGCGCTGGGCACGAAAAAGACGGCAAACGCGACCCAGTAGGGATCAGTTCGAGCACGCATTACGCGCTCAAACCACGGTTCAATATATGTTACAGGCGCGTTTTTGCGCGCATTACGTTTACTACGTTTCATGGGGGGAGTCTCCTAAAGTTAGGGTTTGTTGGGAAAGTTGCATTGACACGGGTCGGCTATCCGGCAAGACAGGCCGATCCGTCAATCACGCAACTATACAAACTAGGGGGACTCCTCCCGCCCCATTGTGGGGCGTTGAGGCGGGAAGAATCAGGCGCGCTGGATCGCGTCGAGCAGCACGATGACACCCGCGCTGTTCAAGAAAGCGCACGGTACAAGGAAGATGGCATAAGCGACCCACACCGGGTCACGACGTGCATCCATCACACGCGAAAACCAAGGTTTGGGCGCGCTGTCAGCACCGTTTTTACAAAGTTCGCAAATGCGACGTTTCATGGGGGGAGTTCCTTAAAGGTTGGGTTTGATGACATAGTTGTATCGACGCGTGGCGGGGTTTCTTGGTCGGAAACCGCCTCGTCGACCGAACAACTATACAAGCTCAGGGGACTCCTCCCGCCCCACTGTGGGGCGTTGAGACAGGGGCGCTTAGGCGCGCTGAATCGCGTCAATCAGCACGATGGCACCCGCGCTGTTCAAAACAGCGCAGGGTACAAGGAAGATGGCATAAGCGACCCACACTGGGTCACGACGTGCATCCATCACGCGCTCAAACCATGGTTTGGGCGTACTTTCAGCACAGTTTTTACAAAGTTCGCAAATGCGACGTTTCATGGGGGGAGTCTCCTAAAAAGAGGATGTGTTGAACAAGTTGCATCGAAGCGTGGCGGGAAATCTTGGTCGATGTCCGTCACGTCGATCCTGCAACTATACAAACTCGGGGGACTCCTCCCGCCCTTCGCAGGGCTGGCCGGGAAGCGTGCGTTTCGATGAGCGCACTTCAAGAAAATCGTATCGACACGAGCGAAAACACGGAGCCCGTGAGCGGGCAGTCACGCTGGGTTCAGCAACTCTTCGAACTACTCGGCGAGCGCTATGTGCTCTTTTACCCAAAACTTGCGCATCAACTTGGCGACGCCAAGTCAGCGCTCTTTATTGCAAGAGTGCTCACTTGGACTCGTATTACTCAACAACGCTCGCCCAGTCTCGACGGCTGGGTCTGGCCGAGCGCGGAGCGCCTCGCCGCGGATACCGGCTTGTCGCCCTGGGAGCAGAGAACTGCTCGAAAGCGACTAACTACAGAAGGCATCCTCGAAGAGAAGAAAGCAGGCATGCCCGCGAGACTTCACTTCCGATTGAACTTAAACACCCTCGCCAGACGTCTTGTCGGACAAAACGAAACGCATTGGTCGTGGCAACCTGATCTGATGCGCAGCATCCTCGGCGTACGCCCTATTGCAGTGCATCAATCGCTGATTCGACTCACGGGCGATTCACTCACCGCGCTTTACCTATCACAGTTGATCGGGTGGACGCGAGCGGCGTTGATTGACGGTAAATCCCAAGTGCCCACCACGCTTCGCGGGAAGCGCGCTTGGTTTGATGTCGGCATTGAAGCCCTTCGCGACAAACTTCACATGAGCCGCAAGGTGCAGATTCGTTGCCGTGAGCGCTTGATCGCCCTGAATTTCATCAGCGAAGACTACACCTCTGGGTTGTCTCCAAGGCTTCTGACAGCGGTCAAACTTGACGAAATCGCTTCACGTCTAGCGGCCTTACCCCAAGACGCTACCAACGCAACGACGGTCGCGCCGCGCGCGAGCGACGCTGGGGATCGACAAATTTCACTCGATTTACCACGAGGTTTGGGGACGAGTTCCTCCCCTCAAATCGAGCGCAAAGCCAATGAATACAACAGCTTTGCAAAAAGGGACACTCCAGTTTGCTGGAAACCAGCAAACAAGGATGCGGAAAACCAGCAAACTGGAGTGTCCCTTTCTTCACAACAGGAGTGTCCCGTTCCTCACAGCAGGAGTGTCCCAAACTTGCAAGCATGCGCTGAGGAAAGGGTCACTACACCTACGGTATTAAGAGAAGAAAGATCTATACCCCTCCACCTATCCTCTTCTATTGCCGAAACGGTGACCCCACTACGTCCTGCGGGGAGGAGGAGGATTTCATTTGAAATGTCGGGACTGAAGTCATTGAGTCCGAGGGAGCTGGTCGAAGTGGATCGACTGGCACAGCATGCCGGTGAGCAAGGGCAGCAACTGCTCGATGAGCTGGCGTTCGCTCTAACGCAGAACACCCAACGCCCGGTGAACAACCCCGTGGCCTACGTCAACCGATTGCTCAGCAAAGCGATTGCTGGATCGTTTGTTCCGGCGGGAGCGTTGCGAATCGCGGCAAAACGCGAAAGAGAAATTAGCCAGCAAGCCCAGGCTGAAAGGGCACGAGCGGCGGAATCGCAAAGATCGCTGCCCGAAGCGCAAGCTCGCTCCAGAGCCGTTGCAATCGAAGCGATCGCCGCCGCAAAGCTTCGCCTTGGAAGCCGAGGGAGAGCATGATGATGCGCCTGTTTCGACTGGCTCCCCCGGAGACACCTGGCGCAACCTACGCAATCAACGAAGTGGCTCCCCCGGAGCCACCTGGCGCAATCAACGAAGTGGCTCCCCCGGAGCCACCTGGCGCAATCAACGAAGTGGCTCCCCCGGAGCCACCTGGCGCAATCAACGAAGTCACGCAGTAATTCTTGTCACCCAAATACGACCTTAATGGAGAGATGTCATGCCTACCCCTGAAACCAGAAAACTTCCGCCGTTGCCGTTCTTAACGACGAGGAATTCTCCGTTTCCCGATGGCTACGACATTGAGGCCGAAGGCCGCGTGCTGAAAGACTTGATCGAAGCGGATGATCCTGATGCAACTGATCCGCGTTATCTCCGACTGGTGGAGTATTACGAGCGGCAGAGCCAGCTGGACCAGAAAAAGGTTGAGTATCAAGATCGAAATGCCGCCGAACCTTTGGTGTCATCTGCCGAGGGTAAAGGCACCGCAAAGCTCGGTGCGTTCGTTTCGAGTGAGCCAAATACGGTAACGATCCATACCAAGGAGGCGTATCGACTGTTCACGGGACGAGCCAAAGACCCTGTGCCCGGTCGCTCAATCCCTCCAATACTGGGAGCGCGTACGGCGGGATCGATGTTGCGATCGCTCTGGCTTTTGTCGGGCAACGATAACCCGTATGCGGATTGGGCGCTGATCGACATACATGGCCGTATCACCGACCAGATCGAGAAGCTCCGGGCGGTGAACACGGACATGGAGCAACAAACAAAAGCCCTGCGCCAACGCGGGATCAACGTGAGCGTTGTTTCGGCCCGCGAACCTCAAACGGTGCCGTTGGGTTTCGCCTCGCCGTACGCGTTTCTCTTGGTGGAAATGCTCGCTGAGTTTGACTATTTCATTCGATGTGTCCGAACCCTTGAGGGGATCTCCCGCATAGGAAGCGATGAAGCCAAGAAAAAAGTGGCTGTTGAGGTCACAGCGCTTCGCGGCATGTTCGAGCTGATTCAGAAGTACGAACGTGTACTCACTCGGGAGAAGCTGAACGAGTTGGTGCGAGCCGACTGGCTGCCTGGCGCAACAGCCGCGCAAGTTCAACGCGTTCAGGCCATGATCGCAGTGTTCGGACTCGTGCCTCGCGAAGTGTTTACCGGAGAGATTTCCCCTCGACATACGCGGCGCGATATGCGGATGTCTGCGGAGACGCTCCAAGTGCTATCGCACCTGGAGCTCAACCCGAAGATGCCAAAGAAGCAAGGCGCCACTGGTGCCGCTGGCACTGCTGAGGTGGTGGTTGCGGGAACTGAATCTGAAGCAACGGGTGAAGCGACTGCGCCAATCAAGGCACGTACGGCTGATGCTGATGCAGAGGCGTTAATAAGTTCAAAGGATGTGCTCCCGGGGTTGCCGAATCGCAAGGCGCGTCGTGAAACCAAGAAGGCCGATGCGATCGCTGAGGCGGTTGCATCTCAGGCCATCTCAGCACCCGCGAGCGAGTGAGGTTTTAGGTGTTCTCGCCTTGTTACCAACTTGCTGACATAAAAGCCTTTAAGGGTAAGGGGGCGGCTCACGCCGCCCAGCGTTGGGTACGCGAGGCGCAGACGCGCCTCGATGCGGTGTATCAGGAGATGGAGGCCCTCAAAACACGAACCCGCTCCGTAGCGGGTCGCAGTTTTGCAATAGAGGTCTACCGGCGCAATCGCGCCGGGGACGTGACGGTTCGCTGGCGCTGGATTTCCGGGGAGCACTGTACCTGGGAGGCGGTTGCTCCCGAGGTGGCGCAAATGCCACGCGTCCTTCGTGAGTTCTACACGGAGATCAATATAGAGATGCACACGCTCAATGCGGTTGAGGCATCAATCCGTTGCGAGTGCCGACGTGCAATCAATTTGATTGATCTCATTAATGGCCCCGGTGGACGAATATCGTGATCGCGCTCGACTGCCCCAGCACGATTACCCGTGGTTGTTTTTACGGCGAAGCTCGACCAACGCGCGCTGCATCGGGAGCGCTAGTCGAGTACTTTCTCAGTCCAGTCCTCACGCGTCGCCGCGAGCGCGAGCAGCGCCTGAAGGTATTCGGCACGCCGATGCGGCGTACGGATTTCTATGAGCGGAGTGAAATGTTTGCGCCGAAGCGCAACCCAAAACCAGTAGTAGTGGAACATTGCCCCAGCAATCGCGGTGGGCTTAATGTGGTCGAGCGAGATGGTGAAGTCGTGCGCCAAAGCCTGTCGAAGCAGGTAGCTTTCGTAGACGCCCTCCTGGATCGTTTTAGCGTCGAACGATGGGATGTTGCCGCGGTGCCGCAGCTCATCGTAGACCCACTGTTGCAGAAGCCTTGCGCAGTGCTCATGCGAGAGATAGCGCTGAGCTGGGTCAGCAGTGTCCGCTTCCAGTCCGAGCGATCGCACTTCGTTTCCCGAATCTTGCGTGGAAGCGCGCGAAGCCATGGCGTTCGATGCCCGTTCGTCCATCACCCGCTTGTAATCGGGGTGAATCGAGTCTGGGCGAATAAAGATTCCGTACTTAAGTCGTGGCTCCCCGTTTTCATCAGACGAGTAGGGATAGGGCACAGGCAGGTGACCGTACGCATACATGAACAACAAATCGGCGACCTGTTTCTGCTCCGGCGTCAGCGGCGGAGCCGGTGCGTCATCGTCATCTGGATTATGGGGAGTCGTCATATGGAGCGGCGTTTGATTTGTCTGTGCACTGAGCCTACTGGTTCGACCCCCTCGAATTGTCCTACGAAACCGCTTTTACATGCTGGAACCTGACTTCCTCTCTATTACCACGTCACCGCATCGCGACGATGACCGCGCGTCGCGATAGCAATTTCAACATGCGGCGAAATAACAAGGAAACACACTATGTCAAATCGACTTGAAGTTACTGGCAATCTGGGAAAAGACCCAGCCCTCAAAACCATCAAAATCGGCAATGAAGAACGCCCGGTTTGCGAGTTCTCGGTGTTCGCCGACAACTATAAGCGAGACGAGAAGTCGGGCGAGTACGTGCAAGACGGCGGGTTCTGGGTTTCGGTGTCCATCTGGGGGGATCGAGCGCGCAATTGCTTCAAGCATTTGCGTAAAGGCGCTCGCGTGACCTGTGAAGGCAAGCTCAGCATCGACGAGTACGAGTCTAAAGAAAACAACGGTGAACAGCGCTACTCCCTCCGACTAACGGCAGACAACGTAACGCTTGAGTTGTCGCGCATTGAAAGCGTCACGTTCAAGCCAAAACGCGAAAACGAAGAATAAATTTCCGCTTTATTGCTCATGCCTACCGCTGTAACCACGCACTACACAATCAACCTTATGCAAAGCAAAGGACTGCTCCGCCATGCTCCACTGCGATCATTATTCCGAAACCCACCTGAAGCACACATTTTCGTGCACAGGCGTCCCTTTCCCGACCGATAGGGCCTCGCAGCGCATGCTTGAGGCGGTGCTCCAAGATGCGATCGACCAAGCCCGCTCGCGCGATGCCACCATCGCAACACGAATTCAGTTCGCGGGCTATCAAATCACCGCCCTCGACCAGCGCGTTCGATTGGCGTTTGGCGATGAGTCGTAACCGTGGCCACGAGCGGGACGGCATCGCCGACGGCGTTCGAGGGTCAGTTCACTTACGACGAACTGGTTCAGCTGGTGTGTTTCGTCATGCAGCGTGATCGCCACGCGCTCGGGCAACCACTCTCCGATGACGCCGACTACTTGGCAACTCGGATGGGGGAAATGACATTTTTGCGTCAGCAAAGCCTACCTCTGCATACGCTCGACGACCGATGTCTCAACTTACTTCGTTCGTTTCACGAGCAACAGCGGCAATGCGTACTCCCCATGGAAGACCCTGTTTCACCGTGAAACATCGCTTCACGAAGACGCAGTGCCGGCAAAGTTCTAATTCATTGATTTTTATAAACAATCTTCCGTTTTCGCGATCCTTATCGAGGATTTTTTAAGATGTTCCACGGCTCACATGCGCAAAACAGTACAGAAAGTGGTAACGCCGTTACCATCAGCGATTTCATTGACTGGACTCGTCTTACTGCGCGTCAGCACTCGTTGGTGACTCGAGCATTGCGCGCGCTCGCTGAATCGGGGCGAGCGCCGAGTGCACGAGAGCTTAGAGCGGTGGTGGGCTCGGGGTCAATGCGAGACCATAATCTCGCAGTGCAATCCGTCGCCAAGGCCGTTGATTGCTTCATGGCGCGTGATGCGGTGCGTGACCGCTCCGCCACCGAGTTGGAGCTCCAACGACTCTCGCTTCAACTCTCCGATGCGCATGCCGCAGTCGTTGCAAAGGACGCTGAGTTTGACGGTTTGCGCAAACATCTTCTACTTGAAACGGCTCGCATCCGTGACGAATTAAAGCAGGATCGACTGCACGCTACACCAGTACCCTCCGTGGCTCAGCCTGGATACGATGAGCCCATTTACGCAGGTCGGGTGGATCGATCATGGAAATAGTCACCTTACTTCAAGTGGGCGCGTTCTTCAGTGGCGTTGCGGGGCAGTGGCTAATTGCACGAAAGTCGATGAACGCCTTTCCCGCGTGGACGGTCTCCAATTTGCTTTTGATCGGCTTTTCTGTAGCGACACAAGCGTGGTGGCTTATGGCGATGTACATGGTCTACCTGATCGGCAGCTTGCTGGCATGGCGCCAGTGGCATCGTGAGCAAAAACGAGCAGTGCATCGCTTGATCCAACTCAAGACTTAGCACGGTTCGATATCGGCGTCTATTTTTAATCTCGCCTCTCTCCGTCCGAATTGTTTCGCGACAATTACTTTGGGCTGATGCACATTGCGTCTATGCGATTATTTCTTTGCGAAAAACCCTCTCAAGCTACCGATCTCGCTCGCGTACTCGCGTGTACTGAGCGAGGCGACGGCTACATGAAAAATGCTGCGACGCAGACGATCGTTACGTTTGCTGTAGGGCACTTACTTCATCAGGCAGAGCCCGATCAATACGGCGAGCAATTCGGCAAGCCGTGGAAGCTCGACGTGCTTCCTGTGCTGCCGTCCCCGTGGCGGTATCTTCCAGATCCCAAAACGGCGAAGCAACTCGCGGTGGTGACTCGTCTGCTTCGTACGGCGAACGAGCTGGTGATCGCAACTGACGCTGACCGCGAAGGTGAAGTCATTGCACGCAACATCGTGTCTCACGTCGGCTATACGGGATTGATGTCTCGACTGTGGGTCTCTGACAGCACAGCCACTGGCATCAAGAAAGCCTTGGGACAGATCAAACCTGCTGCGAGCACCCAGGGGCTCTACGCCTCTGGCGTCGGCAGGCAGCGTGCAGATTGGGTGGCGGGGATGAATCTCACTCGCGCCCTCACCGTAGCGTTTGGAGGGCGCGGCACGGTGATTAACTTCGGTCGCGTTCAAACACCGACCCTTGCGCTAGTCGTACGCCGTGAGCGTGCGATCGGACAGTTCATTCCGTCCCCCTACTTTTCGTTACAGGCACATTTCAAACTAGGTTCTCACGCAGAAGCCATAGCGATGCGTTGGCTGCCAGAGACAGGGCAAGTTGATGCAAACAATCGGTTGGTTGATGCGGCCATCGCCAAGGCGATCGTGGGCAAAGTAACCGGGCAGAAAGGGACAGTTGATGCAGTTGATCGTGAACAAAAGCAGGAAGCAGCGCCACTGCTCTACGACCTCGGCGCTCTGCAACGCGAGTGCTCCTCACGCTTTGGTATGTCTCCCGACAAAACACTTGCTACAGTGCAATCGCTGTACGAGACACACAAGCTCTTGACCTATCCCCGCACTGATTGTGAATACATCGCGGAAGAGATGTACCCTGATGCGCCACGTGTATTGGCCGCCATCGGCGGGGTACATCCTGAGCTTAGCAAGGTCGTTGCGTCGATCGTTGCGCAACCGCTGCGAGCACCGACGCGGGCATTTAACTCAAAGCGCGTGGCGGCATCAGCCCACCACGCAATCATTCCAACCAGCGCGAGTCAGATGAAGCTCGATGCGTTGAAGCCCAACGAGCAGCAGGTCTACAACCTGGTGGCGCGACGCTATCTCGCGCAGTTTCTGCCGAACCATGGGTACGATGAAACGCGGGTATCGGTGACATGCGCAGGCGTGCGATTTATCGCGATTGGCCGGGTTGTCACCGAGCCTGGTTGGAAACTTCTCTATCCGCCCACAAGCATCGACGAGAAGAAACCGAAGCGTACTTCGAAGACTGATGCTGACGACGATGAAAAGTCCTCTGATGCAGTCGATCTACCAGCAGTCTCGTGCGGGGACGCTGCAATCAACACCGACATCCGTGCGGTGTCAAAACTCACTCAACCACCGAAGCGCTATACCGAGGCAACACTACTTTCTGCGATGGAGGCCATCGATAAGGAAATTGATGATCCTCGACTAGCCGCGATCATGAAAAACAAAGAAAAGGCCGGTATCGGTACATCCGCGACGCGCGGGGAGATTTTGAAGCGACTGTTCGCTGGTGAGTATTTCGAACTCGATAAGAAGGCTGTGAAACCGACGAGCAAAGGTTTATCAGTTGTTGAATTGATGGAGCGAGTCTGCCCCCAGTTAGTCGATCTGGCGATGACCGCGATTTGGGAGTCTGCGCTCACCGAAGTCGAGAACGGAGCGCTATCGCTCGACGCGTTTGAATCGAAAATCAATCAGTTTGTGACTCAAGCGATCACGCAAGTTCGGACTGCGGCCAGCAGCGCAAACGTACAGCGTATCGGTCTTTCTGCTGATTCGCCGGTTTCGCCTTCGGGCAATGTACGATCGCGTCCAAATGCCAATGATTCTGTTGCCGCAGTAAAGCATGCGTGTCCGAGCTGCGCAGCCCCGATGCGACGCCGCAGTGGTAGTCGAGGCGAGTTTTGGGGATGCAGCGCGTACCCAAAATGCAGCATGACGCTACCCGACGTTGACGGCACGCCCGGTGCGGCGCAAGCACGTGCAAAACCGCAAGCCCCCAATGCACCCCGTGGCGAGGTCGGCAATGCGTGCCCGACGTGTAGCCTCGGAAAACTTACACAACGATCAACGAGCGATGGACGCCCGTTTCTTGGGTGCACAAAATTCCCCGCCTGCAAACATTTCGAGTGGATACCGAGCAAATGAAGGGCGAGCTGGCCATCTCCACCGCAACGATATTTGAACTTGACGGAAGCAGGTTGCTGCGTGATCTGCGCTTACCTTACTACTCGATTGCGATTATGAGAGAAATGCGGCTTGGCGACGAACGAACCCTGTTTGATGTGTACACGTCGCGCCCCATGTACGATGAAGTCCCCGATGAGCACGGCTCGGCAAGCGCACAAATTGAGCGCGTACGTGGTGGGTTTTATTTAAGCGCTTTGTGGATGTTGCCCATCGGCAATCATCGTTCACGCGGTACGTTGTTTTGCACAGGGTTCGCGATTAGGCTTTTACCCAACAGGCGATTTGCGCTTGAACACAAAGACGTGGACAACCTCCGCTTATTCGTGCGAATCGTGAGATTAGCTGCGCGTGTTTCGAGCATGGCCAAAGCCGCAGGTGAATCGCAGTGTGCGAGACTGTTACGTCCATCTTTAGAAGGACATTGGGAAGAAAGGTGCGGGTACGTTGTACCTTTTCTAAATCGACTCGCAGATTTGGCGCAGAACGACCCAAGATATGCGCGCGTACAAGCTCGAAAACTTTGATGTCTGCATTGCGCAATAGGTCTTTAAGTGCTCAGCGCGTGATATATACTGTGATATACATCAACCATAATATAGAAGGTCGGTATGGGAAACATGGTACTCACCCCCGTATATCTTGAGCCTGAGCAAAAAAAAGCCCTGGCAAAGAAAGCAAAGGCATCCGGGAAAAGCGTGTCGGAGCTTTTGCGGGAGGCGGTTGACGCAAAAATCAGCGGCGCTAAACCACACGAAGTGGAGCAGCTCGATGCAGCCTCAAAGCGTGCGATGACCGAAATTGATGCGATGATCGATGCGCTCAAAACCAATTCGAGCGAACATCGTAAATTCTTGCGCGCTCTTGAAGCGGCGCGTACGCAACACGCATGAGCACGCTTACTGAGATTCTGGATCGGCTCACCAACATCCAAGCGCTTCGCGTCCAGGTTGACACCTTGATTCGTGAGCAGGGCGAGGCGCGGCAAATCATGCTGCGCCAACAAAACGAACTAGCGGAAATCAGGGGGCAGCTGAAGGCGTTAATCCAAATGCAATCGCAATCCTCAAAAGAGAAAAAGGTATGAGTGAAATGACTAACGTTTTGCAATTTAATGGTTCCGAATCCTCAAAATGCCGCGTTGGATCATATGCCCACCACGCGGAACATGGTTGTGTCACGGTCGTGGCCGCGAGTGGCTTAATGCGCACGATCGAGATCACAGACTACCGCGCGCTCAGTCAAGCCGAACTGGTTGTGGATCTCCCGGACGGAATCGCCCCATCGGAGGTGCTGTACGGCACCGAACTCGATCAAACCTACGCTGAGGTGTCAGTTACTTCGCTTCGGGACCTCGATCGCGAGCGCAAGTTGTCGCGGGCTAGCGTCTAGCGGCGCTCGAATCCTTAGGCACGGCAGAGGCTTGACGAACGTCAGCCAGTGCGCTACGATGGAATTGTTTATCGGTAGCTGAGCAGCTTGTTCGACTCACATTACGAGTTACCTTTTTGCTCTCACGAGCGCCTTTTGAAGTCCGTCAGCCTCTGTAACGGAAACGCATCGCAAGATGCTGAGGTATGTGTCTATTTTTGCAACCCCTCGGGAATCCATCTTCCCGTCGGGGAGTAGGTTCCCATTTTTTTGGAGAACTTACTATGAGCAACACAACAAACAACACTTCTGGTTACTTCGATCTTCACGTTGAACGACTCGGTTATCTCAACCGGATTCGTCGCGTGACACCTCGCAAAGGATCAGAGTTTTTGGCATGTACGATTGAAGCGCTTCGCGGTGCAACGGATGACGTAGAGAAATCTCGTTTTGATGTTCGCATTAGTGGAGAAGTCGCGAAAGCGGCAATCCTGGCACTTGAGTCATCCGTCATGGTTGACAAAAAGTCTGTCCTGATCGGCTTCAAACTGAGCGATATTTTTGCTGAGCACTTCGTTCTTGAAAAAGGCGAACGCAAAGGCGAAGTCGCTTGCGTGATTAAGGGTCGGTTGCTTCAGGTTAAATGGGCGAAAGTCGATGGTTCATCCTTCGATATTCCGCTCATCGAAAAACCTGCTAAGACCGGCACTAACGGCTAGCCACTAGCCTCAATTTACTACCCATCGGGGATTCACTTCCCGATAGGGATGGTGGTCCCCAGTTTTATCTGGAGATCATCATGTTAGTTGAAGCTGTTGTGAATGTTGTTACCGATGTGAAGTTGATGTGCTACAGCGTATTTGTGTCGCAAGTCATTGCGATTGCAGTTACGATGTTGCGCTAGCGTCATGGAGTCCACCGCCGCGTGCGGGGGCTCTCCCAAGCAAACGATGTTTGGGTGAGCCCCTGCTCAACCTCGGAAAGGAAAAGGAAACCATGTCTACCAACGCGAAAACCAACGTCACAAAGAATTTGCTCAGCGCCATGGCCGCTGCTAACGTGCCCCTGGAGGATGCCCTCTGGTTCAACACGACAGCGCGCGCCAAAGGTGTGGTCGCGCCAAGCGATGCAAGTCGAGCTCGCTCGATCTTCGCCCGAATCGTGGACTGCACTTGTATGGCGTAACATTGCACTTGACCCGAGGAGGCTCCATTAAGCTGGAGCCGCCTTACCCAAGATGTCAGATCTGAAAATCTGAAAATCTGAAGATTTGGGTAAGGCAAATGTATTTGCCGATCGATGTTCCCGTTTTGTGTGTTTCGGTAAAACACTCATCCTTCTAAAGATGTCCGTCAGCCTCTGAAACGGACGCGCGTCGTAAGATGCCGAGGTATTGTTCTGATCGATGTCTAGCACTCCCTGCTTGCCTTTCCGAGGGCGGGTTCAAGGACTAATTCGCAACTAACTTTGTATCTTAAAAAGCATAGTAACTAGCTCGATCACATGCCAACAGCCTGAACAGCTCGCGGTTTAAGTCCTGCATTGACCTCGTCCTCTTCGGAGGATGAGGTTCCTGACACTTCCCACATCGCGTATTCTCGCGAACACAATTGACTCGCGTAGCTCGCTTCGCCACGTCACCCCACTCTTCCAAACTTTACTTTTCCCAGCGGGGCTTCAACGTCTCGCAAGGGTTCGTCGTGCCTCGCGTTTTTAACCGCATGGAGCACTTCGAATGATTAAGGTCAATGGTTTACTCACGATCAAAGCGATCAACGGCAGCCGTGGAATGTTTGCCGTAGGCGAACTCTCCACGGAGGTCGGAACGTTCAAGGTCAAGGACGCAGTTCTTGACCAGTACGATCCCGGTCGCTATGACGGCGAATTTATTATTCGTCGAATCTATCCCTCATCCTACGTCTACGGCGGTCGCGCCGTGATTGAAGTGAGGGCAGAAATAGAGGCGCTGGTCATCGAGAATCAGGACACGCGCATTGAGGCGAAAGCCGAGATCCCGCTGACGGAGCCTGATCCCATTGATGAGACGCCACCGCGCAACGAGCTGACCCGCAAAGCGCAGTCAAAGACTGCCTTAAACGAGGAAACTCGCAGCGCTGAAAAAACACCATCAACTGTTCCAAATGCCGTCACTGGCAATCCAACGAGCGCGGCTGTGGACTCTATGCTGTGCACCGATGACGCGCTGCTTGTTGAACTCGGTCAAGCGATCAAGCTTGATCCCACAGTTGATCGTGCCACGTTCCGCCTTCAGCGGGATGAACTGAAACGTCGAGGGTATCGATTCGACGCGACCTCCCAGATGTGGATGCCCTCTTTGGCACCACAGTAACCCCTTTCTAAGCCTTCGAAAGAGGGCTCAACCGATCACATTCATCGTGTCATCAGTTGAGCCTTCGCGACGGCCTACATAACGATGGGGTGCGTGCTCCCGAATGCACGCGGCCTTGCGCGAAACGCGCATTAGTTGGCGTAATGCCACCGCTACCGATTCCGAACCCAAGAGGGGTTCGGTCAACACATCAAGGGGTGTTTTGACCTGACCCGTCTCTCCAGCCGTAAGGCTCGCTTGATCGACGTAATCGATCACCATTGAAATCCGTCAGCCTCTGTAACGGAAACGCGTGGCAACACGTCGAGGTACTGTCAATCACCCAACGCGGGCTGCTATCCCGCGAGGAATGGCTCCTGCAAATTTACCCTAGGAGTATCACACCATGAGTCAACACTATTACGAAACCACCGACATCAACGGCAACGCCCTCAAGGTCACTTTGGGCTTTGATCGACCACTTGGTCACTTTTTTATGTTTATCGAACGCGAAGGCGAAGACGAACCGATCTATTCCAATCTTCACGAGGATGAAGCGTTTTCTCTTGACCTAAACCATTACAAAAAAGTCTTGGACGGCATGAGCATCGAAGTGCCTAAAAGCATGTTCGAGCAAGTCATGCTCGACGAGAAGTTTTTGGTGGGCAATCGATACGTCTGGCACAAGCCCGACGCTACGTTTAACGAGCACGGTTAGCCCTGCGGCCAACCCGAACCCGTGACAACTAATCGGCAATTTATCACCCAAGCGGGATGTCATCCCGCGAGGGATGGCTCCTGCGAAATCAACTTTGGAGCAAACAATGAACAATTTCGTAACACCGTATACACAAGTCACTGATCGCACACTCGATGCAAGTCAACTTCCGATCATCACACCCTTAAACACTTTTCGTCGATTTCGCGATGACGAAGTAGCACGACCACTGCTTGAGAGCGAATTGGCGTCCCTTATCCCACGGCTTCAACTTCGCGAACAGGCCGGTGTTTACTTCTACGTTGACGAGGACGACTGCGAAAACTGGATGGAGGTCTACGCAACTCAGCGGGTTTTCTACCAAACTTGGAGCGATCCAGTCGAGGCCGTCATTGCCCTGGTTGTTCGCGACGTAGCAGGACTCAGTCATCAATAGCCCTAACAAATAGGCCGCCCCACCAGGCGGTCTCCCCTCACTCTGGACATATCATGAAAAAACACTTTACACTCGCGCTCATGAAACGTGTTGTTGCTTTCTTTGATCGAGAATCTGAGATGTGGGTCGCGCATAGCGACGACATCCCAGGTCTCAACACCGAAGCACCGTCTCTTGACGTGTTGCGCGAAAAAATCAAAGACTGCGCTGCTGATTTGATGGTGACCAACCGCGATTTGATTGCCGATCCGTCGCAAGGTTTTGAACTTGTCATCAACGACTCGCTTGCTGTGAACTGATTCACATGGGATCCTCCTTCACGCCAGCAATCGAGCGATTGCTGCGAGAAGCGGGTTGCCATTTTGTTCGTCATGGCAAAGGCGATCATGACATTTGGTACAGCCCAATCACGCAGCGAACGTTTACCGTTGACCGCAATACTCGGTCACGTCACACTGCAAATGCAATGCTAAAGGACGCCGGTCTTTCCAAGTCCTTTTGATTCCTCTCAACCATTTCAGCACGCGACGCGTGCTGTGAGCGAATATCACGTTCGCTCACAGCACTTGTTGCCTTAGCCGGATGGCTCGATTGATCGACGTTAACGATCACGCTTAATCGCTGTCAGCCTCTGCAACAGCAGCCCTATTGGGCGAGGTACAGTCAATTTTTAACCCGCGCGGGACATCATCCCGCAGGGGGTGGTTCCTGCGCATTTTTATTTCTTGCAGGAGCTTCCATGAAAACAGTCACTATTCCCGTCTATCAATTCAGCGAGCTGTCCGAGAAGGCTCGCGAGCGAGCAGCTGAACTGCTTCGCAATCACACCGCAGATCACCACTGGTGGGATGCAACCTACGATGACGCAGACAACATCGCGACGCTGTTAGGTATCACGATTGACCGAGCATCCGTCTTGACTAAGTCTGGGCGACGAGAAAGCGGCCTTCCCGATATTCAGTTCTCTGGGTTTTGGTCGCAAGGTGACGGCGCATCGTTTGTTGGCAGCTTTTCCTCGAAAGGCGGCTGTGATACTGCAATTCGCAGCTACGCACCACTCGATGAAAAGTTACTCGCGATCGCAAGATCGCTCGACACGTTGCACACGCAACTCAGCAATCGCCTTTCGGCAACGCTCACGCGTCGCCGTGATGCGTATCACCATTATTCACACGAGAACACCGTTGACATCAATGTCATGTTGACTGATTCGCATGGCGACGAGCGAACGGCGAGCGCAGAGGTGGAAGACGAGCTGGGAAACGTGTTGCGTTCATTCATGCGTTGGATTTATGGCCAGCTTGAAAGCGAGTACGACCATCTCACCAGCGATGACTACCTCGCGGAATACGCCAATGAAAACGGTTATTGGTTCGATGATCGCGGTCACGAATCTTCGCGCTTTTTATCTGCGCAACACTAATGCGCAATCAATCAAATTTTGGAGCACACAATGGGACTTATTTTTCCGCGCGTTGCGCACAACTTTATTAAGAATGGCTACTTTCCGACGGACGAGCAGACGCTGGAAGGCGTGTTGGCTCATCTGGATTCAGACGGTGGCTCGGTTAGGGTGCTCGACCCTTGCTGTGGCTGCGGTACCGCACTCGAATTTGTTCGAGATCGGCTCGTAGAATCTGGCGCCGTGGTTGAGACATTCGGCGTAGAGTTTGATAGTGAGCGCGCTTGGCACGCCAAGAATGCGCTAACGCGAGTCATTCACAGCGATGTGAATGATGTGCACGTCACGCCGCGAGGTGTCGGCTTGCTCTTTCTAAATCCTCCGTATGGCCACGCGCTGCGCGACGACAATCGCTCGGGAGATCGCAAGCAAAGTGATCGCCTTGAAAAGATGTTTTTTAGAAAGTCGATACCCTGGCTCGCAACTAACGGTGTACTCGTATTGATCGTACCCTTCGCGGTGATTGATCGGGAGTTCGCACAGATGATTGCGAAGCAGTTCACCGATGTAGAAATACGGATGGCACCGGAAAAAAAGTTTCGTCAGGTAGTGATTTTTGGACGCAAAAAGCGCTCAGAATCGCCGTCAGTAGAAACTGTCACCCGACTGCTTGCGGTTGGGCAAAGTGGATATGAAGCGTGCGCTACGCTCGATCCCTCGGCTCCCGCCGCTACGTACGTAGTACCGTCATTTGTTGCAGGCGACAAGTTTGGATTTGTATCGCTAAAGGTCGATGCAAAACAGCTCGGCGCTGAACTCGCATCGGCGAAAGTATCAACGCTGTGGCCGACGTTTCGACAATTCGCCGGTTCCACGAAAACTTTAGTTCGGCGACCGCTACGCGAGCTATCCGATTGGCATCTCGCGCTTGCCCTGGCAGCAGGTCAAATCGGAGGCATTGTGCGATCTTCAGATGGGCGCGATTTGTTAATCAAGGGAGACACCTTGAAAGACAAAGTACGTTCATCCGAGGAAGTGGTTGGAGAAAATGGATCGATATCGGTAACAACGGTTCTCACGGACCGCTTTGTACCGACCATCAAAGCAATTGATCTCACACGAGACTCTGATCGCTACGGTGAGGTTTTCACGATCAAATAGCTACAAAAGCGTGATGACGTTTTTTATGCCTCGAAAGAGGCATTTTTTGAGAAAAGGATATTCTCAAAAAATGCCTTCTATTGACTTTCAAATGAAGCGCAGAATAAATTAGCCGAAGCACTTGCACCACCTCGTGTCGTGCTCTACCATTCGACACAAGTCATCTTTAGACATCAATCAACCAACGCAACAGCAGCATCAGCCTATGGACGCCTACCTACCAATTTTCCTCGCAATGAGCGGCCTCTACATGGGCAACGAGATGCGTAGTCGTGGATTGCCGAAATTCGCCGTCGCGTGCGTCGCGCTGGGTATTTCAATCGCGAGCGCGATGCTGCTGGGTCTACCCAAGGACATCTGGCGCGCGCTGATCGTCGTTTGGTTGGTGGTGATCGTCACCGCCACTGCGTTGATGTTTATCTACTACCAGCCACCTGCGGATAAGACCTAGCCGCAGCACTCGGACACATGGCGCTTTCCCTAAGCAAGCACCTTTGTAGCCTCGTCAGCTTCTGAAACGAGGAACGGCCGCAAGGCTAGAAGTATCGTTTCATCAACCCACTTGGGGAGCAATCCCCGCTGGGATGCTCTCCATTTTTTTGGAGAGCTAAATGTCACCCTTATTGTTTTCTTTGTTGGATTTTTCTGACGTGTATGCGGACGCTTGCGTTTGTAACCACAGCGGCGAGATCATCTTTTTGTCGATCTACGGACGCGAGGCCGGTCTTCACCAGCTTACGGCCGCATTTCATCTTCCGGCCAGCGCCGGAGGTGTCACGCAACTGCGCATCGCAGAGCCACAAAGCGATGCGAAAAGCAGTCAGCGAATACACGCAGTAGCGGTAGGCGACGCTCGCCGCCTGGAAAAAACGACTAGCAAATTTCCGAAAGGCAATTTGTTCGGATCGCTCACTCACATGTGGATTTATGATCCCGCCGTGCGCTCACTTGATCGCGCATCACAGACGGCATGGCTGTTGTTTGAGCGTTCGCAAACCGTTGACGAAATCGCTGATCGCACCTGGGAAACCGTGTGCGATCTTGCCGGCGTTCCGCTCATGGCACACTGGCGAAGCGAAGTGTTGCGTGAACTTGAACAGGCCGAGTGCATAACGACAATGGTGACGCCGCCACCTCTGGGTGAAGTCGTCGCACGGTATGTGACACTCCCTAAAGATATTGAATCACGCATTACAGCAATGATTAAATCCGGCAGGATCGGACGCGAGTCCGTGGTCAAAGCTGTTCCGGGCTTCGTGACTGCAAATTCAATTGCCAGTCGACTCACTGCGCGACGTGTCGCGGAGAAAGATCGCTTGCGATTCTTGCCTCAGTATTTCGGCAGCCTGATGATGAAAGTCGAAGGCACTGTGTACGACTGGATGACCGAGTTAAGCCAGGGCTACGAAGGTGGCGTCTGGGATTTTGTTGAACTCAGCAACGGTGGCTGTTACATGAAGCCATCGAAGCCGACGTACACAATGGAATCTCCAAATGGTACGACGGCTACGTTAAGTTCTGACGCAGCCGGAATAACCGTGATGTTGTTTGCGCTCAGCCACTTGTCAATGAGTTATCCGGATAACGAGCAGCTTGCTGATCGTTACCACGAGCTTCGCGAGTTCGCGTTAGAGCATGTCGATCAACGTGAGATTTTGGCGTTGATCGATTAAGTATTGCGGGTCACCGCAAGTCACACTTTTTCCCACCGGGAGTGTTCACGCTCCCGAAAGGGCTGCGTGGCGCTCCGTATTTTTGGAGTATTGAATGAACACAGCACACGCAGAGAATTTTTCTAGCGACGAGATCGAAGACATCTCTGATGTGGCCGAGGAGTCGCCCTCGCCCAGTACGGGTCAAATTGTTGAAGATGAGCGCAATGTCATCCCATTGATGGAGTTCGTAAATCAGTTTAGTGATGGACTTCTTGATGCAGTGCGCCAGCAAAACCCTGCCGTCTACAGCGGACAAGGCAACGCGAAGCGCGAAGCAATCTTGGAAGACTTGTTGCGTAAACCGTTTCCAGTCCAAAGCGATCGCGTACTCGCGACTGCACAGCTACTCATTGACCAAAGCGCACCTGCCGGCATTCTGAATGCCGAGATGGGTACCGGTAAGACAATGATGGCCATTGCTGTTGCAGCGGTATTGCATGCTGAGGGCTACCAGCGCACTCTTGTAGTGTCTCCACCGCATCTTGTTTACAAGTGGCGTCGGGAGATTCAGCAGACAGTGCCGAACGCTCGCGTATGGATTCTCAACGGACCCGATACGCTTCGAAAGCTGTTGCAAATTCGCGGCATGCGTGAAGCACCAAAGGTTCCTGAGTTTTTTGTTTTGGGGCGCGTGCGAATGCGTCTAGGCTATCACTGGCGTGCTGCATTTTCGGCGCGCAAGATGTTGGTCGGCGATGATCCATCTGAAAGAGCCATTTCAACCGTTGCCTCGTGTGCTGATTGCAGCACCGTAGTCACGGATAGCGATGGACAGATGCTGTTGGCCAGTTCTGCCGTCGACAAACTTTCGACGAATCGAATGTTTTGCGTCAAGTGTCATGCTCCGCTCTGGACGCTGATGCGACGCAATGCGTCAAGTAAGTCGAGTGAAGACTTGGTGAAAGAGGCAATGTTGCAAATCCCAACCGTGGGCAAAGCAACAGCGGATCGACTGTTGCAGCGCTTCGGATCGAAGATGCTTGGTGGAATGTTGGAAGACAACGTGTTCGAGTTCATCAATCTGATGGATGATGAAGGCAACTTAGTATTCAACGATCGACAAGCGCAGCGCATCGAACGTGGGCTGTCGAACACGGAGTTTGCGTTTGGTGAAGGTGGCTACCAAGCCACCGAATTCATCAAGCGCTATCTTCCGCAAGGCTACTTTGGTTTACTCGTCATCGACGAAGGTCACGAGTACAAAAACGAGGGCTCTGCACAAGGGCAAGCGTTTGGTGTTTTGGCGCGCAAGTGCACAAAGAAACTGTTACTCACGGGCACACTCATGGGCGGCTATGCCGATGATTTGTTCTACCTTTTATGGCGTCTTGATCCCAACGTGATGATCGGTGATGGCTTTGCGTATCGCAAGGGCACATCGCTTGCAGGTGCTTCGATGCGGTTCATGCGTGAGCATGGCATCATCAAGGACATCTACAAGCAAGCCACTGGTGAAGTTGAATCACATCGTACCGCGAGAGGCACACGTAGTACGCATCGTTCCGCGAAAGGGCCGGGATTCGGCCCGAAGGGGATCATGCGCTACGTCGTTCCAATCACTGCTTTCTTGAAACTCAAGGAAATCGGCGGGAACGTACTGCCCCCATACAGGGAAGTGTTTACGGAGATTCCGTTAAATCCTTCCCAATTGGTTCACTACGAGCGATTAAGCAACGTGTTGAGCGCAGAGTTGCGCGAGGCGCTACGCAAAGGAGATCACAGTCTCCTTGGTGTGGTACTCAACGCGCTACTGGCCTGGCCCGATTGCGCTTTTCGTGACGAAACTGTTCGACATCCGCATCAGAGACGCGTCATGGCACACGTGCCCGCCGTGTTCGATGAGGACGAAGCTGCCCCGAAAGAGGCGGCGCTCATCGAGCTGTGTCGTACTGCGAAAAGCGCTGGACGGCGTGTTCTTGCGTATACGGTCTACACCGGCACGCGTGACACGACACCGCGCTTGAAAAGTCTGCTGGAGTCGCAAGGCTTCAAAGTTGCTGTGTTACGAGCGTCGGTGGACGCGGCGCGTCGAGAGGACTGGCTCTTTGAGCAAGTTGATCGCGGCGTTGACGTGGTCATCACTAACCCAGAGCTTGTGAAAACAGGTCTCGACATGCTGGAGTTTCCCACCATTGTCTTCATGCAAAGCGGCTACAACGTTTACACGTTGCAGCAAGCGGCGCGAAGATCGTGGCGAATCGGCCAGCGTCGTGATGTCGAAGTTCACTTTCTGGGGTACGGAAAAACAGCGCAGATGACGTGTTTAGAGCTGATGGCCAAGAAGATTGCGGTGTCCCAGTCCACCTCTGGCGACGTGCCGGAATCAGGTTTGGACGCGCTCAATCAGGACGGTGATTCAGTTGAAGTTGCGCTCGCGAAACGTCTCGTTTCGACCGAGTGATTTGTTGCAGCGGGGCGGTTGGACGGCCCCGTTTTTTTCCACATGAGCCTCTTCGGAGGCTCATTTTTTGTTTTCGGAGTTATTGTGTACACCCTATCTATCAAACAGCATGAGCTGAACTTGCTACTTGCAGCGCTGCGATGTTTTCAGGAAAACTGCGCACGAGGAACCGCTGGCCACCACGCAGCGCTTTACGATGTCAATCACGATACTGCAATTTCGGACATCGACGCGTTGTGCGAGCACATCATTCTCAATTGATGCCCGTATCTGACACTCATCAAGCCCGGTGTTTTTACTAACCATCCTTCGGGATGGTTTTTTTCGTTACTTCGCGCCGTACACGGCATCCGCTAAATCGAGATCGGCCGCACTGCTGTAGATTTGTGTCGTCGCGACGCTTGCATGCCCAAGAAATTGTGCCGCGACAGACAGCGACACGTTTGCTTCGAGCTCGAACGCCCTCCGGTGTCGAAACCAATGCGGAGTGAGTGATCGTATACGTGCGCATTGCATCGCGTCATTGCTGCGCTTTGCAGCCTCAACAGCAATTTCCTCAACCGCTCGGTAAAGATCGACGCCGGTTGCTGCGCGGAGCGCGCCAATGCCTGTTTTGATCCCGGCACGCGGCATCTCAAACAGCGGACGAGCAGTGAGACGCCCGAAATCTCCATCAAACGGCACTGCGAGCGTGTTGGCGTAGCGCCGATACGCGTCAATCATGGGAGCATTCAATGGGATGCGGCGCACTTTCTCTCCTTTCCCGATCACCCTCCAAAACACGTGCTGTTTGCCACCGCGCTCGATGGCACCGCTTAGATCGTCGCAACGAGCGCCGTCGAACTCGGATCGTCGAGCGCCCGTCCAGCGCAGCCATACCAGCATCGTTCGTGCTGTCACCACGGTTGGGTCTTTCCAATCCAGCTCTTCAATCGACGCATCGACGAGTGCCCAGCACGCAGCGTCGAGTTTGCGCTTCGCGATCGAGGCGCGCGCAGCCTCGGTGCGATCCACCATTGCCGCCTCTCGCGAGCTAGTTGTTGCGCTCAAAGCGATGCGCGGTACCGCTATCGGCGATCGATAGCCGCTTTCGACCAACCATTTGAACATCGAGCACAACACCGGGCGCGCATTCAACGCTCGACGACGATCAATCGCAACTGGTTGCCCGTATTTCACCGCTCGCCAACGTCGGATCGCAAACACACGCTCGAACATCTCTCGGGCAGATGTCTGGTTGAGTGCATCGGCAAGAACACCGAGATTGTTTTCATCGCCGATTGTTTGCAAATACTCGTTCAAGTCCACGTAGGTCAGCGTCTGAATCGTCTTGTCCGCAAGCTGTGTCCACAATGCTAGCCGAGCAACTTCACGTTCGTACTCCCGACGAGTGCGCAGATTGTTTGCACCAATGTGGCTCAAGTAAAGACGAAGCGCTTCAGCGTCGTTGATTGCGCCGAGAGACGAAGCGACGCTAATTGGTGCGCTAAATGATGAGATTGCTGTCATCGGCGACGTGTCCAGTAGGAGGCATCCGTTGAGACAACAATTCGTGAGCGTGTAAATTTAGGTACCGTGCCAAACCAATTCGCCGCCGACAATAGCTTGGGTTCTTGCAGCGGCTGCAACTACGTCATAGCCGTCGGGCAGCGCGCGAAAAGTACCGCTCGCCATCAAATCAATCGCTGCGTGAATCGCGGTACTCCACGTCGATCCGCGTTGCAATTGCTCCAGTGAAATTGCATTTAATTTTTTTTCAAGTTTTTCCTGGGCATTTTGCAACGTGTTACCGAGTGTGATTGGCAACCACGCGCATCCGAGCATCTGATCGGTCGCAACAATGCCCGACTCGCCTCGTTCCTCACACAATTCTCTGACGGTTTCCCCTTGGTTGATCCCAGGAAGCAGCGTAGCCCATATCCCGCGCCCGTAGCGATCGCTCCAAAACTTAAGCTCGTGCCCTGCTGATTCAACGAGCTGTGCGATAAGTCCGGCGCCTTCGTCTTCAACGCCCAAAACGGCTGTTGTGTGATCGTTTGTCGCGAACCGCTTTGTTAGTTCGTCATGCAATTGCATGAATTGCGTTCGTTTGTTTTCCTGCACGAGCTCCCACGCCTTGTTACTAATGCCGGTGATCCCGAGCAAATTCAAAATTTGAAATCGTGTTTCGAAGCTTGGCAGCTTGGTTTCGCCTCGCAGGAAAAGTGTTAATGACGGTTGGCTGATTCCGAGAAAACGCGCTGTCTCTTTGTCCGTACGTAATTCGTAACGTCGTTGAATTTCGCGCACGCGAGCAATCCACTTTTCACGTTCACCTACATCTTCCAAAGATAGTTCTCTTTCCATGTTGTGAACACCGTTCATCGATTCAGAGCTTTGTCAAAGACACGCCAACTCTTGCGGCAGATTGCGAAACCTTTTCTCGCGGCGGCTTGACGCTGGCGCTTTTAAGTCTGCTCATTTTTTTTGTTGAGTGTTTTTTGAGATTTCAGCGCAGAGAATATCACAAATTATACTTTGTGATATTCAATACATTGTGTAACGTAACGTTATCGTATTACGGTTACAAGTAATTGTGTAGAATTCACAAATCCTCCGGTAATTAACGCCTGACACCACACCGAACGGCTCATTCATATGTGCGCAACCTCTGAGAATCACGAAGCGATGTTGCCGTACGACGTCGGTGCAACGGACTATGGACTGAAAAAACACTGGCGCGAGAATCCGTATACGGAATCCGATTGGAGGCATGACGAATGGCAACTGGGATGGGCTCATCGCCGAGAAAGCGATGCGGATGGCTGGGACTACGCCACCGATACCTTCGTCACTCTTGACCCCCGCTCAAGCGGGAGCGTCAGCGCAAACTCGCGTTGAGCTTGACATGAATCCAGTTCGATCAGTTTCGCACATAAAACTCGTCGCACTCTTCATCTCGGCGCTGCTCACGTCTTCGGCGATTGCGCTTGAAGGTCGCGTGGTGGGCGTGAGTGACGGCGACACCATCACCCTCCTCGATGCCAGTCGCACGCAACACAAGATTCGTCTCGCCGGGATCGATGCGCCGGAATCCGGCCAGGCGTTCGGTAATCGCGCGAAACAAGCCCTATCGGATTGCGTGTTCGGTCAGACCGCCACCACCGAAGGCAGCAAGATCGATAAGTACGGCCGAACGGTGGCCAAGGTCATCGTCGGCGGTGTCGACTGCAACCTACGCCAGATCGAGCTGGGTTTTGCGTGGCATTACAAGAAATACGAAAACGAGCAAGCGCCGCTCGATCGGCGTGCTTACGCCAGCGCAGAGAAAGTCGCTCGTGCAGCCCGTGCGGGGCTGTGGGTTGATCCTCGTCCTACCTCGCCGTGGGACTGGCGCAATGGTGACACCGTCGGCACCCAGCGCGGTGATGCGTTGGCGAAAGAAACGACGGGCCAGTGCGATTGCAATGCGGGGCTCACCTGCATTGGCAAACGCGGCGGCATCTATTGCCTGACCTCAGATGGCACCAAACGCTATGTCAGACCATAGCGTTAGTTTGAATGCACCCTATGACAACGCGACGCACAGATAACTATGACCGAGCTCGTGTGGGCATTGCTGAGCACCAGCTCAAGCACGATTGTCTACCAACCGTTGCCCAGCTGGAGGCGTGGATGCGCGATGTGCATGACGCCACGCCCTCGCGCTCAACGCTTAGTGCAGCGCTACGGCAGTTTCGCGACTCTCAAGGTGACACAAGCAACCACGAATCGGCAGACGGCGCGACGCTCGCGTTGGCCAAGACGATTCAAGCGCAAGCCGATGCACGCGCCGCCGCCAAACTCGATTCACATCGTGAATCGGTCGACAAAGCAGCGAATGAGCGCATTGCCATCGCTCAAACCGACGCATCACGCCAAATTGAGCGTGCAGTCCTCGAAAAGGAGGACGCGCAAAAGCTTGCCGAGCACGCCGCGGTGCGCGAACAAACAGCGATCAATCAGGCGCAACTTGAAATCAGTCGCCTCGTCGAACAGGTTACTCAGCTTCAACAAACGCTGCTGGCCACCAGCTCTGAGAACGCCGCGCTGCGCCAGGGCGCTGAATTGGTAAATAGCCAGGCTGAAGATGCACGTCGATTGTTGCTTGATGCCAATGCGCGCAGCGACGCTGTACTTCAATCGCTACAAGCAACGCTTGCAGATGAACGCGAGCAACACAAAATTCGAGAAGCTCGCTCATCCGAGCAATACGCGGGACTGAACCGCGTGCTCGGACAGCAGGTGAGTGATCTCAAAACCAAAAATGAAGCGCTGGAAAAGCAGCTTCTCAAAGCCCGACAAGAAGCCGATGCGACTGTGGGCAGCGTTGTTCGTGATGCAATCAACGCACTCTCGGATCAACTCAACCAAAACGCGTCACGTAGTGAAGCTTCATTGGCTGCGATCGATCTCATCGCGAAGTCGATGCTCAATGAAATGCGTGCAGCTCTCTTGAACGACGGAACTGTGCACGAAACAGGCGCTAACCGCAAAGACGCTCAAGCTGGCGTACCTCGTGCACGAATATCGCAGGATCGATCCCGAACTACGCGCAAGGAGGAGCGTGGATGAACAAAACACAGCTTTGCCAACCGCAATTTGCTGAAACCCGCCGTACCGACGGCTGGCTGGTTTCTATCGAATTGTTGTGCGATTTGTTTGGCCACTGGCACCTCATAACGGTCTGGTTTCATGCCGCACAAGGCAAGCTATCTCGCATTGATGCGCCAGTCAGAGAACGCAATGCGCTAGCAGTCTATGGCCGTGCGGTTCAATCGTTGCAAGCGATCGTTTAGTCAGGCTAACCATCGTGCCGATCCGCCCGGAGATGAGAGACCGCTACCCGTCCAACGGGACGCAAATTCGCGAGCAGCGGCTCGCCAAAGCGCAGCATCGGTGTGAGCACTGCCGCGTGCCCGATCGTGCGATCGGTTATCGCAACATTGCGGGTGACTTTGTGCCACTCGGCGTTGACGCCGATGCACCTGTAGGATGCAAGCGCATGCGAATCGTACTCACGATTGCGCATCTCTACGATCCTTCGCCGGAGAACGTCGCGGAAGACAACCTTGCAGCGCTCTGCCAAAAATGCCACAACACGCTCGACGCACCCATGCGAGCGAGAAATGCACGCAACACGCGTCGAAATCGCAAAGCGATCGGCGAGTTGTTTTAGCAAAAAAGTTGTCCACAATTTTTGTGGATACTCGCGTGGAGCGAATCCTAGAGCTGGCGTGTTATCGAGCCTGTAGCCCGTTAGCGTTTATGTGGCAATCGCGGGATCGAGTCGAGCCAGCGCGACGCAAATGCACCGGTGAAGTGAGTGGCATCGTAAAAATCGCTTTTCGAGACCAGCGGAGGCAACACCAAGAATGCTGCGAGCGCGACTTCACGTTGCAGTCTTTCAACCATTGACGCGTCGCCACCGTCAGCGCGAGGCGATGGCAGCAGAGTGATCGTGATGTTTTCTTGTTGACACCACGCGACAATCCGCAGAAGCTGCGCGATGGCGTCTTCGCGAAGCCTGTGCTGTCGCGCCGCGTTGCGAGACTCCCATGCGAGATCGACGAGCTGAGATCGCCGCTCGGTTGGCTCGCCGTATCGATAATCTCCTGTGTGTAAATCAGTCGACATGTGGGGGGTCCCACGGCCATTTACGATGAGTTTCGAGACGCCACCGGCGACACTCGAAGACCAGAGCTCTCCCCAAAAGAAACTCACCTTACTTTGCCCGCTGATAGCGGGATGCTGAGACATAAATCCGCCCTGGGAGGGGGAATCGACAAACTGAAACAGATCAACCGTCAGCACCACTTGCTTCAGGGGATTGATCGACTGATGATGAAAACGTAGCAGCGCCTCAATCTCAGAAAATCCAGCACTAAGCATCGCGGCGTTGTAAAAGCGCCGCTCGGAGAATCTACGGTTCAACTCAGCGGTATGAAACACTCCCGCTGTGGACGCGCCCACGACCAGCGCATCGTAGACCTGCCGTTGCTTTTTCTGCTCAAGCAGCGCTTCAAGCTTCGCATAGCGTTCATTGCGATCACCTGGATGATTGAAATACTGCGTGCCAAACACGTCGTACGGATCAACGACGACATTCCACAATGGCACGCAGACGGCCATTGCCACGAGGAGTAACCACAGCCGGTTGATGCGAGTTCTTGACGGTGCATCTGCGCTCTGCGCAGCACCCTCGCTGAAAAGCAATTCGTTATTCATACTCAAAACGCGAAGTACAAAAACTCAGTCGGCAACGCTAAGCTAAACAACACTGCGAGCCAAATAGAAGCCAACAGCACAATCGAGCGCCTCCGAAAAATGAAGTGACTTACGTATTCAATGAGATTCGGCGCTGTGAGCATCCACGCGAACACGACCGCCAACACGACCGCCTCAAGCCCGCCATAGCGCCCAGTTGCACTCGACAGTTCCGACAACGACAGTGCAGAGGCAACGAATGCCGGCAGCGCAACATCGAACCCACCAACCATTCCCTTCCAAATTACCATGGCCTGGTGAATGTCGGTTGCCCGGAATGGCACCCAAGCAAACATGACAGCGAACAACGTGATCGCAACCGCGAATGCGTTCGGCAAACGCCAAGGTTGCCGTTGCCACAGTCTAAACATCACAACGTAGGAAGCGTGTAGACAGCCCCACAATAGAAACGTGAGCCCTGCGCCGTGCCAGATACCGCCAAGACCGAATGCGATTGCCACTGCGATCAATCCACGCCCAAAACCAAGTTTTGAGCCGCCTAGTGGGATGTAGACGTAGTCACGCAGAAAAGCCCCAAGCGTGATGTGCCACCTGCCCCAGAATTCCTGAATCGTTGCAGACTTGTAAGGACTCCAGAAGTTGATCGGAAACCGAAACCCGAACAGCATTGCAAGCCCCAGGGCGATTTCGCAGTAAGCGGAGAAATCGTAGTAAAGCTGAGCGGTGTAGCCAGCTACCGCGATCCAGGCATCAAAAAATCCGATCGACGTCGCTCCGTTTGCTGGCCAGTACACAGCGACCACGTATCGCGCGAGCGTATCGGCAATGAGCAGTTTTTTTGCTAAACCAAAGACGATCAACACAACCGCACGCATTGCCCAGGCATCCGACGGCAAACGCAGCAAGGCGAGCTGCGGCGCGAAGTCACGATGCGACAGTATCGGCCCTGCGACCAAGTGTGGGAAGAACATGAAGTAGATCGCTGAATCCAGCCAGGAGCCAGGTATTGCTTTCCCACGGTAAGTGTCCACCAAAAAACTGATGACGTGAAACGTGAAGAACGAGATACCGAGCGGTAGGACGATTTTTGAGATTCCGTCAACGGCGAGCCAACCTGCCGCGATAAATGCGCCTGAAACCCACACCCAGTATTTGAAGTAGCCCAGTACCAACAGATTCGCAATTAGCGCGAACCTCAATGCCCATTGACGACGCGACCCATCGCGGAGTAAGTGAACAGCCACGAGATGATTTACCGAAATGCTCGACAGCAGTAGCGGCAAAAACCGCCAATCACATGCCGCGTAGAACACGCAGGATGCCGCGAGCAGCACGATTTTGGCGAGTGATGCCTTGCCCCGCGACGCACACGCCCAGTAGCCGATCCACGTGATCGGCAGAAAGATGAACAAAAAAGCAGCACTGTTAAAAAGCACGAGCTGGAAACACAATGAAGAGTGACAAGCGCAACAGTGTCGAAGAAAGAGTACGAGCGCTCAACAAAAAACCTGTCTGCAAGTGCGCTCGATTAACGCTTGACAAAGTGTCAATTTAGAACGTCCAATCTGTTGACAGAACTCGCGTCCAAAACTCTGTGAAGAGCTCCGTGAAGTTGTCAACTGCCCGTATGCAATTCGCAAATTGCATACGGGGCAGCTAGTCATTGCAATGTAGTCACAATGAGACTACACTTGAAAATCTAGACCGATAAATCCGCGTCATCAAAAAACACCATGAGCACCGCAGATACCTATGTCCGCGCACGCATTGATACAAGCACCAAGAATCGCGCCGCTGAAGCGCTCGATGCTATGGGGCTGTCGATTTCCGACGCGATTCGCTTGTTAATGCTGCGAATTGCAGATGAGCGCCGAATGCCCTTTGATGTGAAAGCTCCTAACGCAACTACGCGCAAGGCCATGGCCGAACTTGAGGCCGGAAAGGGTAAACGGTTCGCCAACGTTGATGATTTGATGGCGGACCTGCGTGCGGACGATTGATAGGGTCATCAGCGAGGCGAAGTTGGGGGGGGCGTTTTGAGTGACAATTGGCTACTGAGGAGCAATCTATGAGCGGTGCAACCACTTATGAAAAGGACGTTGTTGCGTGGGCAAGCGAACAAGCGCGGCTACTGCGCTCGGGTCAGTTATCTGCGCTCGACATCGAGCACATCGCCGAGGAGATCGAAGACGTGGGCAAAAGTGAGCAGCGTGAGCTGATGAGTCGCATGGTGGTACTCTTAGCGCATCTCTTGAAATGGCAGTATCAGCCTCGCAGACGTGGCGCGAGTTGGTCAACAACTATTCGAGTACAGCGCAAAGATATTGCGCTTGCGCTCAAAGAAGCCCCGAGCTTGAGGGCTAGGCTTTCTGACCTTGAATGGCTGTCTCTGGCTTGGGATAAGGCGCTTGCGCAAGCACAAGCCGAGACCGAACCCGAAGCGATCGCGTTTCCCGAGACGTGGAGCTGGTCACTTGAGGATGCGCTTCGAGACGGTTGGCTTCCACCCGAGCTTAATTGAGGCGAGTTACTTGATTGAAAACTCCCCCATTCCGCGTTACCATTCAGTTGACAATATCGTTTAAATAATCGAAGTACCGCACGAACCCCACAGCCCCACAGCGAATAGTTGTATGACCCCCCTCCTTGGCATCACACTCATCATCACGACCGTTATCGTTATCGCAGTAGTCTGCTCGTGGATCGGTCGTGGCCAGGAGCTAGCGGGTGTGTTCAACGACGGTAAGCGTGTATTCCAAGACGATCCAAAGTTTCACGCCGAAGAAGTTGACCGAGCCAATCACGTCGCGGTAGCTGGCGCCGTTTCCGCAAACTCGGTCTCTTTCAAGGACTCCCCGCTCGCATTTCTTGCTTCTGGAGTTCGTCCGTTTGACGACGAAGACTTCAGAAGAATGTGGGATGAACAGGATCAGGAATCGTCAGATCAAACGTTGCGGGACCTTGGCTACCACGTGTGATTGATTCAACGGCAGCTAAGGGGCAGGGTTGTCACCAATGTTTCCAGTAGCTGGCTTACTTGGATCAATCCCAAGCATGTTGTCAATCGCGGTCCCGCCCTGCTTGTCCGCTTTATCTCGCATTTCTTGACGTTGGGCATCGGCCTGATCGCGCTTTCCTTCGACTTTCGAGAACTCTTCAGCACCCAAATTCGAGCCTCGTTCAGTACCGTAGCTCGTCACTGCGGCCGAGTTAGACGCGTAGTTCCCCTCAACACGAGCACGTCCTCCGGCAAAGGTCGAGTTTGGATTACCTTGGCCTCTTGCGATCGCTGTTTTTGCGTTACTCATGCCTGAGTCGACGCGTTGCTGCGTGCCGCCAGCCCCAGCTCGCGCAGCAGCCCCAGCCTCACCAGCAACTGCACCGCTACTCGCATCTGGCGAGAGTCCGCCAATCGTGTTGCTCGACGCAAGTCCAGCGTTCCCTTGGCCGCCGTCAGGCACTAAGCCGCGCGACTGCAACGCAGGCACGAGGGCAGCTACCGCTTCGTGCGCCTGTGGATCGCCGCGCTGCTGCGAAACCAGGAAGTCGGCGAGACGTTCACGCTGATCGAGTGGTAGATCGCGAGCTGCGGTATTTGCAAAACCGCGCATGATCTCGCCACGCTGTGCATTCCATTCGCCACTCTCACCGTTCGCACGTGCGGTCTCACGCGCATCCCACACACGCTCCATCGCGGGCAGCCCTTCGCGTGACGAGAGCATCGGCGCGAGTTGCGTGTACGGCAGACTCGCAGACTGACCGGAGCCGACATTAGACGACTGTACACGTTGATACTGCTCGCTGGCACTGTCGAGTTTTTGTTGCGAAGTCCCCAACTGTTCAAGACTTGTACGAGTATTTCCAGAGCTAAACATGCCCTGCGTTGCCGTCGACTTGTCGGTGCGCGAAGCCTCTTGTAGTTGTGCTTGGAACCCTGAATCGCGAGATGCTTGTTGAGCGAAACCAAGCGATGCGCTCTTCGATGTGCTTGCATCAAACGAGCCGCTGTTATCCATTAGCGATTTGAGCTCGGCCTTTGCAGTCGCGCCGCCGCCCATACCAAAAAAGTTAATCCCAACCGATCCTTGCGTTCCGCGCCCGAACGCCATCGTCGCTGCTGCCGTAAACGCATCTTTCTGCTGCGAGTTCCACCCCTGGCCCTCAGCAAACTTTGTAGCTTGCTGCATCACTGCCGATTCGGTTCTAGAAAACGATCCCGTCGTGCCTTTACCCACCATTTCAGAAATGGTGGCCGAGTTCGACTCCTGCATAGCCGTTTGCCAGCTCGCAGAGGCCGCTTGGGTCGTTTGCTGCTGCGCTTGTGTGACGGCGGAGCTGGCGGAGCTGATGGCCACCGATCGACCGGCATTGATCGAGACGTTAGGATCGGCAAGCCCACCCGCACGCATGCCGCCGATGCCATTGGTTGCTAGGTTCGGATTGAACTGATTGCGTGCCTCATTCGTGGCCAGTGGTGCAGGCGCAACGATGTCTGGTGCGGCCTGCTTCTCGTTAAGCGTATCGCTGCTCTGCATCCGGCCGGCAAGTCCGACCATCGCATTGGTGCCACCCCACACTAAAAATAGCGCGAGCGCGGGCACGAGTGCTGCCGCCATGCCGCCAACGGCTAATCCCTTGGCTGCCGCATCCCACAACGTGTCCATGCCACCAAACGCGGCGACATCAACACCGGTCGTTGACACGGATTCCAATGCTCGACGAACCTGCACCATCGTGTACAGGTTCACAATCGCCAGCAGTGGTGGCCACAATGTAATCCACGCGAAGAGCTTCATGTAATTGCCCATGATGCTGAAACCCCAGGCGCCGAGGAACAGCGTCAGAATCACGAAAGGGGCAATCCCGATCGTGAAGGTCTCGATGAGCGCCATGATGGGTCGGGCGTACGACTCAAACAGAGTTTTTTCAGCGGCCCACTGCACATTGCGTTGCTGAATCGCTTGGGTGTACATGATCGTCGCGGTCGTTGATCCGCTTTGCGCGTAATACATCCCTTCACCGTGACGCCACAGGTTTGCCACAAGCGCGTTGCGCATGAAGGTCTCTGCGTTGACTGATGACTGGTTCAATGCACTCAAGGAGCTTTGCACCACGTCTTGAGCGGACTGCGACCCACCCGTCGTTCGTCCAAACGCCGAGAGCATGTAACTCGACCAGTCCGTGCCGAACTCGGACGCGAGATGATTGGAGATCGCGGTATGCGCTTCCCAACAGCTCATTTGTTTCGGATAGGGCGTCACGCTGGGCAAATAGACCATGATGTCAATGTTTGTCCAGTTGGACTTACCCATCTCCGCCCAGAGATCGTTCGCTTTGGCAAGCGACTCGCGTGTGACCAGCGGTTGAACGTTGTTTACATCCACCATCACGCAATCCGCGACGTATTGCGCTACTGAGCGCCGTAAGTCACCTTTTGCAGCCGAATTCGAGTTGGCGATACCGGGATCGGCATCGCGCAATGCAAGCATCACGCGAAGCGGATCTCCGAATCCGCTCTTTGTCATCTTACCGCCGTCGGGCAAACCAAACGCCGTCTCCATGACCTCGGCCATGCGATGTCCGAGCTTTGTGACAAGCGACATTGGCAAGGCAAGTCCTACCGGAATATTTGCAACCTGACGTACTGATCCGGTGTACACGTCCTCAATCGAAACTGTCGTCTTGCTGCCCGGGCCAAAGAACGCCCAACCAATCAAGAACGCGGCGAACATCTGCCCGATGCCCCTGCCCTCGCCCATGCTTGCGAATGCCTTGAAGCCTACAAATAGCAGCCCGAGAATCATCGCGATGCGCACAAGCATCGTCCAATCTCCCGTGTTGAAGATCATGGCGATGCCATTCAAGGCCATGTACATCAACTCTGCGTCGCCGATGGAGTAAATTTCAAAGTTCATAGCTTCTCGCTGCTCCGCTGTTCAAGCGCACTGAGGTTCGTGTTTATCGCTTCGCTAGTGCGTTCGCACCTGGCGTTCTACCAGTCGCGTCACGCAGCTTTTCGCGAAGGTACGTCGATGTCTGGAACACACCATTGATTGATTGAATTTGTGCCGCGAGACGTTTGCGCTCTTCATTGATTTCACTTGTGCGATCGCGCAGCGCTGCGAGCATTGAAGAGTCGAGCGGCCGCTGAGCGCCGGTGACAGCGGCGCGAATCGTGAACATCATTTCTGCGACGAGATTTGCGGCCATCTCGCTTGCAATGGCGTCTGACGCTAAGTCAGCGGCAACGCGTGCAGCGGTAGGGTCTTCGGCGAACTGCCGTAGAAGCGCCAACACGCCAGTGCGAGCTGCGGCTTCAGTGAACGCTTTTTCTTCGGCAGTAAACGCCTGCGCACCCGAGCGACCCGTGATTTTCGCGATGATGCCTGTTGAGCCGTTCGCACCCATCAGCATTTCTTTGACGCGTACACGCATCCCTTTGAGGTTTTGACTGGTTGGGACAGGATTCAAACAGGCGGTGGTGAGATCGACCGTGGAAACGCTGTCGCAGGTGTAGAGGCGTACCGTTCCGCCCTCCAACAGCTCCTTCATTCCAATGAGTGGTGCGAACGAGTTGTAGATCAATGCCGTCCCCTCTGGAGCGCCGTTCAGATCCTGGCCTTGCCCTTCGGTCACAGTGATGGTGCCAGAGACGCTCATAAGAACTTCGTTCATCTGGCCGAACGCAAACCAAGAAGCGGTGTTGGACTTAAGCAGCGACCGATAGACCACGTTTCCTTTTAAGTCGTTGATGCGACCCGCAGCTTTGGCGTTATCGATCGGGGAAGCACGGTTATTGTTACTCCGCCCCAGTCCTTCCAAAAAGTCATTCACGCCACCAAACGCGGTTGCGATCGCCGACGCATCCTGTTTGTTCGACTCCTGCACCGCAGCGAGTGAGGGGCCAATCGAGTTGTCGACCAGTCCTTTTGCAAGGGAGCATGAATCGCCCAGCTTGCCGTTGAGGTCTTGCACAATTTTCTGGAGACGCTTCATCTCTCCGGCGCACATCGGACACATCGCTTCAAGCGCGAGACCGAAGGCGTAGCCCGCAGCGTTTTGTGCGACGGCTCTCATCAGTTCTTGAAACTGTTGTGCATTAATAAACGAAAACGATCCACCAAACACCGAGATACCACCGCATCCTGCTTTTATTGAAGGTGGCGTGAAGTTCACGATCTGCGGGTTGACGATACGTGACCGTGCTTCGATGCTGCCCAACGACACGACGCCGCGACGCTGGCCGATGTAGGCGTCAGCTGGCGTCACATTCACCATGCCCTGAAACATCGAGCGCATCTCGTC
This sequence comes from Betaproteobacteria bacterium, assembly GCA_004293675.1. Lineage (GTDB taxonomy): Bacteria > Pseudomonadota > Gammaproteobacteria > Burkholderiales > Casimicrobiaceae > Casimicrobium. The sequence goes on from READ01000011.1 coordinate 174,473, forward strand.
GTCCAATCCCGCGTGAACCGGTAGAACCGGTGCGATGAACGTGAAAATGAGAAGCAACGCAATCGGGCGTTTCGCCCGAGCAAATCTGCGCTTCGGTTCAAAGGGAATCGTGTTGTTCAACTTGAAATTCATTTGAATGCTCATTGGTGCTTTCTATCGCTCGCCGATCCGCAGATCGGTGAGCGATGATTGAAGTTCGTGAAGCCACGAGGCCACGGTGCGAGGAAGCGGGAAGAAACCAGGATCGCCGCGAGGACCGAAGTCGAAGGTTTTCTCCGTGGTGGCTGTGGCCATAACACTCTCAATCGTTCCTATCTCATCGATGAGGCCTTGAGACAGTGCGACGCTGCCCGTCCAGACTTCACCGGTGCCAATCTTGAGCGGTGACGGCAACTTGCCAGCGCGGTACTTACGCACCTCATCAACAAAGCGTCCCCCAAGCGCGTCAACCAACCCTTGGGCCCGGTCGTTCGACGCGTCTGACATCGGCGTGAACGGATTGAGCATGTTTTTGTGCTCACCGGAGGCATAGACGCGTTGGCCAATCGCATTCTTTTCCATCAAGCGGTGCACATCCCAGCCTTGTAGGATGGCGCCAATCGATCCGACAAGGCTGTAGTGACCTGCCACGATCTTGTCGGTACGGAGCGCAATCATGTAGGCGGCCGATGCGCCGGTGTTCGTGATGACTGCTGTGATCGGCTTATTGTGCTTTGCTTTGAGCGCGGTGATGGCCTCACCAATGCGTTCTGCTTCGGCAGGCTGTCCGCCAGGGCTGTCGATCGTCAAAATGATCGATTGAACATTGGTTTTCTCAAACGCTTTTTTGAGCGCTGGAACCACCTTGTTGGCGGAGGCGTCGCTCTCGCTACTAATCGCACCATGAATGCGCACGATGCCCACAACCTCGGTCTGCGGCATGATGCGCAACCCCAACTGCTGGGCTTGAAACACTAGATACATCGCAAACAACACCAGACCGAGTGCCGAGACGCTCAATCTGCGAAACCACTTCCATCGCCGCTCTGCACGGCGCTCTTTCAGTAGATCGCCCAGCAGCAGTTCGGCCATCGATTGCTGCATCAATTCGGGGGTGGTTGCGACAATCGTTGCCTCCACGAGCTTTCGGCGTCGGAAAAAGCTACGAATGGCAGCAATTGGGTTGAATTTCATTACGTTTCCTTGTTTTTTGTGCCGCGAACTAACGGAGCGACACCTGCCGACGCAGCTCACGACGCAGGTAGTCGCTGAGCTTCGCGGGATCGTCGGCAGCGGTTTTGGGCATCGCATTGAGTGCCTTGTCGTCCGCGTAGACAGGACGAACTGGACGGGTTGCTGCGACGGATCGTTGATCGAGCCAACCGGCGTTTGATGCAGCGCGAATGGATCGACTGACGATTTCTTCAAGCGGGATTAGTCCTTGCGCAAGCTCTACGCGCTCTTTGGTGCTTGGCTTCACCAAAAATAGCGCCGGTGTCATCGAGACGCCCCATGCCTCCGCCTGGCCACGATCGACCTCGAAGCTTGGAAACTCATTCCCAGGGAGCGGCTTACCGTCGAGCGATACAGGTAGCACCTTGAAGCCGTAGAGCTCAGACAAGGCCTTGAGAACGGGAGCTTGCGCATGGCAGAAATCACAGTCAGAACGGTAGAAGAACCAAATGCCCGCAACGCTTGCGAGCATGCGAGCCGCCGCCTCGTAGCCTTTCTTTGCCGACGCGTCTAGCGTGTTGCCACCGAACGTGGAGATTGGGCGGCGTAGGTTTTCGTCGAGGAGTGGTTCGGACACAATTGATTGCTGCCAAGACTCCTCGAATTTCGAGGACTTATCGAGCATCACGCGCTGCATATAGCGGTACGCGGTGATGTTCTCTACCGTCGGGTTGTCGATCGCAAGATCGCGCACGCGCGGCATCTGGTCGCGCAACCACGCCACTGAAAACGGCGCTGGCTCTTGCTTTTTTGCTTCAGTGGGCTTTGACGGCGCAGGAGTTGGGCTCACTTTCGGCGTAGTCTCAGGTTTCGTTTCTTCTTCGACCGCGTCGGGCTCGTAGAAGAAGTAACCCCGCGATTTGTCCTTGGAGAACCCAACGCCTTGCGCGAACGCCTCGGCACCGACGGCGATGAGCGTGCCAATCAAAATGACCAGGAGTGCTGGCCGTGCATATCTCGCAATCACGGCGTTAACTCCGATGCCAAAAAGCCTGTGGCAGTGAGTTCACCCGTATCGTAAACACGACCCAGCGCTGCAACGTAGCGCTCGGCGGCACGACCCTGAACGATATGCCCGCTTGCGGTGAGTCGTTGCAAGAAACGAATGCCATCACCGGTACGCGCCCAAGACTCGGTAGGCTGTGGCAGTTGAGCGTTATCGCGCTCGGCACGTACAACATTGCCCTGCGCATCGAGCGCGACATCCGTCAATTCAATGACCCACCCATTCAGGCCTCGGCTCTCGAAGCGAGGAAAGAACGGCATCGCGGCGTTCCGAGGATGGTCCGGAATTGAGACGAACATGTCGCCGCGCCGCCAAATCAGCGACAAAGGTTGGATCGCAATCGAAGTACCGTCGAGCGCCCAGACCTGAACATCGGTCTCACAACCGTCGATGCACCGCGCTGTGCGCTCAATCCGTTGTGCTGCGTCTTTGATCGCTTGTGTGGTGATCGCGATTGCTTCAACGCGAGCCGGATCGTACTTGGAAAGCTCCACGCCATCGCGTGTTTTTCCCGGCACATACACGCGAGAAAACACGGGTACGCCCCCTGCACCCCGTGGAGGCGTAAGAATCGACAGAAGCGAGACAACGGCAAGTGCGTTACCGCCTCTTGTTATGCCCGTCGCAGACAGTGGATTGCCCGCCGACAATCCCGCTGCCAACCCCGCAGCCTGAGCAATACTCGCACCTGACCGATGTTCACCCTTGGATGCAGCGGTCCAGAGCTGTTGACGCTCCTTTAGAGGGAGCATCCAATAGCTCATCAACTGCGCTTTGGTGCGTTCCTGCTCGCTTGCGCTCATCGATGAGGGAAACATCAGCGATTGCAGTCGAAGAGCCTCCCGCTCTGAACTATCCTGCGCAGTCGTCTCCATCGATGCAATCAGCGCCGTGAGCATCGCGGCGAATACGATCAGTGGTTTCTTCATGGTGTCTTTCCTTTCCGAGGATTTGTCAGTGAATTCGTGTTGAGACTAGGGTCGCAATCCGGCGCGGATGCGATCACGCGCCTGTTCCCCCGCATTGGGATTGCGGTTATTACCTAGGACCTGCGTTGTGATCTGCTGCGCCGTGGCGCTTGCCTTCGTGCCCGGTGGCACATTCCGCGCGGTGATATTCATCCCGTACTTCGTCAACATCTGGTCGATCTCCGTTGGCGTGAGTCCCGCAATTTGGAGCAAGGCAATCCATTCGTCGAGATTGATCTGCGACCAATCGAGACTGGCCATTTCTGCGGGTGACAACCCGCCACAATTGGGCAGTTTTGGTGTGCCGAACGTTCGACCAATTTGCGGCCGTGCTTGTTCGTTGATGATGCGGGAGAGCGGACTGGCAAAGCAGCAATAGGAATTCACCTTTTCGATACAGAGCAAGCCCTTGCAGTAGCTACCCACATGGTGACACGCGTGCATTGCGCGTTTGACCCCAAGATCGAGTTCTTTTTTCTCGCACTTGTAGATGATCTGCAAGATGATGATCGCAATCATAATGACCGTGTAGATTGTCATCAGAGTACTGAGCATTGATCCCAGCGATCCGGGCGTGCTGTTTAAGATTACGCCGCCTGGCGTGACTGAAAACAGGCTGTTAGCGATTGCTGGCCCAAATGTGTTGCTGACAAACGTCATCGTCTGTTCCATTAACAAATTGGTGAGCGCTGTCAGTCCTGTGCCTGGAATGCCTTCGAGCGCAAACTGCACCAACGAACCATCCGCCCCCGCGAGCCCCGGCAGTTTCGAGACCAATCCTTCGAGCGGCGTCATGATCGGTTTGAAGACGTCGGCCATCGTCGAAGAGACTCCGTTACTCAAGCCTTCCCACGCACCACGAATAGTGGAACTGCTGCCCCAGAGATCAGCCAATAGTGCAGTGTCTTTGGTTAACTCCCAGGTCGATAGAGCGAGTTTGATGTAGTCGCCGATACCGACATTCTTCGGCTTCTCGCAGCAATCGATCAAACCGCCCACGGCGACCTTACACTCCATCGCTTCGCCCTTGAAGATTTCGCAATTGCCGCCGCTGCAATTGGAATCCATCTGCGCGAACTGAAGCGTCGTCAACGCCACCGACGCCCTCTGAAAATCCGTATTCGTCTCCGGCGTCACCGTCCGGCACTCGGTGCCCATGCAACGTATTTGCCCTGGGCAAGAAATTGCAGTGGCGTCAATCGTTGCAACGCTGCCCTCGACTGTGGTTCCACAATCGTAGGTATCGGTATAGGCCATGCAAAGCCCCGTCGCAGGATCAGTGCCGCCCTGTGCACATTCAGACTTGACGAAGCTGCATTCGCTGCGCTGTTCCAGCGCTCCACAGGTGTTGGCAACCTCGGGCGAACAGGTTTCAACGCCATTGGATATCTCACACCAAAGCACAATCGGATTGCCCGCGCCGTCGACCCCTTCCTTCGAGTAGGGACAACGTTGCTGCCCGTTGACATCGGTGTAGCAAGGCAGTGTACCGACGTTGAAATTGCAGCGGTAGCTTCGCGCATCGGCGTTAAAGCAAAGTGGTGCAGGAGGTGATGCGGGGGCGCCTGTGTACAACGGCCCAAGACGTTGACCCCAGGTGTTCGGTGTCAGTGTGATACCAAAAAACGTACGTGAGTTGGCAGCATCGGTGCATTTCCACGCAGCGTTAGACGCCTGATCGGCAATCGTTCCGCTACTCGCATACGACGCGACTGGCTGTGCCGCGCAGAACGTGCTGTTCGCGCAGCCAGGTGGTGTGTCGATGAGTGTTTGTTGCACTTCGCGCTTGAAGCGCTCAATTTCAAATAGACGCGACCATTGCTCGCCTGCGGGTACCGTGTATTCACAGCGGTTAGTACCGGCGTTGTAGCTTCCCGTTTTTCCGGAGGCCGGATCGAGCGGGCAGCTCCGGCATGTACCAGCGACGAACGTTGCTCCCGGTGCGCAATTCGCGAAACACGTATTGTTATAGAGTGTTTGGCCAGCAGGGCAGCTCGTTGCAGGTGAGCTGACGTTGGTTGCGTTTTGTGAAGTAGGTGCGTAGCTATCACTAAAACCAGCAAGTGCAAAGTTCAATGTGAATGCGCAGGTTGCGTCGTCTGGTGTGCAGGCGGCGGGTACCGAGTACGACACGTTGAGGGCGCGAAACGCGTTGTACCAGTGCGGTTGGAGCACCGCGAGCGGGGCATTGGTGACAACGGCGTTGGTGTTCACGTTGACCGTCATGGGCCCGCCGTGATTTTGTCCCTGAGCGCCGTAGGCGTTAATCGTGATCGGCTGAATCCCAGTGATACGAGCATTGGGTGCGCAGCTCACGACAGCGGTAATTTTGTCGAGCGTGTTTCGATCAATGGAGAAATTGTGGGTGACCGTTCCGGCTTGACATGCAGCGACTTCGGAGACACCGTTGATAACTCTGCGTACGTTGCAGCTGTTAATCTTGTTGACACGATCACAGGTCTCATACGACGGTATGCGCCGTGGTACCGACCGAACAGAAAACGTGTTGTTCGTCGTACACGCTTGCAGCATGCTGTTAATGCCCGGATTGGTGCCAGACAACAAATCATCCGAGCGTGTCCAGATTTGGTCATTTCGAAGATTCGGACTCGGCGTAGACAGCGCAGAATTGCGAATCGTTTGATAAGCGGTTCCTTGCTGTGACGCCTCCGACAACAACCGCAGTTCAGCCTCAGCACTGACGGCTGCGAACGCATTGTGATTGCCGTAGTTCGCACGTGCACGACTCGCATCACTTGCGCCCTGACCCGTCACGTTGCCGCCGCTTGGAAACAACTGATCCTGCGGAATCACGACCCATCCACCCTTGCCATCGGGCAGGCGGTAGGTTCCCGTGTTTACATCGAACTGGGGGCGTATCGCGCCCTGAACAAGCGATTGCCCAACGGCTTGCCCTTGTTGTGCGTTCGCGATCACTGCATCGGCCATCGCTGAGATCGGGACGGCCGCACTGGTAAACGCAACCATTCGAACGACCGACTGTGTCAACAACAACATTGATGCGGTAGGGGTCGCCCACTGAAAGAAGGCGAGGACCGTGAGAGCACATTTTGTCGTCGAGACATGTTTTGTGGTCGCGCGTCGCAGGGTTGAAAGAATTGATCTCGTCACAGTCATCTCAATTCAGACAACAGTCGGTATAGCGCCACAGCATGTACACAAAGTCCTCGCCCACGGCGGGGATGTTTCTCCACTCACCCCACAAAAAGGTGCTTTGTCCGATCGGGTGGCAACATTTGCCGGACGCCTCAGCAATCGGGTACATCATGCTCATTCGATATTGGCTCTTAGGGATCATCGGGTAGATGTAGCCGCCGCACAGTGCATCGTTGCCGAAAGTTTTCCAGGCAAGTCCTCGCCGATGGAGTGCAGCCGTGGCCTTCGTCGCAAGCAAGCTTGTGTCGCGCGGCGGCGATGATTTAGTCGCCAGATTTCCAGTAAACGGATAGAGGTGTCCCCAACAACCGGCACACCAGAACATTGAATCCGAACCGGTGTTGACCCCAACAGAGGCAGCGGTGCAATCGGCAGCGCATGCGGAAACCGCAATCGGATTTGCGAAAAGTGCCGCCTCGGGATTTAAGAAAAACGCAACGACATCGTTATTCCATGTCGGGTCAAGCTCAGACATGTACATCAGATCAAGGTTGGTATAGCCGCCAGCGTTGCAGCTAGGCTGCACGAACAACTCCATCACCGCGAACAGCGGGAACGCAAAGTAGTGGTACTGGTAGAACGATTTGTCATTCCCATCGAGCGTCATTGCCTGTCGCCCACCATAGAGCCGGGCGTTGCTGTAGAGCGTGCGTCCGCCGAGCGTGGGTGAGCAATAGGGCTTGCGCACAATTTCAACAAGTCGCGCAGGCGTCCACATCCCCGCTGCAATGCCGGGTACCGGGATGCCCAGCGCGTTGTCACAACTGCACAAGATGCGATTGGACGCACCCGTGGGTCGATCACCGGTGCCGATGTTCATACCCAGCAGGCGAATCGGAAACAGGCACGACCAACACACGTCGGTGAAGAGTTTCGGACCAAACATGTCTGAGTCTGGACAGGTCATGTCCAGTTGCGAAGAGCTTGTGGTCGTTGTCTGCGCAAGCGACGGGCCAAACGGCAACACCAATAGCGCTACCAACGCCACCAAGCGTACGAATCGACGCAATGAAAGTAAATGAGTCATTGACCATTTACTCCGAGTTCAGCGATGGCGAGTCGGCTCCCAGAACCTTGGATACGAACAGGTACGCGCTCAATACCAAAACGTTGAATTAACTCTGACGTCGCAAGGCTCACCGGCAGTCCGAACCGGTCTTCAATGACGCGCAAGTGCTCCCATTCCCGTCCGGTGTCGAGTTGAGTTGCCATCAGCAGGTACGGCGTACGTGCACGTTGTAGTTGCTGAATTTCACGCTCGATGCGGGCAATTTGGCGACGATCACGCGGATCGAATACAAACCATACCGACTGAAGCGGCATCATCGCCTGTGGATTCACGCGTTGACCCGCACGCGCCACGAGTTGGCCGTTACTCGCATGGATGTCGGCCTTGACCTCGACCGACGGATCAAACAATCGCTGTTTGTCGACAGTGGACACTGGGAGGCTAATGGCTTCGCGCCCCGACCAGTACCGCGCATACGCGCCTTCACGCTGTGCTTTCCAGTCCACTGCGCCGATCCGCGCCTGGATGTCATCCATCATGTCACGCTCGTGAACTGCATACACCGCCCCGCGACGGCCTAAGTCGCCGCGCTCACCTTTTGCAAAACGCTGAATAAGCGAGCCAAGTGCGAGCGAGCCGGTTGCGCTGATTCGCGAATCGCCCAAAGCAACGCTAATCGTTGGTACCGAAGTTACGCCCTCTCGCCGAAACGCAAACGGATCAATTTGAACCTCCGGTATGCGTTCCAGCTTCAGTGCGAGTGCGCGAAGGCGTTGACCGGCTTGCGTGACCGACTCTCCTTTAGCGAGTCCACGCAAAATGACGACGCCCTCATGCAGTGCGGCCTCTTCCATGGCCGCCAACAGCTCCGCCTCTGGCATGGAAAACGACACAAAGATGTGTCGGCGCTCACGTGAGTCGTCAGGGCGTTTCACGTTCACACTGTTGGACGGATTTACCCAGGAAGGGAGCGCCGCTCGCGCACCTTGAATAGCGTCTAAGCTTGGTGAGCGTGCGGCGGCGGTCGGTGCTCCCTTGGGCGTGGCAACTGCTGGTGGCGACTGCTTTGCAGGGGCGCTATCCGTGCCCTTTAACCACGCAGGGGGTGGCTTCCCATCCATCGATCGAATGATCTCGCGGGATCGCTCCAACCAGGCTTTGTCCTCTGCATCCAAGGCATGCGAAGGCCCAGATATACTGACTGCGATGAACAACGTGTTGGCTGCAATCCAGCGCAATCTAGTAAATCGCATGAGCACGTCCAATCGTTGCGTTACGATCTACAACACCGATTGCAGCGTAGCGCGAATCAAAGCTGTAGGGATGGTCACCCATCACGAAGAGTTCGTTGATTCCGAGTACCCGTCCGCTCTCCGGCACCGACAGTAACTCCATGGCTCGCCCGGTTTGCCCGCTGCGGCGAGCGACACCCATCTCGCGACCATTGACAAAATAGGTATCGTCTCGACGTGTCACTACGTCGCCACCGACACCAACAACGCGCTTCACCCACCAAAGCGACTCTGGATAAAGTCCGTTGTTCGGTGCACGAAACGCCACAAAATGCTCACGCGCCACAGGTTCGTGTAGTCGGACCACAAACCAGCTTACCCCTAGCGAATTGGACGCATTCGGTAGCAGTCGATAGTTCGCAGTCACAAGCCAATAGCAGGCTACAAGCAATATGTAGGTGAACCACTGGCGCTTGAGATGTCCCGTGATGAGCTGCGCGAATCGGCGATTACGCTGACCGATGCCCAAGCGTGGTGTAGCCGCGTCCACCGTGTCGATTAGTTCATCCCTGCTCATTTGGCAGCCTTATCAAGTAACAACTCAACAGGCGATTTGCGCTTTATTTCCTCTGCCTCGGGCGGAATACTGAGCATGGCGGGTTCCGTCCTCACAACCAACGCAGCAGGCGCGTCAATGACGGAGTTGCGATCGAGCACAATGATCCCTTGAGCAACGAGACTGGCCACCCGAAGTTTGGTTTGAGCGATGACGCGATCAGCCGCCGCCTTCGGATTGTTGGGATCGAGCACAATGGCCTGCCGCAACATCGCGTCGCTATCAACGATCGCAATCGATGGCGGTATTGGCGTGGACATCACCACGTACCATGCCGCAACTGCGCCACTGACGACACCGAACAGTGTTGCGCAGGTCAACAACATGAGTATCGTTGGCCAGCCAACGACCGCACGCATTGGACGTCTACTCAGTGCGATCGGTGACTCATCGTCTGACTCCTTGGTCGGGCTAACAGCACCACTGTCCGAAGTAATTGCATTTGCGTTGTTCATGATGCCCTCCTTACGCGCTCAGCAGACGCGCGTGACTCGGCTTCCATTTCCATGTACCGATTGACGGCATCCACGGTGCTGAGCCCACTCCGGCAAAGACGTTCGATGCCCTCTGCCTCTTCGCCCTTGGTGCTGTATAGCAGCTGCTCGAAGCGCGGCACCACAAGCCGTGCGACGCCTTGGCCAAACGGGGTTTTCCAGAAGGCCTCAGAGTATTGACCTTGAACGATATGAATACCCTTCAGGGTCTCCAATGCCCAGTCATCGAGTGAGACGTTGTCGGCGTTGGCCAGAGCCTTCACCACGTCGTCACTTTGCTGTAGAAACACGGTGAAGGCGCAGTTAGCCGCGATAGCCTTTCCTGCCTCGTTACGGTACAAATCCTGATAGCTTTGCGTAATGGTGACAGCCGAGCCGTTGTATTTTCGGATTCGGCGGTAGGCCGTCTCCATGAATTCGGCCATGTCGCCTTTGGTGAGCAAGTCCCACGCTTCATCGAGAACGATGAGTTTTCTGACGCGGCGATCACCGAGATAGATTTCTTGTTGCACTCGGTACATCAGCATCAGTAAGACGACCTGTTGCAGGTGCGGCTGATTCTTGAGCTCTTCGAGCTCCAACACGGTAACTTGCTTGCCGAAGTTGAGCGTTGGCACTCCATTAAAAAAGCGACCATATGCGCCGCGACTGGTGAACGAGAAGAGCTGCACGCCAATGTCTCGGATTCGCTGATCCTCATGCTCGCGGCAACGGTCGGCTACCACATCGACCGACATCTCGTTACCGATCTCCGTCCACAGGACGGTCATAATCTCGCGAAGCGAAGCCGTCTGATAATCAGAAAGACGATCCTTCTGAGTGGCCATCGCAATGACCAAGTTGACAATGAGCGAGCTCTCTTCCTGCCAATCCTTAATGAGAGGAAACGGATTAACACAGAGGTTGCCGTCATTGGTGAAAGCGATGAAGTCTCCGTTGACGGCTTCAGCGTACTTTTTGTAGGATCGTCCAATATCGATAATCCACTGCTGAGTACCAAGCCCGCCGTAGTTCATCAGGACGTCATTCATCAGAAACGACTTGCCACCGCCCGATGCCGCGATTACAGCGACGTTGTAATTGGTCGGTGAATCCCAGAAGTCGATTGCGATCGGTTGCATGTTTCGGGAAAAGTAGTTCAGCACCGGCGTGCCAGTGCCCTTCCATTCCGAAACTGCCGGAAGCAACTCTGCGAGATGTTGCGTTGTCAGCGTGCGATAGCGCCCAAAAAAATCCATCGCGCTCTTGCGCGGATCGGTACAGAACGGAAGATGGTTCAACAGCGTCGGAAAGTGCAGGCCTGTGTCTTGCTGAAGATCGATCGTCAACTCCTTGGCGTAGTTGACGTAGTTGCTGGCCTCACGAATTGCGTCATCCTCTGATTCGCAGAAGAGCGCAACGGCTGGCCACACGTGAACGAGGCGCGCGCCTTCGTTCAAGCTAGAAAAAAGGTTGCGGTAAGACTCAGCTTTCTGTCCGATGCTTTCAATCAATCGACCAAAGCCCACTTTCAACTGATGATCGTTGATGCGGTTCGCGTTTTCGAGTTTGGTGCGCCGCGAACCTTGATCGGGGTAATGACACACCCAGGACACAAGGACGTTTGTATTGGGGCCTCGCGCGCCATCAGCCGAGCCGAGCAACCGACGCATTTCCCACAAAGACGCATTGCGCGGCAGACGTTTCATCGACAGCGTGCGTACATGTCGATTGTTGACCCTGACACCCTTCTCATCGATGTCACAGATGTTGTCAAAGTCTGGGATTTGATTTCGGATGTGCGTGGCAGGGTCGTAGAGATCGCTTCGAGTACGCCATTCAGCACTGGGTTGCCAATTCAGCAAGGTCTGCATGAGACGTATGTAGGAGTTTGCACTATGCGCAAACTGCGTCACGCCTGCAAATGTGTTTTTGATAGCGGTTTCAAACTGGAGGCGAAGCTCCTGCGCCTCGCGAACTTCCTCCGGCATGGGAGACCCGCCACTGAGCACCGGCACTTTCACAAACATATGGAGCTGGTAGTCCACGGCGCGTTGTGTCAGCGACTGAGTGAGCCCACTGTGCGCCGCTTTGTTGATCTGCTCAACTTTGCGGCTAAACACTTCCCGAAATACGCGCTTATCGTCGTGGGTCTGATCGGTGGTAGCGGCACCCGCAGCACTCGTTGTTGTCAACGTGACCGTCTCCGCTTGCCGAAGAATCTGAGTTCTTCGAACGTAGTCGTTCAAGTCTGGGCTTGCGAACATGAACCATTGAACGATAGTGTTCGTTGGCGCCTCCAGTGCCAACAAGCCTTCGAGCTTCGCGATGACTTGGTCACTAATACCGGTGAGCGGCGGAATACAAAAACCAAACCCGAGGTGGGTGTGTTCAGCCGTGTTTTTTGCGTCAGGCAACACATAGTTCAACAAGAAAAGCTGAGTATCCTCGTCGTACGCTTGCACAGGTAGCAGATGACTCAACTGCGAGCGTCTTACCTTGCGTTCATAGCGCTCGGCGTCCGCAGCGATAGGGCGCTCGACGTTATTTGTTGCAGTAAATTCGTTCATGGGTCTGAAGTTGTGCTTATCGATCGACCTGAGCCAAGCGGCTTCGTCAGCTGAATGCCAGCGAATACGCCATCACGAAAAATTCGTTGAGCGGCACCATCTCGCAAAAGCCGTCTGCTGTTTCGTGGCGTGGTCGGGGTCAGTCGAGTTCCGTCCGTATCAAAAATTTCGATGCGCGGGGGGGTTGACAAGGGTTTGGTGGATGCAATGGGCATGGCAAACGGCTTCAGAACAACGAAAAATGGGGATGCTCCCCCAGCATTCGACATGCTGTTGTTCAGTCACCGATGCGGCTTAGAACGTGGCAGTAACAACGGCTTCGATGATGGTTGGGCCGTAGAACAAGCAAAGCCCCATACCAACACCTGCGACCGCAGCGAACAACGATCCACGTGCCCAACCAGCGATCAATCCGGTCAACACCATGCCACCAGCGATGACGCGCCCGAGCGTGCCCTGCATCCAGCCTTTGATGAGCGTCCAGATACCATCAAACTCAGCACCGCCAGTGCCCGCCTGTGCTGCAGAGGCGAGTACGAGCAAGAGCGCTACGGCGAACATAGCGGAGAGAAGTGTCTTCGGCGAAACGGTGAAGTTCATGCCTTTCAGGGAGATAGTTTGATTCATAGGATTCCTATTGCAGTTGACGATAAAAAACGCACGCACCTCGTGGTCTCGTGCGACAGTTTCAACGTTGCGATTTTTCGGTCGCAGCGTTGGGCTGTAGGGTGTCGAGTCCGACGCTCATCCCGGACAGGGATGACGGAGTGGAACTTGATGTGTTCGGTGGTGTGGTTCGAGGCGTGGCAGCGCCCGTGACCTGTAGTGGCGTGATGACGGGTGCCTTAGCGACCATACGCTCGCCGAGATTCCATCGACGCGCCTCAATCTCTGTGAAAACAAGACCCGATGCATGGAGATCGCCATGCTGGTCTTCCCATGGCGCGATCCAAATACGCATGACTTTCGCTTGCGAGCGAATCGGAATCGGGCGTTCCAGTTCGATCGTTGGTGACGGTTGGACGATGACTGGGGCTGACGTGGCCGATGCGACCGTTGCCGCCGCTGGTGTTTGTTGATCTGGGGAGCGCTGCGACGCAACAGTCGTGCGTTGCTCCGTCGCAGCGTAGAGTTCGCGTGCACTCATGCAGCGCACGCCGTCGGTTGACTGCGCTTTACACGCAAATTCCGCCTGTCCAGTGGCGTTGAAGGTAGAAGCACAACCTGCAAGTGCCAAACTCGCCGCGACAGCAAGCGCAGTACGTGGAATAGTCATGGCTGACTTCCTTTCAAAAATTGACTTAACGATTCAGGTACGCCTCGCGAAACGATGCCGTCAGGCGAAATAACCGTGGGTACAGACTCGATTCCGAGAATACGAGCGGTAATGATGGTCTTCTGCAATTTCGCAAGCGCGCAGTCGTTGGGCGGCTTGGGTAGGCTCGCTACGCGTTTAGCGACCAATGCCGCCACCGCGCCACTCGGTGCGCATAGCAACTGCTTTGCCTCGGCAACTGACTGTTCTCCCAGAAGCGGCAGCAACACCAAACGGAATTGATACTCGCTGGTGAGTGAATTCGCCTGAGCCAGTAGCGTCGCGCAATGCTCACAGCGCGGATCGATAAATGCGGTGACGAGGCGTTTGCCCGTACCAAAGGTCAGTGTGGCAAGCTCGTTGAAATCGAGCTTCATCCTCGATAAGTCCAGCTTCGCCGCAACGCGATCAAGATCACTAACGGACTTGATTTCAACGTTGTGCCAGACATCGTACAAGCGCCCCTGCACGACCGCAAAGCGCCCGTTCTCGGTCATCAAGAACGTGTTGCCAGCCGCCTGCACCAGTTGCATATTGCTGCCGGGTAGTCGGCGCATCGACTCAATACCGCGCATTGCATCTTGAATGCGTGCCACGTCGTTACTAAATGCGATCGTTGACATCAGCGCAGCGCTGACGATCAGACAGCGCGGAATGAACGTGTGTCTCATCGATTGATTCTCCGTGTCGATGACGGTGAAGATGCCGCGAGCGCCGCCGTCGAGGAGAATCCGCTACGGGCAACCGTCGAGCCGCCGCTTACGCCCAGTTTGAGCTTTTGTGCAGCAGTAACAATAAAGTCGACCTCTTGACCGGCGTCGATTTCAATCACGGGAAAAATTGATCGCCCCATTTCGAGGTAGTAATCAGCGATCTTGCCAACGGCGTTGCCAACGCCACTCGCCGCACCTGATTTGGCAATGTCTCCAAGACCTGCCGACTCAAAAGTCGCACTGCCTGTTGGCGCTACGTTGAGGGTCGGTACACGTGTCGATCCCAACGCCCCTGCGAAGCCACTCAGGAAACCCGTCATTAGGCTGTTGGCGATGAGCTGTCCGTTTTTGTGTACGACACGACCGCGAAGCCCTGCCTTGCCGTCACGTCCTTGCAGCGTTGCATCAAGCGTCGTGTCGATAACCTTGCCGTCCTCGCGAACACAGCTCAGACGCTCTGCTCGTAGGTAGGCACGCTCGCTGGACAGGTCGCCGTAGCCGGAAGCCAAAAGAAAGCACTCGCGTAGATCGAGCGTGAAGCGATTGGGGAGAATCGCCTCGGACTTCACGCGGATCAACACCGGAATGGGATCGCGCCGTCCTTGATTTGAAGTGGGCGCATCAAGACCCGTAAGCATCACGCCTGACACCATGGAACCCGATGGCAGAATCTGTTCGGCATCTTCGGTGCGTACGCGATCTGTTCGCCGATCACCGGCTGCGATCGGCGTTGGGCGACTCGAAGTTTGTTTAGCAGCACCGCCGGATGGGTTAGCGACTTGTGCGGTTGTTGAGGTGGACTCCGTGTTTGTGGCCACTGCGGGTGTGACGCTCACCGCATCACTCGCATCGAGCTGGCTCGATTGCTTCCCGCTGCCGTCTGATCGCTCATCCGTTGAACGGATTTCAAAACTTGGCGTTGCTGCACGCGGAGCAACCGACGGCTTCATGTCGGTACGATTGTCGGCAGGCTCAAGCGCGGGGATGACCGCGCCGGTACCTGCGTTGGATGGCGGTGACACATTGATACGTGTGGGCGGTGCATCAGAACTACGCAGCGTTGATCGACCCGCTCCAGGAGTTGTTACCAGTGGCACGCCAGGCAGTGGAATGCCTTGACCCAAATCTGGGACTGGACTTCCGCTTGGCAAACCGCTCGCGCCCTCCTGAGCGAGCTTTGCAGCTTTCAGTTGCTTTTCGAGTTCCGTGACGCGCTCACTGAGTGCAGGCAGGCCCATCGCTTGCAAGGCCGAGTCGCTTTTGCCAATCAGCGACGTGCTCTCCGGAGCGATTGTGCGCTTTCGAACGGCAGGGTTGCCGCCGTCGTTCGTGTTCTCTGTGAGTTTGACAAAGATCAGCAGCCCGATGAATGCGACAGCCGCGACGGCTCCGAGCACAGCAATTTGCTTGCGCTCGGGCGTCAGTTTTGCGAAACGTTGTTTCATCGTCGCCATGCACCTACTCCTTCACCGTAGGTGAAGTAACGGGCAACGGCTGCACAAGCGATGGGCGTCCGGACTGCCGAGATACTGGCTGATCTTTTCTGTGAATGACAAAGACCTCGGTATCCTCGCCTGGATTCAACAGTGCGCGTGGCCACGCGCCTACCGCTACAACCCCAGGGAAATAACAACCGCTCTCATTGAAATGCGCGGTTTGTTGCGAGGTGTTTTCAGCACGATGAACGGCCACCGTGAAGCGCGATCCTTCGATGATTTGTCCAAGGGTCGTGCGAAGAAAAGGACTCGAGCAGCGCGGTAGCTGCGACGACTGTACGTCGGCTAGGTTGTAGCCAGGAGGCAGCTCACTCAATGCAAGCGTCCGCATAAGCGTCTTGAGCATATCCACGTAGGGCTGCCCCTCTTCCCAAGCCTGCGCGTCTTTTGGATTTTGCGCACCTGCTTGTGTGGTGAGCGGCACACCAATGTGCGTAGTCGCCTGCCCTGGATTGGCGACGCCCGGCAACGCTCTCGCGTACGAGACGATGATTTCTCGCGGCGGAATGTCGCGCGGAACAAACACTACACTGATTGCTCGTGACTCATCGTCGGCATCAACAATGAAAGCGCTAATCGGTTGCTCACTGTAGGTGCCAACATAGACGACTGAACCATGCGCCGTGATCGATGAGCCACTATCGCGACCGAGAGAGTGCCTTGCTTTTGCAGTCTCAAATGAGGTCACGATGCGATTGAGCGCGTTCTTGGCAATCGGAATGATTTCCGTCGTGCCGGGCGCAACTAAAAGGTGCGACGAGACGTTGTCCGGTGATGCACTGAGCGCCAAAGCGTTCAACGCGGCACTTGGTGCGGTGCGATTAGGCGTCGCAGTTAGCTGCTGACGCTCACTGACAGCGCTTGGCGTTGTTGCAGTAGACGTACTCGTTGCAGTTTGTCCGCCCCCCTTCCGATTGGCTACACCCGGCGGAAACAACACGTCGACTTCACGGTTTGCAGCAGCCGATGACGCGTTTGCTTTCGTCACGGGTCGTTCGGTCAACCCGTCCCCTTTTGCGAGCGGTGGGGTCTTCGCATCGCCCATGCGCGGCACAGTAAACAGTTGTTCGCGCCCAGAGCGCTCCGACAGAGGACTAGCTACGGTCTTGGGGGCGTCCTTCGGGGGTGTGATGTCCTGTTGAGCGACTGGCTGTACAGGAAACATCACGCTTGGTGTGTTCGCGCGATCTGCATTAGTCTGTTGCGCCAGGACAGTGTTAAACGCAAATAGCGCGAGCGCGGTGCTAGCCACCGTCAGCTGATTTCGGCTCATCATGATTTGACCTCTGATGTTTTTGTTGCTTCACCGGAGGCTGTGTCCTTACCTGGCGATGTTGATGTGCACGGCTGGGCGTTGTCGTCGTCCTGCTTGTTTTTGCTGGCCCAGTACGACAACACATGGGGCTCACCTACGTAAGAACGAAAACGTGTCACCACGGGTTTTCCGTTGATTTGACGCACACAAAACTCGTAGGTGCGTTGGAAGCGATCCGTTTTGCCGCCAAGACCTTCGATGATGGATCGACCCGCGATAAATACTTTGTCTGTGGCGCTTTCGTAGGTCACTAGACTTGGCTCAAAAGAGACCGACACCTGTTCTTTTTTCAGCGTCTCTAAATCGGAGGCGAGACGGCGACGTAGCTCACCATAGGTCTCCGGCGCAAACAAGTCCTCCAGCGACTTCAACACGAAGTCGGCATTGCCCGGAGTGAGATTACCGAGCATGGTGGCAGTAAATAGCCCCCAACTTTTTTTGTACCCACTTGACGCCTTGTTGCGTCCAATCTCCATTTGCTCTGTGATCGTCGGCGGTGCAAGTACCGTCGATTGATCTTTGCGCAGCCATCCAAACAACGTCAGCACCACAATCAGCAACAGTGCCGCGATGATGTAGCGATAAATGACGAGCTCGATGCGCATCCCGTCCCAGCTTTTAGAAAACAACTTGAACTGCATGTTGATTCCTAGTGGTAGCGGCGAATGAAGGGATTGGGCAGCGTTGGCGAGGAAAGCGGCAGCAGCCCGCGATACCAAAGCCAGTGCTTAAAAAAGTTTCGTGGCTTGTTGTCAGTGAGCTTGCGCACTAGCTTCACGTAGAGGAAAGCGATCACGATCGCAGTCGTCAAGTAGTTGGCTACAAGACCGACGATGCAAATCGAAACAAAGGGGATGACTTCGCTGTCTTTCCAAAGAAAGATCATGTTGGGCTCATCAAGATGAATAGGGAGTTCTCTACCGTTCACGGGGCGTTCCTTGTGAAGTTGTGATGGACACGCGGCGATTTGCCGCGCGGCCTGTCTCCGTTGCGTTTGTGGCAGCCGGTTCAGCCTCTCCGTGTCCAAACACTTGGATTCGCGTCGGAGCTACGCGAAGCGCGATCAATTCGCGCTTGATTACATTCGCGCGGCGGTTGCTCAGCGCGACGTTGTAAGAGTCTGAACCACGCGCATCCGCGTGTCCGTGGAGTTCAATCGAAAAGTCATCGTGTGTAGCACCTCTGAGCCACGACTGAAGACGTTGCTTGTCGTTCGCCGATACCAACGCACTGTCCGTTGCAAAGAAAATTTGCAAGGGTTCTGGCAATGCGGATGCAGCGCGGACATTGAGCGGTTGAACCGGTGTTAGCACCGGCGAAACGGCAACAACGGGTTTGCGCGCTATATCTACGCTAGCCGTTCGCTGCGCAGCACGAAGATCACGCACCGACCACCATTGGTTGTTTGCATGCTGCCCTCCAGTTTGTGAAGCGGAAGCGAGCAGCCATTGCGTCTCATTTTCCGGATGGAAGTGCGATTCATGGAGCGCGAAGCGAGCGGCTCGTGTCGGTTGCGACGTAGCTGGGCGCATGATTAGCACGACTTCACCGCTCGCAAGAGCGCCTGACGTTGGTAGTGCTTCCTCCGCCTTGAATGTTGGAATGGACCCACAAGCCGCAACACCGAGCGTCACGGCCAGGAGGAGGAGAACGTGCTTAGCGCGCATGGTTAAGCCTGTGAGTCCAAACGGCGACACGCTCCGCGTATTGCGAGGCACGATGAGGTGTCCAAGAGTGATAGCGTCCGATACCTACTGAGCGCTCTGGAGAGCTCTCTCTTGCTTCGCGAAGCACCATCGCGGCAATCCGAATATTCGTCACGGGATCGAGCCAATCAAGATGCCCGAACCGTTCTTTGTGAACGCACCAGTTGATTTGCATTAAGCCCACATCGACATTGCAAACACCGGAGGATCGAAGCGCGTCCAGCGCGATTTGTGCCGAATGTTTGTCCGCAAAACGCATCGAACCACGAGCGCTATTGAGCGTCCACGGCCAAGGACGTGTCTTTCCGTCACTCCAGCGTACCGCTGTCTCTTGCAGTGCGATTGCATAAAACTCGCTGGGATTCACTTGTGCATATTTCGCAGCGGAATTCCAGAGACTCGTGTGCAAGGGTGCAGATGTATTCGCCTCGCAAAGAGAAGCAAGAAGCGCGGCACCCACGGCAGCGATGATGCGGTACGTTTGAAGAATCTTCATCCTAGGGCACCTGACGGCTAACGGTGACGGTCGCTCCCGAATCGTCGGTTGCCGTCATCTCAACGACTGCGGACGATGCGCCGCCTGGGAACGAAATGCGTTGTGCATTGATGACCAGCGGCGTACCGTTAACTTTCCATTGATAGTTGACGATGCGCCCGTCCGGGTCGCGACAATCAGCCGTGACAATCGTGTTGGTGCCGGGTGTCACCACCAAAGCGCATTGCGGAGGCCGATTTGCAACCACTGTAATGGTGCGTGTTGCCACTGATTGGACGCCCATGCGTGTCGTGACTGTCGTCTCAAGCGTATGCGTTCCAGGTTCCGTGACTCGGAATTGGGCTACGCCCGGAATCTGTGATACCAATGAAGCGCCATTCAACGTCCATGCGTAGGACGCTATACGATCATCTGGATGCCCACCGCTTGCCGCAACACGCGCTGTGACGTCTAAAGGAACGCGCCCGATTGTGTTCGATTGCACGGCAGTCAGCGTCAACGCCATTGGAATTGCTGGCACCGCTTGAACGCTACGGCTCAACGTCTGCTGGTTGCCGCGTGCGTCGCGCACGACAACCGAAATGGGGTATGTTCCGTCGATGCGAGCCTGAGCGCTAAGTGAAGCGCCATCGCCTCGTGCCCCAACGAGCGCAGGCGGATAAGTCCACTCGTAGGTATACACCGCGCCCTGCGCACGCATCGTCGCCGCAAGCCTTGCGTCGTCAGGCGTTACGTCCAGCTTGAAGCTAGTAGGCGCGGCAGTCGTTGCCTGCGTCAGACGAAGACCAAATGACGGGAACGAGTAAGTCCACGCATTGACATCGAAGGTTGCAGAGGCTGAAGTGCGATCCCTCAGTCCGTCAATCCAGGCGGTGTAGCGAAGCTGCGCACGCGTCTCGTTCGCGGGAAGCGTGTAGTTGAGCGTAGACCCAGATACGGTTGCACCACCCGGCAGTGTCCACTCGCCGAGTACCGCTGCGTTCGACAGCTGTGTTCGCCACGGCGAACCAATCGTTGCCGTAAACGCGTTGGATGCACCCGTTTCAACGACGCGCGGACCGCTGATCGCAACTGTGGGTTTAGGGTCTTCCGCCACAAAAACGGCGTGTCTTTCACGCGCATAGGCCAGCAAGTCCGATGCGCTAGCTGTCGCTGCGCGAGCGGTTGCTTGCAGTGCGATCACGCCGTTTGCGGTCGCGGTAATGGGCACCGTTTTGCCGACACCGGAGACGGGGGTTGCATACCCTGCACCAGAGAGCGTCCATGCAATCAAATTGGCATCGATTGGGCATCGACCCTGCGCGCAGGGGAGCGTTGCATCAATCGTGATAGCGGCTGGCAGCCCGGAGAGAATGTAGGTTGGCCCAGCAAACGTGATCTTTGGAACAAAATACGAAACAACCGTTTCGCTGTTGCTTTCCGCAACTGTTTGCGAGTTCTTGTTGCGCAACTTCGCCTTTACCTGATAGGTGCCGGGCGCTGTGATTGGCAAACGAAGTTGTGCACCAGACTCACGTGGGATAGCAGCGAATTCGCCTTGGTCTCGCTTCAGCCACCATTCGATTCCACCAAGCGCGACCAGATTCGCACGTGTAAACGTAAGCGCGAATACAGGGGTCATCGGTGCGACCCCTTCATTGCGATTCACAGAAAGGGTCGCCTCAATATCCGTCCCTTTCACGACTTGCACGGTTCGATTGGAGCTTTCGATCGTTCGCGTGAACGCGCCATCTGGAGAGCGAACCGTTGCCACGGCAACGAGCTTCAGTAACACGAAGCCCTCAGCAGAGATACCTTCAAACACGATTTGCCCGTTTGCACCATCCGTGCTCAGCGTTTTTGTTGCTGTCACAGCGGTAAGCGTTCCGTCATCATTTCGGCGTGCAACGTAGACCGCGTAGTCGCCCATCGACGTGCTGTCATAGTTCAAACCTGTCGCAGAATTGCGACCAACCGAAACTTTAGCGGTGAGCGTTTGCGTGTCGTTGATGACTTCGGGCACTTCAATGTATGCATTTGCCACGAAGTCATACGGCACGGTGAGCGCTTGCAGCGTTTGCTCGGTGTAAGTGCTCGGATAATCTGAATAGGAAGCGCGAATCGTGATGGTGCGGTTAACCCAAAGCGCACCCTCTCCCGCCAGGATGACGCGAGAACTACCTGTTCGCACTCGTTTGAACGACGTGCTGCCGCCCATATCGTCGGTGATTAGATAGTCAACCTGGCCCGCAACGCTCGATGCCAGGTCGAGTTTTGCGACAAGATTCTGTCCGCGCGGTGCAAGGTAGCGACCGTCGCTTAGCTTTCGGCCACCCGAGAGTACGAACACTGGCGGCGTTGGCACAACGCCGTTTAACACGAGCGCACCGCTCGCGATCTCGACAAGCTCGCCGACAGCGGGCTTCACCGAAGTGCGCCAGCGAACGGATTGCTGGCCAGCCTGCGTTAATACGCCACCGACGGCTGGCGTGACGCCAGCTTTCGCTGACACGCCAGCGGGTAACTCGACCCACTCAACGTAGCAGCGCGGAGCGCCCATGGTCTGATAACTCGCCAGCGCGACCGACTCGTCAGTAGTAGGAACACAAGTGTCACGCGCCGGAGCGCGAGACGACGGGGTCAATCCTAAGTTGACATTGTCGCTACCAGCGATGTACTCAGCTCTCGGCGCTGGAGAAAAGTCGTAGCCAACTAGCGGTGCCGACACATCTAAGGAGTTCGTCACCGAGCCGACAACCCGCGTGATTCCACGGGGATAGAACTTTGTGAATCGGGCTTCAACACCCTGGACACCCACGTCGCGTGCACGCCCTGCCATCACAGGACTCCCCGATGCGCGTACCACTAGTCCAATTGGTTTTTGTACAAAGTCAACCAAGCAAACGGAGACACCTTGCGTCGCGAACTGCCTAGCCTCGGTTTCCGTACCCACCAATCGGCATGACGCGCCCGACACTTGACGTGGTGAAACTTGTATGGCACTGAGATACTGAACCGCAGTCCAGCGATCCGCGTCCATCGCAAAGGTGTAGGCAGGCTCCGCAGTCGCAGTGATGGTGTGCGTCGCTGTACCAACGGCATAGCGCTCGCCCCGAGCATCCCATTTCGACAGTGCAACGCGCACTTCATGTGTGCCAGCCGAAGGTAAACCATAGCCAGTCAACAAGCCCGATGACACCGACCGCGTCATCCACGCGGGAGTTGCTTGCCATTCAATCAAGCATTTGGTTGGGTCAGTTTGCGCCTCAGTTGCGTTTAGGACGAGTGGGCAGTTCGCATTAACCGCTGGTCGCACCTCAAGCTCGAAATACTCGTTCTCGACAGGTGAAGCGTTCCGCGAATAGAACTGCGGCGGCGTCACAGGCATCACGATCAATGGAGATTGTCGCTCGACAGTGTTCTGATCGGAGACTAGCTTGAACGTCGCCACGTACGCACCAGCGACACGCAATGGAAGTACTTCGAACGAAGCGCTGCGATCCGCACCCACTGCGCTACCAGGCTGAGTCTGCGTGAACAACGTATCGCCGTTGGCGGAGTTGACGGTGAGTAACGCTTGAAGGTTCGTGTTGCAGCGGTTCGCCGAGTAGGTCGCAGCTATCGTTGCATCGGTTGCTATCAAGATTGCTGCTGGTTGGAACAACGCCACGCTTGGAGCTCGACACGCTATGGTGACGGTCGCAGTACCGTTTACCGTTTCACCAGCGCGATCTGTTGCAGAAAACGTAAAACTATCGGAGCCGGAAACGCCTGAGTTGGGGGTATAAATCAGCGCGTTTCCGGCAACTGTAGCGGCTCCTTTTGTCGGTTGACTCAGAACAGCAAAGGTATGTTGATCCGCGGCATTAGGATCGACGACGATCGGAATGGTGGGCGCACTGGCCGTGTCATCATTGGTCGTAATGGTCGCGCTTACCGATGTGGGGGCCAGATTAGCGTAGCCATCGTCTGCCGCGCTCGGTACCGAAGCCCCTCCCGCCGCACCGACAGCGATGATCTTGTAAGCGGAGGTCGTCGGCGTTGTGACGTTGGACTCCTCGAACTCCAATGTGGACGCCACACCAATCTGAACGTCGTTTTTCAGAACACGATAGCTGGTCGCCCCTACGCTCGCCGCCCACGTGACGCGTACTTTGCGAGTGAGTGTTCCATCGGTCGCGGCGACAAGCGTCGGAGCAGTGGGCGTAAACGCGGATACGTTGACGGTAACGACGACGCTCGCGGTAGCGCCGCCCTTATCGATGACGCGGACATCGCAAGACGTGGTTCCCGCGAACGATTGCGTTGTCGGAGGCAGCCACGTTATCTTGTTGTTCGCGATTGCGCACGCACCCTGTGCAGTAGGCGGCTGTGTTGTCACAACGTAAGTAAATTGTTCGGGTGAATTTACATCGCGCGTGGCCAAGGTGTAGGGTTGACTTGTTTCGCGCGAGTTTGCGCTGATGATGCTTGGTCGATAGGTGCACCCGTCTCCATCACAGTTCGGACCGTCGTTGCTTCCATCTATCGATACGCCCAAGGACTGTGGCGCGATGTTGGCATAGCCTGTAGTAGTCGCTGCATCACTTATAGAGCCGTTCGTCGTCGAGTACATAACCTCGACCGGTTGTGTCACACCGGTCGACACATTGGCCACGGTATGCGGAGCCGCATTGAGACAGGGACTCGTCGTTATGTAAGGCTCGCCTTCAGACCAGAGCGTGTTCGTTACTTTGACGCAGACAGCAGAGTAGCCGAGGGGTAGTGTTGGCAACGTCCACCCGACCGTAATGCCGTTGGTCACTGTGCCCTGGGACGCAGTAACGGCTGTCGGTGGGGGCAATGGCGTCGCACGCGCCAGAAACCCCCAGCCGTAGGTGTCAGACCAGGGCCCGTTGCCTGCGGCATTCACAGCGCGAATTCGATACGCGTAGAGCTTTCCTCGTTGTGTGTAACCGTTGACGAGAATTTGGTCCAGCGTAGTAAGCGCGCCCGTAGACACCAAGGCACCATAATTCCCAATGCCCGGCGAGGATTGCACAGGATTTGCGGTCGCACGTTCCAGCTCATAAGTGACCGCACCCGCCACGCTTGTCCAATTCAACTGGACGCCGTCCGCGCGAGATGCTGCGCTCAGCTGCGGATACGTTGTCGGTATGGTGGGGCGAAATCCAGTATCTCCCCCGGAGGTCGCTCCCCAGTCCCAACCACTGTATTGGCTACCTGCTGCAAAACTCCAACCAAAAATTCGGTACTCGTATGTGGTACCCGCCACGGCAGTGGTGTCATCGCATTGCGTCACGCTCGGTGCTTGGCTAACACAAACGATCGACCAACCTGCCGGTAGTCCGGTGGGCGACGACGGCCACGGAGTACCAGGTACAGCACGCAACACATGTTGCGCACCGATGTTTGCACCCGGAACCCAGGTTATGCGCACGCGATCGCCCAGCGTCCCGTCGGTGGCCGCGACGGATGTCGCAGCGGTCGGTGCGCCGACGATGGTGATGTTGATTGCAGATGTTGGTGTGCCGATCCACTCAAGCGCTTCCTCCATCGTCTGCATGGTGAAGCTCATTGACCCCGTAGCAGGTACTGACAGTGTCCCCGAAGCCACCGCGCTTGTCCCTGGTAGCTTGTTCGTGTTCGAGAAAAGCAGCCGCTGAGCACCGGGAGACAAGCCTACTTTGTGACCTCCACCCTGTCCCTCGGTCGTGGCAGGGATAAACGTGCTTTGTCCAGTGTTACTCACTGTCGCCGTCATCGCGTAGCTGCGACCACCGATCAATGTGAGGTTAATTGGATTTGTGCTACCTGCGATGCTGTAGCCGGTGATGGATGCGTTTTGCGGGGCACGGCGTGTAAACGCGGCGCTGGCCGGACAGTTTGCTGTGCCGCCCGTGCCTGTCGCAGTGCCGGTGGCCGCGTAGCTTCCGTAGATGGAAGCAAAGGGGGCGGCGGTGAGGGGCAGAATCACGTACCAATTTCCGCCACTGCCCTGTGTGGCACTATAAGTTGTATTTGATGCGCCGTTGGCCGAAACCGTTATCGCGGCTGAAGTCGCATTTGCGACACCATTGAGGTCAAGTCGTATCGAGGTACTCGCCGAGGCTATGAGCGATGCTGCTGCGGTGATCGAACTGCATGTTGGCGGCGGCGGTACGGCCGCCGTCCCTGTTACATAAACCCACCCTGTGCACGTTGACGTATTGCACGCCTGAACGTAAGAACCGACTTGCGTCGGATGATATGTTCCAGACGCGACCGTGTAAGTCAGCGTTGTTAACGGCGCGTTGACTACGTTCCCCCAATTGCCGTTCATCCACGTGTTGTAATACGTCGCACCGACCGTTGCTGCCCACGACATTCGAATCCTGCCAGGAATCGACGTGTCGTTGGTCGACGCGGTAAGGCCTGAGACAGTGCCCAACGAAACCGGAACAGTCAAATTCAAAGTGTTCGACGTCTGCGACCCCGCGTTGCCGTTGTAGCGAAGCTGAACAGCGTAGTTTTGCCCTTCGATGAGCGCGATGTTTCGATCCCAACATGTGTACCCGGTCCATATCTGAGCAGGCGAACCGTTGGCGCGCACAACACCGTTTTCGATCCAATCAAAGCTATTGATGGCAGGGTTGTATGGCGTTACATCTACGCAGAGCTGCTTACCACCCGCCACGTTTGCGTTGTCGACAATGCGTAAGTTGGAAATGACCGGAGTGGGTGTCACCTGCGCAGTGAAATTTAAGGTCACACTTGCATAACCATCAGCGGCCACAAAACAAAATGCCTGCGCACTGTTGAGCGCGAAGCCACTAAACCGGTACGTGTTGTTGTTCACCAGCGTGACACTCAAACCGCCGGTGGTTTGCGTTGCACCGATCGTTGCGGGTAGTTGACCTGCGGCTCGTGTGTAGTAGGTAGACGCCGCTCCGCCGCAGTAGTCACGCTTGAAAGCCCAATTCGAACCTTGGTTATTGGTGAAATTCAAGTCCACACTACCGGAGGTAGGCCCCTCAATAAATCCAGTGACGTATCCCGAAAACCCATCCGCCCACGCCTGGGTGGTGTAGGTCATCCCTGCATGCACCGAAGCCGCGCACAGAAGAGAAACCGTGACCAGTAAAAAGGCGAAACAGTCGCGCAGCCGACAACCAAGCGTTGTTTTCATGGCGCGCTCCGCACGGACGGCTGAGTGAACGCCAAAACAACAGGATCTGTCGAAGGTTCGAAGCGCCGTATCGGGGTACATCGCCGCTCCCCACCCGGTAACTCGTAGCGCACCCACTGTGGTGTCCGCTTAGCGTTCATTTCGCCACTTGCATTGACCATTGCACCGGCTCGTTCCACGCGCCACTGTGTAAACGCGCTGTCCGCGCGCTCCCATGCGCCGCTCTCGTGGACGGAAACTAGTACGCCCTGATGATCTTCTGTGGAGGCTAGCGCCATACGCACACGCAACGTTTTGCCATTTGTCAATGCTTCGAACCGGCGTGCAAGACTCGGTGTCGAGAAACCACTAGTGGTTTTTGCACTGCGGTCGACGTTTTCACAACCAATCGGAGGCATCGGCGGCTCTGACACGGCGAACGAGCTGCCAGACAAAAGCACTGCCACTGCACAAGCGATCAACCGTACAAAGTTGTCGCTTCCTCGATTTGACGTCTGCATCTTCTCTTCCCCTCGCCCCATTAAAAAGACTCCGGCTCAATACGCATTGAGCAGTATTGGCCGGAGTTGCCGCTGTAACCACACGTTGGCCACCGCACCGAAGTGCGATGGGTGCAATATCAAGCGATTCGAAAACTTGCGCCACAATAAATACTGACGACGTCAAAAGGTATTTATCCTTGACGCACTGGCGGCAAGTGTGCTAGTCGCCACACGACGACAATCAAATGCTTAAACGGGGCAAGGGAAAGGAGCCAAACGCAGAAGGGGCTTATCCAAAGGCTGGGGCACTTCGCTAAAGCTCCGCTCGCGCCCCTAAAGGCGAAAGGTCGAAGGGTAAACGGCAGCCCGTTGCGAAAGGAAAAGGGAAATGCTTCAAACGCAAATGCTGATGACTGCGTATCCATGGCGCTACCGTAACCGCAGATTGATGTCAAGCGTAAAAGGCTCGCCCGGCAATCCTAATTGTTTGTTGCAACAGTAGGACCGTATTTCGACAATCGTTGAACTACGACTGAGTTAGCCGAGCCACCCTTTAAGCGACATGCAGACAATCAATCCGTTTTACAACGCACTTCCTGAGCAGAAGCAGCAGCATCCGCTCTACGCAGAGCAGCTACTCAACGCGCTGCAAAAATCCAATAAATTGCACTGGCACAGCACGCTCGTTTTGTGGCTGAGTCGGTTTGCAGGTTTGGAATGCTTTATTCGTCTCGTTGATCAAACACCGCGAGAGAGTCTCTTGGTGACGGTTGCGCAACGATCTTTCGCACAAAGCAGCGATGATGCGACCGCTGCCATCCTTAGCCAGCTAGACTTTCTCACGTTACGCGCCCGATCAGACAACAAGTTCTGGGACTTTCGTCAGACGTCGTTCCTCGCCTTTTACGAAGACGGCAAGACAGCCGTCTGGCAATCGGATCGCGAGTGGCCCGAAGCCCAGCAAACAGCTGAATGGCTACTAGACACATTAAAAACTCTGAGGCCACTGGCTTGTGTTTAGCCGAGAAATCCTCATGTGGCTTGCGGGTGGTACTGCCGCCATCGCGATCACATCCGCCTGGTTTGCTTTGCGCCCCCGACGAGGTGAGCTGGCGTTAGCAAACCATAGCTCCGCTTTAACGGCGCGGACGTCTTCCGAAGCAGCCGGGACGCTCCTTGTCCTCGATGCAGATGCACTGATCGAACAACTCGGACTACAAGGCGAGATTCATCTCATCGCGGAGTTGATCGGCATCTCGCGCGTGAACTTCAACAAGGATGTCCTACCAACCATTCGCGCCGTCGTCGAGTTTTCGCAACTCCTTCCCGCCTCGCAGTCGCACCATCACGCAAATCCTGGTGGACTCGCTCAGCACGTCATTGACGTTGCGCGCCGCGCGCTAGCCATTCGTGGGGGAAGAGAGCTTCCCGTAGGGTGTTCGCCAGAAGACCGTGCTCGCAGAAAACATCGTTGGTCAGTAGGTGTGTTTCTGGTCGCGCTATTGCACGACATCGGTAAACCGATCACCGACGTCATTGTGCAATTCAGCGACCTGTCATCCACCGATCTTCGTCGGTGGCAGCCACTCACCGGTTCGATGCGCGATATGGGTCTTAAGACCTACTCGGTGGTGTTCCCTGGGTCGGGTGAGCGCGAGTATCGCGCTCATGAGAAGCTTGGAATCGTTTTGTTGCAAAGATGCGCTCCTGCGCATGTACTCAGCTGGCTTGGGGAAGATGCGGAGCTGATGCAGTCGATGTTTGCTCTGTTATCGGGTGACCACGAAAAAGCCGGAGTGCTAGCCGAAATTGTTCGTCAAGCCGATATGGAGAGCACCGCTCACAATTTACGCCACGGGTCGCGTGTGCGTTTCAGTGCTGCGAAGCAGACACCATTGATTGAAGTGCTGATGCAGCGCCTTCGGCATTTGCTCTCTCACGTCGACGGCGTTTCAATCCCATTGAACGCCTCGGGTGCGGGTGGATTTGTTGGAGCAGATTTCACCTGGTTGGTGGTTCCACGTGTCGTAGACCTGTTGATAGAAGACATCAAACGTGTCGAACCAAACCGTTCGCTGCCGTCAGATCGTACGCGCATCTTCGACACGTTTCAAGAGTTTGGAGCAATCGAGGCACGACCTGGCACAACCCAGTGTGTCTGGAAAATCAGGGTACGCGGCGGTAACGCCGAAACTGGCACAGACTTCGTTCATGAGTTGAGTGCATTGAAGTTTTCGACATCGCTGCTATTCAAAGCAGCACCAAAGCAGTTCGAGGGCCGTATCGAGGTTGTAGGCGAGGCAACAACTGCCAGTTCGACCAACACTGCACCTGCTCTTGTAGCGCCCACTGCGATGGCGTCCGCAACGATAACTGGAGCCCAACCCCTCGCACCACTATCAAACATGGATCAATCCTCAATTGCGCAGAAGCAACCCACCTCGTCGGTTCAGTCGGTAACTGTGCCGCCGTCACAGACCGATCAGATCGCGCAGGCCGCTGCGCCTATCGATCAACCTCTGCCGATGGAAGTAGAAGTACAGGGGCTTCCGCTAGCGCAAGCAAACCCATTGAGTTCACTGAAAGAAAAAAAGAAACTTCCCTCGCCGGGTGCACGTGAGGTCATGTTGAGCGCATCACCTTCTATCGTGGAACAGGTCAGCGTGACGAGCGCGGTTGCTGCGCAAGCGATCGTCACAGAAGTAACAAGCAACAACACGAGCGCAAGCGCGATGCTAGATTCGTTACTCGGCAACATGACAGAAAACACAACATCAATCGGCTCTGCGGCTGCACCGCAGGTGATCGACAAGCGACAACTACATCTTGTGCTTCCACCAGTTGTGGAAGACTTCGCCTCGGTGAATCGCCCACCAGAAACCGAACAGTCCATGCCGGCAGCGACCGCATCACACTCGGCGATGGCACCGCTTCCGCCGGTAGTTGTTCCGCACCCCGCAAAACTCGCTGAATCCCACGGGATGGGACCGCTCGCTAGCGGTTTCATTCGATGGCTTCAGGAAGGACTGGCACAGCAAACCATTGAATGCAACGGTTCGAACGCATTTTTTCACACGCTGGATGAAGGCGTAGGACTGGTTTCCCCACGCGCGTTCCAAGTGTTTGCTGCGTCGCTCACGAAGGAGCTACAACCAGGACACAAACTCCCGAAAGAACTCTCGCAAACGGTCATTGCGCATGTAAGCAAGATTCAATCTGAACTGAAAAAAGCAAAAGTCGTGCGACAAAACGGCGACAAAGTGCGTCCCGATTACTTTCACGCGTATGTAATCGCGTCGAGTCAGAAACGAATCAACATGATGCTGATTGACGAGCCAGCGGCGTACTTCAGTTCGCTGCCGCCGCCCAACCGCTTACTCAGTCGTGCACAACTTCAGTCCATCGCGTAGACCAACACACAAAAAAGATGAGTGACACTCCACCACTTGAAGGCCTATTGAGGCCACCCATAGAGCGGGTATCAGCGATATACGCTGGGATCAGCGCAGCTTTTCTTGTACTTAATCCGACCTGGGGGTTGCTGGTTCCTGCAATCGCTTATCCCGCCGCGCTGATCGCCGCCAGCGTCGCCGTAGTGCGATGGCGTCAAGCAAAAACGATCGCTGCTTATCATCGAAACCTTCGACGACTCAGTAAGTACGAACTGCGTTCCGCTGAGATTCCATTCTCCAGTAAAAAACTATTCATCGGAAAAGGGTTTGATTGGAAAACCAAGCACGCGCAGCGCTTGATGGAGACGCGTCTCCCAAAAAATGAGAAATACGTTCGTCGCAATCCGTTGGAGCAACGCGCAAGAGCGTTTGAACTTCACATCGAACACGGGAAATTTTCCGGACTGAGCAAGTACACCCAACGCTGGATTCCACCGCCACCGCCCGTCGGCGGCGATCCAGCGCTCCATGGTGTCGAGCCGATTGAATCGGACATCTGGGTTGATTTAGGTGAGCGTGTCGGGCACACGCTCATTCTCGGCACTACGCGCGTCGGCAAGACGCGTCTCGCAGAAATTCTCATTACGCAAGACATCCGGCGCGGCGATACAGTGATTGTGTTTGATCCGAAGGGTGATGCTGACCTGTTGACACGCATGTACGTCGAAGCACACCGTGCAGGACGAGGCGACCAGTTTTACATGTTTCACTTGGGATTCCCAGAATGGTCGGCGCGATACAACCCGATTGGATCGTTCGCAAAAATTACGGAAGTTGCAACACGGCTCGCTGGAGCGCTGCCGGGTGAAGGACAAAGCGCAACGTTTCGTGAATTCGTATGGCGCTACGTCAACGTGATTGCACGTGCACTCGACAAACTTGGGTTCAAGCCCTCGTACGAGGAAATTTACGCACGCACGAACAACATCGACAGCCTGTGCGTTTCGTACTTCGAATACTGGCTCGATCGTGACGCAGCGGGATGGCGGGATGACTTCGTTGAGGGAGAGCGATCTAAATCCGACAAAGCACTGACCGAGCTTGCTCGAAAAACCGGACGCTCGATGCGAGCGATCGAGTTATCGGCTTTCATTCGTGAGCGAAACCTGCGTGACCCTGTCGGCGAAGCATTGTTCACAATCCTTTCAAACGATAAGACCTATTTCGAAAAACTGGTGGCCTCGCTTTACCCGTTGCTCGAAAAGCTCACCACGGGAAGCGTTTCGGAGTTGCTGAGTCCCAACTACTCCAACACCAATGATCGACGCCCCATTTTCGATTGGATGCGGATCATCGAGTCGGGCGGCATTGTGTACGTGGGACTTGATGCACTTTCCGACCATGAGGTCGCCGGAGCTGTCGGAACCGCGATGTTCGCCGATCTTACGTCGGTAGCAGGACAAATCTACAAACACGGACAGTCGGCAGGGCAAAGTGCGCAGCACTCGCCCCGCAAAACCTCCATTTATGCCGACGAGTTCAACGAACTCATTGGCGAGGAGTTCATCCCAATGGTGAATAAGGCCGGTGGCGCCGGTTATCAGGTCACCGCGCTCACACAGACTTGGAGCGACGTGGAAGCGCGTATCGGCAATGCGGCAAAAGCCGAACAAATTGGCGGAAACTTCAACACGCTCTACATGATGCGAGTGAAGAACGTTGAGACCGCTGAACTTCTGACAAAGCAGCTTCCTGAGATCGAGTTGGTGACGACCACCCAGTCAAGCTCCGCTAGCGAGGGAGCCGATCCAACGCTCGTCGCGGGGTTTACCTCGCGAAACGAGGACAAGATTGGGGCCAAAGCTGGTGAGCTCGTCTCTGCCGCCGATCTGGTCAAGCTTCCAAAAGGACAGGCTTACGGTCTCGTAGAAGGGGGTCGGCTCGTGAAGCTCCGGCTGCCGCTGCCCGCGAAGGATGAAGCGGACTACCCAACACACTTAAAGATGATTGCCGACAGAATGAGTGAGCGGTACGCGCAATCGAGTGAAACCTATGACGCGATGCTGACTGAGGGGCGAGGAATTGGCTGGTAGTAACACTGAACCACGTTTGCCCGGTTTCTTAGGCACGATCAAGTGGCTCGTTTACATGTTCGTGTTGACCTTGATCGTCGATTTAACCGTGGCATTCTTCGCAGGCACAACACACCTACAAGCTGTGTTGCGCTCCGATTTGGCCTACATCAGCAACATCGATGCGAAGCACTCCGACGACCAGTACAACCGATCCATCCGCACAGCAAACACGCTCTATCGATGGGTGTTCGTTGCGAGCGGTGTCGATGCTGTAGGTCAGCGCTACTCGCGGCCTGAACAGTTTGATCCGCACGCCGCTGACGGCAAATCGTCAGCTCAGAAAGCCCGTCAGGTTGACGATCACATACTGGCGAAGTTCTATGTGATGAGCTGGCCTGCGATTGAATCTGCAATGCTTGGCTTGCAAATCTACGGAGTGCGTCTTGGGGTTGTTTTTTCGATGGTTCCGCTTGCGATCTTGTTGTTTTTGGGCGCGGCGGTTGATGGCTACGTTGTACGTGAAATCAGAAAACATCAGGCCGCTCGTGAATCTTCTGACAGGCACAACATCGCCATTGCGGGCATCTACATTTCAATCTTACTTACGGGTGTTTATCTGATGATTCCTGTGTCGGTCGATCCGCGATGGGTTCTGTTTCCGGCCATCGCGATCAACGCGTGGCTTATCTGGTGTGCAGTGGCATATTTCAAAAAGTACCTCTAGAAGCAAAATTGTCTTGGGAACTGGCGACTAACCACACCAGGACACAACATGAAATTAACTGAACTTTTAGATGAATATCTTGCTTTACGATTTATGCGTGCTATCTCCAGCGAAAACTACCGAAGCTCTGTGGCGCGGTTTCTTTCGAGCGAATCCATCAACAACGAAGATCTCAGGATCGAGGAGCTAAACGAGATCATCCTCGCACGCTGGCGAGACGAGATCATTCACAAACGTGGGCGAAGCATTGTCACTTACAACACCTATAGAAATCATCTCAACGTGTTATTCCGCTACGCGGTCAAGCGCGGACACCTCTCGAAAAATCCGTTTGAATTTGTTGGACGCGCAAAAAGCCCGACGTTGTTGCCCAAGTGCATTGACTTCGCAACCTACGATGCGGCGATAGCACGAATCAACGTACATGCGACCGATAAGGCGTTTTCTCGCGCTACGCGTCTCAAGCCGCAGTGGTATTGGCAAGCGGTCCTCAAAACACTGCTCTTGACGGGAATGCGGCGTGGCCAACTCATTGGTCTTCGATGGGGCGACGTGGACTTCGAACGCTCTCTGATTCGTCTTCGACACGAGACCTCCAAGAATCACGTCGAGCACTTCATCCCGCTCTTCGCGCAATTGCGAGATGACTTTTTGAATCTTCGTCGCCGCGCCCTTGAAGTTCGGACGACCATTCGTGACACTGATCAAGTGTTCGACTGCGCTCACTTTCGTGATCTAGCAAAGTACCGCGGTCGAAGCGAACTGAATGTGGCGGACATCAAGGCGTTCTTCCAAAAACTCTCGGACGAAATCGGTGTCAAGATCACACCACATCGACTCCGCCACACGGCAGCTACGGAGCTCGCGATGTCCACACTAGACCTACGCGCAATTCAAAAGCTGCTTGGTCATCAGACTGATCGTACGACGCTGACCTACATCCGAAGCAAGACCGACGACATCCAAGACTTGTGGGATCGCCGGTGCAGGCTCGGCGGAGTCAGCCGACACGTTGACAAATCATGCTGATTACGGCAAACTATTTGTGCGAATTAGTTCATTGATCTCGCAATCCGTACAGTAAACAATACAACGATCCCCCACCT
>READ01000056.1 GCA_004293675.1 Betaproteobacteria bacterium
TGCGTATTTGCCTGAGATTGAACTAAAAAGAAAAGCCGATACCGACCGCGTGCCTTACCCGCAATGGAAGGCAGAAGGTTATTTGGACACAACACCAGGCCGGGCTATCAGCAAGCGTGTGATTCTGCAAAAGCTGTCAGCAATGTGCGACTTTTTTGAAATCATTGCAGTA
Source organism: Betaproteobacteria bacterium (assembly GCA_004293675.1). Classification (GTDB taxonomy): domain Bacteria; phylum Pseudomonadota; class Gammaproteobacteria; order Burkholderiales; family Casimicrobiaceae; genus Casimicrobium. Next base: position 173 of record READ01000056.1, read on the forward strand.
GGTTACGACCGCTGGCGCATGGCAGATTTGGTTTCACTTGCTAACGATGACGGCATAAGCTTGCCTGAAATGCGCGAAGTGGGTCAGGGCTACAAGGACTTTAGCCCGGCGATTGAGACATTCGAGCGCATGCTGCTAAACGGTGAGATCGCCCACGCCGGGCATAAGGTACTGGACTGGTGCATCAGTAACGCTGTGATTGAACAGGACGGTGCTGAGAACCGTAAATTGTCCAAAGACAAGGCGATAGGTCGTATTGATTTAGCCGTTGCTGCCGTGATGTCGGCTGGGCTGGTCAACAGCCAAATTGAGTCCATCCCCATTCCCGGAATCTACATCCTATGAACCAATCATTTCAGGCCGTCCAAGCGAAGGCAGCACAGCCGCCGTCCGTCCTGAACGCATGGAGGGCCGCGCATGGCCCAGCCAAAATCAAAAACGCTTTTGAAAATGGAACACGCTCGAGTCTGACCATTGACGAGATCAGCAACCTGATTAGCAGCGGTTCGGCCAGCTACGCCGGGCCATCGGTCACACCAGACACGGCCATGCGCGTCAGTGCGGTGTACGCTTGCGTGGCGTTAATTTCAGGCGCTATTAGCACACTGCCGCTGCCCGTTTATCAGCGCACAGCCACAAGCCGTGAACGAGTAGATCATCCCTATTTCTGGCTGCTAAATGAGCAACCTGACCCCGAATACAGCGCAGCCGTGTTCTGGGAGTACATGGTGTCCAGCCGCCTATTTTACGGCGACTGTTTTGCGGAAATTGTCCGGCCTTCATACCGTAGCAGCCGGGTGTCCGGCTTCAAGGCGCACCACCCACTACGGGTAATGCCGTTTCGGGACAGCGAAGGCGGCGTGATTTACCGCGTAACGCCTACAACGGGCGCACGGTACGTGCTGGCGCCTGCCGACATGATTCATGTGCCTAGCTTGGGTTTTGATGGCCTGACGAGTCCCAGCCCCATTACTTACGCTGCAAAACAAGCCATCGGCACATCACTGGCTACAGCTGAGCAAAACGCCCGGTTTTTCAGCAACGGCGCAAGACCGGATTTTGCGCTTAAAACTGCTGCAAACATGAGCGAAGACCAGGCCAAAATGCTGCGTAATACGTGGGCATCGCGTCACCAGGGCGCTGCAAACAGCCACATGCCAGCTATTTTGACGGGTGGGCTGGAGATTGAAAAACTTAGCTTTACCGCTGCCGACACTCAGATTTTAGAAACTGCTGGGTGGAATCTGGAGGAAATCTGCCGTGTGCTGGGTGTTCCCCCATTTATGGTTGGTAGCACAGAAAAGACTACCTCATGGGGCTCTGGCGTTGCCAACATGGGGCAGGGGTTTGTCAAGTTCACTTTGTTGCGTGACCTCAAGAAATTTGAGCAGGAAATCAACAGAAAGTGCTGGCCAATACGCGAAAAATACTTTGTTGAGTTCGATGTGAGTGGGATCGAAAGAGGTGACCTTAAAAGCGAGAACGAGGCATTGCGCATATCCCTGGGCCGTGCAGGCGAACCCGCGTGGCAGACAGTCAACGAAGTGCGCCGATTTAAGCTTCTGCCCCCGGTAGAAGGCGGTGATGTACTAAACACCGGATTGCCGCCAGCCACTGCTGCAACACCACCTGAGCCGCCAGCGGCATAAAGACACCCCCATGAAAAAATTACTCACCCTTGCGCTGCAAAACAAGCACGTCACACAAAGCATTGTTTGCAAGAAATCCAGCGATTCGACTGATATTTATCTAAAAGGCATCATTGATGCTGAATACGGCGTAAGCGCATCAAACTTGCGTGCTGCCTTTGATGCTGCTAATGGCGCAGACGTATCGCTGCACATCAACAGCCCCGGCGGTGATGTTTTTGAAGCCCGCGAAATGCAGGCCATCATTGCCAGTTATCCCGGCAAAGTCACTGCAGTAGTCGAAGGCCTTGCAGCAAGCGCTGGCACCATCGTTGCAATCTCATGCTCTGAAGTTCACATGCTTGCAGGCTCTAGATTCATGATTCACAACGGGATGACGATTGCGTTCGGCAATAAGTCAGACATGCAATCGGCTTATGACCTGTTGAACGGCTTTGATGTGGAGCTTGCGTCTGAATACGCAAAAAAAACCAAAGGTGATGCGGATCAAATGACCGCATGGATGGATTCAGAGACTTGGTTTAACGCTGATTCTGCCTTGGCCGCTGGTTTTGTGGACAAGGTTCTGCCAAACAATCAATCAGTGTCTAACGAGTGGGACTTGAGCGCCTACAAGGTGGCTCCTGAAAAACAAGAGCCCGCACCACCAGCCGCACCGCCTGAAAAGATCGACAACCAACACCGTGAACGCCAGCTACAGCGCCTCAAGCTGGCAAACCACGCCACCCGTCAGTAACGCGCCTCGCGCACTGAGCAAGCCGCCCTTACCAGGCGGTTTTTTTTCGTCCCAACGACTTGCGCGAGCAGTCAAAACTTAACTGAAAGGCTCCCATGAGCAAACTTGCACAACTGCGCGAACTGCGCAACACTGTCTCCAAAGAAGTCAACGAAATCAACGCCAAGTACCCGGCAGACAAGCCAATGACCGCAGAAGACGCGGCAAAAATGGACGCTGGCCTGCTGCGCATTGAAAACATCGACGCTGATCTTGCCCGTGAAAAACGCCGGACTGAGCTGGCAATTGAAACCAACGAGGGCATTCACAACGCCGCTTTGAACACGGCTACTAAAGAGCCCGCCAAGCATGGCGACGAGTCCAAAGCCCTGCGCGCCTTCCTGGCCGGCGGCATCATGAACATGAGCGAAGCCGACCGCGCCCGCATGCTGGCCCGCCAGTCGCCGGACATTCGCAACGCCATGAGCACCACGACCACCACGGAAGGCGGCTTCACGGTTGCGATTGAGTACCAGAAATCGCTCGAAACCGCCATGAAGGCATTCGGCGGCATGCGCGAAGTGGCGTCCCGCATCCAGACCGCCAGCGGCGCGACGATGAACTTCCCGACCTCTGACCCCACGGCTGAAATTGGCGCCATCGTGGGCCAGAACACCACTGTCAGCCTGGGCGAGACAACGTTTGGCAACATCTCGATGGACGTGTACAAGTACACCTCCAACAGCATCGCGCTGCCGTTCGAGCTGGTGCAGGATTCGTTCATCGACATCGAGGCCTATGTGCAGGCCGTGCTGGCAATGCGTCTGGCGCGCATCCAGAACACGCACTTCACGACCGGCACCGGCACGGCCCAGCCGCGCGGCATTGTCACCGGCACGACCGTCGGCAAGACTGGCACGACCGGCCAGACGCTGAGCGTCATTTATGACGACCTGGTGGATCTGGAGCATTCGGTGGATCCCGCCTACCGCGCCCAGCCTGGCGTCGGCTACATGATGCACGACAGCTCTGTCCGCGTCATCCGCAAGATCAAGGACTCGCAGAACCGCCCCATCTTCGTGCCCGGCTACGAGAACGGCACGATGGTCGGCGGCGGCGCTCCAGATCGTTTGATGGGCCGCCCCATCTACATCAATCAGGACATGCCCGTGATGGCCGCTAACGCGAAATCCATCTTGTTCGGCCAGCTGTCCAAGTACTTGGTGCGCGACGTGATGGACCTGACCCTGTTCCGCATGACCGACTCAGCTTACACGCTGAAAGGCCAGATCGGCTTTGTCGGCTTCCTGCGCACGGGTGGTAACTGGATTGATGTCGGGGGTGCTGCGAAACAGTACGTTAATTCCGCGACCTGATCCAAGTCCCAAGCAAAAGCCGCTCCACACCGGGGCGGCTTTTTCATTGCGATTTCAAGGAAACAACATGGCAACCAAAAAACCCGTTGACGACAAAGTAAAGGCCCGCGTCCTCGTGGCGTGCGAGCATGGAAAGCCGGACGATGTAGTCACGGTTGATGCATCAGTTGCCGCGCAAAGTGCGGACACGCTGGATGCAAATCCTGACGCTGTGGCCTACGCAGAAAGCCTCGTCAAGTGAGCGTAACTCTACCAGGCGACGGTACAACCGTTGCAACCGTCACTGTCGGCGGCGCAGAGCAGCAAATTGTGCAAGTCTCTAGCATCCCCGCAGTTGCATTAGACGCGACCGCGCTTGCTGCA
>READ01000024.1 GCA_004293675.1 Betaproteobacteria bacterium
GCGCCGTGCGGCCTGCAATTTACCGGTCTTGTTTCTCTCTAGTTCCATCTCGATTTACCGTTCGTTAAGTACTCAATGGAAATCGTACAGGTTCAGTTCCATGCAAACTTTGAAGCAACTTACTCGCATTGCAGCGTTGGTTACGAGCGCATTTGCTTTCGCAGCCACACCGCTGCACGCACAAACCTATCCGGCGAAACCGGTTCGCGTCGTCGTGCCGTTTCCGGCCGGCGGGATCGTTGATATTCTGACCCGAGCAGTGACCGACAAGATCGCCGCCAACTGGGGCACGCCGATCATCGTTGATGTCAAACCGGGTGCGGGCGCGCTCATTGGCACCGAGGCAGTAGCGACCGCGCCGCCCGATGGCTACACGTTTTTGGTAGCAACGATTACGGCGTCTGTCGCGCCCTTTATCAATCCGGCGTTTAAGTACGACCTGCGGAAAGACTTCGCAGCGGTGGGACTGTTTGCGAGTGCGCCCAACATTGCTGTAGTGCCGCCAAATCTCGGGGTTTCAACGATGGCCGAGCTCGTTGATATGGCAAAAAAGAATCCTGGCAAGTTGAATTACGCGCACTCCGGCGCGGGTTCAACGAATCATCTGCCGGTTGAGTTTCTGAAGGTGTCGCGCGGGCTCAATATCGTAGCTGTCGCCTATAAGGGCCAACCACCGGCCATCACAGACGTTTTGGGTGGACAAGTTCAGTTATTTGTGGGCGCGCCTGCGTTGCTGGTTCCGCATGTCAAAGCCGGAAAACTTAAGGCCATCGCCGTCACATCAAGCAAACGATTCGACGACGTTCCCACGGTGCAAACGCTCGCTGAGGCTGGCTTTGGCGATGTACTGGGCGGATCGGGATGGTTCGGCATTGTGGCACCTGCCGGGACACCGCCGGCAATCGTGAAGCGCTTCAATGACGAAATCAACATCGCGCTGAAGTCACCCGACGTAATCGAGCGCCTTCGCAAAGCGTATGCGTTTGCCGAGGGCGGAACCTCGGAAGAGTTCGCAAAGTTTCTGGGCGATGAGGGCACGCGCTGGTCAAAGCTCGTTAAAGACGCAAATATCAAGCTCGATTAGGCTCAAAACAATCGACGTCATCTTTGCTGTCTCGGGCGACTGCTTGACGTCGCCCGGCCTGTGGATCTCTGCCCCCGGGTAAATCGACCCAAGAACCTAATTTTGGGTTGACTGCTGTCGACACCCCCCCAGAAGCACAGTCAGCTGGGCTGGGCCCCCAACCATCTCTCGCACACATCAATGTCCGCCCGCATCGGTTTGCCATACCCGGCAAAACCGAGCCCGGCCGGATGCGCCGAACGCGCCAACCCGCTAGCATTACGCTTTCGAGTGGTCGGTGCGATTAAAACGCGCCAAAACCAATCTATGAACAACAAAACGACCGCCCAGCGATGGCCGCACGACGACCCTGCGCTCGGCAATACCCTAACGAATTCAAACAGATACCTTAAGGATAGCGATGAGCAACTCACAGCCGACGATCATCTACACCATCACTGATGAGGCGCCAGCGCTCGCGACGGCCTCTTTCCTGCCCATCGTCAAAGCGTTTGCTTCGGCTGCCGGCATCAACGTCACTAGCAGTGACATTTCAGTGGCGGCGCGGGTGCTCGCGGCGTTTCCAGAATCGCTGACCGAAGCGCAGCGAGTCCCCGATACGCTGGCCGAGTTGGGGCGTCTAACGTTGTTGCCCGACACCAACATCATCAAGCTGCCGAACATCAGCGCGTCGGTCGGTCAGCTCATCGCCTGTATTCGCGAATTGCAAGCCAAGGGCTACAAGATTCCCGATTACCCGGAAGAGCCAAAAACCGATGAGGAAAAGGCCATTCGCGCCCGCTACGGCAAGTGCATTGGTAGCTCGGTGAATCCAGTGCTTCGCGAAGGCAATTCGGATCGCCGCGCCCCAGCCGCCGTCAAAAACTACGCCCGCAAAAACCCGCATTCGATGGCGGAGTGGAGCCAGGCCTCACGCACGCATGTTTCAAACATGCAGCACGGCGATTTCTATCACGGCGAAAAATCGATGACGCTCGACAAAGCGCGTGATGTGAAGATGGAGCTTATCGGCAAGAGCGGTAAGACAACCGTGCTGAAACCCAAGGTTTCGCTCCAAGCGGGCGAAATCATTGACAGCATGTTCATGAGCAAAAAAGCGTTGCTCGCGTTCTACGAAAAAGAAATCGAAGACGCGCACAAAACCGGCGTGATGTTTTCGCTGCACGTTAAAGCGACGATGATGAAGGTGTCGCACCCCATCGTATTTGGTCACTGCGTGAGAATCTTTTATCGCGATGCGTTCGCGAAACATGAAAAACTGTTTGCTGAATTGGGTGTGAACGTTAACAACGGCATGGCCAATTTGTATGACAAGATCACCTCTCTGCCGCAATCCAAGCAAGACGAAATCAAGCGCGATTTGCATGCGTGCCACGAGCATCGCCCCGAGCTCGCGATGGTCGATTCCGCCAAAGGCATCACTAATTTCCATTCGCCCAACGATGTGATCGTGGATGCATCGATGCCCGCGATGATCCGCAGCGGCGGCAAGATGTGGGGCGCCGATGGGCGCTTGAAAGACGTCAAAGCCGTCATGCCCGAGAGCACCTTTGCGCGCATCTACCAAGAGATCATCAATTTCTGCAAAACCAACGGTGCGTTCAACCCCGTGACCATGGGCACTGTACCCAACGTCGGTTTGATGGCCCAACAAGCTGAGGAATACGGCTCGCACGACAAAACCTTTGAGGCGCCCGAGGACGGTGTGGCCAACATCGTTGATCTTGCCACGGGCGAAGTGTTGCTCTCACAAAACGTGGAAGCGGGCGACATCTGGCGCATGTGCCAAGTCAAAGACGCGCCGATTCGCGATTGGGTCAAGCTCGCCGTGAATCGCGCTCGCAACTCGGGCATGCCCGTTGTGTTCTGGCTCGATCCGTATCGCCCACACGAAAACGAAATGATCAAAAAGGTTGAGCTCTACCTGAAGGATCACGACACCACCGGACTCGACATTCAACACATGTCGCAAGTTCGCGCGATGCGCTACACCCTGGAGCGCGTTATTCGCGGGCTCGATACGATCTCTGCGACCGGCAATATTCTTCGCGATTACCTGACCGACTTGTTCCCGATTATGGAGCTCGGAACCAGCGCGAAGATGCTCTCCATCGTGCCGCTGATGGCCGGTGGTGGCATGTACGAAACGGGTGCGGGCGGTTCTGCGCCGAAGCACGTGCAGCAGCTTGTTGAGGAAAATCATCTGCGCTGGGATTCGCTGGGCGAATTTTTAGCGCTCGCGGTCAGCCTTGAAGATACCGGCATCAAAACCGGCAACAACAAAGCCAAGATCCTTGCTAAAGCGCTCGATTCCGCCACTGGCAAACTGCTCGACACCAACAAAAACCCATCGCCGAAAACCGGCCAGCTCGACAACCGTGGCAGCCAGTTTTATCTAGCGATGTATTGGGCACAAGCCTTGGCGGCGCAAACCGAAGACGCGCAGCTGCAAGCGCACTTCGCCCCCATCGCCAAAGCCCTGACTGACAACGAAAAAACCATCGTCGATGAGCTCTCTGTCGTGCAAGGCAAACCCGCCGACATCGGCGGCTACTACATGGCAGACCCAGCGAAGGTCAGCGCCGTGATGCGGCCGAGCAAGACCTTGAATGCAGTGTTAGCGGCGGCTTAGCGCCGCTCTGTGTGCTTGGTTGATGCGCTCGTTCGTTCCAGCTGGGGCGGACGAGCACACACCACTTGGCCTGTAATAGCTTGAGCGAAATGGTGCGCGTACGCGAGTGAGAAAACTCGGCGCTACGGGAAACTGGTTCCGCACGCTGCGTTGATTTGATCGCGCAGCGTCGTGTTCCAAGTGATCCCGGTGCCTTGGACAGCGGTGCTTCCGGGCACACCTAGCATCAGTCGTGTCAGCAGTAGGCCGTCGCGAAGCGACTGCGCACCAGACACACCGTCAACATCAAAATTCTGCGCGTCGAGAAACGCCACTTTGTCGGCGTCAGCGGTGCGCTGGGCGCACACCCCGGATGTCGACACAGATTGCGCGTTGCCCGTGAAACCGCTGAGTTTTCGCAGCATCATCACGCCGTCGATCGCTGCCTCATTGATGCCATTGTTGTCGATATCCAGATTGCAGGCGAATGCGAAATTTGTGGTGGCCACATTGGCTTCGTGGGCAACGAAATTTTGATTGCTCAGCGCTGACATCACCCCCGCCGTAAAGCGCTGCGCTGCGACACGTTTGGTGTTTCCCGCCTGGAGGTGCAGAGTGCCAGTCCAGCCATTGGGGAGGCTGCAGTTGTACTGGCCGGCGGCATCCACGTTGGTACAACTCACGCCACGATTTGGCGAAGCGCAGATGGAGGTGCCCGCTGGCGCATTTCCGCTGTTAGCAACAGTTGCGTTGCCGGTGATCGCTGCAACCTGTGCTGCTGCTGGATCGATGACCGTCACCGTATAGCTGACAGAGCTCGGCGCGCCGCCGCCCGTCAATCCCGAAATCGTGACGACGTAGTCCTGATCAACCGCACCGGGATTGCTGTAGGACACAAACGGGCCGTTGGCCGAAATGTTGTTTGGGCGAAACACCACGCTCGCGTCGCCGTAGCCGTCACCGTCTCGCGCGTCGTAGCCCAAAATCGCAATCGATTGTCCGTTTTTGGTCACGGTCGCAACAGCATTCCTCATATCCGCTTCTGGCCAGCTGAATGACCAGCGATTGGAAATGTCGGGCAGCGCTTGAAAGGGCACATAGCCGCCGGGTGGCCACGCGATGCCGTTGGGCGTTGCGGGGCGCGTGCCCCAGGTGCCGTCGCTGCCGTTTGTAATCACCCAAAGCGTGTTTGCCGATGAAACGCCAGCACCACTCACGTCACCAGAGAAACTCTTTTTGAGCGGTGGATACAAAATCCAACGCCGGTGACCTACGACCTCGTTGCCGCCGCCGGAGTCGTCCATGTAAGCATCGATTGCGCCGGGTCCGGACAAACCTTTAGCCAGATTGCTTTTGCCCGCAGCGGTGGCTCCGCTGGCGGTGTAACAACTCCACGTGTTGGGTGGTGAATGCGGATTCACGCCCGGCACTCCCCAGGCGTTGGCGCCCTGCATGAGCGCAGAAGCCTGAGTTTGCAGTGCAGCTGCGTCGCTCGTTGCAAAAAACGTGATGACCGGAAGCCCTGACACCTGTCGATAAAAATTCATTCGATCGAGAATGGCCTGCCGAAAGCTTGCGTTGGTGGTGCCTGCCGTACAGGTGCTGGGCCCCACGCCCGTCCAGCCCATCACCGCGGAGTTACCGGGAACGAATAGCGTGTTGTAAAGGCTCACGACTTGCGCACGGGTCAGCGCGGATTGATTGGCCTTGCGATCAGCGCGAACCTGTGGCTCAACGGCTAAAAATGATTGCAGCAGCGCGCTATCGACCTGTGGGGGTGGCGGAAGCGTCGCGCCGAGCGCGTAATTTCGGGCTTTGTTTGATGTGAATTCATGCGCAGCGGAATCCAATCGATCATTGGCGTGCGCGGCAAGCGACGCCGCGCAGCCGAGCAACGCTGCGGCCGTAAAAAGAGATCGTCGCACGTTATTTTTTTGCTGCTGCATCGTCGCGCCTTTTCTTGAGTTGAGCGAGCCACGGCGTCCAATCCATCGGCCCCGTTTCGAAACGTTTTTTCAGATTGCCCAGCACGCTGCCCCAAGCGCGCTCAAAGTAGGTGAAGGTCTTGTCCCATTCGCCGCCGTTGCCCCAGCCGGTGTGATGCAGCGTGACTTTGGTGGTTTTGTCGTCCACCGCGACGAATCGAACGATGACGAAGGTGCGCTGTGCGCGGGCTTCGGGCAAATGCGGCGGTGCATTCCAATCGAATGAAATCATTTGCTTGGGTTGCAGCGCTAAAAAACGCATGTCGTCCGCCCCCTTTGAACCGGGCTCGCCCAAGGGATTGATGTGAATGTGAAACGCGCCGCCCACGCGAGCATCGATCACCGCTTCGGGGGCGAAAAAACTCACGATGCCATCGCGCGTCGTCCACGCTGACCATGCGTCATCGAGCGACGCGGCGATGGTGATTTCTTTGTCAATGGCGCGTTCGGCGGCGTGGCTCAACGCCGGCACAGACAGTCCAAGCAATATGCTCAGCACAAAGCGCAGAAAAATTCGATTGACGGGGGGAACAGCGCGCTGCATGGATGCTTCAAGCCGATGGACGAGCGCTAAGACTATCGCTGTTTGCACCGATTTTGAGCGCCGTGGCGGTGTGCGGTGGGGAAATTCCGACGGCGCGGCTGGATCGCTACTCAAACGTTCAACAAATTACCAGCTTTACCCATGAATGCCAAATAAAATAAGGGGTCTATGTAATTCAATAATCTTTTTGAAAATACCTAAAAAATCCGCCTAAGTCTTATTTATTATGGCGTTAACTCACATGGCTGTATTCGTTTTGGCAAGACTCAACCCGCGTAGCGCGGTTCAACGATTCCCGGCGCATGCGGTGCGTCGATTCGCGCGGCATAGATTCCACCCGCCTCGGGCATTGCGGCCAGCTCCTCCTCGCTCATCCGTGTTCGCGCTGTGGTGATGTAGAGCGTGCGCAAATCCGGGCCACCGAAGGTGCAACAGGTCGGATTCGGTGCGGGCACGATGATCGTGGTCAGCAGCTCGCCGCTCGGTGAGAGCTTTTCAACCCGCCCCCCCTGAAAGATCGCGACATACACATTGCCATCCGCGTCAACGCACGCGCCGTCGGGTCGTCCAGTCGGCGGATCGTATGTGCGCAGCACTCGACGATTGCTCGGCGTGCCGGTGGCTTCGTCGTAATCAAACGCCCAAAGCTCGTGGCTTGGCGTGTCGGCGAGCGTCATGGTTTTGCCATCGGGTGAAAAGGTGATGCCGTTGGTGATGACCGTGGGGCAGGCCTGGGCGCTAAACCTGCCATCGGCGTCAAGCCGATACACCGTGCCACCCGCTCGGTCACGCGGTCCCCACATCGTGCCTGCCCAAAAGCGGCCCTGGCCGTCGCAACGACCATCGTTAAAACGTGCGCTGACGGGATCAAAGTTTGGGCTGGTGAGCGCAATCACCGCGCCGCCAAACTCGCTTATACGAGCGTAGCCGCTGCGCAGGCCGGCGATGAAACCGCCGCGCTGGTCTTGGGCGAAGCAGCCGATGTTTTGGCCGATGTCCATCGATTCGTTGGTTCCGGTCGCGGGATCGAATCGGTGAAGCGCGTTGCCGTTGATGTCGACCCAGTACAAACACTGCGCTTCGGCGTCCCAGCGAGGGCACTCGCCGAGTGTGGCGCGGGCGTCAAAAACAAGGGCGGCAGACAGCGACGTAAGATTTTTCTTGGTCATATAGATGATATAGATGACTTGTGGGGTTAGCTATGCTATTCTGCCTGCTGGAGTTGTATGTTGTGGCTCCGCTCCTGCCCGCCCACCGTTGTTTTCTACTTCGATCCCAATGACGCAGTCGACACCCACCTTAAAGCGAGTTGAAGAATTGCGCAGTCAGCGCTGGTTAGCTGGCGACGGTATGCGCACCTTTTCGCACCGAGCCCGACTTGCGCAAACGGGATGGAATCGCTCCGATTTCATGGGCCGTCCAGTCATCGGTATTTTGAACACGTGGAGTGACATTTCGACGTGTCACAGCCACCTTCGGGAGCGCGCGCAGAAAGTTCGCGAGGGCATCATTCGCGCCGGCGGCTGGCCGATTGAATTACCTGCGATGAGCTTGGGCGAAGTGTGGGTCAAGCCCACCACGATGCTCTACCGAAATTTTTTGGCGATGGAGGCTGAAGAGCTCATTCGTTCGCACCCGATTGATGGCGTGGTGCTCATGGGCGGCTGCGACAAAACGACGCCTGCGCTGTTGATGGGCGCGTTTTCGGTCAACGTACCGTGTATTTTCATTCCCGCTGGCGCATCGAGCAATGCGTCATTTCGCGGTGAAAAGGTCGGCACCGGCACGCACACCATGAAGTATTGGAACGAGCGGCGTGCGGGTCGATTCGGCGACGACGATTGGCAAGCCCTTGAGGGTTGCATGACTCGCTCACCGGGCACGTGCAACACCGCAGGCACCGCGAGCACGATGACGGCCGTCGCCGAAGTGCTTGGCTTCACCCTACCCGGCGCGCAATCAATCCCGGCGATGGATGCGCATCATCCTCGTATGTGTAGCGAAGTGGGCGAGCGAATCGTCGCTATGGTGTTTGAAGACTTAAAGCCGCGCGACATCGCCACCGAGGCCAGTTTTCATAACGCTGTGAAGACGGTGCTCGCTATTGGCGGCTCGACCAATGCTTGCGTGCACCTGCCCGCCATGGCTGGTCGCGTCGGCGTGAAACTGCCGATTGACGTGTGGGAGCGCTACAACAACGACGTGCCAGTGCTTGCCAACATCATGCCCGCCGGTCACGCGCTGATGGAAGACTTTTTCTTCGCGGGCGGCTTGTGCGCGATGTTGTCGCGTATGGCGGGTCAGCTAGATTTGACGTGCCGAACGGTCAACGGTCGAAGCTTGGGTGAGAACATCGCCAACGCGAAAGTGTTTGATGACGACGTGATTCGTCCGCTCGACAATCCCGTAGCGCGACAAGCTATTGCCGTAGTCAAGGGCAATTTGGCGCCGCGTGGCGCGATCATGAAACCCAGCGCCGCGTCGCCGCATTTGCTGCAGCACACCGGTCCAGCGGTGGTGTTTGAAAACTTCGCCGATATGGTGGCGCGCATCGATTCACCAGATCTCGATGTCAGCAAAGACTCTGTGTTGGTGCTCAAAAACGTCGGCCCTGTCGGTGCGCCGGGCATGCCCGAAGCGGGCAATCTGCCAATCCCCAAAAAGCTCCTCAACGAAGGCGTACGCGACATGGTGCGGATCAGTGATGCACGCATGAGCGGCACGCATTACGGCACCTGCGTGCTGCATGTGTGCCCCGAAGCGGCAGTGGGCGGCGCGTTGGCGCTTGTTCAAAATGGTGATCTGATTTCGCTTGACGTTGCCGCGCGAAAAATCGAATTGCTGGTGAGCGAGGACGAACTGGCGACACGATTTGCTGCATGGCAACAAGCTAAACCGGCCACAATGCGTTACAACCGAAGCTACGCCGCGCTTTATCAGCAGCACGTCACGCAAGCTGACGAAGGTGCGGATTTCGACTTTCTACAAGGCAGCGAACTGTTGCCTGAACCCACCATTTTTTAGCGGCCAGGACACCATGCTCATCAATCCATTTAAGCAAGCCTTGCTCAAACGTCAACGCCTCGTGGGCGGTTGGTTTATGTCGGCCTCGCCCGTCATGGCGGAGCTGGTAGCCAACGCCGGATACGATTTCGTGGTGCTCGATATCGAACACTCTACGGCCAGTACACATGACTTGCATCCACTGCTGCAAGCGGTGGCGGAATCGAAAACGCAGGCTGTCGTTCGCATGGCTAGCCACGATAAAACACGGATCAAATTCGCGCTCGATATGGGTGCCATGTCGCTGTACTTTCCGATGGTCAACACCGTGGATCAAGCGGTTGAATTGGCGCGCGCTTGCCGCTACCCGCCGTTCGGTGATCGCGGTTTTGCTCGGATGCACCGGGCGAGCCGCTACAACACGATTCCGGATTACGTCGAGCGCATCAATCATGAAGTGTGCGTAATCGCACAGCTCGAAACGCCGGAGGCGATGGCCAACGCGATGCAGATTTCACAGGTCTCGGGTATCGACGGCTTGTTCGTTGGGCCGGGCGATCTATCGATTGCCCTGGGGCATGGCGGCGACGCGACACATCCGCAAGTCAGAGAGCTGATGGCCGAAGTCGGCGGCTTTTGCCAGCGTGCTGGCGTGCCACTGGGCACCGTGATGCCTACGCCCGAAATGGTTGCGTGGGCGTTTTCAGTCGGCTACAACTTTGTTTCACACGCCAGTGATTTGGGTCTACTCATGGGTGCCGCTCGCGGTGGCATTTCGAAGATTCGTGAGCTGATGAACGATGTGCCGATGGATGGCACGCCAACACAGGCAACCACTACCATTCCCGCGAACAACGCTGCCTACTAATTCGTTATGAACTTTACTGACTTTGATCGTCTGCAAACACTGACCGGCGGCGCCACCGGCAATGACTTTTGTGCGACCACGGCTGCCGGCGACTCGATCGCGCTGAGCGTGACGACTTACGGTGCGGGCATTTTCCGGCTGCGCCTCAATCCGATTGCTAAGCCCGATTATGGATTGATCGTTGCGTCGTGCGACGCCAACTCCGACTTCAAAATCGAACCAAACCGATGCAGTGTGAGCGCCGGAAAAGCGCGGCTCACACTAGCCAGCAGTGATCGAAGCGCGATGAAACTCGCGCTCACGTATCGCGGTAAAACGCTATTGACCAGCATCGAAGATGAACAATTTCGTGGCATGGCAAAGCCGCTCGAAGCGGAGCGGATTGCGGCATTTGGTTTGACCGAAAAGCGCGCAGTCATGTCGTTGGCGCTTGACACCGAAACAGCGGTGTACGGCCTGGGCGAGAAAGGCGCGGCGCTCAACAAGCGCGGTCAGTTGGTGAGCTCACGGGTTGAAGATGCGCTTGGCGTAAGCACCGATTTAGCTTACAAAAACACGCCGTTTGCGTGGGCCATTACCCCCAACGGCTGCTGGGGTGTGTTGACCCACACCACGGTCGATGTGCAGCACGGTGTCGGTCACGCGCAGTGGTCCAACCGCAGCTACGTGGTTGTGACTGACGAGCCGCAGCTCGATGTGTTTTTCATTGCCGCTGACACGCCTACACAACTGATCGCGGCCTATCATCGGTTGACGGGCAAGCCCGAAAACGTGCCGCTGTGGTCACTCGGCGCATGGATTTCGCGAGCGTATTACAAGGACGAGGCCGACATCATGGCCACCGCTCAGGAACTGCGCGATCGCAAGTTTCCCGCCGATGTCATTACGTTTGATGGGCGCGCTTGGCAAGACACGCCCACGCGCTTTCACTTTAACTTCGATCCATCGCGCTACCCCGATCCGAAGCGTGTGATCGACAACCTCAAAGCGCTCGATTACAAGATTTGTTGCTGGGAATATCCGCTGGTCTCCGTCAATCACCCGCAGTACAGCCAGTATTGTGAGCAAAACTATTTCCTGAAAAATAGCGATGGGTCAGAGCTGGTGTTTCATTGGGACACCGGCAAAAAGACCACGCCGTTTGGCCCCACGCTGACGCCGCTCCCGCCATCGGGATTGGTCGACTTCACCAATCCCGCTGCGTATGCGTGGTGGCGTGACGAGCACAAAAAGCTTTGGGAAGTTGGCGTAGACACCATCAAGAGCGATTTCGGTGAACAAGTGCCAACCAACGCGCTAGCGTTTAACGGTGACACAGGCGATCGCGTTCACAATGTCAATTCGCACCTCTACAACCGCTGCGTCTACGAGGCCTCGGTCGAAGCTTACGGCGATCAAGCGTGCCTGTGGGGACGTGCTGGTTGGATCGGCACACAGCGTCATCCGCTGCAATGGGGCGGTGATCCGCAAAGCGATTGGGGCGGTTTCGCCAATAGTTTGCGTGCGGGGCTCAACCACGGACATTCCGGCTCGCCGTTTCACGCCACTGATGTGGGCGGGTTCTACGGCGCAAATCAACCTGAGCCCGCGCTGTATTTGCGATGGGTACAAGCCGCGATTTTCTCATCGCACTTTCGTATTCACGGCATTGGCGCGCGCGAACCCTGGGCGTTTGGCAAACAAGTTGAGACGATCGCTCGCGAGTTTTTTGAGATTCGCTACAAGCTCCTGCCGTATCTGCGCGGAGCCTGTGACCTTGCCGTTTCGAGCGGGTTGCCAGTGATGCGATCGATGGCGCTAATGCATCCCGATGATCGTGTCGCTCGAAGTTTCGAGATGCAGTTTTATTGCGGGCCGCACATGATCGTAATGCCTGTGCTCAATCGCGAAGGCGATGTTGAAGGGTATCTGCCCGACACACCCGGTGGTTGGTACGATCTTTGGAGCGGTATGCACGTCGATGGCGGAGAAGTCATCACGCTAAATTACGATCTGGAGCGTATTCCCGTGTTTGTCCGTGCGGGCGTGGCGTTGGCCATCGGACCTGTCGTCCAATCCACGGTGCCTCTTGAGGGCGATACGCCAGTAATCGCGGTTGCGGAATTTGGCGCGAAACCGAAAAATGGCTACGAAATTTGCGTGCGCGGTAAAGCGTTGACTCGTGATAACAGTGGCTGGCGTTCGTACGGCCAGTCGATTCGAAACGTCAGGAGGTTCCTATGATTGCGTCATTCGTCCTTCGTCTCTCGTCTGGTTCTAAAAATGGCTAATGTCCAACTCAAAAACGTTGTTAAGCAGTTTGGCGAAACCAAGGTCATCCACGGCATCGATCTCGATATCAAATCGGGCGAATTTGTCGTGTTTGTCGGACCCTCGGGGTGCGGAAAGTCGACGTTGCTGCGAATGATCGCCGGGCTCGAGAGCACGACCTCGGGCGACATCATCATTGGTGAGCAACGTGTCAACGATGCCCCGCCGCGATCACGAGATATCGCGATGGTGTTTCAAGATTACGCGCTCTATCCGCACAAAAGCGTTTACGAAAACATGGCGTTCGGTCTTCGCTTACGCAAAACGAGCGACGACGAGATTAAGCGCCGCGTCGGTGATGCTGCGGCAATCCTGCAAATTGAGCATTTGTTGGAGCGCAAACCGCGGCAGCTCTCGGGCGGGCAGCGGCAGCGCGTGGCGATGGGGCGTGCCATCGTTCGCGATCCCAAAGCGTTTTTGTTTGATGAGCCGCTATCGAACTTGGATGCGCAGCTTCGAAATGAAATGCGCACCGAAATCAAGAAGTTGCACCAACGACTTGGGCAAACAATTATTTACGTCACGCACGATCAGGTCGAAGCGATGACACTGGCTGATCGCATTGCCGTACTTTCGGCAGGGCGCGTCATCCAGTACGCGTCGCCTGATGAGATTTACAACCGACCCGCAGCGAAATTTGTGGCGGGCTTTACTGGCTCACCGTCGATGAACTTTGCGTCGGCCACCCTCTCCCCGTCCGGCGACAGTGTGCGCATCGCCGGTATCGACGTCACTCTGGGGCACGCGCGCCACGGCAGCGCGGGTAAACCTGTGACTTTTGGCATCCGCCCGGAGGACATTACCGTCGGCGGCACCATTCCCGCTCGCGTTGTGGTGCTGGAGCCGTTGGGTGCCGAAACTCTCGTGACTTTAGCGGTCGGTGATGCGCAAAGCACCCCCGTCGAAATGGTCACCCGCGTTTCTCCTAATTTGAATTTGAAACCGGGAGAGGCGATCACCGTATCGATGAATCCTGCCAAAACGCACCTGTTTGATCCAACCACTGAGCTTGCGCTCACTCAATAACGTTTGAAACACACTCACTAAGGAGGAACCATGAGTATCAAGAAAATCGTACTAGCGGCAACGCTGGCATCCATCGCTGCGGGAAGCGCGTGGTCGCAAACAACACTCCGCATTTTTACTGGCGGACAACAACGCCCCGACGTCATGCGAAAAATTGCTGACGAATACGAAAAGCGCACACCCGGCGTGAAAATCGCCGTTGAAGTGGGCGGTGCTACGTCAGACGCTCAGCAGCAGTACCTCAACACCGTGCTCACGTCTAAAGACAGTGCGCTCGATGTGGTGCTGATCGACGTGATTCGCCCCGCACAGTGGGCCGCTGCGGGCTGGGCTGAGCCGCTCGATGCGTATCTCGGCGCGGATCGCCAAAAGGTGCTTTCGCAGTACATGAAAGCCTACGTCGACGCCAACGTCATCAACGGCAAAGTCATTTCGCTGCCTTACTTTGCAGACGCGCAGTTCCTTTACTACCGCAAAGATCTGCTCGAAAAATACAAGCGCCCCGTGCCAAAAACATGGGACGACGTGATGGAGACCGCACAGATCATCATGCAAGGCGAAAAGAATCAAAACCTGCGTGGTTTTGAAACGGCTGGCGCACCCATCGAAGGAACGGTTTGCACGTACTTGGTACCGCTGTGGGGCGAGGGCTCCGACATCACCAAAAACGGCAAACTCAACCTCGACACGCCCGAAGCACGGGCTCCGTTTCAGCTGATGGGTCGCCTGAAGCAATCGGGCGTGCTCTCGCCCAACGTCGGTGAAATCGTCACGGATCGTATCCGCGTCAATATGCAGGCCGGCAACTTGATCTTTGCGCAGACTTGGGGTTACGTCTGGAATCGTTCGCAAAACGATGCCGATAGCCAAGTCAAAGGAAAGATTGGCGTAGCGGTTCTGCCGTCGTCGAAAACCGGCAAAGGCGCAACCTGCATCGGTGGCTGGCAGTTAGCGGTCAGCGCGTTCTCGAAGAACAAAGCAGAAGCGGCTAAGTTCGTTCGCTACCTGTCGTCGCCAGAAGTGTCAAAGATGCAGGCAATTGCGGCGTCACACTTGCCGGTGTTCCCAAGCGTCTACAAAGACAAGGACGTGATTGCAGCCAACCCATGGTTTGAGTTCGCTGGTCCTATCGTTGAGACCGCAAAAGCACGTCCAGTCACTCCACGCTATCAGGAAGTCTCCGACGCGATCCGTTCGAACATGAACGCGTATCTGTCGGGCACCAAGACGACCGACGTTGCGCTGGCTGACATCAAGAAGCGTTTGTCGCCGGTATTCAACAAGTAGTCCGCTCGCGGATTACTGTAGCGCTCTCCACGGAGAGCGTTAAGCCAAGCCGCGCAATAGGCCGCGGTTTGCCTTAACGGAGCGACCATGAAACCAAGCAAAGACCTATCAGAGCGCGCCCTCGGCTGGCTGTTGCTGTCACCCGTGGCGCTGCTGCTCGCGATCGTTGTGATCTACCCGGTGGGGCAGCTGATTTACTCGAGTTTCTTCACCATTCGCCTCACTGAGCCGTGGCTCGGCACGCCGTTTGTGGGGCTCGAAAACTACCTCAAAGCGTGGGAAGACGAGCGTTTCTGGGGCGCGCTGATGAACACGCTGTTGTTCATCGTCGTTACCGTGCCAGGTTCTCTGGCTGTGGGTTTGGGTTTGGCGATGCTCGCCAATATGCCGTTTAAGCGGAAGTGGCCCGTGCGTCTCGCGCTGCTGTTACCGTGGGCGTTGCCATTGGTCTTTGCGGGTCTGATTTTCCGTTGGTTCTTTGACAACAAACTGGGTTTTTTTAACGACATTTTGGTGCGCATAGGCATCGAACCTCAACCGTGGCTCACCGATCCGGTACTCGCAAAGATCGCAATTTGCTTCACCATTATTTGGAAATCGTCATCCTTCATGGCTTTGGTGCTTCTGGCCGGCTTGCAAGCCATTCCAAAATCGCTCTACGAAGCCGCCGAGGTTGACGGTGCTAGTAAATGGTTGCAGTTCAAAGAAATCACCATTCCCATGTTGATGCCCGCGATTTTTGTCGCGCTCATTTTCCGCACCATCACCGCTATCCAGACATTCGATATTCCGTATGCCATGACCGGCGGCGGCCCCGGCGAAGCAACCGAAACGCTCGCTATGTACATCCACAAAACGACGCTAGATTTCTTGGATTTTGGCTACGGCTCAGCGCTCGCCGCCATCATGTTTATCGTTTCAATCATCGCCACCAGTGGCTACCTGAAATACACCCAACGTAGCGCCGGGAGAGATTGATGAACTTCGCTGCCCTTAAAACCAAAACCGTCGTTTGGTTTGCCGCCTTGATCGTGGTGGTGAATGGCTTCTTTCCAGCAGTGTGGATTTTGTTCACCTCGCTCAAAACCGAAAACGAGCTTCTACAGTTTCCGATCACCTACATTCCGCGTGACCCAACGCTCGTGAACTACTACCAAGCGTTTACCGAGAAACCGCTGCATCTGTTTTTGCTCAACAGCGTGATCGTGGCCGGTAGCTCCACGATCATTACCGTGATCGTTTCGGCGCTTGCCGCCTACGCGCTGACTCGGTTGCGTATGCCGCGTCGAAATTTGCTGATGGGGCTTTTGATGGCTGTGGCCATGTTTCCGCTGATTTCGCTCATCGTGCCGCTGTTTCAAGTGATGCGCGAATTGGGTTTGCTCAATACCTACCTCTCGCTCATCCTGCCCTACACCGTGCTATCGCTGCCGGTGTGTACGCTTGTCATGGCGAGCTTTTTTCAAGACATTTCGCCCGATCTGGAAGCCGCTGCAATGGTTGACGGCTGCACCCGAGTTCAAGCGCTGTTCAAAATCATCCTACCGCTGGCAGCACCGGGCGTTTTCACCGCCGCCATCCTGGCGTTCGTCAATGCGTGGGACGAATTCCTGCTCGCGCTCACCTTTCTCTCGCGCGAATCGATGCGCACTATTTCGGTGGGCATCACTTTGTACCAAGGCGAGTTTGCCTTCCCGTGGCCGCTCATTTCTGCCGCACTGATTGTGGCCATCGTCCCGGTGTGCATCTTGATTGCGATTTTCCAAGAGCGCGTGGTGGGTGGTCTAACGGCGGGCGGTGTCAAAGGTTAAGCCTGAGCAGCTTTATTCGTTAACGCCAAGCGAACATTGGGTTTCAATTGATTTTTGCGCTTTTTTGAAAGTGTATAAAAAGATGCGATCCGCCATAGTTTGCTTGGCGTTTTGAGGAATGCTGATGCATGCGTGAGCTTCAGCTGAAAATGAGGATGGCGTCTTCCAGCCCTCGAATACGTCTGATACCAAGTAACCTTCAACTATTAGCCATTGACGCGGAGGTCGCTCGTGCATCAAGGTGAGTATTCCTCCAAAAGGGCCCGACGATGATACTTTTTGAAACCGCTAACGCTTCAATGCGCGTGCGGATCTCGCTTCTAGTCGCGGTACTTTTCGTCGCTTTAGCTCTACCCATACAGCAACTAAGCGCGCAACCTACAAAGATCTCTGGGACGCTCCCCCCTAACGGCGACGTGTCCAATAAGTACGCCGTCAGCCCGGATGGTCGCTACGCCGTGTTCATTGCCGACAAGGACCTTAACGGCAGGGACGACCTATACGCCGTTTTTCTGAGAACCGGCGCGAGCGTGAAGCTTTCTAATATCTTGGTGAGCGGCGGAAATGTCACTGAATTCCAGATCAGCCCGGATAGTTCACGCGTTGTCTATCTTGCGGATCAAGACACACCCGGGGCCTTTCGGCTTTATAGCGTCAATATTTCCGGGGGCACTACGCCGAATCTTTCCGGCGGATTTGCGACAACGGGTGGCGATGTGCTGCCGGGTTTCCAGATCAGTCCGGATGGCAACCGCGTCGTTTTCATCGCTGACAAAGACGCTGATGACGACTTTCACCTGTACAGCAGCCCGATCACGAGCAGCTCGCCACTCAAGCTCTCCGGTACCTTGACACCGGGCGGTGATGTCACGCACTTTCAAATCAGCGCTAACAGCGCTCAAGTCGTATTTCGCGCCGACAAAGACGCAAACGACGTGTTCGAGCTCTACAGCACGCCGATTGCGAGCGCCGTGCCGATTAAGTTATCAGGCACGTTGCCTGCAAACATGCTTGTCGAGCCTGACTTTCGTGTGAGCCCCGACAGCATTCGCACGGTGTTTCGCACCCGGGGGAATAGCACTGATCCCTTTGCGTTCAACGAGCTCTACAGCGTGCCCATCCTTGGCGGCACGCCAATTCAACTCACCACTACAAACGGTGGGTTTGGCGCCGGCAACGTCAAGATCACGCCCGACAGCACCCGTGTTTTGTATACGAGCGACGAAGTAGTTCAGTACGGGCCGGCGGTGATGAGTACGCCGATCAACAGCCGATCAGCCATCGTGGTGAGCGAATTCTTCGCAAGCATTGGGGGCTACGGACCCTTTGAAGTCAGTTCGGACGGCGCGCGTGTCGTTTTCACAATTGATAGAACCAGCAGCGGAATTTACGAGTTGTACAGTGGTTCAGCCATCAGCGCCACATCAGCGCTCAAAATTTCGGGCCCCCTCGTGAGCGGCGGAAGCGTAGGGGAATTCCAAATCAGCCCTGACGCCAGTCGCGTCGTATTTCGCGCAGATAAAGACGCGCAAGGACGCTTCGAGCTCTACAGCACACCGATTGCGAGCAACACCTCGATCAAACTTTCTGGCACACCGACCCCAGGCGGAAACGTCTCGACTGGGTTCCAAGTAAGTCCTGACAGCACGCGAGTCGTCTACCTTGCTGATCGAGATACGCCGGGTATTGTTGAACTCTACAGCTCGCCGATCGCCGCCAACTTGCCGAACAAAATTTCCGGGGCAATGATTGCGAATGGCGACGTGACGACTTTTGTTATCAGCCCGGACAGCAGCCGCGTGATTTTTCTGGCTGATAAAGAGACCGACACCGTCGATGAGCTGTATCGCGTACAAATCGGAGGCTCATCACTCGCGCTCGATATCGACGGCGATGATCGCGTGTTGCCGTTGACCGATTTGCTGCTGCTTGCGCGCTATCAACTGGGCTTACGTGGCAGCGCGCTGATCGCGAATGCGCTGGGTGAGAACGCAACCATCACTGCTGCGGGTGCCATTGAAACCCGTATTCGCGGTGCGCTCGGCGTCGGACTGCCGTTCTAGCCTCGGCAGCGATCGCTCCACAAACGCTCGCCGGATCGCTTCCCGAACGCCCAAGTAGGTCCGCGAGGGCGCTCTCGGTACGCTGATCCTCCGCACGACGCTCCACGCGCGCACTCGGTCGGGCAGGATGCCACCAGAGGGTTTTGCGGTAAAGTGTCGCCATCGATTAACGGGATGGGTGCAACAACGATGTGGTTTGAAATTTTGGGCGGCTTGGTGCTGCTGTTGATCGGTGGCGAGCTTTTGGTTCGCGGTGCGGTGGCGTCGGCCAAGTCGCTGGGCGTTTCGCCGCTGGTGATTGGACTGACGCTAGTGGGTTTCGGGACTTCCACGCCCGAGCTTGTGACGAGCATTACAGCTGCTCTAAATAATTCGCCCGGCATTGCAGTGGGCAATGTCGTCGGGTCGAACATCGCCAACGTGTTGCTGATCTTGGGTATCGCGGCAATGATTTATCCGTTGGCGATTGACCCCAAGGGCTTCCGCCGCGATGCCATCATGGTTGTCGTGGCCGCGTTGGCTTGTTTAGCAGTGGTCCTCAACGGTTTCATGGGTCGCTGGGTCGGCTTCGTTTTCGTCGCCGTGCTCATTGCTTACGTGGTCTACGTTTACCAATCTGAGCGGCGCGCGCCAGACGAGGCGGCTGTCGTCGCTGAGCACCGTGCAGAAGACGCCCCAAAGGGCCCGAAAGCGATGTGGATTTCGATTGCAATGGCCGTTATTGGGATTGCGATCACCATCCTCGGTGCGAAATTCTTAGTGAGCGGCTCCATTGAGTTAGCCAAGGGCTTTGGCATTTCTGACACCATCATCGGCCTCACGATCGTCGCGGTGGGAACCTCGATGCCAGAGCTGGTGAGTTCGGTGATCGCAGCGCTGCGCAAGCACTCGGACGTCGCCTACGGCAACATCATTGGGTCGAATATCTTCAACGTGCTCTTCATCTTGGGCGCAACCTCCATCATCTCGCCCATTGCGATGCCGTCGCAAATTGCCGCGTTTGATATCTGGGTGATGTTGGCAGCGACTGCGCTGTTGGTGTTTTTTGCGCGATCTGGGTTCAAGCTACAACGCTGGGAGGGCTTGGTCTTCATGTTGGCGTATTGCGGCTACACCGGATACTTAATCTCTATCGCTTAACTTAAAGGGCAACGAACCTAATGGCCGCGTCTCACTCTGACCGAAGGTTCTTCGGCTTCCTGCCCGAGGCCGCCCTACCGGGCGCGCTTCTCGTGGCCACCGCAATTGCCGCGATGATTGTGGTGAACTCTCCGCTCGGTGGAGGCTATCAATCGATTCTTGCGTCTAAAGTCGCCATTGGGCCCGGCGAATTTTCAATCGACATGAAAGTGTCGGATTGGATCAAAAACGCGCTGATGGCAATCTTCTTTTTCTTTGTGGGATTGGAGTTGAAGCGCGAGCTGCTCGAAGGACAACTCTCAAACGCCAAAGCAGCGCTGCTACCAATGCTCGCCGCTGCGGGCGGTATGGCCGCACCTGCGCTGCTGTTCCTACTCTTCGCGGGCGGCGCGGGATTCGGTCGCGGCTGGGCGATTCCTGCGGCGACCGACATTGCCTTCGCGCTGGGCGTGCTGTCGCTACTGGGCAATCGTGTGCCAGCTTCGCTGAAAGCGTTTTTATTGGCCGTGGCCGTGGTCGACGATCTCGGCGCGATTTTGATCGTCGCATTTTTCTACACCGACACAGTTCATACGACCCCACTGATGATTGCTGCGGGGATCACGGGGCTTCTATTCGCGATCAATCGTTTGCGTGTTGCGTCGATTCCGGTTTACTTGATCATCGGCGTTGTGCTGTGGATATTTATGTATCAATCCGGCATCAGCGCAACGATTGCCGGTGTAGTGGTAGCAGCCTTCGTACCGCTCAAAGCCAAGGATGGAACGAGTCCGCTGCACAATGCGGAGCATGCGTTTCGGCCCTGGGTCATGTTTTTGGTCATGCCGATATTCGCGTTTGCAAATGCTGGCGTCGATTTGCGAGGGGCGAGCGCGTACTTCACGCATCCCATCACGCTGGGCGCGGCGTTTGGTTTGGCGCTTGGCAAGCCCGTTGGTATTTTGCTCATGACCTGGGTAGGCGCTAAACTCGTGCGCGCCACCGTGCCGGGCACATGGATTCAGATCGTTGGCGTGGGCTTTATTGCTGGCATTGGTTTCACCATGAGCCTATTCATCGGCGCGCTCGCCTTCACCGACCCCACGCTTGCGACGCCCGTTCGTTTGGGTGTGTACGCAGGCTCAATCGCCTCGGCAGTGGTGGGTTTGATTATTCTCGCCAGGACGCTGCCGAGCTCTGGCGCGGCCCCAGCTGTATCAACCGATGAAACCTCGCACGTGATGCTTGGGCGTTGAGCTGCCGGCGCCGCGAGTATTTATCGCAAGTTCGTTGCTGCTCGCGTAACACTTGCCGAACCGCTGCTAGAGCGCAGCCGATTCGGTGGTTCTCCGCGACGCGAATTTCCGCCCATACAAATCAACCGCCCAATCTACGAACGCACGAAGCCGCGCGCTTAAATGTCGATTGCGTGGATACATGATGTAGAGTGGTAATTCGCCGGAGTTCCATTGCGGCAATACGCGCACGAGTTGCTTCTCGCGCAACAAACGAAGTACGTAATCGGTGTTCGGTAATTGCGCGAGGCCGAGCCCTGTGCAGGTCAAGGCCACGTGTGTGTCAGCATCGTTGGCCGCGACCTGATGCGGCAGCTGGATCGATTGCACATCGCCTTTGCCATCGTCGAAATCAAATGCGAACACGCGCCCGGTCTTTGCGCTGAAGAAATTCACGGCGGTGTGTTTCTGCGTTTGCAAATGTGCCAAGGTCTTCGGCGTGCCGCGCGATTTCAGATACGCGGGCGCAGCGCAAGTGAATGTTTCGAATGCGCCGAGCTTTCGCGCGACGAGCAATTCGTCATGCACTGCTCCGCCGCGAATCACGCAATCCACGCCCTCCATCACCAAATCAACGGGGCGATCCGTGCTGCCGATTTCGATCGCGATGTCTGGATAACGCGCAAGAAAATCCGGCAACGCGGGCGCTAAAAAATGTCGCCCCGCTGCGGCGGGCACGTCAATGCGGAGTCGCCCACGCGCGGCGACGCCCGCACGCATGACATTCAAATCCAGCTCCGATAAGTCGGCGATCAGCCTGCGCGCACCTTCGAGATACGCAATGCCATCGTCGGTGAGGCTCACGCGGCGCGTGGTGCGCGCGAGGAGCTTCGTTTGTAGTTGCGATTCGAGCTGTGCAATCAAAGTCGACACCGACGCGTTGGGCAATTGCAGCGCATTGGCAGCTTTGGTGAAGCTGCCCAATTCGGCCACCAGCGCGAAGGTTTGCATAGCGCGAAGCTTGTCCATGCCTGATTATACGTAATTTACGAATAATTATTTAATTTAAATGGTATTTATCTATTTAAAACTAACAAATACATTTCGTTTCACGGTCACACAGTGTGATCGCGCGGTTCAAACCGAAAGGACTTCCCGACTATGAACACTCTCACACAAACCACCGAATCGAACGACGAAATGATCGCCGGACGCCGCCGCGTTCTCGGTGGTCTCACCGCACTTGCTGGTGTTGCCGCGGCTGCTGCTGCCAATGCGCAAGCGCAAACGTCCGCGCCCGCGTCGGCAGCAGCAACTGCCGCAGCAGACAAACCACTGAAAGGCAAAGCCGCCATCGTGACCGGCGCGCGCAACAATCAGGGGCGTGCTTACGCCGCCGCGCTCGCCGCAATGGGCGCCGATGTAGTCGTGCATTACCACCGCGCCGAGACGAAAGATCAAGCCGAAGAAACAGCGCGCATGGTGCGTGCGAACGGCGCGAAGGCCGTGCTCTTGCAGGGCGATTTAGCAGACTTAGCGAACGTGAAAAAAGTATTTGATGCTGCGCAAAGCAATTTTGGTCGCATCGATATCTTGGTGAATACCGTTGGCTACATTGTGAAGAAACCGATGGCAGAAATTACCGAAGCGGATTACGAGCGTTCACATCGCGCCAACACCAAAGCGATTCTCTTCACCATGCAAGAGGCCGCACGACGCATGGGTGACAATGGTCGCGTCATCAATATCGGTACCTCGCTCACTGCGGGTTCGGCACCGGGTTACAGTTTGTATGCGGGCACCAAAGCCAGCGGCGAAGAATTCGTGCGTATGTTGTCCAAAGAAATTGGCAAGCGCGGCATCACGGTGAACAACATCGCGCCCGGCCCGCTCGATAACCCGTTTTTCCACCAAGCCGAAACACCGCAATCCGCCGCGTTTGCAGCGAACTTGAGTGTGAGCGGACGTTTGGGCAAAGAATCCGACATCACGCCTGTCGTCGCCTTCCTTGCGGGCCCACAATCGCAGTGGGTGAATGGCCAAACGCTCTTCGTCAATGGCGGTTATCTGACACGCTAATGAACCGGTGCGAGCGCCTTTGCGGCGGCGGCTCGCGTCGCCCTAGGTGGCGTCTGCCCCATCGCCGAGCGTTGTTGCCCAACAGTGGCCAATGAGCGGCGCTCCAACAGCTAAGCAACGCTCTCATAAGCGATGTATCCGGCTGCAACCGTCGCACGCACAACGCCCGGCAGTTCGTAACCCAAGAAAGGCGTGTTCTTACCGGCGCTCCTCATCGAAGCGGCGCTGATCAATCGGTACGCGCCGGGATCAAATACACATAGGTCGGCGCTCGCGCCAATCGCCAGCGAGCCTGCGGCGCTGAGCGCTGCGGCCTTTGCCGGGCGCGCGGTGAGCATATTGAGCATCTTCGACAAATCGATGTCTGCCGATTCCGCCAAACGCAAACTCAGCGATAGCAATAATTCCAAACCGCTCGCGCCGGGCGCTGATTCTGAAAACGGCACTTGCTTAGCGGAGCTGGGGCGCGGCGTGTGGTCTGACACGATGGCATCGAGTGTGCCGTCCATCAGGCCCGCAATCAATGCATCACGATCGCGCGAGCTTCGAAGCGGTGGCGTGAGGTGAAAATTCGAATCGAAAAATCCAACGTCTAGATCGATCAAGTGCAAGTGATTGATCGAAACGTCTGCGGTGATTCGAAGCCCTTCAGATTTCGCGCGCCGAATGAGCTCAACGCTCTGAGCGCACGACACACGACACACATGCAGTCTTACGCCCGTGGCGCGCGCCAACTCAATGTGTGTGGTGAGCGCTATCGTTTCGGCAGCAACCGGAATGCCCACCAATCCGAGGCGCGAGGCCACTTCGCCGTCGTGCGCAGTGCCCTCTCTCGACAAATGCGGGTCTTGTGGGCGAAGCCACACAGCGTAATCGTAGGTCGCGGCATATTGCATTGCGCGCAGCAACACTTGCGTGTCCAAAATCGGTGTTTCGGCTTGTCCAAAACCCACGCAGCCCGCTTCGGCAAGCTTTGACAACTCAGAGAGCTGCGAACCCGCAAGCGCCTTGGTCAATGCGCCCAATGGATAGACGTGGGTTGAGTGAAACGACTGCGCCCGAAACCGGAGCATATCGACCAAGCCCGGCTCATCGAGCACAGGATCGGTGTCGGGTAAACAAACCACCGACGTAACGCCACCCGCCGCTGCCGCAGCCAGTTCAGTCGCCAAGGTGCCACGCTTTACGTGTACTGCCAAATCCACCAATCCGGGTGCCACGACACAACCCGCTGCGTTGATTTCTTTGTTGGCGTGCCAATCGCTCGGCGCGCTGCCGATCGCGGCAATTTTTCCAGCAGCGATAAATACGTCGGTGACCTCGTCACGCCCAGCGGCGGGATCAATGACTCGGCCGCCACGAAGGGTGATCTTCATTTTGTGCTCCCAGCGAGGATCGCCATCACAGCCATACGAACCGCAATGCCGTAGGTGACCTGAGGAAGGATCACCGATTGACTGCCATCGGCCACGGCTGAATCGATTTCAACGCCACGATTCATGGGGCCAGGATGCAGCACAATCGCGTCGGGTTTCGCCAGCGCAAGTTTTTTCGGCGTGAGTCCGTAGCGCGAAAAATATTCGCTGGCCGAGGGCAGCAGCGCGCCATTCATGCGCTCATTTTGCAAGCGCAGCATCGTCACAACGTCAACGCCCTTGAGACCTTCCTCCAGCGATGAAAAAGTACGCACCCCAAGCCGCGCAATATCGGTGGGCAGCAGTGTGTGCGGTCCGATCACCCGAAGCTCGGGTACGCCGAGCGTGGTCAGCGCATGAATTTGCGATCGTGCCACGCGCGAATGCAGCACGTCGCCAACAATGGCTACCGTCAGTCGCGTGAAGTCCTTCTTGTACTTTCGAATGGTGAAGACATCAAGCAGTCCCTGCGTGGGGTGCTCATGTCGGCCGTCGCCAGCGTTAATCACGTGAATATGCGGCGCGGCATGCTGTGCGATGAGATGCGGTGCGCCGCTTGCTGAATGGCGAACAACAAACATATCGGCGTGCATCGCGGTCAGATTGGCGATGGTGTCGAGAATGGTCTCGCCCTTGCTGGTGCTGGAGCGTCCAACGTCGAGGTTAATCACATCAGCCGATAAGCGCTTCGCCGCGATTTCAAATGTGGTTCGTGTGCGCGTTGAGTTTTCGAAAAAGATATTGAAAATCGATTTTCCGCGCAGCAGCGGAACGACCTTGACCTCGCGTTCGTTGATTCCAACGAAGCTTTCAGCTGTGTCCAGAATTCGCTCGATGATTCGCTTGGGCAAACCTTCGATAGCGAGCAGGTGGTTTAGATTCCCATCAGCATTGAGCTGTAGATTTTTCTTTGACAACATTATCGAGACTTCCACGGCTCGGTTGCGAGCGAAAATTTTCCTGCAGCGTCTTTGTTGAGCGCGAGCATCAAGTCGGCAGCGACGATGAGCGGCGCACCCACAAAGTCCGCCGAAATCGGCAATTCACGCCCACCACGATCCACCAGTACCGCTAGCTGCACCGACGCCGGTCGACCGAAATCAAATAGGGTGTTGATCGCCGCGCGGATCGAGCGGCCGGTAAACAAGACATCGTCAACGATCACGATATGCGCGCCCTCCACCGAGAACGGAATCTGTGTGCTTCGCACGTTAGATTTCAATCCGCTGGTACTTAAATCATCTCGGTAGAACGACACATCGATGTAGCCCACCTCGTGTTCTCCATCGAGCTCTTTGACGAGCCGATCCGCGAGCCACGCGCCGCCAGAATAGACGCCAACAAGCTTTGCGTTGTGCGCAATGCTTGCCGCCATGGTGGATTTCAACTGCGCAAACAGCGCTTCAGCGTCGGGCAATTCATGCGTCATGACAGCTCCGGTTTTGTGATGTTGTGATGCATACCCGATTCAAAAAAGCGCCGCAGAATGACCGCGGCAGCCTCTGAATCGATGGCTTGCTTTTTCTGTTGTCCGCTGGCTTTGCTGCGACCAAGCGCCTGCACCGCATCTACGCTTGAATAGCGCTCGTCGACCAAATGGGCGATGCGCCGAAATCGACCTTGCAGCTGCCGCGCGAATCGTTCAGCGCGAGCGGTCATGGCGTGCGCGTCGCCGGAGGCGTGGGTTGGGTGACCCACAACAAACGCATACGGTGTCCACTCATCAACCAACGTCGTGATCGCCTTAAAACGCAATTCGTCGGTGCCGGCATCAATGGTGAGGAGCGCATTCGCACTCTCGGTCAAATCGTTCCCCACCGCCACGCCGATGCGCCGCTCGCCGAAATCAAACGCGAGATAAGTGCGACTTTCCATCGCTTAGGCGTGCCCAGCAATATTTGACAGCGCGAACTTGGAAATGCCCAATTTCTGCATTGCAACCTCGCAGAGCGCTTCACACGGCGTGTCGAACAGCAGATCGGCGCTGGCCTCTACCGTGAGCCACGCGTTGGCGACGATCTCTTCTTCAAGCTGCCCCGCGCTCCAACCGGCGTAGCCCAGCGTGAGCAACCAATCGGTCGGACCGTTACCAACGGCGAGCGCCTCCAAAATGTCTTTCGAGGTGGTCAACGACACTTCGTCGCTCACCACAATCGATGAATTCCAATTGCCGTGGGATCGATGCAAGACGAAGCCGTGTTCCACGCTGACTGGTCCACCAAAGTGAACTTTTCGGGCGTTGATGGCTACATCGGGGCTGGAGACTTCGATTTGATCGAATAGGGTCGCCATCGTCAGATTGGTTTGGCGGTTGACAACGACGCCCAGCGCACCTTGTTCCGAATGTTCGCAAATATAGGTCACAGTGCCCTTGAAATTAGGGTCTTCCATGGCGGGCATGGCAATCAAAAAGTGACCAGCGAGACAGCTTCCTTGCATCCCTTCATTTTACGGTTTCGGCGAGAATCGATAGCCGAATCCGCAGTTTGCGAAGCTCAGCCTTAACGCTACGAAAGAAATCCTGATGTCGACCGAGAAGTTTGCCACGTCCCTGTTTTGGTTTCGCCGGGATCTGCGCTCGTTTGACAATGCAGGATTACACGCTGCGCTCACCCAATCCAAGCGCGTGCACTGCGTGTTTGTGTTTGATCGCGACATTCTGGACGCCCTGAAAAACAAGGCGGATCGGCGCGTTGAGTTCATTTGGGACAGCGTGAGCGAGCTGCGCGAATCGCTGCGCGCCCTCGGTGGTGATCTGCACGTGCTCTACGACGTAGCGAGCGCTGCCGTTCCCCGTTTAGCGCGCGAACTCGACGTGGACGCTGTGTTCACCAATCACGACTACGAACCGCAAGCTTTAGCGCGCGACGCCACCGTCACCCAAGCGCTCAAGGCCGACGGGATCACACTTTTGACGCACAAAGATCACGTCGTTTTTGAAAAAGACGAAGTGCTAACGCAAGGAGGCAAGTTTTTCTCGGTCTTTACGCCCTACAAAAACGCGTGGTTGAAGCGCGTCGAATCGTTTTACTTGAAACCTTATCCCATCGAATCCCACAAAGCAGCGTTCGCAAGTGGAGCGGTGTCTCCCGTTTCGGTTAAAGAAATTCCTACGCTCGAAGCCATGGGATTTAAGCGAACCAACTTGCGGGAGCTGAAGTTTCCCACCGGCGAGCGCGGCGGCGCTTCACTCTTTGAAAATTTCGAAGAGCGTATGGATCGCTACGACGAAACCAGAAATTTTCCAGCGGTGAAAGGCCCGTCGTACTTGTCAACGCACTTGCGATTTGGCACCGTTTCAATTCGCGGTTTGGCGCGCGCCGCATACACCCGCTGGCGCGAAGGCTCCCGCGGCGCTGAGGTGTGGCTGTCTGAGCTCATTTGGCGCGATTTCTACTCGCACATCCTGCATCACAACCCGCGGGTGGTAACGGCGAGTTTTAAGCCCGAATACGACAACATCGCTTGGAGCCGAAACGAGGCGCATTTTCAAGTGTGGTGCGAAGGAAAAACCGGCTACCCGATTGTGGATGCCGCCATGAGACAACTCAATCAAACCGGTTACATGCACAACCGTTTACGCATGGTCGCAGCCAGCTTTCTCACTAAAGATTTGCTGATCGATTGGCGCTGGGGCGAGCGCTATTTTGCTGAAACGCTCAACGATTTCGACTTGTCAGCTAACAACGGCGGCTGGCAGTGGGCTGCGTCGAGCGGTTGCGATGCGCAGCCCTACTTTCGAATTTTTAATCCGAACAGCCAAAGCGAGAAGTTTGATGCTGAGGGCACGTTCATTCGGAAGTATGTGCCCGAGGTGGCGGGCCTGTCCAACAAAGACATTCATGCGCCGTGGCTCACCTCACCCATCGAACAGCGCTCAAGGAACTTCACGCCGGGTCGTGATTACCCGCTGCCAATCGTTGACCACGCGGCGGCGCGACTGGCGACGCTGGCCGAGTACAAACGAGCGCTGGCGCGCACCTCACCGGTGGCACACTCCTTCGTTGAAGATTAGCCCGTCACCATTCGTGGCTAACCCGTCACCATGCGTGGCTAGCCCGTCACCATTGGAGGTGAACCCGCCTCCGTTCGTGGTGAGCCCCCCTACCGTTCGTGGTGAGCTTGTCGAACCATGAACGGCAAAAGAGCAGCAAAACTTCGACTGCATAAACCACTGCCCCCGAGCCGTTCATGGTTCGACAAGCTCACCACGAACGGGGATGGCGACGGCATCAATGGCTCTCCCCGAGCCGTTTATGGTTCGACAAGCTCACCACGAACGGGGATGGGGATGGCATCAATGGCTCTCCCCGAGCCATTCATGGTTCGACAAGCTCACCACGAACGGGGATGGCGACGGCATCAATGGCTCTCCCCGAGCCGTTCATGGTTCGACCAGCTCACCACGAACGGGGATGGCGACGGCATCAATGGCTCTCCCCGAGCCGTTTATGGTTCGACAAGCTCACCACGAACGGGGGAAGGCGAGCCGCACAATTCAATGGTCTTCACAATCAGCGTCAATGGGCAGCGGATAACATCTAATATCGATGGATTGACTCCAACTCTTTCCAAAATTTCCGGCTACGTGACGGATTGGGGGCTTCTGTTGGAGCGCCATGTCAAACGTATGGCGCAGCCCCGAAAAAAGTTTTTTTTGAAAACGAACTACTTGTTATGAAAACACTTGAAAATCGCGTCGCGCTGGTCACTGGCTCAACGAGTGGCATTGGCCTGGCAATGGCGCGCCGCTTCGCGCTGGCGGGTGCGGAAGTGGTCATGAACGGATTTGGCGATCCCGCTGAAATCGACGCGCTACGAGAATCTATCGCGCTTGATTCGAAAACACGCGTTCACTTTATTCCCGCTGATTTGTCGAAGGCCGACGATGCGCAAATGCTCGTTAAACAGACACTCGCGATCTGCGGACGCATTGATGTTTTGGTCAACAACGCTGGCATTCAACACGTAGCGCCCATTCACGAATTTCCCGATGAGCGCTGGGAAGCGGTGATCGCCATTAATCTATCGAGCGCGTTTTACACCTCGAAAATTGCGCTGCCCGCGATGCATCAAAACGGCTGGGGGCGCATTATCAATATCGCGTCTGCACACGGCTTAGTCGCGTCGGTGAATAAGTCCGCGTATGTTGCGGCGAAGCACGGGATCGTTGGCCTCACAAAAGCCACAGCGCTGGAAAACGCCAAGCGGGGCGTCACCTGCAACGCGATATGTCCCGGCTGGGTTGATACGCCGTTGGTGCGCAAACAAATCGTGGCGCGCGCCGAGGCGCAAAAAATTTCGGTTGAAGAGGCCACGCGTTCATTGGTGGGGGAAAAGCAGCCCAACGAGCGCTTCGTCACGCCCGAGCAGCTTGCAGAACTCGCCTTATTTTTGTGTAGCGATGCTGCCGCGAATATGACGGGCAGTGCCTACACGATGGATGGCGGTTGGACGGCTCAGTAGCTTCGCCAATGGCGCCCGCCAAGCGTTTGGTGATCGACACCAACGTTTTGGTGTCGGCGTTGGTGTTTCGCGATTCAAGGCATCTACCGCTTCGTGCGGCGTGGCAAGCCGGGCGGGTGACGCCGCTGCTGTCAATTTCGACGTATCGTGAGCTTAAAAAAGTGCTCTGTTATCCGATGTTCAAGCTTGACGACGAACAGATCAATGCGGGTATCGCGCATCTGGGTCCGTTCATCGAGTGGGTCACCATTGATCGCGAGCGAATCGAAGCGCTGCCCAAGTGCAGTGATCGCGACGATCAGAAATTTTTGAATGTTGCGTTGTGCGGCAACGCCGACGCTTTGCTGAGCTACGACCGAGCGCTGCTCAAGCTTCGCAAGCGCAATCTGCCGTTTTCGATCATTTCGCCAGAATCGCTTGAGTTTGATCAATAAAAAACTCGCTATGTGCCTTATAAAACGGTGGAAAAACGGCGATTTAATAGACTATTGAAAGTTGTCAAAAAATTTATGAACCCCATATCTCTATTGGCCTACATCAATAAAGTTAGGATTGCCTATTCCTTCGGCTTCTCGCCGCCGTCATCCATGCCCGCAGCGACGTGTGAATAACCGTTGTCGACGTAGAGGATTTCGCCTGTCATGGCGCTCGCCCAATCGCTCATCAAAAACGCCGCGACGTTTCCCACTTCATCAGCGGTGATGTTGCGCTTCAACGGCGACGCGGCCGCAAAGTTCTTGAGCATCGTTGAAAAGCCCGCAATGCCCGCCGCCGCGAGTGTCTTGATCGGGCCAGCGCTGATGCCGTTGACGCGCGTACCCACCGGCCCCAAGCTCGCCGCCATGTAGCGCACGTTCGCTTCAAGCGCAGCTTTGGCCACACCCATCGTGTTGTAGTTGGGCACCGAGCGCACCGCGCCTAAGTAGGACAACGTCAACAGCGAACCGTTTCTGCCCGCCATCAGTTCGCGCGATGCTTTGCCGAGCGCTGCAAAACTGTACGCCGAAATATCCATCGCCGTCATAAACGACTCGCGCGACAAACCATCCAAAAAGTCGCCCGCAATGGCCTCGCGCGGTGCATAGCCAATCGAATGCACCACGCCATCGAGCGCGCCCCATTCACTTTTGAGCGTGGCGAAAGTGCCGTCAATTTCATCCTGCTTGGTCACATCCATCGACATCACCAGCCCGCCACCGAGCTCAGGTGCCAGCTTATTGACCCGCTCTTTCATCGCTTCACCGGCGTAGGTGAACGCCAGCGTCGCGCCCTCACGCTTCAGCGCTTTGCCGATGCCAAAAGCAATCGAGCGGTTAGAAAGCAAACCGGTGAGCAGAATTTTTTTGTCTTGCAGGATGGGCATGTTGTTAGCGCATAAATCGAGGGACGATACGAGCATTTTAGGCCGCGCTGTGCAGCAAAGGGAGACTTCACATGAACTTCACTTGGCGTATTTATGATCTTGGTCGATGCGCACGCTGAAGCTCGGGCAATCAAAGTAGCTAACCCATCGCATCCTGCGCCGATTGCCAAGGATCATCCGCCATTTATGCACAAATCAATGATTCGCTTTGTCCTGTTTTACGGCCCCATCATCGCTCTCATTACTTTTGTAGCAGTGATGCTCATCGCGCCGCGTGACATCAAAATCCTCGCCTACCGACACTGCCTCGGTGGTCTACTTTGGCTGTTCGTGCCGTACGTGCTGTTGGCGTTTGTGCAAATGCGGCTCGAACTGAAACGTCGCGCTTGGCTTGGGGCGACGGGCGCTGCATTGGCAATTGGCTTTGGGCTCGTGTTGCTCTACGCGCGATTTATTGAGCCCGAGCGCATTGTGATTCGTGAAACTCAACTCAGCATCGGAGCACCGCTTCGAATCGCCTTGATCGCAGATGTACACATCGGGTTCTTTCAGGATGAGCGCAGAACTCAACAAATCGTCGATGCATTAAACAGGTTGGATGTTGATGTGGTCGCCGTCGCTGGCGACTGGACCTATGAACCGACCCGACCCCTGGGCGAGCTTCTGGCTCCGCTGTCCGGATTGCGACATCGGATGATCTCCGTGCCCGGCAATCATGACGAGGAGCAGCCTGGTCCGCCGCTGGCCGTCGAACTACGCGAAACTCTATTGCGTTACAAAGTTGAGCCCGTTGAAGGAAAGAGCGTGATCGTCAAGGGCGTGGAGTTTGTGGGAATGGGCGATCGATGGGCGAAAAAGGACTGGATTCCACCGCTGATTGACGACCGGAAACCGCTCATTGCGCTCGCGCACAATCCCGATTCATATGTGCGTTTGGCGGGTACTTCGATCGGCACAATGCTCGCAGGGCACACTCATGGCGGGCAAATCAACATACCGTGGCTCACGGCATGGGCATTGACGGGTGCCACCAAAGGCGCATTCAAGCGCGGCTTGTATGAACGCGATGCGGCGGGCCCAAGACAGGTTTTCGTGACGGCGGGTCTGGGAACGGTTGGGCTTCCGATGCGACTATTTCAACCTCCGGTGATCGATGTGCTGATTTGTAAGTAGCGCGCCCTAAAATTGGGGCATATCTGTTTCGCGAATGTTTGATCAATGTCCACCCCGATGACCCCCAAAGAAATTGTTCACGAATTGGATCGCCACATCGTTGGGCAGGCTGCGGCAAAAAAAGCGGTGGCTATTGCGCTTCGCAACCGTTGGCGTCGGCAGCAGGTGGCTGAGCCGCTTCGCAGTGAAATCACGCCCAAAAACATTTTGATGATCGGGCCGACCGGCGTTGGCAAAACGGAAATCGCGCGTCGCTTGGCGAAGCTTGCCAATGCGCCGTTTGTCAAAGTTGAGGCGACAAAGTTCACGGAAGTGGGCTACGTTGGACGCGATGTAGACACCATCATCCGCGATTTGGTTGAAGTCGCCATCAAACAAACCCGCGAACAGGCCACCAAGGCGGTACGTGACCGAGCCATTGACGCTGCCGAGGAGCGCGTGCTCGATGCGCTGTTGCCGCCACCGCAAGCGGTCAACATCGAAGATCTGAAGCCCACCGACAGCAGCACGCGGCAAAAATTTCGCAAGATGCTGCGCGAGGGCCAATTCGACGACAAAGAAATTGATATCGAAGTCGCCGTGGAATCGCCGCGCATGGAAGTGATGGCGCCGCCCGGCATGGAAGAGATGACGCAGCAGATTCAAAGTATGTTCGCGGGCATGCAACAAAGCCGTATGAAGTTTAAAAAGATGCGCGTTGATGAAGCGCTCAAAGTGCTGCAAGACGAAGAGGCGGCAAAACTCGTCAACGATGATGAATTGAAACAAACCGCGCTCGAAAACGCCGAGCAAAACGGCATCGTGTTCCTTGACGAAATTGACAAAATCGCAACACGCAATGAAACGAGCGGCAGCGATGTGTCACGCCAAGGCGTGCAGCGGGATTTGCTGCCTTTGGTTGAGGGCACGACGGTCAACACTAAATACGGCGCGATCAAAACTGATCACGTTTTGTTCATCGCCAGCGGCGCGTTTCATCTCTCGAAACCGAGCGATTTGATTCCCGAATTACAAGGCCGTTTTCCAATCCGTGTTGAGCTCTCTGCACTCACGGTGGACGACTTCAAACGCATATTGACCAGCACCGATGCGTCGCTGACACAGCAGTACGCGGGGTTGTTAGGTACCGAGCAGGTCACGCTTGAGTTCGCGGATTCGGGTATCGAGCGTTTGGCACAGATTGCATTTGAAGTGAACGAGCGTCAAGAAAACATCGGCGCTCGCCGCTTGCACACGGTGATGGAGCGCCTGCTCGAAGATGTGAGCTTCACCGCAGACTCACTCACGGGGAGCGTGATCGACATTGACGCCAAATTTGTTGATGGAAAACTCGCCGGCATCGTAAAGGATGAAAACCTTTCGCAGTTCATCCTTTGAGTACGAACTCAAGTGTTGAGGGTACGGCCAAGGGCGCGCTCTCGGGCGCGGCGTTTGCCGGGTTGGTGTTTGCACCGTTCGGTTTAGCCTATGTCATCAGTTACGGGCTTCGCACGGTCAACGCGGCCATCGCGCCTCAACTCACCACTGAATTCGGACTGAATGCCGCGCAGCTCGGGCTTTTGACCGCAGCGTACTTTCTAAGCTTTGCCTTTACGCAACTACCGCTGGGTGGCTGGCTCGACCGATATCGGCCACGACGCGTCGAAGCGCTGCTGCTGCTTTCATGCGCAGCGGGCTGCTTCATTTTTGCATCGGCCAGTTCGCTCAACGGCTTGATCGCTGGCCGCATCGCTATTGGTGTTGGCGTGTCGGCATGTTTAATGGCGACGCTGCGCACCTTTGCTCAGTGGTTGCCACCCACGCGACTGCCCGCGATGAATGGCTACATGTTGGCGCTGGGCAATGCGGGCGCAGTCGCCGCCACCGCGCCCGTACTTTGGCTGCTTCAACTCATCACCTGGCAACAGATGTTTTTTGCGATGGGTGTAATCACACTCGTGGCTTCTCTGTGGCTCGCGTTTGCTGTGCCTGACCCACCGTCGGCCGCCACGACGGGTGCAAAGAGTGTCGGTGGCGGCTGGGGCGAAGTGCTCAAGCATCCGCTGTTCTGGACGATCGCTCCTATCACCTGCTTCACCAATGCGGTTGGGCTTGCGGTTCAGGGCTTATGGGCGGGGCCATGGTTGGTGGATGTGGTGGGCATGGCACCCAAAAAAATTGGCGATTACTTGATGCTCATTTCCGCAGCGATGATCTTTGCCAATATTGTCATGGGAAAACTAATGGGGCACTGGGTGCTGCGCGGTAAATCAGCGCCGTGGTTCGCTGTGTTGGGGTGCGTTGGAGCGCTATTGGGTCAACTGCCGTTTCTGCTGTCCTGGGTTGGTTCGCCAGCATTGGCGTTGATTGCTTTTGGCGTGACTCATGTTTGCGGGAACTTAGTGTTTGCTGCGCTGATGCCACTGTTTCCATCCAACGTGGGCGGTCGCCTGTCGACGCTTCTGAATTTTTTAATGTTTGGCACCGGATTTTTGCTGCAGTGGGGCATCGGTTTGGTGGTGAATCAATACCCCGCCGCCGCCGCTGGGCGCTACTTGCCGCAGGGCTACGAGAGTGCGTTTTTGCTACTTCTTATCGCGCAAATAGCTATTGTGATCTGGACGTTCTGGGCGCTCCGACGCCATCTACCTAGCTGGAGTGTTTCGAAGTGACGCTTGCACTTCGCATCCTTGAGATTGTCCTGCCGGTGCTTGCCATCATCATTTTGGGCTTTCTGCTCGGCCGCCTGTGGAAGCCCGATATGCGGGTGATGAATCGATTCAATCTGGAGCTATTCGGGCCGTTTCTGGTGCTCGCGTATTTGAGCGACAAAAGTATTGATTTGGTCTCGCTGTGGCCGCTCGCGGTCGCGGCGATTGTGATCGTACTGGGCTCGGGGCTGATTGCTTATCCGTTCGCCAAGTTTGGTGGCGAAAGTGCGCGTACCTTTGTGCCGCCGATGATGTTTAACAACTGTGGAAACATGGGTTTGCCGCTTGCGCTGTTTGCGTTCGGCGCGCCGGGCGTTGCGGGTATGGTCGCGTTGTTTACTACTTCGAATTTGTTGCACTTCACCGTGGGGCAATTCATCGTCAACAAGCACGCCGACGTGAAATTTTTCCTAAAGAGCCCGATGATTTGGGCCACCGTCGTCGGCGCATCGCTCGGGCTCACCGGCACTCACTTGCCCGACGCGATTCACACGCCCATCAAGCTCGTCGGTGACAGTGCGATTCCGTTGATGCTGCTCTCGCTTGGCGTTCGAATGAACGACGTGAAGTGGGAAGATTTTTCGACCTCGCTGGTGGGTGCTGCGATCTGTCCGCTGTCTAGTCTGTTCGTTGCTGGCTTGATCGCCGGCTGGCTTCCTATGAGCAAAGAGCAGATTGGCTTGGTGTACTTGTTTGCTTCGCTGCCGCCGGCGGTGCTCAATTTCTTGGTCGCGGATTACTACAAACAAGAACCCGCCAAGGTTGCCTCCATCGTGCTCGTTGGCAATATTGCGAGTATTCTGTTTGTGCCGTTTGGGTTGTTATTTGCGCTCAGGTAGCGCCGTCAACTTACGCCCGAAACGCCAACTGCTCCGTCGCCCAATTCGCGCTTGGCTTGCGTTTAAATCCGCTCTTGGCAAACGCGTGCCAACGCCCCACGATATAGGCTGACATCGCCGCTGCATTGGCACTGGCCGTGACGTCCGCACCGGGTTGCGCGGCCCCCGCGCTGGCAAGTTGCAAAGATTGCTTGAGTGAGACTTCGATTCGATCCATCAGCTGATTGATGCGCGCTTGCAGACGAGCGTCTTCGTTGACCAAGGCGTCGCCAATCAACACACGCACCATGCCGGGATTTTTTTCGGCGAAGGTTAGGAGCATGGCGACGACGCCGTACGCCTGGGCGCGACCATCGCGCTCGGTTTGATTGATTTGATTGACGAGTGAGAACACCGATTCCTCAATGAATTCGATGAGGCCTTCAAACATCTGCGCTTTGCTGGCGAAGTGGCGATAGAGCGCTGCTTCGGACACGCCGACCTTAGCGGCGAGCGCGGCAGTGGTAATTTTTTCGCCCTGCGGCACCTCAAGCATGCCGGCTAAGACCTGCAAAATTTGCGTCCGACGTTCCCCTGGTTTCCCGGCCATACTCATCACTCCTTTTTGTTGTCAGGGCTCGCGTTCTACGTTTTATTCCGAGCGAATCATTGTGCCCACGCCCTCAGACGTGAGAATCTCCAACAGTAGCGCATGCTCTACGCGGCCGTCAATGATGTGCGTCGTTTTTACGCCGTGCAGCACTGCATCGAGCGCACCTTGTATCTTTGGGCGCATACCGCCGCTGATGGTGCCGTCGGCAAAGAGTGCTTCGATCTCGGCGTGGGTCAGACCGGTGAGCAATTTGCCGGACTTATCGAGCACGCCGGGCGTGTTGGTCATCAACACGAGCTTTTCGGCTTTCAGCGTTTGCGCCAATTCAGACGCGACCAAATCGGCGTTGATGTTGTAGGCCTGACCGTCCTCACCGACGCCAATCGGCGCGATTACGGGGATGAAATCGGCCGCGTCTAGGTGCTGAATTAGCGTCGGGTCAATGGCGTAAATGTCGCCTACGTAACCGATGTCGAGCAGTTTGGTTTTGTCTTCGTCGCTCTCGAGCAGCAATTTCTTGGCGCGAATGAATCCGCCGTCTTGGCCGTTGAGTCCGACCGCCTTGCCGCCGGCTTGATTGATGAGCCCTACGATTTCTTGATTGAGCTCGCCAAGTACAGCTTCAACGACGTAGAGCGTTTCGTCGTCGGTTACGCGCATTCCCTGAACGAAGGTGCCCTGTTTTCCAGTTTTCTGCAGCATTTCGTTAATTTGTGGCCCGCCACCATGAACCACGACGGGGTTCATGCCGACTAACTTAAGCATGACGACGTCAAATGCAAATTTCTTTTTGAGATCGGGATCGGTCATGGCATTGCCGCCGTACTTGATGACCAGGGTTTTGTCGTGAAACTGGCGAATGTAGGGAAGTGCGTCGGCAAGGATACGAGCACGGTCGGCGGCAGTGGCGGCAGAGAGAGGCATGGTGAGGTGGGCAACGGAAGTGAGCGTGTGCTCCGATTCTATTCAAAGCGAGCTGTTGGTGTTGCGGAAGTCATTCACCGATATGCTTTGCCTTCTACAACAGTAAGTAAGTTCTTTTTTTAAGGGGTTTATTGTGAAAACTATTGGCTTGATATCTTTTACTCTTGTTGCTCTGGTGGCGGCCCAGGTATCGGCGGCACCCACAGTCGGCAGCGGGCCGCCGACCATCGATCGACCGCTCACTGAGATGACGACGAACACGCTAAAACCGCCACGCAAGATACTGCTGGGTGATTTGATCGTGAGTACAGCTGAATCGCGGGTGTACCCTGGGACCGCTGTCGGTCTGCCAAGCCCCAAAGTGCAACTGAAAGTTAGCTTTTGCGCAAGAAATGTGGGAACCACGCAGGTGGCCGGACCGTTGCGCGCTAAGTTTTACTGGGCCGGCATTGGCCCGTATAGTGGCTCATCGACGCCGCCCGGCGTTCAAGGGAGTTTGTACGAGCAGACGAGCGCTGGACTCGAAAGTGGCGCCACCTGGTGCAGTGAGATCAGACTGAATTTCGACTCGCCTGCGCTTCTTAAGCAAATGCAAGTGCTCAGCAAGAATCCAACCGTGGGCGTTTGGGCCCAGGGAACTAACGAAGGCGCGAACCCAACGAACGACATCAGCAACAACACGAGGGCAGTAGTGCATGTTGGTGCGTTTTGATCGGCGTGGCGAGGGCGACGGCACTGTAGGACACGATTGAAGCGATGCGGCCGACGGATATGTCCAGAATCTAGACGTGTCGTTGCAACGCTGGATGAAGCCGGGCGCGCTGGCATCGATCATGCCGAGCTTGTGCCGTAACGCACAAATTCATAGCGAATCGCGGTAATGCCTGCTAGATTGACGACGACGGGTCGGCATTGCGCAAAAAGTGTTTACTGATCCAATCCCGGTCTGCACCAAAGTAGGTCAATGAATTCCGAAAATCCATTAGCACTAGACGCTGCCACTTTACTCGACGTTTTGCATGCGGGTACAGGCGCAACGCTTTCTGTGGTGGATCGGCAATGGCGATTTCGCTATGTCAATTCCGGCTTTGCTCGAGCGCTGAAAATGCCCGCCCACGAGGCTATTGGTCGAACGGTGCTCGAATGCTACGGCGAAGAAACCATGAAGATCATCACGCCGCTGGTTGAGCGCGTGTTTGCCGGTGAATCGGTGACCTACGAACGCAAGGGCCGGATTCACGATGATGCCAACGCATGGATATCGGTGACGATGACGCCGTGGAAGTCGCCGTCGGGTGAAATTTTGGGCTTCATTACCACCACGCTTCGCGTTCACGAGCTGCGCATCGCCACTGAAAAACTGATCGCGGCCACTCAGCGATTGGCCTCGCATGTTGAAAACAGTCCGCTGACCGTGCTCGAGCTTGACGATACGTTCACCGTGTTGCGTTGCTCAGCACGCGCGAGCGCTATGCTGGGCTATGAGCCCGAACAGTTGGTGGGTCGAGCCATTACCCAAGTGCTCAGCGATGGTTCTGCCGGCGGTGAGCTGACCGCCGCATTGCACCAGCTCCAGAGCGGCGTCGATGCGCGAAGTCAGCTTGAAACGGCGTTTACTAAACCCGACGGCGACATTGCGCAGCTCGCGTGGTTTCTCTCGGCGCTGCCCGCCTCGGGCGAGCAGTCGATGACGGTGATGTGTTTGATCGAAGACGTGAGCGCCAAGCGCATCGCGGAGCAGCAGCTGCGCTATCTGGCAACGCACGATTCGCTGACCGGCTTGGCCAATCGGTCGGGCTTGGAGCAGCGCGCCGTTGCTTTGCTTCACGACACAAGCAACAACCAATTCCATGTGTCGTGTCTGTTCATTGATTTGGATGGATTCAAAAAAGTTAACGATAAACACGGTCACGCCGCTGGAGATTCGGTCTTGATTGAAACAGCGCGACGATTGACCGCGTTAATCCAACCCGGCGACATCGCCGCGAGGGTCGGCGGCGACGAATTTGTGTTGGTGCTCAAAGACAGTGTGGCCTTCACGCGGGCCGCTGAGCTGCGCGTACGCATCGTTGAATCGATTCGCGCGCCTTACTCGATCAAAGTCAACGCTGCGCAAATCGCAGCGGCCGTGGGCGCGTCGGTGGGCGTGTCGTATCAGTCGGCGCAAGCGGTCGATGTGACTGAGCTCATCAAGCGGGCCGACGCGGCGATGTATCAAGTGAAGTACGCCGGCAAAGATCGCCGACGATAGGTCGGGGCGCAGGTAAAATCACACTTTCACTTTAACGCAACGCCGGATCAAGCCGCGCGCCCTGCTCATATGCAAAACACACCCATCGCTCCCGCGCTTGACGCGGCCACGCCCTCCGTCGCTAAGAAAAAGCTCTACATCCGCACCTTTGGTTGCCAGATGAATGAGTACGATTCCGACAAGATGGCTGACATTTTGGATGCCGGAACCACGGGCGGATTCGAGAAAACCGACACGCCGGATAACGCCGATGTGATTTTGTTTAACACCTGTTCAGTGCGCGAAAAAGCGCAGGAAAAGGTGTTTCACGATCTCGGGCGGGTCAAAGACTTAAAGAAAAAAAATCCTAATCTGGTCATTGGCGTGGGCGGTTGTGTGGCCTCGCAAGAGGGCGGCGCTATCGTTGAACGTGCGCCTTACGTCGATGTGG
Source organism: Betaproteobacteria bacterium (assembly GCA_004293675.1). Lineage (GTDB taxonomy): Bacteria > Pseudomonadota > Gammaproteobacteria > Burkholderiales > Casimicrobiaceae > Casimicrobium. The sequence continues at coordinate 40,169 of READ01000024.1, forward strand.
TGTTCGGCCCGCAAACCTTGCACCGTTTGCCTGCGCTGATCGCTAAGCGGCGCGCCACGGGGCTGTCGCAAGTTGACATCTCGTTTCCCGAAATCGAGAAGTTTGACAACATGCCGCCGGCTCGAGTCGAAGCGGCCAGCGCGTTCGTCTCCATCATGGAAGGTTGCAGCAAATATTGCAGCTTTTGCGTGGTGCCGTACACGCGCGGAGAAGAGGTGTCGCGACCGTTTGAGGACGTACTCACCGAAGTGGCTGAACTCGCGATTAAGGGCGTCAAAGAGGTCACGCTCTTGGGCCAAAACGTCAACGCCTACCGAGGAAAAATGGGCGACGGCACCGAGATCGCCGACTTCGCCACGCTCATCGAATACATCGACGAAATCCCCGGCATTGAGCGCATTCGATACACCACGAGCCATCCGCGTGAAATGAGCGCATCGCTGATTGCGGTGTATGACAAAGTGCCCAAGCTGGTATCGCAATTGCACCTGCCGGTTCAGCACGGCTCGGATCGGATTTTGGCGGCGATGAAGCGCGGCTACACCGCGCTCGAATTCAAGAGCACGGTGCGCAAACTTCGCGCGGTGCGCCCCAACATTTCGCTCACCTCTGATTTCATCGTGGGCTTTCCCGGCGAAACGCAAAAGGATCACGATCTCACGATGAAGTTGATCGATGATGTGGCGTTTGACGGTGCGTTTAGCTTCACCTACAGCGCCCGCCCCGGTACGCCTGCTGCGGATTTGTCGGACGACACACCGGCCACTGAAAAATCAGCGCGGCTCAGCCAATTGCAAAAACGAATTGATGAATTGTTCTACGGTTACTCAGAAGCGATGGTCGGCAAAGTCGAGCGCGTACTGGTCGAAGGCGTTTCGAAAAAGAGCAAAACCGAGCTGGCCGCCCGCACGGAAAATAATCGCGTAGTCAATTTCCCTGGAAATGATCGGTTGATCGGTGAATACGTTGACGTGACGATCACGGCGGCGGTGGCGCACACCTTGCGTGGGGAAATTGTGACGTTGGGGTAGTAGCTTTCGTTGCCAATGCCTTATGAATTAGGGCAATAGCGTCTATTTGTAAATCAATCGAAACCTTGCCTTTTTCGCTCTATCGACCCATTTAATAGGGCGTTTCGTTAAAAAGTTCGTTTACCGGCGTCGTATCGCCGACTGCTGAGCGACGTCAGTTGGAAAGAACACCCACGGGGAAGTGGCGCTTGGTATGCCGGCGGGCTATGTTGGCTGGGCTGACCCGCGTGCCTCGGGGGCTTCGATCACTCCGAGAAACATCTACACAACTCCGTTGGACACCAAAACGCCATCCCATTCGTGATTCCCGCGAAGGCGGGAATCCATGGCAGTCTGAGGAAAATCAATAACTTGGAACACTACTCTTCCTCAACGATGGATTCCCGCCTTCGCGGGAATGACGAAAAGGGAAGTTATGCAGAGGTCTTTCCGATGTGACGGGATTGGTGCGAGTTGCGGTCTTCTATATGACTTCGTCATATGACGACGTCATTTACACTTGGCGCAACACGTTGATTCTTCGCAGAATCATCGCATCTGAATCCGTAGAAGAAGTTGGTGAAAAACTTGAAGTTGCTGTTTGATTTCATCCGTCCTTTTGTTTCTAAATCTCGATTGATCGTACTTTTGGCACAGTGGGTGGTCATTCCCGTCCTCGTCGGTCTGACGAGCGCTGAGCTGGTTGCGCAGGGCGTCACGCCAACCAGCATCGCCATTGGCATGTCGTCGCCGCAAACTGGCAGTGAATCGTCGGTGGGTGTTGATTACCTGCTCGGCGCGCGGCTGGCTTTTGATGACGCAAACAAAGACGGCGGTGTGTTTGGCCGCCAGGTCAAGCTCACGGTGATCGACGATGCGGGCAAAGCCGACACCACCGCAGCGAACACTAAGAAATTGATCGCTGACGGCTCGTTTGCGCTGTTCGGGTTTTACGGCGGTAACAACACGCTCGCGGCGCTGCCAGCAATTAACGAAGCGCGCATTCCGCTGGTGGGTGTTTTCACCGGCAATCAATCCCTGCGCGATCCGCCAAACCGCTACGTCTTTCATGCGCGCACCGGCTATTACGCCGAGATTGCGCACGTCGCCAAGCGGCTCACCGCGATGGCCGCTGATCGAGTGGCGGTCGTTCATTTCGATGATCGCGGCGGTAAGGACAGTGGCGAGCGAACCGCCGTCGAATTTCGAAACCTCGGCGTCAAGGTGCCCGCCGTGATCGCCATCGAGCGCGGCTCGACCAAAGTGGACGCCGCAGCGGCCACGCTGGCGAAGGCTGATGTGCAGTGGGTGGTCATGATTCTGACCAACAAAACGGCAGCGGCGTTGATCCAAAAAACGCGGGAGCTGGGTGGTCTGTATCAATTCATGAGCCTGTCGTTCACCAACGCAGCGGCGCTCATCAAAGACCTGGGTAACAAATCAACCGGCCTTGCGTTCTCGCAGGTGGTGCCGTTTCCGATGGCGGGTGCCGGCAGCAAATTGGTCGCTGAATTCAGAGAGCTTGCGGGTACACGCGTGCCGATCAACTACGTATCGATGGAAGGTTTCGTCACGGCCAAACTCATGCTCGAAGGCCTGCGACGCGCGGGCAAAGATCCGACGCGCGAGAAATTCATTGCGGGGCTCGAATCCGGGCGCGCCATTGAGTTCGATAACTACAGTCTGCGCTTCACACCACAAGAAAGAGCCGGGGGTCAATTCGTTGAACTCACCGTCGTGGATCGCAGAGGGCAACTCGTTCGATAGTTTTTTTCTCCTCCTCCAAAGGCAAAATCCGATGAACTACAAATTCTCAGCCACGGCGCTCGGTATTGCGGGTGTTAGCGTTGCGTTGGCCGTTAGTGCGCAGCCCGAGCCCGAACCCCGTGAAGCGTTCGCGGCCATGTTTGGTCAAGTCAAACCGGTCGCTCAAGCGGCCATCGATGCGCCAGCGGCCAAGCTTGGCCGAGCGTTGTTTTGGGATCAACGACTGTCGGTGAACGGCAAAATCGCCTGCGCAACGTGCCACATGCCCGAAGACGGATCGTCGGACCGTCGTCAATTTTCAACCGACGCTCGCGATAAGCCGACCTCGCGCCACTCGCAGCCGATCTACAACTCAACGCTTCAAACGGCGGGGCTGCGCTGGACGGGTGACCGAGCGAGCGCCGCAGCCCAAGCCGAGGGTTCGATGACGGGCTCGATGGGGTTTGAGACGCGCGAGCTCGCGCTTGCCAATCTCAAAAAGCACTACGATGCGAAGTCGTTCGCCGCTGCGTTTCCGGGCGACGCCGATCCCGTGACGATCAAAAACATGGCGCAAGCCATCGATGTCTATGAATCAACGCTCAACACGCCAGCGCCGTTTGATCGCTACCTCGCGGGCGACAACGCCGCGCTGACCGCCGCGCAAAAAGCCGGGATGCGCACGTTTGTGAATGTGGGCTGCGCGGGCTGCCATTCGGGAGCGCTGCTCGGCGGTACGCTGCAAATGAAATTTGGTTTGACCAAAGATTACTGGCTTGAAACTAAATCGAAAAAGGTCGACGAAGGAAAATTCGCCGCGACGAAAAACGAAGCCGACAAGCACGTGTTTCGCGTTGCCATGCTTCGAAACGTAGTCGATACCGCGCCGTATTTTCACGACGGCAGTGTGGCCAAGCTCGATGACGCGGTGCGCGTGATGGCCAGCGTTCAGCTCGGGCGTCAGCTCACTGACGCGGAAACAGCATCGATTGTTGAGTTTCTGAAATCGCTCTCGGGAAAACGTCCCGCGAACTACGCGCCGCCCGTCAATTAACTCTCTTTGTCGGCGTATTCCAAGCTTTTTCGTTAAACGCCTTGTGTAATAAGGCGTTTAACTGATTTTCAGTGCTTTTCAGAATACGTTAAAAATACGCCGAAAGCACCATTTCAATGGGCATTGAAGTAGAAAGTTGGATTGCTAGGCGTTTGCTTTCTTGGCCAACGCCACCCACGCCTGCACGCTCGGTCTCGCCCATTGATTTCGCACGTATTGCTCAAGCTTTGCCGGCACCGCATCGCCGTTGTGAACCAGCCGATTGAGCATCATCGCCAAATCCACGTCGGCGATGCACCATTGATCAAACAAATTGCCCGAGGGATTGCCGACGAGCGCGTCGGCGGCGCGAAAGAGCTTTTGCGCGGCGGCTTGCGCGTCGGCCGACAACGGTTTCGCGGTGTCGTGCTGAAACACGGTGCTCGTGGAGCGCTCCATGCGAATGGGCATCAAATCGCTTCGAATCCACGCTTGAACTTGCCGCGCACGGGCGCGTTGCTGAGTATTGGTGGGCAAGACGCGCGGCGAACTCGGGAATGCGTCCTCAAGGTATTCGCAAATCGCTGAAGATTCCGAGAGCGCAAAATCGCCGTGCGTCAGCGTGGGCACGCGCTCGGTGATCGAGCTTTTCTGATAGCTCGCCGCATGATGGGCGTCGTCCTCTAAATTGATTTCGACGATTTCAAACGGCAAGTTTTTTTCCTTGAGCGTGACGAACGCAGCCAAGGCGTACGGACTGGTGTAGCCGGAGTTAACGTAGAGCGTGAGGGCGTCAGACATGGTCAATTCCTTAAATTAAGCACGAGCGAATTTTGGATCAAGCCGATCGGCGACACTACGAAGTACGTCGGCCAAGGGATGCAGCGCGGATACCGAAAGCGCTTGCCAGAACGATGGCGAAACGCTCGCCGTGAGTGGCGATTGCGCCAGCAGCGCCACGCGCGCAACGCCCGCCCCGCCGACGGGTTCGATGACGACTTGGCCGTGACTGCACGGCACCGCAAGCGTTTCGCCCGCCCTCACAAAATAGTCTTGCGAGCTGCCAGAGACGGTCACCCACAGCTCACCGCCCAGTGACTCAATGGCGCGGATTTGTGTGGCTTCGAGTTGCAATGCGCGACCCTGAGCGAGCGACCAGTCTTGTGTGGCGTAGGGATAATGTGTGTAGTCCATGATTGTATTCCTTGCAGTCTATTGACGGGGACGAGGAGGAGAAAACTGTTGTTGTAGGATGGTATTTAATAGAGGAAAATCCGCGGTGTCGAACGAATTGATTGCGGGTAAGACTGCAAAAAGTGCATGCAAAAGACTCTTCCCTCATCCTCTCTGATCAACGCGAGCGCTGTTGGCAGCGCCGTGGCGCTGTCTTCGGCAGCGTTGCAGCATCGCCCGTTGACGCTCGCCGGGCTGCGCGGATTCGAATCGGCCGCGCGCCATTTGAGCTTGACTCGCGCGGCGACTGAACTTCACTTAACGCAATCGGCGGTATCGCGCCAAGTGCAAGGGCTCGAAGACGAATTTGGCATCGCGCTATTCGTTCGCAAAGCGCGCGAAATCGTGTTGACCGCTGAGGGAAAACAGTTTCTTTTGATGGTGCAAAAAACGCTCAAAGAACTGGATTCGGGCGTTGAACGCATGCGTCGCGACGCGTTTTCGCCGCGTATTTCGGTCAACACATTCGCATCCTTTGCCTCGCTGTGGTTAATCCCGCGTTTGTCAGGTTTTCGGGCCCTGCGACCTACGGCCGATATCGAAATCGGCGCGACGGATCGAATGATCGATTTGGGGCTCGAAAACGTCGACGTGGCGATCCGCTATCTTCGTCGTGAGGCGATTCCGCCGGGTGCTGAACTCTTGATGGAAGAGGTTTTGTTTCCCGTGGTGAGTCCGTCGTACACCAAGACCTCGCCACCGCTTAAAAAACTGGAAGATTTGTCGCGCCACACGCTCATCGAATCGAGCGCCGGTGGCCCCGCCGAAATTCGCGCCACCTGGCCGCAGTTTTTTCACGAAATTGGCGCGGCGGACATCAAAGGCCGCTCGCATCTCAAATTCGATTTCATCGCGCAAGCGTTCATGGCGGCTCAGCGCGGGCAGGGCGTGGCGCTGTCACGCACTTACGGCGCGGACATGTTTATGACCGGAGAGCTCGTGCGACCCATTGACGTGTCAGTGTCCACGGGGGCGGGTTGTTTCTTGGTCGTCTCTGAGCGCGGTCAATCTCGCGCCGAAGTGCGGGCGTTTGTAGCGTGGTTGCGCGAGGAGGTGGTTCGCTTTAACGAGCAATTGGCCGTGTGGTTCAAAGCGCGTGGCGTTTCACCCAAACGGCGACAGAGCTGACTGCACACTCGAGATTCAATGCGGCTACACCACACCGGAATATGCCAATGACATGCTTTGGGTGCAAAATAGATTCTCAATGAAAAGCACTCTCGCTCAACTCGCGACAACCTCGATCAAGACGCTGCTCTGTGCAGCGTTGCTTTGCGCCGCCGCTACTGCGAACGCCGTGAAAGTCGGTGAGCTAGCCCCGAGCGTGCGCCTTAATACGGCAAAGGGTGAAGTGCTGTTGGCCTCGCTCAAAGGGCGGGTCGTGTACGTCGATTTTTGGGCGTCGTGGTGTGCGCCCTGCAAAGCGTCGTTTCCTTGGATGAACACGATGGCCACGCGCTTTCAAGACAAGGGGCTCGAAATCGTGGCGATCAATGTTGACACTGCAAGGCCAGCCGCCGAGCGTTTTTTGGCGCAGGTTCCGGCGAAATTCACGATTGCATTTGAGCCGACCGGCACCGTCGCGAAGCAATTTGCAGTCACCGCGATGCCAATGTCGTACTTACTCGATGCCGAAGGACGCGTGATCTACATTCATTCAGGATTCAAGCCCGCTGACACGGCTGAGCTTGAGCGCGCCATCGAGCGTGCCCTGGCGAACCTGAAGCGAAGTTAAGGAAATAGCATGAAGCAAACTCTCTATCGCGCGCTGTGCGCCGCTGCGATCTTGGCAGTCTCCGGCTGCGCGATGCAACCACCGCAGGCGTGGGAGAAAGGCAATTTGGCTCGAAAAGACATGAGCCTCAATAGCGATCCGCTCGACAGCGCGTTTTTGCAGCATGTGTATTTCAGCAAAGAAGCGGCCTCGGGCGGCACCGGTGTGGGCGGAGGTGGCTGTGGCTGCAATTGAAATCAACGAGCGGGATGCTGCGGCCAAATCGGTGGGCTTAAAGCTCGGTTCGATCACGTTGGCTGCGCTCGCACTGCCCGGTGTTTGCGTGACCGCCGCACAAGCCGACACGCCGCCCGAATCGGCCATCGTGTCGGTTAAGGTTCAGGGCTACAACGATTGGCAACCGGGGCTTGATCGCATCAAAGTGACCGCGCCTGCGCTCTATGCAATGGCGCCGTTTGCGGGCGATTGGTCGATTGAATCAACGCTCGTGCAAGACAGCATTTCGGGCGCTTCACCGCGCTGGCATTCGAGCATTTCTAGCGCTTCGAACATGCGTGACCGGCGCACGGCGGCTGATGTGAAATTGAGCCGTTATTTTGCGCGCGCTACCGTGGGTTTGCGAGCCAGTACGTCAACTGAAGATGACTATCGGTCTAACGCGGTGGCCCTGGACGCACGCTTTTCCTCAGCCGATAACAACACCACTTGGATGATCGGCGCGGGATTGACCCACGATCGAATCAATCCCGTCAACGAAATCGTTGAGAACGAAAAAAAGCGCGTGACCGATGTGATGATCGGCGTGACCCAAGCCTGGACGAAGAACGATTTGGTGCAACTGAATCTGTCGCACGTTCGCGGGCGCGGCTACTTTAACGACCCCTACAAGCTCGTTGACAAACGTCCGCGTGAGCGCGATCAAACGATTGCATTGCTGCGTTGGAATCACTTTCACGAAGCGAGCCAAACCACGTTTCGTAGCAGCTACCGGTATTACAGCGACACCTTTGGCATTCGCGCGCACACGCTGCAAACCGAGTGGGTGAAACCGCTCGGCGATCGATTCACGATCACGCCCTCTGCGCGCTACTACACGCAGCGCGCAGCAAGCTTTTACTTCGACCCGGTCTACGATCCGGTGATCGGCGAGCCGTTTCCTGTGGGGCGTCCAAAACTCTCATCGGCTGACACACGTTTGTCGTCATTCGGCGCGATCACCTTGGGTGCGAAGCTCGATTGGCGCATCGATTCGAAGTGGGTTGCCGACGTCAAATACGAGCGCTACGAACAGCGCAGCAGCTGGCGACTTGGCGGCGATGGCTCGCCTGGATTGGCCACGTTCAAAGCCCAGATATGGCAGCTTGGGGTGACGCGGACGTTTTAGGGCGTTTAAGGGTGGACGTGGGCTTTTCTTGCTCCCTCTCCCGCAGGCGGGAGAGGGTAGGGGTGAGGGAGCAAATGAGGTGGACTCGACGCGTTTTGCGGTTTTGAACTTCGACCTTGACTCTGCAAGCGCAAGCACCCTCATCCCCAACCCTTCTCCCGCCTGCGGGAGAAGGGAGTTGATTGGCCTCGAGTCGCCGCGGTCAATGCCGCTAAGCTCTCGTCTATGGTCTTAACCTATGACTCGAAGTCCCACGTCTGGCGCGCGCAATTCGCGGCTATGGCGTGCGATTGTGAGCTGTTGATCGTTGCGGACAATGAATTGGGCGCGCGCGATGCGGCCGTCGCCGCCATCGACGAAGTTCGCCGTATCGAACACAAATATTCGCGCTACCGAGCTGATAGCGTTGTCGCGGAAATTAATGCCAACGCGGGCGGCGCGTCGTTGGTTTCGATCGACGAGGAAACGGCGCAGCTGATCGCTTTTGCCGATCAATTGTTCGCAGCGAGCGATGGGCTATTTGACATTACCTCTGGCGTGTTGCGACGTGCCTGGAATTTCAAAAATGCGGAGTTGCCTAGCAACGCCCTGATTGCTGAAATGGTGGCGCTCATCGGTTGGCACCGCGTTGAGCACAACGCCCATCAACTGCGTTTGCCTGAATCAGGAATGGAAATTGATTTTGGTGGTTTTGGCAAGGAATACGCGGCGGACCGTGCGGCGTCAGTGTTGATCGAGCGCGGCGTCGCCAACGCGCTGGTGAACTTGGGCGGCGATGTCCGCGCGCTTGGTCATCGCGGCGATGGTGCACCGTGGCAGCTGGGTATTCGCCATCCGCGCGTTGACGGTGAAACCCTCGCGTCAATTCCCTTGGTCAACACGGCGCTTGCTACCAGCGGTGACTACGAGCGATTTGTCGACGTAGGCGGTGTGCGCTATTGCCACGTCTTGAATCCGAAAACCGGTTGGCCGGTGCAGCATTGGCGATCGATCAGCGTGGTGGCACCGGTATGCGCAGCGGCGGGCGCGCTCGCCACCATTGCGATGCTCAAGGGTACAGAAGCGCTGCCGTTTTTGCGTGAGCAAGGCGTTTCGTTTCTCGCGGTCGATGCTCAGGGCGCGGTGAGCACGGAGGCCACGCTCCCATAAATTCATCGATCTGTGGCGGCACAGATACCGGAACTATTTCATTCAATCCACGGAATACGCAGTTGGTCGCAACGTTTTGCGCTCGGCGAGCGAGACGAGGGCGCATGGACTTACACTGAACTCGGTTTGCGGGCGACGACATTGGCGAGTAGTGGGGGAGTAGCAATATTCCAGCTATTTCGACGTATGCCAATAGAAATATGGCGTTGACCGAAAAAACTACAGTTTTCACTTAGGTATTAAATCGGCTTACAGGCCAAATTTAATGGGGCTTTTAACAAAAAAGCTTATTTTCTTGCTGCAAGGGGCACAGATGTCACATTCGTACTTGTCAAAATTCGCGCTCAGCGCCGTTGCGCTTGGGCTGGCCTCATGTGCAACCCTGCAAGGTTTGCCGGAAACCAAGCCCTCAGCCAGCGCCGCGTCAGCGTCGACTAAACCCGCCGACGCCGCTAACACCGCGACAGCCGCCGTTGGAGACGCGAAGGCAAGCACAGCCGCCGCGCCCGCCGCCCGCACGCCGCCGGCGGCCACGCCACCGGCCGCCGCGCCAGGAACGCCACCGCCGCCGCGCCCGTTCGCTGAAATCATCAAAGACGCCAAGGAAGAAAAGGGCTTTTTCACCACTTGGTACAAAGACGACAAGGTCTGGATTGAAATCCCTGAGACCATGTGGGACAAGCCGTTTTTCTTCTCGGTCAACGTCACCCACGCGCTGGGCGACGCGGGTATTTTCGGCAACCAAATGGGCGGTTATTTGGCCGCCGGTCGTGGCGCACAAATGGCGAGCTTTCGCAAGCACGGCCCCACCGGCGTGCAGCTGATTGCGAAAAACACCGCGTTCACCGCCGCGAAAGATTCCACCGCCGCCAAGATGGTTGAGCGCTCGTTTTCTGATTCATTGCTCGGCAACGCGACCGTTGTGAGCGCGCCGCATCCCGACAGGAAAAGCGTGTTGATCGAGGCCAATGCGCTCTTGGTCAACGATTACCCATCGGTCGCGGCGCGGCTTGAGCAAGCGTTCCGTCAACCGTATTCGTTTGATGCGCGAAATTCCAGCATCGCGCACGCTAAAAACAGCGATACCGAAACCGGATTTCATGTGCGCGCTCACTACGGTTTAGCCAAAGTGGCGCTCCCATCGCCAGTGCCAAGCCCCGCGCCACCGCCGAAAGTGCCCTCAACGCTGCCCGATGTTCGGTCCGCATTTTTTGGTTTCTACTACGGCTTCTCAAAGATGCCCGAGCCGATGCGACCGCGCGTGTCTGACGCACGTGTGGGTTACTTTTCCACCGCCGTGTCTGACTTTACGGAACAAAGTAAACGTGAGGTCAAAAGCCGCTTTATCCACCGTTGGCGTTTAGAGAAAAAAGATCCAAGCGCGGCTGTCAGTGAGCCCAAAGAGCCCATTGTTTTCTGGATGGATAAAAACGTACCGCTTGAATACCGCGACGCTGTGAAAGCCGGTGTTCTGGAGTGGAATAAAGCGTTTGTAGGTGCGGGCTTTAAGGACGCTATCGTTGTCAAGCAACAAGCCGACGGTGATGAATTTGACACCTCGTCCACGCGCTACGCATCGATTCGCTGGGTGACCGGTCGCGGCATTGGCTTTGGCGCGCGCGGTCCCTCAAAAGTTGATCCGCGCACCGGTGAAATTCTGGATGCCGACATCGAAATGAGTGATGCAAACTTCCGCTTCTTTCAAGGGCGCCAAGTTGAGGATCCACCGCGCCCGATTGGACAGACGGCTCACGCTGCGCACGCGCATTTCCACGCTAACGGTGAACTGTGCACGTACGCGCACGGCAAAGCCAATGAGTTGGCATTCGCACTGGACTTACTAGCCGCGCGGGGGGACTTTGATCAATCCTCGCCTGAGGGCAAACAGCTCGTGCTCGATGCGATTAAGGACACCACAATTCACGAGGTCGGCCATACGCTCGGTTTGAGACACAACTTTGTGGCCTCTATGTCGATCACGCCGGAGCAACTGCGCGATGCGAAGTTCGGCGCTGAGAATGGCATAGCTTCGTCGGCGATGGATTACAACGGTTTGAACGTCGCTTTGAAGGACGAGCGCCAAGGTCAGTACTCTATGGTTACCGTGGGTGCTTACGACAAGTGGGCCATTGAATACGGTTACAAAGAAACCACGGCAGACACCGAAAAGGCCGAGCTGGGTAAATTGCTCGCCCGCGCCACGGAGCCCGCGCTCGCCTACGCGACCGACGAAGATGCCGGATTCTTTCCCATCGTTGAGGGCATCGATCCCGCGGTGAACCGATCGGATTTGGGCAATGATCCCCTAGCGTTTTATGAGAAGCGTTTCACGCTCGCCAAAGAGTTGTGGGATCGTTGGCAGGCCAAACAATTAGCGCCGGGCTCGGAATACGAAGTGCTGCGCAGAAATTTCCAACGTGGCTTTGCGCAATACGAAGTGTTTGGCGAACTCGCAGCGAAGTATGTCGGCGGCGTTACCGTGCTTCGCGATACGGTTGGAACAGGGCGACAGCCGCTCACACCGGTCGATGCAGCGCTACAACGCCGAGCACTCAATCTGCTTACAAAGAATTTGTTCGAAGTCGATTCGTTCAAATTCAAACCCGAATTTTTGGGTAAGCTGAGCATTGATTTTGATGCGCGCTGGGACAACTTTGACGAAGAGACAGGCGGCGGCTCGATTGGCGCTCTTGATTTTTCAGTGGCTGGGCGAGTGTTGAGCATTCAACGCGGTGTTTTGTCGCAGTTGATGCGAGACACCGTTGCGGCTCGTGTGATTGGCGCACCCGAAAAACTCGTCGATCCAAGCAAAGCCTTTAGCGTGGCAGAGCTCTACAGCACGCTGCAAAAAGCGGTGTGGAGCGAGCTGACCACAGGTGCGGCGATTTCACCGATGCGCCGCAATCTGCAGCGCGAACATCTGCGAATGATTGCCCAAGGCGTGGCGAGCCCTTCGCCGCGAACACCCGCCGACGCGCGAAGCTTGCAGCGAGAATTTGCCGTCGATTTACTTGCGAAAATGAGAGCCGCCGTCGGTCGCGCCGGCAGCATTGAGAATCGCGCGCATTTGAACGAAGGCATTGCGCTGCTCGACGCTGCGCTCAAAGCGCAGATCACGAAAGCGCTCGGTTAAGTCCCAGCACTGGATGCCGGAGGTAAGCACCGTTAGCCCTGCGCTGGTCGTTGGGTTGGCGGTGTGCCGCCAAAGCAACGATCCGCTCGGCCCGAAGGGAAGCGGTTTTTTGGTGCCCAAACTAAGCGCATTGGGTGACTTGATTAGCGCGTTGGTTCAATGAACAAGCTGGAGCTAAGCTCAAGCGCTTCAAGCTACTCAAGCTGGGCGCGTGAGTGCTGTTTTTTTGACGCTGATTAACGCAGATTCGACACAGATTGACGCAGATTTTTTCGAGCGCGCCTCGGTCGTGCTGTGAGCGAAAGTCGGGTTAGATCTGTACCTTTCTGGCGGTATCCCCTCGCAGAAATCTGCGGCCATCTGCGTCAAATCTGCGCCAATCAGCGTCAAAGAAAAGGCCTCCAGCGGCTCGCTGCGGTCGTTTTACGGAGTCGTCGACCGGCACCAAAGTATTCCCCGAGGCACCATGCAACGATCCGGCGGTTGCCGCCTGATGCGAAAATGCGAAGATGAAACGAAATCACGTTCTCTTCGCATTTTTTTTGGGCGCTTCTGTCACGGCTGCCACCGGAGTTTGGGCGCAAACGACGCCTAGCGCGGACCCGCCAACACCTCGCTTTGCCGATGCCACGCCGCTGAGCAGCATCCATCCACCCAGCACCGATCAATTCACGCGACTGTGCGCCAATACCGCTGATCCGGCCGATTGCGGCAAGCGCGTGGAAGCGCAGCAGTTGAAGCAATCCGGTGCCGCGAGTATCGTACGCCGCGACGGTAAATTGCTCGCAGTCACGGTGCCCGGTGAGCCGCCGTTTATTTTTGAAGACGTCGATGGCGAAGCCGGTCCCAACATCAGTTTTTATTCGTACAGCGCGCCTGCCGACGCCTTGGTTTTGTTTCGTGCGCGAGCCGACAAGATTGAATATGTGTTGATCCACCGACCAACCGCCAGCGTGACCGAAGTCCCCAACGAGCCCCGATTCAATAGCGATGGACGCTATTTTGTGACTGCGGATTTCTGCAAAGACGGTTGTGAAAATCGCCTGACTGTGTGGCGCATTGAGCGGCGTGGCGCGGCACGAGAGCGTGTGTTTGCGCCACGCGTTGCTTGGTCGGACGCTGATGCCAGCTGGGGCAGTCCACGGCGTTTGGTCGTCGACATCACCGAGGCAGGTCGATCAAGCTCAATCAACTTGGATTTGAATGATCCACGTTGGAGCGTTTTGCTTCCCTAGGATGGTGTGATGAGTGAACTGATAGAAAGCGCCGCCGAGTCCGATGCGCCGCAACATCGCCGAATTCGCAGTTTTGTGGTGCGCGCCGGACGCATGTCACCCAAACAAATCCGTGGCGTCGACGAAGGCATGCTGCGCTTCGGGCTGATTTATTCGCCCGAGCCGATCCATTTGAGCGCGGCGTTTGGTCGCAGCGCCCCGTGTGTGTTGGAGATCGGTTTTGGCATGGGTGTGACCACGGCCGAAATCGCCACCGCGCAACCCGACACCGATTTTCTAGCCATTGAAGTCCATCCGCCCGGCGTTGGAAATCTGTGCAATTTGCTTTCTGAACGGCAGCTATCAAATGTTCGCGTGATGCAGCACGATGCGGTCGAAGTGCTCACGCACATGATCGCACCGAATTCGCTGTCGGGCATACACATCTACTTTCCTGATCCGTGGCACAAAAAGCGTCACAACAAGCGGCGCTTGGTGCAGCCGGATTTGACAACGCTGTTGGCATCGCGATTGTCGGTGGGCGGATATCTGCATCTGGCGACTGATTGGGTGCCCTACGCCGAACACATGCTGGAAGTCCTGAGCGCTGAGCCGATGCTCAAGAACTCGGCGAGCGATTACTCAGCGCGACCCAGCTGGCGGCCCGAGACCAAATTCGAGCGACGCGGACTCAAGCTCGGGCACGAAGTGCGTGATTTGCTGTTTCTGCGGGTGTGAAACGAGCGCTCGGCGAGCACGGTGAGAAATTTGAGTTGCCTTTGACCTGACTTGGGTGCGGTTTACGTCTAAACCATAGCGCCCCAAACCGACGGTGCTGCCATTGAACCGATTGCGCAGCGCGAGCGACTCAGTGGGGTCTGCACTCAACTCCCATCAAAGGATCGCCATGAAAACCATCTCTCTTGCCATCATCGTCGCTGCTGCTGTGACCACGCTAGCTGCGACGGCGCAGCCGCAGTTTCCCCCAAACAAACCCAATCTACCCACTCCACCCCAGCCGGTCCGCGGGCTAACGGTCAAACCCGATTTGACCGTCATGAGCATCAAGCCACGGATGTTGGGCGCCGTGCCCTACGCCTATGTGTGCGTGAAGAATTCTGGTGGCGCAAACGCCGGTCCGTTCAATGTGACATTGACGATGGGTGCGCCCGCACCAACCGGATCGCCACCGATTTCGTGGATCACGCTGGTGGGCGATATGAACTACGCACCGGGTGCTTCCGCAGGTGGCTTCACCTGCAACGATTTCCGCTTGCCAGGAAATGCGCTGCCCAACTGCGTAAAGTACACCGCACGCGCCGACAGTGGCAACGTGATTGCCGAGAGCAATGAAGCGAACAATATGCTCGAACACTTGGGCGCTTGTCTAGGCGAACCGCCGCTGCCTGCCAGCAAGCCTAAACTTCCCTTGACAGATGCTCCACAGATCAAACCCGTGAGTCCGATTCCAGATCCAGGTTGGGCTCCCCGCCCAATTCTCGGTCCTCGTCCCTAGGCAAGCTTTATTAGGCCTAGCGAAATGCGCTCGGACCACGCGGCATCGAGGCGGCAGCGCCCGGTTCGAGCGCCACACGCGGGAGTTCGCTAAAGAGCGGATGCGCTGGAAACTCCCGCGCACGAGCGGCAATGAATGCGGCCCGCTTGGGCTGGCCTTCGCGCAGCAAACTGCGTGACCAAGCCACCATGAATCGCTCGTCAATGATCGCGCGGGCGGGGCGTTGAAACTGTGACAGCGCCGCTTCGTCCCCGGCGAGCATGATTGCGGCGTAGTCGCCGTAATAGCCATAGAGCCAATGCCGCTCAGCTTGTTTTGCGAGCCTTATCGCGCGCTCGGTTTCGGCGGCGTTCCGGTAAATCTGTACTACGTTCAGATAGCCGCTCACCGCCCAAAAGAGGGCGGCTAAACCCACAACCGAAATAGCGGCAGGCCAATAGGACTTGACCGATCGGGCGATGATGGCCGTCGCCTCGCCGTCGCGTTGCGGCGAATGAGCGGGTGTCACGAGCAACGTGAGCACCAGCGCCGAGGGCAGCAAAAAGTGCGCAAACCACAGCGGATATTCAAACAAGCTGTGAGTCAACACCACGCCGAGCATTCCCAACGCAATCCAGCGATAGCGGCCGATCGCGCTGTGTTGGTTGAAGCGCTCCGCAGCAATGGCCATGACGAGCGCGCCCAAAATCAACACGGTTAGCGGCAAGCCCAGCTCCACCGCGAGCTGTAGCGGTAGCGAATGCGCATGATCGAAAAGGTTCGGCGTGCGCTCAGCAAACGGCGTGAGCGTCCAAGCGAAATTAAGTTGCCCAAAACCCACCCCAAGCCAAGGTTCGGTGGCGCACAGCGTCAGCACATCGCGCCAGAGCGACAGCCGCTGCGATGTCGAATTGAGCGGCCCTTCGCGCAGTAGCGTGATCCACATCACCGAGAGCAGGGCGAGGGCCATGACCGCGGCGCAAACGACCAGCGCGAGCATCACCCAATGCCGCTTGAGCGGGCGCTGATGTACGAACGCCATGGTGATTGCAATGAACACAATGGGCAGACCCAACCACCCCGAGCGCGATCCTGTGGCTACCAGTACGATCAGTAGCGCGATCATGGCAAGCGCGAAGGCGGTGCGCGCGCCAGTGCTTTCACGAACTTGCTTGGCAAATAGTGCCAGCGCGAGCATGCCCCACAGCGTGAGTGTGGCCAGCAAATTGGGTTGCCGCAAATTACCAAACGCGCGATCGTCGGCGCGACCAGCGATCCACACTTCGTCGTACCAATGCGGCGCGACACTTTGCAAGAGCGCGACGAACGTGTTGTAGCCCGCAGCCAAAAGCAAGCCCATGGCGCACGCGGCAAACCATCCGCCGATCCAGGCGCTGGGAACGCGCTGGGCAAGCGATGCCATCGCCAGCACCATCGCCAACGCCGCCGCGCTGGGTGCAACAACATACAGGGGCGAGCGCTGCGTTAAAACGCTCATGGCCACAGCCAAGCCGAGTAACCCCCAGATGGCTAAGTTCGCCCACTGCGCACGGCTTCGGACAGCGCCGCTTGGTTGAAAGCTCGCCAGCACCAAAAGCACCACGCACCACAAGCCCAAGCTCAGCGCTTGGCTCACGAACGCGGGCTGCGGTGGCAATTGGTAGGCGATGCACAGAGGCAGCCCCACGGCAAGCGCCGTAGTGACGTAGAGCGCGATTCGTTGGCGAGCTGACCCCGTGATTGAGTTTTTGGTGGGCACCGCCCCGTGATCGTGGGTGCGGCGCGATGGTGCGCGCGATTTGCGCTCTCGGGGTTGGCTCATGGTGTTAACCATAGCGGAAGCGGTAAATTTTCCATTCGGATCGACCCAGGTATATAGCTTTTTCGATTAACGCCTTTTTAAATAAGGGGTTAGAGATCTTTCTACTTAATTTCACTAAAAGGTATAGATGTTGTTTTTGCTTTATTTAACAGAGCAGTCGTGAATAAAGCCGTATGAAATTGATCGCGAACGACTTGTTGTGACGGTCGTGGGCCGCGCGGCTCATCGATTCGAGCGTTCCCAGTGAGTGAACGCAAACTTCGTTGTCAAACGGTCGATGCTCAGTTCTAAATGGGCGGGAAATTTCGTGAGCATATGTCTCGAATTGGCGACAAGCCGTGTGTCAATTGAAAGTGTTCACTAACTAAGGTGAGTTAAAATCGCTTTACCTTGACAGCCCCGCGCTGTCAAAATAGCGCAAAGGACTGAGAAAAAGCATGGTTGTAGTTCGGAGGTTGGTGCATTGTGTTGCTCACGTAGCTGCGATTGGATTCGCTTCCGTGACGCTGCTTGCGCACGCCCAGCCCTTCGGTTACTCAGTGCGCAGCGAAGTCGACGACCGTTTGTATCGGATCAATCTGGCCACAGGTGCCGCCGAGCAACTCGGTGCGACCGGCTTCGGCAAGATCGAAGGCTTGGCGCTTAATGCCGCGGGCGAACTCTTCGGCGTCCACCTCACCGCCGCCCAGCCCGCGCAGATCGTCAAATGCTCCACCACGACCGGTGCATGCACCTTGGTGGGCTCGACCACCATTACCTCGGGTAGCAACGCCGGACTCGCCTTCAGCGCCTCCGGGCAACTCTACTTGGGCATGAGCTCTGTCGTGTTCACCATCAACACGACCAGCGGCGCGGCGACAGCGCTTAGTACTTCGTCCGGACTCGCTATTTCGGGGCTTGCGTCGGGCGCGGTGACCGCGCAATGTGCAAGCGGTGTCTACGCGCTGGCTGGAAATGCAGACGCTGGCAAGTTCTACTGTGCCAACACCACAACGGGTGTGCTCACCTTGCTGGGATCGCTGAGCGGTTTGACGACCACGACAGCCATTGACGGTGGCATTGACGGCGATCGAACGACCGGCGTTGTGTGGGGCATCACCAATCCGTCGGACAGCAACGCGCCCGCGCAGATTTTCTACGTCGTACCCGAAACCTTGGCGAAGTCGGCGTTCACGCCTGTCACCTTGAGTGGGGTGCCGATTGGCGGCTTTGAGAGCTTGGCGGTCGAACCGTCGTCGGCGGTTGTTGGACCGGCGCGAATCCCAACGGTATCTACCTACGGCTTGTTGGCGGTTGGCTTCGGACTATGCGGCTTTGCGTACACTGCGCTGCGCCGTCGCGAAGCAGAGCTCCGCGCTAAACAGACCCGCGTCACACCTCGCTGATCGCGATCCCACGCCGCTAGCGGTGAAACAATTCCGCTAATGCCGTACCCGGTTCCGGCGCTCGCATAAACGCCTCACCGACCAAAAACGAATGCACATTGTGCAACCGCATGTAATCAACGTCGGCGCGGCTCAAGATGCCGCTTTCTGTGATGACGCGTTTTTCGTGAGGAATGCGTTTCAATAAGTCGATCGTCGTCGAGAGTGAAACGTCAAACGTGCGCAGGTCTCGATTGTTGATGCCGACGAGTGACGTTTTAAGCGTTAACGCACTCTCCAGTTCCGCCGCGTCATGCGATTCCACCAGGACGTCCATGCCCAGTTCCGTAGCCAACGATTCCAGCGCCTGCATCTGATGCAACTCGAGCGCGCCAACGATGAGCAGGATGCAATCCGCACCCATCGCCCGCGCTTCGAACACTTGATACGGATCGATGATGAAATCTTTGCGGATGACGGGCAACGAACACGCGGCACGCGCCTGTTTCAGAAACTCAGTCGAGCCTTGAAAATAGGGCGCATCGGTGAGCACGGAAAGACACGCCGCGCCGCCAGTCTCGTAGCTCTTCGCAATTTCGGCTGGCACGAAATGTTCGCGCAACACGCCTTTGCTCGGGCTCGCCTTTTTGATTTCGGCGATTACACCGCTGCCGCCCGCCACAATCGTTGCTTCGATTGAGCGCGCGAAGCCACGGCAATCGCGCCCTGCTGATTCGGCCTCGGAGCGGATGGCGGACAGCGGTTTGGCTCGCATCGCCGCAGCGATTTCGTCGTGTTTGGTGGCGATGATTTTGTTGAGGATGTCGCTCATCAGTGGGGCTTCTCTCGTTCGCGCGCCGGAGCGCAAAGGTGACACGTTTCTGTAGGAGCGGTTCCACCGCGATCACCGGTCTACGTAGGTGACCATCGCGGTGGAACCGCTCCTACAGCGAGTCCTTTGTCGTAGGTTTATGTTTTGCAGGTCTGCGTAAACGCCGCAAACTCGTCGACTTTCTTCCGCGCCGCGCCCGAAGACACCGCGTTGCGTGCCAGCTCAATCCCGTCACGCATCGTGGGTGTGACATTGGCCGTGGAGAGTGCCGCGCCAGCATTCAGAAGCACCACGTCTAAAGCAGGAGAGACCTTACCCTCAAGCGCCCCAAGCAGCATGGCCTTTGATTCCTCGGGCGTGTCGACACGCAGATTTCGCGTCGCACTCATCGTGAAGCCAAAGTCCTCGGGGTGAATTTCGTACTCGCTGATCTTGCCGTCTTTGAGCTCGGCCACCAACGTGGAAGCACCCAAGGAAATTTCATCCAACGAATCGCGACCGTGAACGACCATCACGTGCTTCGCGCCCAATCGCTCCATCACCCGAACTTGAATGCCCACTAAATCAGCGTGGAAGACACCCATCATCGTGTTCGGCGCGCTCGCTGGGTTGGTGAGCGGACCGAGGATGTTGAAGATGGTTTTCACACCGAGTTCGCGACGAACGGGCGCGATCGCTTTCATCGCCGAATGATGATTCGGGGCGAACATAAAACCGATACCAACGTTGCGGATGCTCTCAGCAATCTGATCGGGAGTCAGCATGATGTTGACGCCTAAGGCTTCCAATACATCAGCGGCTCCGCTGCGCGATGACACGCCGCGATTACCGTGTTTGGCGACCTTCGCGCCCGCTGCCGCAGCAACGAACATCGACGCGGTGGAGATATTGAAGGTGTGCGACAAATCGCCACCCGTGCCGACGATGTCCACCAAATGCGGTTCGTTCGAAACGTTGACTTTCGCTGAGAGCTCACGCATCACTTGCGCCGCTGCCGCGACTTCGCCAATCGTTTCTTTCTTAACTCGAAGGCCCATCAGAAACGCTGCCGACTGCGCCGGCGTGAACTCGCCCGCCATGAGTTGCCGCATGAGCGCAAGCATCTCATCGTGAAATATTTCACGATGTTCAACGGTGCGCTGGATCGCTTCTTGAATCGAAATAGGAGGCATAACGAACCTTAACTCAAAGACTTAAAAAATTACGCAACAGATCATGGCCGTATTCGGTGATGATCGATTCAGGGTGGAATTGCACACCCCAGACAGGCAGCGTTTTGTGGCGCACACCCATGATCTCGCCATCGTCGCTCTCCGCAGTGATCGATAGTGCTTTGGGCAGTGTCGCGCGCTCAATCACTAGCGAGTGATAGCGAACCACCGTGTAGGGCGTTGGGATATTCGAAAAGCAATCTTGACGATTGTGCGTGATCACTGATGTCTTACCGTGCATCACACGTTTTGCACGAATGATGTTTCCGCCAAACGCGGCGCCAATACTCTGATGACCCAAGCACACGCCGAGTAGGGGAACTTTTCCAGCAAACTCTTTGATAAGCGGCACTGAAATACCCGCTTCGTTGGGCGTACAAGGTCCTGGCGACACTACGATACGTTGGGGCTTTTTTGCTGCAACACCCGCTAGATCAATCGCGTCATTGCGAATGACTTCAACGTCTTGCCCGAGCTCACCAAAGTATTGCGCTAAGTTGTAGGTGAAGCTGTCGTAGTTGTCGATGATAAGAATCATGCGTTTACCCCAGCAAAATACTCGCTCACCGCTGCGACAAAACGATTGACGTCATCACGATTGACATCTAGATGCGTCACCAAGCGCGCGGAATATGCGCCTTGCATCAACATGCCTTTCGATGCCATGAATGTCTCCAGCGGCTTCGCATGCGCTTCTGGCAATTGCAGAAACACCATGTTGGTTGCTTGCGAAAGCACCTTGACCTGCTCGATCTTGGTTAACCCAGCCGCCAGCGCCTCAGCATTCGCATGATCCTCGGCCAAGCGCGCAACATGATGATCGAGCGCATAGATCGACGCCGCCGCCACATAGCCCGATTGCCGCATGCCACCGCCGAGCATCTTTCTCCAACGATACGCCTTGTCGATCAGCGCTCGATGACCAACCAGCACGGCACCGATGGGCGCGCCCAAGCCTTTCGATGTGCAAATTGAAACAGTATCAAACGGCTTGCAAATCTCGGCGATGGAAACGTTTGATGCAACGGCAGCATTGAATGCGCGTGCACCATCGAGATGAACGCCCAGTCCCTTTTCGCGGGCAAGTGCGGTTGCCTCGTTCACGTACGCCATCGGCAGAGCGCGTCCGCTCCAAGTGTTCTCAAGCGCCAGCAAACGCGTACGAGCGAAGTGCGCGCCGAGTCCCGGTCCGTGGGGTTTGATCGCTGCGGCGATTTTCGCTACAGGAATCGTGCCGTCGGATTCGTTGTCAATCGGCTGCGGTTGAATGCTCCCAAGCACTGCGGCACCGCCGCCCTCCCAGCGATAGGTGTGCGCCATTTGACCGACGATGTATTCATCGCCGCGATCACAATGCGCCATCAGCGCCGCGAGATTACTTTGCGTGCCGGAGGGAAAAAAGAGCGCAGCTTCTTTGCCGGTGCGCTCAGCAGCGATCGCTTGAAAACGGTTGACTGTTGGGTCGTCGCCCCAAACGTCATCACCCACTTCGGCGGCGGCCATTGCCGCTTGCATGGCGGGCGTGGGTCGGGTTACTGTGTCGCTGCGTAGATCGATGATTTTCATACAGCCTCCAGACGCGAGGGCATTGCTTTTAAGCGCTCCTCCCCCTTCAAGGGGGAGGTTGGGAGGGGGATGGGGTTTGCGTACAGACTAATCACCGAAAACCATCCCCACCCTAGCCCTCCCCTTGAAGGGGAGGGGATCAATCTCCGCAACGTCGCGATACCCTGCGCGCTCACGATGCGCTCCCGTCCAATCCACGCTGCACCATTTCTGCAGCACGCAATACTGAGCGCACCTTTTGCAATGTCTCTTCCCATTCCTTTGTTGGCACTGAATCGTGGACGATGCCTGCGCCTGCTTGTGCATAGAGCTTGCCGTCTTTAATGACGGCGGTGCGAATGGCGATACACATGTCCATGTCGCCTTGATAACTCATGTAACCGACCGCGCCGCCGTAGAGGTTACGCTTGACTGGCTCCACTTCGTGAATGATTTCAACAGCGCGAATTTTCGGTGCGCCTGAGAGGGTGCCCGCAGGAAACGTAGCGCGCAGCACATCAATGTTTTTGACACCGGGTTTCAACGTCGCCTCAACGTTACTCACGATGTGCATAACATGCGAATAGCGTTCGATGACCATCTTGTCTTTCACTACGACGCTACCGATTTTGGCGATACGACCCACGTCGTTGCGACCCAAGTCAATGAGCATCACATGCTCGGCGACTTCCTTCTCGTCGGCGAGCAATTCTTCTGCGAGCGCATCATCTTCTTCGCGTGTAGCGCCGCGTTTTCGGGTGCCGGCGATAGGGCGCACGGTAACGGTGTCACCTTCTTTACGCACCAAAATTTCGGGCGACGCGCCAACCACGTGAAAGTCACCGAAGTTGTAGAAAAACATGTACGGCGACGGATTCAAAGTTCGCAGCGCGCGATACAGCGATATCGGTGGCTCGGGGAAGTCCATCACCATGCGCTGTGATGGCACGACCTGCATGCAATCGCCCGCAGCGATGTAGTCCTTACAGATGTTGACGGTCGCTTCGTAGGCGGTCTGTCCGATTTGGGATGTAGCGTTGACGACGGTGGTGGCGTGTTGCAACGGCAATTTCGCTGGCTCGCGCATTTTTGCGCGCAGCTCGGCGAGTCGCGCTGTCGCTTTTGCAAACGCGTCGGGTTTCGCAGGATCCGCGTAAACGATCAGCGAGATGGTTCCCGACAAGTTATCGAACACGGCGAGCTCTTCGGTGAGCAGCAACAACACGTCGGGCACGTCCAGTTGATCGGGCTTGGGGTTCGATGCGTAGCGTTGGCTGATGCGTGGTTCGATATAGCCCGTCGTCTCAAAACCGAAGTAGCCGGTGAGTCCGCCCGCGAAACGCGGCAAGCCTGGAACTGTCGCCACCTTAAACTGCGCTTGATACGCGGCGATGTAGTCGAGCGGATCGGCAACCGTTTGCTTGGTCGGACCAAATTCGGTGATGTGGGTAATCTCCTTACCACGCACTTCGATTCGGGATCGCGTGCGAAGTCCGATGAAGCTGTAGCGCCCAAAGCGCTCACCGCCAACGACCGATTCCAACAGGAAGGTGTAGCGATCATTGGCGAGCTTTAGGTAAATCGAGAGCGGCGTATCGAGATCCGCGAGCGTTTGTTCCACCAGCGGAATGCGGGTGAAGCCTTGCTGCGCGAGCTTTAAAAATTCTGATTCAGTCATACATGTTCAATGGTCGATGAGCGGCGATGTGGCATCGCGTTTTGTGGCTCAGGGTGGTGACGAAACTCGTTTCGGTTGTTGCACTTGTGGCGTGCAACGGGCGCAAATAGATTTAGGTGGCTTGACGCCACCAACCCTTTTGCCACCAAGAACCGTTGAGTTTGAACATGTGTTTGTCGTTACTTCGATTGCCGCGCTGCTAAGTGAGCAACGCCGGAATGTCAGTAAATGTACTCACAATTGCGTGCGGACGCAAATCGATGAGCGCTTCGCCTTCGCTGTAGCCGTAATCAAGAAGCACCACGGGCGAGCCCGCCGCCTGCGCGCTACGACTATCGTTGCCTGAATCGCCCAGCATCAACATTTCATTGGGATGAACACCGTGTTTGCCGGCTGACCAATAAATCATTGCGGGATGCGGTTTGTTGTGCGCGAGCGTCTCGCCGCTGACCACATGGTGAAAATACTTCGCCAAATCGAAATGCTTTAACAAAGTGTCGGTGTAGCTTGACCATTTGTTGGTGACTACCGACATCGTGTAGCCCGTCGCCTTAAAGGCCTCAAGCCCTTCGATCACGCCGGGATAGAGTGTCGTTTCATCGGCAATGTGCTCGGCGTAGTGACGACGATAGCGCGCCATCGCATCGGTCTTTTCGTCCTCGGTCGGTTCGCGGTTCAAAACGGCGCGAAGGGATTTACGCATGTGTTCACCTAGTCCGCCGCCCACGAAGCTCTTCACCAAATCAATATCGAGCGTAGGGTGTTTGAGCTCGGTGAGCACGCGGTTCACCGCGCCGGCCAGATCGGGAATGGTGTCAAGCAGCGTGCCGTCTAGGTCAATGGCGATGGCGCGGATGTTGGAGATTTTTGCAGTCATATCAAACTGTAGGAGCGGCTTGCCGCGAATGTGTCGATGGAGCAGAGTCGGTTGTTTAGCGCCAGATTCGCGGCAAGCCGCTCCTACAAGGCGAGTTGTTTACGCATGTCGGCAATGGCTGCCGCGTAGTCTTTCGCGCCATAAATGGCGGAGCCCGCGACGAACGTGTCGGCGCCCGCAGCCGCGACTTTTGCGATGTTGTCGGCTTTGACGCCACCGTCGACTTCGAGCATGATGTCGCGCCCCGATGCTTGAATTCGGCGTCGGACCTCGGTGATTTTTGGTAGCACGCCGTCAATAAACTTTTGCCCACCAAAGCCTGGATTCACGCTCATGATTAGCACTAAATCTAGTTTGTCGATGGTGTAATCGAGAAACGACAGCGGTGTGGCGGGATTAAAAACCAGCCCTGGTTTACAACCGCATTCGCGAATGAGTGCGATGGTGCGATCAACGTGCTCACTCGCTTCGGGATGAAAGCTGATGATGTTCGCGCCCGCTTTGGCGAATTCTGGGATGATGGCGTCAACGGGCTTTACCATCAAGTGCACGTCAATCGGTGTGTCGCCCACGTGTGGCTTGATGGCAGCGCAGACCATCGGACCGATCGTGAGGTTGGGTACGTAATGATTGTCCATTACGTCGAAATGGATCAAGTCAGCACCCGCGGCGATCACGGCGCGAACTTCCTCCCCCAAGCGTGCGAAGTCGGCTGAGAGAATGGACGGAGCGATTTTGAATTTACGAGACAATGGAAGCTCTCAATGTTTGTGATGGGGTGACCGAGTGAGTGGCGAAGAAAATTACAGCGTGACCATCGATCCCACGCCATTTTACTTAGCCGATCAAAGTGATCCGGCGCGTGGCGTCTACACCTTTGCGTACCACGTCAATATCATCAACACGGGTGAGATCGGCGTACAGTTGCTCTCAAGACACTGGATCATCACTGATGGAAACGGCCACACCGAAGAGGTGCGTGGCGAGGGCGTGATCGGCAAACAACCCAAGCTCGCGCCCGAGGAAAGCTTTCAATACACCAGCGGCACGCAGTTCAAAACACCCGTTGGGACGATGCATGGCAGCTACGCATTTGTGGCCGACGACGGAACGCATTTCACGGTGCCGATTCCTCGCTTCACTTGTTCAGCGACGCGGGTGCTGCACTAGTGTAGTGTTGCGTTCTTGATGCGACATAAAAACGCGTCTTTTCCGCCGACTCGTCGTTGCAAATGCTCGCAATAGCCAGCTATTGCTGTGCTTTGTCGTTTTTGTTAGTCGCATCAATTTCGCAACACTACACTAGTTGCTGGGCTTGGTGGTGTCTTTGATTTCGCCGTTATCCTGAATCTTTGTTGCGTTTTTGAGTCGCTCAGCGTCACGTTTTTTCGTGCCGCCGACGACCCACCAGATCAGCGCGACAAACATCGCCCCAGCGGCCAGGCCTTCGACGATAAATAACCAAAATCCGCCTTCAAACATGATCGAGTTCGCAACGTGTTGATAAGCTAATTTTACGCGTTGCCCTTGCCAGCGTTGGCGTGCAATCAGCGTGCCGCTCGGTGGAGCGTTTGTGAAATTCGTGGCTTTTTCGCGGTGGAACCGCTCCTACAATGGGCTATGAACTCTCAACGTTTTCTTGATTTTTTGGCGTCGATGGACGCGGCGGTGGCTCAGTCTTTAACTGAACCCGCGTTGCTTGATCGCGCAGAGCAGGCACTCTCTGCGCTTATTGCGCACGATGATTGGCTGCCCGAAAGCTACGCGAAACCTAGCGCCGAAAAGTACCAGCAATATTTGCTCTACGCCGATCCCGAGGGTCGGTACAGCGTACAAAGCTTTGTGTGGGCACCGGGGCAAGGCACACCGATTCACAATCACACGGTGTGGGGCTTGGTTGGCGTGATGCGCGGCGCGGAGCATTGCAGCGAATACCCAATGCCGGGAAGTGCTGCAATGCACTGCACGCATGAGCATCGGCTCTCTCGCGGCGAGATCGATCGCGTGTCACCCACCATTGGCGATTGGCACGCAGTAGCAAATGCGTTTGACGATCAAGTGTCGCTCAGCATTCATGTCTACGGCGCTGATATTGGGCGGATTGAGCGCAGCGTGTTTGATCCGATCACCCAAACCATCAAGCCGTTCACATCGGGCTACAGTAATGATCGTGCATGGATTACCCAACGATGAGCGCTGAGCTGGTCACCGTACAAAAGTTTTCAACCCACACAGAGCTGAGCTTAAATCGAGGCGATAAGGCCAATGCCCTGTCGGCAGAACTCGTTGATGCGCTCACCAATGCGGTTGACGCCGCCCATCAAGATGGTACTCAACTGCTGAGCATTCGCGGCGCAGGAAAAAACTTTTGCGCCGGATTCGATTTGTCATCGCTCGACCGAGAAACCGATGAGACCTTGATCGAACGGCTCCGTCGCGCGGAATGTTTGCTGCAATCGATCTATCACGCACCGTTCGCGACTGTTGCTTTGATTCAGGGCGGCGCGTATGGCGCGGGCTTTGATATCGCAATGGCCTGTGACTACCGCATCGCCGCACCCGAATCGCGATTTCGTATGCCGGGTTGGCGCATGGGCTTGGCGCTTGGCACGCGGCGCACAGCGGCGCGGGTGGGGCAGGAAACGGCGTTTTCATTTCTGCGCGCTGCGGCAGTGATCGATGCGAATTCGGCGCTGGCGTCAAAGTTCATCACTGAGATCGCCGATCCAGTGACCTGGCCGCGACGACTGGATGAAATTTCTGCGGAGCTCAGGGCGTTGCCCAGCGGCAGCTACCCGCGGTTGAAACGAATACTTCTGAACGACACGCGCACCGCGGATTTACAAGACTTGCTTGATTCGCTGCGCGCTGAACCGTTAAAGCCGCGAATGCTTCGCTACGTTGAATCGAAGTCCTAGCTTTATTTATCTATGCCTTACAAAATAAGGCCTACGATTGATAATTGTTACCTATTGAAATAATCCAATTTAAGAATAAACGCCTTATTTTGTAAGGCGTTTATTGATAAAGCTAGGAACTAACGGTTACTGTTTGCGGAAATCGTCGTGGCAAGCTTTGCACGTGCCACCAACCACGCCAAATTGCTTCTTGAATCCATCAGCATCACCGGCGTTGGCGAGCTGCGCCAGTTTGGCAATCTCTACTTCCATCTTGGTGCCGGCGTCTTTAAATTTTGCGGCATTGGTCCAGATAGCTGGCAGTGCTTTAGTGTTGCCCACGTTGTCGGTGCCGGCCACAAAACCTTCCCACGGCATTTTCGAGAGCGCGACCAGATTGCTCGTGCGGCGAACAGCATCGTCTTTGTTGAACGGTTGCTCGCCCTTAGCCACTGCGCCCATCGGGCCGAAGTACCAGCCGATCAGCGCTAGCGCGGATTGACGCTGTTTCACGAAATTCTCTGGCTTGGGTTGCGCCATTGCGGTGGCTGTAATGGAAACAGCCGCAGCTGCAATTGCGATTTTGGTGAGTGTTTTCATCATGACTCCTGTTGGGTAAAAGCTAAATTAGACAAGTAAAAAGTGTCAAGTGGATTGCGCCACGGGAAACATCAATTAGTTTTTGAAAATCGACGGCCAGTTCACCACGACCGCCACGAGGACTACAGCGAAGCCGATCAGAAATAGTCCTAATCCGTTGCGCGCTGCACGCGGATTCGCTGTTGACTCAGCGAGCGCTCGGGGGAGTGATTTCTTTCCCGAGAGCATCGCGCGAATGAGCCCTTCTTTTTTTACGAACACGTGAAACAGCACGGCAAGGATGTGGATCGCAACGAGGATCAGCAGCGCGTCGCCGATTCGGCGATGCCAGCTCATCGCCTTAATCGATGCATCGTCCGACACGTAGCGCGCCAGCGGCCCAGTCGTAGCGATTTCGTCGTTGCCGAACAACCCAAGCCCCGCTTGCAGCGTCAGTAGCAACAGCAAGACGATGACCATCCAACCGCCGACGGGATTGTGACCCACGCTGTGTTGCGAGCCCCGTTTAAGCAGAGCAATCGCAAAGCGCGCCGCTCGAACGGGGCCTGCGGTGAACGAGCTGAAGCGCGCGTATTCACCGCCGACAAAGCCCCACATCAAACGAAATACTACCAACGACAAAATCGCGTAGCCGCTGTACATGTGCCACGTTATCCAGTTGCCACCGACTTTCGCTGAGATCACGGAAAAGCAAAAAAGCAGCACCAAACTCCAGTGGAAAACGCGCACGAAGACGTCCCACACGGCCACAGAAATCAAATCAGTGCTGGGTTTGGTCATGCTCGCGACTCCGATTCAAAAGCGCTGCGAAGGCGTTGAAGCCCATCGTGTAATCGCGTCAACTCGCTAAGTGATAACTGAGCAAACGCAGTTTCACAGTGCGTCAAATGCGCAGGAAACACGCGATCAAACAACTCGCTTCCCTTGGCGGTGAGCGATACATGAACGCGGCGTGCATCGTGTTTGTCGGCGCGACGCTTTAACGTCCCAGTGGCTTCCAGTCGATCTAGCACGCCGGTCAACGTGCCCTTGGTAATCAATGTCTTTTCGCCCAAGTCTTTGCAGCTCATCCCCGGAGTGTTGCCCAGCGTTGCAACAACGTCAAATTGCGCTGCGGTCAACCCAAGCTTTCGCACGTGCGCGCTCGAAAATCGCTCGAACGCCTGATTGCATCGAACCAGGGCACGAAGCGTGGGCAAATACGCGGGTTTTTGAAATTCGGCGCTCATTGGTACGTACTAGAACAAATTTTCGTTTGATTGGCAAGTGTTTTCTGGTTGGCTCATCAGCCGA
The DNA here is from genome assembly GCA_004293675.1 of Betaproteobacteria bacterium. Classification (GTDB taxonomy): domain Bacteria; phylum Pseudomonadota; class Gammaproteobacteria; order Burkholderiales; family Casimicrobiaceae; genus Casimicrobium. The sequence goes on from READ01000024.1 coordinate 69,420, forward strand.
GGGGGAGGCGCGAGGACTAACCCCTTGACGTTGATCGATAATGAGCCCATGAATTTCCCCTTTTCGACTCAGACAAGCATTGACCGAAATATGGCCGTTAAAGCGGCAATTTTCACTTTCGCTTTGGCGATCACCGCGTCGCAATCCGCGCTTGCTGCCATGCCCAAGCCATTGTCGCAATCGTTTCGCGCGGCTGGCGTACCGGAATCATCGGTCGCGATTTACGTTCGCGAAGTCGGTCGGGAGCGCCCGATCATTGAGCATCGCGCCGCGGTGCCGATGAATCCGGCGTCAACGATGAAGCTGGTGACGACGCTCGTCGGCCTCGATGCGCTCTCGCCTAGTTACAGCTGGAAAACCGAATTTCTAACTGACGGACGGCTGAGCGATGGCGTGCTCGATGGCGCGCTCTACATCCGCGGTGGCGGTGACCCAAAGTTCACTTGGGAGAATCTGCAAGTTGCGATTAAGGCGCTGCGCGAGCAGGGCATTCGCGAAATCAAGGGCGACTTTGTGATGGATCGCTCGCGATTCATTAAGGTCGCCGACGACCCTGCGCAATTCGATGGCAAACCGCTGCGACCGTACAACGTGATGCCCGACGCGCTGCTCTACAACTTTAAGTCCGTCGGATTTAAGTTTTCACCGCAGCCCGACAACAGCGTCAGTATCACCAGCGATGGACCGATCCCCGATGGCCTGGACATCGTGAATCGATTGCGAGCCACCGGAGGCAGTTGTGGCGACTGGCGCACACTGGTCACCCCCGTCTTTGAATCAAGCGGCAATGCCGTTCGTGCAAGCTTCACTGGTACTTACGCGAAGGAGTGTGGCGATCGGGATTGGTATGTGAGCCTGTTCGATCACGCGGGGATTGTGTCGGGCAGCTTTGCGAAACTGTGGCGTGACAGCGGTGGCGTTTGGAGCGGACGAGCGCGCGACGGTATCGTGCCCGCGATTGCACAGAAGCGATTCACCCACAGCTCTCCGCCGCTTTCATCGATGATTTCCGATATCAACAAGTTCAGCAATAACGTGATGGCACGGCAGCTGCTTTTGACGATCGACAGCGAACTCAGAAAATCCGCCGGCAGCGTCGCCAGCGCCACGCAAAGTGTGCGCGATTGGGCCGGTAATCGCGGTTTCGATGTGCCTGATCTTCGCATTGAAAACGGCTCAGGGCTATCGCGCACCGAGCGAATTTCTGCGAAAAGTATGGGGCGTTTTTTGGAGTACGGCTTGACCGCGCCGTACTCGCGCGATTTTGTGTTGTCGTTACCGGTAGCGGCCACCGACGGCACGCTGTCGCGGCGCTTTAACAATATGGCCGCTGACGGCAATGCGTTTCTTAAAACGGGCACGCTTGATGGCGTGAAAACGCTGGCGGGCTATTTGATGCTGCCTGATAAGCGTTTGGTGCTGTTTGTGGGATTCATTAATCATCCCAATGCTGACGCCGGGGTGAAGGCGCTTGATGCGGCCGTTGAGTGGGTATATCAAAACCCGCCGAGCTCCAAGCCCTCACAAATCAAGCGATAACGCGAGGTCAGACGAAGAAATTTCGGCGCGAACAAATTCTGGTTTGCTCGCGCCGATGGAGTTATCGATCCGTTACGCGAAGAGCGTTCAGCTCACCGCGCGTTTTTCAGCCAAACGCAACCAACCTTTGATGATTCGGTAAGCACCCCAAATCCAGATGATGCCAAACGGTATCCACGCAACAAATGCGCCGAGACCAAAGGTCACAATGATGAATAACACCGTGAGCGCAGACCAAAGTAGCGTCCACCAAAAACTTCGAATCAGCCAGTCCATGTGCGATGCCAGGTACGTGCCCTGAACGTCATCGCGTTTGATGTAGGCGATGATGACGCCCGCGACGGCCAGCAAGCCTGCGCTGACTAGGCCTAGCGCAAACAGCGCGTAAGTGACATGAGTGATTTGAATGGCAGATTCTTGTGGCACCTGCACCGCCGATTGCCCAGATGCGCTGTCGCCAAGTGCGGATGATTGAATGTCAGACATGTTTCGTGCTCCGTAGGAGTTTCTCGCGTGAGCGCAGTCCGCTGGCGATTGCTCGCAATATCGCTATGATTGTTTGGAAATGCAATAGGGTATTGTGACTAAACGCCGACACTGACGATGAAACGACGAAGTAGGCGACAAACCCCACTCAACTTTCTTAGGTAAAAAGGCTATGAGCCAGAGCGCAATCAATCCCGTAGTCGTTTTAGAGGGCTCACCGCTGGGCACCCCCACCAGCCGCACATTTGCCACAGTAGAGGATGCCGAGAGCTACGTTTTGGAACGCGTTCGAGCGCAGGTCAATCCGAGTTTGAAGCAGCGCGCTGAAACAGCCATTGCGGATCGAATCGTGAGCGAAGACGGTTTGAAGGCGGTGGCCGAAGTGCTGACGTCGAAACTAGATTTCCTCCGGGCGCTGACCAAAGCTTACGCACCGAAAATCACCATCAGCGTGCGCGCAGTCGAAGAGCGCGAGGACGACTGAGAATGTGGCGCGCCTTCGCGCGCTTTGCTCGGATTGCCGGCGTTTTTTGCGGCGTCAGCATGACGTTGGTCGGCTGCACGAGCTTCGACCCGTATAACGTCCTACAGCGGCAAAACAATCCACACAACCAAAGTGGCGCGGGCGAATGGAGCTTTACCGCCTCGCCTGAGGCAACGACAGCGCTGCGCCGCGATGCCCTCAATTTCGTGTGGCAGACCATTCATGATCGCTACTACCGCGCCGATTACAACGGTGTCGATTGGATCGCAGCACGAACCCAGTGGGAGCCGATCGCGCTAAGCGCGGCCAACGACGATGCCTTTTGGGAAGCACTGGACCAAATGGCCGGAGAGCTTGGCGACGCGCATACCCGCGTCGAATCACCCAGCGCTGTGCAGCGCCGTCGCGCTCAGCAATCGGTTTCACTGGGGCTAGGGTTACGGGTCATCGAGGGGCAGCTCGTTGTCAGCGCGGTACACCGTGAATCCGATGCATTTTGGGCAGGTATTCGAGCGGGAATGGTCGTGCTTCAAATTGACGGCATTGATGCTTTGACGCAATGGTCGCAATGGCAAAAGCAGTCGCGGAAATCATCGTCGCCCCAGGCGCAAGCGCGGCTGCCGCATCGTCAACTCAACGCTCGTGCGCTGAGTTCGCCCTCAGGCGGAGTGCGATGGGTGTTTGCCCGCGAGTCATCGGCCAACGTGTCCAACGACCGGCTCGACGCACAGCGGATCGAGGCATTTCTCAAGCCGCGCCAAGTCTCGACACGACCCACGGTGTCTCACCGCGTGCTTCCCTCCGGCGTGGGCTATGTTCGGTTGAGCGCTTTTAGCGAATCGCTGCGCGCTCCGCTGTTGGCCGCTATCGTTGAACTCAAGGACACGCCCGCATTGATTCTAGATTTGCGAGGCAACGGCGGCGGCTCTGCGGCCATGAGCGAGGCGTTGATCGGTGCATTTTTCAAAGAAAAAACCTTAATCGGCCGGACGGAAACCCGAAGCGGCCAACCGGTGAGTTTCGCTTTTGGTGCGATCAAGCTAACTACGCCAGAACGACACGTTCCCGGTCGTGCCGACGCCTACACGGGTCGCGTTGTCGTTCTTATTGATGGGCTCAGCGCCAGCGCCTCCGAGGCCACAGCCGCTGCGCTGCAGAGTACAGGGCGAGCGAAGGTCGTTGGAGAGACCTCTTGCGGCTGTCTGCTGGCGTACCTCGGTTACGCGAGCGTGCCCGGCGGCGGCGAGCTGGCCTACAGCGAAATCGGACTTTCAACCGCGCAGGGTGAGCGTGTTGAGGGCAGAGGGGTGGTGCCCGATGTCTTGGCTGTCGATGGACTGGCTGATTTGAGATGGCAGCGTGATCGGCCGCTCGAGGCTGCTGTCTCGATGGCTTTGAATCAATAGCCGCCGCGTCAACCCGGCGCTGAAGCTCGCATCATGAGGGCTCACAGTCTTGGAGCTATAGACTTTACATATTTACGCCATATTAAATAAGGCTTAAACGGCTAAAATTATTGATACTAAAAAGCAATTTTTAGTTCGTTATAGCGCTATCCTAAAAGGTTTTGGTCTATTAAGCCAATAAAGGCGCGGTGATTCGTTTCGCCCCTTGAAAACGCGCGCTTCGCACCTATAATTAGCACTCATCGGGGTCGAGTGCTAACAATTCGATCCTAAACGCGTTTCAGCTCAAACCAGAAGCGCACCCATTTAGCCGTTGGCGCTGCCGGCGGCTCGATTTCAACAATGACTTGGTTCAAGGAGAACTTCGCATGAAACTACGCCCATTGCACGATCGCGTGATCGTTAAACGTCTCGAAGAAGAGCGTAAGACCGCCTCTGGCATCGTGATTCCCGACACGGCTGCTGAAAAGCCTGATCAAGGTGAAGTCTTGGCCGTTGGCCCTGGCAAGCGTGACGACAGCGGCAAGCAAAACGCGCCTGACCTGAAAGTGGGCGATCGCGTGCTTTTCGGCAAGTACGCTGGTCAGACCGTGAAGGTTGACGGCGACGAGCTCCTCGTAATGCGCGAAGAAGACATCATGGCCGTAGTTCAGAAGTAAATCTCGGGCGCACTGCTTCGTTGGAGTCGAGCTCGTGTACTTGAGTACACGTCGCCCGCCTCCGCCTCGCATTGCATCCCCATATTTATTCTGAACGGTTCTTTTTTTGAACCGGCTCTCTTTCAAAGAATTTTTTATTAGTTTCGGAGATACAAATCATGGCAGCTAAAGACGTCCGCTTCGGCGAATCAGCCCGTGCCGGTATGGTGCGCGGTGTAAACATCCTGGCAAACGCAGTCAAAGTCACGCTCGGTCCTAAGGGCCGCAATGTTGTGCTTGAGCGCTCATTCGGCGCGCCAACGATCACCAAAGACGGTGTATCGGTTGCGAAAGAAATCGAACTCAAAGACAAGTTCGAAAACATGGGCGCGCAGATGGTGAAAGAAGTTGCATCGAAAACTTCTGACGTCGCAGGCGACGGCACCACGACGGCCACCGTGCTCGCACAATCGATCGTTCAAGAGGGCATGAAGTTCGTAGCCGCTGGCATGAACCCAATGGATTTGAAGCGCGGTATCGACAAAGCCGTGATCGCACTCACCGCCGAGCTCAAGAAAATGAGCAAGCCTTGCACCACCGCCAAAGAAATCGCACAGGTCGGCTCGATCTCTGCCAACTCTGACGCGCACATCGGCCAAATCATTGCCGACGCAATGGAAAAAGTCGGCAAAGAAGGCGTGATCACCGTTGAAGACGGCAAGTCGTTAGAGAACGAGCTCGACGTCGTCGAAGGCATGCAGTTCGATCGCGGCTACATCAGCCCGTACTTCATCAACAATCCTGACAAGCAACTCGCTTTGATGGACAACCCGTACATCCTGTTGCACGACAAAAAGATCTCGAACATTCGTGATCTGTTGCCAACGCTTGAGCAAGTGGCCAAAGCTGGTCGTCCGCTGCTGATCATCGCTGAAGAAGTTGATGGCGAAGCGCTCGCGACTTTGGTTGTGAACAATATCCGTGGCATCCTCAAAACTGTTGCTGTTAAAGCCCCAGGTTTCGGCGATCGTCGCAAAGCCATGCTCGAAGATCTCGCGATCCTCACCGGCGGCACCGTGATTTCCGACGAAGTTGGCTTGAAGCTTGAGAGCGTCACGCTCGCCGACTTGGGCTCAGCCAAGAAGATCGAAGTGGGCAAAGAAAACACCACGATCATCGACGGCGCAGGCAAAGAAGACGGCATCAAAGGCCGTGTGGCTCAAATCCGCAAACAGATCGAAGAAGCCACCAGCGACTACGACAAAGAGAAACTGCAAGAGCGCGTTGCCAAATTGGCAGGCGGTGTTGCACTGATCAAAGTCGGCGCTGCGACCGAAGTCGAAATGAAAGAGAAAAAAGCCCGCGTTGAAGACGCACTGCACGCAACCCGCGCAGCCGTTGAAGAGGGCATCGTTGCAGGCGGTGGCGTAGCGCTCATCCGCGCACGCGCCAACGCTGGCACGATCAAGGGTGACAATCCTGATCAAGAAGCCGGCATCAAAATCATCCTGCGCGCGATCGAAGAGCCACTTCGCATGATCGTTCAAAACGCCGGTGGCGAGCCATCCGTCGTCGTGAACAAAATCATGGAAGGCAAAGGCAACTTCGGCTTCAACGCCGCCAACGAAACCTACGGCGACATGGTTGAAATGGGCGTACTCGATCCAACCAAAGTTACACGTTGCGCACTTCAAAATGCAGCTTCGGTTGCATCGTTGATGTTGACGACTGATGCGATGGTTGCTGAGTTGCCTAAAGACGAGCCAGCGGGTGGCGGCATGGGCGGCGGCGGAATGGGTGGGATGGGCGGCATGGGCGACATGGGCATGTAAAACGAGCGTCGTCTCCGGGCGCATTGCTTCGTTGGAATCGCGCTCGTGTACTCAAGTACACGTCGCACGACTCCGCCTCGCACTGCATCCCGGATACTCGCTCGTTGGTTTGTTCCAGCGACCAAGTACCAAACAAAAAAAGCACCTTCGGGTGCTTTTTTTGTTTGGTGTCCAAACTACATTTATACGCAACTTGCGTATAATAAAACAAATGAAAGCTGTATTCGTCGAGCTACCGCCATTCAACCGTGTTCGCGCAGAATATCTCGATGAAGAAGCGTTTCTTTCGTTGCAATTGGCGTTGTTGTCTCAACCCGATGCCGGCGACTTGATTCAGGGCACAGGCGGCCTGCGCAAACTCCGTCACGCCGACCCGCGGCGTGGCAAAGGCAAACGCGGCGGATTGAGGGTTATTTACTACTGGTGGCTAGGCGGGGATCAGTTTTGGTTGTTTACGGTTTATGACAAAGACGAAGCAGACGACTTGAACGCTAAAGAACGCAAAGCTCTTAAAGCGTTGCTTGACGCAGAATTGAAAGCGAGAAAATCATGAAAAAGAGAGATCTTTTCGCAGAACTCAGCGAAGGTTTCGACGCGCTAAAGCAAGAGCGCGAAGGCAAGATAACGTTGCGCAAACATCCGATTCAAGCGAAACCCGCCCCGCAAGTGACTGCTAGCGAGCTGGTCGCGCTACGCGAACGAATGAATCTTTCCCGCGCCGTCTTCGCGCGTCACCTACGTACCAACGAGCGCACCCTTGAGAACTGGGAGCAAGGACGATCGAAACCGAACGCGCAGGCTGCACTCGTGATAAAGCTTGTAGAACGATTCCCAGAGACATTGCGAAATCTGGCTGCGATTTAGCTCGCAGGAACCAGATGGCAGCAGACTTAGTTTTAATCTTGGGTGCGGGAGCGAGCGTGCCTTACGGGTTTCCAACGGGAAACGAGCTGAAGAACTGGATATGCGACATGTGGGCGTACCGTGATCGTGCGACGGCTACGTACGATCTAAACGTCAACCCAAACCCCGATAGGCCTACTCGCATCTATCACGCATTAAGGGCGATCGGACATAGCCCGGAGGATGTTGCAAACGTAGGTAAGCAACTATCGGAATCGAAGCTTCCCTCAATTGACCGATTGGTATTTCATAGGGGTGAGGAGATTGCCCAAACAGCGCGCATGCTCATTTCTGCGCTCTTATTGGATTGTGAAAGCGCGGATGCGTTGCGAAATCCGCGCGCTAATGGGGATTGGTTTTCTCTGCTCTGGGCAAATTTGACGGCGGGAAAGAAACGAGTCGACGATGTCGATCTTCAGAGACTCGCCATCTTCACGTTCAACTATGAACGCAGCGTTGAACAGTTGTTTCTCTCTGCCTGCATGGCAACTTACGGCGTGCCAGAAGAAGTGGCCGCCAAGTTTGTGGCCAAAATCCGAATTGAACATTTGTACGGGATTACAACGCAGCTGCACGCAATCCACGATGAAGGCACCGACTTCGATTGTGATCGCTCACAGCTTCACGTCGCGGTTGAACGCGCGCAAAAAGAGATTTGGCTCATTGATGACGAGCGGAAGCAACAAGAGACCGCTTTTGCAGATTTACGTATCGCGATTGAAAGGGCAAGCCTCGTTACGTTTCTTGGCTACGGATTTGATGAGGTGAATGATGAAAAACTCGGCGTCAGGGACGTGGTGACGGAGGTCAACCGCTTCAACATTGAACTAGCGGAAATGCGTGAGCGGGTGCCCAAACGCCAAGTTTGGCTACAAGACGACACTATAAGTTGGCGACCAACCGCCGAAGACTTAGCGAAACTACCAAAACTCAAGCAACTGCCGAGATTTCAGGCAACAACACTTGGCATGTCGGTTAGGGAAGTTGCTGCTGCGCAGGCGAGAATGACCACTGATACAGGCCGAAAGCGTGGGCAAGTCGAATTTCTCGGCAAAAACTGCCTAGATGCGTTGCGAGAGTGGGGAACGTTTGACGTATTGCGCGCTTGAGTGTTGCAGCGTCACGTAAGTATTGGCGTCTTAGACGAGCATTCGTACTCCGATCCGGCTGGATAGATTGGATGCCCTGAGCGATGATCTAGCGAGCAAACGCCGCCAATCCATCACCCGCCAAGAATCGAATCCCATTCTTCGCCGCAAACTGCGCAGCCGCATCGCTCACAGAACCCAGCGCAACATAAACCCCCCGCCCTGTTTCCGCCTTCTCCATCGCCGCAAGCAATTCGCGCAGCGGTTCTACGCCGTGATTGGCGGCTTTCCAGCGTTTGCAGCTCACTAGCGTTGTGTAGCCTTGCTTTTCGATGGCTAGATCAGCGCCGGGTTGGGTGAAGCGCTCGACTTTGTAGCCGTCGCGCTCGTAGGCGGCGGCGAGGGTGTCGGTGAATTCGCGGGCGGATAGGGCTGCTAATTTTTCCAGTGCGGCTTCGATTTGTTTGGGGCTTAAGGTGTTGCGCTGCTTCCATGCGGCGATGAGGCCAATCACTACGAACGGGAAGCCTGATAACGCCCCGGGCGCTTTGAAGCGCTCGGGCATTAAGGCGAAACCGGCTGCGCTCACGATGGCCGCGACCACGAAACTGACCCACCACGGCGAGCGCAGTAGTCGGGCGAACAGGGATTTTTCGGACATCTTAAATTGCACGATCGGTCAGTTTCTTTTGTTTGGAGAGCTGGGTTTGTAGCACGAGTTTGCTTCGCTACTCTGACACGCTGATTGCTACGGGCTTCGGTCGACGCTCCCCGTAGAATCGGTTGGCATAAAAATCCCAACGCCCGATAGCTTCTACCCTTTGAATTCACCTCAAGACATTGCTTCGCAAACACCGCTAGTTGTCGATCTCGACAGCACGCTGTGCCGCACCGACACGCTGTGGGAGTGTTTTTTCGCGGCGTGGGCTCGTGATTTTTTCATGCCGCTTCGAGCGCTGTTCTGGCTTTTGGCGGGTCGCACTACGTTGAAGCGCAACCTTGCGTCGGCCGCTCAGCTCGATGCGAATTCGCTGCCTTGGAATGACGCGGTGCTGCAGGCGCTTCGCTCTGCACGATCGTCGGGCCGGAAAACAGTGCTTGCTACGGCAGCGCACCAAAGCGTTGCCGAACGCTGCGCAGATTCGTTGCAGCTCTTTGATGAAGTGTTTGCCAGTGACGATGCAACTAATCTAAAGGGCGCGACCAAAGCGGCCAAGCTCGTGCAACGTTTTGGTCAGGGCGGTTTTGACTATATCGGCGATTCCCGTGCGGATGTGCCGGTGTGGGCGGCGGCGCGCAGCGGGTTTTCGGTGTCGAACGTGTTGCCAGCGGGCGTTGTTTCATTGCCATCTTCCAGAGAGACCGCTTCAGGCATGGTGGCGCTGTGGTCGCGTGCACTTCGGCTGCGGCATTGGGTCAAAAACGCGTTGGTGTTCGTGGCGATTTTGGCTGCGCATCGCTGGACGGATGCGGTGGCTTGGCAGAACACGGTCATCACGTTTGTCGCATTTTGTGCGGTGTGTTCGTCGATTTACCTGCTCAACGATTTATTTGATTTACAGCATGATCGCCGCCATGCGAGCAAGCGGAACCGGCCGCTGGCGGCGGGCCACATTGCTTTGTCAACTGCGTTCGCGGTGGCGATTGCCTTGCTTGTTTCAGGCCTATTACTGGCGGCCTACGTGGATCTGTCGGTGCTGGCGGTGCTCGCCACCTACTGCATGATTAACGCGCTCTACACGCTCAAAATTAAACGTATCGCTGTGGCAGACGTGTGCGTTTTGGCCGCGCTCTACACCTTACGAATTGTGGCTGGCGCGGTGGCGATTGCGGCACCGCTATCGCCCTGGTTGTTTGCGTTTTCAGTGTTTATCTTTCTGAGTTTGGCGCTGCTCAAGCGAGCTGTTGATGTGAACGCCTTGCAACCGACCGAGTCGCTGTCTGGGCGTGGTTATGTCGGCCGCGATGCGCCGTTTGTGAATGTGTTTGGCGGTGGCGCGGCGATCGCGGCGGTGCTGGTGTTGGCGCTCTATGTGGCGAGCGCGCAAGTGGGTGTGCTCTATTCGCGATCAAATTGGCTGTGGCTCGCGCTCGCGGTGATTCTCTTTTGGTTGATGCGAATGTGGCGCTTGGCGATATCGGGGCAGGGTGATGATGATCCGGTGCTCTTCGCGACGCGCGATGGCGTGTCGTGGGGCTGCGCGCTCGCTTGCTTGATTTGTTTTGCGCTAGCGGTGTAGCTCAGACGTCGCTACTGTCGTGGCCCGCGTTTAATCGCATCAATGCGAACAATGCCGTGTCCCTCGGCAGTTTTCTTCGGCGGCACTTTCCAAGCGTGGCCGTAGATCACTTCGATACTCATGCGAATTTTGCCGTTTCCGTCACGCGATCGATCTAGCGCTGCGTTGAGCGCCGCAAATTTTCGCGGCGTCAACAGCCCGCGGGGTCGCGCTGCGATAGCGCTCAGCGCCGCTTGATCACGTAAATCCCGCCAAAGCGCTGCGGTATCGTTGTATTCCAGCGTAATGACTTCCATGTCCATCACCGGATCGGCGAAACCGGCATGAATGAGCATGTCGCCCAAATCATGTAAATCCGTGAAGCTGTGCGCTCGTTGCAAATCGGGCGATTCGATTTGAGCAAGCGTTTGCCGCAACTCTTTCAAGGTGTCGGGCCCCGGCGCGGTAAACATCAATACGCCATCGTTGCGAATCGCGCGGCTCCACTGTGAAAAGAGTGCGGGTAGATCGCCGCCCCATTGCATTGAAAAGTTGCTCCACAGCACGTCGACGACACCTTGTGCAATGGGCAGTCGGCTCATGTCGGCGCAAACGCCCAGCGCGCGTGGCTTTTTCGACCAGCGATCTAGCCAACCACTCGCGGCGGGCGCGGCCTTTTCGAGCATCGCGGCCGAAGTATCGAGCGCAACAATCTGCGCGTTAGGGAAACGCTTGACCAGCGCATCGGTATGTGTGCCCGGACCGCAACCCACATCGAGCACAACACGTGGATCGATACGCATCACATCGAATCGCTCCAGTAATCGATTGCCCACTTCGCGTTGCACAACGGCGGCGTTTCCATACTGTGTCGCGGCGCGATCAAAACGTTGGCGAACGAGTTGCGCATCGAGCGCGGCAGGAGCACTCATGCGGCCGACCCATTCGAGAAACCGTGTGGCCGTGAAACAATAACAATGTGGATGATGCTCATTGATGAAGATTTTAGGCGGCTTGTACGACAACTCCGGCGTCGCAGTGCGAGCGCTCGGCCGCGTGGTGCGCGCCGCGCTGCCACAGCGCTGTTTTTTCTGCGGCGATGGCGCCGATGAGACGGTCTGCACACCCTGTGCGGCGGCGCTTCCACGCACCGATGCGGGAGCCTGCCCGAGCTGTCAGCTTCCCTCAGTTCATGCGCAAATCTGTGGTCGGTGCCTGCGTCGTCCGCCGCACTGGCGCTCCCTGTTTGCACCGTGGCGCTATCACTACCCCGTTGATCGTGCCGTTGTCGCTGGGAAACGAGCGTCGGCGTTCGCGGTGCTCAATTGGTTTTCTCAGAGCGCTCAGTTTCATGCGGCGCTTGACGTTGATGTGGTCATTGCCGTGCCTGCCTCGCCCGAACGGCTACAGGAGCGCGGCTACAACCAAGCTGAATTGATTGCGCGGCAGATATCTAAGCGCTTATGCATCCCGCTTGATCGTGAGTCTTTGGTGCGCATACGAGATACCGAAACGCAGTACCAACGCAACTGGATCGAACGGCGCGCCAATGTGCGCGGCGCATTCGCCGCAACGCGATCGCTCGCTGGGCAGCGCGTGTTGTTGGTCGATGATGTGTTGACCACCGGCGCAACGCTCAATGAGTTATCGAGAACGGCGCAACTAGCGGGTGCGTTGAGTGTTGATGCGTTTGTATTGGCACGCGCGCAGCCAATGCGTCGTCGTGAGCGGATCGCCAAATTTGTAGAGCAACCGAGATGATCGCCGTCGTTTTAGTGTGTCCCGAAATTCCACCAAACACGGGTAACGTGATTCGGCTGTGCGCCAACACCGGCGCGGCACTCCACTTGGTGCGCCCCTTAGGTTTTCCGCTCGATGACGCCCGCATGCGCCGTGCTGGGCTCGACTATCACGAATACGCCACGATGCACGTCCACGACGATTGGACAAGCTGCGCCAAAGCGCTCGCCGGGCGTCGACTATTCGCCATCGAAACCACCGGCACCGGTTCGCTCTACGACGTTGCCCTACGCGATGACGACGTGTTCGTTTTCGGCTCCGAAACGAAAGGGCTGTCTACCGACGTGCTCGCCACATTCGCCGATGATCACGTACTGCGAATTCCAATGCGACCCAGCAATCGCAGTTTGAATCTATCGAACTCCGTCGCGGTGACGGTGTTCGAAGCGTGGCGGCAGTTGGGGTTCGTAGGACGTGGCGACGGCTAACTGTCATCCCAACTTATCGATGAAATGCCATATAAATTATGGCCTTGGAACAGATTACCATTTACTTTGAAAGAAAATAAACACTAGTTGAAACCCATATTCAAATGGGCGTAGGAGAAAGAAGTTCGTTCTCCCGTGCACGATTGCCGCTCTCGCTACTTCGGCGCGCTAAATTTCCGAACGATTTGTTTTTGCTCGCCGAGTTTTTCGATGCCGAGCTCAATGGTGTCGCCGGGTCGCAGATAGACCGCGTTGGGTTTTTTGCCCATGCCCACACCGGGCGGGGTGCCCGTGGTGATGATGTCGCCCGGTTCTAAAGTCATGAGCGTGGAGCAATACGCGATGATCGTGGCCACATCAAAAATCATGGTCTTGGTGTTACCCGTTTGCATGCGGGTGCCGTTGACATCGAGCCACATGTCTAGCTTTCCGGGGTTGCCCACTTCGTCGGGGGTGACGAGCCACGGCCCAACCGGACCAAAGGTGTCGAAGCCTTTGCCCTTATCCCACGTCTGGCCGCGCTCGAGCTGGTATTCGCGTTCCGACACATCGTTAATCACGCAGTAGCCGGCAACATGATTCAGCGCATCTTTTTTGGTCACTGATCGGGCTTGCGTACCGATCACGATGCCAAGCTCACATTCCCAATCCGTTTTCACAGAATTCTTGGGCAGCATCACGTCATCGTTTGGCCCGACGATACAGCTCGTCCATTTGTTGAACACAACGGGTTCCTTGGGAATCGCCATGCCGGACTCAGCGGCGTGGTCGGCGTAATTCAGACCGATTGCGATGAACTTTTTTGGCAGCGAAACGCACGGTCCTAGCCGTGTTTTTGGCTTGATCAGCGGCAGTTTGAGCGGATTGATCTTGGCCACTTTGGCGATCATCTTGGGCGACAGGTGCTCGCCGTCCCAATCGGAAATGATGTCAACGACTGAACGGAGCGAACCGTCAGCGGCAACAATGCCGGGTTTTTCCTGACCGGCTTTGCCGTAACGAATGAGTTTCATGTTTGACCTTCTTGTGAATTAAATACGGTGATCCGATAGTGATCGATGCGGCGCTAAATCGTGATTCCACCATCAATCGAATAAGCGTTGCCTGTGGCAAACGCCGATTCATCGCTCGCTAGAAACACGACGAGCGGTGCGATTTCTTCGGCTTTGGCTAAGCGTCCCATTGGTTGGCGGCTAATGAACATTTTGCGCGCTTCTTCGATGTCGCCAAGCGCTGCCATGCGATCCAACAGTGATGGGGTGTCTACGGTACCGGGGCAAATCGCGTTGCAGCGAATGCCGCCTTTGACGTAGTCAGCTGCGATGCTCTTCGTCAATCCAATGACGGCGGCTTTTGAGGCACCGTACACGAAACGATTGGGTAAGCCCTTCACGCTAGAGGCGACGCTCGCCATATTGATGATCGAGCCGCCGCCGTTGGCGATCATTCCTGGCAGCACAGCCTGAATCATCTTGAACTGCGAACGCACATTGAGGTTGAATGAAAAATCCCAATCGTCGTCGCTCGTCTCCATGATTGTGCCTTGATGAACAAAGCCCGCGCAATTAAACAGCACATCAATGGGCGGTAACGATTCCACGGTTTTAACGATTTCCACGTCATTCAATACATCGAGCTTCATCGCGGCGATCCCAGCAATCGCGTTCAACGATTCGAGCTGCTTGGTGTTGATGTCGGTGGCGTACACCGTCGCTCCCTCTGCGGCCATTTGAATGGCGGCGGCGCGACCGATGCCTTGCCCGGCGGCGGTCACCAGTATCGTTTTTCCATTAAGACGCGTGCCCATAGTCGTTTGTCCTTCAAATTGCTTTCAGCCCATTATAGGAACGGCGTAGCATTGCACTGACTCCTTCGTATCATTCCTCTCATGGTTAATCCCGCCACACCAACGATCCGACTGCACGCTAAGGACGATGTTGTGATCGCCCGATCACAGCTCATCTCAGGTGCCGTCATCGCCGCTGAAAACGTAACGGTGAAAGGCATGGTGCCGCCAGGCCACAAGATCGCTACTCGCGCGATTGCTGCTGGGGAGCCTGTGCGCCGCTACAACCAAATTATTGGCTTTGCGAGCAGGGCAATCTCTGCTGGTGAACATGTGCATGTCAACAACCTCGCGATGGGAAGTTTTGAGCGTGATTACGCGTTTGGCGAGGATGTGCGCGCGGTCAACATGGCCAAAGTGCCCGCGACGTTCATGGGGATCAAGCGTGTCGTTGATGGCAAGGTTCGTTACGGCACCAGAAACTACATCGGCCTGCTCTCCACGGTGAATTGTTCCGCCACCGTGTGCAAACTCATCGCCGATTACTTTCGTGGTGATGCGCTGGCGGCGTATCCTAATGTCGACGGCGTCGTGGCCATCACGCATTCTGTGGGCTGTGGGATGGCTGTGCACGGCGAAGGCATGACCTTACTGCGTCGCACGTTGGCGGGCTACGCACGGCACGTTAACTTTCATTCGGTGTTGGTGATTGGCCTGGGCTGTGAGACCAATCAAATCAGCTCGTTCAAAGCGGCCGAGGGTTTAGACGATGGTGCGAAGCTGCACAGCTTCAACATGCAAGACACCGGCGGCACCGGAAAGTCGGTCGCCCGAGGCATTGAGATTGTCAAATCGTTGTTGGAGGACGCAAACCGCACCACCCGTGAAATCGCTCCGGCATCGCACATCATGGTCGGACTGCAATGCGGTGGCAGTGATGGCTACAGCGGCATCAGCGCTAATCCTGCGCTGGGCGCGGCCGTTGATTTGTTGGTGGCCCACGGTGGCACGGCGATCCTCTCCGAAACCCCCGAAATCTACGGCGCCGAGCACTTGTTGACCCGCCGCGCGCTGAGCCGTGATGTAGGCGAGAAATTGGTCGCACGAATCAAATGGTGGGAGGAATACACCGCGCGACTCAAGGGCGAAATGAACAACAACCCAAGCCCCGGTAACAAGGCGGGCGGGCTCACCACGATTCTCGAAAAATCACTCGGTGCAGTCGCTAAGGGCGGCACCACACCGCTCGTTGATGTCTACGAATACGCGCAATCGGTCACGAAAAACGGTTTCGTTTATATGGACACACCGGGCTATGACCCCGTGAGCGCGACCGGACAAGTGGCGGGTGGTGCGAACTTGATTTGCTTCACCACCGGGCGCGGTTCGGCTTACGGATGTAAACCGTCACCCTCACTCAAGCTCTCGACTAACAACGCGCTATGGCAGCGGCAGGAAGAGGATATTGACATCAACTGCGGCGATATCGTCGACGACGGCGTGAGCATTGCCGACAAGGGCCAAGAGATTTTTGACATGATTCTCAAAACGGCGTCGGGCGAGTCGAGCAAGAGCGAGCGTTGGGGCTACGGTGCCGATGAATTTGTGCCTTGGTACATTGGCGCAGTGATGTAATGTGGACGGCGCAATGCCATTGCAGCGACTTGTTTCGCAACGTCGCCAATTGTTGGACCTAGCCTGCTGAAGTCGAAACATGTCGGAATCCCCCGCAAAATCTTCGCTCTACCGACCCGAAGCGCTCGCCTATCAGCGTGAACGAGCGTGGGGCGAATTGCTGATCTTCACGCCCCGTCCAGCGCGCTGTCTGGCCTGGCTTGCCGTGCTGTTGGCGCTCACATTTGTTGCGTTTTTGGCGCTTGCGGAATACACCCGAAAGGCACGCGCGCCCGCAACGCTGACCTACGCAACCGACGCGATCATCGTGGCCGCCACGGAGCCCGGAACGCTGATTGCACTAAACGTAAAAGCGGGCGAGACGGTGAAACGCGGGCAACTCATTGGCACCGTGTCGACAGAGCGCTTGCTAGCGGGCGAGAGTGTTTTCGCAAGCGGCGCGCGTGACGATGCTGCCCGAAGAGCCGCCATCGAAGCAGAGCGTCGGGAAGCGCAATCGCAGCTCACAGCCCAGCTCACGCAAAACGCAGCGAGGATTCGCGCGATCGAGGCAGAAGCCCTGCAGGCTGATCGCGAGATCGCAGCTCAACGTGATCGCATCGCGCAACTTCGTTCACAGCTGGAGCGCTTCAAAGCGTTGGCCGCGAGTAAGTTTGTGTCCGACTTGCAGGTTCAACAAAAACAAGACGACGTGGCCGAGCAACTCGTCAAGCTTGAATCGCTGAATCGCAGCCGCGCCACGTTGGAGCGCGACGCCGCCAACGCCCGTGCCGAGCTGCCCACGCTCCGAGCCGCGGCGCAGTCGCGCATCGCCACCCTCAATCGAGACGAAACCTCGCTCGCGCAAGCCACCCGCGAAGGCCTCTCTCGTCGTGCCTACGATGTGGTTGCGGCAAGCGATGGGGTCATCGAGCGAAACATCGCAACCGTTGGGCAAACTGTCGGCAACGCAACACCTATTCTGCAAATGCGATCGGGGGCTCGCGACTTAGTGGCTGACGTCTACGTACCCACGCGCTCGGCGGGTTTTTTGCGAGTCGGTCAAAGCGTTCGTATCGCCGTTGATGCGTTTCCATTTGAGCGCTTTGGGCATGTTGATGCTCAGATCGTGGACATTGGTCGAACGGTGTTAGCGCCCAGCGATGTTGCCAATTCGCTGCAACTTAAAGAACCCGCATTTCGCGTTCGCGCCGCGCTGTCGCGGCAATCGATTGATGCGTACGGAACGCAGTATCCCCTGCGCTCGGGGCTTGCGGCACAAGCCGACATTACACTGGATCAGCGCGCACTCTATCGCTGGGTCATTGAGCCCATTTTGCGCCTGCGGGGGCAGCTGTGATCGCCAGAACGCTTTCATTCTTTGGTCGTAGCGTGCCGCTGATGATGCAGACCGAGGCCGCTGAATGCGGGCTCGCCTGTCTTGCCATGGTCGCTGGTTTTCACGGTTACAAAACCGATTTGGCTACGCTTCGTCGTGAACACGCCGTATCTTTGAAGGGCAGTACGTTAAAGAGTCTGATCGATATTGCACAAACGATGCAGCTCGCTTCGCGCCCGCTTCGCGTTGAAATGGCCAGCCTCGCGCAACTTCGTTTGCCTGCCATCACACATTTTGATTTCAATCATTTCGTGGTGCTCACCGCAGTGTCGGCAAAGGCAGTCACGATCAACGATCCCGCGCGCGGTGAACGAACGCTTTCGCTCGACGAGTTTTCAAAACACTTCACCGGCATTGCACTCGAGCTGACGCCCACTCCGGACTTCGTTGCCAAATCGCAGGGCCAGCCCTTTTCGGTGGCATCAATGTTTGCAGGTGCTCGGGGCTTAAAGCGAGCGCTGATCCGAATCATTGCGCTGGCGCTGGCGTTTGAAGTGTTTGCGCTCGCCATGCCATGGCTCACCCAGCTCACTGTCGATGAGGTGCTGGTCTCAGCCGATCGAAATTTGATGACGGTGCTTGCCATTGGGTTTGCGCTTATCGTGTTGGTGCAAACGGCGATTCTGGCGCTACGGGGGTGGTTGGTGTTGCACCTTACGAGCACGCTTTCGCTTCAGCTATTGACCCAACTCTTTTCGCATCTACTTCGACTGCCGCTCTCGTTTTTTGAAAAGAGACACGTTGGTGATTTGCTATCGCGCTTTTCATCGATGGATGCGATTCAGCGCACGCTCACGGGTTCGACGCTTGAAGCGTTGATCGACGGTGTTCTGGCGCTTTCGATGCTCATCGTGATGCTCGTCTACAGCGTCAAACTCACGCTAGCGGTGCTCGTCGTTGCGCTGATCTACGCAGTAGCGCGATGGATCCTGTTTCGCCCAATGCGCGATGCCGTGAATGAGCAATTGGTGTTTCTTGCGCAACAACAAACGCACTTCATCGAGAGCTTGCGAGGCATGCAAGCGATCAAACTCGCTCAAGGTGAAGCTGATCGCTTGTCGCGCTGGCAAAACGCTGTGGTCGATTCGATCAACGCATCGATTCGTTCGCAAAGTTTGACGCTGATCTATCGAACGGCAAGCTTTACTCTGTTTGGATTGCAAAGCGTTTTGATCATTTGGCTGGGTGCAGGCGAAGTACTCACGGGTGTTTTCAGCGTTGGTATGCTGCTAGCGTTTTTGGCGTATCAGCTGGTGTTCGTGACGCGCTTGGGAAACTTGATCGACAAGATCGCCGAATTCAAACTTCTCAACCTTCATGCCGAGCGAGTAGCCGATGTAGCCTTGGCGGAAAAGGAGCTCCTTGGCACAGCCATCGCACCTAATCTGTCGACCGCCCGCTGGCAAATTGAAGACTTGGGCTTCCGCTACGGGCCGCAAGATGCGTTCATCTTTCGCCACGTTTCGTTCACGATTGAGGCCGGCGAATCGGTCGCGCTCACTGGCGCATCGGGCGCTGGAAAGACAACGCTTGCGAAGGTAGTCGTGGGGCTGTTGCCCGCAACCGAAGGGCGCGTGTTGATTGATGGCATCGATATTCGTGAGATCGACCCCGCCACGCTGCGAACACAACTCGCCGCGGTCATGCAAGAGGACTACGTGTTCGCCGGTTCGCTCGCCGAGAATGTCAGCCTGTTTGATCCTCAAACGGACGCCACCCGCGTCACCGACGCTCTGCGCGACGCGGCACTACTCGCCGAAGTCGAGAAAATGCCCATGCGTACTGACACGCTCGTCGGCAACATGGGCAGCACGCTGTCCGGTGGCCAGCGCCAGCGCTTGCTCTTGGCGCGTGCGCTGTATCGGAAGCCTAAGTTTCTGTTGCTTGATGAAGCCACCAGTGCACTTGATTCTGATCGCGAACAAGCCGTCAATCAAGTCGTGAAAAATTTGGGTATCACTACGCTGCTCATTGCGCATCGTGAAAGTACAGTGGCGATGGCAGGTAAGCGAGTGAGTTTGGGAATCTAACTCCGACTGCCCAACACACTTGTTTGCAATGGACGGCGTCTCGCCGTGCGTCAAGCACCCATTGAGGTTTTTTCTGGTACCGCTGTTCGGTCAAATACCGCCGCTGGCGTTGCTTGCATTGTTTTTGACGCTGGCAGAAAATTAAAACTGGGGTAAAGGGACGTACGCTCAGTCGTTCGATCCAAATGCTTGCCATTTGTTTTCTGTAAATTTTTCTGGATTGTTCCAATGGTTTCATCACGCGGTTTGGCCGCCCTGTTTTTTTCGGCGCTTTTTGCTGCCCATTCGATGGCCGCGACGCGAACTTTTGCGCCACGCTTCAGCGCCAACGCAAAAGGTGACATCACCTTCGTTTCAAACGTCAACTTGACCTGTCCGGCTGGCGGCAACTGTGCAACGGCCCAGCAATCGGGTTATGACACGGGCGGGGGGTCCAACAACAATTACACGATGATCTATAGTGATGTCGATTCAATTGCGACTACGTTCAACTCCTCGTCCGCCACCCTGACGATGCCGGCGGGTTCAACAATTGCCTTTGCGGGGTTGTACTGGGCGGGATTTTCGACGAATGCAGCTCGCAATTCAGTGCTGTTGGCAACGCCTGCAAACGCGACCTATCAAACGATTACTGCGTCGCAAATGGATGACGCTGCGCCCGCTAGCACGAGCGCTTATCAGGGTTTCCGCGATGTCACCGCGCTGGTAGCGGCGGGCGGAAACGGTGTTTACACGGTTGCGAACGTGCAATCAAACACCGTGAGCAACTCGCACGCGGGGTGGACAATTGTTGTGGTTTATAACAATGCGACGCTGCCAACGCGCAACTTAGTTGTGTACGATGGTTATCAGCGTGTCGCATCAAACACACCGCCTATCAATATCGCGCTTTCGGGATTCATTACGCCGCCATTCGGCCCAGTGAACAGTAAGCTCGGCGTGATTGGCTACGACGGCGATCGCGGTTCGGGCGAGGGGTCGGCAGGATTGCTTTTTGGCCCCAACGCAAACTCGTTGAGCCCGGTCTTTAACGCGGCAAATCCCCAAACGGACGTCTTCAACAGCACCATTTCAACGCTGGGCGCACTCAATGGGGGGCGGACCCCCGCGTATCAAAACACGCTGGGCTACGACGCAGATATTTTCGTTCCCAACACGCCGCTAGTTAACAACGCAACCTCCGCTGCGGTTCGCGTTCAGTCGAGTGGAGAGACGATTGACCTTGGTGTGATCACCATGGCTACCGATATTTTTGTGCCCAACATCAAAGACACGCTCATCAAGAGCGTGGCCAAAGTCGCGGGCGGCCCTGGCGCCGCAGTAGTTCCAGGCGACACGTTGGAATACACGCTGAATTTTTACAACTCCGGGCAAGACGGAGCGCTTAACGTGCAGCTCACAGATCCGCTGCCCCCCAATGTGACCTATGTTCCAGGTTCGATGGTCCTCACCAATACGCCCCAGACAGGTGCTGCTGTAGTGAGTAACTCCGTTAGCGGCGCTACAGACGCCGTCGGCGACGACCTGGCCGAGTACAACTCCGCGACTCGTCGAATTACCGCTCGAGTGGGAGCAGGTGCGACGGCGACGGCTGGCGGCACCCTGATTCCGGCTAACGCGTCCAATCTGCCTTCGGTGCAATTGAAGTTTCGCGTAACGGTTGATGCGGCTGTTGTCGGCGGCACCCTGATTGATAACCTCGCAGTTGTTTCGTCGGTGCAGCAAACCCTTGGCGGTACCATCACTGACACGTCGGATTCGGATTCGACGACGGCCGGTGATCAACCCGCCCGCGTTGTTATCGCATCGCCCGATTTGACGATTAGCAAGAGTGCCGTCGGAAGCTTCATTCAAGGCAGCACCGGAAGCTACACAATTGCGGTCAACAACATCGGCACCGCGCCCACGTTTGGCGTGGTGAGTATGGTCGATACCGTGCCGGTGGGATTGACGCTCACCGGTTTGAGTGGAGCGGGTTGGAACTGCAACGTTTCGACGGCTACCTGCACGCGCAGTGACGTATTGGCTGCGGGCGCGTCGTTCGCTTCGATCACAGCGACCGTCGCGGTAGCTCCTGACGCCCCAACGAGCCTCACCAACGTTGCGAACATCAGCTGCGCCTGCGAATCACTTAGCGTACGCGCTAACAACACGGCTGATGCCATCACGCCTATCGTGAGAGCGCCGGTGCTTACCACCACCAAAGTCGCTGGTGCCGCATTTGTCCGTGGCAGCACCTCGAGCTATACATTGAACGCCAGTGTCGCGGCCACTGGCAGCGCTACCAACGGCAGCGTCGTAACCATCACCGACAATTTGCCGGGCGGGATCACCCTTTCTGGTACGCCTACTGGCGCGCCAAACTGGACTTGTACAGGGGTAGCAGGGGACACAAGCTTTTCTTGCACCACAACCGCGGTGGTCCCTGCCGGGGCAAGCTTCTCGTCGATCACCGTGCCCGTGAGCGTGGGTCTTGCTGCACCGACCGAGGTCGTCAACACGATCACGCTCTCTGGCGGCGGCGCGATTACCCCGACTTCAGCCACAGCCATCACTCCGATTACTGCCAGCGCCGATCGCGCTGTGTCGAAGAGCGTTCGAAACATCACGAACGCGGCAAACAGCGCGGCACCCAACGTCGGCGATGTCGTGGAGTTCACTATCAGCGCCCGTAATGCGGGCCCCTCGGTTGCAACAAACGTTGTTGTGAACGATTTGCTCAATGCCACACAGTTCACCTATCTGTCCGCAAACCCTGGACAGGGCAGTTACGTCAGCGCCAGCGGCGTATGGTCGGTGGGCACACTCCAGCCCAATACCTCGACCACGCTTACGATTCGCGCTACCGTTGCGGCGGCTGGCACGTTGTCCAATGTCGCTACGATTTCCGGTACTGAGACCGATCCGGTCGGCACAAACAATTCAAGTAGCGTGACGCTGCAAGGGCAGAGTGCAGACCTGAGCCTGACCAAAACCGCGGATAACTCGGTGCCCAATGTCGGTGCGTCCGTCGTGTTCACGCTCACTGTAAATAACGCTGGCCCGAGCGCTGCCACCGGTGTGCAAGTCACGGATTTATTGCCCGCAAACCTTGCCTTTGTATCGGCGAGCTCGGCAAATTACAACGCTGCCACCGGTCTTTGGAATGTCGGCGCTTTGAGCGCATCGGGCGCGGGAGCGTCAGCCAGCATCACGATCACCGCCAGACCGTTGGTGCCGGGCGCGATCATTAATAGCGCTGAAATCACCAAGAGCGATCAGTTTGACCCCGACTCAACCCCCGGAAATGGTCGCGCAGGCGAGGACGATCAAGCGCAAGTCACGCTCGTGGCGCAGCAAGCTGATCTCTCGATCGCCAAAGCGGTCGACAACCCCAATCCGCTGGTGGGCGAGACGTTGATCTACACCATCACAGTGAGTAACGCCGGACCGTCCACCGCCACCGGTGTGATCGTTTCAGAAAACATTCCAGCCGGTCTCACGCTGATTTCTACGAGTACGAGTCAGGGCAGCTTCAGCGCTCCCACTTGGACGCTCGGCAGCATCGCCGTTGGAGAGCGTGCCGTACTCACGGTTGTGGCGCGCTACGACGGACCAGGCCGAGTGACCAACACCGCTGAGATTACCGGCAGCAACCAGCCCGATCCCACACCCAACCCACCGGTCGTTGTGACGGTGCCAAGTCAGATCGCCGATTTGTCATTGACGAAGACCGTTAACAATCCAACGCCCAACGTCGGCACTAATGTCGTCTATACGGTGACCGTGAGCAACGCTGGCCCCGATAGCGCGACCGGTGTGACCGTGAGTGAACCCATTCCCGCTGGGCTTGCCGTGGTCAGCACGGTGGCAAGCCAAGGTAGTTTTGACGCCGTTGGCGGCGATTGGACGGTGGGTAGCCTTGCTAACGGTGCCAGTGCAACATTGCAAATCACCGCGAAGGTCATCGGTCTGGCAGCAATTACCAACACCGCACAGGTGAAGTCGTCGCGGCAATTTGATCCAAACTCAACACCCAATAACAGCGTAGCCTCCGAAAACGATCAAGCAAGCGTCACCATCACGCCGCAAAGCGCGGACTTGCGGCTCTCAAAGAGCGTTACCCCCAATAATCCAACCGTATCGTCGCCGATCGTCACCTACACGATCGCGGTTAAAAACGAAGGTCCTTCAGCCGTCAATGGCGTCACGATCGAGGATGTCTTGCCCTCTGGCGTGACTTACAACAGCGGCTCGGCTGCTGCCTCACAGGGCTCGTTTGATGCGGCTACGGGCATCTGGACCATTCCCACGTTGGCCAGTGGCGCGACCGCTACGATCAGCTTCACCGCCACTGTCAGTGTGTTTGGACAAACGCTCACCAACGCAGCTCGCATCACGGGTAGCGACAAGCCAGACCCGACACCGGAGGGCGCGGCCACCGCAACACTACAGGGTCAAGTCGCCAATCTAGCACTCACCAAAACGGCTGACACCGCCGCGCCACTGGTCAACGGCAACGTGGTGTTCACGATTGCCGTGACCAACAGCGGCCCGAACGACGCCAGCGGTGTGGTCGTGCGCGATCAACTGCCCGCGGGCCTCGCGTTTGTCTCAGCCACAGCCACGAGCGGCGCCTATGATTCAGCCACAGGTCTCTGGAGCGTGGGCAGTGTGCCCCTCTCTGGCAGTGCCGCACTAACGCTCACCGCGCGCGTGGCGCAAACAACGGCTGCCGCGATTACCAATCGCGCCGAAGTCGCCGCGTCGGATCAGTTCGATCCCGA
The DNA here is from genome assembly GCA_004293675.1 of Betaproteobacteria bacterium. GTDB lineage: Bacteria > Pseudomonadota > Gammaproteobacteria > Burkholderiales > Casimicrobiaceae > Casimicrobium. The sequence goes on from READ01000024.1 coordinate 93,838, forward strand.
TTCCAAGCCTAACAACGCAGTGTCTGGCGAAAATGATGAAGCGCAGGTCGCGGTGACCCCAATTCCCCAAGCGAATCTGAGCGTCGTTAAAGCGGGCCCAGCGGTGCTCTATCCAGGCACAGCAGCGCGTTTCTCGCTCATCGTTAGCAACCTCGGGCCATCGACCGCAGCGCAAGTTCAGCTTGCTGATCCCACGCCCTCTGGACTCACGCTCACCGCGGTGTCGGGCGCGGGCTGCTCAGCGCTGCCCTGTAATTTGGGCAGCTTAGCGGCTGGTGAAACGCGCCGCGTCGATGTTGATTACACGGTGAATTTCCCTGCCACTGCTGTCTCGGTGAGCAACACTGCAAGCGTGAGCTCAACGACTGCTGATCCAAGTCCGGGCGATAACAGCAGTACCGCTGTTACGCCGATTGATCGAAACGCCGACATCAAGGTCACCAAGACCGGCACGGCGACGGTGGTGCCGGGCAACACGGTCGATTATCAAATTGTCGTCACTAACGACGGCCCCGCACGAGCCGCCGCCGTGCAACTCGTTGATCCTACGTTGGCCAGCTTGACGTTCGTTGGCGCATCTGCCCCGTGCAGCTCTGCAGCAGGAGTCACCAACTGCGCGTTGGGCGACATGAACGTAGGTCAAAGCATTACGATCAGCGTTAGATATCTGCTCACCAGCAGCGCGGCCTCAGGCGTACTGAGCAACGTGGCCACTGCCAACAGCACCGGTCCCAATGCCTCACCCGATCCCACACCCGGTAACAATGCAGGTACGGCCAACACGATTGTTGAAGCGCCCCAAGCTGATGTCGGATTAACGAAAGTTGGACCGAGCTCAGTGCTGCGAGGTGCGTCGATTACGTACACCCTAAACGTAACTAATTCAGGCCCTTCGGTCGCCAGTGGCGTGGTGGTGGACGACCCCACTCCGACTGGGCTAACGCTTACGGGCGTCACTGGAGATTGCACGTCGCTGGCCACGGGTGCCTGTGTCTTTGCAACGCTACCCGTGGGTGCGGTCCGAACCATTCAGGCCACCTATGCCGTCCCGCTCAATTACGTGGGCCCCGCGTCCGCCGATCAGATCGAAAATCGCGCTTCGGTGAAGACAACGAGTGCGGACCCCGATACAAGCAACAACGTCGCTACCGCGACCTCGCTCGCCGTGACGCCGCCTCCCGTGCTTACCGTGCAAAAAACTTCGAGCGCGTCGTTTACGCGCGGCAGCGCGGGTAGCTACAGCATTGTCGTGTCGGCTTCCGCCACCGCAGGTCCAACCACGGGTGCCGCCGTCACCATGACCGACACGCTACCAGCGGGTGTTACCCTCAATGGCACGCCAAGTGGCGGTGGCTGGACCTGCACAGCGTCCGGCGCAACGAGCTTCTCTTGCAGCAGTACGGCCGTGATTCTGGCTGGTAGCAGCTACCCCTCTCTGACCGTGCCCGTCATCGTGGGATTGAGCGCTGATCCTGTTGTGACAAACACGGCCACCGCGCAGGGCGGCGGGGCCGTGGCTCCAGCGTCCGGCAAGGTTGACACGCCGGTGGCTTCAAGTGCCGATTTGAGCGTAGCCAAGGCGGTTGACCGGAATGCGCCCACCGCAGCCAACCCGTTTGTTGTATTCACGTTAACGGCTGAGAATTTTGGCCCCTCCAGCGCAACGGGTGCAACGGTGCAAGATCTATTGCCTGCAGGAATGACATTCGTTTCGGCCACGCCATCGTTGGGCAGCTACAGCAGCGCCACCGGCGTATGGACGCTGGGCACTTTGTCGCCTGGTACCCGCGCCACGCTTGCGATACGGGTGCAGGTCACTGACTTCACCAGCACCATCACTAACGTCGCCACGATCAGCAGCCCCACGGTTGATCCGCAACCCAACAACAACACAGCAAGGGCGACGCTGCGGGGTCAATCGGCGGATATCTCGCTCACTAAATCAACCTCCAACGCGCGCCCGAATGTGCAAAGTGAGGTTGACTTTACGCTAACGGTTCGCAATGCTGGCCCCGATGCCGCAACGAATGTCGCTGTGACGGATCAGTTGCCCGCAGGCCTCGCCTTTGTGGCCGCTACGCCGGCAAGCTACAACGCGGTCACGGGCGTCTGGTCGGTTGGCACCGTTGCGGCCAATGGCGAAGCTACGCTCGTCTTGCGAGCTCGGGTCGTCTCGCCGGACGTGCAAATCAATCGCGCCGAAATCACTGCTAGCGACCAATTTGATCTCAATTCCACACCGGGCAACGGTGTGGCGAGCGAGAACGATGACGCTTCGGTGAGCCTGTTCCCACAGCAGAGCGATTTGCGACTCGCCAAAGCGGTGAACAACGCCAATCCGCAGCGCGGCGACGCCGTGATTTACACCGTGGAATTGACGAATCTGGGTCCATCGACTGCCACCGGAATTAGCGTTACCGAGTCGCTGCCAGTGGGGGTTGAATTCAATGCCTTCGTTCCATCCAGCGGTGTTTTCGATGCCTCCAGCGGCGTGTGGGGTGTCGCGTCGCTGCCGCCGAACACGCGCGCCACGTTGGTGCTCTCCGGCGTGTTTCGTGGGCCTGCGGCTCAAACCAACACCGCCACAATCACCAATCTCGATCAGTTTGATCCCACGCCGAATACGCCGGTGAGCGTCACGATCCCGAGCCAGATCGCAGATCTGTCGCTGACCAAAAACGTCAATAACGCCAGCCCGACTCAGGGAACCAACGTTGAATTTACGGTCACGGTAAACAATGCTGGCCCCAACACCGCAACCTCGGTGGTCGTGAACGATTTACTGCCTTCTGGTTTGACGTTTGTGAGCGCGGCGCCCACCGTGGGCACCTACGATGCTGCCAGCGGTAATTGGACAGTCGGTTCGCTCGCCGCTCCGGGCAGCGCCACCTTGAGCTTGGTGGCACGAGTCGACTCGTTCCAACCGATCATCAATACCGCTCGGATTGCCAATTCTGATCAGTACGATCCGGATTCATTGCCCAATAATGACGACGCAAGCGAAGACGATCAGCAAAGCGTGTTGATTACACCCAAGAGCGCCGATCTGCGGCTCTCTAAGCGGGTCAACACCAACGCGCCCACCCTCGCTAATCCTGCGGTTACGTTCACGATTGAGGTGTTAAACGCCGGTCCGGACACAGCCACCAATGTGCAAGTGAGTGACGCGTTGCCTGCGGGCTTAACGTTTGTCTCCTCGAGCCCTGCCGCCCCGGATTACGCGGGATCGCTCTGGACGATTCCAAGTTTGGCAGCCGGTGCTCGCGCCACGTTGACGATCAATGCCAACGTCACCGATTTCGCGCGACCCATCACCAATACAGCGCAAATCATAGGCAGCAGCTTGCCCGACCCGACCCCGGCTGAACAGGCAAGCGCCACACTACAAGGGCAGGTCGCGGATTTGTCGATGAGTAAGACCGTTGATGTGTCCGCGCCCAGGGTGGGAGCCACCGTGCGCTACACGCTCACCGTCAACAATGCGGGCCCAGACGCCGCCACGAACGTGTCGGTGTCGGATCGCTTGCCAGCCGGTCTTGCCCTGACTGACGCCATCGCCAGCAGTGGGCTGTATGACCCGGTCACCGGTGTTTGGAGCATCGGCAGCGTGGCCGCGAACGTGCCACAGACACTGGTGCTGGTAGCGCGAATCACGCAGCTCACCGCCGCGCCAATCGTCAACACCGCCGAAATCGCGAGCAGCGATCAGTTCGATCCTAACTCGACACCCAACAACGGCAGAGTGGGCGAAAACGATCAAGCGAGTGCAACGATCACGCCGATCGCGCTTGCTGACATCAGTGTGGCGAAGCTTCCACCTGCGGCACTCAATCCTGGCACCAACGCGACCTATAGCATCGTGGTGAAAAATCTCGGACCGTCGCGTGCTGTTGCGGTTCAACTCAGTGACCCAAGCCCCACCGGGCTCACGCTGGTTTCGACGAGTTGCGGCGCGAGCTTCCCTTGCGTGCTGGGCGACTTGCTGGCCGGTGAAGAGCGCGTGATTACGGCCACCTATGCGGTGCCCTTCCCGTTCTCAGTGGTCGGTGCGGTCACTAACGTCGCTACCGCGGCCAGCAGCACCCTCGATCCCGATCCGAGCAACAACACTGATCGAGTCGGTGCCGCGGTGGACGCGCGCGCTGATTTGCAGCTCATCAAAGAGGGGCCGACTTCCGTGACTGCGGGCGGCAACGCAACGTTTACTTTGACCGTAGTGAACGCCGGCCCTTCAAGCGCCGGCGACGTAATCATCGAAGATCCAGTGCAGCCTGGCATTGTCTCGATTGTGTCGGTGAGCGGCGCGGGCTGCTCGGCACTGCCCTGTAACGTTGGCACCTTGTTGCCGTCGCAATCGGCAACGATTACCGTCACAGCGCGCACCGATCCCACTGCGGCTGCGGGATCGTTCGTGAAAAACGTAGCAAGCGTTTCGAGTACAACGCCCGACTCCAACCTAAGCAATAACACCGCCAGCGCCAGCGTCGAGGTCGGCAGCACCAGCGCCGATTTACGCCTGCAAAAGACGGGGCCCACCAGTGCGCGTCCGGGTGAGGTGATTACCTTCACCATCACACTCCAAAACCTGGGGCCATCTGAAGCGCGAAGCGTTGTTATCACCGATCCGACGCCGGCCAATTTTGTGGTGACTGCGATTTCTGGCGCGTGCAGTGAACTTCCGTGTTCCATTGACCGCGTAGCACTTAATCAATCGTTGACGTTTACGGTGACAGGCTCAGTCAACGCACTGCTAACGACGGGCGGAAGCATCAGCAACCGAGCCTCGGTGGGCTCTGCCACGCCCGACCCGACGAGCAATGAAGCGACTGCCACGGTCAACATCGTGCCAGTGCCTGATCTCACGGTGACGGTCTCGCCGCCGACAAATGCCGGCGTGGGTACGCCCAGTTTCATCGGTGTTACGGTTCGAAACGACGGTGGCGCGCCGACGGCTGGCCCCCATCAGCTGGTGCTAACGCTGCCCATCGGTGCCTTTGCTACGCTCAGTGGGCTGCCGCAAGGTTATGTTTGCGCGCAGGTTGGGGGCGTTGTGAGTTGCACCAGCAACATCGTGCTCGCTCCGGGCCAAAGTGTGACGCTGAACTTCGAACTGCAGTTCACAATGGCCGATGATTCCCTGCGTATCGACGCTCAAGTTGCTGGCGGGGGCGAGGTTCGCACAGACAACAATCGCGCGAGCACTCAGCTAGCTGTGGCACCGCAGATTGTGCCGGGATTGGGTGTGTGGTCGCTGGCTTTGCTGACGTTGCTTACGGCGCTGTTGGCTGCGGCTGGGCTAAGTCGAACGAGCGAGCGTCGAATTCGCTCACGCGGTTAACGGCTCTGACGACGCACCCATCGAAACGCGTTTCGATGGGTGCTGCAGCGTGGCGCGAGGATTTTGTCGGAATGCAAACCCGAAGCGTTTCGTTTAGCTGAAACGGTGGCCTTGTGTCATCACTAAAAGTGGGATGGCAGCGGCTACACAAGTGGCTTAATGGGTGATGCCATTCCCGAGGTCGCTCGAATCGTCGCGTTGGCTGATGTGTACGATTCGCTTACGCATGTTCGACCGGACAAAAACGCATGGACGCACAAGGCGTCCATTGCGGAGATTCAGCGATTATCTGGCACGCATTTCGATCCAAAAATGGTCGAGCTGTTTGCGCCGATGGTGAACCGATTGCGGCGCACGTTCACCAAAGATCAGTTTGATGCGCACCTTTCGACAGTCGGGTATGCTTCGCGCGCACTAATTGCGCGGGATCGGGTTCAGGGGCTGTTGGTGGAGGCGCAGGCGCTTCTCGACGTTTGATTGGGTTTGGCGTTGCCGCCTAGGACGAATTGACGTCCACCACAGCCACTGTCTCTCTATGTCGACGATGTTCTAGGCGTTACTGAAAATTGAAGAGACCCTCACCGCCACCGATGAGTGTGACTTCTACGTCGAGAAGTGCGCGGAGTTGATCTTCCGAAAGATCTAAGCTCTGAGTGGTTTCAATTTGTGTCTGCATGAGTTGCTCCAGTTGGTTGTACGTGTGGGATCAATCTAGAACGATTATTGAAAATTGAAGAGACCCTCACCGCCACCGATGAGTGTGACTTCTACGTCGAGAAGTGCGCGGAGTTGATCGTCCGAAAG
>READ01000048.1 GCA_004293675.1 Betaproteobacteria bacterium
GACGACGCGGTGATGGAGCATGTGCCCACAGCGACGCCAGTGACAGTGCTGTTGTTCGTGCCACTAACCGTGCAGAAGCTCGGTGTGTTGCTACTAAAGCTCACCGGTGTGATGCCTTGATTTGACGTGGCCACAACCGTGCCCGTCCCGCCCACATTGACCGCAGGCGATGCGCCAAAGGCGACGCTCTGCGCTATTTGGCTCACGGTGAGCGACTGCGTGACCTGCGTGGCCGGCGCATAGTTTTGACTGTTGAAGATGCGACCGAACTGGTTGGCGCTGATGGTGCAGGTGTTGCCCGCCTGAGCCGCGTTGGTCAAACTGACTGCGCCAGTGCTGGCGTCAACCGTACACACCGCGGGCGTGGTGCTGGCGTAGACGACGGGGTTGGCTGAGTTTGGGACGCCGCTGGTGGCGGCGACCACCGACGTGCCGTTGAATGGGAGCACGGGCGCGGGCGTCCTGAAGGTGAGCGTTTGCGCTGTGGGCGCCAAAAGGCCAAGCGACTGTCCGCCGCGCACCAAGCGAACCTGGAAAGCAAAGCTTCGGTTGTAGCTGTAGGCATTGCCGTCGCCGAAGTCCACGCCCCACGCGCCGCTCGAATAGTTGGCGTCGGGCGAACCCGACCACACGTTCGAGCGCGGTGTCGCGGGAAACGCGTCCGCGTTGATCGTCGGGTCGGGAGAGAAGCAGGCACTGGCCACCAACGATTGCAGCTCGCTGATTAAGGGCAAGCGCCAGTCGTTATAACCCGCCCAAGTGCTGCCGCTGGCTGCGGTGTTAGCGTCGGCCCAACGGATGAAAGAGACGGTGCCAGTGGCGCAACCACTGCCGCTCTTGCCTTCAACACACTGCTTCCACATCAGCTGAGTCGCGGTGTCCACAACAGTGCCCGCAGGGCCGAGCAGGTTGTACTGCGAGGTGGGCTTGGGCGGAGTGCTGGTGTCCCAGCAGGCCGCGTGAAGCACACCAACGGCGGTGCTGGCAATCACGGTGAGCGCTGCGATGGCACGGGTGGCTTTGTGTTGGCGTGTGCTGTTCAAAATGATTCCCCGGAGATGCGTTGATGGCCGAGCGGTGGCTGTGAATTGTGGATTTCTGTTGCCGGTGTGGATGCTACAGACCGCATCGAACAATTGCTAGCGTTTCGCTGAGACTGTGATGCGAGGGCGCAGCGCGATGACAGCATCCATTGCGTATCAACTTTGTAGCCCGCGTAGGTCGGACACCCGAAGGGGTTCCGACTCGTACCATCGCCGAAGGCAACTTCAACCGAAACCCAACGCCGACACTTCGAAGGCTGCTCGTAGGCTGGCTTGAGGCACGAAACCCAGCAACCGGAGCGTGAACAATCCCGTCACCACCTTTATCCCTATACGCCAAAAAAAACAAAGCCAAAACAAAGTTTTTCCCAGTTTTCAAAACCGTCCGTAAATCTCACAAAGCCCTTATTTTAATTAGCAAAGAAACAAACAGCCACTTTGCGAAGGCCGCTTGAAGCGCTTTTATTCGCCGGAGCCACATTCACACCGAACTCACATGAATGTGCGCTCTTAATAGCGGGTGTTCGTCATGCGCGCAGACCGACGAGCCTAGATTTACACATCAAAACCGCCGCAGCCCTCGTAGGGCGGAACGCTTGCGGTTCCGCCTCGTTACGTTTCCGAAGGCTGTTCAGCCGCGTACTTCGACATGCCACCGCATTCGGCGGAACCGCAAGCGTTCCGCCCTACGCTAACCGCTTCCGCAATGCGTTCGCCGTGCGCGTGTTCGGCGCACAGAAAGAACATCTGAGCAATAAACACTCTCTTCGTCATTCGCGCTCTGGCGGGAATGACGAGCTGCGGCGTTTCCTTGCTGCCCAGCAGTCGGGCGGAGGTCCTTTACGTAGTTGTGCTCTTGGTCGAACTCAACGCGTCACGACGCCCTGCTCCCGCAGCGTTGGGTCTCGAACTAGCAGCGCTAGATACAACAAAGGCCCCGAAGGGCCTCTGCTTGCGACGGCGGCTTGGGGCTTACAGACCCTTGGCCGCAGCAGCCACTTCCGCTGCGTAGTCGACGGCTTTCTTTTCAATGCCTTCGCCAACGACGTACATCTGGAAGCTATGCACAGTAGTGTTGCCGGCCTTGAGGACCTTCTCAACGGTTTGCTCTGGGTCTTTCACGAAGGGCTGACCGAGCAAGGTGACTTCCGCGAGGTACTTATTGATGCGGCCTTCGACCATTTTGGCGACGATGTCGATGGGCTTGCCAGATTCGGCGGCTTGCGCCGTGAAAATCTTGCGCTCGTTTTCGATCAACTCGGCGGGCACTTCGTCTTTCGAAACGCAAACCGCTTTTGTCGACGCCACTGACGCGGCCAAATGCATGGCTACGTCGCGAGCTAGATCGGCGCTGCCGGTGTACTCAACGAGCACGCCGATGCGGCCACCGCCGTGGATGTAGCTGGCGACTTTGTTTGAGGCGATGCGGGCGAAGCGGCGCGCCGTCATGTTTTCGCCGATTTTTTGCACCAATGCAGCACGCTTCGTTTCAGCGTTTTCGCCGTCAATCGTTGTGGCCATCAATGCCGCTACGTCTGCTGGGTTGTTTTCACCAACGCTCTTGGCGAGTGCTGCGGCCATGGCCAACAGGTCGACGTTTCGGGCTGCGAAATCGGTTTCGCAGTTGAACTCAACGAGCGCACCTTTGCTCGAATCAGCCGAAATGTAGACACCGATGGTGCCTTCAGCGGCTTGGCGTGATGCAGCTTTGACCGCTTTGGCGCCGGATTTAATGCGCAGCAATTCTTCGGCTTTTTTGATGTCGCCATCGGTGTCGGCCAGAGCGCGCTTGCACTCCATCATGCCAAGACCGGTCATTTCACGTAGCTCTTTAACGAGGGATGCAGAGATGTCTGCCATGGTTTTCTCCAAACGCGGAGCGCGCATCGAATGGCGCTCTGCAAAATTCAAATGGTTTAAATGCTGTAAGCAATAAGAAAAAGGGGTCGCAGTGCGACCCCTCGATCCATCAGGAGCCGCTTATTGCTGCTGCTGTTTGGCCTCGAGATCGGCCGGATCCGCTTCGACGAATTCCTCGGACTGATCTTTCACGATTTCCTGCACAGCGTGTGCTTTGCCTTCGAGAATCGCATCAGCAACACCGCGAGCGTAGAGCGCGATGGCCTTGGCCGAATCGTCGTTACCTGGAATCACGTAATCGATGCCCTCGGGCGAGTGGTTGGTATCAACCACGCCGATGACCGGAATGCCAAGCTTGGCGGCTTCTTGAACGGCGATCTTTTGGTAGCCAACGTCGATGATGAACATTGCATCAGGCAACGACACCATATCTTTGATTCCGCCCATCGAGGTCATCAATTTGTCGAGTTCGCGACGCAGCGTGAGCGCTTCGCGCTTAGGCATACGGTCGAGCGTGCCGTCGAGCGACATCGCTTCCAATTCCTTCAAGCGCTTGATCGAGCCCTTGACGGTTTTGAAGTTAGACATCATGCCGCCCAACCAACGATGGTCAACGTAGGGCATACCAGCGCGAGCGGCTTGCTCAGCGATGATTTCACGGGCTTGGCGCTTTGTGGCAACAAACAAAATGGTGCCACGGTTGGCAGCCATGCGACGCACGTAGGCCATCGCTTCGTTGTATTTCTCCATCGTCTTTTCGAGATTGACGATGTGAATTTTGTTGCGGGCACCGAAGATGTACGGTGCCATTTTTGGATTCCAGAAACGGGTTTGATGACCGAAATGAACTCCGGCCTCCAACATCTGGCGCATGCTTGCTGACATAAATTTTCTCCTGGTGGGTTGAACCTCCACCCGCTAGCGTCGCCGAAAACATTGCTGTTTCCTGCAACACCCATCAGATCGTGCGGGTGTGTGGATTTGCCCCGATTTGGGACAGCCCTCGATTATAGCGTGTGTAAATCGGCTTGGCTAGGGCGCAGTCGATTGACGATTAGCAGCTTTACTCAGATTCGTAGCGTAACTTCTGTTACTAACGCCAATTGAAATAAGGCTTATATCAATTTATTGGATACTTTCGATAAATATAAAAAATAGCTTGTAGCCCATATTTTGTATGGCGTTAATAGGAAAAGATGGTTTAAGAATCCATTGTTGCTTGAATTTCGCATCGACGACAAAAAATTACAATGGAATCAAGCACTTCTGCGACTTCACAAGGACTCTGAATGAGCGGCTCAGTCTCGACGCAACACAGCGTGGTCATATTTTCGGGCGTCGACGCGCTTGCCTTTTTGCAGTCGCAGCTTACCAACGATGTCGCCGCGATCGCGGTCGGCGCGTGGCAGTGGCAAGGTTACTGCTCGGCGAAGGGCCGTTTGCATGCCACCTTTGCGCTGGCTCGGCTCGGCGAGACGGAATTCGCAGCCGCCTTACACCAATCGGTCGTGCCGTTCGTGGTGAAGCGTTTGACGATGTTTCGCCTGCGCTCGAAGCTCACGATTGAAGTGAGCGCGTCGCTCGCGGCCGTGCTTCACGTGGAAGAACCCGCAAACGCGAACAGCATTTGTCCGCCGCTCGATTTGGGGCAGTTTCGCTGGATCACCTTGCAAAAGCATCTGGCGGGAGACGCGCTGCCGCTAGCGACGGACGCCTTCATGCAACGTTGGGACGCGCTCGGAATCGACGCCCTCCAACCAGAGATCACCGCGGCCACTAACGAAATGTTTGTCCCGCAGATGATTGGTTGGGACACCATAGCGCCGCGCGGCGGTGTGAGCTTTTCCAAGGGCTGCTACCCAGGGCAGGAGGTCGTTGCCCGTGCGCACTACCGGGGCGCAGTGAAGCGGCATTTGGAGCGCGCAGCCCTACCGGGGGAGACGGACATCACAAACGGTCAAGCCGTCACACTGACCGATGGACGCGAAGCCGAAATCTGCAATGTTGCCAAGCTTGCCGACTCAACTTACAGCGCGTTGGTGGTGGTTGCTGCCGCTTAATTGAATAGCTACGCGAGCTTCGCCAGTTTGCGCAACGCCAAATCAAGGGTTTCATCGCGCTTAGCGAAACAAAAACGAATCACTTTCTGCTCCGTTGGCGTCGAGTAGAACGCCGACATCGGAATCGGCGTGACACCCATTTCCGTGGTCATCCATTCGCAGCATTCGCGCTCGCTCAGATCGCGCACGGCGGATAAATTTTCGTAGTTGACGCTTTGAAAATAGCTACCTTCGCAGGGCAACATTCGAAGCGATGTTTTAAGCAACCCCCTAGAAAATCGATCGCGCTTGGCTTGATAAAACGACGGCAAATCAAGGTACGGTGCTGGATCGCCTAGATACTCCGCGATCCCCTGTTGCATGGCGCTGTTGGCGGTAAACACGGTGTACTGATGCACCTTGCGAAACTCGGCGCTTAGTGCAGCCGGCGCGCAAACCGTGCCGATTTTCCATCCGGTCACATGAAACGTCTTGCCAAACGAAGAGACGATGAACGCTCGCTCCCTCAGCGCGGGAATTCGCGCCGCACTTTGATGCTCCGCACCGTCAAACGTCATGTGTTCGTACACCTCATCCGAGATGAGCCAAATGTCCTGTTGAGCGATGAGCTCAGCCAGCGTTTGCCACTGCGCGAGCGACCAAACGCGCCCGCTCGGATTGTGTGGCGTATTGACGATGATGGCGCGCGTCTTTGGCGTCATTGCGGCGGCGATGGCGTCGAAGTCAGGCTCGAAACTGCCTGCTTTCAGATGCACCGGTACGGCCACGCCACCGGCCAATTCGATGTTGGGGATATAGCTGTCGTAGCAGGGCTCCAGCACGATGACTTCGTCGCCTTGGCGCACCACAGCAAGAATCGCCGATAGGATTCCCTGCGTGGCCCCGCTGGTGATGGTGATTTCAGTCAACGGGTCATAGCGCACCTGGTGCAAGCTCTCAACCTTGGCGCTCACCCGCTCCCGAAGTAGCGGGTTGCCCGCCATCAAGGGGTATTGATTGTGGCCGCTTTGCATGGCGCGTGTCACCGCATCGACTAGACGGCTATCGCAGTCAAAATCCGGGAATCCCTGCCCTAGATTGACAGCGTTGTGCTTCACGGCAAGCGCGGACATGGTCGAAAAAATAGTGAGCCCGACTTTGGGCAATTTGGTCTGAATCGGCTGCATAGGGGCACAAAAAACTGGGATTGGCGTTATCTTATTGCTTTATCTCAACGACCGCGATAAGCGGCGGCGCGCTTACGATATAGTGCTCGCTTCGGCTCCTTGAGAGCCAACGCACTGAACTCACTTGGACGTTTTAATTATTGTCGGGCTTATTCTGTTGAATGGCCTGTTTGCCATGAGCGAAATCGCTCTGGTTTCAGCGAAAAAAATCCGCTTGGAGCAAGCTGCTGCGGCAGGAGACAAGGGCGCGAAAGCCGCGCTACTTTTGGGCTCAGAGCCCACCCGCCTGCTCTCCACTGTGCAAACGGGCATCACGCTGGTCACGCTGGCGATGGGCGCGTTTGGTGAAAGTGCTTTCACCGAGTCACTCGAACAAACGCTCGCGCAATGGTCTTGGGCTGCGCCCTACGCCAAAGAAGGCGCCACCATTATCGTGATTGCCGTCATCGGGATCGTGTCGCTCATCTGCGGCGAATTGGTACCCAAACGAATTGGCCTGATTTACCCCGAAACCATTGCTCGCTGGGCATCGCGCCCGATGCTTTGGTTGGCTACGGCTGCGGCCCCCTTTGTTCGCTTGTTGGCGGCGACGACCGACCTGTTAGTCAAGCCTTTTGGACGCGGCAATAACGATGACCCGCCAGTCACCGAAGAGGAAATTAAGGGGCTCATGCAACAGGGCACCTCAGCGGGCGTCTTTGAAGCCAACGAGTCGCGCATTGTTTCGCGAGTCTTTAATCTTGACGACTACACGGTTGAGCGCATCATGACACCGCGCGCCGACATGGTCTTTATCGATCTAGACGCCGACCCAGCCGACATCGAAGAGCTTCTGAAGCAGAGCGACTACACCGTCTATCCCGTCGTCAAAGGCGACGTGTCTAACGTGTTGGGCGTGATCGATTCAGGCGACCTACTGGCCCATCAGCTCAAGAGCGGCAAGCTGATGCCAGAGCGCGTACGAAAAGACCCGGTCTACGTGCCGGAAACGGTGAGCGTGCTCGAAGTGCTGGAAACCTTTAAGCGGACCCGCGCGTCCATGGCTTTCGTGGTGGACGAACATGGCGAAGTGCTGGGACTGATCACGCTGAAAGACGTGCTCGAAGCGATTGTGGGCGATCTGGGCGACGAAGATGAACCAGCTAACTCCGACGCTACGCGTCGCGCCGACGGTACGTGGTTGATCGACGGCGCGATGACGCTTGATCGATTCCGCGAACTCTTTCCCGCAGTCAGCACATTTCCCAGTGAAGCCGATGCTGCGTATCGAACCTTGGGCGGATTCGTGATGGCGGAGCTGGGTCGCATCGCGCGGGTTGGCGACACGGCGGCGCACGACGGATTCAAGTTCGAAGTGCTCGACATGGACAGCAAGCGAGTCGACAAGCTACTGGTTGCGCCGCCGCATGAAGAAACCGGCGTTTAACGCGTAACGTCGCGTGCTTTCAACGCTTCAAGTCATTCTGCCCGCGGCGATCATCGTGCTGGCTGGGTTCATTGCCGGTAAACGAGTGTTGGACAGCGCAGGGATCAAAGCCGTATCCGACTTGGTGTTCTTCCTGTTTCTACCGTGCCTGCTCTTTCGATCAATGGCGACTGCGAAATTCGATGCCGGTGATGCAACCTTTTTAGCGACTTATTTCGGCGTCACCATGGTTTGGTTCGTCGCCATCACGCTGTTTTCTCGGCAACAGTGGAACGAGAGCATGACCGGCGCTATTGTGCTTGGCCTCACGGGCGTATTTTCAAATACCGTGCAGCTCGGAATTCCGATCCAAAAACTCGCATTCGGAGAGGCCGGACTCAAATTGCAGCTCTCGATCATCGCGCTGCATTCGCTCATCATCATTACCGCAGCCACGGTATGGATTGAAGTGTGGCGCGCCAAGCGGGCGCAGACGGAGCAAGGGCTTGCAAAGAACATTCTGCACGTGGTCAAAAGCTCGGTGATTCACCCAGTGATATTGCCGATTCTCATCGGGTTGACCTGGAGCTTTTCCGACTGGCCGCTACCTACGTGGCTTGACCAACCGCTGAGTTTTTTGGCATCGGCTGCGGGCCCCATCATGTTGGTGCTGATGGGGGCACAGCTCTCAAAAATGCAGCTTGTGGCTCACTTGCGCGCGGCCATTACCTTCACGCTACTGAAAAATTTCCTGCATCCTTTGTTGGTGCTCGCGGGGTGTTGGGCGGTGGGGCTCTCAGCGCTCTACACGGCAGTGGCGGTGACGTGTGCGGCGCTCCCAACGGGGGTCAATGCGTTTTTGTTTGCCCAGCGCTACCGCACCAACGAAGACACCGTGACGGCTGCGACGGCCTTGTCCAGCGTGGCTTCGCTCGTTAGCCTGAGCATCGCTTTGGCGCTGCTACCGAAACCATAAGGAGCTCGCGATCAACTCGTCCGAGCACAACGACGAATCTTTCATTGAGCTCCCTCAAACGCTTCTCGCGCTGGGCGACTTCGCATTTATCGATGTTGAAACAACGGGCACGAGGCCGCTGTCGAGTCGGCTCACCGAAATCGCGGTCATTCGTTTCAGCGCCAACCAGGCACCGATTCGGTGGCAGACGCTCATCAACCCCGGCATCTCGATTCCCAACGAAATTCAAATCTTGACGGGCATCACCAACGCCATGGTTCGCGATGCACCGACTTTCTTCGAGATACGCGAAGCACTTCGAGCGCTGCTCACCGACGCGTTTTTTGTTGCGCACAATGCGCGCTTCGATTACGGATTCATTAAAAACGAGTTTCGTCGCGTGGGCGAGGCGTTTACCAGCGATGCGCTGTGCACCGTGCGACTATCGCGGGCGCTCTATCCCGACGCCGATGGTCACGGGCTAGACGCAATCATTCGTCGCCATCGCTTGAGCGGATTTGCGCGGCACCGCGCGATGGGAGACGTCGAAGCTACGGCTGCGTTTGTGCAGCACGCGACCGACGATCACGGCGCTGATGCGGTCAGCGCAGCGACGAAATCGCTCTTAAAAATGCCCTCGCTTCCAGCGCAACTGGAAAGCAATTCGATCGCCAATTTGCCTGATTCGCCGGGCGTGTACTTGTTTTACGGGATCAACGATTTGCCGATCTACATCGGCAAAGCCAAACAGCTGCGAGAGCGCGTGCGGAGCCACTTTTCGAGCGATCACATGAGCTCCAACGATGTTCGCTTATCGCAGGAGCTGCGGCGGATCGAATGGCAGTCGACCGCTGGCGAATTCAGCGCGCTCCTGCTTGAGGCGCAGTGGGTCAAAGAAAAAATGCCGCTACATAACATCGCCCTAAGAAAGCGATCCAAGCTCGGCTTTTACGCGATCAGCATCGGCGACGATTCCGTTGAAACAGCACCGCTTTGGTTCAGTGCGGACGAGTGGGTCGCAGCGCAGCAATCCGCTGAGGCGCGAATTTTCTATGGTCCATTCAACGATAAGGCCGCGGGCAAACGCTGGTTGGCTGATGTGACGAAATTGCATCGCTTGTGCGAGCACGCCGTGGGGATATCGAAGCCTCGTGGGGCGCTCGATCCGTGCTTTGCGCGGCAAGTCGGGCGTTGTCTCGGAGCGTGCGTGGATCAGGAAACCGCCCAGCAGCACCGTGAACGAATGATCGCTGCCTTAACGGGTAGTGAAATGCCGGTCTGGCCGTTTGTGGGCGCTGCGACGTTTGAGGAGCGTGACGAAGCCAACGACCGAGTCGATTTACTGCAATTCGACGAATGGTGCGCCTTGGCCGGTGGGGTCAGGCTGCCGTTTGATGTGGATGTGTTTAAGCTGATTCGGCGCATGCTCGCCAAACACGCCGACGATTTCTCTGGCCTCCGTAGAATCAAGGTTTGATCGAAGCGTTTGGAGGATTCGGTATGGCATTTCGCGGATTCAATGTGTTGGGCGCCCCCCTCAAGGATTGCAGCCACGATCCACTTACCGGCTTCACGCGGAGCGGGTGCTGCGAGACAGGCCCGCAGGATCGAGGCTCACACACGGTGTGCGCCATCATGACCGAAGAATTTCTGGTGTTTAGCCGATCGCGCGGCAATGATTTGTCGACCCCGATGCCGATGTACGCGTTTCCCGGCCTGATTGAGGGCGATCAATGGTGCCTATGTGCTGCACGCTGGTTGGAAGCGTACGGCGCAGGCTGCGCGCCGCAGGTGGTGCTCGAATCCACGCACGAAAAAGCGCTCGACATCATTCCGCTGGCCGCGCTCAAGGAGCACGCTCGAGTGCACTAGGGAAACGCTGATTAAACCCAGATTTTCCATTAGGGCGCGAAGCGATGTCGCGTTGATTTGGGATGCAATTTTCGCGCAATTTTTTTCGGCGTATCGAGATACGGCGAAACAAAATTGCGCGGAAAGTGCGCCCAAAGCAACCGACAGCGCTCGCGATTCCTAATGAAAATTCTGGGTTAAATCGCCACCGGCATCGCATCCTTGTTTTGGGCGAACTACTTCGCTGAAAATACTCGTAATAGCCCGCTATTACTGCGTTTTTCGGCTCGTATTTCATCCCAAAACAAGGCGCGCTGCGCGGCGTGCATTTAATCAGCGTCTCGCTAGCTGCGCGGCGAGCGAGCCTGCGGGCTATTGCTCAATCTTGAGCTTGGCGTCAATAACGAGCTTCTTCCAGCCATTGAAATCGCTATTGATAAAGCTCGTCAATCGATCTGGCCCGCCTGGGGTGAGCTCAACGCCGTCGCCCGTTAGTCGTTCCTGTACCTCCTTTTGCGCCAAGAGCTTTTGCACTTCGGTATTGAGCCGCGCAACGATCGGTGCAGGTGTGCCTTGCGGCGCAACGATGCCCCAATAGTTGTAAACCTCGGTGCCGTTGGCACCCGCCTCTTTCATCGTGGGCACATCCGGTAGCAGTGCCGAGCGCTTGTCGCCGGTCACGGCCAGCGCACGGGCTTTGCCCGACTTTACGTGCTGCAGCACAGCGGGTATCGTGCCCGTGAGGAGCGATATCGAGCCGCCCAGCAAATCGGTTGTGGCCGGTGCGATGCCTTTGTAAGGGACATGCAAAATGTCGGTGCCCGTTTTGGCCTTAAAAAGCTCGAGTGCCAAGTGATTCACACCACCCGCGCCTGCGCTGCCGTAAGAGAGTTTTCCGGGATTGGCCTTAGCAAAAGTGATCATCTCGCGCATCGAAGCGAACGGCGCTTTTTCACCAGTGATCCAAACCAACGGTCCAGTGGCGATCAGCGCCACGGGAGCGAACTGCTTCACCGGGTCGTAGTTGGCAATCTGCGGCGTCGCAGCGGCGACGGTTGTAAATGGAGAGGCAATAAAGAGCAATGTGTAGCCGTCGGCTGGTGCCGCCGCTACGGCCTGGGTACCAATCGCGCCGCTCGCGCCGACGCGGTTTTCCACAACGATGGGTTGCTTCACTTCAACTTCGAGTTTTTGCGCTACGAAACGCGCGACAGCGTCGGTGCCTGCGCCAGCGGCAAAAGGAACAATCAATTTAATCGGGCGGTCGGGAAACTGCGCACAGGCAGACGTTGCGACCAGCGCGGTGATGAGAGCAGAGAAAAAACGCATGTTCGGTGGTGTTTTGAGCCAACCGAGATTGTATTGAACCCACATTGCAGCTTCGTGAACGCCGAGCCGCGAATCGGCCGGGGTTGGCAGCACCGGAAAACGAAAGCGCTGTCCTCCGATAGCGCTCACATTGCGTTACAGTGTCGCCAGAACCTTGGCACCACCGTATTTGAGGGATATTTCGATGGCTGATTTTGACCGGGACGACAGTCTGAACACCGAATTAACGATCGCGTCACCGCACGCTCATCTGGCAACCCCAATCGACCAGCTATCAAGTCTGTTGGCGCTCCGACTGGTGCTGTCACTGGGTGCGAAGTTCAACATTCGCCGCGATATCAATGACGTGATGACGCTCACCGCCCGCAATTTAATCTGGCCAGTCAGCATCGCCCAAAAAGTTCAGAAATTTCTATCCCATCGCTGCGCCGAGATGCCCGCGTGGGCCGGTGTGGCAAAGCTCGCCCCCGATGAATTCATTGCGCGGCATGGCGCATGGAACGGTACGTACGACGACACCACGTTGTTCTATTACTTGGACGAGTTCTGCAAGCAAAACGCCAAGGATTTATTGGTACTCTTTCAAACGACCGTCGACGCGCTCGACAAGGCCACACGTGATGTGCCGGTTCGTATCAGTGAAAACATTGGGCGACTCGCGAAAGTGCTCGGACTCAACTCGGCCGAGCGCACGCTGATCCTGTGCGCCGCGCTCGCCAAGTGTTCTCGCGATCTGCGCCCCATCTTGGTTGATTGCAAAGCATCAAGCGCGGCCGAAGCGCACGCGATGCTGGGCGAAGTCGCCAAAGTGTCGGCCAACGACATTGCTGTGGCGATGAAACCGGGCGGCCGGCTGGAATCGCTAGCGCTCATCGACGCGCCGATTGCTGAGCACAACATCACCGATCTGGGCGACTTGATGCGCTTGTCGGATCGTTTGTTGCCGATTTTGCAGGAGCACTACGAAACCGACGCGGCGATGATGGCTGCGTTTACTAAACCCGCGTCTGCGTCGCTACTGAGCATCACTGATTACCCGCACGTCGAAGACGATGCGCGGTATTTATCCGCGCTACTCAAGTCCGCGACCGCGCGCGGTGAAAAAGGTGTGAATGTGCTCGTTTACGGCGCTCCGGGCACCGGAAAAACCGAGTTCGCCAAAGTCATCACCGCGATGTCGGGCGCTGAGCTCTACGAGGTCGAATGCTTTGATCGTGAAGGCCAGAGTTTGAGCGGCAAAGAGCGCTATCGCTCGCTTCAGGTCAGTCAGTCATTTCTGAAGGGCCGCGGCAACACAGTGCTGTTGTTTGACGAGGTCGAAGACGTGTTTCCGAGCAATCCATCGGAAATGCTCAATATGTTTTTGTCGGATGAACATCATCGTGGCAGCGTCAACGGTAAAGCGTGGGTAAACCAAACACTCGAATCAAATCCGATCCCAACGATTTGGATTTCCAACTCCATCAATCAGATTGATGCAGCCTATCGCCGACGTTTTCAATTTCATCTGGAGCTCAAAAATCCGCCGCAACAAGTTCGCGCCAACATCACCAAGAAGCATTTGAGCGGCTTGGCTGTCAGCGATGAGTTCGTGGCAAAGCTCGCTGAGCGGCGCACGCTCACACCCGCACAAATCCATTCTGCAGCGCGCTTTGCGCGGCTCACGCAGGGTGAGGTGCCCGATTCGGTGGAAGATTTAGTGCTCAAACAACTCGATCGAGCCGATGCCGCGCTTGGCAATAAGGACGAAGCTAAAGGCGTGGAGTTTCGCGCCTGTGTGACGACATACGATCTGTCGCTGCTCAATATCGAAACGCGTCATCCGATTGAAAAAATTGTCTCGGCTCTCAAACTCAAAGGCAAGGGAACGTTGTGTTTTTACGGCATGCCTGGCACCGGAAAGACGGCGCTCGGCGAACACATCGCAAAGAGCATTGAGCGCCCGCTCATCATCAAAAAAGCGAGTGATTTGGTGAGCAAATACGTGGGGGAGACGGAGCAAAATCTCGCCGCCATGTTCAAAGAAGCGACCACCGAGAAGGCGGTGCTGTTACTCGATGAAGCCGACAGCTATTTGCAGAGCCGAGCCATGGCGCAGCGTAGCTACGAGGTGACCGAGGTCAACGAAATGCTGCAACAGATGGAGCGCTTCGAGGGTGTTTTCATCTGCACTACGAACCTGATTGATCGGATTGATGAAGCAGCACTTCGCCGCTTCACCTTCAAGATTCAGTTCAAACCGCTTACCCGCGAGCAACGCGAAAAAATGTTTGTGACCGAGGCGCTGGACGGAAATAGCGAGCATTTCAGCGGCAAGTTGCGCGATGGATTGCACAAGTTAGAGATGCTCACGCCGGGCGATTTTGCGTCAGTCAAGCGCCAGATCTCCTTGTTTGATGAGGCGATGGCACCCGAGGATTTCTTGTCGCAATTGGAGCAGGAACACAAGGTCAAACCCGACATCAAGTGGGCGCGTACGATCGGTTTTTAGCGGGATTTCGAGCGCATAGGTGAAGCGCTCGGACAGTGACGGGCAATCCCAACGCGACGTTTAGCGCCGATCGTTGGGCACTGCACTCGCGTCGGTCGCCATCGATGTGGCGTCAGCCACGGCAATGGCTGACCTATCGGATGTTGCGCTCGCTCGCGCCGAGCGCGAAATTTTTGCTGGGCGTCTCGCTGCGTCAGCATCGCTGGCGGCGGAACGTTTACGTTCAGCTTTCTGCGCGTACATCAATTGGTCGGCGTAGGCCAACAATTCATCGACGCTTTGGGCGTGCAACGGGTAGAGCGCAAAACCAACGCTCAGCTGCGGATTGATCGACACGCCTTGCAGCACGATAGGCTCGGAAATTGCGGCACGCAAACGTGTTTCAACTTCAACGATCGTGGCGGCGTTGGCGCCTTCGCACACCAACGCAAATTCATCACCGCCGAGTCGCGCGACGACGTCGCCGTCGGTCAGCGCGCCGCGCATGCGCTCAGCAATGGTTTTTAGTAGTTGATCACCCGCCGCATGTCCGAACTGATCGTTGATCGGCTTGAAATGATCCAAATCAATGTAGGCCAGCGCGAGTGTGGTGTTTTGAGTTTTACTGCGGCCCACGGAGCGCTCAAGCTCTTGGAAGAACATGCGACGATTCATGAGCCCTGTGAGCGGGTCTTGGGTGGCTTCGACGAAGAGCTCTTCCGACAGACGCTCGATTTCCTGCGCTTTTTGATTGACTGTGCGGCTGCGCTCTTTAAGCAACCAACGAACGCCGAAGAACACCAGGGCGATCATGGCGCAAGCGGACACGCCCAAGCCCGCTGAAATCCACATCGCTTGACGCGCTTGCGCTCGCGTTTGCCCGGATTGTTCGACCATGCGCTGCTGCTGATGAACACGAATGCTGTCAATGATTTCTGTTTCGGTTTCTTGGAGCGGTAGCGCGCGCTCGCGGAGCATACGAATGGCGGTGTCTCGTTCACCTTTGGTAATGAGCATCAGCGCCTGTTCGTGCAGCTCACCGTGCCGCTCTTCGATGGCGCGGAGCCGTCCGACATCGGCCGAGTCCGCGCCATCCTGTGGCACGGCAGCGAATTGATTGAGCAACTTTTCAAACCGCTCGCTCGTTTCGAGATACTGGCCCATGAGCGATGCGCGCTCTTCGGCTTCGTCAGAGAGTACTTGCGCAAAAACAATTTGGGTGCGCTGCCGCGACACGGCTTCGAGGTTTGAAGCCAGCGTGATCTTTTTGGTGCGCAGTTCGAGCAGGCTTTCAATATCGTCGAGCACGCGATGTTGCTGCCACACGCCGTGGGCAACGAGACCGCCGACCATCGCGAGCGCGAGCAAAAAGCCCAGAGCGACATAGACGCTCAATCGGCGAGCGGCGCTCTCTATCTGTTTCGATAAGGATTCCATTGGGGCCGAACTCTAGCTTACATCGCGTAAAAAAGGTGGGCCACGCCGTAGACATTCCTTATTTCAAACTATTGCTTTATACGCCTTTTAAAATAAGGCCTCTGTTAAATATTACTCAACATTTGATAATTATCTAAAATGCTTTGTAGCCCTTATTTTTATTGGCATTGGAGACGTTAGCTTTTTGGATCAGACAATTACCCGGTCATGCAGACTCTTTCCGGCGGAATTGAAATAGGTGAGCGTCATGCTCCGTTGCGTCTGGCTGTAGCGGAGTGTGGCAAAGTTTTCGCTGTCGCCGTACACAAAGTGCTCGCCGCGGGAATTTCGCGCTTTCGCTGAGTTATCTCGGCTAAACGTTAAAAACGTTCCGATGGGGCCGGCCATAAATTCGAAAATGCCCGACTTTTCGTTCCTTGGCCATTCGCGGGCGAAGTGATAGTCGGCCGATAGCACAATGCTTCGTGCGTCGCGCTCCCGAAAGGCGCGCCGAAACATCGCCAACACGATATCGCGTTCGTGGGCGTAGTTGCCCCACGCATCTTTGCTCGCGCCGTGCATCGGCACGCTCGATGCAATCAGTCGAAACTTAGCTTTCGATTTTTCATACAGATCGGTGAACCACGCCAACTGCCTGGCACCCAGCATCGTTTTTTCTTCGTCGTTTTCTGCAATTTGAACGGATCGAAAGGCGCGCGTATCGAGCAAAAATAATTCGACGTCTTTGCCCATCGACACGTGGCGATACATACCACGCTGATCGAGCACACGACTAGGCCAATACTCGCGAAACGCTTGCCCGGCAACGCCCAGAGCCGGATGCCCGCCGTTGGCGTCGTTCTCGATCTCATGATCGTCCCAAGTGGCGTAGGTGAGCGTTCGAGAGGCAAATTGCTGCAAGGCGTCGTCACTTCGAATGGCGAAATGTTTGCGCCGATAGTGGCGCAACGTGGGCTCGAATTCTCGCTTCGGAATATCGGCGTACACCGTGTCGCCCAAATGCACAAACACGTCAGGCTGCTGTTTCGCCATGACATCAAACAAGCGAAACGGACGATGCCGCTCCTCGGTGTCGCCCGAAAAAGCGAGCGAAAAATCTGGCGTTGCAACGCTGGCCGCAAATGGCGCACGAAACGAGCCGATTTCGGAAATTCGATTCCCGCCTGCAAACGCTGCGTAGCGAATCATTGCGCCCGATGGCAAGGCGCTCAAGGTGATGCTGCCAACAAAAGCGTTCTGTGAATTCAGTTGCAAAGGCGCGCTCTTGCGATCAAGCAGGTCGCTCGCCACCGACCAGCCAATCTGTATTTCAGCAGGTTCGTGCCCCCAAATGGCGATGATCGCTGTGCCATCAGCGCCATCAAACGCAGCCGGGCGCAGCGCCAGTCGCCCTCGCCCGCCGGTGGAGGCCGCCGCGGGTGCCGTCAGCGACGCGACAGCACTTGCCGCCGTGGCTGCGGGCAGCGCCCCAACCATCGCCCCCAAAATTCGTCGTCGCGAGCTGCGCTCGGGGTAGTCGTCGTCGGATGTTGAACTCATTGACGAAGTGTAGCGACGTGGCAATGCGAAAATGGAGGCCATTCTGTCCTTCCGTGCCCGCAACAATGAGCTTTGCCCTGTCCGCCGCTTCGTTTACCCTCGCCCCTGGTGTTGCGCCCGTCGCACCCGCTCCATCCGTGACACCAAAGCTTGCTTGGCAAAGCGCATTCACCACCTGGTCTCGCGCCCGCACGCTCGGCGCTTTGATCGCAACGGCTGCATTGTTACTCGCCCTGTGCGCGCAGATCACCCTGCTCTCGGGCTGGCACTTGGGGCAGCGGGTTGACAAGCTCGCGCTTACGGTCGGAAATTCGGTAGTCGTGGCGGCGTCGGGCGACACGCGTTTTGAATTTTTCGGGCAACCAGCGGTGGCGGTGACCGTTGTCAATTTGGAGACGAAGCAAATCAACGGACTCGCGTTAAGTTTCGACCAAATTCCGCCGAACACAACGCTCACACTCGGCTGGCTCAGCACCGATGATCTGAAGCGGCCCGTCAACATCGTAGTGCCACTGCCAACGTCCCCCACACCGGTGACGCACCAGGTGTTGCTGCGCGGTCATCCGCAGTGGCGTGGGAGTGCAACCCGAATCGCGCTGGCGTTGGGCGCACCGGCCGCGAGCCCTGCTGTGACGATGACTGCACCGCGAATCGTTTCAGCAACGCCGATCGCGGCGACCGCGTTGGCCGCGGCAAGCTGGAGCGGAGACGCACCCTTGGCGGCAAGCTCCGTCGCCGAGCGCGTGCTTCCGCTGGCGCTTTGGCTGTCGCTGGCGGGCGTGGCTGCGATGCTCCTCATCCGTTGGGTCGCTCGGGGCAATGTGTCGCAACGCGCCGAGGCGATTGTCGGCGCGACGGTCGTATTGCTGGCGGCTGCGGCCATCGCTTTGGTGTTTTCGCCCTTCGCACGACAACTCACCCTCGCGTCGTGGGGCTGGATACTGGCCTCGTTGGCGATCATCACAACCGCACCTGCGCTAAGGACAGTGGGCCCCATCGCTGAGAGCATCGCGCACTGGAGCGAGCGGCGAAAAGACATCACTTTTGCAGCGGCGACGATTGTCTTTGCATTAGTCGCTGTGCTGTGGGGCGGTCTGGCGCTGGCGTGGATTATTCCCGTGGTTTTGATCTTGTTGGGCTCGCAGCGATTTCCGCGCCAAACGTCGCGGCTCATTCCGCTGCTCTTCGTTGCTCCGGCATTATTAGTGGCAGCGATTGCGCAGCGCTTCATCGGCGCGCCGATCAATGCCGACGCGATTGTCGACCCGTCGGCTGACTTTGCAACGATGCTGGCTCGGGCGGTGGTCGTTCCGGCACTGGTCGCCACGCTCTTTGCGGCGCGTCAAGCCTGGCCCAGCGCGCGCGGGGCGGTGCGTCGCAACGCGGCGGCGGGGCTGGCGGCATGGATCGCGTTGTTGGGTTTAGTTGCTGCCTGCGCTGTGCCCAGTGTGTCGCGCTCGGCCATCGTGGGTGTGGGCGCGCTGTGGATCGTGTTGCCCGTGGCGTGCTGCGTTGCGCTCTACGCGTGGCCGGCATTTACGAGCCAGGCCAGCGGTGAAGAAGTCGTTGTGGAGTCGCTCAAAACCGAAGCGGATCTTTCCAACGTCGTGCGTTCGCTATTCGACGGCGCAGCGAGTAGTTTCGATCACGCGCTATCCGAAGGCAACACGTCGTCTGCGCTGGCACCGATGAAGCGCATGCAAGAGATTGCACCGGCTTCACTCATCACCCACACCGCAAAGCTTCGCTACGCGCTCGCAAGCAAAACGCTCGCAGCGGGTGCCGCGCCCTACGCGCTTTTAAACGCTCAGCCAGCGCAGTCGCTCAGCCCTACGCAGTGCGCTGCGCTGGTTCAGTACGCTCATTTGACGGGTGATTACGACAGCGTGGTTCGCCTCGCGCCTATGTTGGACGCAACGATTGACACGACGCGAAAGCTCGCCCATGCGCAGCTATTTAGCGGCAACACGCTCCAATCCGCAACCGAGTCGATCGCCACTTTGTCGGCACACGCTGAGCGCACCACGTTTGCGCGCGAAATTGCCGAGCTGCATTTGCTGCGCGACGACTGGAGAGCCGCGCAGCTCGCGCTGGCTGAATCGGGCATTGAGCTCGAATCGTTGGCCGGCGTGACCTACGTCAATCGGCTTGCGCTGCGCGCGGCTGACCCCGCCGCGTACGAGAAAAAAATCAACGACACGGCGATGTGGCATCCCGACCTGGGCATCGCACAGGCGGCCGTCGCAGAGCTGTTGCAGCTTCGCGGCAACTTGGCTGGAGCGCGAGCGCGCTTGCTGTTGGCGATCAAACTCGACGGTGGGTTGTGGCCCATCGCGATGCGACTGGCCGACATCGAACGCGCGCTCAATCTGCGACCCGGTGAGGGCGGCAACGACGCTCAGCGATGAGCACACGAGTCCTACTCTATCTAGCCCACGCGATTGATCACTTAGCGCTGTTGATTTTTGCAACGGCGGTGAGCGCGATTGCGATTGATTTCGGCGTTGGGCGGTGGGAAGACTTAATGCCCTACACCACCGGGGCGTTTGTGATGTTCGGGTTGGCATCACTGCCCGCCGGTCGTTACGGCGATTTGTGGGGGCGGCGCGCGATGATGCTCGTTTTCTTTTTCGGGATGGGCGCATCGCTGGTGCTTGTTTCATTCACGCAAACACCGCTACAAATGGGCTTTGCGCTGACGCTAATGGGCGCGTTCAGTGCGATTTACCATCCGGTGGGCATTCCGATGTTGCTGCAAACAGCCGAAAAGCCAGGCGCGGTCATTGGCATGAACGGCCTGGCGGGCAATTTGGGAATTGCGCTGGCCGCGCTGCTCACCGGATTTTTGGTTAAGCACACGGGCTGGCGCGCGGCGTTTATCGCGCCGGGCTTAACTTGTATGGCGCTCGGGGCTTACTTTGCCTACGTCGTGCCACGGGAAACGGCCTCGCCAGCCCAACGAAAAAATGCGAACCCACTGGTGGTGGATCGTGCCATCGCCATTCGAGTGTTTGCGGTGTTGACCGTCACCACCACGCTCGGCGGTGTGCTGTTTAATTTCACGACCAACGGCAACGGTGAATTGCTACGTGAGCGATTTTCGGCGGTGGCCGGTGACCCAGCCAAACTCGGCTTGCTGCTAGCGGGCATTTACGCCGTGGCCTCGCTCGCACAACTGGTCGTCGGCCGCTTGATTGATCGTTTCCCCATCAAACGAATTTTTCTGCCGATCGTCGCGGCACAGGTCGTAGCGTTTGTCTGCGCCATCCATGCCCACGGCTGGGCGTTTTATGTGTTGGCCACGCTCTACATGATGTTTGTGTTTGGCGCGATTCCATTTACGGACGCCATCATCGCCCGCTTCGTTGACGACAGCATGCGCTCCCGAGTCGCTGGACTGCGCTTGGCGGTGAGCTTTGGCATCTCATCGCTCGCGGTGTGGGCGCTAGGACCCTTCGTCAAGGCCAGCGGCTTCGCCACGCTCATTACGCTGATGGCTGTGATCGCCACTTGCTCGACGATCGCCGTGGCGTTTTTACCGAAAACGGACGCCGTGAGCGCTTAAGGAGACGCTGATCAAATGCCCATCGAGCATCGCATCCTTGGACTTGGGCCCGGTCGTAAACTTGCGACCAGCGGGTCGCCGCTGCATCGAAAATCCATAGCCCCGCTATGCCTCGCATTGGTCGATTTCGCACTCGATCCCAATCCACGGCGCGCTGCTCGCGGGATTTAATCAGCGTCTCCTTAAGCCAGAAGGCCAAGTTTTACGTTTGATATTTCTCAGCGCCAATCCCAGCTCTATCGCGGAATGCCCATTGAAATAAGGGGTTTGTCTAGTTTTTATATCTTTTCAAATATAAATAAAAACTGTAGTAATGCCCGATTTAGCGCGGCATTTACGGAAAAAGCTGCTACTCAGCGTTCCCCGACAGCACATCGAGCGTTCTTGAATGAAATTCCATTCGGTAGAGCATCAACGTAACGATGCCCGTGGCGACGATGAAGAACAGCGGTTGCACAAACCAGAGCAACACCGCGAGCGCAAAGTAGTACGCCCGCAATCCCTGGCCGAAGTTCTCCCCCGCTAGCGTGACGATGCCGCTGGCGCGTTTGGCGGCCCCCTCGTCGGCGGTGCTCAAGGTCTCCTTGGGCGCAATTGATCCCACGATCACAGTCACGAAATTAAATTGCCGGACCGACCAAGTGAATTTCACCAGCGCATAAATAAACAGCAGGATGAGCAACACGACCTTGGTCTCGAGCAATTGCTGCGAGCTGCGCTGCGCAAACGGTAGGTTTTCAAACAAATCGGCGCTCTTCTCGATCGATCCAAACAGCGCGAGCAAGCCACCCAGAACAAGAATCGTTGTCGATGAAAAAAACGTTGCGCTGTGCATCAAATTGGCCACCAACGCCGAATCAACGATTCGGTTTTCACGCGTTAGCGTTTGTTCAAACCAGCGCTCACGAAATGGATTCATGACGGTGAGCAAACTGGGGCGACTGGCAGCGTGTCGGCGCGCGAACCAATCGTAGCCAAACCAACAGGTGGCAAAGACGGCAAGCGCCACTAAATCAAGGTGCGAGTAGCTCAGTTTCACGATGAAACTCGCACCTTGGAGCCACTTTCAATCATCATCCGGCGACAGCGGCCGCAATCGCCTCAGCGCCTTCGCGGGCGAGCTTGGCGTCGCTTGCCTCGACCATCACGCGAACCACGGGCTCGGTGCCCGACGGCCGCAGCAAGATGCGCCCGCGTCCGCTGAGCGCGGCTTGCCAATGCGTCATCGCCGCTTTAACCGAGGCCTTATCGGCCCACGGCGACGATTTATCGATTCGCACGTTAATGAGCGCTTGCGGTAGTAATTCAACATCGGCTGCCGCTTCAGCGAGCGAGCGATTTTGTTCGACCAGTGCGCGAAGCACTTCAAGCGCGGCGATGATGGCGTCGCCCGTTGAATGCCGATCCAGGCACAAAATATGTCCGGAATTTTCGCCGCCAATCAACCACTTTTTCGCACGCAAGATTTCCAAAACGTAGCGATCGCCCACCTTGGCGCGGGCAAATTCGATACCGCGTTTGGCAAACGCGGCTTCAAGCCCGTAATTGGTCATTTGTGTGCCAACGACGCCGCCGCCCAGCTCACCTTTGCCCGCACGATGCGCAGCGATGATGTAGACGAGCTGGTCGCCGTCGTAAGTGCGGCCTTTGGCGTCGACCATCAACAACCGATCGGCATCGCCGTCGACTGCAATGCCCACGTCTGCCCCGTGTTTCAACACCTGCTCGACGATGAACGCTTCGTGCGTCGCGCCGCAGCCTTTGTTGATGTTCACACCATCGGGCGACGCGCCCACGGTAATCACGGTTGCGCCCAATTCATGAAACACCGCCGGGGCGACTTGGTACGCCGCGCCGTTGGCGCAATCAACCACCACTTTGAGCCCGCGAAGCGTCAAGTCCGCCGGGAACGCGCGTTTGCAAAACTCGACATAGCGCCCCACCGCATCGTTGAGTCGTTTCGCTTTACCAAGCTCGTTGGAGCTCACACAGCGCAATCCCAAATCAAATTCGGCTTCGATTTCGAGCTCAGCTTCGTCGGACAGTTTGTCGCCCAAACGATCAAAAAACTTGATGCCGTTATCTTGAAACGGGTTGTGCGATGCCGAAATCACCAGTCCCGCGGAATGCCGCAGCGCACGGGTCAGGTACGCAATCGCAGGCGTGGGCAGCGGCCCAGTGAGCATCACATCGACACCCGCCGACGATAGACCCGCTTCAAGCGCGGCTTCGAGCATATAGCCCGAAATCCGCGTGTCTTTGCCAATGAGCACCGTGGGATGGGAATCGCCGCGCCAGTGCCGTCGCAACACCCGTCCCGTGGCGTGGCCCAGTTTCATTACAAAATCCGGGGTGATTGGCGACACGCCAACCTCGCCGCGAACGCCATCAGTTCCGAAGTATTTACGTTGATTCATCACGCCATTTTAGGGCTTCAACGCGCCTCAGCGGCGCACCCAGGAGCTAGGGAGACGCTGATTAAATCGCCACCGGCATCGCATCCTTGTTTTGGGCGAACTACTTCGCCGAAAATACTCGTAATAGCCCGCTATTACTGCGTTTTTCGGCTC
>READ01000025.1 GCA_004293675.1 Betaproteobacteria bacterium
CGCCGTGCGGCCTGCAATTTACCGGTCTTGTTTCTCTCTAGTTCCATCTCGATTTACCGTTCGTTAAGTACTCAATGGAAATCGTACAGGTTCAGTCCAGACTTGGCGGTTGCGCTCGCCAAGTACGCAGAGCTGTTGATGTCAACGTCTGCCGAGCGCAATGACGTGAGTGAGGCACTAATATCAGCCTCACAGTTGGACGCCTCACCGGCGCTGCCGACCGTTGCGGACCTCTGGCGACGCTATCAGGCGCTTGAACTTCCCAACAAGGCACCGCGCACTCAGAAGGACAACGTCGCAGAGAGCAAAAATCTGTTGCTTGTGTTTGCGAAGGTAGCGATTGATGACTTAACGCCAGTCGATGTTCGTCGCTACCTTGATTTGCGTGGAGCGACGGCGCGGGTCCGCGCGAATCGCGAAATGGCACTACTGTCACACATGCTCAACCGGGCCCGCGAGTGGGGAATGACTGAGAAGCCTAATCCGTGTCAGGGTGTACGTAAACATCGGGAGCAGAGTCGCAATCGATACGTGTCGGACGAGGAGTATTTGGCGGTTTGGCGAGCGGGCGACCAACTGGTTCGGGATGTGATGGGTCTGGCCCTTTTAATGGGGCAGCGCCCGCAAGATCTGTTCGGTCTGCGTTGCGCGGACGTGACCGCTGAGTTTGTGCACGTTGAGATTCGAAAAACCCAACGACGTATTCGCATCGAAAATACGGGCAAGCTGCGCGCGATGGTCGATGAGCTTTTGGCAAGGAAGCGTCAACCGTCGCAAGGCGCATTGATCGTCAATCAGCGGGGTTTCGATGCGACCGCGGCGATGTTCAAAAAGCGATTCGAATTGGCACGCGACAAAGCGGGGGTGACGTTTCAGCTGCGCGATCTACGCGCAAAAAATGCAACGGACACCGATGATTTGGCAACGGCGCAAAAACGCCTGGCGCACACCTCCCGATCAACGACCGAGCGATACATCCGAGCGCGAAAAGGCGATCGAGTGGCTCCACTCGAATCTGACATGGAGTGAGTGATTTTTTAGCGAGTTTCTACTGCTTAAAAATCGGGCATTTCGAGGATTTTGTCTCACGCGTGAGACAAAAACGTTGATGTTTGAAGAAATTGGTTATCCGTCGCTCAAAACAAAAAGGCTTGGGGGTTACCCAAGCCTTTGATTTTTATAGTTATTTTTAGTAATTTTTGGTAGGACGTGGCGGGCTCGAACCGCCGACCAACGGATTAAAAGTCCGAATTGAGCGAATCTACGCGAATAAGAGCGAACGCTGAATGGTGATAAACCATTGATAAATAACAAATAACCGTTCGAACGTGTTCGCGTTCATCCGCCACCATTATTTAGAAAACTGGCAATATACTGGCAACCATAGTCTTCGGCATTTCGCCGAATTGGGATTAACGTGCCAGAAAAAGAAACAGTTGGACAGCAACTCGCTAAGTTAAAAGCGGGACGCTTCATCACAATACAAAAGATAAAGCCAAGCGGTGCGTTGCAAGCACGCAAGCAGAGTAATGGGGCGATTACTCTCTATTGGCGATTCAATATCGGCGAAAAGACGGGACGTGTTGGTATTGGTCTCTACGATCCGCTGGCGTCTCCAAAGACTCGCACAAAGACCTCTCGTGGATACTCGATAGCCGCCGCAATCAGCGAGGCAGAGGCAAAAGCATCGAAGCACTACGAAAGTAAGTCTATCGGCGGCTATCCAGCACTTGTGGAGCGTGAACAAGCCGAAGCAGATGCACGGCAACGGACTATCGAAAAAGCTGCCCACTTTACGCTCGCACGGTTGCTTGAAGACTACGCCAATCATATGGAGACACTGGGACGCCGTTCTCACCGCGATGCGCGATCAATCTTCAAACTGCATGTTGTTGAGCGGTCGCCCGACATTGCTACGTCTCCAGCCGCTGGCGTCTCTACCGAGCAAGCGGCCGATATGTTGCGTGCAGTGGTTAAGACAGGTAAGCACCGCACTGCAAACAAACTGCGTAGCTATTTACACGCGGCGTATCAGACCGCTAAAAAATCTCGTACAAAACCAACCATTCCAGAGCATTTCAAAGGGTACGGAATTGTCACGAACCCTATAAAAGACATTGAGCCAGACCAGTCTGCGAACAAAGCAGACAAGAACCCGCTTTCCGTTAACGAGCTCTGCCGCTATTGGCGCGCCTTAAAACTAATTGACGATTTTCGCGGCGCAGTATTACGGCTTCACCTGCTGACAGGCGGACAGCGCATTGAGCAACTAGTGAGGCTAAAGACGGTAGATATAACGGCGGACTTTGACGAGATTATTATTTTGGATGGCAAAGGGCGTCCCGGTATCGAGGTGCGTAAACACATCGTGCCTCTCACTAAACTCGCTAAAGCGGCGCTGCGTGCGTGCAAGCCTGCCGGAGAGTACGCGCTATCAACTGATGGCGGAGTTACGCATATTAGTGCAACCACACTGAGTGGTTGGGCGTGCGAGGTGGTGGAAGGGATGGAGTCAAAATCGACGATTCCTAATTTTCAAGCCAAACGCATTCGTTCGGGCGTCGAGACCTTGCTGTCGAAAGCGGGGGCGAACTTGGAAGTACGCGGGCATCTGCAATCGCATGGTATTTCTGGTGTGCAAAAGCGGAGCTATGACGACAACGATTTTTTGCGAGAAAAGCGTGCCGCGTTAGATACACTTTTCAAAACACTCGAAAACAATACTCTACAGGACTACGTTCGTTAGCAACTCGAATAGATATGCCCTAGAAAGCAAACGATGGCAACTGCAAAAAAGCAAACCAAGAAAACGGTAACGCGTAAAACAAAAGCTAAGCCTGCTTCACAAGCAAGGGCTCGAACGTCGAAAGCTACCTCAAAAACAAAAACTAGAACGTCGACAGGGACGGTTACCACCAAGAACGCGAAGCGTGTTGGACAAGACTCTACGACGCCGGTGAAGAAGAGCAATGCTCCGAAAAAACCGACGCCCAACACAGTTGAGTTACGACCAGCCGATTGGAAAAAATGGCGTGAGCTTCGCTTTATAAGACTGTGGCAGGCGGCGATGCTTTCATTGAACTATGAACCAAGCAGCAGGGACGCATTAAAGACCACAAATGATGACGAATACAAAAAGTATCTGCATCGCAAAAAAGTTCTTTTCAAGCAATTCGGTTATCACGATCTAGTACCCAACGTTGAACACCACAGTCAAGGACAGAAAATCACTGAACGCTGCATTACGTGGGATAACTTGGAGGCTTTCTGTAGTGAAATGAAATGGATAGAGCTTCCGCATGATGACAACAATCGGTTGGGCTTGATTGAGCAACAACAAGAGCCTAGCCCCGCAGTTGTGCTGGATGAGAGGCTACTAGCAAACAGTCAAGTGATTTTATTTGGTGCGTTGCTTGATCTTTTCGAGGAGGTGTTGAGAAGGGCGAAGCTCGCGTTGGATGATTTGCCATACATTGAGTCGCAAAACAAAAATACCAACAAAAAAGAGCGAGCGATTCTCAAGGGCGGTAAGGATCTAAACATTAGTTTGCTGGCGCAGCTAATGATCGCCTCGATAGGGCAGCACGCCTCACGCGATCGTGGTTTCAAACCCGATAACGTTCAATTGATTCTGAGAAATGCAAGAGCAGCGTTCACCAAAGCAAAAAACTTACGCGCTTAAACGCCCGAAGCGGTAATTACGAAAACTGCTCGGACAGTTACGAAAACAACACCGCTGACTTACAAAAAACGAACGCCGCTCTATCAGAAATGGAGCGGCGTTTTTCGTAATGACGACAACGTTTTCGTAATAGCGCGTGAGTTGAAACCACCTCATCGACATTTGCAAAAGGTTTTGCGCAAGACCGTTTTCAAGCAAATTTTTTGAGGAATAAACGTGAAACAGAATTTATCTCTACAGCCGTTTGATACGGTGAGCAAACGCGTCGATAAAGGACGTACGGCGATCTATACGGAAATTGCCGCTGGAAATTTCCCTCGTCCCGTAAAAACAGGAAAACGCAGCGTGGCTTGGGTCGAATCCGAAATTGACCAATACATCGAGGGGCTGATTGCGAAACGCGACGCGCAGTTTGCTTCTAATAGGGCGGAGGCAGCAAAATGAAACAGACTTATCAACTTGCGCAACGGAAACCCGCCCTCGTCGAAGCGCCCGAACTCGAACACGGCGTGATGCTCGTCACATGTCCCAGCGAATGGGTGGCGCAAGACGCGCTTGACGCACTGATCGAGCAAGCCGTGAATGGCGGCGCAGAAACGGGGATGAAATTCCCCGACGTCGTGAAGGTACGTGTCTTCACGCCGGGCTCGGCACGAAAGCAAAAGGGCATCGCTGCCCGCATGCGCCTTGCCAAGCCAACGCCCGATAAGGTAAAGCTCGATGTCATCGCCTGCGGTACGCAATCCACTTTCGATTACTTGAGCAACGAAGGACGCGGTGCAGTATTGCCGTACGTCCATCGTGAGAACACGGTGCAATCACCGCACTTGAACATCTTCGTTCAGAAGGTCGATCACGATGGCGACGCGCAACTCGCGGAGGTCATCGGTCAATATCGCATCGCTGCGCAAAAGTCGAACGGTTACGTGGTCATCGTCGCATACTCGGATGCCACGTTCGAGAAGCGTGGTCTTGAGGACGTTTGCGACGACTATAGCGTCGTTGAAGAGTGTGAACCCGATCCTGGATATGAATCTGCGCTTTCTTTCAAATACGACGGCCTCGATCACCTGCATCGCTACGGCCTCGGTCGCGTGATGTGTGGCCTGCGGTTTGCCGACGGTCTTATTCACTACGACTACACCCAATACATTGCTGACGACGTTAAGAACCGCCTCATTTGGTTGCTTCGTTCTGGCGGCAAATCACTCCAGGAAATCGGTGACGCCGTGAGTCTTGACAAAGCAAACGTGATGCGTCGTCTTCGCGATATGCCCGTGGTTGTTCCGCAACAAGTCGATTCTGAGCGCGTTAAGGTGCTCTTGGAGCACGTCGAACTCGAAAAGACAACTCCTCAATCCAAGAAATACGAAGCGCACGATGAGGAGATCGACGACGATGACGAAGAAGAGCTTGACGACGATGATGACGATCACTAGCTCTCAGAATCGTTGCGTCACACCCGCGCAACTTGCGCAACACGCGCAACGACCGCAACGCGAAACACAAATGTCGCGTGACTAACGCAGCCAGACCATGACACCGCCTCACGCGGAGTCATGGTTTGCTACTGCGAACAACCGTTAAACCTGACCCAGACTCGTGTTTTATATGGCGGCACTGGAATGCCGTCTGGTGAGTCGTGGTCGCCTACTTGTATTGGACATTGAAATGAGTCTTATTGAACAACTGACCGCCTTTTATTGGTGGCACCACACCTTTAATCCTTGGTGGGGGTGCGTAAAAATCGATAACGAAGAGTTCGGTAGCGGATGCGATCACTGCTATGCGGAGAGCTACGCTAAGTTACGGGCTCCAGAGAACGTATGGGGGCCTCATGCCCCGCGAAGATTCCTTAGCGAAAATCATTGGAAGCAACCGTTGAAGTGGAACCGTGACGCGCAAGCCGCCGCTGTACGTCGTAACGTCTTTTGCGCCTCGATGGGTGATGTGTTTGAGCAACGCCCTGACCTCATCGCCCATCGCATGCGCCTGCTGGAGCTGATTCGCGCCACACCCCACCTGAATTGGCTGATCCCCACTAAGCGCCCGCAGAACATCAAGCGATTGCTACCTGCTGGCTATGAGAATCCCCGCAATCTTTGGATCGGCACGACCGTTGAGCATCAGCATGCCGCTGACACGCGCATTCCCTATTTGCTGGACTGCAATGACGTGGCGCAATTGTTCCTCTCTTGTGAGCCGTTGTTAGGCCGCATTGATATTCGTCAGTACCTCCAACCGAACGAGCATGGTAAGAAAATCGATTGGGTGATCGTCGGTGGCGAGTCGGGTGGTAAATCTCGCGCTATGCGTCCGATGTGGGCTAAGAGCCTCATTCGCCAATGTGAAGACGCAGGTACGCCGGTGTTTTTTAAGCAATGGGGAGACTACGTGCCGACATCTCGTGTTGAACATGAAGGCGGCAATCGCAAGGTCGTTAAGTTTTACAAAAAGAACGGTGACGTGATTTCGATGACCCGCGTGGGTACAAAAAACGCTGGCTACGAGATTCTTGGGCAAACGTTCAAGCAGTTCCCAAAACGTCAGCCTCGTTAATCAACTGGCGTCAATGTTGCCCCTGATGGAGATGATTCGTCAGGGGCTCTTTTCTTGTGATTTCAAAACCTGCAAACAGCGCAGCCGCTGATCGCTGTAACAGCACTAATTTCAACCATGCTCGATTCGTATGACATATGAGGTTTCGCGCCTCTTGGCGTGAACACTTTCTCGCGCTCTCTTCACCCTTTTTCTCTTGCCCGAGTTTTTGCTATGCCTGTTCAACCTCTTGCAATCATGCCTCAATTGCGCAACCAGTGGCCTCGCGACTACCTCGTCGCTGGATTAGATCGTTTACACGCCTGGGTGGATCGGGATGAACTTGCACTGCCCAAATCAATGACGGACGACGGAACCGTCGTTGAACTCAATCCACATCCCATGAAGTATCACGCGCTGTGGAAACTGCAATTGCAAATGCGACAACCTTCACGGAGAGCGTTCCTCACCTTAGAACGCTCACTCGGGCACGACGTGCGAGCGCTTCTCAATTACGTGGAAATCGTACTGGATGTCCTCTGCGATTCACGAGCACAAGCCCGCGCGCTACAACGCGCCTTCATCGCCTCGGTCAAAGTGAAACACCAGCAGCAAACCCTAGTGATCCACCAAGGCACGGCCTACATCGGTCGCCTTGCAAAATCAGATCGAAAGCCCGGTCACGTGCTGTGCGTCTACAGTGATCGCCCCAGCAAACTCAATTTGGCAAAACGTCGCCGTGCGCGTCCCGTCTGTTTACACATCGAGTGGCGTGCTACAGGTGCGCGGGCACTTGAAATGCTCGGAATTGTGACCACACGTGATCTTCTTGATTTCGATCACCGAGCGTTTTGGGCAGAACGTATTCAACTATTCGTTTTGCCCGAACGTAAAGCCGAACTGGGGCGCATTTTGCATGCGACAAAGGGCAAGCGTACTGAGGTCACGGATCGCGCATTACGCGCAAACGCCTCGCGCTGGATTCAACGTCACGAAATCGACGGTCAATTTGCGATGCACAACGCGCTGCTAGGTCAGCCCGAAATCGCGCGTCGGCTCAAAACTGTACCCATCGCGGCATGGCTGCAACGTGAGATTTCGCGCACTGAAAAAAGCGGCTCAAACAGCGCCCTGAAAACCTCAAAAAACGGCGCTTAAAACGTACCTGAATTCGCAAATCACCTCGCCATTGCTGTACTGATTTAGAGAGTAACTTTTACCGAAATCTCATACCAATGAAGGCAATTCAATACTGCTGCATATTCACCATCACATCAAAAATCACGTGTTTTTCGTGTGTTTTATGTGCGTTTCCACCGTGTTTCACACCATCTATAACGTCAGAAAAACGCTCAAAAAACGGAACATTTTGCGGTCGATGAACCACATGCAAACGGCTATCCCGAGACACCAATTACCTCACAAAGAACACCGAGAAACTCTCTCAAAAATTCCCCTAAAAACAGTCTCATAAACAGCCTCGTAAACCATGCCCGCCGACTACTCCCGAAAGATTGCAACCAGCCCACAGCGGCATGTTGAAGTGCTCGCTAGTCCGGGTAGCGGGAAGACCTTCACGCTGATTCGGCGTATTCAACATCTGCTCAGTGTTGGCGTTCGTCCCGAACAGATTCTCGTGCTCAGTTTCAGTAACGCCAGCGTGCGTGAACTCACCCGCCGATTGGACTTGCTGCGCACTAATGTCGCCGCAATCAACGTCGCGAACACGGTTACCGATTCCACTTCGGCAAACCGCTCACAGAAGTCTCTTGCTCAAAGACCGTCAGTATCTGTTCCCATAGAGGTGACCCGTTCAGCGAAATCGGGGAGTTCTGTGAAATCGGCAGATACGGTGAAATCTCAGAAATGTTTCGCGGATAGCAGTCATTCCGGTATTTCTAGCGCCCTCACTATGTTGCCTGATCCGCCCAAACGGGGTGTTCCCGGCAACCCCGGTGATGTTTCATGTTCTCCCGAAATGCTGCGCCGTGTCCGCGTCTCCACCGTTCATGCGTTTGCCCGGTCGCTGCTGCCCGTTGAAAGTCGCGCAGTAATCACCGAGAAACAGGCGAAAGCGTTGCTTAGAACAGCAGTGCGTAGTGTCGCCCGCCGCTGTGTGCGCGGCAAACTGTGGCCTTCTATCTCGGCAACTCAGCGAGCGAAATATGTTGAACGGCTCGCCGCTATTTACTCCGACGCGGAAGCGCTCAATCAATTGCAAAAATTGCTTGCGCTCTCCCGTGCCCGACACGAATGCCCTGCGGACGTCCTAGTCACAGACGCGGGCGCATATTCTGCTCTGGTCGCCACCAAAACACGGTTTACGCTTGCCGCTATCTCACGCGAATACGCGCGGCAGAAAACACGCAAGGGAGTCCGGGATTTCGATGATCTTCTGGTGGATGCCGTAACACTGGTTGAGCGCAAGCCCAACGATCCGACACACGCCCGCTATCGCCATATGCTTGTTGATGAATATCAAGACAGCGGTGCGTTGCAGTCAAGGCTACTCGCGGCAATCGCATCAAACGCTAACCGCTCGCTGACGGTCTTTGGTGATCCGCATCAAGCGCTTTACGGTTTTGCTGGCTCGTCGTACACGCCGTTACGCACCTTGTTACCCGACCATGATGTTAAGGCTCTCCCGCTGCCAGTTTCACGCCGACTGACTGCCGCGAATGCTGCGCTGGCATCGTCACTGGTTGGCTCGCGGATCAAAGTTCAAAGTGACCGTGACCACAAAGACACAACGCCGAAACTTGTTGTGTGCGATTCAGTCGTCGCGCAAACGAATAGTGTCGTCGAGCGCATTCGTCGTGAACTCGAACATGGGACACCCGCCAACCAAATTGCCGTTCTTGCACGTACTCGTGCGCAATTGCATGTGGTTGAAGCCGCCCTGCGTGCAGCGAACATCCCTGTCAGAAGACTTGCGGTGAACAGTCAGAACCAGCGCGGGCATCCACAGGTCATCCGAGTGTTGCGGCTCGTACACCTCGTTGATCGTACCGCCATGCAGAACCGCAAGCTCAATACCGTTGATGTTCAAACGCTGTTGCATCGTTGGGCATACGAGGATGGCGAAGGCATGGCCGCAAATCTAGCCCGAAAATTAAATGCGGCGTTACGCACCAGCAGTCTAGAAAGCCGCTATCGCATTTGTCGCAAAGCCTACGCCGCGTTGCTGACCGACGCACGCAGCCCCGACGAGCGTAAAGCCATCACCCATGAACTCGGGGCTTGGGAGCCGCTGTGTCGTCAACACAAAACTGCGATTTCAATGCGGGACGCGTTGCGTCGCCTACCGGCTGATTCGGTAGTGACCTCGACGGTTCACGCGGCGAAAGGCGGTGAGTGGCGGGATGTGCATGTGGTGGGCGTTACCGATGGCCTTCTTCCGATTTACAAGGCACAGACCACTGCCGCCGTTAAGGAGGAGCGGCGTCTGCTGTATGTTGCGTGTACGCGAGCGCGATCCACGGTAACGCTGTATCACGCGCCTGCACGCCACAACCGCAGCAACCATCGGTTTGAAGACGTTTCGCGTTTCTTGACCGCCCGTGCACGCAAACATCTCAAGATCGTCAATCGGTAGCAAGGTAATTGGGCGTGGTTCAGAAAGCGACGGTGCAGCGCAATCAGGCGAGGCTGTAGGAATTCAATTGAAGCTCTTCGCTAATTTTGTAGTGTGAACAACAACTCTGAAAGCTACCGACCATGCGAAACCAAAGCGCCATTTCAACCGTCGCGCGCAGTAACAGCGCTGTTACCGCCACCGCCGTGCTGTCACCACAAAACCTGAAAAATGCAGCCCCCGCTAACCACTCGAAAAAAACTTATCGGCAGTCGTCGGTGAGCACGACCATCCGCGTGCCCAACTCGCTTTTGCGCGAGGTGAAAGCCTTAATAAGCGCATCACGTGGGGGGAAACGCAACGATCCCGATTCGTGGGATTGATAGTGCAGCGAAAGGCGGCACTGCATTGACACAGAAGTCAAGTCTTTGGCGTCTTGTCCTCATTGCAGTCCCTTGAACTGAAAAGTAGCACCGACTTTCTCATAAGTGACTACGCTGATTCCAGCCGCACCTGACATGTGATCTTTATGACTGCGAGGTGGCTGTTCTGGTAAGACCAAGAATTTACGCACAGAGCGCTTGAGTAGCTTTTTGATGCTCTCACCGTGAATAAGTAACTGACCTACACCCGTATAAATGTCGGTGGTGCTAATCGAAGTCTTTACCTCATACAGATCAACTTCTTTAGCGACGATTGATAGATCAATCGCTTGCGCCTTTTTGCTGCTGCCTTTGGTACGCAGCGCTACTTCGAGGTCTCTAACGATGTCTCCATGCGTTACTACGCGCTTACCGCCCGAATATCCCTTGACATCTTGCGCGCCCGCGTACTCGTCAAAGTAGTCGCGCAACTTCAAGCTATCGTCGCGCGCAGATGTTGCTTCATTCCCGCTTAAAGCGCCAGTCGAAGCTCTTGAGTTTTCACGCTCTGCCACAATTCGATCAGCGGCTTCGCGTGATTCCTTAGCGAAAGTCCACAGTCGGTCAACGAGGCTCGAATCGTTCAGCGGCGCGACAAGGATCAGTGTCGAGGTTTGAGTGCCATCCTTTGCCTCAACTGTCTGGGAAGGAAATTCGCGAAATACTTTGTCTTTGTGTAGAGGGTTGTTTCTCGTGAGGTTACCCCGATGCGCGACAAAGTATTCGCCATTTTGATCTCGTACGAACGCACCTGCAGGCATCCGGTTGTACTTGCGCTCCGGGAAGTTAATTTGAAGACTAATCTCCAGCGAATCGCCCGTTGACCTTGGATTGCCGAAAAGCAGCATGTTGCCAAGTCTGCCTTGCCAGATGTAAGGCGACCAAGCCCGAACATCATCGCGATTTTCATTCGACTCAAAGAATACCGTTTCGCTGCTGTGATTTGACGGGTAACCCGCCACCCGTGTCTGTTTGACTTTGAAAGTCTTCTTCAATTGAATCGCAAGTCTTCGATTCAATTTGGCGATTTGCTCAATGTCGGTCACGACTTCAAATGACGATTGCATACTTTTAATTCTCGCGTTTTAAGCGAGAAGCTACACCGATGAACTACTCGCAAGACTTTTGAAGTTTATGCTTAGCGCACACGCCCGCGTTTTAACAGCGCGAATGTACCTCATAAAACTGACAGGTAGGTGCAACGTCCTGGCCGCTGGCATGTTTACCATTAGCTTCGTACGTGTTGCCGAAATGACACGCAGATACTTCGAACGGATCGCTTTTTTGCGCGAAGCGGCGTGTCATGCGCTAATCTACCAATTGAGAATCCTTTGTAACCGTTGCAACATTTCGCGTTGCTCCAATCGACCATCAAAACCTAACCTATATAAAAATGAGCGACGATTTTTCGCAGCAACCGTTTAACCCAGAGTTTGCCGATAACCCTGAACCACGTTGTCCGTGTTTGATGCTGCTTGACACATCGGGCTCCATGAACGGCGAGCCAATCAACCAACTCAACGAGGGGCTTCGGCATTTTGAGACAGAACTCAAAGGGGACGAACTTAGCGCGAAGCGAGTCGAAGTCGCCATTGTGACGTTCGGCCCGGTGCAAGTTGTGACGGATTTCACGTCGGCGTCGCAGTTTTATGCGCCCACGCTTTCGGCGAGTGGCGACACCCCGATGGGCACCGCGATCTCGACAGGACTTGAGTTGTTGCGGGCGCGCAAGAACCAATACAAGGCGAGCGGCATTTCGTACTATCGACCGTGGGTGTTTCTCATCACGGATGGTTCGCCGACAGATGCTTTTTCGGCAGCGTCTCAGGCTGTCAAGACTGGCGAGGACAAGAAGGAATTCATGTTCTACACGGTCGGCGTTGAGAGCGCAGATATGGCATTCTTGAAAGGACTCGCGGTTCGCGAACCGTTGAAGTTAAAGGGGCTCTCATTCAGAGAACTCTTCGCGTGGTTATCGAGTTCGCTGAGTTCCGTATCGCATTCGAACCCCGGCGACGCCGTGCCGCTTGCGAATCCAACGTCTCCCAATGGTTGGGCGGTTGCGCAGTAGCTGTGAGCAGTTGGTCGTGGATTGCTGCGTCATGCAAGGGGACGTCGCACGTCCGTAGCGGAACGCGACTTCAAGACGCACAGACCTGTTTTTTCGCGACACTTAATGGCGGTGAGATCGTCGCTGGTATCGTCTCAGATGGTGCGGGGAGTGCAGCAAAAGGTGGCGAGGGCGCGTCGCTTGTATGCTGGCATCTCAAGCGCGAAATCAGAGAGCATTTCGCGTCGCGGCATGAGTTACCCGACGATGAGTCCATTCGGTACTGGGTTGATCGAACAAGGGATCGAATTTTCTCAGCAGCGAAGAAACGCGCACTGACGCCCCGCGACTTTGCGGCTACGCTCGTACTCGTCATCTCAGACGGTAGCAATTCGTTAGTTGCGCATGTCGGCGACGGTTGCGCGGTCATGAAATCTGCGATCTCAAACGAGTGGATCGCTCCGATATGGCCGGAACAAGGCGCTTACGCATCGACCACTTTTTTCGTCACTGACGACATTGAACCACGGTTGCGTATAGCGCGTATTAGTGAGGACGTATCAGCGATCGCGCTATTCTCAGATGGTCTAGAACGACTTGCGCTCGATTTTTCCGCACACCAACCACTGCCGCAGTTCTTTGAAGCGTTTGTTGCACCCGTAGTTAACGCGGCGGGTACGGGACGTAATCACGCGCTATCGACTCAGTTGAAGTCTTTTTTGAACTCTGAACGTGTTAACGCGAGAACGGATGACGATAAGTCGTTCATTCTCGCTGCAAAGCGATGAGCGAAATCGTTGTTGGCAGCGAGCGATTCACGCTCGGGCATCGGATCGGTAAAGGGGGCGAGGGAGAGGTCTACGCCGTTGCAGGCAAAGATCAGCTCGCAGTCAAGATTTATACGACGTCGGATCGAAGTGATAAAGCAGCAAAAATCACTGCGATGTTGCAAGCAAATCTTGTCAAACAGGCCCCTTACGTCGCCTTTCCTATAGCGATTGCACAGGCACGCGATGGACGCTTTCTGGGCTTCGTGATGCGCAAAGTGGAGGCGCACAAACCCATTCACAATCTCTATGCGCCAGGGTCACGAAAGCAACACTTCCCGGAAGCAGACTATCGTTTTTTAGTTCGCGTCGCGGCAAACATCACGCGAGCGGTTGCATCGGTGCATCAAGCCGGTTGCGTGATCGGTGACATCAATCATTCGAGCATGCTCGTTTCACCCCGTGCGACGGTTGCGCTGATTGATGCTGATAGTTTTCAGTTGTCGTTCGCAACGCAGAAGTTTCTGTGTAAAGTTGGAGTGCCCGAGTACACGCCACCAGAACTGATTGGCGCAGACTTATCGAGCACACATCGGACGAACAATCACGATGCGTTCGGCCTCGCGATCATCCTTTTCCAGTTGTTGTTCATGGGGCGGCATCCCTACGCCGGTAGGGTGCGAAGTGGAGAAGCGCCTGCGCTACAAGAAAACATTCGCAATCATCGTTTCGTGTACGCCGAA
Organism: Betaproteobacteria bacterium; assembly: GCA_004293675.1. Lineage (GTDB taxonomy): Bacteria > Pseudomonadota > Gammaproteobacteria > Burkholderiales > Casimicrobiaceae > Casimicrobium. The sequence continues at coordinate 13,777 of READ01000025.1, forward strand.
CATCGAAATGTCGGCATGGATCAGCCGCCTGGAACGCCTACGCTCTCGGACTTCACGCCCGACGTCGCAAATGCTTTCGAGCGCGCGTTTTCTGACAAACCGGGCGTCGCTCGCCCCTCAGCCATGGAGTGGATTGAGGCACTAGAGCGACTCGAAACCGAGTTGGTTCAGTGCAAACAAAACGCCTTGCATTACAGTCCGAGAAGCGCTTCGCAATGCTTGTGGTGCGAGATGGAACGGCAATTTGGCACGCCGATGTTCGTCCCATACGTGCGCAACGCAGCCAACGCACAAACTGCGTTCGATCCAAATTCAGGTGCATTCAATCTCAGTGTATTCTGGGCAAAGGTCGAAGCGTTACGGTTTCACGATCCGCAATCGTTGCGTCCTAAACTGAATCTGGTTCGCGCCGTCCCAAGTGAAGCGGCCATCGCCGCAATGAATCCCAAAAAGGTTCTGCCGTGGCTTTCAATTGTGGCGGCATGCGCTCTTTCAGTCTTAGGGTTGATTGCACAGGGCGCTGCGCTATGGTTCATTGGAGCGGTCGCGTTTGCACTGCGAGCACTCGCCGCTTACAACACCCCGCCACCGAGAAAAACACAGCCGTTTATCGACGCCTACCAAGCCGCCGATAAACGGTGGATCGAAGCGACTAGAAACTGGTATTCGCGACTTGGGTATGCGAACACAGTAGGCTTTAACGAATTGCACGCACTTCGGTACGATTACTTACAACTTGGTGCGGAACAAGTGCAATTGACAAAAGCGTACCGAGAATCACGAGAACGAAACCAGCTAGATTCATTTCTCGCGCGGTTTGATATTGAAGATGCGTCGTTAAAGGGGTTTGGCCCTTCTCTGGTAGCGACACTTACCTCGTTTGGGTTCGACACCGCAGCAGACCTCATTTACGAACGCTTACTTGGCGTGCCTGGTATTGGGCCAGTCAAAGCGCAACGACTCATTGATTGGCGTCTAGGACTCTCGAAGCGGTTCAAGTACGATGCGCATGAGAACGATGCCGACCGACAACATATCGCTCAAATCAATACGCAAATACATAGCAAGGCGCAGCAACTTGCAAGAAAAATGAGTGAGGTTTACGCGCAACTCGCTCAACATGCAAATCAAATTAAATGGCAACTCGATCATGTTGACACGCATTTAAATCAACTCTATGCACTGCGCGAGCACGCTAGAAAAGACTTGGAGGTTTTGGGAATCGCCATTCCTGCGACCGCTGACCCGATTGCACAAGGGATTGCCGACATCAAGCGGCTGCCGGCGCTGCAATATCACCCCCCGAAAGCACCGCCCTCCTACAAGCCGTCGAACTACTATCAGTCGAGCCCTTCGCCGGTCGCACCTGCGCCTACTCCGCCTCGTTCGCCCGTCTCCGTAACAGTGCCGCTCCCAAGTAGTGCCACGATCAGTTGCCCACGTTGCAATAGCAAAATGATTCAGCGCTTGGCAAAACAAGGCCAAAATGCGGGCAACTACTTTTGGGGGTGTTCGCGGTATCCGACTTGCAAAGGCACGAGAAACATTTGACCATCGCATCAAAGAAGTAAACGGGACAAATCGAAAATGAAGAATGAGTTTCAGGCGTTTGTAGTGACTCTTGTTGCACTGCTATGCGTTGGCATGAGTGACGCAGACACGCTGACAGGTAAAGTGATTGGCGTCAAAGATGGCGATACGGTCATAGTGCTCGACAGCCAAAAACAAAGCCACGACGTTCGGCTCGCGGGTATTGATGCGCCAGAGAAAGCACAGGCGTTCGGTCAACGCGCCAAAGAGCATTTGTCCGATACGGTGTTCGGTAAGCAAGTCGTGATTGAGGGCAACAAGATCGACAAGTACGGTCGTCACGTCGGCAAGGTCTTGGTCAACGGTACAGATGCAAACTTAGAACAAGTTCGCGCTGGCTTCGCATGGCACTACAAAGAATATGAACGCGAGCAAAGCTCGGCTGACCGCAAGTTGTATTCGGATGCTGAAACGTCGGCACGAGCAGCGCGACTAGGCCTCTGGCGCGACAACGCTCCTACACCACCATGGGACTGGCGGCATGGCAGTAAGACTACGGATAAACAGAAAGTTGCGACACAGCAAAGCGCGGAATGTCCGTGCAGCGGTGCAGAGCTTTGTACGGGTGCTCGCGGCGGCCAGTTTTGTATTAAGCCTAACGGCAAGAGGCAGTATCAATAGTCGATGAGCGCAGCGACAGAGCTTCATCATGTCGGGACTTGACGGGATTGCATGCGCGCGAATAGCGTTAAAAATTTCTCAGTCGATACACAAAAAAATTGTTTGAGATACACCTACGCACCAATAGCATGCGACTAGTCAAAAAGGTAGTGACTTGCGTTAGAGGGACAAGATGACCGGAATCAAGAAAAATCGCTTTGAACTTAACGATAGCGACGAGTTGTTCGGTGGTGTTGCTAGTGAAATGCGACGGCTGGAACGCGAGCGGGTATCTTTATTCAGCGCGGTGAGTGAACACGGGAATATTGCTGCGCAATTTGCCAAACTACATGGCACGTCTGAAATCGCTGAGGCGCTGGCTAAACAGAGCAGCTTTCTCGCAATAAATTCATCCGTAGCTCAAATGACGGCTCAATTCAGCGAGAACACAGCGGCTACTGGGCTAGTGAAACAATTGACCGACTCGGGAAAAGTACAACAAGAGAGCATCCGACGAATGCTTAATCCGATGCGTGACATTCTCGATTCGTATCGTTTTAACAGCGGGGTACAGCGTGCTTTAGATGAGTTAAGGAGGCCGTTTTCACTAAGCCAAGAGTTGTCGAATTTTCTCGGAGACCCGTCTGCTTTAGACGACGCGATCAAACGTATCAGTTCAATCTCTGAGAGTTCGATGTACCGCACTCGAAGTTTGCTAAACAACGACCTTTTCAATAGCGGCATTGCGCAAGCGCTCAAGAGTTTCGAAAGCATTGGCGACAAATGGGTTGTGCCGAATCCACTGCTCGAATCGCTTGGCTCCCTTAAGGCTTTAGAGGAACGCTTCGGCAAGATTACTTTGCCTGTGATCGACGCGGCATCGGCAGCAACGCTTGCCAGAATGCTCGGGCACGAAGGAATACTTGTTCAACTTTCCGACCTAGGCATCGAGACACAAGATGATGAAACGATCAGCATTACGCCGATCCAGCAGGGAGAGGGTATTGGGTTAAGCCGTAAGCAAATGGAGTGGATGACGCTTGTAAGTTTTTTCCTCGCAGTTTTCGTTCCTATCTGGCAAGAGTACAGTTCCTCACGCGGACAAGCTGCCACAGACAAAGCGCTAGCAGAGCTATCAATTAAGCAAAATGCTTTCAATTTAACCCTAGAAAACCAAATCAAGCTGATTGAAGCACTCAATGGCTTGGTCGAACAGGCGTTAGTCAAAGAAGCTACATTCCACGAACAGCGCTTTGTCGTTCTGGAGCGCATTGCAGAAGTACGTTCCGAACCTGAAAACGGCTCAACAGTCGAAGGGAAATTGCTTCCACGTGAAGTGGTTCGCACAGTCTCCGAAAAAGGCAAGTGGATTGAGATCGAGTATTACCACTGGTTGCTTAGAGAATATCGAACCGGCTGGGCGTTAAAGAAATACTTCACCCGTGTTCCGAGAAACTTCGGCGAGTCCAGCAAGTAGTTCTGCCACTTTTATGGCGACAACCTTCACCAGAAGCTATCGCCGTCTTATCCCATCCACTCAAATCGGCGACGGCATGCAATCAGGATACTTTGAAGCAAGGTCGAGCACGTTTCTTTGGAGCGTAGGTACTCCAGCAAGAACACTGACTTGCATTGCGGCAACGACAGCTAGCCCATTTGCATTCGCAAGAACGCTTTTGAGCAGCGCCGGTGGATAACCGTTCGCATGACGCTGCATCGGATGAATGCCCGCGTGCACATACGAATTCAATGCGCCCCAGGAATTTTCCTTAAAACGATTGAGCGCATGAAAAGCGTTTGCTGGCCCTGCCTTCTCAATAGCCTTCATCATATCCGCCGCTAGCGGGAGACTTTTAGCTTGCTGTTCAGCATCCACATTTAGCGTCGTAGCGAGTTTTGCGACTTGTGCGTCTGTCGCTGCATAGAGCAGCCATATAGCTCGCAGCAGTGCCTCGAACTGCGAACGATGAATAACCGCACCTGGCAGTAGCAGTCCTGCGCGAAGCAAACAACGAACCGCCGTCCAATGCTCAAATGACATCGAACATGCGAGATGACTGGTTACGAGGCGATCTGAATCGTCATATGGCGGATGATCGACCAGTTCGGTCAGTCTCACCGCGAACTCATCGGACGCATCAAAATGATCGTTACTGGACATACGGCGGAATCAATTCAAGAAGAGAAATCAAAAGTCAACTCTTTCATTATGTGATGACGCTGCGAACTACAACAAACTCGGCAACTTCCGTCGGTTGACCACCCGCGTGTAGCGTGCAACGGTTGCAGTTGAGCGGTGACCTGTCTGCTCTTGGATTTGAAACGCTTGAAATCCGCTAATCGTGGCTTGCGTGACGAACCCGCTGCGCAGTCCATGCGCGCTGTACCGATGATTTTCATCGTCGAACAAGTCGATGCGGTTCGCCGACGCTTTCACCACAATCGACACACCCTTTGCCGAGAGCGGTTTTGTTGAAATCTGATCGTGACGATTCACCGCACGAAATACAAACTCATCCGGTTCAGTGATATACGCTTTCGCAATCCAATGATCCAGTGCCTTTACCGGACAACGATTTCCAGAGGCGTAGGGAAGGAACACCACACGACCGTTTTTCTGTTGATCTGTTTTTGATACAGGCAAGAAGACTTCACAGCCGTTCGTGACTTTGGAGACGTCACGCAAACGAATGCTTGATACCTCTGAGCGACGGCAAGCGCTGGCAAAACCGACGAGTAGTAAGGCAGTATCCCGTGCTGCTTTGTTCGGCTTCTGCCGCGACGCGAGCAACAGCATGTGAAGCAAGTCCTCTTTGAGAATCGGCGTCGCAGTTTTCTGGCGACCGCCAATCGTGCGCCGGATGCCCTGCATAGTGCGCTTCACGATTCTGCCCTCGACGGGCGAGCGTTCATTGAGTTCGACGTGGGCAGCGTGGATTGCTGTTAAACGCAACTCGATGGTGGCGACCGCGAGTTGTCGGTTGGCGCAATGGGCAAGGTATCTACAAAGAAATTCCGCTGTCGTCGGGATCGTGCCTCCAAAGTTAGCGAAATCTCGCGCAGCGCTGGCATACGCTCGCACGGTGGCTGGCGCATGAGATACAGCGATGTACGGCTCGGCTTCTGCAAGATCGGTGGAAGCAGCGGTTAAAACACGCTCGGCAAGCGCGTTTTTAGCCGTTTTGAGACGCGCTGGCGGTTCGGTCGTAGATTCGTCAGCAACAGTGGTTTTTGCGCCTGTAGATGGCGCAGATTTTTTGGTCATTGTGTGGGCTTTCTAAGTGCCGGTAATGGCGGACTATCGGAACTCAGGCGTGCCAGCGCGATTTTTTGTGTTTCCGATTGGGAGCAACAAAAATTCGACTTGGTTGGGGTACTAGTCGACTCAACGATGGCATTGGATGCCATTGCTCGGACGACCTACTCGGCTAGCAGCGCGTGCGTTCCGACGCTAATGCGTGGGCGGCCAAAATAGTTTCTTGGTTGCCTCGAATCCCGCCATTGCGGCGAGAATTATCTGTAGTGTTGCAGGACTTCTCGAACAAGGCAATACAGCTAGCGGTTCTACCACCACGAAAAACACCGCTGAAACCCGCTCAAAAAACCGAGTTTTTAGCCCCGTGGCGACGCGCTGGCGGCACAGACGCGGCTTAGAGCGTTCGTGTCTTCTCTCTGCCTGAAGAAGCTAAGATTCTTCGCCCCACAAGAGGACATCTAGCGAAGCGGGTCGGCAGGAAATTTCTCTGGTGCCTCGCCTGATACGAATTTAAGAACGTAGCTATCGCTAAAGTATCCGTAGGCAGCAGTTCGAGTTTTTCGATTGCGTCGGGCAAGAAGCCATTGATAAAGCAGATTACTGCGCTTCGCAGTCAATGACAGTGCCCCAAACGCGCTATGTCTTGACATCAAAGAAACGTAGTTTTTTTATTGGCCTACGTCTGATCGCAAATTCACCAACGCCTGTTTGTTCAAGTATCTGCTGATCGACTAAAAACTGAATAGCAGTTTTGAGCATTTGCCGATTCTTGAGTATGCCAACTAGGTCCTGTTCTCGAAAATAACGCCTACGATTCTCTCTATCTTCCAAAAAGTGATCGGCTAGTCGTTCGTAGCCTTTAGGAACATAGGCAACGCCAAAAGGGTTAACCGAGAAACAAAATACAGCAGCTTGAAACCCGTAATACTCAATACCTTTGAGATGATCTGGCGTTGTGGTGTCAAGCACGCCATACGCAGCTATAGCCTCTGCCCATTTGACCTTCTTCTCGACTACGTAGTGAGCCTGCAAGCCAGACTGGGTTGATGAATAGTTAGGATCTAAAAACTCATCCAATAAATCTTTACCACTTTGTCCTTGCCACTCCGTAAAAACGTTTTCATCGAAATCAAAAAAAATACTCATTTACGTTTTTCCCATATAGAAGCGAGACTTACACCAAAGAATTCGCCAAACTTTTTACCAGCAGAATCATCGTTTTCGCAGGATACAAATTGTTTTAATGTCCGTTTTTCACTGGAGTGTTTTGCGCAACATGCTGGCATTAGGTTAGCCCATGCCTCCCTTTCGCCTGCAACATCGGCTGCTTCTGCGAGGCTTACTAGTTCGATTTTTTGCGCTAAGTCAAACAGAGTTACTAATTCGGTGTGGTCAAACTGAATACTGGCGTTATCCCACGGAGTGAAACGAATCGTTTTTGCTTCGTTCTCAAACAAATCCGCCATCCTAGCGTGAAAATCTGGTTGCGCGATAGCCCGCAGCAAGACTTCTTCAATGGTCAAACCGGGTAACTTATCGAAAACGCTCTTAGCGAGTCGGTCGTAAATTAACTGTTCTTTTCCTAATTCTTCCGTGCTAACGGGCGGGCCGACGCGAATGTACGCAGCATTCATTGCTTTCGATATTTCCATGCTCACACCGAAAAGGTTATCTTGTAGCCTCAGTTGTTCTGGTGTTCGCGCACCGTTGTAACTCTCCAGCGCATCTGCCGTAACTGGTTCGAACATCTCATCTGGAAAATGATGTTCTGCGCTTGTCGAGGGCGGATAGTCGCCCCATTCGGAAAAAGGAAGTTCGGCCTTCAACGGAGTAAAGTCTGAGTCTGGAAAAGTGCCTAGCGGCTTCTCGGAGAAGAAATCTGGCGTTTCGGTTTCTGCATTGTTCATCCACGAATCAAAGCGTTTCGCGAAGCGCGATAGATATTCGAATACTTCTTGAGGCGATGGTAAATTGTCAAAGTTTGCGGGACTCACGCTACCAAATCGAAGCGATGAGGCTGCCAAAAGCGCGAACACCGCAATGCTTTGCCCTCCTCGTCGACGGTAGAGCTTCCACGCATTCGAGTAGATTCCTTGTAACTCATCCATCTGCGACGCGACATTGAAGTGATCGAGCGCATGGTAGTTGTGTGCTTCATTCAAAACTTGAACGGCAGCGGCTGACCCTTCTACTAGATCGAAGACCGAAACCCCTTCGACGGTCTCTACAGACTTCTCAATTGTGGAAATGCTTGCGTCTAACGCCTTATGAGGGTTCTGAAACGCCGTGGCTTTGCAACGTAGCCCAGCATAAAAAATCGATTCCCCCGGTTTGATTTTTATGCCATCCTTAGTTATCTGTGCAAGCGTCAACAGTTGACGCCTAGAAATGCGCTGGAGCTCCCGAAAAAGCTCGCGCACAGATTGAAACGCAAACGCTTGAAATCCGTGAAATGCTTCGTGTGCTCGGATCGAGGCGACTTCGCCTTTCATTGAGACAAGATTTTCAACCTCTCCTCCATTTGAGGCGATTTCAGCCACCATCGAATGAAAACCAAATGACCCGCTGTAGTGCGAAACAGGTGGCGCTGCAAGTGAGTTGCGGCTCATAAGCGTAACTACCAATTTGTCATATGCCTCTTGTAGCTGAGTCTCATCACGGTTTATCCAAGTACCCATACATCCCTCAAAAGTTGAATTCGTTTTTAACTTCGTTGAATTTAGCCATATTGTGAAGAGACAGCGCTGCGTATCTATCAGCGTGTCTGGCTTATTACGTCAAGCTAAAGGCCGTGCCCAGTGAAGACGCGCTTGCTCGAATAACGTCTCTCCACGAGACTTAATCGTCGCATCGTCCCATGTCGCTAGCGCGGTGTTCTGGAAATAGTTGTTCATCAAGAGGATGCTGTCTTTCGCAATGCTTGTGCGCTTGCCGTTTTGCGCTACACCTTGGCTATCTGAGAAATCCAAGAACGGCCCGTTGCCAATTGCGCTGTTGAGTGATTGACTGAGCAAAGTGAGATTGCCGAACGTGTGAAGCCGGTTTTGACGCAGGGTTTCTGCCTGCTGCTGTTTTTCTGCGTCGAGTTGAGATGGCAGCGGATAGTGATCGTACTCGCGCCATGATTGCGGCAAGACGTGTTCGACAGTGAGTGTGTGGCTTTCGGGCACTTCGACAGTCTCCTGTCGCGCGCTTCGTGCGTTGACTTCGAGTGAACGCAGAATCGCGACAACGCAAGAGGATTTCAGTTCTTGGTACACCGGGCGCTCTAACCACGCACGTTTGAACTCATCGTCGTCAGGCCAGCGTTGGCTATCGCCACTCAAAGCGAGTAGTTCGGTGCGCAGCGGCGCGGCGGGATTTTTGGCGTCGATCAGCGCCCGCAGCAACTTCAAGAACAATCGGTTGTAGCTTTTAGTGGTAAGGCCGCAGACAGCACGACGAGTAATGAATGAAGCAATATCGCTCAGTGTCTGGGTAAGTTCTTGAGAATTCTCGGCGTAGGTGTTTCGGAGAAACAAATAAACGGGCGAGAGCGTACCCACTTCAATCGCTTTGACCAGTCTTCCGAACTCGGCGATGATGCCGCGACCGCTCGGTGAAATGAGCGTTCGGAAATGCTTCGAGGACGTTGCAATTTGATCGAGCTTCGTTTCAACGTCCGTGCCGTCCAATTGCCATGTTTGTTTGAAACTCTGGAACACGTTGCCGAGCTTGACCGATTCAATCGTGCGCAGCGTCGTGAAATGGAAGAAGAACAAATCGACGCGCGGGTGCAAGAGTCGGCCTTGCCGTTCGACTTCGCGCCAGTAGGGAACCTGCTTCTTCTGTTTACCTGGTGTGTCCTGTCCGTCAAAATCCGACCAGTATTTCTTGTACAGCACATCGACAGGACGTTTGGCGCGCGCGATCTCCAGAAAAATTAAGTTGCGAATCAAATCCGATGACAGGAGCGGCTCGCCGCGTGCGTTCAACGTCTCAAAAATGATCTGCGGGTTGTCGTCGTCCTCAAGCGTGAGCGTCATCACCTGTACGGTGTCTTTCAGCGCCATGTACAGCGCTTGCGCACGCTCAACGGCTTGTGAATGAGGCTTACCGTTGACTGGCGACCAAACGACATTGTCGGCGCGAATCGACTGAATCACACGCTCAGAGACGGTTTTTGCTTTGTCATTCTCAACCGGGTCATCCGGGGCACGCTCATTGAGGTAAGCAAGAATCATTTGGTGAAGGTATAGATACGCCTCAACCAGCAGCGGACGCGGTTGCCGTTTGTTGTCTTTGCGAGCGGGATACGCCGCGCAAACCGCGCTTGCGTTGGCGGCTTGATGCAGCGCCGCGATTTCAGCGCGACCTGATTGCGTCGGCCACACCTTGAAACTGTCTTCTTGTTCGGTGTACGGCCCTGCATTCACTAACAATTGTTTGAGCATCGCATCGAGTTGTGACAGATCAGCGTTACTGGCGGCCACGTGTTTGAATGCGAGTAGCAACAAATGAAGCGTAGTAATCCGTTGCTGACCGTCAATCACTTCGAGCATTTGTGCTCGACCGAATGCGTTTCGTACGGGGGTCAGTACGACCGAGCCGAGAAAGTGTTTTTGTAGTGGGGCGAGTTGGTTGGGCGCAACGGTTGCGCTGACCGCTTCTCGTTCGAGCGTGCGTTCGGTGGCGTCTTCGATGTCTTCCCAAAGCAGCGACACTTGCCGCTCAAGCGTCCACACAAACCCGCGTTGAAATACGGGAATGGCGTACTGAATCGGAGAACTATAGAGGTCGATCGCGGAAGTCTTGGCGGGTTTCATCTAGGCGCTATCAGTTGATTTGTTGAATTTACAAGTTGGTTAGGGGAATCGCCGCCTACGCGGTGTCTGTGAGGGATTTGAAGAAAGTGACCGTCAGTAAGTTCGAAACAAAAGAAATCAGTCTTCACAGAACACGTGTCGGATCGACGGCTTGGTGGCCGGGGGAAGGCGTTTTTCAGATGTTGGCAAAGCCTTACCATCACATCAAGGAAATACGGTCTGACGGGGTTAACAGGATTTCTCAATGCGCAGCCCCAAACAGCGACTCCATTTCAATCGGTAACTCGTCGGCACTGATGAGCACCAACCGTTGTCCGGCTCGCGTCATCGCCATGTAGAGCTTGCGTCTTCGTTCCACCTGTTCGACCTCCCACGCTTCTTCTGCCATGCCGTGGGGTCGATAACCGAGCAACAGACTTTCAAGGCCAATTAGGAACACAATAGCCGCCTCAAGTCCGGTTGCAGTTGTAATCGACACTAACCGCAAGTAGTCTTTGCCGTATCCATCAGGTGGTTCGTGTTTCTCGCTCTTGCCGTGTTTTCCGATCCCATCGCTATTCATGTGCCACACCGATCCGAGTTCAGGTGTGGCGCGAAGCCGGCTTGCAAGGTTCGAGCCGTAAATACTATCGCCGTGAATGACCAGCGTTGCGGACAACCTGACGGCTCGCGTGCCACCATGCACGTCTCGCAGCAATTCGACAAGTTTGTCCACCGCATCCTGAGATGACTTCACGTAAACCAAACGCGGACGTTCTCCGTCGGGCATGCCCGCATACTCGGGAAGTAAGTAATCGTCATCACCGCTAACTGATAGGCCGACAAGTAAGCGATTAGCAGACTCCAAGATCGCGCGTGTCGTCCGGTAGGACTTGTGAAGTCGCTTGGTGCGACCCACGACATTGATCCCCGCGCTCTTCCAACTGAGACGCGTTTTGAGGAAGCCTTGATTCGGATCGGCGCACAAAAACAGATGTGCCCCCGGTCGCAGCACATGCTTTACCAATTCAAACCACGACGGCGCAAAAAATTGAGCTTCGTCGATGAGCACGTGGTCGTAGCGCGCTAACGCGGGCTCGCCCTCACGACTCCGTAGCAGTACGGGCGCGAGTTGACTGAACAGGTGCTTATTCGCTGTTTTAAGCGCTTGCGTCACTGCAATGTGGCATTGCCACACGGCACGGCGCTCCTCTGCGCGCAGCGTGAAACCACGTCCTAGGCGGGCTACTTGCAGATAAGCAGCTTCATCAACAATCAACGAATGGTTGATGAAGTCGATTTCGTCGAGCAATTGCGAAGGCGTTAGCGGGCTCTTGGGCAATGAGTCGGACTTAGTCTTGAACCACGTCTCAAGCACGCGACCAGTAAGGAATTGAGGGTAGCGACCGAACTGAACATGCCATCGGTTCACCGCCCAGCCATGAAACGTCGCAATTTCTAGGTTTTCAGGGAAGGAGGATCGAATCGCACGTAACTTCGCTTTCAAGTCGGCGACAACCGGCGTATTGAAGATCAGGAGCAGGATTTTCTGCTCGGGATACAGTTCAGAGAGCATCAATGCACGATTGACGAGGATCAGTGTCTTGCCACTTCCAGCGATGCCGTTCACAAGCCGAACGCTGAGATCGGTGGAAACCGATGCTTGTTCGTCCGGCAGCGCCTGTTCAAGGTCGAGCTTAGATGCCCACTCTTGTTCAATGTCAAGAAACAGCTTAGGCGCTCGCGATGCTTCCGCGTGCCGGGTAACACTGCGCGCGGTTTGTACCGCAGCAATTTCGGCTTCGGGGAAGTACTCGCTCATCAACCGCTCAATGCGGGAGTGCGATAGCGACGCACTCATTCGTTCCACCAGTTTAGTACCCAGTGCTTCAAACCGTTCGAGCGCAACGACGCGAACCCCGTATTGCAACAAGCAATGATTGGCGAACTGTTGTGTTTCTTGCGTGGTGCATCGCCGCATGATGACGAGCACTGGTATCGCAGCGTCGTCCAATGCTTCGTCGTTCGGCTGCGGGTTCGATAGCGCACGTAGCGACGCCATTCGCGCTTCGAAGTCTTGACGTGCATCTGCATCCGCATCGAACATGTTGCCTTGATTAAGAGAAGCGTAGTCCACGTCCTCAATCGCAAGCGCAAGCCACCCGAGGGCGGGGTGCGTGATAAACATATCTGCCACGCATCCACGCTGCCGCAGTGGACGTCGGATAACGTGTTCGTCACTCAGGGAGCCCAGCGCAGACTTGAGCGCACGCTCGCGCGTGTTGACCGTCGTCCACTCAGGAATGAAACGCGCCATACCTAGACTTCAATGTGTTTGAGCGTTTCGATGAAGCTACGGTATTGCCCAATCCAGCCATTCACGTAATCCGTTTCGCTGGTGGGTAGCCGTTCTTCACTGGGGCCGATTACGATCAGCTTGGTCATTGCACGTGTGATTGACACGTTCAACCGCTCCGGTTGAAAGAAGAACTCGGCAATCGCGGCTAGAAATACTGGATCGCCCGTCGTCATCGCCAGAATGATAAGTTCGCGCTCTTGGCCTTGCATGCGCTCCACCGTGTCCGCGACGATCAGTTGCGCAACTGCTTTACCCAACTTCGCCGCAAGCAAGTTGCGTATCGCTTTACCTTGTGCCCGATACGGCGACACGATACCAATCTCAGTCGGAGCTAGCCCACCTGCGATCGCGGCCTCGCAGAGTTCAACAACGAGTTTTGCATCATCGAGATTTCGCGTGCGGGCGTTCAGATCATTCGTTGGAATGAAAACGCCGCTGTGTTGCGGATCAAGTGCGTTCACCAGTGACGACTTTGTCGTAGCCGTCACGAGATTGAGGCGTCGATCCCGATTAGCGCCTGCTGATACGAGTTTCCTGCCGTAGTAGGTTTGACTTGGCCATGACGTCAGCCATTGATTCATCCGATAGGTCTCATCGAGCATCACAGCGTCGAGCGTGCGATGGATGAGCCTTGCAAACACTGAGAAGCTGTCTTTTTCTAAGATGGATTTGGACAGCACGACCGGAGGTAGTTGCTTTTGGTCGCCGATGAAGATGTATTTTCGGGCGGTGCGCATCGCCATAACCGCCAGTGGCACAGTAACCTGACTGGCTTCGTCGAAGATGACGGTATCGAACTGATAGTTGTCGAGTCGCTGCGAACCCGTTGCAAACGGAGTTGCCCCGACAACATACCCGCCGTGTTTGGGACGATCTTCCCAGCCGCCAATCGCCTCGACCGCATCGACTTCCGCGTCGAGGCCCTTCGTTTGTGTGAGGCGACCGATTTTGACTGTGGGTATTTTCTGTCGGTGTATCCGGTTGAGCGCGTTGTTGATTGCCATGTGGGTGTGCGAGGTCAACAGTACCCGCTCGCCACGCTCGACGAGCATGCGTGCGATTAGCGACAAGACTTTGGTTTTGCCTGTACCCGGCGGCCCTTGGATGCAAGCGATATGTTGCGCACCGTAGGCCGTGCCAACCGCTGCCGCTTGCTTTTTGTTGAACCCCTCGCTTAGTGCGACCGCTTCGCCATGGTCGCAATCGCTCGGATCGAATTCCGGTTCTAGGTGACCAGCCAGTAGCGGCAATATGGTCTTTTGTCCGATGGACGACGTTGCAATGTCAGCGATAGCTTTTTCGTAAAAGGGGCGCAAATCTATCGTGTCTGCATCGGCGTAGCAGACGCCGCCGTCATAATCGTCGAGCAGCGTGATGGGCTCGTGACTCCGAAGCCGCCAGCGGTCACCATCATCCGCTTCGAGGGCGAGACGGCGCGCGAGTAGCTGTTGAAACGGGTCGCCCAGATGTAGCAAGAGCAAATCGCCTTCCCGAAAGCGCGATTCGTTGTCGCCGAGATAAGCCAGTAACGACTTAGGATCGGATGTGGTTTCGATTCGTACAAATGATTGCGTTAGCCCCTTGGCTAGTTTTTGTGCGAGCGGCTGCTCCCAACTCTCACGGAGTTTGTGTTCGGCGGCTAGATGTTCGTCTTGAACGAATGCGTCGAGGTCTGCTAGTAACTGATGATAGGCGTCGGACATTTCGGTTAACGTTCAAACAATTGGGGTCGGCTCACTTCATCGTGCCGTTGGCAACGCCGTCGCGTGCTTTCCGGCTTGTCAACCGGCAAGGTTCATTGCCTCCAAAATTTGGTCGATCACGTCACCGTGGCCTGAAATGGATAGCCCAACATAAGTCTCGTTTTCGACGGTGATTTCGCAGCCTAGTATTTTCACTTTCCATTCGACAAAATCCTGAGACCCAGCCACGCCAGCGTCGAGGCGCAGCGTTGTTCCGCCAAGTCTCTGGATGGCATTGTTTAGTTGCTTCTGCAACGTACTTTCGAACTCGTCGCCCAAAATCACTTTCGTTGCAGCCATTTTCAAAATCCAAAATCTTTGCCGCAGGCGCGGCTCGCAGAGGTGGTGATCTGCTGCCTCGATTTGACCTGAGCCCGCAACCATTCCACTGTTCCGTCAGCGGTTACCAACTCAAAAATGTCAGCCTCCAAGTCGTTCGGTGAAGATCGCTGAGTGCGCAGGTGATGAAAACACATTTGCGTACGGCAAGCAACTAATCAGTGCCGCGTTCAAAATAGTTGCGATCAAATGCAAAATCAACGGCAGCTTGCATGTTTTTTTGGGTTACTTCAGGAATCACCAGCAAGAAAGGCTCTGCGATACATGGCTCACCTTGTTGCATTCTTCTAGACAAATCCTGCGCGAGACGTGTGGGATCGTAAAACACCAAAGGTATTTCTCGACCGTTCGGAAGTATCGCCACCACCTGATCAAAAACACCACGCAGCGGCGCTTCATGTTCGTCTCTTTCGTCGAACCCGTGCGGAAAATGCAGCTTAACAATCTGAGTCATCGATACTTACGAAAAAAGCGACGTTTATCGATTCTCTATGAGCGGTACCCTCTTGTTCAGCACGGTTGCTCGTGTGTAGGCGTGAACGCGTTTCCTGCCCAGCCGGTTTGAACGGCAGTGAACTCGATGTAGCTCGTTTCATCAGGCAGCAGAATGTCAAATCGAACAGTCCATGATTTACCCGACCGTTCTGGTGCACTCGAAATGCGTACTGCCTTCGATCCGGCTAGCGCTGTTGCTAGCACGTGAGCGGCTTGCTCGCCGAAAACGTCTAGTTGCTTATTTATGTCTTCACTACTCATCAACGATCTCCCGGCGGTGAAAGCTTCAACGCATTGTTAATTATGTATCCGCGAATCGCCTGATTGAATCCGCCAAACGAAGAAAACGCTTCCGGGGACGCCTTTACGATTTTCAAATTCAACAATCGATTTGATTTTCCCAAGGAATGGCAGACGACAACTGCTTCAATACGCCTTTCGTCGACACAAATATCGGGCCATTTCCCGCTAGTGCACTCGTAGGTTCGCCAGTGTCCAAAAATTCGGTTGAATTAAAGAAAAAAAGCCAGCCACTTGCGCATGTTCTTGTCTGCGCCTCCACGATTTTGTAGGAGTCGTGTGCCGCTTCGGCTGAACGTCTTACGTAGTCCTCGGCCAACTTCGTGGCTTCGTTGATCGAAATATTCACCCTAATTTGTCCTCAGTACTTGAAATGAACGGTATCCGTTGAGGCTGGCCGCGCCTCCAATTTGGCCGTCTAGGAAACGAACTGCTCCGCCTTGATTCACAACGTTGAACACGTGACCGACTTCACCCGCCCCGCGTGATCCAAAAACAATGCCCCTTGCGCCGTCACCCGCTAGCGACATTGATTGACTTAGTTCCGACGAGGTCATAGTTGCGCTGAATTTTCCGCCATATATTTTTTCCAAGGCCGAAATGCGAGTGGCGCCCCCAGGTAAGGCCGAGGCCGGTGCGCCTGACAATACCGCGTCGGTTGCAATCACGCAGTTAACGCAGTTCATATCGCCTCCCGTCGGATTCACATTACGAATCGACCCCGCTAGTTTTGAAATCGAGGCAAACACTTTGGCAATCGCGACTCCAGCAACGCCCGGTATCGCCGTGTCAACGGCTTCACCAACATTCGATGACATACCTGCGGCATTTGCAACGCGAACGCCAAGACTACGATCATCCGGGTCATACCCCCCACGCCACCCGCAGTTAGCGGTCGCTCCGCACTCGTTATACAAATGCTCCATCGCCGCTAGTAGCGCGCCTTGTTCGGCTTTACCCCCAGCAAGTTTCGACGCCACCGCACCGACGGCAGCCCGCCCGAGCAAATTATTCGCCCCCGGAATCGAGCCACCCGCAAACGAGCTAAAGCCCGCCGCCGCCGCCCCCGCCTTGCAACTACCGCCCGAGGCCGCTGATGAGGCACACCCAATGGCCGCATGAGCAAACATCTTCTGTGCCGCAGTCGCGTTGATTGATCCCCCTGCGTTGAACAAACTCGGCGTCGAATGCCCCAGCGCCTGACCCACGCCAAACTGAAGCCCTGCCGTAAACGCGCCAATCACTGCACTCTGCACATTGCCGCCCTGGATGCCGCCCGCTGCCAATCCACCCGCAACATTGGCCACTGCGTTACCCGTTGTCGTCAGCGACGCAGACACAAACGTCTCAATCTCCATCGTCGTCGCAAGCGCACCCGTCGCACTCGCGTTGGCGAGGAACAACTGGCTTGCCGCCCACGGCACAGCAATAGCCGCCACGAGTCCAATCAGCGGTCGCCGCCATTTCGTCCACCAAGAGAAGCCCGTCGGATCGGTGTAGGAGAGCGGGTTGTTCTGCACATACCCGTAGCGGTTGTAGTTCTGCCCGTTCAGCGGCTCTTGAATGATCGGATCAGCTTGCAGGAACCGACCGATCTCAGGGTCGTAGAGGCGGCCATTCATGTGCACGAGGCCGATCTCGTCAAGCATCTCGTGGCCTGTGAAACCGCGCTCCTCGTTGCCGTTGTTGGCACCGCCGCCGCTAGTACACGTTTGCGTTGCGCCCGTGCTCGGGTTCAAGCATTCACGACCGCCCCACGGCTCGAAGCGGAATCGCTGCGTTACTGTGCCCGTCTGATCGGTGGTTGCCACGAGGCTGCCGATGTGATCCTTGTGCCAATACTCCGTCTTGTTGGTGACGCTCTCCGTCGTGTTGTTGTTGCCTATCGCCGTTCGCGTGAGCACACCCACGATCCCCTCGGGCGTGGGAATGTAGGTGCGCTCGATGGTTTTCGGATTCGTCGTGGTGCTGTCGGTCGGCACGACCAGTTCAAACCCACTGGCAAAGAACGTCGTGCCGTGCGTCGTTGATCGCTCAATGGTTCGGCCTCTGGCATGATCGTAATCCCACGACAGGCTGTTCGCGCCGCGCGTTGCAAGCCAAGGCAGGCTCCACGGTGCGTAGCTAATCGTCCTTAGTCCATCGTTCGTGACATTCCCGTCACCGTCGTACACGTAAGTGCGACCCGCATAGGTTTTGAGGCGATAGTTGGCCACCCCACCCACGGTTTCATACACAAAGGTGCCCGCCGCGCTTTGATTTTTTGTCTGGATGTTGCCCAGGCTGTCGTATGTCGCAACGCTGTTCGCAGTGCCGTTCTTGCCCGTGACCCGATTGAGCGCATCGTATTGATACGTCTCGCTGGCGGTGATTGTCAGAATGGCTCCGCCGCTGCCACCGGTCGGCGCATCGCTCCTTGCCACCAGATTACCGAAACTGTCAATATCGTAATTGGCGTTCTGGATGTTGGTTGAGGCGGTGCCGCTGGTGGCATTACCCGTCTTGATCGTATCGATGCGCCCGAGCCCGTCGAGCGTCTTGATCGTCTGGAACGCACTGGCGTTCGCGCCAATCGATCCCCCGACGTTCATCGATTTGATCTGCCCGTCCTGGTAGCGCGAATTCGATTGCCAGTAGCTGTTGAGTCCACCGGGATCAGTCACGTTGAAGAGACTACCGTTCCACACCGCGAAGTTGTTTCTAAAGATCACCCCACCGGCCGTGCCCATGCGCTCGGGGCGTGCGTTGGTGTCGTAAAACGTCGTGGTCGCAAAGCGTTTCGGCCCGGTGCTCGGGTCGCCCTGCACGGTGGTGCTCGACAAATTCATCGCCGATTCGGTGCGCTCGACTCTGCCGACGAGGTCATACGTGTACTTCGTTTCGCTGGTCGCACCGTTAGGCGTCGCACCTCCATTGCTGCCCGCTGCGTAGTTGGCACGACTGGTGGCGACGGTGCACAGCTTGCCCGTCGTTCTCTGCCCGCACTGGCTGCCAGTGTCATAGGTCCATGTCGTCGTGAAGGTGGGCGATGTGCTCGCGGAGCCTTCACGGTCGGCGCGGATCGTCGCGCGACCGAGGTTGTCGTACGTATTAACGGTCGTGACGCGCTGCGTCTCGTTGCGAACGACCTCCCCGATGCCGTTGTAGCGCGTAAATACGGAACCGCCCTGCGGCGACTCCATGTAAATCCGGCGACCCCGCGTGTCATACATCATCGTCTCGGTCAAACCAGTTTGCCCGGTTTGATTCGCGGCGGTCGGTGCCGTCACCGATTTCAAATTACCCACGGCGTCGTGCACGAATCGCGTGTTGCCGAGCAAGGCATCGGTAATCGTGAGCGGCTTACCCTGAGAATCCACCACCCGCACCGTCACTTGATCGGCACGATCACTCGGATCGGTCGCGGCTTTCTTCCGCGTGACCGTGGTCGTGAGTCCGTTGTACGCGGTGGTCGTGGTCGCGGTGATCGTCGGCGTAGTCGGTGCACCATTGTTCCCGAGCATCGAATCTTGCGTCACGCGATCGAGGTCGTCGTAATCCATCGTGGTGGTCACCGTGCCGTCACCGGCAGGTTTGACCGAGGTGCGCTTGCGACCGCGCTCGTCATACGTCACACTCGCAACCACCCATTCATTGGCCGTCGCGCTCGTCGCCGCGAGATTGCTCAAATAGGTTTGGCTCTTTGTGCGCACCTCACGTTGCAGCTTGTCGTAGAAGACAATCGATGCGCCGCCGCCCGAGACGCGCGTGCGCTTGCGATGGTTCTCGCCTGCGACGCAGTCCGCTGCACTGCCATAGGTAGGGTCAGCCACGCCGGAACAGCTTTGCGTATAGGTGCTCGCATCGGAGACGACCGCCGCCCCCGTCGTGTTACCCGCAAAGCTCCTCTCGCGAATCTTTCTGCCAAACGCATCGAGTTGGGTCTTGGTGAGCAACCCGTTCGGCCCGATCAAATCGGTCATCACGCCAAAGCGTGCATCGTAGACGCGGGTTTCGCTGTGATCGAGTGCGTTCGCAATGGTCGTTGGGTAGCGCCCTTTCACATCAAACGTGGTGGTGCCCGAATCGCGGGTAAGGACGCCGGTGAAACCGACGGTGTCGCCCTGATTGAGCGGCGCTTTGAACGACGTTTGCGATTTGACGCGATTGCCGAAACTGTCGTAGCGATGCCGCGTGCTGCTCCACAGCGCCGCATCATCGGGATGGTTCTGGAAATCAGGCTCCACGGCCTCATCGCACACATAGCCTGCGGGGGCGGTATCAAGGCTGTTGCCGATGCCGACTTTACAGACGGTCGAAAGCGCACTGTCGCCGTAATACCCAAACGCAGAAACGCGCGTGATCGAGCCACCGCCGTCTGCCACCGCGCCGGATTTTGTGTGGGTGACCTCGCTGCGCGTCAAACGCCCGAGCAGCCAATTGCCGCGCGCGATGCTGTTCGCGGGATTATCAACGAGGCGGTAGGCGTAGGTGTTCTTACTGGACTTGGTGTGCGTGATGGTCGTCGCGGCGACGGTATTTGTGGTGGTCGCCGTGCTGCGCAGCACATTCCCGTCTTGATCGTAGCCTTCGAGGTTCGCTCCGGTGACCGTGGCGTCCCAACTCGGATAGGTCGTGCTTTGCGTCGGCAATACCGCGCCGTTTAAGTCCCACGCAAGCTGCGTCGAGCCCGACGCGAACACTTCGTAAATCTTCGGTGTAGCCGCCCCCGGTGCGATGAAGCCGTTTCTGATGCGCGGCAAGTGATACGTCATCGACGCATCCGACAGGCGTTTGCTCGCCTCTAGCGCATTCGGATGGGTTTTGAGGGCTTGTTTGACGCTGCCCGCGAGCCACCACTTCAACAGTTCGTTGTTGTACGCGGTTTGACTCGTGGCACCGATATAGCTACCGAACGATTCAGTCACGTCGCGCTGCGAGAAGCCCAACATGCCGCGACCATCGGTTGCACCGCGTAAACCGTAATACTTGAACTTCGTGGTGTGCCACGCGCAGTTCGCCGTCGCCTGCGCGCAGTTGAGTCCGTTGTCGGCACGCACTTCCTTGACCACTTGCATCGGGGAGCGAACATCGACTTCGTTTGTAGCGATTGCGGTGTTCGCAATCGTCGGGGTCTTGGCGTACACCGTGTCGTCGGTAATCGGTGCATAGTCGATCTCCGTCACGCTGCCCAGACCATCGGCGATGCGGTTGACCATTTCTTGACGGGCACCGGCCGTATTGCCGCTCAACGAGGTGGGCGAGAGCACTCGCATCGTTCCATTGCGCTCTGCCGTCCTAAAAATAAGATCGCTGATACCGTCACCGTTGAAGTCACCTACCCGGGCGAACTCGGCGATGGCCTTATCATGGGGTTCGGCGGCAGCGAGCGATTGCACCCGGAAGAAATCAACGGCATCAGGCACGGCTTGTTGTGCGATGCCTGAGATACCGCCACGCGCAAAGGCAATTTGCCAACCGCGCGACCCGGCATTGGTTTCTTGGAAACCAAGTAAATCGGCGCGCCCGTCACCGTTGAAGTCGCCGGTGACAACCGCATTACCGTTGGCGAACATCAAACCATTGAACTGCTTGCAGGTGCTGGTGCGCGTGCCGCCGCCATTGACGACGCCGGTAAAGCGCTCGAACCCCCCATCCCCCGTGGACAGGCACACCGTCCAGTGGCCGTTAGTTTTGACGCTGGTATCCACCGGCATCGCGATGTCGGCAAGACCGTCGCCGTTGAAATCGGTGAGCACGGTTTCTTCGGATTTCCAGCGGCCACCGTCGAGTGCGGGGGTGGGGCCGGGGACGGTGGTGGGATTGGCTTGCGAGCACACCACGCCCGCAGGTACGGTAAAGCCCTGGATGCTCGCCCCCGTGAGCGGCTCGATTGACACCACGAGATTGCCGGTGCTGCTGCTACCGCTGGCTCGGGTGACGGTGATTTGTTGATTCACGATTGCACTGCTCAACACAGGTTGATCGGTCTCCAGGCTCAGCGAGATGGCGTTGATGCACGATACAACCCCGTTGTTGGTGACCGTGCCGTTGCCGCTTGAGCCACCTTCGCCGCCCTCGTTGTACGGCCAAGTCACACTGCTCCCATTGCTGCACGTGCCGTTGTTGAGCACAGTGGCGGTGGCGTAGGAGGTTGGCACGGTACTGGGATTGTCGTAGACCCGATTGTTGTAGCGAACCTGCCAGCTCGCGGTGGGCAGCGCACTGGGTGCGACCGTACACTGAATCGCGGCGTTGATCTGCGGAGTAGGCGTTGGGGTTGGCGTTCCCGTCCCAGCCAGAATCGTTTGCAGGTCGCGCGGGCAGTCAAAGCGCACGTCGCTCGCATTCGCAACTTGCTTGGCGTAGCAAACGCGCCAACGGTTTTGTGCGCCACCACTGTCGTTCGGAAGGTACTGCAACACGTCCGCCGCGCCGTCTCCGTTGAGATCGGCCACAAAGAAGCGTTTACGCATGTCGCTCAGGTCGAGCGCGCCTTGCGTCTGTTCTTTGGCTGAAGCGGGGAAGTAGTGCGGTTGAGCGGCGGCGGCAAATGTGCCATTGGCCTGCCCGAGAAACAAATCAAACCGATGACGCAAGCGACCGTTGGCGTCGGCCACCGTGTAGCTGCTGGCGCTACGATAGGCCAGGATGTCGATGCGCCCGTCGCCATTGAAGTCACCTTGCAACAGCCCGTTGTTTTCTGTGCGGCAGACCTGTGCCCCGTTGATGGTGGTGCACAGCGTTGACGGCGTGCATAAGGTGGGCGAAGCACTGTTAATCGAGAAACCGGTGCCATCGGCACGCGCCAGGCACACCCGATGTTCCTCGCCGTTGGGCTTGCCGTACACCAAGTCGGCTTTGCCATCGCCGTTGACGTCGGCCAGATAGACGTTCGCACTGCTACCTGATAGCGGGGTGGCCGCAATATACTGGCTGGTGCAGTTTAAGCTGCCCGCGACGGTGCCCGTCGCCCCCGACAAATCGCAGACGCGCAGCAGGTTTGCGATGCTTCCGTTAGCGCTGTAATCGGTGAGTACCACTTGTGCGCGACCGTTGCCGCGAATATCGCCCACCAATTGCAGCTTGGCGTTGAAGGTGTAGGACTCGGTGGGCGTCTCAAGCGCGTTGAGCGGCGAGAGATTGGCCATGACCGCACCGTGCCACTGAAACTGCGTCGCGGGCAAACAGGTATCGACCCCGGCACCATGACATTCGGTGATCGACACAATGCGACTGCGCTGCGTCGGCGAGTTGGTGAGCGTGTCATACGTCATCGCGTAGCGTTTAGCGAGCACACCATCGGCATAGGTCTCGATACCGTTCAACCGCTGCGTGGTCACGCTCTCCCCTGCGCCGCTGTCGAACGAACGAATTTGGGCAGACGGCGGATGCCCGCTTGCGTCGTAGATAAAGCGCACTTCGTGGCCGTTGGAGTATTTGATGGATTTGGGGAGCACTTCGGTTGGCGGGTAGGAGCCATTGCCGCCGATGTCCTGCACCGTGACGCCCTGACTGACGCTGCCAATGGCGTCCCAATCGATCACATACGTGGACTCTGCCGAGTTCGAGGGACGTGTAGTGTGGTACTCAATGTCCATGGCGTTGCCTGCGGCATCTTCGACGCGATCCAGGACATAGAGTTTGACGCGGTTCGCCAGTTCGCCGCCCGGGCAGGTCAGTGGGTTGTTGACATCGGCGCAGGCGTCGTAGCCGTTCGACGTGGGCTTGAACCGTCGGCTATAGTGCATGAGACGCGCATCCTTGGTCTCGACGCTGAAACGGCTGAAACCAGCGGTAAAGGCCAGCGGCCACTCTTTGTAGCCAATGATGCGCGAGTATCCGTCGATTTCAGTGCGAAACTCTTGCTTGTAGATTTGGATGTTCGGGTACTGCGTCCCAGCAACGGTCAAGGTAGCGACGCCCGCGCTCACCAAACCCGTGACTGGGATCAGTCGTTGACCGCCGAGGCAATACGCGTCGTTGCTTTCTTGATTGTCGTAATTGATCGCGGTGCGGATGCTGTCTTGCGCAATGGTGCGCTGACAGCGGGTGATCGAACCGAGTCCCGAGAGATTCCAGCCAATCCCGAGCATGCCGTAGCTGCCCCCGCTGGAGTAGCCGAGCGACAAACTCGGTTGTAAGCCGTTGGTACCGGGCGGCACTTGTATCGGAATCGAATAACCCGCGCCGCCGCCTTCGGAGACGCTGAAACTACCGGCGACTTTGCCCACGAGTGCCGTTTCGGGAATACCGCCTGCGACGTTCACGGTGACTGAAACATCTTCCGCCGCCGGGGTTTGCTGCACCGCGACGGTCGTGCGCTGGGTGGTGACCGCACCACTGCTATCGGTAATCGAAATCGTGGCCGCATACAACCCTGCGGCACTCGGTGTCCACGTTGTGTCACAGTTGCTCGGATTGCCCGCACTGCACGACACCGTCGCACCCGCGAGTCCGGTCACACTTCCCACGAGCGTGCCCGTGGCGTCCGTCACCGGTAGCCGTAGCGTGTACGCCGCGCCGACGACCGCCCGACCGCCATTGGTCGTGGTGATGTTGGCAAGCGCCCCGGCTTGCGGGGCGGCGTTGTTCACGCCGACGAGCGTAATCGGCCATGACACGCTGCTGCCGGTGTAGCCCGCTTTTGTGCCGATGACGCCCAGATTGCCACTGCCGCCGTTGATGGCGGTGACGGTGCAGGCCGTAGAACTCGCGGTGCAGTTCGCGCCGAGCGAGAGATTGCTGCTCGGTGTCCAGTTAAACGTGACGCCCGTCACGGGTGTTCCGCCCGAGGTGCAGCCGGTGACGTTGACCGTGCCCGCTTGTCCGACGTTGAGACTGGTGGGGCCAGACAGCGCACACGTCAACGGTAGCGACGGCGTCGTACAACCACCGCCAATGTAGCTCTCAATCGCGGTGCCCGCTGAGCGGGTGCCGGTGAGCACCAACCCCTGCACCAGCGCATCGCCACGATACCCGCCAAGATAGCGCGCGATGATGATGCCGTCGCTGACATCGGTGAAACCGCTCAAATCCATGTCGTGCGCTGCGCGGTAGGTCGTCATGTGATTCTGGATCGTTGCGACCACAGTGGCTTGATTGGAGGGTGTTTGATCGACGCGCGTGCCCGCAATCAAACCGCTGCCCGACAAGCCTTGCAACGAGCGCACGATCAACAGACCGTCGCTGGTGAACTCACCCGAAACGAGACTGGGATCGGTGTTGGTCAGCCGGTCGATGTTGAAGCCGCAGGCGGCGTGAGCGACGGGCAGCAACAGCGCGGTCACTATCGTAATCGCACCACCGACAAGCTGTCGCCAAATGGTGTGATTTTGATCGCGATCACGATGCGGTGAAAGTGCGTCCGGCAGATGCGATGTTGTCGTCGCAGCGGGGTTCGCAGGGGTATTGGAAACGGTAGCCATTGAGCGCATGTTCTGACTTGTTTTTTGAATGGGTGGACGCAGCGTCCGCCAAAATCTTCGTGATCGTGCAAGTTCGACGCTGACGTGTCGAGCCAAACTCACTTCCCTAACGCTCCACATCAAAACGCCCCGGCGCGGAGGAGGTACGCCGGGGCGCTGATGCAGAGAGATCATCGCGACTCAAATACGACCGTCAGTCTCTAAAAATTGAGCGTTGACAGCAGATCGAAATGTTGATGACATTGGCATTCTTACAACAAACGACTCTGTTTGTCACCTATCAATATAGGTAGGTATTTTTGTGCGGCAGATGCGCCGATCAAGCCAGAAACCCGTCAATCCTAGGTTTTTTTCGCCTCGGATACTTAGGAAGTCTCAGTAAATTTTGTTGCAGAAACTCAGAAATTCTCAGCTTTACGCGAAGGCTGGGTATGCCAAAAACGGCAACGAAGGGTTCAAAGCGGACTGTAAAACGTGTTGCACCCGAAGCAACAGAGCGGCAACGCACACGAAAGATTCCGGCAAAGAAGGCGGCGAAGCCAAGAAAGCCGCTCACCCGCGCACAACGTGCAGCACGAAAAAAGCGTCCCCTCTTCGCGCGTCGGCTACGAGAGGCCAGACTGCGGGTCGGGCTCACACAAGAGAAACTTGGCATCAAAGCCGGACTCGATGAAGCGGTCGCCAGTTCGCGAATGAACCACTACGAACAGGGCGTGCATGAGCCGGATTTCACGATGATCTTGCGACTGGCGAAATCGTTGGGGATTTCAGCGGCGTTCTTCTTTTGCGAAGACGATGCGCTGGCCGAAATGGTGTGGGACGTCACCGCTGCGTCGCAGACGGCGGGCAAATAGATGCCAACCGGACTGTCTACCTCGTTACAAATCGCCTTAAGCGTGAGCGCGACGGTGAAAGGGATGCGCGGAGTCTGCTCAATTGTTAAGCAACTTTACAGTTGACAGTGAAGCACCCAACTTGGATTGGCAACCTGCTGCGGGAGCCGGAAATCGCTCAAAAACTCACTAAAACACCGCAAAAACCGCGTATTTTCAAATATTTTTAGCACAAAAGTAGATTTTAGTCCATTTTGTATGGATTTTATTGCATTTTGATGTAAAATTGACTTATCAGCAAAAAGCTGCATTTCTCCAATGCACACGATGTTTTGCTGGCACTAGGCGATGATGTTGGCTACCGTGCGTAGCGGGGTGTGACGAGCACCCATACTCACTCGCACAACCGCCTCACTGTTCGACGCCTGCGGGTTTGATGAACGTGACTCATCGTTGCGCTCCCGCAGTGCCTCCCATCGTTACGTTTTGTTCCCCCTCAGTCTCATCTCGCCGCAGGTTTTTGCAGCGGAGATGACGACGCTTTGTTTTCTCCCCGACGCACCTTCCCTGCGTTTCTTCCGTTTCTTCTCTCTTGTTAACCCTTCGTTAACGCTTTTCCATTGAGGTTTTTATGAACGACCTGTCGTTGGACAGCGCCGTCGATGGCGTTTGTCTGTCTGCCCTACCGATGGAGACCTTCGGTCTTGCCCCGCACCCCGATAACCACCGCTTTGCGCGCCAAACCGTGGCGCAGATGCTCTACCACGTGGGCTGTGAACTTCCGAACATCGGTGTCGATCCCGATGCGGGGTTCGCTGCCGCATGGACGGCACGCTACTTCGTCACTCGTCAGGGTGATGCGCTGGTTTCGGCAACCACCGATGACATGATTTTATTGCCAGCGATTGATGCTGCGGAACACGCGATGTTCTTGCGCGACACCACGCCACCGGATGAACCGACGTTGTGTTGTACGGTCTCGGCGAATCTCCGCGCGTTGCAACGATTGCTGCACTTGAGCGATTTCGAGCGCTCGATGTTGCAATGGGCGTATGCACTGGTGGGTGCGCACGACACGCTGCCGTCCAAAGTGCTGTCGCATCTGGTGTTTCGTGACGAAGCTCATCGCCATCGGATGATCGCCGCCCTGTTCGGCGTGTCTGTAAAGACGGTTGAAAGCTACTTCACATCCATCAATCGACTGCTCGCGCTTGGCTTTTTGGCGCCCAACGAGTTCCAGATCAAACAGTGTCTGGCCGATGTGCTGGTCGCGACTGATTCGTTGGTGAGGGTACTTGAAACCCCAATCCGTTCCGATGATGGGCTCGTGGCGATGCTGCTGGAACACGAAGCGGACAGCGAACTGCTCACTGATGAAGATGATTCACGCACCACGCTGTTCGAGACTTATCCCGGCGACATTGCCGACTGTTACGAGCGAGCGTTGCGCAATCAAGCCATGCGTGTTCACGATGTTCACGCCCTTGTCGAATGGTTCACTGGCATTGAGTTCCACCGCGAGTGTTTCGACGACTTCGGCAAGTGCTTTGCGTTTGAGACCGTACGCGAAACCATCAAACGCTGTGCACTGGAGCGCAGCCGCGCCGGACTTCCAACACGGCCCTTCGATGTGATTCGTGCGCTGTACGTGGCGGCGAAGTAACACTACACGTGCCGTTAGCGCGGTCTAGTGCGTAACACCGACCACCGACTGCCAAGCACTCTCCCTTTGTTTTTCTACCGTATCGGACGCACGTGCCGAGAACGACGCACGTCGATTCGATACGCAGTCTCGCCATCAAAACCGCAAAAACTACCTAAACCAACAAATCAATCAAAACCACATGAATACTCAAAGTACCAGTAAAAGTGAAATAGAAGCTCCCCATGAAATCCGTATGCAGTTGCCGATGACGATCATTACAACGTGCGCAATGTTCCCCCTTGGCCAGGTCGTGGCAACGCCGGATGCCTTGGCGCTCTTGCAAGCGACGAAATCGTCTGCGGTACTACTTTTGAACCGGCATATGCATGGGGATTTCGGAGACGTATGTAAGTCCGACTTGGCGGAGAACGAGGTTGCGCTCAAGCATGGACTGCGCGTGATGAGCGTTTACCGTCTTGTGGAACGTGCGGTTTTCAAGGCCACACCACCCGCAGACCGAAGCAAGCTCGATACCGTGTGGATCATTACCGAAGCGGATCGCTCGGTCACCACGATTTTGTGTCCGCACAATTATTAGCGAGGCATGCCGATGATGCAAACGTATTCCTCAGCCGTTCTAGACCCCAATGAAGCGCCCGACGGTTTCATTGCGATACTAAAAAGTGATTTAGCTACCGAAAGTCTTGGCAATATCTGCCGTGCATGCGATTGGCGCAGCGAATGCAACGGCTTTGCGTATCGCTGTATGTCCTACACCGTTGTCAGCGCCAAAGACGGGCGCGAACTCAAACGTCAAGACGGTTGCAGCGTGGTGTTCAAACGCCGCCCAAAAGACGAATTAACCGGTGCTTCGCGATGAGAAATTCACTCACAAGCACTGCTCAACAATTTCGATGGTCTCGTATTCACGGTGCGCTACACCTCGGTCAAGTGCTGTGCGCAACCACATCGCAACGCGACGCCCCGGTTCGCGTGTTCTTCAAAAAACAAGATGATCTCTCAGGATCGTGTGGCATCTTGGCCGTCGGTACGGCACTATCGATCTTAGGCGTCGTCAAAGCCTCAGCGTTCGAGAATGCGCCGCGCAGGAAACATGGCTCCGTTTCAGAGATTTGGAGCACGCTCGGCGACACCTACTTCAGCGGTATTGCGGTCACCGATCTGTATGAACGACTCGGTTCGCTTGAGCTGCCGATCAAGCTCGCTTGTGCGCTCGGCAAGCCCGCTGAGGTGAATGCGGCAGTCATTCATTGGCTATCGGCAGGCGGTATTTCCATCATTGCCTACGAGAACACTCGCAATCACTACAAGCACTACGTGCTCGGGATCGGACTGGGCGGTGTTCAACACGGCAAAGTTCAAACGGTTGATTCAATCTTGACCATCGACAGCGGTGCGCCGGAACCGATGCTAAGTGCTTACAACGGTGTGATGCAACGCGGCGCTGCTTTGCCGTACCAATGCGACGCCAAACACCGACTCAAAGCGCACCAGTGGCAGTACCAAACCGCGCATTGCGATGGCGTGGAAACCGTTCAACTCATTGGTGCGATTCACATCCGCATCCAACAGAAAGCGTAAAAACACTATGAATTCATTCACCACACCTATGACTCGCGTTACCCGCCGTCAATTACTTGCGGCCACGACGTGCTCGATCCTTGCGAAACAAGTGTCTTGGGCGGCGACTCACTCGGTTCAAGGCAACGCCGACACATCGCGTGTCGTTCGCAAGATGGCTTCGTGGGGCGACGCTGCGTTGCGATGCTGGTTTGAAGGACAAGCCTCTGACGTGACACAAGCCGTTGATGACGCGCAAGCCATATGGAGTGATCGCGCCGTTGTTCAACACCTCGATGCGCAAGACTTCGAGCTACTGTTGAAACCGCATAAAACGCTCGGTGTGCCGCTTGCGCGGGTCGGTTGCGCTACCAGCCATCACTTGACCGATGCAGCGGAAACGGCGTTCATCCGCGCTGGCCGAATCAGTCTTCGCCACACCGGAAAAACGTTCTACGCGGGCTTGGTGCTCATCAGCCTCTCGGACGACCGTCAATTCCTTGATTCGCTCAAAACGCTTGCGGCTTGGGTGTGTCAGCAGATCCCGCACGAATCTTTCTTCGGTATGCAGGTTCTCATTGACCCATCACTGAAACGGGGTAGCAAACGGGTCAGCGTGGTGATTGCCGCTTAATCAAGATAAGCCCGCAGACGTCATCAAACCGCAGGCGGTTTCGGCAAATGCTCTAGCAGTGCATGAATCTTCTGCCGCAACTCGTCCGAATTGGCCAGCGCAGTTAACGAAGGCGTCGGGCAGTTGCCGTGTCGATCCGCTCGGGCGTGGCTCGATTGGCGCGACGCAAGGGCGCTTTCGGGTCTTTCCACGTTGGCTTCAAATTCATGTTCGCCGTGACGGATGCCAACAGTTGAGATAGTGAGCGATCAAATACGCTTGACAACACCGACAGCGTCAGCAGTGTTGGATTGGCTCTACCTCGCTCAATCATACTGATCGCACTCCGATCAAGCTCCGCGAGCCCCCCCAATTGTTCTTGACTAAGTCCTCGTTCAATTCGTAAGGCTTTTATATGAGCACCTAACGTCTCGGTAATGACAGTCGCAGCTCGATTGCTGCGAGGCTTGGCAGATTTTTCTGGCTGTGGCGTCTTAGGGACTCGCTTTGCCTTTGTTTGGGTAGTGGCGCGCTTGCCGTCCGCAGCTTTGCGACTCGTTGACGTAGCGAGCTTTTTGGTGGGTGATTTGCGGCCAGGCGTTTGCATGCCCCCGAATCTTGACCGCCAAACGACTCAAAATCTATAGAACAAAACACGCATAATATGCGCTGTATACAGCGCATATAAGTAGACTCAATCGTCCCCCGCTTTTTTAACCCCCCATAAGGTAATTAACCATGTTCCGATTTCGACTTGCTTGCGCACTGTTTGCGCTTTCGACGCTGATTTCTACCGTCGCAGTTTTTGCGCAAAACCCTACGCAAGACGGTGCAGCCCGCGCGCCCGATGAGTGGTTGCTGGAACAAACCGGGCGCGGTTATTGGGCAAAAACACAACTAAGCCCCAATCCGGTGACTTTGAACCGTCGTCAGCCCACCGCCGCTGAACAGCCCATCGTTGATCGCGTGCGCTCGCTCATGGCAACCCGTCCGGCACGTGCGTTTGCACTGATTGACGGCGATACGGTGGTTTACAGCCAGTTCAACGCACCCGCCAACGATGAAGCAATTACGTTCGGCTTCTCGATGGGAAAGAGCGTGACTTCAATGGCAGTTGGGCAAGCCGTTTGCGCGAACAAGATGAAACTGGAAACCAAAGCCAGTGAACTGGTTCCGCAGCTTGCTGGCAAAGGGTTGGGCGCTGCCACGGTGCGCGATTTACTGCGCATGGCATCAGGCACCACGGAGGGTAATCCAGACAGCAGCGTATTCAGTCCAGAGCAGGCCAAAGCGTGGGGACAGGGCACATTGAATCTGATGGATGTCGTCACCGATGATCGTGTTGCTAAGGCTCAACGCGGATTATTCAGTGATTACAAGCCGGGTGAGGCAACGAGCTATAAGTCCACCGATCCGATCTTGCTGGGCATCATGGTGGCAAAAGCGACTGGGATGCCGTGGAGTCAGTGGCTTCAAGAAAGTGTGCTCAATCCCATGGGTGCTGCGAAGTCTGGCCTCTACGTTCAAGATCGTCAGCAAAACGGCGCGACCGATGGCGGTATGCGAATGCGCGTTGATGACTGGATTCGTTTCGGCTTGTGGGTCAAGCGCAGTTCTAAGGAACAAGGCTGCTTCGGCGACTACGTTCGTGCGGCGCTCAGTACGCAGATCAAAAACGGTAACGGTCCCGCAGATCGAAAGTTCGGCAAACTGTTCGGTGGGTACGGCTACCTTGTCTGGACAGACAACAGCATCGCGCCAAATACAGCGTGGGCGAGCGGTTGGGGCGGTCAACGCATTGGTTGGAGCACCGACACCAACAATCAGCGAATGGTTGTGACGTTCTCGAATGTCGAAAACTGGATGCCCGAGGTTTACGAGGTGATGCGGGATTGGGCAAAGCTGGCCAAGTGACGTTTGGTTGACCGGACGAAAGAACAAAGCCACCTTGCGGTGGCTTTGTTGACTCCGTGGCGTCCGACACGCGAGAAATCGCGGTAGGTCACAATTGACGCAATTACACGCCGCTACCATGCCCCGTGCCGCCGCCGACGTGCTGCAACTCCGCCGGGTTCAAGCGGCGGGTTTCTGAGGCTTCGGCGGTCTTCACGGGGATTGACCCCGTCTCAACACTGGCGGTTTTGATAGGTGCGAATAGTTCTGTAGTGTTCATAAAATCAGGCTCCTTTACACATTAAAAAACTAGGCGTTTTTGATCTCACCCAAAACCGCCCGGACGCGCTTGCGCATCAGAATCAATAGTAGACAGGGGATGAATCGCACGGAACTCACAGAATTGCTCGTTTCGTACCGCGACGAAATGGGTTATGCGCGGCTTTCTAAGCTCATCGGCCACGTCGATGCGCATCTGTGTGCGTTGCTCGCCCAAGAAGACCAAGAAATTTTCGACGCGCTCAACGACGTTGCGCGAGCGATTGTTGTCGTCGACTGGCGTGGGCCGTGGGTTGGTCGGTCGCAAGGCACTCGCCAACCGCTCGACGCCTTGGTTGTACCTGCATGCCGCATCTTGTTGGAAGTCGCACTTGCACACATACCGCGAGCTACCCCAGAAAAGGGCGTGCGATTTGCCGAGCGCGCAATTGATATTGCATCGGCCTATGGCGACAAATCGCACACCCGACGTGGCTTCAATGTGTGCAGCTGGCTCTACAACCTAACGGGCTCGGCGGCAGATGGCGTTGAATATGGCTTGATGGCAGCGGCACGGGCGAAGGAACTTGACTTCAACGTCGGTGTGGTCGGAGCGCTCACGAACGTGAACTTGTCGCTCATCTTGTTTGGGCTGCATGAGGAAGCCATTGAAATTGCTGAGCGTGCTTATCGCGCTTATTCACACGACCCCGACTGCAAGCGACACATCGGCTTGATCGTGGGTAACGCAGGCCACGCGGCGCTCGCGCTCAAACGCTATCGTGAAGCGGCGGACTACGCAAAACGAGCCATTGATCTGCACGGTGATGTCACCGACACGATGGGTGCGAACGACCGTATCATCGACCACTTCACTTGGCTCAAGTGCGCGATTGCGCTCAATGAGCCTGCGACGGCAAATGATCGGATGACCGCAATCGAGTGGATCGCCCGAGAATACCCTTCACCGATTGCCGAGCTACATCGAGAGTTTGCCGAAGCCTTGTATGTGGGCTACGCAAAAAAAGCGCTGATGGCGACCGCGTTCAAACTCGGGCACTTGCGAAGCAAGACTGCGAACTACGCGACCTTCTATGTCGACTTGCTTGCTCATCTGATGAGACTGGCGTCTGATACGGAAGATCATGGCAGTGCGTTGCTCTTTGCAGGTGAATTGGTCGACGCGATAGCGAGCACGCGTCTCAGCAAAGTTCGCGAACGGCTGATCGAACTCGGACAAACGCCCAAGACCGTCACTCCGGCAAAGGACTCCACCCAGGAAATTATTGATCGGATCGTCTCGCAGGCGCTGGAGACCCAGCAAACCCAAAGAACGCGCGTAGCGACGCTTGGAAACCGAGAACTCACCCGATCACTTGAAGAATTGGCAGCCACCGCTGAGCTTTGCGATGATCCGTCGCGGCGTGCGATCTACCGTGTGGGCAAACTCTCCAAACTGCTTGCTCTTGAACTCGGATACACCGAAGCCGAGGCCACGGCTTTGGAGCATGCGGCACGACTGCACGACATTGGCAAGCTCGGGATTCCCAGCGCCATTCTTGCCAAACCGAATATGCGGTTGAACGAGAGCGAATATCTCGTGATGTGGCGACACGCGGCGATGGGCGCACAAATACTGGGTCAATGTCACGAGCCGATCTTTGCGTTGGCAGCGGAGATTGCGCACGCACACCATGAGGCATGGGACGGCACGGGCTATCCGCGTAATCTGCAAGGCGAAGAAATCCACGAAGCGGCTCGTATCGTTTGCTTGGCCGAAAACTACGATTCAATGACGCACAACCGTAGTTATCGGCATGCACTCACGCACCCCGAAGCGGTTGAGTTCATCAGCCGGAATGCCGGTATTCAGTTCGATCCCGAAATGACGCCTGTGTTCATCCGAGTTGTGGAGCGACTGCTTCTTTTTCACGGCAATCGGCTCGATGATTGGTTGGCCGAGGATGCGCTCGCCAATGAGTCGCGGCATCGTCGACAAGACGGCGAGCACGACACGATGCTCTCAAGGCTTGCTGATCTTGTACCCGACTCAGTGTTTGCGAAGCTGCGCGGTACCCTGTTGGACGCGCAGAAGTAGCCAAATAGCCACCGGAAGTTTCCGCAACTACATGCCCAAGCGCGCGCAAAAGCTTGCAACGACGAGGCCAGATTTGAGAGCAATCTTTCCGCGAAATCACCCCATCGTTCGCGGTCATCCGCTACTTTTCTGGCAACGAACTGGCAACGAATCAAAAACTAGGCAACAAAAAAGCCTCGCCGATTTCTCGACAAGGCTTTCTAAGGTATTGTTTTTATTAAAGTAATTCTTGGTAGGACGTGGCGGGCTCGAA
This sequence comes from Betaproteobacteria bacterium, assembly GCA_004293675.1. Taxonomy (GTDB): domain Bacteria; phylum Pseudomonadota; class Gammaproteobacteria; order Burkholderiales; family Casimicrobiaceae; genus Casimicrobium. The sequence continues at coordinate 47,823 of READ01000025.1, forward strand.
CCGCCGACCAACGGATTAAAAGTCCGCTGCTCTACCAACTGAGCTAACGTCCCGAAGCCTTCCATTATAGCCACACTTTTAAATTTGTCGCAACTGGGTTTGGCTCATCTCCCGCGAGCAAGTGCTCTAGCGGCTCAACCGACCTGGCGTTTCAGGAAGCGCATAAAGCCGCCAACGACAGGCAATTTCTCGTAGAGCTCCTCGGCGGCGTCCCAATAGTCGCGATGAGAACTTACTTTTCCCGCGCTTTCGAATTTGAGGTGTGAGCCTCCGCGAATGCACTGTTCAACATCGGGTTTGAATTTCCGGATATGGAATTTGAAATCCCACGCTAGAAAACACTCTTGGCCTTGTTCGATTTTTGTGTGGACGACAAAGCGTGGACGATCGAGCGATGTGAACATGTGGGCGAAGATTTGCTCAATGGCCGCAACATCGCGCACTTCGTTAAACGGGTCTTTGAAGTACGCGTCGCTTGCATATAGGTCGCGAATCTGCGGCAGCGACTCGGGCGTCAGCGATTCATAGAAGTTCACGACACGATTGATCGATTCGCTCTGCATCTCACAATCCCGTCGATTTTTTGATGAGCTTGAAATACCAGCGATAGGGCAGGAGACGCAAGAGTTTCAACTGCCGCGTAAACGCCTTTGGAAAGTGAATCTCGAATTCACCGCGCTCATAACCGGCAATCATCTGCGATGCGGCCTCTTCGGGTTCGATGAGGTGCGGCATGTTGAATTTATTGCCCGCAGTGAGCGGTGTACGAACAAAACCGGGATTGACGACCGATACGCCGATACCCTTTTCGCTCAAATCAATGTAGAGCGTTTCGGCGAAGTTAATCATCGCAGCTTTCGAAGGGCCGTAAACCAACGCCTTGGGTAGACCCCGATAGCCTGCGACCGAGGAAACGATGCTCAAGTGACCCGTGCGCTGCTTCAAAAAGTGTTGCGTCAGCAGTGCGCTAGCGTTCATGACGCCGTAGACATTCACTTGCATGGTTTCGCGCACCAATTCAGCCGTTAACTCCCACGCGCGAATCGAACTATAGGTTCCCGCCATGATGATGACCAGGTCAACCGCCGCCCAAGCGCTGACCACTTGATCGAGTCCGCGCGCTACAGCGTCAACATCGGTCAAATCAAGTGGCAATCGCAATGCATTGGTGTGGGCTGAAAACGCTTGTTCGAGTACGTCCGCCCGCCGCGCCGACACGGCCACTCGCGCGCCTCTGGCCAGCAGTGCTTCCGCGAGCGATTTGCCAATACCCGTCGATGCGCCGATGATCCAAACGCGCTGAGATGGCCAGTCGCGAATGGGTGGGTTGAGTGTAGACATGCTTAGAGTTTAGTGAAGCTAATGAGCACTTCGCCCAACTTGAATCCGAACTTTGAAAACTCTGCGCGATTGATCATTACCTTATCGTCAATTTGCCACATCCAATCGTCAAAATCGAGGTTGTAGGTCGTTCCATCGACGTTGAGCGCGAGCACGTATCTCCAATTGAGTGCATTGCCGGATGCTTCGCCAACAGCCTCTCCGACGACGTCCGCGGCGGTGCCAACGTAGCGATCGCCGGTCTTTTTAATCGTCCAGATTCGCTTTTCTGTTTTATTGTCGGAATAGACGAAGTCCTCATCCAAAGTCAGCGTATCGCCCTGCCACGTTGCCGTCATATTGACGACCATCCGACGTGTAACTTTTCCGGAGCGATCTTGCACTACGCCATGCGCAAGAATTTTTCCAGTGAAGTATTGCTTCATGTCGAACTTTGGCTTCTCGTTGGCGTAGTCGCTCACCTTAACGCTTGCGCAGCTGGCTAGCAGAATGGTGAATGCGCCGAGTAGTGCCAACCAAATTCGCTGTTTCATATTCATTCCTTCAATTCGTTTCGATACTTCCACAACAAGCCGAGCGCACACAATTTGAGCGTACAGGGCAATACGGTATAGGCCATGGTGAGTGCCGCTAAGTTCGAATTTGGGTCGCCGACCTTGTAGCCCAAATAGCTCACCGCCGGAAGCGCTACGCCCGCAGCCAAAGCCAAGTTTGCCTTTGTGACAAAGGCCCAAATACCAAAGTAGCTTCCGGTTTGCGCCTGCGCCCCACGCTTGGCGATAGCGTCGGCTAAAAGCGCTGGCGGCAGCGACAAATCAGCGCCCAACGCCACACCCGTCGCCACACAAACGATCAAAAACGGAATTCGATCGCCACTTCCAAAACTCGCTGCCCATACGAAGGCTACGACCGCGAGCAACATCCCTATGGCCCAAGCGATCACTTTGCCGTAGCGCCGTGCAAGCCAAGTCCACAGCGGCATAGCGATCGCACCCGCCAAAAAGTAGCTCACTAAAAATTGCGGCTCCCACGCTTTCGCACCCAGGACATCATCAACAAAAAACAACAGCAGCGTGGCCGGAATGGCAGATGCGATTCCATTGAGTGCAAAGATCGCCAACAACACACGAAAACGCCTGTCGTCCAACACGCTCCATAGTGTGTCGTGAGCCGCAGGTGTGAGTTTCGCTTCACGGAGTCGCCACAGCGCAGCGAGCGAAAGCGCCAGCACCGCCACAAAAATCCAAGAAAACTTCGCGAGCCCTTCGCCCGTGGTTTTCGCGAGCACTGCAGGCAGCGCAGCGGCGAACAATACGCCAATCAAACCCACCGCCTCACGAGATGCGGTGTAGCTCGCACGAAGCGTTGGATGCACCGGTAGTTCCGCGCCCCAAGCGCTATGCGAGATAGTGGCCAGGCTGAACCCAAAGTACACCAAGATCAACGAGCCCGCCAACCACCACCAGAGCGCGACCGGCGAGAACGCCGGGTTGAGCAGCATCATCATGCCAATGGCGAGTACCGCCGCAGCCAGTGCACACGACGAGAACCGAGTTCGCAATCGATCCGCCCAACGCCCCAAGAGCGGATCAACGAGCGCGTCAGCCATTCGAAGCACCAACAGCAACAAGCCCAACGAAGCGAGCGACAGTCCCAGCTCGGCGTAGTACTTTGGGATGTGCACATAAATCGGCAACGCTGCCATGGCCAGCGGCGCGGCAAATAGGCTGTAGCGGGCGACTTCGACTTTGGGCAATGTGACGCGCGGTGAATTCATCGTCCTGCAGCCGCGAAAACAGTCGAAAAAGTGCTCGAAAACTTAAAAACGAGCAGGCCTGAGCGCCTTATAAAATGGACTTCACAGAGCATCACGCCCTGAAACGACCGTTCTATAAGGCGTTGAAGCGCCCGTGTTTTTAAACGCAAACCCATCGAATAATCGGTGCGAGGTGTCACGGCGATTGACCGAGCAAGCGTTTTCGAAATGCGCCTTGTGAAGTTTTTTCGCTGAGCCAAATATCAAAAAACGCCTCGGTGAACGCAGCATCGTTTACTTCGCCGCGCAGCACCCCGTTGTGAAAGAACTTAGCTGTTCTAGCGGGCGTGACAACACCAGTTATCTTGTCGCCGGGCTTTACATCGGCAAACACTCGCTGCATTTCGGCGAGCCATTTGGGGTACACAGCGTCGCTACCTGTGCCCTGCTCGCGCATTTCATCGATACTGCGTTCGGCAAGTGCTTTGGCTGTGAAGTTTCGAAGGTACTCGATATCCAATACAAAGGGCTTCGTTCGATCGTGAGCCTGACCGTTGGGTGTCCACAAATAGGCGTTGTAGACCTGAAACCCGAAGACTCGAAGCAAGCCGCCGCCGCGCGGTTTGAGCTCGGGCATGCCGGTCAGCGCTGCGGGCGCAACGGCAGGTGCGTTGACTGCGCTGGTTTGCGCAGCAACCGGCGTCAAGGCAACGCACAAACAAAAACTAGCTGCCAGTGCGAAACCGCGCGAAGTCACTGGCAAACTACGAGAACCAAAATTCAGCGACATCGAACTACTCCTTGGTCAAGGTGAAATGGAACACATCAATGCTCTTGGCCTCGAATCCAGCGATGCAATACGCTAGGTAAAAACGCCACAGCTTGTGGAATTTTTCCGAGTAGCCCAGCGCCGATAACTCGCTCGAGTGTGAATCAAACTGCTTCATCCACCGACGAAGCGTTTCGGCGTAATCTAGGCCAAACGCATAGCGATCGGTAACCTGCAAACCCGCGCCGTTGGACTGCGTGACAAAGCGCTCGGGCGAGGGCAACATGCCGCCGGGGAAGATGTATTGCTGGATGAAATCGCTAGATTTTCGGTATTGCTCGAAACGAGCATCATCGATCGTGATGACTTGAATGGCGGCGCGCGCTCCGGGCTTCGAGCACTGCGCAACAGTCTTAAAAAAGCTTGGCCAGTATTTCTCGCCCACGGCTTCAAACATCTCAATCGAAGCGATGCCATCGAAGCTTGCTCCAAATCGGGCTGCTGCATCGCGATAATCACACAGCTCTAGCTTCACCAATTGATCTAGCCCTTGCGCCGCGATACGCTTTTGGGCGTATTCCAGCTGTGCGGGGGAGAGCGTGATTCCGGTCACCCTAACGCCGCGAGTACGTGCCGCGTATTCGGCGAAACCGCCCCAACCGCAGCCAATTTCCAAAAGATGCGCGCCCGGCGCAGGATCGATTTGACTGAGGATTCGCTCGTACTTGGCGCACTGCGCATCGGTCAGTGATTGAGTCAGATCACCCGAAAAAACAGCGGACGAATAGGTCATGCTCGGATCGAGCCACAAGCGATAAAACGCATTGCCCAGATCGTAGTGCGCTTCGATATTTTTGCGCGCTTGCTTCTTGCTATTGGTGCGCAAAAAATGCCGCAGATTGAAGAGCCACGCCTTCCAGCCGCGACCGTAAAACGCGGGCATTAGCGCTTGCTGATTTCTTGCGAGCAGCGTTAACAGCGCGGTTAAGTCAGGGGTGTCCCAAAGCCCGTTGAAATAGCCTTCACCAAAGGCCACATCGCCGCCAGTAAGCACCTGCGAGCACATTGCAAAGTCGACGATCCGAATGTTGGCGTGAATGCCGTGGGGATCATTGCCAAAATCGTGACGACTTTGGTCGGGCAATGTCACCGTCAAGCGGCCGTATTGCAGGCGAGCGAGTAACTTGAAAAGGATACGTGCCGAAATGGGCAACGATGCCGGTGGCGAAGAAATCGATGATTCAGTAACACTCATGAGCGCGAAATTCCTGTCATTCGTGAAGTCAGTTTTCCGTAAAAAGGGACGCGTTTAATTGCCAAGCGCAGCGCTTGCCAATGAATGCGAGCAACCACCGCCACGCTTTGTAGCGGAAATCGAATCAACGCTGCGCGAAGATTCGATTTCGACAGTGGCTGGGCACGGCCGCTAATGTGGGTGTGTAGCAAGTGGCCTTTTCCGTCATCGTAATCAATTCGGGCGAGCCACTGCTCGGGAGCAAAGTTAAATCGAAACGCGTAGCTGCCCACCACTTGGTTAAACGGCGACACGTGAAGCTGCTTTGTGGCAAACAGCGTCTCACCCGAGACTAAGCCCAATTTGCCAGTGGGTGTGAGCAAGTAGCTGTGCCCCTGACCAAACGTATTGCGAACCTCAACAAGCACCGCGAGCACGTGCTTTTCCGTATCGCGACAAATCCAAAAACTCACGGGATTAAAGACGTAACCAAGGATTCGTGGAAACGTGACAAGCTCGACGTCGATGGGTGTGACAGCCACGATCAAGTCGTGCTCTGTCAAAACGCGGCGAATCCACGCGAGCAAAGATGATCCATCGCGCATGCCATGATCACGCTCCTGAAACGACGCCAGTCCCGATCGATTGACGGGCAAGACTTGATTGATCGCTGACAACTCTTGCAGCGGTAAACGAACACAAAACAGCGGATAAGTGAAGGCGTGTTTCGCTGGCCGTTCACGTTCGTGCGTCACCTCACCCACGATGATTGCAGCACGACTCATTGGGCGTTAGCGCCCTTCGTTTGATTAGCCTCGGAAGAAATCATTGCAACAACGCGCAGGGCCGATTGCAAGCCGTCTTCATGAAAACCATTGGCGAGCCACGCACCCGCGTAATAGGTGTTGTTATCACCTTGAATCGTCGCTATTGCCGATTGCGCGGCGACCGCTGCCCGGTTGAGCAGCGGATGGCTGTACTCAAATTCCGCAATGACTTTCTCCGCAACAGGCTCGAGCGGTGGGTTCAAAGTCTCGAACAGCTGAGTCTTGAACGGTAGGGGTTGCAAGCGATTTAGCCAATAAGTCAATGCCACGGGACGCACGCCGTTGACATCATCAACTTGCAAATAGTTCCAAGCCGCCCATGCGCGGCGGCTGCGGGGCATCAACGTTTCATCGGTATGCAATACGCAACGATTGGGTTGGTAGGCAACGGCAGAGAGCTGCGCTCGCTCGACCGCGCTCGGTGCAGCGAGCATTGCTAGCGCTTGATCGCTGTGACAGGCCATGACCACTCGATCAAAGACTTCGATGCCGGAATCTACTTGCACTTGTACGCCACCGCCACTGCGCGTGATTGAGCGCACAGGCGTCTTAAGCCGAGCGTCTTTGAGTGTGGCAACAATTTTTTCAACATAGTTTCGTGCACCGCCGCGCACCGTCATCCACTGCGGCCGATTGGAGATCTGTAACAGGCCGTGGTTGTGACAGAAACGCAGCAACATTTGCAGATCGAAATCCATCACATCATTTCGCGGACTTGACCAAATCGAGCCGACCATGGGCCACAAATACCAGTCAAACAAAGCGCTGCCGAAGCGATGCTCTGCCAAAAACTGACGTAGTGACATCGACGCGACGCGGCCCTCGTTCACCATCGCTGTGGTCAGCCGATTAAAGCGAACGATGTCTGCCAAGAAGCGCAAAAATTTGGGATTGACTAGGTTTTTTGGCTGCGCGAACAACGTTGCCAAACTGCAGCCCGACCATTCAATGCCATCGCGATCCGCTCGTACCGCAAACGACATTTCGCTGTTGGCAAGCGCCACGTCAAGCTCTGAGAAGAGTGCTAGCAATCCCGGATAGGTTCGGTCGTTGCAAACTAGAAAGCCAGTGTCAACGCCGGAGCGAAGGCCGTCGAGTTCAACGTCCACCGTGGCGGTGTGCCCTCCGAAATAGGCATTGGCTTCTAACAGCGAAACGCTATGCCCCGCCCTCTGCAGGTAGAAAGCGCTCGCTAAGCCCGATATGCCAGCACCCACAACTGCGATGCGCATCAATACTCCGTCCGTGTTGCGTGGCCAACGCGCGTTGCACCCTGGCATCTGATCGGCTTCGCACCATAGCGTTCTACCGATATTTTTCTTTGCTTCAAAACCTCGCGCTACGCGAGCTTAAGCCCTCCGCGGCCATAGAGCTCGGCGTAGGCCGAATGGTTGTGAATCGACTCAAAATTTTCGCTAGCAACCATAAATTCGCCAATCGAGGCATTCGCTTGGCAGGCCAGCGCAATGTCGCGAACCAGGTCCTCGACGAATTTTGGATTGTCGTACGCGCGCTCAGTCACGAATTTTTCGTCCGGGCGTTTCAAAACGCCGTAGAGTTCGGCCGATGCCTGCGCCTCAGCAATTTCAATGAGCGATTCGATCGACAGGCTCGGTGCTGCCTCGGCACGGATAGTGATATGCGAGCGCTGATTGTGTGCACCGTAATCAGATATTTTCTTAGAGCAAGGGCACAGACTGGTCACGGGCGCGACCACTTCGAGTGTGAACTTGGACGGTTGACCGGTTTGGGTCTCGACGGTAAACGAAACGTCGCTATCGAGCAAACTCTGTGCGCCCGATACCGGTGCGGTTTTCGTTCGAAAGTACGGAAACTGCATCGACAGGTGCGCAGTCTGCGCCTCAAGGCGCTGCTGCATCCGTTCGGCAAAGGCGACAAAACCGGCGGGATCGAGCGGCGCTTGGATTTCTTCGAGCATTTGGGCAAACCGCGACATATGCGTGCCCTTGACGTTATCGGCCAATCCGACATACATCGCAAACGTTGCTATCGTGGCTTGAGCGTTCGCGCCGGGGGACGCGATCCGGACCGGATGACGAAGCGACTTAATGCCGACGCGCTGGATCGGCAAATGACGGTCATCGGCACGCGATTGCGTGTCGTCAAGCGGGGGCGTGCCCAAACGGAAGTGAGCGTCGGTTGCGTTCATAGGAGAAGTTTACTCTGCGCTTTGGGCCGTTCACACATTCAAACGTGGGTCGGCACGGCCTGATGCGTGTTTAGGTTGCGGCGATTGGATGCAATGCCCTGCCCTGCACAACCTGGAGGATTCGTCGTTAGGGCTGCAATGTGGTGGCGATCCACGCGTTCAAAAGTAGCAGACAGGGCGTTTTAGGCGGTAACAATTTCTGATTGGGTGACGACAGAATCAACAAACGCGCAGATTTTGGCAGCGTGTCTTAGACATTAGTGATTTTTGGTTGTACACTCGTGCGCACCAAAGCAGCGCGTTTTAAAACGATTCGATGACCGATACCTACAGCGAAGTCGACGGCGCTGCCGTTACGCACCTCACCATTGGTGGCGTGGAGCGAGACACTGGCCTTTCAAAGGACGTGCTCCGCGTTTGGGAGCGACGCTACGCGTTTCCGCGCCCGGAGCGTGACCGCTACGGCGAGCGACTCTATCCGCTGTCGCAAGTTGAGCGTTTGCGAACGATCAAGCGCCTGATGGACGCCGGCCATCGCCCCGGAAAACTGCTCGCAATGAATGAAGTGGCGCTCAGTGAGCTCTCCAGCCGACAATTTCGCAGCCAACACACGGAACAAGTCGCCAATCATTTACAGCAAATTTTGACGCTGCTGCGGACCAACGATGACATCGCGCTGCGCCAGTTTCTGGCGCAACTCATGATGAAGCAGGGCTTGCAGCGCTTTGTTTTGGAAACGCTGTCGCCGCTCAACCGCGAAATCGGCGACGCGTGGATTCGCGGCGAACTGCAAGTGTTTCATGAGCACGCCTACACCCAGGTCGTACAAACGTCGCTCCGAGCGGCCATCAGCACAATTCCGCTGCCGGGATCGAGTCCACGGATCGTGCTCACCACCTTTCCCAACGAGCCGCATTCGTTGGGCCTCTTGTTGGTCGAAGCGCTACTGGTCCCCGAGGGCGCGCACTGCATTTCGCTAGGACCACAAACGCCGATCCCCGAGATTGCAGCCGCGACGGCAGCCTATGACGCCCACGTTGTTGCGCTGTCGTTTTCTTCCGCTTACGGCGGCAAGCAAGCGCTCACAGGGCTAGCATCGCTACGTGAGCTGCTACCGCCGCACGTCGCAATTTGGGTCGGCGGCGCTCTGTTTTCACGGCTGCGAACCCGATTACCGGGGATCGACTACGTCGAAAATTTGGCGGCTACGTTGAGTGCATTGAAGCAATGGCGAAATGGCACCGCTCAATGATCGATCCTTGACACGCTGCGCGGCAATTGCGACAACAGCGAGGGTTAAGTCGCTAGACGGAAGCCGCGGTAAACGATAAAAAGGAGTTTCGACCGCCCGCGCTATTCGCTCCCTCGTTCAAAGCGCTCCTTTTCACGGCGGTTTTGCAAGGAAAATGATGCTTTATTCAGAACTCTTCAAAGACCTCGAGTCCGTGCGCTGGAGCATGGCCACTGATGTGCCATGGGATACGTTTGACGCCAGCCAACTGAGCGACGAACAAGCGCAAACCATTCGCCTCAACGCGATCACGGAATGGTCCGCCCTGCCCGCCACCGAAATGTTTTTGCGTGACAACCGCGGCGACAGCGATTTCTCAGCGTTCATGTCGATTTGGTTCTACGAAGAGCAAAAACACTCCCTCGTACTGATGGAGTATTTGAAGCGCTTCCGGCCCGATTTGGTGCCCACCGAAGCAGAGCTCCATAACGTACGCTTCGAATTCGATCCGGCGCCACCGCTCGAAACGCTGATGATGCATTTTTGCGGCGAAATTCGACTCAACCACTGGTATCGCCGTGCCGCCGAATGGCACAGCGAGCCGCTCATCAAACACATCTACGGCCTGATCGCCAAAGACGAAGCTCGCCACGCCGGCGCGTATCTCAAATATCTAAAGCAAGCCGTCGCCCGCGCCGCCGCCGACAAAGTCAACGAAGTCAAAGCCGGTTTCGCCAAGATCGGCTTTCTGATGGCCGCCAGCGGCCGCGCCGGAAAACCGCTGCATCCAACCAATTTGCACGTCAACGAAGCGCTGTTCCCCAACGACACCGTACAGAGCAAACTACCCGACCCCGAATGGCTCGAGCGCTGGCTCGACACGCAAATCAACTTCGACAAAGAATGGGAAGGTAAGGTTGTGAAAATGATTCTGCACAACCTCTCCAACCTGTTCGGGCGAAGCTTGGAATCGCTCGGGGATTTGAATAAGTATCGGAAGTCATTGCTCGCGGCGGGGTGAGCTGGGGCAACCAACGTCGCCATCATTTTTCATGGCGATGACGTGTATGCCAATTCAGACCGCGCAGCCCCTTTCGCTCTAGCCAACACCTCCCCGTTCGTGGTGAGCTTGTCGAACCATGAACGGCTCGGGAACAAAGGCCTATGTTTGCTGAAGGGCTCACTTCTATTGCCGATCATGGTTCGACAAGCTCACCACGAACGGGGGGGGTGGGACGCTGACGCGGGGATGCTCTGAGAACGCCATCTTGCCTCTGCGCCGCCAAGCCTGCGCCGAGGCCGGCTGACGAAGAAAGGCGGAGCATCAATGCCATGCGCAGCAGAGCGTCACTCCGGCACGCACATCACCACACCTTCATTGATCCACCCGAGTCGCATCATCGCGCGAACGACTTCGAAGTCCGTTGAATAGCGATGATTGGAGTCAACATTGCGCTTGCCGGTCGCGCCGTACGCTCCGTTGTAGACGCGATAGAGGCCTATCGTTTGAATTGGGCAACGCGCCACTGAAAACCGCTTCACTGTTTTACCGCTACTCGATTAATCGCCGCGGCAACGGTGGCCGCGTAATCTGGTTTGGTAATCATGTTCACATGGTTGGCGCCCTCGAGGCGCACGACTTCGAGCCGATTGCCTAGCGCCGCTTTCCATTCGGCGGCATACGCAGCGCGAGCCTCGTTTACCTCGTCGGCTGGAACGGCCACGTCTTCGCTCCACCCTAAGCCCGCGCGATTAATCCAAACGCTTCTGACGTCAGGCGGCAGCGCGTCGCGCACACGATGTCATCCGAGACCGAGCGCGGTCAGCGTACTGCTCGGTTTATCGAACTGATTCATCTATTTACCTATCCCTGTTTTGAGTTAAATAATTTATTTTATAAAGTATTATATTGTTGTTTTACAGAAATTAAATCAATTCGATCTTAAGCTGCCATCAACCTGTCTTTCGGCCACGGGGCGGCGACAACACCGGTCCTCTCGGAACTATGCGGTGACTTCGATTTGCGCCAACGATCCACAGCGCATCAACAACGTGAAGCCCATTTGCGCTGCTTCACCAAGATAGGACTTCAACATGACAAACTCTTTACGCTTTCAACGTGTTTTTTCGACCTGTTGCCTTGCCTCGGCGCTGATGCTCGCGGGCTGTGGTGGTAACGAAGTCATCGAACAAACGCCCGTGGTCGCCGAGTCTCAACCCCTTGCAACGGCCACCGCTACCGAGGTTGGCTTAGACGCGAAACTACTCGAACAAGCGATTGCCGAGTTGCCCCCGGCAATCGATCATGGCATGCATAGCATGCTCGTGTTACGGCACGGAAAGCTTGTTCTCGAGCAGTATTGGAACGGCTACGACAAGGATGCGCTGCAAGACATTCGTTCAGCGACCAAGAGCATCACTTCGCTACTGACTGGCGTCGCAATCGACAAGTCGTTGTTGCTCGGTGTTGACGAGCCCATTCGCGACACGCTCGTGTCTGCCTATCCAAACGCGCCCGCGCTAGCACACGCAATTTCGATCAAGCATCTACTGACGATGAGCAACGGCCTCGACTGTTTTGATGGCGATCTATCGTCACCAGGACACGAAGATCGAATGTATTTGAGCCGCGACTGGGTGGCATTTTTTCTGGCACTTCCGCTCAAAGACCCACCTGGAAGCATCGGGCGCTACTGCACCGGCGGCGTTGTTGCGCTCGGGCGCATTGTTGCCGAACGTGGCCGACGCGCAATTCCGACACTTGCCGACGAATGGTTGTTCAAACCCTTGGGCATTGACTACGTTCGTTGGGCGCGGTTTGACGACGATCGTCAAACCGATACAGGCGGACATTTGAAAGTGCGTCCGCGCGACATGGCCAAGCTCGGTCAACTGGTTCTCCAACGCGGGCAATGGCAGGGAAGACAACTTGTGAGTGCGGCGTGGATCGAGGAATCGACGAGCCTGCAAGCGCGCATCGACGGAAACTTGCCGTACGGATATCTTTGGTGGATGATCGGAACGACCCATCGCGGCAAACCCATCCGAGTGATCTACGCGAACGGCAACGGCGGGCAGCAAATTTATGTGATACCGGAGCTCGATGTTGTCGCCGTGTTCACGGGTGGCAACTACGGCGATGGCGTGAAGTCGAATCAATCGCTTCGATTGCTGGCAAAGTACATTATCCCCGCAGTGCAAGACTGATTCTCGCTACGTTCTCCAACCAATACGTTACGTCGAGGCTCATACTTTTATTCTGGTCTGCTTATCTTTTGCGCCAACCAACTGCCGTTTGTCGCAAAGCGCTGGCAAGCATTTTGCTGCAACGCTACAGTTAGTTTCGTGGCGCAGATAGTACGAGCCGGGAATCTGCTCGCATAGCCAATGTCTCATCATTTCGATCAATGAATTTCTGGATTAGCGAGTCAATCACATGAACACTTTCTCGAACGCTGAAGTCTGGGACACAACGTCGGTCGAGCCAAAGCAATCCGTGCCCTACTGGGTCGACGCGATTTGCTCGGCATTCCTGGATATGAACGCTGCGCCCCGGCAACGCGATGATTTCGCCGGGCGCGTTGCGCGCACCCGAGTCGGCGACATTGGTTTGATGCAGGTGACGAGTGTCGCGCAGGACGTGCGGCGCGACGCGCAACACATCGCGCGCAGCGATACCGATTCGCTGTATTTGATCTCGCAGCTCAGTGCGCCATGGGCGGTTAGCCAAGGCCGCGAACACTACGATTTACGACCTGGCGACTGCGTGCTGATCGATTCGTCGCGCCCGTATTCGTTTAGCTGCCCAGGGAAGGTCGACAACCTGTCAATCGAATTGCCGAGGCCGTGGCTCGCGCGCTGGTTCGCGCGGCCCGACGTGATGGGTCCACGATTGATTGCACGCGACTCGCAGTGGGGTGGAGTGCTTGGGGCGACCATAGAATCGCTACGCGAACACGCAATGCAGTCTTCACAGACGCGCATCGCGCATGAAACCGATGTATCAGCCCTCCTTGCGGCCGTATTGCAACTCGCGGTGCCAGAACATGTTGGCAATGAGCTCAGGGACTTTCGCTGGGAAAAAATCGACGCGGTACTCAATCAACGCTTTCGCGAGCCAGGTTTGACCGCGAGCGACATTGCCGAATCTGTCGGCATCTCGTTAGCGACGCTGCACCGCGTTTTCGCGACCCGTATGCAAACCTTTGCCGACACCCTGCGGCAGAAGCGCTTGGCTGCGGCTCGCGAAATGCTCGCCAATCCGCGCCTTGATCACGTACAAGTGGCTGAGATCGGCCGTCGAAGCGGATTTGCGGATGCGTCCCACTTCTCAAAACAATTCGCACGCGACGTGGGCATGAGTCCTCGACGCTGGCGCGAAACGTCGCTCTAACGATACATCGTTCGCGCTCGCTGCAATGGATTGACCACTCCACTGACACGCAGAACAAATTCATCGCGCTCGAATCGTCTTACCGTTTGTTTTGCAACATACAAACAGAGAGACCTTCGAACCATGAAGTACGTACGAGCAAGTTTGCTGGCCGCATTCACGCTGATTGCAATGCAGCCCAACAGTTCGGCGCAGCTGCCGCCATCCGCCGCCACCCCGCCGTCGTTCGACGCGACAGCCCAAGAGACACGGATGTTTTACTTTCCAAGTCGGGAGGTCAGGCCGATGAACACATTGGGCGCAGCCGAAGTCGCCGTTGTCCGCGCGGGCGAGCCCACCACCTACGGCTATCTCATGAGCCCGGCGTCGCGCGCACACGAAGCAAGCGTGTTCTTCCTGCATGGTGCGGGAGCGAACGCCACTCATTTCGAGGCGATGTACGTACCACTGATTTCCGGCGGATTTCAGGTGTTCGCGTATGACTGGCGCGGCTACGGTAAGTCGGAAGGCGTATCCACGCATTTGGGCGCACGCAGCGATGTCATTGCTGCGTTCGATCAATTTGTTTCGCGCCCCGACGTCGTCGGCAAACCCGTTGTCGTCTACGGGCAGTCGATTGGCGGTCAACTTGCCATCGCGCTTGCCAACGCGCGACGCGAGCGCATCACAGCGCTGGTGGTCGATGGTTCGGCCACCTCGTTTCTCGATCTCGCGATCGACAACGCGCCGAGTCCGGCACTCAAGGCAGCGCTGACGACCAACCCGGCAATTGTGTCGGAGCCGTATCGCGCCATCGACGACATCGCGCGTCTGAATGCATTGCCAAAACTCATTATTCAAAGCGCCGACGATACGAACGTTCCGCGCGCGCGAGGCGAGGCATTGTTCGCTGCGGCGGCCACGCCGAAGCAATTTTGGCTCACGCAAGGGCCACACATTGCCACGTTGACCCGGTTTCCCGACGAGACCGTGCAACGTCTGCGCGCGCTCCTCAAGCCGCCAGCCCAGCAATAGGAGAAAGTAGAGATGAACCGAAGAACTTTTACCCAGCGCACGCTGCTCGCGGCAATCTCCGTAGGCGTCGCTAACGCGCTTGGAGGATGCGGCAGCGGCGACAGCGTCGACAATCTGCCCGTCACAATCCCGTCGGATTGGACTGGCGTGCTAAACACTGTGGTCAACACCATCAAACAGAAACACATCCTGCCTTGGCGCAACACGTCTGAGAGCGAGTTCGATGCCAAGGTAGTGGCGTTACGCGCGCGCATCGCCACGCTTGACGACGGCGCTGCTCTTGCCGAGACCATGGCCTTGATTGCTTCGCTCGGCGATGGTCATACCTCGATCTCGGGTTGGAAGTACGCGCGATTCCTGCCGGTGGCATTCGAACCGTTTAGCGACGGCATTTTTGTGACTGCGGCGGCATCGAGCTCGAGCGCGCTTATCGGACACGAGCTCATTTCGATCGCAGGCGTCCCAGCGGCACAATTGCTGCAACGCACAGCGAAGCTCTGGCCCACGGAAAACGACAGCGGCGTTCAGTTGTGGGGCAGCGTGTTTCTATCGATTGATATCGCGCTTCGTTACGCGGGTGTAGCCGTGGGCACGGGTGGCGTTGAAATTGAATTGCGGGATCCGAATTCGGCGACAACGGCGTTCAAGAAAATCACGCTATCGCCGACCCTCGAATCTTTGCCGACCGCAACGGGAACTGCTCCGCTGCCGCGCTTCCGCCAAGACCCCTCGCTGAATTACTGGATCGAGTATCTCGCAGGCACCGATGTCATTTACTTTCGATATCGTCGCTGTGTCGACGGCAACGCCGTGCGCTCGCTTCTTGAAAATTTCGAGCAATCGACGCGTGGACGTGTGCCCCGAGCGATTGTGCTGGACGTGCGAGGAAACGAAGGTGGTGACAGTAGCGTCCTCTCTGGCTTCATCGCAGGGCTTCGCAGTAGCGGCTGGGACAAGCGACCTGGAACGCTCTTTCTGCTCTCCGACCGCAAAACGTTTTCCGCAGGCATGGACGCCTGCCTAGACATGCTCGAACTCGGCGCGATTCACCTTGGCGATGTGCCATCTCAGCGCCCCAATTTTTTGGGTAACCTCGTGACCTACGACACGCCGCGTGACGGCGTGAAGCTCGTGTACCCAACGCGAGTAGCAACTCGGGTGGCGGGATACCCGAGCCAGCTCGTGCCAACGGAGCGCTTGATACCCAGTGCCGGGGATCACTTTGCCGGCCGCGACCCGGTCATTGCGCGCGCTTTGCTGCGTATTGGCACGAACTGATCGAGGCCACGACGACGTGTCTGCCCTGCAATGCGCGCAGCGGCCAGCGCTCACCCCGCGGCTATCGGCTGCAGAATTCGAACGCTGGTACTGGTTGAAAGAGGAACTCGTGGCGTTTTGCCGGGTGTTGCGACTGCCCACGAGCGGCGGCAAAGTGACCATTGCGCGTCGCATCGCGGCTCATCTCGATGGAACGACTGCGCCGCACGTCGCGGTCGTTCCACGTCGAAGCGCAACGATGCCGAGTGTGTTTCATCTCGACACGCAGATCGGCGAAGACTGGCGATGCTCGCAGCAGTTGCGCGCGTTTTTCGAACAGCATTGTGGGCGCGGTTTCCGCTTCAACGAAGCCATGCGTACGTTTATCGCGTCACGCGCGGGTTGTACGTTGCGCGACGCAATCGCGCACTACCATGCGAACAAGTACGCGCAGCCTGACACGATTGCTGCACAGTTCGAATACAACCACCACGTGCGCGACTACCGTGCGGCTCACCCCGACGCTGCGCATGCGGAGGTTGTTCATGCATGGCGCGACAAGCGCAGTCAACCACGATGCGACGAAAGCGTCCGCGAGTGAGTTGCGTTCGTGCCAGTGATGGGGAAGCGCCGATGCTCATTAACTTTTACGTCGAACGCCATATAAAATAACAACTTGGTAAATTTTCTATCGTTTTTCGATATTCCAGAAAATTGACGTATATCCCAATTTTTATATGGCATTGAATGATGATGCTAGGAAAATCGGCGCAGCGGTATTCGTTTAGTGCATGTAGTTGATAAAACCAGCTTGCATTCCTCGCGCGAGAACCGTGCTGGGTCTATCAACCTAGCCTACGCCCTCGAACATTGCGGTGGGCGTTTGTCGACAAGTGCAAAAGCGTGATCACAGTGGGAATGATGAAGCCTTTCAGGTAGGAGAGCGGATGCCTTCCCTCCACCCAGGGGAACGGAAGATCGAAGAAGTGTGCCCAGTAGTGCGTAGCTACCAATGCGCCGATTCCAACCCACATTCCATACAACGCAGATCGTCTATTCATGGCAACAAAAACCAAGCTGACAATGATTAGGAGGCGAAGAATGGACTGCGTGTGCGCATACAAGGCGTGTCCGTTGGCGTTCGGGCCTCCGTACAAGTCAGTGCTTGAGCCAACGTATAGCTCGAAGAGCGTGTACGTGTGGTAGAAAACAAGCAGACCAGCTAACGCGAAGATGACTACTCGTTGTAGTCGAAAGAGTCCGCCATGCGGCCCGAATCTTGGTTTCGATGTATCAATGTTGGGCAAGGGTGCTCCTTGAACAAGAGGGTGCACCGCATTCTGGCCTAGGCAGCGCCTCTAGGGTCGGCTTGCGACAGACTGCATTTGGAGCGGATGAGTCGCAGACCAAGCCGATCGTGCGGTCTAACGTTTGACACGGGGGGCGGTTAGACCTCTTGGTGGACACGAGATGGTTTTCTCTTGAAGGAGATGAATGCCACGCGCTCTAACGCGGCTGGATGGGCCCAACATCCATACCATCGTAGCTGTCCAAGGCGTGGAGGTCCGCTAGGGCATAGAACTGGCTATTTCTTTCAAATAGGCTCGTGGGGGAGTGAATCTCTTCCTTCTCCACGTGCAAGAAATAGTATGGCTGTTGCCCCTCGTCCAGTTCTGGGATGAATAGACCAACGTAGCGACATCCGTCCCGCTCTAGGGTGGGAATGATTGACTCCAGTTTGTCCCTTTGAACCTGTACGATTTCCATTGAGTACTTAACGAACGGTAAATCGAGATGGAACTAGAGAGAAACAAGACCGGTAAATTGCAGGCCGCACGGCGCAA
>READ01000026.1 GCA_004293675.1 Betaproteobacteria bacterium
TGCGACCAGCGGGTCGCCGCTGCATCGAAAATGCTCGCCATAGCCCCGCTATGCCTCGCATTTGTCGATTTCGCACTCGATCCCAATCCAAGGCGCGCTACTCGCGGGATTTAATCAGCGTCTCCTTAAGCCCACCCATTTGGCCTAGACAACGCCTATGAGAAAATTCTAAATGACATTAGCATAATTTGAGCCTGTAGCTCCAATTTGCGCCGCATCAGTTCAACGATTGCCATAAAGTTGGCGTCAGTTAGAGTCCGTATTCGAGATCAAATCAGCCATTGCAGTTGACGCGCCACTTTGTTGGTGACATAATCGAGGGCTCGCTGAATCCATTTAGAAGTTGTCTGGCCAACCAAAACGGTTAGCGGTTCAAAACTGAATGAATTCATAAGAGCGGGAACACAAAAGCGCCTAAACAGAGTTCGCTCTCGACGGGCCCCAAGACTACTCGGAACCTCCTTGAATTGGGTTCTGAGAAAAGTTGGAGATTTTCAATATGATTCAAATGCAGTCGATGCTCGACGTCGCTGATAACACTGGCGCTCGTCGCGTTATGTGTTTCAAGGTGTTGGGCGGATCGAAGCGTCGCTATGCAAGCATTGGCGACGTCATCAAGGTGAGCATCAAAGATGCTCAGCCACGTGGCCGTGTCAAAAAAGGCGAGATTTACAACGCCGTTGTCGTGCGTACCGCCAAAGGTATTCGCCGCAGCGATGGTTCGCTCATCAAGTTTGACAACAACGCCGTGGTCATCCTCAACGCAAAGCTCGAGCCGATTGGCACCCGCATCTTTGGACCCGTCACGCGTGAATTGCGTAACGAAAAGTTCATGAAGATCGTGTCGCTGGCCCCTGAAGTGCTCTAAGCCCAGGCCAGGAAAAAGGACGAAATCATGCAAAAAATTCGCAAAGGTGACACTGTCATCGTCACCACGGGTCGCGACGCTGGTAAGCGTGGCGAAGTGCTCTCAGTACTCGAGGGAAAACTCGTGGTCGGTGGCATTAACCAAGTCAAGCGTAACGTCAAGCCCAACCCGATGAAAAATGAAGCCGGCGGCATTGTCACCAAAGAGGCAGCAATCTCGGCGGCAAACGTTGCAATCTATAACAGCAGCACGCAAAAAGCCGACAAGGTTGCCATCAAGGCAGTCGACGGCCGCCAAACGCGCGTGTTCAAATCAACCGGCAAGCCGGTTTAAGGCAAGGGGAGACGACTATGGCTCGCTTGCAAGAGCAATACCGCAAAGAAATCGTGCCCGCACTGTTTAAGCAGTTCGGCTACACGTCGGTGATGGAAGTGCCTCGTTTGACCAAGATTGTGGTCAACATGGGTGTGGGTGAAGCAGTGGGTGACAAGAAGATTCTTGAGCACGCTACGAAAGACTTGACCGCCATCGTTGGGCAAAAGCCTGTGATCACCAAGGCCAAGAAAGCTATCGCGAACTACAAGATTCGCGAAGGCTATCCAGTGGGCACCATGGTGACACTGCGCAACAAACAGATGTACGAGTTCCTCGATCGCTTTGTAAACGTTGCGCTACCCCGCGTTCGTGACTTCCGTGGCATTTCGCCGCGTGGTTTCGACGGTCGTGGCAACTTTAACCTCGGCGTTAAAGAGCAGATCATTTTCCCTGAGATCGAGTACGACAAGGTCGACAAGATCCGCGGTATGAACGTTACCTTCACCACCACGGCTAAGAATGACGACGAGGCGCGCGCGCTTCTCGCAGCATTCCGTTTCCCGTTCCGTGAGAAATAGGCAAGGATAAGAAAATGGCAAAACTTGCAACTATCAACCGCGAAAAGAAACGCGAAGCGCTCGTGGCGAAATACGCCAAGAAGCGTGCCGCGCTCGAAGCGATCATTGCTGACAGCAAAGCCGGAGAAGAGGCCCACGCCGACGCTCGCGCCAAGCTTCAAGCGATGCCGCGCAACGCTAACCCAACCCGTCTGCGCAACCGTTGCGCATTGACCGGGCGCCCACGTGGCGTGTTTAGCAAATTTGGACTCGCCCGCCACAAGGTGCGCGAGCTTGCATTCCGCGGTGAGATCCCTGGTCTCACCAAAGCCAGCTGGTAAGGAGATTCGACAATGAGTATGTCCGATCCCATCGCAGATATGTTGACCCGCATTCGCAATGCACAAGCTATGGAGCACGTGTCTGTAAAGATGCCCGCCTCCAAAGTGAAATCCGCCATTGCGAAGGTTCTTAAAGACGAAGGCTACATCGAAGACTTCAAGACAGTTGGCGACGCCAAACTGCCTGAGCTCGAGATTGGCTTGAAATATTACGCTGGACGTCCAGTGATCGAAACGATGAAGCGCATTAGCCGTCCTGGCCTGCGTGTGTATCGTGGTCGCGACGCCCTGCCAAACGTGATGAACGGCCTTGGTGTCGCCATCGTTTCAACACCTAAGGGTGTGATGACTGACCGCAAAGCACGCAGCCTGGGTATGGGCGGCGAAGTGCTCTGCACGGTCGCTTAAAGGGAGCGCAAACGATGTCACGTATTGCTAAATATCCCGTCATCATCCCAGCGAAAGTTGAGATCACGCTTGCTGGTAGCAAGGTTGACGTTAAGGGCCCGCTTGGAACGCTTTCGCGCGATTTCGGCAGCTCGGTAAAGATCGAAAAGAAAGACAACCAAATTCTGTGCTCGGCCGCCAATGGCGATCAGTTCAGCAGGGCGATGTCTGGAACCACCCGCGCCATTGTGAACAACATGGTCAAGGGCGTCTCCGAGGGCTTCTCGAAGAAGCTCACGCTCGTAGGCGTGGGTTATCGTGCAGCCGCCGCCGGCGACGTTTTGAATCTTTCGCTCGGTTTCTCGCACCCGGTCACGCACACGATGCCTGCTGGCGTCAAAGTGGCAACACCGACACAAACCGAAATCATTATTTCCGGTTCGGATCGACAGCAGGTCGGTCAAGTAGCGGCTGAAGTTCGCGCCTATCGTCCGCCAGAGCCTTATAAGGGCAAGGGTGTTCGCTACGCTGACGAGAAGATCACGCTCAAAGAAACCAAGAAGAAGTAAGGCAGGCTAAGCATATGACAATTGATAAAGCAGCTGCCCGCGTTCGTCGCGCACGTCAAACGCGTTTGCGTTTGACCTCGCTCGGTGCCACGCGCTTGGCCGTGTTCCGCACTAACTCTCATATCTACGCTCAAGTCATCTCGGGTGACGGCAGCAAGATCCTCGCAGCAGCATCAACTGCCGAAGCCGATGTTCGCGCAAAAGTCAAAACCGGTGGCAACAAAGCCGCCGCCGAGGCTGTTGGCACGCGTATCGCTGAAAAGGCGAAGGCTGCGGGCATTGAAGTGGTCGCCTTTGACCGTTCCGGTTACCAGTATCACGGTCGCGTGAAAGCCCTCGCAGAGGCTGCACGCGCCGGTGGTCTTAAGTTTTAAGGAGTACTTAGATGGCACGTCCGCAAGTACAACAAAGAGAAGAGCAAGGCGACGGTCTTCGCGAGAAGATGATCAGCGTCAATCGCGTCACCAAAGTCGTGAAAGGCGGACGCATCATGGCGTTCGCAGCTCTGACGGTAGTGGGCGACGGCGATGGCCGCGTTGGCATGGGCAAGGGCAAATCGAAAGAGGTGCCAGTCGGTGTTCAAAAAGCGATGGAACAAGCTCGCCGTCAGATGATCAAGGTTTCGCTCAAGAGCGGCACCGTGTATCACGCAGTCACTGGCAAGCACGGTGCAACCACCGTGTTGATCCAGCCCGCATCTGAAGGTACCGGCGTGATCGCTGGTGGCGCCATGCGCGCGGTGTTTGATGTGGTCGGCGTGACCAACGTGTTGGCAAAGTGCTTCGGCCCAACCAACCCGTACAACGTCGTTCGCGCAACTCTGAATGCCCTCGAAAAAGTTTCCACTCCTGGCGAAATCGCTGCAAAGCGCGGTTTGTCGGTTGAGCAATTGACGGAGGCGATGTAATCATGGCTGCTCCGAAGATGTTCAAAGTGAAACTGATTAAGTCGCCGATCGGTGCCAAAGAAAATCACGTTGCTACGGTAATGGGTTTGGGTTTGAAGCGCATGGGTCAGGTTCGTGAAATTATTGATACGCCCTCGACGCGCGGCATGGTGAACACGGTTCGTCATCTCGTCGTTGCAGTCGCGTAGTCCTGATAACGAGAAAGTTCGTCATGGAATTGAACACAATTAAACCTGCCGAAGGTTCGAAGAAAAACCGTCGTCGCGTTGCACGCGGCATGGGTTCCGGACTTGGCAAAACAGCCGGTCGCGGTCACAACGGCCAAAAGTCTCGCTCGGGTGGTTTCCATAAGGTCGGTTTTGAGGGCGGTCAGATGCCGCTTCAACGTCGCCTTCCGAAGCGCGGATTCACGTCGTTGATGCGCGATTTCCGTGCTGAGATCACGGTGGGAACGCTCGCCAAACTTGGCGCGTCTGAAGTTGATCTGTTGTCATTGAAAACTGCAAAGTTGATCGCAAATGATGCCAAGATGGTCAAGCTCATCGGTGGCGGAGAGATCAAAACTGCGGTAACGCTTCGTGGTGTGTCAGCGACTGCTGCCGCAAAGAAAGCCATCGAAGCTGCTGGCGGCAAGTTCGAATAAAGCGCCGTAACGCAATAAGCAATAGGTTAGGAACAACGCGTGGCGTTAAATCCAGCAGCAAAATCCGGCGACAAATATGGCGACCTTAAACGTCGCCTTTTGTTCTTGTTGGGCGCACTGATTGTTTACCGTATTGGCACCCACGTGCCGGTGCCCGGTATCAACTCGGCGGTGCTTGAAGAACTGTTTAAGTCGCAACAGGGCGGAATCCTTGGTATGTTTAACGTCTTCTCGGGCGGCGCGCTCTCGCGCTTCTCGATTTTGGCGTTGGGAATCATGCCCTACATTTCGGCTTCGATCATCATGCAGCTAGCTTCGGTTGTTGTGCCGTCGCTGGAGGCGCTGAAGAAAGAAGGCGAAGCGGGTCGTCGAAAAATTACGCAGTACACGCGATACGGCACACTGGTACTCGCGACGGTTCAAGCGACAGGCATCTCTATCGCGCTTGAGAGTCAACAAGGACTAGTTCTTGAGCCTGGCATGGCGTTTCGCCTCATAACAATCATCACGCTAGTTAGCGGTACGATGTTTCTAATGTGGCTTGGAGAGCAGATTACTGAGCGCGGTCTGGGTAACGGTATTTCGATCCTGATTTTCGCCGGCATTGCGGCGGGTCTGCCGTCTGCGATTAAGAACACGTTAGAGTTGCAGTCGTCAGGTAATCTGAGCATCCTCAAGCTGTTGTTTTTGATCGCTTTGGTGGTCGTCGTGACCGCGGCGGTTGTGTTTTTCGAGCGCGCGCTTCGCAAGGTTTTGGTGAACTACGCCAAGCGCCAAGTGGGCAACAAAGTCTACGGTGGACAAACGTCGCACCTGCCTTTGAAGCTCAACATGGCTGGCGTGATTCCACCAATCTTTGCATCCAGCTTGATTCTGTTCATTCCTACGATTCTTGGATTCATGGGTCCCGCGACGGGGCCTCAGTGGCTTCGTGATTTAGCGGCAATCCTCAGCCCAGGACAGCCGATCTACATGATGGTTTACGCGGCGCTGATCGTGTTCTTCTGTTTCTTCTACACGGCGATTCAGTACAACCCGAAAGAAACCGCTGAGAACCTTAAAAAGGGCGGCGCATTCATTCCTGGATATCGTCCAGGCGATCAAACCGCAAAGTACATCGAAAAAATTACGACTCGGTTGACGTTGATTGGTGCGATCTACATCACGATTGTGTGTTTGATCCCCGAGGTGCTAATCAGCGCCTGGAACGTTCAGTTTTACTTCGGCGGCACATCGCTGCTGATCGTGGTGGTCGTTGCTATGGACTTCATGACGCAGGTGCAGGCCTACATGATGTCGCAGCAATACGATTCGCTGCTCAAGAAAGCCAATTTGAAGGGTGGACTCAAAGTCTAGTATGTCGAAAGAAGACACCATTCAGATGCAGGGTGAGATCCTTGAAATGTTGCCTAACGCAACCTTTCGGGTCAAGTTAGAAAACGGACACGTCGTCCTAGGGCACATCTCCGGCAAGATGCGCATGAATTACATAAAAATTTTGCCGGGTGACAAGGTAACGGTTGATATGACGCCGTATGACTTGACACGGGCACGGATTACATTCCGCGCCAAATAACAAACTAACAGGAATCGACTCATGAAAGTCAACGCATCGGTGAAGAAAATTTGCCGCAATTGCAAAATCATCCGCCGCAAGCGCGTGGTTCGTGTCATTTGCACGGACCCACGTCACAAGCAGCGCCAAGGCTAAGGAAGGAGACCAACTATGGCACGTATCGCCGGGGTCAACATCCCCAACCAAAAGCATGCATGGATCGCAATGACCGCGATTTTCGGCATTGGACACACACGCGCTCGCATGGTTTGCGACAAAGCGGGTGTTCCCCAAGACAAAAAAGTCAAAGACTTGACAGACGCTGAGCTTGACAAGTTGCGCGAGCAAATTGGTCAGTTCTCCGTTGAAGGCGACCTGCGTCGTGAAGTCACGATGAGCATCAAGCGTTTGATTGATCTGGGCTGCTACCGCGGCACACGTCACCGCAAGGGCCTGCCCGCTCGCGGCCAGCGCACTCGCACCAACGCTCGCACCCGCAAAGGCCCACGTAAGGCCATCGCTGGTAAGAAAGGCTAAAGAGACATCATGGCTCAAGCATCCGCAAAGAACGCGTCAGCAGCACGCGCTCGCAAGAAAGTCAAAAAGAACGTTTCCGAGGCTATTTGCCACGTTCACGCTTCTTTCAATAACACGATCATCACGATTACCGATCGCCAAGGTAACGCTCTGTCATGGGCAACCTCGGGTGGTGCAGGTTTCAAAGGCTCCCGCAAGTCGACTCCGTTCGCTGCTCAGGTCGCCGCCGAAGCCGCTGGTAAGGTCGCAGTTGAGTGTGGTGTGAAAAACATTGAAGTGCAAATCAAGGGACCCGGTCCTGGTCGTGAAAGCGCCGTTCGCGCATTGAACGCCCTTGGCATTAAAGTCACCAGCATTTCCGACGTTACGCCGGTGCCACACAATGGCTGCCGTCCGTCCAAACGTCGTCGCATGTAATCACACAGGAGAATACTCATGGCTCGCTATACCGGCCCCAAGTGCAAGCTCTCCCGTCGTGAGGGCACCGATCTATTTTTAAAGAGCGCACGTCGCTCGCTCGACAGCAAGTGCAAACTTGCTGCTGCGCCCGGACAACACGGCGCAAAGAGCGGACAACGCACGTCAGACTACGGTCTGCAATTGCGCGAAAAGCAAAAGCTGCGTCGTATCTACGGCGTGCTCGAGCGTCAGTTCCGTCGTACGTTCTTCGAAGCGTCGCAGCGTAAAGGTTCAACGGGTGAAAACCTCTTGAAACTGCTCGAATCGCGTCTCGATAACGTCGTCTACCGGATGGGCTTTGGCTCAACCCGCGCAGAGGCTCGCCAATTGGTTAGCCACAAGGCAATTCTCGTTAACGGCAAGATGTGCAACATCCCATCGGCGATCGTGGCATCAAACGCCATTATCAGCGTTGTGGACAAGTCAAAGGCGCAAGCCCGCATCGTTGAAGCGCTGGCCTTGGCCGAGCGCATCGGCTTCCCAGGTTGGGTTGACGTCAATGCTAAAGAGATGAAAGGCACGTTTAAGCACGCGCCCGACCGTACAGAGTTCGCGTCTGACATCAACGAGAGCTTAGTCGTCGAGTTGTACTCGAAGTAATTTGGACCTCACAATAAAGGAAATGTATGCAGAGTAACGCTTTTTTGAAGCCCCGCAACATTGAGGTTCAAGCTACCAGCCCATCGTCGGCTCGCGTCGTGATGGAGCCGTTCGAGCGTGGCTACGGCCACACGCTTGGCAACGCGCTTCGTCGCGTGTTGCTGTCGTCAATGCCCGGATACGCGCCGACAGAGGTTTCGATCTCTGGCGTCGTGCATGAATACTCAGCGCTCGAAGGCGTGCAAGAGGACGTAGTCGACCTGCTTTTGAACCTCAAAGGCGTGGTCATCAAGTTGCACAATCGCGATAACGCTGTGCTGACGCTGAAGAAAGAAGGCGCCGGTCCCGTGACTGCCGCTGACATCGAATCGTCACACGAAGTCGAGATCATTAATCCTGAGCACATCATTGCGAATTTGACAGCGGGCGGTAAGCTCGATCTCGAAATCAAAGTGGAGCGTGGCCGTGGTTATGTTCCCGCAACGGTTCGTACCGCTGCAGGTCAAACCGGCAATCGCAAAGTGGGCTCGATCCTGCTCGACGCGTCGTTCAGCCCCGTCAAGCGCGTGAGCTACTTGGTGGAATCGGCTCGCGTTGAACAACGTACCGACCTCGACAAGCTCGTACTCGATATTGAAACTAACGGCGCCATTGAGCCCGAAGGCGCTGTTCGCTATGCGGCCAGCATCCTCGTGGACCAACTCTCGGCATTCGCTGATCTCAAGGGCACTGACATGCCGGCTCTCGAGCGCGCTTCCGCGTCGTTCGATCCAGTCTTGTTGAAACCGGTTGATGATCTCGAACTCACCGTTCGTTCGGCTAACTGCTTGAAGGCAGAAAACATTCACTACATCGGCGATTTGATTCAACGCAGCGAAACGGAGCTTCTTAAGACTCCCAATCTCGGCCGCAAATCGCTCAACGAAATCAAAGAAGTGCTCTCGCAACGCGGTCTCGCGTTGGGTACCAAGATCGACAACTGGCCTCCGGCTGGTCTTGATCGCGGCGGCAACTAGAAAGGGAGCAGGAGAAAACTATGCGTCACGGAAACGGACTTCGCAAACTCAACCGGACCAGCGCTCATCGTCAAGCGTTGCTTCGAAACCTCTCAGTCGCATTGCTGCGCTATGAAGTGATCAAAACCACGCTGCCGAAGGCTAAAGAGCTTCGCCGCGTTGTTGAGCCGCTCATCACGCTTGGCAAAAAGCCATCGCTCGCTAACCGTCGTCTGGCATTTGATCGCACCCGCGATCGTGACATCGTCGGTAAAGTGTTCAATGAGCTGGGCCCACGTTACGCTAACCGCAACGGCGGTTACGTACAAATCCTCAAATTCGGCTTCCGTCAGGGCGATAACGCGCCGATGGCACTCGTCTCCTTGATGGATCGTCCTGTTGCTGACACCGCTGCAGCCGACGCTGCTGCGCCAGCCGCAGAATAGAGCTGCTGGGGGCCGCTTCGTGCTGGCCTTGGGGAGCTTTCGCTGAGATCAAATCTCAGTGAAATGAAAAAGCCGACGTGAGTCGGCTTTTTTGTATCTACTGATCAACAGCTTTTCTCTTCGACGCCTCAAAAAATAGGGGCTTCATGAATTTTTAACATCTTATTGAAAACCGATAAAAATTCTATGTAATCCAATTTTCGTAGGGCATTCCGTAGAAATGCTGTTTTTGTCGTGAGGAATGTACGCGCCTTGGCGTCCGGAATCGCGAGCGAAGCGCTACTAAGCCAAGCTCGCGCTAACGCTATCCCGTCGAATCAGATTTTTTCGTAAGCAAGCTGTAGATAAACACTACAACGACTGCGCCAACGATCGACGCGATCCAGTGAGTGCCCGCCTTTGCGGAAACGATGCCCAGCTGCTGTCCACCAATCGTTCCTAGCAACGAGCCCACGCAGCCAAGAATGGCCGTCATGATGATGCCGCCGCCTTGTTTACCCGGTACGAGAAACTTGGCAATGGCACCGACGACCAAGCCAACCAAAGCGAAAATGATGTATTCCATGTGTCCTCCTGTATTGTTTGAAACGTAACCCAACAACTGTACACCATTGCGGGTATTCCCGCGTTAATCATTGCATCAATATCAGACGACTCAGCGTCGTCGACATCGCGCAAGCTGCGTTGTATGAACGTCACGAGAGGGTCGATTAAACTGACGTAAGTGGCGGCGGTGGGCAACCTTAGGTGACGACCCTTCTCTGTCGCTCGTGAGTGGGGCGGAGTATTTGTTGTTGCTCGCAAAGACCAGCACCGCAAAGTTTCAACACTTCACGGCGGCGCTAGCAACTCACTGACGATCCGCGTGTCCCTGGCATAAAGAGGCAACAAAGCAATGGACTGGCTGCAATCACATCTTCCTGAACTCGCGATGAGCGCCGCCATGGCATGGGGCGCGGGGCTGCGCCTCTATTTGGTGGTGTTCGTCGTCGGACTGCTCGGTAAGTTTGGTTACGTTCCGTTGCCCGATGCGCTGAGCATTCTCAGCAATCCTTTGGTCATGGGTGCGGCTGGCTTCATGTCTTTTGTGGAGTTTTTCACCGACAAAATTCCATGGCTCGATAGCGCGTGGGACGCCGTACACACCTTTCTGCGTATCCCCGCGGGTGCAGCGCTAGCGGCGGGCATGCTCGGCGACACAGGTGAGGGCGTTGCCATGGCCGCCGCGATCATTGGCGGCACGCTGACCGCCGGTACGCACTTCGGCAAAGCGGGCACGCGTGCCGCGGCCAACACGTCCCCTGAACCGTTTTCCAATATCGGACTCTCACTCGTGGAAGACACCGCGGTCGCAGGCGGCCTGGCTTTAGCGGTGGCGAATCCGATTGTGTTCTTGGTGCTGTTGCTGCTCTTCGTTGTGGCGCTTGTATTGTTGATTCGCTTTGTGTTGCGTGGGCTACGTCGACTTATCCAAAAGCTTGCACCGCTATCCCAAGCTACCTAGCCCGTTGAGCTCTTCACGGGTTGAGCAGCTGGCGGCGTTACTCTTAGGTGCGTTCGCGCTCCTTGCATTTGCGTTCGCCCATCGGGATGTTGTCACCCTCTTGGGTTTCGCAGACGACATGGGCGTTATCCAAGATCATCTTCGGTCGCGCTCCAACGGTACGCTAACGAAAGTAGCGATGGCTCGAGTGTTCGAGCCGCTATGGCCAGGAGCATTGATGTGGCGCCCTCTGCCGCTGGCTAGTTTTTCGCTAGACGCGGCGCTTTTTGGCACTCACGTTGGGCATTGGCATTGGGTCAACTTGATTTTGCACCTGGCTAGTGCGCTCTTCGTTGGTTTACTTGCGTCACACTTTTTGCGTTCCTTGCTGTGCAGTGTCTTCGCGGGCGCCACATTTCTTGTCAACCCATGGTCCGCGGAGATAACCCTTTGGCTGGTCGGTCGTTTCGACGCGTGGGCGAGTGCAGGGGTCGCGTGTGCCCTGTGGGCGGCGGCTCGGCAACAGGGATTCGATCGTTGGCTCGCGCTCTACGCCGTGGCCGCGGTGGTCGCGTTTTTAAGCAAAGAGTCGGCGATGTTGCTGCCTGCGTTGACTCTATTTCTGGTCTTGGTGGACTGCCGACCGGGCGTGCACTCAAGCCTCGGCGCGAATGGTCGGAGTCAGTTTACATGGCGCCTCTGGATGGGAAATGTTGCTTCGCGTTGGCCGCTCGTCGGTCTGGCGCTGGGTCTTTTGCTGCTCTATCTCGTCGTTCGCCACGCCGTGCTCGGCACAATCAGCGCAAACGCGTACGGCGCGAGCTCCGCCACGTTGACTGACTTTGTGCAATGGAGCGAACGCCTAGGGCGGCATGGTGCGCAGTTTTGGCTCAGCGTGGCGCAACACTCTCTCGCCGCCTTCACGATCGCCACACTGGGCGTGGTGCTGCTGTTCGTTGGGCTTGAGCGGTGTCGGTCGGACGGTTCCGCCCGCGCAGGCCTGTTGACTTGCGGCGTGTTTGGCGCATTGCAATTCACGGGTTTTTTTGTGGGAAGCGCGTTGCATTTGGACGCGGCTAGCGTTTGGAGCGACGGTGCGCGGCTGTACTATCCCGCGGTACTCGGCATGGCGCTTTTTGCCGCCGGTCTCGCTTTTGCCGCGATGCAATCGAATACGCGCGCTCAGAAAGAAACTACGGTTCGTTACAGCATTGTTTTCGCAGGAATGGTGATTTTGATAGGCGCACTTGCCGTGAGTCAAAACGCTGTCAATCAACGTTGGAGCGCGGCGGCGGTGGAACGCGATCAATCGCTGCGTGCCATTGCCGCGGAATTGCGACAAATTCCTAGTGAGCATTTTGCGCTGGTGATGCTCGCCGATTCTATGGGTGCAGTGCCTCTATTTCGAAATACGCAAGGGGCAGCCATCATCGAGGCACATAGTCAAAATCAGGCCCGTGAGACTCCGCTGTCGCACATGGTGGCCATGCTTCCGCAACAGATCGACGAATGGTACGGATTGGCGCAGACCGATATCGTGCCGAAAATAGCCGCACGCGTTGGTGCCCCGTTGCGCCCGACGCGCTACTACTGCAAGGAAGTTGGGCTCCCCAATTTGAAGTACTTGGGGGATTGGCAAGCGACGGACCTAGAGACTTGGCGCGCTCAGTGGCACTTGGCGCTGCAAACACACTGCCCGAGCCTAAAACTCTAAATCCGCCGACAGCTTTGCCAGCAAATCGCCGTGGGGTTTGACTCGCCACTGTTCACCCAGCTCCACCCGTCCGCTGTAGCCGTCTTTGCGAACGTTGATGAATACGGGTGTGGGGCCGGGGGTGAAGGGTTTTAACGCGGCCAGAAGCGCTGCGGCTTCCTCGGTGGCGCTTTTGCCGTTGAGTGTCACGATTAAGCGGCGTCCGAACTGTGCGCGGGCTTGATCGATGTCGAAAATTTGATCGGCGATGACGCGGGTTGCGCCGCCGTCTCGGCCCATGCTCACTTTGGCTTCGATCACAATCGGAATGTCTTCTTTGAGCCAGTGACGGTGCGCTTCGAACACGGTCGCTGGGATCATCACCTCGCAAATGTCGGTACGATCATCGAGTGACAAGAAGCAAATTCGACCATTGCGCGAATTGATGACGCGCACCGCGTTGACGATGCCCGCGAGTCGTTGCTTGGTGTCGGACGGCTCCACCCGTGCCAGCGCCATGGTGGTCACTGGTTGTAGATGTTTTCGGTAGGCCTCGTAGGGATGACCGCTCAAATACAAGCCCAGTGCGGTCTTTTCCTGCGCCAGCGACTCGAGTAAATCCCATGGTCGTGCATCGATCAGCGCTACGTTGGTCACACTTGCATCGTCGCCAAACAGACTGTTTTGCGAGGCGTTAGCTTGCGCTCGCTCGGCTTCCGAGAGCGCGGCTCCAACAGACGCGAATGCGCTCGCCCGATTGCTGTGAAGTTTGTCAAACGCGCCCGCTTTGATGAGCGCTTCTACCGTGCGACGATTCACCGTTTGGGTGTTGACCCGGCGGCAAAAATCAAACAAATCTGTAAACGGTCCGCCTTCTTCGCGTGCCCGCAAGATTTCTATGACGGCGCCTTCGCCGGTGCCTTTCACGCCACCCAATCCGTAGCGAATCGTTGCACGATCAACCGGCACGAATCGATACTCACCGGCGTTTACATCTGGCGCTTCGAAGCGCAGGTTACACACCGTTAAACAGTCTTCGAGCAGCTGACGCACCTTATCGGTATCGTTCATCACCGCGCTCATGTTGGCCGCCATAAACGCTGCAGCGTGATGGCGTTTAAAGTAGCCGGTTTGATAGGCGAGCAGGGCGTACGCCGCCGAGTGCGATTTGTTGAAGCCGTAGCCCGCGAACTTTTCCATGTCGCTGAACAGCACATTACTCTGCTTTTCAGTCAGTCCATTTTTCGCCGCACCTTCGTTAAAAATAACGCGGTGCTTGGCCATTTCCTCGGGCTTTTTCTTACCCATCGCACGGCGCAGTAAATCGGCGCCGCCGAGCGAATAGCCGCCGATGATCTGCGCGGCCTGCATTACCTGCTCTTGATAGACCATGATGCCCAGCGTCTCTTCGAGCATGGGCTGCAGGCGCGAATCGTAGTACTCCGCCTGCTGTTTTCCGTCGCGCCGCGCGATGTAATCGGGAATCAGATCCATCGGGCCGGGGCGATAAAGTGCGTTCAGCGCCGTCAAATCTTCAAGCCGTTTCGGACGTGCTTTGACGAGCAAATCTTTCATGCCCGTCGATTCAAACTGAAAAATCGCGACTGTGTTGGCTTCGCGAAACAGCTGATACACCGATTGATCGTCCAGCGAGAGCGTCTGCAAATCGATCTCGAACGTCGGATCGAGTCGCTTACAAAAGCGGATCGTCCAATCGAGAATCGTGAGCGTGGTCAAACCTAGGAAATCGAATTTCACCAGGCCTACCGCTTCGACATCATCTTTGTCGAATTGACTGATCATCACCGAATCCGCATCTTGCGAATACATGGGGCAAAAGTCAGTGAGCTTGCCCGGTGCGATCAACACGCCGCCAGCGTGCATGCCTACGTTACGCGGCAAGCCTTCGACTTGCTCGGCCAACGCCAAGAGCGCAGCCACGTCTTCCTCTTGCTCTTCACGCTGCACTAAAAGCGGCTCGGCTTCGCGCGCCACAATCGTGTTGGCATCGCGCTTTTCGGGCTTTGTCAGTGTGATCCATTTGCCCGGCATGAATGGAATCAACTTCGCGACGCCATCGACGAACGTGTAGGGCATGTCGAGCACGCGGCCGCAGTCGCGCACGGCTGCTTTGGCCGCCATCGTTCCAAAGGTGGCGATTTGCCCAACGCTCTCAGCGCCGTATTTTTGCCGCACGTAATTGATCACGCGGTCACGGCCGTCTTGGCAAAAGTCGATATCAAAGTCGGGCATCGACACCCGCTCAGGATTCAGAAAACGCTCGAATAGCAGGTTGTATTTGAGCGGATCAAGATCGGTAATGCCCAGCGAATACGCAACCAGCGAGCCCGCGCCCGAACCGCGCCCTGGTCCTACCGGTACGCCATTGTTTTTTGCCCAAGCGATGAAGTCCGCAACGATCAAAAAGTAGCCCGGAAAGCCCATTTTGACGATCGTGTTGATCTCAAAATCGCAGCGCTCGACGTAGCGCGGGCGCTCGTTGTCTCGCGCTTCGGTGTGCGGATAAAGCACGGCGAGCCGCTGCTCCAAACCCGCCAGTACTTCATTGCGCAAATGCGCCTCAATAGTCACGCCTTCGGGCAGCGGAAAATCAGGGAGATAGTTCTTGCCCAGCGTTAGATTGAGCGTGCAGCGAATGGCGAGCGCTACCGTGTTGGCGACCGCTTGCGGGTAATCGGCAAACTTTTCACACATTTCGTCCTGTGTGACGAAACGCTGTTTCTCGGTGAAATGCTTTGGACGACGGGGGTCCGAGAGCGTGTAACCCTCGGCGATGCAAACACGCGCCTCGTGCGCTTTGAAATCATCGGCGGTCGCAAACTGCATCGGATGCGTTGCCACCAGTGGCAACTTCAGCTTTCCGGCCAGCGCAACGCTATGTTCGATAAAGTGATGCTCGTTCTCGAACCCAGCGCGGTGGATTTCCATCGCGTAAGCGCCAGGAAACCGTGCGGACCAAGCAGCGGCGGCACGCTCGGCAGCAGCGTGTTGTCCGTTTCGAAGGGCGATGCCCACGTCGCCAAACCATCCGCCCGATAGGCAGAAGACACCTTCGGTTGCGCCGGCTCCGTCGAGCCACGCGCGATCAATCATCGCTTTTCCGCGCACTTGGTTTTCGCGGAACGCGCGGGTGATCCACTGACAGATTTTTAAGTAACCGCTGTGGTTTTCCGCGAGCAGAATGACTCGAAACGGCTCAGCGTTGCCGCTTGAACTGTCCCCAGCAATTCGCGCATCGATCCACGCATCGACACCGCAAATTGGTTTGACGTTTTTGGCGCGTGCCGCTTTATAAAACTTCACGAACCCGAAGAGGTTCGATAAATCAGTGACGGCGAGCGCGGCTTGCTCATCCTTTGCC
This sequence comes from Betaproteobacteria bacterium, assembly GCA_004293675.1. Taxonomy (GTDB): domain Bacteria; phylum Pseudomonadota; class Gammaproteobacteria; order Burkholderiales; family Casimicrobiaceae; genus Casimicrobium. Next base: position 15,738 of record READ01000026.1, read on the forward strand.
GCAAGTGCGACCGCATCGTCTACCCGCAACGTCGAATCCACAATCGAGAATTCGGTGTGCATGCGAAGGTGAACGAAGCGAGGAGCAGCCATCGTTCGATTTTAAGGATCGGCCCGCGCGATTTGGTTGGGTGCGCCACGAACCGCGCGGGTGCTCAGCGCTGGCAAAAACGACCACGCTGGTGTTGATCGTGTTTTAGAGATCGTGTCGTGAAAAGTAAATGAACTTTTTCATTAAACGCCAACGGAAATATGGCTTACGATTAAATAAGTAATACTTTCGAAATATCAGCTATTTCTATTGAACGCCTTATTTCATTGGGCGTTTAATAATAAAGTTGGGTTTGAAAAACGTAGTGACGAATCAACGTCTCAGCCCGGGGTTTTGCGTCGCCCGATTGACGGCGTCGCGCGTTGCGCCGCGAAGTGAGCGGCAGCAATCATCAACATCAGCAATGCGCCGAGCAGTGCAGCGCTCAGGGTCGGCACTGTTGGAAATGCCGACGCCGGATCGGCACCGCACACGCCGTTCAAGTTTGCGGTAACGAGCGGGGCTGAGAAGTCCACTTGCGGACTGGTCGCTGTGCCACCGCCGCCGGCCACACCGCCCGCGCCGGTGGTGGCGCCCCAGAAGTTGCAACCACTTGGCAAGATGCCCGTGGCGGCATTGGCGGCGGGATCGTTGAACGCGCCCCAGCCACTGACTGAGCCATACACAAAGGTCGGGAATGTGCCGCCTGCGTTACCCGATAGATCGTTGCGGGTGATATTGATGGTGGCTGTTGCCGCCGCCGCTGTGTAAACGATCACGCCGCCAAAGAGGGGCATGTTGCTGTTGGGCGTTTTGACTTGCGGAAACGCCATGGTCGGCACACTGACGAACGTTGGTACGTTATTGATGATCCGATTGTTGGTGATCGTGACGTTGCTAGGACCCGGAAAAAAGAACGGCACATTCGGCGCTGACGCCGCCAAATCGCCGACCAATACGCCGCGCTGATTGTTGCTGATGAGCGAATTGGTAATGCTCACGCCGGTGAGTGTCGCCGGAAACGTGTTGTACGCTGCCGGATCACTTCGCGCTTTGAGCCAGATGCCGAAGCCTTGACAAAAGCCGCCGGTACCGGGGCACAGCTGCACGGTACCGTCGGTGCCGGAGACTGCGTTGCCAACGATTTCGACGTTGTTAAACGATAGGTTTTGATACGCACCGGCCTTTAGGTTGATGTCAATACCGCCGTTGACACGCGAATTGAAAACGCTGGGCGACAACCCATTGTCGTTGAAGCGACTACTCGTGAAACTCGCATTGGTGAGCTTCTCAATGTAGAGCCCTTTGAACGCGTTGCCGATGATGTCCAATCCGTTGGCCGTGACGTTTGACACGTTTGACGCGTCCGCGCTGACCGCTTTAGCAAAGTACCAGCCGTAACCAAAATCGTTGAAGCTCGAATTGGAAACGTTGAGCGTAGTGATGGTTGCTGTGGTTCCGACAAACAAACCGCTTTCGTTTTGGTTGTCGGTGCCGGATGCCGCCACACCGCTGATTGTCAAATTGCTGATCGACCCGCCAGTGAGCGCTATGCCATTGCCGCCATTGGCCTTCAATGCGAAGTTTTGGAGCACGACGTTGTTGGCGCCCGTAGCCAGTGAAATCGCTGCGCTGTTGCTGGGCGCGTTGAGGATTGTGTTTGCACCGGAGCCCGAAAGCGTCAGTGTTCGATTGATACTGAGCGACTCGTTAAACGTACCTGCTGCCACGTTTATCGGCGAGCAGCCCGGATCATTGATCGCCGCTTGAATCGTGGCGTAACCGATGCTTGGCACAGCGCATGCTGCCGCGTGGGCCCAATTGCAAACGGTGGGCAGCGTCAGCGTTAAAAGGCACAAGACTTTTGACGTAAACCGATTCATAGCGAAGCCCTCCAAAGCAACAATGCAAGTCAGAGCTTACGACTCGGGCAGACTCGGGTCAAGCGTTGATTTCCAGTGGCGAGCGGGTCGCTATCTCTGCGCCAAACGTCGAAAAATTTTCGCGGGCAAAAAAAAGCCCCGAGTCAGTTTGACACGGGGCAAGGAGAGACTTTATCGAGGTGCTTGAAGTTTGTTTCGTTGCGCCTATGTTGGGCGGCAATCGGACTTCAAAGCACCGTTCAAACGAACGCGGGTTAGGCGTTACATGTCGTAGCGCACGCGAACGCCGTAGCTGCGAGCATCGTTCAAGAAGCGAACGTTGACCCCCGATCCTACGAGCGCCTTTTGCGACGCTTGCTCGTTGGTAACGTTGGCGGCAAACGCCTCCACGCGGAAGCCGCGAAGCGTGTAGCCGACACCCAGATTGAGTGTGGCAAAACCTTTTTGACGATCTGGGAATCCGGCTTCAAGCGCGGTTTTCCGTGAGCCGTCCAAAAAGACCACTTCGCTTTCGTTGAACTGCGTCAGGTAGAACGCTGAGCGGTAGGCCACCAATGCCTGCCAATCAAACTTTCCATTGCCCAACGCAAAGCTCTGCTGAATGCGTGCCGAGATGGAAACGTCAGAGGCCAGCGGCAGCTTGTTGCCCACCAGGCTAACCAAAGGTGTTTGTCCACCGACGCTGAAGTCTTGACCGCGTACGTCAGCGACTTGACCCTTGGTGATCTTGGTCTTGAGCAGCGTTGCATTGAGATCGAGCTTGGTGTTGGCGCTCAAGGAAATCTTAGATTCCAGCTCGAGACCACCCAGACGCGATGCGCCAACGTTACGATTAACCAGCGAATAACCTGTGCAAGGTGGTGTCGCCGTTGCATCAAAGTTGATGCAGGTCAGATCTTGAAACACTTGATTTTTGTAATCGTAGTAGAAGCCAGTTGCGTTGAACAACGCGCGGCGTCCACCGAAATCAAATGCATTGCGCATGCCGGCCTCGGCCACGACCAGACGCTCAGGTTCGAACGTTTCTGGAATGTTGGAGCCGTTGAAGCTGTCGTTAAAACCACCACCTTTATGGCCCGAGGAGAGCTTGGCGTAGATCATGCGATCCTTACCCAGATCTTTTTCGATACCGATGCGGAAGTCACCGTAATTGGCTTTGCTGCGACCGACTTGCTGCGATGGAATGGTCAGATTTGCGTAGCTGAAACCACCGTTGCGATCACTCGGATTGAGCGTTGGGCACTTGACGAAGCCGTTGTCGATGTCGGAGCGAACGAAGCAATTTCCGTTGGTATTGGTACCGTTGGCAATAGCGCCTATCTGTCCGATCATTGTGTCGCGCGCGCCAGGGGTCTTGATGCTTTGCAACAAGAACTGTGCGATTTGCTGACGGTTGGTGACAGTGCTCAAATCGAAGTTAGGACGATTGAGCATGTTGGGCACGAAGCCCTCGGTGCCAAAGCGCGTTGCGACGCAGCATGCGAAGTTCTCACCGCCGAGTGTCAGCGCCAGATTGCCGCCGATACCGTAGCGATACTTGCTCTCGTTTGTGTAGCGAAGTCCGCCAATGGCGCGCAGTGATTCCGAAACGCTAAAGGTGCCATCAGCAAAGACCGCGGTTGATTTCACACTCACGTCAGGCATGGTGAATTCTGTCCCGGAGTAGCAGCAGTAGCCACGATCAGCCACGGACAAAAAGCCCACTTGCTGTTTCTCTTCGAAATTGAACGCTCCCGCACTCCAACGGAATCGGGCTTTGTCATTGTTGGATGAAAAGCGCAATTCGTTGATGTTGCTCTTTGATTTCGTCGCCCAATACACGTTCGAGAAGTTGTCCCAACGAACGGCTGAGTAGTCCAGCGTCGGGTAGTCAACGCCCTCGGACGCAGCGTTGGCTTGCTTGAAATCCACCGTGCGATAACTCGAGCTGAATTCCGCCGTGATGTTGCCAAGGTCGTACTCGACTTTACCCTGAATGCCTTTGAGGTCATTGGTCATGTCGCCTTGTGAGCCGCGGTAGAGCACGTTGCGCAAGTCAAGCGCCTCGGGACGCAACTTTGACGCGGTCACCGCACCAAAGATGTTCGCACCGGGGTAGCCAGTACCGGATTCCTTGCCAGCGTCAGCCATGGCTGTGAGGCGCAGGGAATCGGTTGGCAGCCAGAGGAAAGATAAACGGCCACCATAGTTTTCCTCAAGGCCGCCGGGCTTGAGTTTGCTCGCTGCTGGGTCAGTCGAAACGTTCTGGAAACCGGCGTCTTTCTTGGCGTAGCTAAACGCACCGCGTAGCGCCATATCTTCGCGAACTGGCACATTGAGCGCAGCCTCCGCGCCGCTACCACTGCGGTTAGAAACCTCGACTTGCGCAAAGCCTCCGAATTGGCCTAAACGCGGCTTTGCAGTGATGATGTTGAGCGTGCCAGCCATCGCATTGCGGCCATAGAGCGTACCTTGCGGGCCTTTGTTGACCTCAACACGCTCTAGATCGTAGAACATGGTTCCCAGACCGCGAGGCCGTGGAATGTAGACGTTGTTGAGGTGTGGTGCCGCCGCCGGATCGCCCAGCTCCGTGTTGTTGGCTGAGCCAACGCCACGGATAAAGAGCTCGACGTTTCCCTCCTGATTGGCAATGCTCAAACCGGGCACAGCCGTCTGGAGCTGTCGCAGCTCACTGATACCGTCTTTGCGCAATTGCTCCGCGGAGACCGATTGCACGACGCCCGATACTTTCTGTGCCGTTTCTTCACGCCGGTTGGCGGTTACCACGACTCGATCAACTTCAACGACGTCGGGGTTTTTCTTTGGCTCGGGCGACGTTTGTGCGTGCGCCGAAGTCAAGGCGATGCTTGGCAGTATTGCGGCTAGCGCAATGCCTATTTTCAATCGAAATTTCATAACGACTCCTTCTTCATGATCTCTCCTGTTTGTATCGTGGGTTGTGACAAAAAACTACTTAACGCGGAGCATTTCCGCAGCGCTGGCTTGTGACTTTCTAGTACCGATTCACGGCCCATACAGGGCCTTCTTCAAACTCTCTCGAAACGCATTGGCTTTGGGGTCATACACACCGAACCCAGAGGCCAGTTCCCAGTAAACCCAGGGCATTTGCCTAGATTCCATGGCCTGTCGGATGAACGTGAGGTAGCGAACGCGCGCCGCCTCGGGCGCTTTTGAATACGCGCCGAATTCACCTATGACGACTGGATAGCCCATGCGATCTGCTTCACGCCGAGCCAGATCCAGAATCTCGGACATCTGCTTTTGCGCGGCCGCATCGCAGCAGTCAACACCGACCGGCCTGAGCGGTTGCACCCACTCTGCGCCTTGGTGCGTGAAGTCAAATGGTTCGTAGTGATGAACCGTCAAGATCAGATTGGCATCGGGCGGGAGCACTAGCTGCGGGAGCTTGTGCGCCGCGTTCCAAAACGTCGGTCCAATCATGACGGCGCGGTCGGGATTGGATTCACGAATCACGCGCAAGGCACGTGACAGCAAATCGTTCCAAGTGGTTTCTTGTGCGCCGTGCGGCTCGTTGTAGATCTCAAAAATTAGCTTTGGACTGCGATTGGCATAGCGCTGCGCAATTTGACGCCACATCGAAAGCACGCGTACTCGAACCACCGACGCATCGACGGGCGTTTCGTTGGGGTCGAGTGTGTCGCCATCGAGTTGTCGATAGTGATGCATGTTTAGCACCACCGTCGCACCGCGCGCGAGAAGACGATCTAGGACGCTATCGACGCGCGCGAAAAATACGGGATCGATGATGGCGGCTGCGTCGCGGCTTGCATGATTGCTCCAGCGAACCGGCAAGCGCACCGACTTAGTAAAGCCGCCCTCGCCTACGAGCGCAATGAACCTATCCTCAGCGCGCAGACCCCATTCACCTTCGTTGGGGGACTCGAGCATGTTGCCAAAGTTAATGCCCCGATCGAGCTCGCGAGCGAGTGTGCGAGCTTGCAGCGACGCACCCGGCGCCGGCCCGCTTGGCGAGAGCGGAAACGAATTAACCGTGAGCGCACCAGCGTCAGAGCGGATGGCCGCTGCAGACGGTGGCGCTTCGTTGGATGTGGTGCCGCAGCTCGACAGAACTAGCGCCGTGAGTGCGGCGGCCAGCGTTGTCGCGCCGCCTGCAATCAACCGACGTCGTTTCGTGGCGAAGTGCGTTTGGGCGTGCTCCGTGACGGACTGCGCAGTTGATGTTCTATCGCGCATAGTCTGCGTCCCTTTCGGTGCTCAAATCTGTGAGCTGAGTGAGTGCTGCGCCCGCCTCTGTAAACACATGTGCGCTTCCAGGGCGCGGATGGACCCAGAGCATTGCGTTAATTCGCAGTTGCGATGCAGGCGGCGCAAGCTTGATGACGATTGTGGTGTGGGTGTCGACTGGTGTGGCGTAGGCGATGACCGCGTCACCGAGCTGTTCGACTACATCGATTCGCACGCAAAAGCCGACGCTTTCGGTGCTGATTGCAAAGTCTTCGGGTCGAACACCGAGCACGCACTTTTGAGTGACGTGAAAATTGACGCTCACCACGCCATTGCCGCAGCGAAGTGTGCTGCCCCCAGCGTTGCGGGCGATGGGCTCGCAGTCAATGAAGTTCATTTTGGGGGACCCCAAAAAGCCCGCAACAAATTGGTTTTCTGGATGATGAAACAGGGAGAGCGGTGTGCCGATTTGTTCCACACGACCGGCGTTAAACACCGCGATCCGACTGCCAAGGGTCATTGCTTCGACTTGGTCATGCGTCACGTAGATCATCGTTGTGCCAAGATCTTTGTGCAGTTTTGATAGCTCAAGACGCATCTGAACCCGAAGCGATGCGTCCAAATTCGACAACGGCTCGTCGAACAAAAAGATCTTTGGCGTGCGCACGATTGCCCGGCCACTCGCAACGCGCTGACGCTGCCCACCGGAGAGAGTCTTTGGTTTGCGATCGAGAAGCGAACTCAACTGCAAGGTCTCGGCCACCTTGCCGACTTTGCTCTGGATCGTTTGCTGCGATTCGCCCGCCATCTTGAGCGAAAACGCCATGTTTTCTGCCACAGTCATATGCGGATAAAGCGCGTAGCTTTGAAATACCATCGCTATGCCGCGCTCTGCGGCGGGTGCGCCTGCAACGCTTTGGCCGTCGATCAATATGTCACCCGAGCTGATCTCCTCTAGTCCGGCGATTAAGCGCAGCGTCGTGGACTTGCCGCAACCCGATGGTCCAACAAAGACCATGAATTCGCCGTCGCGAACATCGAGATCGATGTCATGCAGAACGGCGTCGGCGCTGCCTTTGTAGACCTTGCGAAGCTTACGAAGTGATAGCTCAGCCATTGCGCCGCCCTGATCGTTGCGCCTGCGCAATGTCTCGGTACCAAAGCGCACTGTCTTTGAGCGTTCGAGCCTGGGTGTCGTAGTCGACGTGGACCATACCGAAGCGCTTGCTGTAACCGGAGTCCCATTCGTAGTTATCCATCAGACTCCAGTAGAAGTAGCCCCGAACGTCGACACCGTCAGCCTTGGCTTGAGCAACGGCTTCAATGTGTCGTTTCACATAGCCGATACGATTGATGTCATTGACCCGACCCTCGACGAGTGTGTCGGCGCTTGCCATGCCGTTCTCAGTGATGTAGATCGGAGGCAACTTGTAATCGCGATGGATTGAGCAGAGCAGCTGGCGCAAACCGTCTGGATGAATTTCCCAACCCATGTCAGTCTCGCCCATCAATTTAGGCGCCGGGACGGGTGGATTAGCGGTGCTGATCCAGATTCGCGTGTAGTAGTTGATTCCCAAGAAGTCGATGGGCGCTTTAATGATCTCCATGTCACCCGGTGCCACCGTCGGGTAGTGCGCAATGCCGGGATCGGCCGGGTACTCGCCGCGAAAGATTGGGTCCATGTACCAGCGCACAAAACTCGCATACTCGGTGCGTGCCTTTGCGGCGTCCGCGGCGCTGTCGGTCGCCATCGAAACACTCGACTGATTGAGAACAATTCCCAGCTTGCAGCGTGGATTGTTGGCCCGCATGGCACCCATCGCTAGTCCGTGCGAGAGCAGCAAGTGATGCGACACTTGTGCGGCCATCGCCGGATCGCGAAAGCCGGGGGCAAATTTTCCAACAGCGTGCCCGAGGATCGAGGTGCACCACGGCTCGTTATGCGTGGCGAGAGCCGAGAGCCGATCGCCGAGGCGACGCGACATCTCATCGGCGTAATTCGCGAATTTAAAAGCCGTGTCACGATTGGCCCAACCGCCCAAATCCTGAAGGGCTTGTGGCAAATCCCAGTGATACAGAGTCGCGTGCGGCTCGATTCCTTTCGAGAGGAGGCGGTCAACGAGTCGATCGTAGAAGTCGAGACCCTTGGCGTTCCAGGCACCGTCGCCATTGGGTTGTACACGTGACCAAGCAATCGAGAAGCGGTAGGCGTCTAAGCCAAGACCACTCATCAGCTCGACGTCAGATTCCCAGCGATGGTAATGGTCGCACGCGACGTCGCCGGTCTCACCGTTGACTGTCTTGCCCGGTGTATGCGAGAACGTGTCCCAAATGGACGGGCCGCGGCCGTCCTCGGTTGCCGCGCCTTCGATCTGATACGCAGCGGTCGCCGCGCCCCACTTGAAATTGGCGCCCAGCGCATTGGCGGTTTCAATCGACAATGGGAGTGCCATTGTGATGCCGCTTTTTTTTTGAGAAATCGTTTTCATGAATGGTTGTGTTTGACTCACTACAAAAATACCTGTCTGGTTTACTGCTTTACAGCGCCCGCCGTGAGTCCTTCAATGAGGCGGCGGGAAGAGATGACGAAGAGCGCTAGCAACGGCAAAACTGCAATGGCGGCGCCTGCACAAATCGCGCCCCAAGGTGTCTGACCTGTGCCCTGCAACGCTCGCAAGGCCAACGGAACGGTATAGCGATCCATGTCTCGAAAGACGAGTAGTGGACTGATAAAGTTGTTCCACGATCCGATAAAAGTAATCATGCCAAGTGTGCCCATCGCGGGGCCAATCAGCGGCAGCACGATGCGCCAGTAAATCGTGAAGTCATTGCAGCCGTCCAATCGCGCCGATTCAATCAGCTCCTTGGGTACGGAGGAGCCGATGTATTGCCGCATCATGAAAATACCCAATGCGCCACACGCACCCGGCACGATCAACGCGCGATGCTCGTTCATCCAGCCAAACCAACCCATGATCAACACCGTTGGCACCATTCCCACAAAGGTTGGGAGCAGTAGCGTGGCCATGATGGCTTTGAACAACAGAGCACGCCCGGCAAATTCAAGATGCACAAACGCAAAGCCTGCCAACGAACAGAAAAATAGATTGAGCGCCGTAGTAGCCAATGCGACGTAAAAGCTCCAACCGATGTTTTGCCAAAAGTAAGGCAGCCGCTCGAGCAGAATTTTTAAGTTCTCGCCCAGCGCATCGCCAAACCAAAGCGGCGGCGGTACGGATAGGATGCCCGTGTTGGTATGTGTTGCAAACACAAACATGAAGTAGAACGGCGCAAACATGATGAGCGCCCCGACGCCCACGATCACGTAAGCCAACCACTGGGACGCTTCAATGCGCTTGGGCTTTGACCAGCCGCGGTTCGAAGGCGTTAAGGGTGCTGTGGGCGCGAGGGCGTGAGAGGAGGTGGTAGCCATGGTTCGTATCCTCAATCGTTTTCTCGCTGCCCGAGCAGTCGATTATTGAGCCCCGTGACCGCAGCGATGACGATGAACAAGAGCCACGCAATGGCCGATGCCGTGCCGAAATCGCCTTCTCTAAACGCGACCCAATACATGTGCATTGCTGCTGTTTTTCCCGCCTGGTCTGTGCCCCCCGTGCCGCCGGTCAAAATGAATGGCTCTTCGAATAATTGCAAATTCCCAATGATGGTCAGCGTGACTGCGAAAAACATCATCGGTTTCAAAAGTGGCAGCACGATGTACCGAAAACGTCGCCAAAGGCTCGCGCCGTCGATTTCTGCCGCTTCGAGTAAATCGCGCGGCACCGTTTGTAGCGCAGCCAAATAGAGCACCGTGTTCCAACCAACGAAGCGCCAAAACACCACAAACGAAATCATCCACTTGGTGTACTGCGGGTTGTTGGCCCAATCAACCGACTGCTCAGGCATGATGGCTCCGACCAGCGGCACTGATTTGAACGCCGCAAGAATCGAGTTCACAACGCCGAAATCTTTGGAGAACAGCGCAGAAAAAACTAATGCGATCGCCACGGTTGACGTGATGAAGGGCAAAAAATACAGCCCCACAACAAGATTGCGCCAGCGACCAAAGCAGGTGTGCAAAAAGTACGCGAGTGGGAGCGCGATGAGATGTTGCGGCAAACCCGCCACGAGCGCAATCCATAGCGTGTTGTAGAGCGATGCGTGCAGCCAATCGTCGCGCGTTAACGCAAAGGTGTAGTTATCGAATCCCACCCAGCGCATCGCCTCAAAACCTGCCGCCGGATCCCAACTGTGCAGCGACAATACGACCGAAAACAGCAGCGGAAACAGGCCAAAAATGCCAAATAGGATGAAGAACGGGCTGATGAATAAATACGGCATCAAGCGACGCGTATCAAAGCGGCGCTTTGGCGCGACTGGCTTCGGACTTGATGCGGACAAAGAGCTCATCGGAATGGGTGATTGTTTCTGTAGGATTACCGGGGTTCAGTACCGCCGAACACGGCGCAGAATGTCTCGCTCGGCGTCACGTAAGGCCTGCTTGATATCTTTACCGCGATCGAGCACTTTTTCGAGCTGCGCATCGACGATTTCGCGCGCAGCCTCGTCGTAGCGATCAACGTCAACGGCGGGGATTTTCCGAACGGCGGCACTCCACTGTTGCCTCACGGCGGTGCCACCAAAATATTCGATCGGCTGATCCACAAAAGGATCGCTTTGGGCTTCGAGCAGTGACGGAAACGCATCGAGTTGACGAAACGCTTCGATCTGCTGCGCCTTATCAAACACCAAGTATTGGAGAAACGCCCAGGCCATTTCCTTGTGCCGCCCCTTTTCGGGAATTGCGTAAAACGAGCCGCCCCAAGAAGCAAACATGCCGTTGGGCAGCGGCGCACTTCGCCACGCGCCTTTGCTTTGCGGGGCGATCCAATTTTGCAGGTGACCGCCAAGCCACGCACCCATCATTTGCGCAGCAACACGGTCGCGCCGAAAGCCCTCGCTCCATTCATTGGTCCACGCCTTGATCCGGGCGTCGATCCCTGCTTGGCGCGCAGCGCGTGCGATTTCGAAGGCTTTCTCAAAACGTGGCGATGTCACTACTGGCTTGCCGTTTGCGTCGAAATAGATGCCTTCACCGTCAGCCAGACTCGCGCGGATATAGATGTCTTTGATGTCCACGGCATTAGCCACCAAATAAGCGCCGGTCGATGCCTTGAGCTTTTTGCCGGCATCAATAAACTGCTCCCAGCTGCCCGTCAAATCGGATTCCTTGAGCTGCGCTTTGGCGAGCAAATCGGCGCGATAAAACATCGTTCCCGGACCCACGTCGACGGGCAGCGCCGCCATCGCGCCTTTGCTGCTTTTGCCAGCAGCCAGTGCAAACTTTGCGAGCTGTGTTGAGCGGGCTTCGGCGTTGTAGGGTGCGCGTCTGAGATCGATCAAACCGGCAGATTCAGCAAACTGGCCAATGAAGCGCGCCTCAATGGCCATCACATCGGGCAAGTTCGACCCGCCAGCTAGGGCGGTGATCATTGCCGTGTGGTGGTCTTCAGCCGACAGCGCCGAAATTCGAACATCAACATCGGGGTAGAGCTTCTTAAATCCCGGAATGGCGAGTTTGGCCGCACGATCAAGGTCGGGAAAAGTGGCCACAGTCAGCGTGATTTTTGGAGCGCCAAACGCCGAAGCCTGCGCTACAAAGGCAAGCACCGCACACAGCTTTAACAGCGGCCAATCTGCACTCTACTCACTCCTTATTGTTCATTTCGTTTCAACAATTTAATTGGCTGTGAAATCGATTTCATGATTTTTAGCACATGATTTTTTTGCCGTCAAACAATTTATTGAGATTCCTTTGTTGAGCGTTGTATCTATCCAAAAATTCATTTTTTTCTGCAGAGCAACACAAAGTCTTTGTCAAGCCGAGCGCTCAATGGTTATCAAAATTCGCCGTCCATAGATCCGTTGCCGCAGACCCTGAGCTTCCTCGTGGTAACGTTGTCACAAATTGTCTTAGCGCAGCGTGTGGCAGCAGGTCTGCACTTTTCCACCGCAATTTAATAAAATCGCCCGACATGACTCAATTTGCGGCTCCACAATTCGTCTCACCATCGGCTGCGTCAACGGTGCTCGATGTTGCGCGACTTGCCAATGTGTCCGCCAGCACCGTTTCCCGAATACTCAACGGCAACGCTCGCGTGTCGCCGGACAAGCGCGAGGCGGTCGAAGAGGCGATTCGAAAGCTCAAATTTCGCCCGAATCTTTCTGCGCGCAGCCTTCGAAGCCGCTCCACCAAAACGATCGGCATCCTGACTCAAGATCTTGAAAGTCCGTACTTCACCGGCGGCACAAAGGGCATTGAACAAGGACTCCTCGGAAGCGGCTACGCGCCCCTTGTGGTGCCGGGCCATTGGAATTTGGCCGAAGAGCTCGATCGTGCCAGGCTGCTGATTTCGCGCAAAGTTGACGCGATGATCATTCTCGGTGGCACGCTGGGCGACGATCACATTGCCGAGATGGCGCAACAACAGCCCATCGCAGTGACTGGCCGACATCTGGTCGCAGCCAATGTGTATTCGTTTCACTTTGATCAAGTGGCGGGTGGTCGTATGGCCACCGAGCATCTCATTTCTTTGGGGCACAAGCGGATCGCGCACATTACCGGACCCGTCACTCACAGCGACGCGGTGGAGCGTAAAGAAGGCTATTTGCAAGCGCATGCCAACGCGAGGCTGAGCGTTGATCCGCGGCTGATCGTCGAGGGTGACTACGTCGAAGAAGGGGGCGAGCGCGCCATTAATTCGCTTCTTGATTCCAAAGTGCCGTTTAGCGCCGTGTTCTGCGCAAACGATCCAACGCTATGGGGCGCACGGCTCGCGCTGCACCGTCGCGGCATTGAGGTGCCGGGGCAAATTTCGCTAGTCGGTTTTGACGATATGCCGCAATCCATGTACATGACCCCGCCGGTCACCACGGTGCGGCAACCGATGCACCAAATGGGGCAAGTCGCGGCGCAAGCGGTGCTGCGCGCGCTGGGCTTAGTCGATATGGAATCGTACCCATTGCCGTCACTGAATCTAGTGGTGCGTGAAACTACAGCATCGTTTGATCTGTAGATAACGCAGATCGGGTTCGGAAGCTGCGCAACCTATTTCGGGGTTTCCAATGGTTGCGACAGCGGTGCGAGCCGCAATTTTGAGAAACGATGCAGGTGCGCCGCGCAAGTCGAGAGCACGGATGCAATTTCTATCGCGATCAACGCGGTTGACGGTCTGAGATCGCGAAACCGTCGACATGGAATTAACACTGCCATATTCGTCCTAGCTTTATAGGCTAACGCCAATTAAAATAAGGGATAAGTGTCAAATTTATAACGATTCAAAATAAAATAAAAATAGCACCATCGCCTTATTTAACAAGGCGTTAGAGCGAAAAGCTGGCATCAAGTCGACGGCCGTTGAGCGACCGCGCTCAGCGGTCATAATGAGCGCATGAAAAACGCATTTCCAACGCTGCCGCGCGTTGCTGTTCAATCGCTTCGAGCCTCAAAGATTCGCGAAGTTGCCAACGCTGGCATCGGACGTGCTGCCGTGCTGCCGTTTTGGTTTGGCGAACCTGACGAAGTGACACCGCAATTCATTCGCGATGCGGCGTCTGCGAGCTTGGCGCGTGGCGAGACGTTTTATTCGCACAACTTGGGTTTGGCGGAGCTACGTGCGACGATTGCAAGCTATCTAAGCGCGTTGCACCCCAATCCGTCGCTGCCGATTGCGATGGATAACATCGCTGTGACGAGCTCCGGCGTGAACGCACTGTCGCTCGCTGCGCAAGCCTTGATCGATCCGCAGGATCGCGTTGTTTGCGTGACGCCACTGTGGCCGAATCTGGTCGAGATTCCCAAGATTTTGTCGGCGCAGGTTGAATGTGTTGCCCTTGAATTCGATGCACTTCACGGCTGGCAGCTCAACATGGATCGTTTGCTAGCCGCGCTTACGCCAAACACGCGACTGGTGATGCTCAATTCACCCAACAATCCCACAGGCTGGACGCTGACGCGTGATGAGCAGCAAACGATTCTCGATCACTGCCGTAAACACGGCATTTGGATCCTGGCGGATGACGCGTATGAGCGCTTGGTTTACAGCGACACAGAGCGCTGCGCGCCGTCGTTTTTCGACATCGCGCATGCCCAAGATCGACTGATCAGTGCCAACACGTTTTCGAAATCATGGTTGATGACGGGCTGGCGATTGGGTTGGCTTGCCGGGCCTGCGAGCTTCATCGAGCCGCTGGGAAAAATCATCGAATACAACACCTCGTGTGCGCCAGTGTTTGTGCAGCGCGCAGGGCAAGTCGCCATTGAGCAGGGCGATGCAGTCATCGCTCGCACGCAACAACGGTTTCGTGCCGCGCGCGATCACCTCTGCCAAGCGCTGGGCAAGATCGAGGGCCTTGCGGCTCCTGCGCCACCCGGTGCGATGTATGTGTTCTTTGAGTGCCACGGCCTGACCGATTCGCTCGAATTCTGCAAACAGCTGGTGACCGAACACGGCATCGGCCTCGCGCCGGGCGCGGCGTTTGGCGATGAAGGCGAAGGCTTTGTACGGTGGTGTTTTGCCAGCGAAACAGCACGCCTAGACGAAGGGATCGCACGGTTTACGAAAGGCATCTCAGGCAAGGGGAAAGGGTGATGACAGCACGCGAATTTCTAATAGCTTACGAGCATGCGTTGGGTGTTCACACTTGGGAGGCCGTCGCGCCCTTCATTGCTGACGATGCCTGTTTCGTATTTTCCGATGGCACGTATTTGGGTAAGCCCAACATCGAAGCCGCCATTCGAAAAACGTTTGCCATGATCCTTGACGAAACGTACCGAATCGACAACGTTCGCTGGATTTTTGAACGAGCGGACTGCGCGCTGTGCACGTACCAATTTGCTTGGTCGGGAAACATCGGCGGCGTTCAACAATCTGGTGGCGGGCGAGGCACCAATTTGCTTGTGAAAAGCGGAGAACGCTGGCTCGTGCAGCATGAGCATTTGGGACCGCTGGCGCGCTAACTCTGGCCTAGCGAAGACTTGCCGCGTCACTGCTTCGTGGAAAGAAACAATTCCGGCTCAACGCTCACGCCGTTGAGATAGACCGTCCAATGCAAGTGCGGCCCTGTCGCGCGACCGGTGCCGCCAGAGAGCGCGACCAGTTGGTGTTGCTTGACGGCGTCGCCCACCTTCGCGATGTGTTCACTCAGGTGGCAATAGAGCGTGAGCAAGCCGTTGCCGTGATCAATGTAGAGCGATTTGCCGCAGTAGTAATAATCGCCCACGTCGAGCACGATGCCGTCGCCAGGCGCCGTGATCGGCGTACCCGTTGGAATTGCCACATCGAGCCCGGCATGCGGTGCGCGTGGTTGTCCGTTGAGCACGCGTGCCACGCCAAATCGGCTCGACAAACGCCCCTTGGCTGGAATGACAAACGCGGCGTTGGTCGCATCGGTTTCACGCCAGCGTGACCGCACCGTTTTTAAGTGCGCAGACTCACGCTCTATACGCTCGATCACTTCGGCGGGTGGATCAACCATCGCTTTGTTGAGTGTGAGCTTTTGCACCGGATAGCGTTTGGGTTTCACATCGAAGTGAATGGTTTGCGCGGCCGCCATTGGCGTGGCCGCCACGGCAACGCTGTGCGGTCCGGGCGTGATCGACAGCGGCAGGCCAACGACGGCCCACCAATGTGTCGCCCCTTGTTTCACCCAGATCGAAACACCGTCACGTGTGACGCTGGGTTTGGGAGCGCTCGCGGGTGCGACTTGCAGCACCGCGATACCACCCGGCACCCGCAAATCGCGTGGCAATTGCGGTTCTTGGGCTTGCGCTCTTTCAACTGGCGGCTTGGATGGCAGTTTCGCTTCAACGTGAAACGAAACAAGCGCGCAGGTCAACACCAGCGCGCGGGTGCCAAAAACAGCGATGCTCTGTGTCACGCGTAGTGACGACAGGCGCGTCCGCAAATTACTTTTTCTTCGCTGCATCGACCTTGTCATCAGCTTTCGGCGCATCGCCAATCACTGATTTCAATGGACACACAGAAAACGCAGGGCATTTCTTGCAGCCTGCAACCACAGCGATCGGGCACAGTGTCATAGTCAATCCTCTTGGCGATTGTTCGCCATCTGTCAGTCGTGTTGAGCAGTGCGAGCATACACCTCGAGCGCTGGCTACAACGGAGGAGCCGTATTGGCTATCGGATCAAACATCAGCGCGGCGCGAGCGCGCCATCGGCTAGTAGGTCACGCCACAAGCGAGCGTGACTTTCATCTCACGCGCTAAATCGTTGATGAGCGCTTCGTCGTGCGTACGGAATTGCCGCTGGTATCGCGCGAAGTGTCGCAGCGCAGCGCAGTTTGGAAACTCTTGTATCGCCACGCCCGCAGCGTCGCGAAGCGCGCTGCCGTTTTGCAGCGCTTCGCGGTAAAGGTAGGCGTCTTTGCGCAAGTGGTTAGCCACAAACTGTGACCACAGCGCTTCGAATTCTGCGCGAAACACGGAATCGTAAATGTGGGCGCCAGTGCCTGTAGTGACCCACCTGATGAGCTCACGACCGTAGGCCATCGAATAGCTGTAGTGCGGCGCGTAGATCGGCGATGCGCCGAGCTTTTCGGCGATGCTGCCTTGCGTGGCAACCCGTTTTGCAGCGGCGAATGATTGATGAAAGTACATCTGTGCATCGAGTAGAGACGCAGTCATGTACTCAGCGCTACGGGTCGAATTGGATCCGTTGATGCGGCGCACGGTTTGATCAAACGTAAAGCCAATCCAAAACCACGGGACGCGGATTTCTTCCTCAGCGACCTCCCAGCTCATGTCTGCGCGAACACTGTCAACCACAAATTGCGGCATGCCCAGCGCGACCAATCTGTCCCGAAGCGGACCGGCGGGCGGCGAGAGCGCGTCTTGCCCGAGCTGCACTCGCGATGCGTCGCCGATCTCCCACATGTCGCCCCCGGGCAAGTACGCGAACCGCTTCAAATTCGCCGCCGATTCGAACAGCCCTCGAAGCGCTCCGCTTTCGATGTACGAAAATGCAAGCGGGCCTCGCGCAAAGGTGTCACGCCCGAGCAGTTGACTGCGCATCAAATGTTGCCCAAGCAACGCTGCTTTGAACTTGTGTCGCGTGAACACATGCGCGTTCGTCGTTTGCGGCATCAGGTTGATCGTGAATTTTTCAACCGCCGCGAACATCGTCCAAAAATTGCTGTCGCTCGGATCGCGCAAATAGGCGTCTTGGATGGCGTGCCACGTTTTGCGATCCGCGTCGTCCTTGGGCTCGCTCGCTAGATCGGCGATCCAATCGTTGAGTATCCCGTCTTCGTTGCCGTTAAAAAAATCCGCCGACCATTTCGGATACGCGATGCCCACTTTGAGCGAACGCATATCGACAGCAAGCAATTCGTTGAGTGCTGCTCGCGCGGTGGCCAGCGAATGAACGGTCGGCAAACCGTCGGTGCGCGGTGTCATCACCATGGGCACGACGTTTTTTAGGCGTTTGCCAAACTCGTGATCACGATCAATCGCACGGGCACCGGGCAACAGTTCGCCGCCGGGCTGGAACGGGCGAAACGTGAGCGGATCGGTCACCGGCATATTGAATTCACTGCGCGTTTTTTTCACCGCAGCGATCAGTGCGTTGGCCTCATCAACCGTTGCGCCGTCGATGACAGCACGTCGCATGATGGTGGCGTCGCTCGATCCAATGCGTGCCAAATCAAAGTAATCGGCCCCATGACAACCCGAGCACGAGCCTTTGGCTTGCACCTTGCGCCACATCGCTAGCGCCGCGGCTTCGACGGGATCGGTTTCGACTTCGGGGGGACAGCCCGAGCTGATGAATAAGGAAATTTCTGCGTGCTGTTTGCGCTTGGCATTGCTCGCAAAGGTGATCCCTTGGGTGAGCGCCGTACCCGCGAAACCGCCCAAATGTCGCGTGATAATTTGCGCATCAGTTTTGGTGAAACTGCCGTCACCATCGACGTCGTAGCGAGCGATGTTGTCGGTCATAAAACGCTCGCTGGCGGACAGTGGCAGCCCCGTGCGCACTCTGTTCGTCAAGGCAGCGTCCCGCAGTGGCGCCACATAGCGCGCCAGCAACAGCGCGTCAACTGTGACGCTTGGCCGTGCGCCCGAAAGCGTTGAAACATCAAACGGACAAGTGAGCGTTTGCGCGCCGGTCGCGCTCGTCGCGCAGAGCAGCACGATGGCAAACATCGCGCGCATAACACCTAATACTGCACCCGATACCGCACCTAATACTGAACCCGAACGCGCATACTGCTGACGCATAAAAACTACCAATACAACTAAATGAAGCATGCCGTTGAGCGACAGAAACGTCTCGACCGCGGCTCAAACTTAATTCTACGAAGACGGTTACTTCGGGTCGAGCACTTCTGCGGTTGTCGTCGACCCATCGCAGCGCAACTGCAACGCGGAGCGAACCTATGCTCGCGCGATGTCGAGCCCCCGCCTTAAATTCTCGCCAACGTAGGTCGGCGCCGGCCCCATCGTCTCACTCGGCAGCCCTTGTTGCTTACCCTTGACGCCACGTTATGACGCGCGTCCGTGAGTGCCTTTGGGCGTGCCGATGTGTCGCATGCGAAACGTAAATGGCGACACCGGGTGGAGCCAGCGACGTTGTATTCCAAGAGGTCGCGACATTAGCTTTTGTTTCTTAAGCCAATTAAAACATGGGCTTTGTTGAAAAAAATAGCATTTTTGATAATTATCCAAAACAGCGCTATTCCCTTTATTTATAGGGCGTATGAATAGAAGCTGTATGGCCACAGACCGTTTGATTGCCGTTCTGGTGAGAGATTATTCGCTATAGAAATCAAAGGCTTAGAGTCATTGCTGTACGCCGCTGTCGCCCGTCACCGACACCGTTCTGAAAATAAATCACCGTAATCCGAACCATCGTCATATGACAACGTCATAATGAAGTGAGCGTGCTGTGGCCGAATCATGCGGCGAGCAGTGCAGCGCAAAACCGGGGCAAACCTTGTCACTACTGCATTGAAAAAGGAGAGCATCGATGTTGAAAAACTCGTTTCTAGGACGTCGCGACGAACCGACGCCCAAACCCACCGACACGCGCGCTACACCTGAGTCGCCGCGCTATCCGCCGCAACAAGATGCGCCGCCACTGTCCGCTGTCGCGGTCAACACGATGCGCGAGCTGGGTTTGCAATCGGCGTCGTCCTCGGTGCCTGCAGCTTCGGCCCTGAGTGCGGCAAAGGCTTCGCTGTTTGGGGGTGATTTGATGGAGCGAAGTGCAATCGATGGTGCCGCAGCTGTAGACGGCGCAGCGCAAACTCAAACTCAATCTCAAACGCAAGGCGGGCCGCGCTTAACGGTGGGTCCCAACATCAAACTCAGGGGCGCTGAGATTAATGACTGCGACACGCTGGTGGTCGAGGGTCATGTCGAGGCGTCGATGGACAGCAAGACGCTGGAAATTTTGAAGAGTGGTTCTTATGAAGGCACGGTCAGCATCGACATCGCGGAAATACACGGCAAATTTTCGGGCAATCTCACGGCGCGCAAAAAGCTCATCGTTCACGGCACGGGCTGGGTCACTGGCACCGTGCGCTACGGCTCGCTTCTCGTTAGCGAAGGGGGGGTGGTCAACGGCGACGTGGCCTCCCTCGATGTGGCCAAATCAAACGATGCCCAAAGTCCACTGTTCGCTGGTTATCCGTCCGCGAGAGCGGCCGTCTCCGGCGTTGTCAGCCCCGCTGGCGCAAACGGGCTGGGTGCCACCGCCAATGGCAACGGCACAGGCAAAGCGCCCGAACGTGCACGGGCGTAGCGCGATCCAAATCGCCACGCGGACACAATGGCTGATCGCCCGAATCCGTTCGAGTGCGCTCGGTTTCAATCGACGCAGCGCCCCGTGGTGGTGGGAGTTTGAGAGCGAATTGAAAGCGCGTATTGCGCTCGAGAATTTGCTGCGACGGATGTTTGCGATGGTGCCGATGGCGGCCTAGGGAGACGCTGATTCCTCCCCCCCTCGAACCTGCCCTGAGCTCGTCGGAGGGGGGGCAGCGACGAGCGACAATCACACACACGACGAAATGCCGTTCGTTAAAGAACCGTTCGCCCCCGGCCTTCGTCGGGGCAGGCTCTGAGAAGGATATTTTCCCCTGGGTCAAAAGGCGTTTTTGAGAAACAGGGCGGTGACCGGTTTGGCTCCCTCTCCCTGGGGAAGAGGGTTGGGTGAGGGACTTGGAATGATGTCGATCGGCGCAATGCGAAGACCCTCTCCCCAACCGTCCCCCCGGGGGGAGGGAGCTGTTTGGCGAGTTACGCCTAGGGTATATCGTGCGAAAGGCATCACGTAAGGCGTTGATTTTCTGTAACTAAAAAGCTGTTTCTTGAGCGCTGGTCGAAGGGCTCCTGGCGTATCGCCACAGCAACGAACCGCTCAGCCAGAATAGCCTGGGCCGTCTTGCACGCGAGCGAAATGTCGTGCACTCCGCTCGGATCCGTTGTACGACGGCGGGCGAGTCAAACGCTCGACTGGCCCTGGAAAATTTCAGCGCTGCGCTACGCGCTTTGAGGACTCAGCAAACAAGCTCTTGTGCTCCTCCCGCAGCACATTTTTTTGCACTTTACCCATCGCGTTGCGTGGCAATTCACTCACTACAAACAATCGTTTGGGTACTTTGAAATTCGCGATGTTGGCTTTGATCGAAGCGATCATCGCGTCGGCGTCGACAGCGTTTCCAGCTTTTGCGACGACGACCGCGACGACGGCCTCGCCAAAGTCAGGATGCGGCACGCCGATCACGGCCGATTCGGCCACGCCGGGCAAATCGTTGATGTAGCCCTCGATCTCTGCCGGGTAGACGTTGTAGCCGCCGCTGATGATCAAATCTTTGCTGCGACCCACAATGGTGAAGTAGCCGCGGGCGTCGCGCTTGCCCACGTCACCCGTCTTAAACCAACCGTCGCTCGTGAATTCCTCTTTTGTTTTTTCAGGCATTTGCCAGTAGCCGGAAAACACGTTGGGGCCGGTCACTTCTATGCCGCCGATTTCGTCAATCGCGCACTCCGCTGCGGCGTCGTTTCGTACTCGTACGCCAACCCCCGGCAGCGCGAATCCCACCGTGCCGCCGCGTCGTTCGCCATCCTCCGCGCGATACGGATTGGATGTGAGCATGACCGTTTCGCTCATCCCGTAGCGCTCAAGAATGGTGTGGCCCGTGCGCTCACGAAATGCGTTGAATGTTTCAATCAATAGCGGCGCAGAACCTGCAATGAACAACCGCATGTTGCGACACTGCGCCTTGGTCAACGAGGCTTCTGCAAGCAAGCGAACATAGAGCGTCGGAACGCCCATAAAGACTGTGGCGTCTGGCAATCGATTAACGACTGCTTGCGGTTCGAACTTGGCAAACCAAATCATCTTTGCGCCAGCTAGCAGCGCGCAATGCGACGCCACAAACAAGCCGTGCACATGAAAAATTGGCAACGCGTGAATCAGCACGTCGCTCGCCGACCAGCCCCAGTAATCGAGGAGCGTGCGGGCGTTTGAGAGCAAATTACTGTGCGATAACATCGCGCCTTTGCTGCGCCCCGTGGTGCCGCTGGTGTACAGAATGGCGGCGAGATCCTGTGCGCTTTTCTGCGCAACCACATGCTCGGTGGAGTGACTGCGCGCGGCATCTAACAAAGTGCCGCTGCCGTCGTCGAGTGTGAAGCAATGAGCGACCTTGCAGCGTATGGCGATCGGTTCGATCCACGAGCGAGTTTTCGATGTGCAGACAAACACCGCCGGTTCGGCGTTCTCAATAAAGTAGGCAATCTCACCTGCTTGATACGCATTGTTCAGGGGCAAGTAAACGTAACCTGCACGAAGCACCGCTAAATAAAGCAGCAGCGCCTCAACGCTTTTTTCCGTTTGCACCGCTACTCGCGAACCCGCTGGCAACTTGAGCGACGTGAGCAGATTGGCGAACTGCGCCGTGATCGTATCGATGTCGTGCCAAGAATAGGTGGCTCCGTTGTCGCCCGATTCGATGGCTACCGCATCCGCGGACGCTGGAAACGCAGCGCGAATCGCTGCAAAAATGTTGTCGTTTTTCATAGCAACTATTTTGCAGCGAAGCGCTTAGCGCTTGCTCTCGATCAGCTCAATTTTGTAGCCATCGGGGTCTTGCACAAAGGCGATCACCGTGCTTCCACCTTTGACGGGCCCGGCTTCACGCGTCACGTTTCCGCCCGCCGCCCGAACCGCTGCACAGGTTGTCGCTGCACTGTCAACGGCGATAGCGATGTGGCCGAACCCACCGCCCATTTCGTATTCCGAAACACCGTAGTTGTAGGTCAATTCAATCACCGCGCCGTGGCTTTCGTCGCCGTAACCAACAAATGCCAGCGAGTACTTTTGCTCCGGTCGATCGGTCGTTCGAAGCAACTCCATGCCCATCACGCGGGTGTAGAAATCGATAGAGCGTTGCAAATCGCCAACGCGGAGCATGGTGTGGAGGATGCGCATAGGTTCGGTTATCAAAGGATTGAAAGCGATATGTTAGGGCCGGTCGCTTCGCAATGGCGAGTTCGTAAGCGCGGGCCGCTCGTTGATCGTTCGCCTATCGCGGTAAGCTTGTCACGTTTCTCAATGAACGAACACAGGAAACCCTATGAAACCCAACATCGGAATCAGTGACAAAAATCGTAAAGTCGTGACGGATCTGCTCGCGGATTTACTGGCCAACGAAGTGGCACTTTATGTGGCGACTCGCGGCGCACATTGGAATGTGGTCGGCCCCAATTTCGGCGCCCTGCATAAGTTTTTCGAAGATCAGTACGAAGCGCTCGATGACATTCTCGACGACGTTGCCGAGCGCATGCGCGCATTGGGCGCGACCGCACCAGCGACTGTCAGTGCGTACGCGCGAGCCAAGAGCATTGACGATGGTGCGGGCAGCGCCAAAGGTGCCAATGCGATGGTCGCGAGCCTGCTTCAAGCGCACGAAACGATCATCAAGCAGTTGCGCAAGGCCGAGGATGTGGCTGATGAAGCAGGCGACTCGGGTACCGAAGATTTTCTGACCGGCTTAATGGAACAGCACGAGAAAATGGCTTGGATGTTGCGGGCGCATTTGCAGTAGATCTTTTCTCTGAGCACAGCTATTTAATGGAAGGCCACGTGAAATATGGCATTCAGAGAGTTTGATAAGACTTTCATTAATATTTAAAAATCGCTGAAAGACCATATTTCTTATGGCCTTGTTAGATTAAGCTGCGTATCACTATCTCGTTTCCAGCGATTCGTGCCGATTTTTCAGTTTGCCGTCACGGTTTTCGCTCGGACGTCGTCAACTGCTGAGCAAGAACCCGCACCACATGCCTCGCCTCGCGCTCTGCGCCGTCGTGAATTTGGTGTCGGCAACTGGTGCCATCGGCGACGATGATGGCTTCGGGTGCGTTGCGGATGGTTGGAAGTAGTGAGAGCTCGGCCATTTGTATCGATACGTTGTAGTTTTTGGCCTCGTAGCCGAATGCGCCCGCCATGCCGCAACAGGAGCTCTCGATCAGCGTTGGTTTTGCGCTTGGAATCAAGCTGAGCACAGCGAGAGTGGGGGAAATCTCGGCGAACGCTTTTTGATGGCAATGACCGTGGACCAGTATGGGTTGAGTCGTGGGTTGCAGTTTTGATTTCAGTGATTCGAGCTTGCCTGCCTTGGCTTCGCGCTCCAGGAATGTCTCGATGAGCATCGCATTGTCAGCAACGCGCTGCGCCCGTTCGCCCAACCGCAGGGTGAGCATTTCGTCTTTCAACGTGAATAGACAGCTCGGCTCCAAGCCCAGAATTGGAATGCCGCGTTTGGCGAAGGGTGTGAGCGCATCGAGAAGTTGCTCGGCCCGTTTTTTGGCTTCGTCGACCATACCGACGGCGAGAAACGTTCGGCCGCAGCATAGGTTTCCCGATTCGCCAGTTGGTTTTTGGGCAATGTGGATTTGGTAGCCTGCAGCGGTCAAAACACGAATCGCAGCGTCTACGTTTTCGGGTTCGAATGCGGCGTTGAAGGTGTCGATGAAGAGGGCGACTTGGGGCGTGTGCTCCGCGCCTTTTGCCGAGGAAATTCGCAATGAGATTGCCTCGTTTCGATGAGAAAACCATCCCCACCCTAGCCCTCCCCTTGAAGGGGAGGGAACAGAGTCGCGCCATGCGGTGTCGCTTCGCCACATCGGCAGCGTTCGCTTTGCTGAAAACCCCAGCGTGCGCTCCATGATCCACGCCAGTGCCGGCATGCGATTTCGCAAGTTGAGTAGCCAGGAAAAACGGGCGGCTATCGGTGCGTAGTCGGGCAGATAGGCGATCAGTTTGTCGCTCAGCGTGAAGCCGTGTTTCGCGTGGTAGTGATGCAGATGTTCGATCTTCATCTTGGCCATGTCGACGCCCGTGGGGCAATCGCGTTTGCAGCCTTTACAGCTCACACAGAGCGCTAGCGCGTCGTGCACTTCGTCGCTTGCAATGCCGTCGATACCGAGCTGCCCGGAAACGGCCATTCGAAGCGTGTTAGCACGACCCCGAGTCGAATCAATTTCGTCGCGAGTCACTCGATAGCTCGGGCACATCGTGCCTGCGTCGAATTTTCGGCAGTGACCGTTGTTGTTGCACATTTCAACGGCCTTAGCAAAGCCCTCGGCTGCATCACCGCCGGTCTCAGGGGCTGTGGTTTGCTCGGTCACTGGATCGTTTTGCACGTCCCACGTGCGCCAGTCGAGCGCAGTTTTAATGGGAATGGTTTTGTAGGTTGGTTGATACCGAAACAGCGATGCATCGTCCATCTTGGGTGTGTCGACGATCTTGCCAGGATTGAACAAATGGTTCGGATCAAATTCGTTTTTGATCGCCCGAAACGCATTCGAAATCGCTGCACCGTACTGCCATTCGATCCATTCGCCACGACACAAACCATCGCCGTGCTCGCCGCTATACGCGCCCTTAAATTTGCGAACTAACGCGCTCGCTTCTTCGGCGATAGCGCGCATTTTCGTCGCGCCGTCACGACGCATGTCAAGGATTGGGCGAACGTGCAGCGTGCCGACGCTGGCGTGTGCGTACCAAGTGCCGCGCGAGCCGTGTTTCTGAAACACTTCGGTGAGCGCTGCGGTGTATTGCGCAAGGCTCTCAAGCGGCACGGCGCAGTCTTCGATGAAGCTGACTGGCTTGCCGTCGCCCTTCAAGCTCATCATGATATTGAGCCCCGCTTTTCGGACTTCCCACAGATTTTTTTGCGGCGCATCGTCGACCAGCTGCACCACGGCGTTATGCAGACCCAGTGAGGCGATTAGCTCGTCTAGTTGCTTAAGCTTTGCGCTGAGCTCATCTTTGGTTTCGCCCGAAAACTCCACTAGCAAAATGGCATCGGGTTTGCCGATCAACGCGCTTCGAATGGTTGGTGCAAACGCGGGGTTGGTGAGCGAGAGCTCAATCATCGTTCGATCAACCAATTCCACCGCCGTGGGTCCGAGTTTGACGATGTGCTGCGCGCTATCCATTGCTTGGTAAAAGCTTGGAAAGTTGACGACCCCGAGCACTTTGTTTCGCGGCAAGGGTTGCAGCGCGAGCGTGATGGATTTGGTGAACGCGAGCGTGCCTTCAGAGCCGACCAGCAGGTGCGCTAAATTGACGCTGCCGTCGGTGGTGTACGGCCGTTCGCTTTGATTGCAAAAGATATCTAAGTTGTAGCCCGCAACACGGCGCATCACCTTCGGCCAGAGGCGTTCGATGTCGGCACGATGTTGTATCGCCAGCGACCCGGTCAGCGTGCCAATTTTCTTTGCACGACCGACAGCCTGCTTGACATCACCGAACGCAGCGACGTGACCGTCAGCGAGCCACGCTTCGATACCCAAAACGTTATGCACCATGTTGCCGTACGCAATGGAGCGCGAGCCGCACGAATTGTTGCCGGCCATGCCGCCCAGTGTGGCCTGCGCGCTGGTCGAAACATCGACCGGAAACCATAGACCGTGGGGTTTCAAAAAAGCATTGAGGTGATCGAGCACGATCCCCGGCTCTACCGTAACTGTTTGCGCAACCTTGTCGAAAGCGAGCACGTTTCTGAGGTGTTTCGTGTTGTCGATGACCAGAGCGACACCTGTAGTTTGGCCGCACTGCGACGTGCCGCCGCCGCGAGCGAGGATGGGCGCTTTCAGGTCTCGAGCGATGTCGATCGCGCTGGCAACATCTGCGCTCGACTTTGGTACAAATACACCGATAGGCGTTTGCTGATAGATCGATGCGTCGGTTGCGTAGCGGGCTCGATCGGCATCGCTAAACAGCACCTCACCTGCCGTGTGTTGTCGTAGCCGAGTGGCGAGTGTGTCGCTTTCAGGGAGTTTTGGCGATTCGGATGTAAATGCGATCATGCAGTGCTTGATGAGAAATCGAAACAAAAACCCGACTGGGTGGTTAAACCCATTATCCTGCGAGCTACTCGCCCATTGCCCAATTCCATGCTCAAACTGAACCATCATCCCGCCGGCCGCCATCAACTCGCCATCCCCGGACCGTCGCCCGTGCCCGATCGGATCCTTCGGGCGATGAGCTTGCCAACGATTGATCACCGCGGCCCGGAATTTGCCGATCTGGGCTTTAAGGTGCTCGCAGACTTAAAGAAAGTCTTTAAGACCGAGCATCCGGTCATCATCTATCCGGCTTCGGGTACGGGCGCTTGGGAGGCTGCGCTGGTTAACGTCCTCTCGCCGGGCGATCATGTGGTGATGTACGAATCAGGGCAGTTTGCGGCGCTCTGGAAGAAAATGGCAGATCGGCTCGGTGTCACGTCCGAGTTTTTGGGATTGCCTGGCCTCGAAGGATGGCGGCGCGGCGTGCAAGCCGATTTGATCGAGGCGCGATTGCTGAAAGACACACAACACCAAATCAAAGCGGTGTGCGTGGTTCACAACGAAACCTCAACCGGTGTGACTAGCCATATCGCAGAGGTACGGGCAGCGATCGATCGCGCCAAGCATCCGGCATTGTTGTTGGTCGACACCATTTCGGGACTAGCGTGCGCTGATTACCGCCACGACGAATGGGGCGTTGATGTGACCATTTCGGGCTCGCAAAAGGGCTTGATGTTGCCGCCAGGTATTTCGTTTAACGCCGTCTCGCCCAAAGCGATTGCGGCGAGCCACAGTGCGAAGTTGCCCAAAGCGTTTTGGGCGTGGGACGAGATGATTGAGTTCAATAAAACGGGCTATTTCCCCTACACGCCCAACACCAATTTGCTCTATGGATTACACGAAGCGCTCGACATGATTTTGGGCGAGGGGTTGGAGCAGGTGTTCGCGCGTCACGAGCGATTGGCGCGGGCGTGTCGCGCCGCGGTCAACGCTTGGGGCTTAGAAATCCAATGCGCTGATCCAAGCGTTTATTCGCCCGTGCTCACCGGCGTGATGATGCCCGACGGCGTTGACGCCGATCAGGTTCGCAAAATCATTTACGAGCGATTCGACACATCGCTCGGAACGGGCCTCGGCAAAGTCAAAGGCAAGATGTTTCGCATCGGACACTTGGGCGAATGTAACGACGTGTCGCTGCTTGGCACGCTCTGTGCTGTGGAAATGGGGTTGCAAATTGCGGGTGTACCGATCAAACCTGTGGGCGTCAACGCGGCGATGGCCTGCCTGGCTAATTAAATTGCCATGCTGAACGTTGCGATTATTCCGACATAATGGGGGGAACAATCCGGAGTCGTGATCGTTTCTTCTTGCTGATAGCGGGTCGAATACAACAAATTAAAAGAGGAGCTGAGGGTATGAAAATAGTCGTCTTCCGCAAATGTTTGATCGCTTTAGCGTTCGCGTTTGGGTTATTCAATTCGTCGGTGGTTTCAGCGCAACCCATCTGCTCTGTGGGCGATCATGTAAGCGTCTATTGGTCAAAGCCCGGTCAAGAAGGTCGGTGGTTCCCCGCAACTGTGGTGCAGGTCAACGACACGCGGACCAGCTGCTTCGTTCGCTATACAGGCTTCGGCTCTGAATGGGACGAATGGGTCGGGGATGGACGCCTTAAACGCGTGTCTGCACCGACGCCTGTCCATGCACCAGTCCCATCTGTCGTGCCAATACCTGCGCCAGCGCCCGCACCAGTTGCGCGCCAAGGCTTCGAGTACCGGGTAGCCCACGTCAACACTCAGGGTAAAAATTGGGTGTTTGTGCACGTGAACACACGTTTCTTTGCCGTAGATCAGGCGACCACTCGCAAGTTCTACACCGACCTTCAGTCGTGTGTGCGAGGCGCAAAGATGGCTGGCGATGTAGTTGCCGTCGGCGTTATTCACGATCAGTTTCGGTTTTGGGGACCCACCCAGTGGCGTAACTACCTCAGCACGCTGGATATGAACTGGGTTAATGCCCGAATTAACAAGAAGATGACTTGCTACTTTTAACGGCATTTTTCTCGGCGAGCATCCGCTCTAGCTTTTTGCTGCGATGCAACGTATAATTATGGACTTCGCTTGAAAAAGTGATTTCTTTATTCGCTGAATAGTGCATCGCCCCGCAATGAGGCGGAAGTCTCCGTGAAAACGGCTACTGACTTCCCGAGCGAGAGAAACGGCCTGAATCAGGCACCGTTTTCTTCTCGCACTTAGTTCGCAATTGTTGGTCGACGCGTTTTTCTTCGTTTGTCACCAACAATTTGCTCCTTAAAAAGAAAAGGTCGCCGCCGTGCGCTGCGCTCGACTGCCGTTTCGGTGTGTCGCGTGTGCTCGTGTCGCGAGAACGTATTCGCTATGAATTTAGAAACAAACCATGACCTCGGCACAATGGATTCCGACGCTTCGGAATTCGAAGTGATGCCGATGGACACCAACACCGAAACCGCAGCCCCCGAGGCCGTTGGTTTTGCTGCACTCAATTTGGCCGAGCCGCTGCTCCAAGCCATGGAGCGTATGGGTTACAACGAACCCACGCTCGTTCAATCCGAAACCATTCCCCGCGCGCTTTTGGGCGGCGACTGGATGGTTTCAGCGCAGACTGGATCGGGTAAAACCGCTGCATTTTTGCTGCCCGCATTGCATGCGCTTTTGACCAGCGCGCCGATGAGCAAAGGCGAGCAAGCCGCTCGTAACAAGCGTGCTGGCGCGTCGCCCCGTGTACTGATTCTTTGCCCAACCCGCGAACTCGCGCAACAAGTCGCTGCTGAAGGTATTCGCTTGGTGAGCTTTTGCAAGGGCATTCGCATCGCTAACGTGATGGGTGGAACGGCTTTTGCCAAGCAGCTCATGGAGCTTCGCGGTGCGTCGCTGGTTGTGGCAACGCCCGGCCGCTTGCTTGACTTAAACCGCAATGGCCAAATTGATTTGACAGCCGTTCAAACGCTCGTCGTTGACGAAGCGGATCGTATGCTCGACCTGGGCTTCAGCGAAGATCTGGAAGCCATTCACATCGCAACCGAGCGTCGTGAACGCACGATGATGTTCTCGGCGACCTTCGCGCCGCGCATCATGCAGCTGGCATCCAACGTGATGCGCAATCCCGAGCGGATCGAGCTCGCATCGGCCCAAGACGCGCATCAAAACATCGAGCAGCGTTTGCACTGGTTTGATGATTACACGCACAAAAATTCTTTGCTCGAGCACTACCTCGACTCGACCGATTTGCAGCAAGCGATTGTGTTCACCGCAACGCAAGTTGAAACCGACGAACTCGCCGATGAGCTGCGTCAAGCCGGCTACAACGCCGCGCCTTTGCACGGTGCGATGCCGCAGCAAATCCGCAATCGCCGTATCAAATCGATGCGCGATGGTTCAACCAAAATTTTGATCGCCACCGACGTTGCCGCTCGCGGTATCGACGTGCCAGCGATTACGCACGTTATTAACTACGGGTTGCCGATGAAGCCGGAAGATTACGTGCATCGTATTGGTCGCACGGGTCGCGCAGGCAGCAACGGCATCGCCGTTACGCTCGCCGGTTTCCGTGACCGCTTCAAGATTCGCAATATCGAGCGCTTTACCGAGCAGCCGATCAACGTGACTTCGGTCGCCGGCCTTGAGCCAAAGTCACCACCCCCACCGATGAGCGGCGGCGGATTTGGTGGCGGCAACAGCTACGGCAATCGTAGCGGCGGCGGAGGCTTCGGCGGTCGCAGCAGTGGTGGTGGCTATGGTGAGCGCAGTGGCGGCTTTGGCGGTCAACGTGATCGTTCGTTTGGTGGTGGTCGTTCTTCGGATCGCTTCGCACCTCAGGGTGATCGTTTTGCACCGCAGGGTGACCGCTTTGCGCCGCGGGGCGACTCGCAGTTCGCGCCACGTCGTGATGATCGCTTTGCACCGCGTCCAAATTCTGATTTCGCGCCTCGTGCGAATGCTGATTTCGCGCCCCGTAGCGATGACCGTTTCCCGGCACCCTCAGCCAATGTAGGCGGCGCTCCGGCTCACGAGCGCGCAGACTTCGGTCGCGGTGGCAACGCCGAGCGTGCGCCACGTCCGTTTGCTGACCGTGCGCCTCGCCCTTTCGGCGATCGTGCTCCTCGTTCGTTCGGCGATCGCGCGCCTCGTCCGTTTGGTGGTGAAGCGCACCGCACGGAGCGAGCCTTCGCTCCGCGTAGTGATCGCTTCGGTGCCGATCGTGGCGCTGATCGCGGCGGTGACCGCTTCGCGCAACCTAGCCAAACTGGTTACGCAGCGCGTGGTGATCGTCTTGAGCGCAGCTTGCAGCGTGAGCCGTTTGCGACGGATGCTTCGTCGGATTTCGGTGGATCGACCTTCAAGCGCCCAGCGCGTGGCAATGATGATCGAGCACCGTTCGCCCATCAACCTCGCACCGAGCGACGCACCGGCAAGCCCCCAGGTCCAGCGGTCACGCCGCCGGCCGAAGGCGGCAATCGTGCCCAGCGTCGCGCGGCATTGCAGGCGGAATACGCGGCTCGTTCGGCAGGTCAGGGCGCTGATTAAAATCAGCTTACCTAGTAAAAGCCATATGAAATGAGGCTTATAGGAAATTTATTGTGATTTTTGAAATCACACATCAATTTCTTGTAGGCCAACATTCATAAGGCATTGCTCGATAAAGTTGGTGATCTTTTTCGCCACATAAAAAAAGCCAACCTTGCGTTGGCTTTTTTGTGCCTTTTGCACACCCAATTCGGCTCACTGAGCCACCTGACGCACTGAGCAGCTACGCCGAGCGATTGACCGCGTAAGCGCAAAGCTCCAGCATCCAGTGCTTGGCCTGCGTCGCTGGGAGGTGCGTGATTTGCGCGGCGGCGGCGCTTGCCTGAGCTTGCGCAGCTTGCATGCTGGCTTCCAGCGCGCCGCAGGATTCGAGCGCGGCGAGCACTTCGGGCAGCCGCTCATGATGATGTTCAACGCGATTTTCCGCGATGATTTTGCGAAGCACTGCCTTGGTTTCCGCGCTGCCACGATCAAGCGCGATGATGATGGGCAGCGTGAGTTTTCCCTCGGCCAAATCATCGCCCAAGCTCTTGCCGAGCGATTCGGCGTCGCCTCGGTAATCGAGCACGTCGTCGGCAATCTGAAACGCCACGCCCAAACGGCGAGAAAACTCGGCCATGGTGCGCTCGGTTGCCTCGTCAGCGCTCGCGGCAATGGCACCCAGCGCGCCCGCCGCTTCGAAAAGCTTTGCCGTTTTGGCCTCGATCACCTGCATGTAATCCGATTCGGTCAGGTCGAGGTTTCCGAGCGCCATCAACTGCATGACTTCGCCCTCGGCAATACGATTAGTCGCTTCGGATAAAAGTTCGAGAACCCGCATTTTTCCGCTCGAAACCATCACCTGAAACGCCCGACTGTAGAGAAAATCCCCGACTAAAACGCTGGCGGCGTTACCAAATTCCGCGTTGGCTGTGGCGCGACCGCGTCGCAAATCGGATTCATCGACCACGTCGTCGTGCAGCAATGTGGCGGTGTGGATGAGCTCAACGGTTGCCGCCAAATCCACGCAGAGCGGGCTTTTGGCATCTGCGCCCAGAGCCTGCGCCGTCAAAAATACGAGCACAGGACGTAAGCGCTTACCACCCGCTGAAACAATGTATTCCGAGATGGAGCGAATCAAAACAACATCGGAATCGAGCGTTGACTTGAGTCGGGCGTCGAGTAAGGCCAATTCGCCGCTCAGATGCTGTTTTAGGCCGTCGCCCGTTCGATGGTTGCCGCTAGTCATTCCGAGAATTCTAGGCGACCGGCTCGATCCGTTGAACGGGCGATGCAGCGGACGTGCAAATGCTGAAAAAACGGGCTATAATCATTGGCTCTTCGGGGTGTTTGTATCCCGTTGAAATCCCTAACAAAATAAGGTTTTGTCAACAATGTATGCGGTCATAAAAACCGGCGGCAAGCAATATCGCGTGTCAGCTGGTGAAAAACTAAAAGTAGAACAGATACCTGCAGACATTGGCGCAACCATCAGCTTCAATGAAGTGCTCGCCGTTGGCGCGGGTGCGGATTTGGTGTTCGGTACGCCTCTGGTCTCTGGTGCAAAGGTCGACGTCACTGTCGTCGATCACGGTCGTGGTGAAAAGGTACGCATTTTCAAAATGCGCCGCCGTAAGCACTACCAGCGTCATGGCGGTCACCGTCAAAATTTCACCGAGGTTTTCATCTCGGCGATCTACGGCGCCAATGGCGCACAAATCTCGAAAGCGGACGCTCCGATCATCAGCGCGCCTGTGGCTCAAGCCGCAGCGGCTGTTGCTAGCACTGCTGCTGTCGCAGCCGTCGCAGCACCCGCTAAAAGAGCAGCCAAAGTCCGCGGTAAGGCCAAAGACGGTAGCGACGACATTGAGTTGATCGAAGGCGTTGGTCCGAAGATCGCAGGCCTCCTGCGTGACGCGAATCTGGGCACGTTCGAAGCGATTTCGAAAGCGTCGATCGAGCAGCTCAAAGCCGCGCTCGAAGCGGGCGGACCTAAATTCAACATCGCCAAACCTGACACCTGGGCCGAGCAAGCAGCGCTTGCGGCCAAGGGTGATTGGGCAGCGTTCGACAAGCTCACCGAAGAGCTCGTCGGCGGCGTGCGTAAATAAGCTTAGGAGCAAAGCACCATGGCACAAAAGAAAGGCGGCGGCTCTACGCGCAACGGTCGTGATTCAGAATCGAAACGTCTGGGCGTTAAGTCCTACGGCGGCGAGCTGATTAACGCGGGAACGATCATCATTCGTCAACGCGGCACGACCATTCACCCCGGCGTCAATGTCGGCATGGGTAAAGATCACACGTTGTTCGCAACGGTGACCGGCACCGTGCAGTTCATTACCCGTGGCGAAAAGAATCGCAAATACGCGACCATCATTCCGATGGCAGCGGCAGCTGAGTAAATTCAGCGTTGCGAAAAAGAAAAGGCGCTTCGGCGCCTTTTTTATTGCCCAACTTTTCAACCGCTGTAGGAGCGGTTCCACCGCGATCAACGGTAGAGCTGGAGGTTACTTTGACACGACGTTTTTCGCGGTAGAACCGCTCCTACAGTTTGTTTGGTCGTCCGGGGCCGCCTGCTTCTGTTGTGATTTGTAGGAGCGGTTCCACCGCGATTGTTGGCACGGCGTGATGTCGTTGTTACATGTAGGATTTCGCGGTAGAACCGCTCCTACAGGTTGTTCGGCCGTCCGGGGCCGTCTGCTTCTGTTGTGATTTGTAGGAGCGGTTCCACCGCGATTGTTTGCGTAGAGGGATGTTGCCTTGGTGTAACGTCTTTCGCGGTAAAACCGCTCCCACAGTTTGTTCGGCCGTCCGGGGCCGCCCGCTTTTGTTGTGATTTGTAGGAGCGGTTCCACCGCGATTATTGGCACGGCGTGATGTCGTTGTTACGTGTAGGATTTCGCGGTAGAACCGCTCCTACAGGTTGCCGCTATCGGCGCTCGAGGCGCCACACCATATACGCCGCCGCTGAGAGAAAGATCGCTCCCGGCAACATTGCGCCGAGCACCGGCGGCCAGTTGTAGAGCAGCGCCAAGAACGAAAACAATCGATTCACTACGATGAAAACCAGGCCGAGCAAGATTCCGGTAAACACCCGCGCTCCGACGCCGCCGCTGCGTTGCTGAATCTGTGCAAACGGCAGCGCGATCAACATCAGCACGCAGGTGGCTAGCGGATAGAAAAATTTCCCCCACAACGCCACCTCAAACCGCTGCGAATCTTGGGCGTTGCTCTTAAGATGACCGATGTACTCCCACAGGCCTTCAACCGACAAGCGCTCCGGCGCAATTTGCAATACCGAGAGCATGCCCGGTGTAATCACCGTGTTCCAACTCATCGATGGCAGTTCGCGCGCAGTGACCTGACCTGCACCAAATTTTGTTTCAACGGCTTTTTCCAACGTCCATTGCCGCCCGGCGTTAAATCGCGCGCTTTCGGCCGTCAACGAGCGCGACAACGTGACCGAATCAGCGTACTCAAACACCCGCACGCCGCGAAGCGCGCCGTCGGGGAGCACGCTGGCGATATTGATGAACGTGTTGCCATCCTTGAACCAATGCCCTGATTGAAACGCGCGGGCAGCGAAGGGGCGAGCGCCGGAAAACGCCTTTACGCGTTGCACCAATTGTTCGGCGCGCGGCACTGCGTATTCGCCGATGACAAAGACTATCGTTGCGATGGCCAGCCCCACGCCGAGTACCACGCCGCTGATTTGTGCCACCGACACGCCCGAGGTACGCATCACACCGTATTCGCTATTGCTCGAGAGTTGCGCAAGGGCAAATAGCGTGCCGATCAGGGCAGCGATGGGCAGCAATTCATAGAGATGCGATGGAATCGTTGCCGCAATTAAGATGAAGTATTGCGCTCCGTTGAGCTGCTTGAGCTGCCCCAATTCCTGCAGCAGATCATAAAAAATCCACAGCAGCAACAGCGCCGAAAGCACCAGCAGCGTCGATGACGCAATCTCGCGCGCAATGTATTTATTGAGCGTTCTCATGCGCTTGACCTCCGCCAAGGCCACACAAATACGGTGCCGCGATAGCGCCGATAGAACACCACGGCAACGAGCACCGCCAGCGCTGAGTGAAAGAAAAACATTGCGTTAAAAAACGACAGTTTGTCATCACTAATTCGCGTCTGAACGGTGCTCATGATGTTGAGCGTGGTCATTAGAAACAAGATGGCGACAATCAGGTTGACTGACCGCCCCAGCCGCGGATTGGTATAGGCCATGGGTATCGCCAACAGCGCTAGAAATAGACCTGCAAGTGGAATGCTCAGTCGATAAAACACCCAACTCATTGCCGACGGCGTGCCTTTGTTAATCAGCGATAACGTTTCGGTGGCACGCTCTTCAAGGGGATCGTCGCGCACCTCCGTGGCATTCATTCGGACGCCGTAGCGCTCGAACTGTGCAAATTCGTACTCATTGAGATTGGGCGGCACCCCCGCGACTGGCGTTGCGCCCAAGCGCTTCACTCGTCGTCCGTTTTCAAGCACCACATAGCGATCCCCACGCTCATCGGTGTAGATGAAGCCTTGATCGGCGCGTGTGATCGACGGTTGGGTCGCGTCGTCAGCGAATACGAACACGCTTTTGATACGGCCATTGAGCAAATCCACGCCTTCGACGTAGAACACTTGGCGGTTTCGGCGCATTTCTTGAAACAAGCCCGGCGCCAAAAGCGAGAGCTCGTCGCGCGCTTCCAAAATGCGTCGATACTCCGCCGAACGTCGTTCTGCCCAAGGCGACAGCGCCGTTGACAACACCGCTGCGACGATGACACAGGGCACCGCAAAATACATCACGGGTCGTACCCACGACAACAGACTTTGGCCGCTACTCATCCAAATGGCCATTTCGCTATCGCGCCAACCCCGTGAGAGAGACAGCAAAATCGCCACGAACATAGCGATCACAATAAGTGGCGGCAGCTGGGAAATCAGTCGGAAACCAACGAGCGGCAACAATCCCTCGGTAGGTAGCGACCCGGTTGAGGCCGCACCGATGAGCTTGACCAAGAACTGCGTGATGAGAATGGCCACCAGCACCACAAACACGTAAGCGCCGTTGGTCATCAATTCACGCAGCAGCGAGCGACGAAAAATCACGTGCGACTCACGATGTTCGCAACGCGCGAGGGGCGATTTTTGGCAAACTGGTGAAGCGGTCTTAGCACGTTGGGATCACAAAAATTCTCAAATCGGTCTTTGCGTCAGACTCGTTAGATAATGTGAAAGTTTACCTACCTACACGAAAGATCGAACCATGATCGATTTCACGCTCAAAGCCGACCATCCTGCAACCACCAAAACCGACTCGGTTGCCGTCGGCGTCCACGATAACCAAAAGTTAAGCTGGGCCGCTCAAGATATTGACAAAGCAAGTAAAGGCGCGCTCGCTGCCGCGTTGAAATCTGCCGCCTTTTCCGGCAAAGCCGGTGCCGTGCTTGCGCTCTACAACCTGCCCGGCGTGGCTGCACCAAGGGTGTTGGTGTTTGGATTGGGCGAGGGCAAAGCACTAAGCGCTAAGGACGCCCGCGCTACAGGGCGCGCTTTGGCGAGCGCCGCCAACGAGCATTCGGTGGCCGAGTTTGCTGTGTTTCCCGCCGCCGATGGCGCGATTGATGCGATGCATCACATGGTGTTGGGCGTGTCGGACGCCTGCTATCGCTATGACGAAACACGCGGCACGGCGGCCAAGGCCAAGATCGCCAAACCGAGCGTCAAGCGCGTTCGATTTGGCATGCCAGAAGTCGCCGCAAAGGCCGCGCCAAGTGCGCTCAAGAAAGCAGTCGCAACGAGCCACGGCGTCGAGTTCGCCAAGCACTTGGGCAATCTGCCAGGCAATTTTGGAACGCCGAGTCGGTTGGGTGAAGAGGCCAAGAAGCTCGCCAAGTCACACGGACTCAAAGTCACCGTGATGGATCGTAAGGCGATCGAAAAGCTCGGCATGGGGTCGTTCTTATCGGTCACTAACGGTAGCGACGAGCCGCCGCGTTTCATCGTGTTTGAGTACGCAGGCGGCAAAAAAGGCGAAGCGCCCACCGTGTTTGTGGGCAAGGGCGTGACGTTCGATACTGGCGGCATTTCGCTCAAACCCGCTGGCGACATGGACCACATGAAATGGGACATGTCGGGCGCGGGCACCGTGTTTGGCGTGATGAAATCCGTTGCGGAACTGAAGCCCAAACAAAACATCGTGGGCCTTGTTGTAGCGTGCGAAAACATGCCATCAGGCAAAGCCACTAAGCCCGGAGATGTGTTCACTAGCATGAGCGGTCAGACCATTGAGGTGCTCAACACCGATGCTGAGGGCCGCTTGATCTTGTGTGATGCGCTGACCTACGCCGAGCGCTTTAAGCCGCGCGCGGTGATTGATATTGCAACGCTCACCGGCGCTTGCGTGGTTGCCTTGGGCAGCGTCAACGCCGGCATCTTTTCATCGAGCGATACGCTCGCCAACGCCATCATCGCATCGGGGCAAAAGATGAATGATCGCTTCTGGCGCATGCCGCTTGAAGAGGATTATCAAGAGGCGCTCAATTCCAATTTCGCAGACATGGCCAACGTTGCTGGTCGCGAAGGCGGCGCGATCACAGCAGCCTGTTTCTTGTGGCGTTTTGCCAAAAAATACGATTGGGCGCATTTGGATATTGCCGGTGTTGCTTACAAAGGCTCGGGAAAGGAAAAGGGCTCGACGGGACGTCCTGTCGCTGCGCTTGTTGACTATGTAATGTCGATGGAATAGCGGGTAAGGATGGGATGACGACGCGCTTCGCGCTAGGACGGCGGGCGCTGCCCGAGGACGCAAAGGATTTTTGAATACTCTGATCCAATCGTCCAATGAGCGCGTTCTGGGAACCTGGGCTTGTCCCTCCCCCTTCAAGGGGGAGGTTAGGAGGGGGATGGTGGTCGGCCACCACCGCAGTCATTACCCGCCGGACTTGACCCAACGTTGTTCAGTTACGACCAGCTCTCAAGAAACAGCTTTTTAGTTAGACAAAATCAATGCCTTACGTGACGCCTTTTGCACGAAATACCCTAGGCGTAACGCGCCAAACAGCTCCCTCCCCCCGGGGGGGAGGGTTGGGGAGAGGGTCTTCGCATTGCTCCCATCTACATCATTCCAACTCCCTCACCCCAACCCTCTACCCCAGGGAGAGGGAGCCAAACCGATCACCGCCCTGTTTCTCAAAAACGCCTTTTGACCGACGGGCAAATACCCTACTCAGCCCGAACGGAGAGGTCAACCGTCTGCTCAAATGAACAGCGTTGCATCCTGACCCTATCGTCCAATGTCAAACTCACATCTGCAATGCCTTGCGTCCTCCCGTCCTAGTGCAAAGCGCGTCGTCCTAGCCGCACCATCGGTGACGTTCTAACTTATGACTGAAATTAATTTTTACACCGGCGTTGCCAACCCCTTGAATGCTGCGGCCAAACTGGTCGCGAAAGCCTACGCCAGCGGCAAACGCGTGCGCGTTGTCACGCCTGACGCGGCGGCAACCCAGGCGCTCGATCAGATGCTGTGGGAGCAACCTACCGACGGTTTTCTGCCACACGTTGCGCTCGATTCTGAACACGCTGCGCTCACCCCCATCATCGTCGATCACGCGCCCACACACGAAGGTGGTGCCGATGTGCTCATCAATCTGGCCATGGATTCACCGCCATTTTTCGCTCGATTCGAACGTGTTTTTGAAATCGTTGGTCGTGATGACGCGGTGGCCAAAGCCGGACGTGAGCGCTGGACGTTTTACAAAGCCCGTGGATACGCCATGACCCATACCGTAATGAACCAGGGCTAGTTCAACCAGCCAGCCTCAGCCCATAATCACCGCTCGATGTGGGTCCCAGTGCGCGCATAATTAACCTATGACTACCACGACCGCCAAAACCCTTCTGGCGCAGGCCGATCAGCTGATGCGCCGCCCGCGTCCGCCCGAAGATTTGCCTGTGCTCACAGATTTGGTGCGCGCCTCCACGTCACCGCAACGACAGCCCTTGCCCTCAGCGGGTGCACGGCGAGAAAGCGCGCCGCCGGAACTTGACGAGCGCGTTGACGAACCGACGAGCCACGCCGGTGCCATACCACTGCCCGAGGTCGAGGAGCTCAGCGTGCAGGCCTTTCGCGATGCGCGCTCCGGCTTTTCGAACAACCCAGTACGTCCCCCAGCGTCGGCTCCAACACGCACGACACCCGCGGCAGAAAGCGCGCCGTCTCGCGCCAGCTCCGACGCCCCGCTCGGTGTGACACGCGAGCAGCTAAACGCCATGCTCAGCAAGCGCCTCGAGCAGATGCAGCACAGCGTCTATAGCCAAGTCATGCAGCAACTCGAACTGCACGCCAACGGTCGCATGAAAGAAAACCTCGTCAGCGTGCTCGTGCCGGCTCTCAGCACGCTCGCCAACGACATCGCCACCCGTGTGGCCGAAGACACCGCCAATCAAATGCAAAACGTGATTGCAGACGCGGTGGAAAAGGAAGTTGCGCGGCTACGTGATCAGCTCAGCCAAAAGCGGGACAATAGGTAGCGGCTTTTTCGAGATAGGCCATATGAAATATGGCATACATACATTTTTCATAAAGCTTTGATTATCGGTAAAAATAGTGTTTTGCCCAATATTCATATGGCATTGCATAGGTAAGCCGGGAAAGCCGCGTTGAAAATCCCGTGTCCACATCCGGGCCGTGTTGCGCGGCCAATTTCAGTGCTCTGAACTGAGGCTGTCCGGCCACAGCGTTGCCGACGCATGTCGAAGCGGCCGCGATGATCAAAATTGAGACGCTCGGCGGACAGCCTCGTCGAATGAATCGGCCACCCCAGCTTGCCGCGTCAACAGCGCCTTGAGATTGTCCGCGTTGAGCGTTTTGTACGGCGTGCTTAGTCGATGCTCAAGTTGCCCTTGCTCGGCGGTCAGCGCCTCGAGATCGAGCGCTGCGAGATGCTCCGGCTGCACATAGAAATTTTTGATCGTCTCCTTCGCAGATTGATTCAGCCAATTTTCTGGCAATCCGCCGCCAACGTTTTCCACAGAAAACTGCGACGCAAAATCGTCGCCGCTCGCGTTGGTCGGTGGTTTGCCTGCGCGTGCGAGCAATTTGTTGACCAGCCAATTCTCGACCGATCCGCGCGGTCGCGCGCGGAAGAACTGTAGCTGCCAAGCCTTGCTTCGCAGCGCGGTCGTTGTGATGAGTTTGTAGCTTGAGCTCGACGATTTGCCGGTGCCGGTAGTCACGAGCTTTTCGGCGACAACGAAGTTGCGCTCGTTCACGGCAAACTCAAAGCGTTGCTCGTACTTATCGACGATGGTGACCGAGCTTGCGCAGCCCGCCGCGAGCGCTGCGAAACGCTTGTTCTGTTTGCATCGCGTTCGCCAACCGTCGGTCAAGAATATCAAGGCGATGAGCGCGAACGCAGCGAAGAACATGAGGTCGAGGTTGTTCAATTTCGATTCGTCCATTTAGGGCCCCTTCATCGCATCGTCTCCTCATCGCGCATTCGTTGCGCCGCCTCTTTTTTCGCGTACCTGGCATAGGTTGGATCTGTGCGCCACAGTCGTAGAGCCAGCCGATCGCCGGAGCGCAGCTCATAGTCGCGTCCGAGCAGAATGATTGAAACTTCGTAGATCGTTTTCGCAGCCACCAAGACACATGCAAACACGAGGACGCCAGCGGCTTCGGTGTAATTGGCAATCCACATCGCAAACAAAAAAACCGGAAGGATGAGACTGGCCGAGCCGTGAGTCACCATCGCTTGCGCTTTGATCGATGCGAAACTGCGCTGGCGCAGCGTCGTTATCGTGTCGATCACAAAATGAATCACGAGCGGCAGCACGACGATCCAAGCCTTGCTTTGCCACTCTTGTTTCACAAAACCCCACACACTCGTCGACCGCGTCCAATCGTCCATCGTACTGAGCGCCCAGACGATCACAATCAGTGAGAGCAGCTCGACCACTAACGACATGCCGATGAATTGGTTTAGCAGCGTCGGCGCACCCGAGGGGCTGATCCGCTTCGATGATGTGGACTCGGCTCCAGCCTGGCCATGCACGAACAGTCGCGACGCGTTCCAGCCGAGAGCGCGACCGAAAGTCTTTTTGTCGGATCGCTCTGCGCCGCCAGCATACGTATCGATGTGCGAACGGTAATGGCCGCGCTTACCTGTGCTCTCGCGATGAATGTAGATGCGTGCCGCCATCAGAGAAACGCGAGTGAGTTTCTCAAACCAAAAACACACGATCACACTCGCGGGAGACCAGCCGCCCGAGAGCAATCCGAAAAAGACAACGCTGAACGTCCACAACGGTTGAACCAGCTCGCCTGCGATGGAGAGCGGATTGCGCGGCATCGGATTACGCGTAGCCGCATCAAGTTCATCGGCGGCCGCTTTAGACTTCGCAATCGCGAGCGCTTCGGCGGCGCTCTCGCGCGCGCGCAATTCGTCTTCGGTGACGATGGGTTGTGCGCGATTTCTTTTCGATGCGCGATGGACTCGCTTACTCACGTTGTCTTAACTCGAGCTTCCTACACAACATCATCACACTTCGCTAAAGGAAATTCGCTATTCGTCGGCTGAGGGGACGACCAGACTATTGCGCGGTTCATTACGGCACGACCAGCCAAGCATCACCAACGCGACGTAGTTCATAGCCCGAAGTCTCCGTCGCACCCTTGTGTCGCACGACAATTTTTGCTTTCGCCACATTGCCCTCGATCATCAAGCTTTCAAACTCGGCGGTTTTCGGATCGGGTGAACTCATCTTCAAAAACTTCAAGCCTTCCGCAGCCTTCGGGCCTTCCAGCTCTTTCACATACTCGGGCAAGATGAGACGTTTGAGCGCCGCTTTGTCGCTCGCGCGCGCAGCGCGAAGATAGTCGGCCAAGACTTTGCCTTGCGGTGTGTCCCACGCCTTCTTGCCCATCGCGTCGGGCGCTCGCGGCACGGTCATCGCCGCGTTGAATTGAACATCGAAACTATACGTCCCTGGCGTGGTTCTGATTGGCTGCTCGCCGCTTGTAAACAAGCGCCCCTTCAATGCCTGATCGCTGAAGGTGTCAAACGTTACTTTGTGCGCCGAACTAACCCGACTGCCCGAGAACTCGCCTATATCGTGCGAAAAACTCACGATGTCTTTCTCGTCATTGAAGCCGACGACCAGCATCTTGATGTCGCCAAGCTTCCTTGCGGTTGATCTCTCCATCGAATCGGTGACCGCCGCAGCTGGCAGCGGTTTGTCGGCCAGGATCAAGGTTGTTTTCACCATGTCCTTGACGCCCGCCCCTCGTGTGAACGCGTAGGCGTGTTTGAGCTCGGTCTTTTTGCCGTTGACGGTGATGCTGCCCGTTGCGCTCGCCTGGGCGTGCGCCATGGACGCAGTCATCATGAGAGCGGTGAGCGCCGTGAACATTGCGAGCAAAAGTCCGCGAACATCAAAGACGCATGGCAATAGTTTCATAGGTTTCGTCCTTGTCGGTTTGAATTTGTTTCGGACGACAGTGTCGCAAGCGCCATTTACTTGAACGTGCCGTCGCAGTTACGGAAAAACACACGCCGCATTGCTGCACTTGGCGATTTTCAGAATCCGGTTGTTCACATCGGAGTAGCTGATTACGGGGAGTCCGTCGGCGGGCATCGCAAGGTTTCCGCCGAGACCAAGGCCCGCTCCACCATCGCTCTCCACTGTCGAAATAGTTCGGTTGACGCTGGAGCTACAGTTGGCATTGCTGCACTTGACAAATTTCAACGCGCCATTGGTTTCGTCGTAGTAGCTGACGACGGGCAAGCCGTCAGCGCCGATGGCAATCGAAGAGTGTTTTCCGACTGTTCCGTCCGTATCGACGACGGTGCGGATGTTCCCGCTGCTACATGCAGCGTTGCCACAGCGCGCCACTTTAAGTTCGCCATTCGCAGCGTCGAAATAGCTAATGATCGGGCGACCGTCGACGGGTACGGTGATCGATGCGTGTGATCCGACGTCCGTCCCGGTGCCGTCGACTATGGAAATGCTGCTACTTGCACAGCTCGCATCGGCGCACTTTGCCACTTTGAGTCGTTGTCCCGTCAAGTCATAGTACGCGATCACTGGAAGTCCGTCGGTGCCGAGCGCAATCGAGGGTTCTGCGCGTACCGTGTCGACCACGCTAACCGCATTGCCGTTCGAGCACGCCGCGTTGCCGCACTTGGTCACTTTGAGCGTGCCGCCGTTGCTGCCATGGCTGTAGGTGATGGCCGGTCGACCGTCCGGTGGAACGACGATAGAGGAGATCCGACCCGGTTCCTGATCCGTGGAACCTATTGTGGTCACCGCGCTTATGCTTGAGCACGACGCGTTGCCGCATTTGACGACCGCCGCACGCGTAAATCCAAAACTTGATGTGCGTACGACGATGATCGGAAAGTTGTCGGCACCAATCGCTACGGCTAGAGGTACCTCGACGGCGCCTGGGTTTGCGTCCTGCACCACGCTATCGGTATTGCCCGAAGTACACGCAGAGTTGCCACACTTGAGCGCGCGCACCGTGCCTTCAATT
Source organism: Betaproteobacteria bacterium (assembly GCA_004293675.1). GTDB lineage: Bacteria > Pseudomonadota > Gammaproteobacteria > Burkholderiales > Casimicrobiaceae > Casimicrobium. Next base: position 59,316 of record READ01000026.1, read on the forward strand.
GAGGCGTCTGTGTGGTAGTAGACCACTACAGGTAATGCGTCGTCGCCGATGGCGATTGCTGTGAGATAACCAATCCGATCAGTGCCCTTACGATGCGTTGCAATCGAATGTGGCAAATTGCCACACTGTAACGCGCCGCCAATCCCGACGCGGATCACCTGCCCGAGCATGCAGGTCGGCAGTGTGCGCGACGCGGCAGTGCAAACCCACGCGCTGCCGCTCCATTTCGCAATTTGATCGGTGGCGCAAGCGGTGGTGGGTAAGAGCTGCGTGCTCGCCAGATTGATCGTGCCCGCCCCGCTGATGGGCCCGCCGGTGAGCCCTGGCCCGGTGAGAATGCCGGTGACTGTGCCGCCGCCCGCAGACACGCAGCTCGGAAGTCCATCGGCGTCGATGGATCGGATCGCTGCGCCAGCGCCGCAGCCAAGAACCACGCGTCGCTGCAAATACGTGGTGTCCGCCGCAATCGTTCCGCTGCCGGTGATCGTGCCGCCAGTCAGTCCCGTGCCCGCAGTGATGCTCGTCACCGTGCCGCCCGTTGCGCCGCAGCCCGCGAGCAGAAAGCTCTGTACTGCGGCGGGCGTGTTGCGCGTGCCGCTGCCTAGCGCAACGCCATTGGTCAACGCATCCCCCGAAAAGCCCGCAAGCTTTCGCGAGATGATCGTCGCATCGGCCACCGTCAGCGTTGCGTTGCCCGTGATGTTGAGCCCGCAGCTCGGACAATTGATCGCCGCCTCGACGGTGGGTGCATCAACCGCGTTGATGCCGGTGCTCATGACCAGCGGCGCACCGGTGATACCCAGCGCGTAACGCGTGAGGATCAAGCCCTCCACCGCGAGCGACGAATTACCGTCGTCGAACGGGCAGGTTTGCGCGTGCGCGGCTGAAACCATCATTGCGAGCAACAGCGCGGGTAAGACTTGACAGCGGCGTTTCATTTGATTCTCCAAGACGAGGGTTGAGCAAGCGCAGTGAATAGGACGGGGGCGAATGAGCGGGGCATGTCTACTTGCCGACCAAAAGGTGGGCATCAAAGCTAACGTCGATCCGGTACTTGATACCAAACGATTCCCACGGCTCATCCATCGACAGGCGGCCTTTGAGCCGCTTGTCGCCAACTGGATCGAGCGCAAGTTTGAATCGGCGCGAGGAGTCGGTGGTGTTCATCGGTGGCACCGAAATGAAGATCGACACCACGTCATCAGGACGCTTGTCCGCCGACACAACAAGCATGCGCACGCCGTCGCGCTCCCTTGCTTTTTGCCGCTCGTTGCGGTCGGCAGTAACGGCAGCGGACAACGGCTTATCAGTAATCACCACCACCGTTTCTGGCTTTGCACTGCTCCCCAGCGACGGCTGGATGACCGCATAGGCATGGCGAAATTCTGTCTTCTTGCCGTCGACGGTGATGCTGCCGTTCGCGGCGTTCGTAGCGTTAGCGTGCCCCTGCGCGAACGGCAATGCAGTGACGAATAACGCAATGACGATTCGTGCTGCTACTTCCGTTTGTTTCCAATGGAGTTTCACTTTATTCTCCGAGATAGGTTTGAGACGATGTACTGCGCCCTGATTCAGCGTTGCCGATTCACGGTAGATTCATCCCGCATTGCGAAACAAGAAATTTGCGAATGTCGCGCGAGGTGTTGGTGCCCCATTGATCGCGCGTGGCGTTTGCCGGGACGGTGATGCCGCCGATCACGGCGCTGCCGGTCATGCCGAGTGCGACGCGGGTGCCAATCAGCATGTCGGTGGTAGCGAGCACTTTGCCGTCACCGTCGATGTCTAGTGAGCATTGGCGCGCGCTGCTGGGGCCGCCGTTGAGTCGTGCGATGCAGAAGTCGTGGTTGGTTCCGTTATCGCAATAGCCCGCTACGACAATCTTGCCGTCGGATTGGAGGGCCATACTCGTGAGTCGGTTGGTTCCTGCGCCGAACGAAAGTAGAAGTTTGCCGTCAGCGGGTGACGCGAGTGTGCCGTCGAATGCGGTGTCGATACCGCCGTCGCTGTGTAGACGAGTCACGCAAAAGCTTGTGCCGCACGTTCCGCCTAGCAAAATCCTGCCGTCGTTTTGCAAAACCATTGACGTCAAATTGCTAAAACCGTTGATGACGGAAACTCGCACGTTGCCGAGCCCGCCAGAAGCGCTCGATGCGGCACCGTTTCCAAACTCCGTATCGAGGCTGCCGTTTTCTTTCAGACGCACTGCGATAAATTCCGCGCCGCCTCGTGCCGAACCGATCAGAATCTTTCCGTCTGGCTGCACAGTGACCGCGCGAGGGAAATCGTCGACGTTAAAGAAGTCAATGATTGCCTTTCCGTTGCCGTTTCCAGCGGGACCAATGAAGCTTGAGTCGAGCCTTCCGTTTGAGCTGAGTCGGACAACGCAGATGTCCGGAAAAATAGGTTGTTCGTAACACGTCCCGGCGATTACGATCCGGCCATTGCTCTGGATTGCAACCGCATTCGCAACTTCGTCGCGGTTGGCGCTTTGACCGACCAGTCCGAATAAGAACCTCCCGTCCGCTGGCGGGTTGCCGACGAGTCCGTCAAAGTTCGTGTCGAATGAACCGTCCGCATTCAATCGAGCAATGCAATACCGAGAACGAAACGTACCGCTCACATCAACCTTGCAGGATCCGACGACGATGATCCGACCGTCGGCCTGTAGCGCCATCGCCTCGGCTACGTCGTCATCGGCACCGATCGTGATTCGAAACCGTCCGGCACCGGTTCCGTTTGGCCCGACAAAGCTCGGATCGAATGAGCCGTTCGGATTGAGGCGAGCCAGACAGAATTTGTTGTCGCAGGTGCCGAGCGCGAGGATCTTCTGATCGGGCTGGATGACAAGTGCGCGTACCTCATTGCTAAAGGCGTTGACGAGGAAGGTGAACTTGCCATTGCCCGCCGTCGCATTGGGTCCGTCGAACGTATCATCGAGCGTGCCGTCGGCGTTAAATCTTACGAAGCACATTGAGCGAGTCACCCCCGTCGCGCAACCCCCGGCCATCACAATTTTTCCGTCGGCCTGTATCGCCGTCGCATACGCCTTGTCGTCACCCGTGCCAACGGCAAACGATGGAATCACGCCATTGCCCGATGCAAAGCCGGGGAATGGCGTCGTATCGAGGCTACCTGGCACTTGCGCGTAGGCGAACGAAGCTGTCAGCAAGAGTGCGGACACCGCACTCGCAAAACGCGCCGTCGTGCGATGTAGCGCGCGCTTCGCCATAAGACCTAGATGCGCAACATGAAACACCATTCGACCCCCGAAACAGAAAAGTTCACTCAATGCAACAGACGCGAGCGTCGACACGAATTCGCCACGTGCGTTTAACGATCAAGAATGAAGCAAAGCTCGCACGCCGCATAGTCAGCATTTGCTGACTGTGAATATCAACAGATGTATTGACTGAGCGCGAGTTAGGTCGCATCGCTACATTCCCGATGTATCCGCGACACGACCGATTCGTAGCTCGCGACGGCGTGAGAATGAACTGACTGCGCGGATGCGTAGACTCACCATAGGAAACCGCCCGCTCAATTGGTCTGTGCTGAAGTTCGAAAGGCTAAACAGGCTGAGGTCACAGCTAAATCACAAAAACCGGATAATCCACGGCAACGTCAATTTCCGATCCCACCCGGTCTGTTCCGTAGCCTTCACCGATGCCAGCCTCCAACGTGACCCCTTTCCGTCGACCGCTGGCAGCGCCGCACCCGCCGTGGCAGGACGTGCTGCACGACGCCGCAGGCAAGAGCCCAGATGCCGCAGTTGCTTTCGAGCGACTCGAAGAGGCGTTCGCCGCAGCGAGCGCGCGCGGCGACGCCGTGGCGCAGATGGCGCTCTCTGCGCATGCGATGGCGTTCATGGTCGCCGACTGGAGTCGCTTTAACGGTTGGCTGGTATGGATCGCTCGCTTTGACGCCGCGAGTCCTCTGCTAGACGACGCGCTCTGCGACACTGAAGTTTCGCTCGCGCGAGCAACCGGCGAGATGGCCAGCGCGCTGCTGCGCGGTGCGTCGGTTGACACGATGGTGCGGACAGGGACGCAATTGCAGTCGTGCATTGAAGCGCCACCGACTGCGCATCAAGCAACGCACACGGCGCTCGCAGCAGCGGTGTTGTTGCCTTTTCTTCAAATGACCAATGCGGTGTCCGACGCGCAGCTATTGCACGCGCGGATGACGGCCTGTTGGTCGCGCTGGGCCGAGACCAACGACGCAACGCGTTTGTTTGCGCTGCTTTGGCTCGCGGCGTGGGCGCAGCACCTGTACTTTTCCGATCGCGCGCGTTTGCCGAATGCGATCGAGCAGTTGGATGCCAAGATGGACGCCGCCCAGAAGAGCATCTTGAAGTGCGGTATCAATTTTCGTCGCGCGCGGTTCGCCACAGATAGCGCGTTGCATGATCGAAACAATGAGCTCGTAGAGCGCGGTTTGCGTGCGATGCTTGACGCAATGCATCCGGATCGCCCAATGGAGCGTGTGATTTACAACGCTCAAGCGGCGGCGTTCGCGAGCGCGCGCAGCGATTCGGATGCGGCGTTTGACCATATCAAGCACATCAATCGCGGTTTGGAGGAGGCAGTTTGCCCGCCAGGCATTGGGTCGACCTATCGAATGAGAGAGGCGACCGTTTACTTTGTGCTGCAGCGCTACGATCTGGCCGCGCAAACGATGGAATCGATCGCCCGCGACGCAACGGATGCGCAGCGCGCTGTGCCGATGGGTTATGCCGCGCTTGCTCGCGCGCTCGAGTCATTTCAACAGAGCGGTACGTCTTGGAGCGTTTCGCCGCAATGCGCTTCGTACTTGCGCGATGGACTCGCGGCGATGCGCAAAACGTCTACGCCGGAGTTCTTTTTTTCTGCACCGAAGGCGCGGGCTGCAGCGTGTGCAATCGCGCTGCGGCAAGACATCGAAGTCGATTTTGTTCTGGCGTCACTCAAACGTCGCCCCGTTCCACCGCCGAGGTGGGCTGACGATCATTGGCCGTGGGCGATGAGTGTGCGCAGCTTCGGCGGATTTCGTATGCAGGCGAAACTTGCCGAAGGCCAACGTGCAGACAAAGCGTCGAGCCGTCCTTTGCTGTTGTTAAAGCTCATCGTCGCACACGGTGAGAAAGGTGTGCCGGTTTCAACGGCGATGGATGCGCTGTGGCCGGAGCAAGATGGCGACCAGGCTGAGCATGCGTTAACAGTGACGTTGCAGCGTCTGCGAAAGCTCTTCGTTGAAGAAGATTTGGTTCTGCGAAACGATGGCTGGCTCACCCTCAATGCAGGGAAAGTGTGGACCGATGTTCGCGCGCTGGAAATGCAACTGGAGGCGATGTCCTCCGCGCTGATCGAGCGCACGGGTTCGAGCGTGGCGGACGAAGCGCAACTGCTGCAACTCGTCCGACGCTTGTTCGATCTCTATCGCGGCGATTGTTTGCAGGGCATCGACGAGGCATGGGCGAAAGATCGCGCGGTGCACTACCGAACGCAGGTGACGAGCGCGCTTCGGCTCTACGCGAGCTACGCCAGCCGCGCCGGATACACCGTTTTGTTGGAAATGTGTTCATCGCCCATGCAATCGCTGTAGCGCCCTCGGATGCGTAAGCAGCTCGCGCACCGCAAGTTATCGCTGATCCATTCTGAATACTAAGCGGATGAAGTGATAGCCAAAGAACAACGAGACGCCACCGAAAAGAACTAGCAGCGGCACGGCAAGAAATAGCCGCGCCCAGCGCAACTCTTTGTCGAGCACGGCTTGTGGCGGATCGCTCGCGTTCACCCACGCCGGCACAGTTGCACCCGATTGCCGCGCTCGCTCAAGGCGATCAAACCATTCCTTATGCCACGTCGCGCTGTCGTGCTACCCCGCCCAGTGTTGCACGCTCACGGCAGTGCTTTCGTAAGTGACACCCTTCCACTTGTAGCTGTAGCGCACGCTCAACGACTTCAAATGCTTTTGCGTTGATCGACTGCCGAGGCTGAGCTGCACCTGTTTCACGGTTGCGGGTACTTCGACGAGCGAGTTGGCGCGCCACAACGTAGATGCGGCATCGGCGATTGGCAGTAGACCGAAAATGGTCGCAATCGCCCCGAAGGCTCCGATGAACACCATCAGAAAGATAGCGGCGAATAGACGCCCCGCTTGGGCGGGCTGCGTCGACTTGTTACTCAGTTTCGCACCTTTGCTCATAGGTGATGATTCAGTAGTGTCCGGTTTATTTGATAGTCAAAGGCCTGCGAGCCAATAACGACTGGGGTTTCAAGGGTTTCATGGGTGTCCACGATTTGAATTTCAATTT
>READ01000027.1 GCA_004293675.1 Betaproteobacteria bacterium
GCAGTCGGTGGCCGCCGCGGTGGCACTACCGGCCACACTAAACGGGATCGAGACGGTGTAGGTGTGGACCACGGCGGTGCTGGCCGTGGCCGCTGCAATCGCGGTGCCCGGATCAGCCAGGGCCCACGGGCCGGTGGTGGTGGTGCAGGTCGGGGTGGTGTCGCCTGCGGCCGGACTTGAGGTGTTGGCGCAGGTCGGGTTGGCGGTGACGGTGATGCCGACACCAAAGGCCGGGCTGTCATCAACGCCGTAGCTGCCCGCCGCGCCGTTGTTGGTCACGGTGACGGTGTAGACCACAGGACTGTTCGAGCCGCCACCACTGGTGACCACTTTAGCCACTGTGATGGCCGCAGGGGTCGGGGCGCACACGTTACTGGTGGCGGCACTGCCCCCGGTCGGGGTGATGGTGGCGACGTTGTTGAGACCGGTGCTGGTGCCCGCCGCAGGCGTGGTGGTGGCGCAGGTGGCACCGTTGCTGGCCGGGACGACCGTGGCCGGGTCGACCGTGAAGGTGACGGTGAGGCTGTAGCGGTGGGTGGTGGCCGCGTTGATCGCGCTGGCGGCGGCGGCAATCGTTGTGGCGCTGCCGTTGGTCAGGGTGATCGCACCATTACAGTTGGCCGTGGGCGCCGCAGGCGTGCCCGAGGGCGTGCTGGCCACACAGGTGGCGCTGTTGATGGTGACACCGGCTCCAAAGCGCGGGGTGTCGGTGAGCGCGTAGCTCGTGGCGCTGCCGCCTGCGTTGACCGCGTCGATCTGGTAGGTGATGGTGTACTGGTTCGGGTTGGCGGTGGCCGTGGGCCCTGCGGTGATGGTCTTGGTGGTGGTGACGTTGGCTGGGGTGTTCGCTGGCGCACAGGCGGTGGCGATTGTCGTGCCGTTGCTCGCGCTGAGCGTGACGTTGTTGGTCAAGCCGCTGCGGGTCTCAGCACCCGCTAAGGTGCAGTCGGTGGCCGCCGCGGTGGCACTACCGGCCACACTAAACGGGATCGAGACGGTGTAGGTGTGGACCACGGCGGTGCTGGCCGTGGCCGCCCGGTGGTGGTGGTGCAGGTCGGGGTGGTGTCGCCTGCGGCCGGACTTGAGGTGTTGGTACACGTCGGTGCGGCCGCAACCGTCACCCCCGTACCAAAGGCGGGGGTGTCTGACAGGGCGTAGCTGCCCGCCGCACCCGTATTGGTGACCGTGACCGTGTAGATCACCGGCGAGTTGGAGCCCCCGCCACTGCTGACCACCTTAGCCACCGTGATATTTGGTGGAAGCACCAAAATATCCTCGCCTGTGTTGCTGACGAGATTTCCATCGTAGTTACTGCCAAGCACATTGGTCGTCGAGCCGGTTTCGTACGTGATTGCAGTCCCGGCCGGGTTGGTCACATCCGTGGTGTCGCTCGACACCAGACGTGTCGCCGTGGAGCGCGTTGGGTCCAAATAGCGCACTCCAGCATCGTTTTGATACGTGCCAGACGGCGTGGTTGCGTCAACCAAAATCGGGATGGTGTAGGCAAGCGAGCAGCCCGGGAGCACGAACCAGTCACCCGCTAGTAAGTTGGCGTTGCTGCCAGAGACGGGATCGGTAATGGTGGTTCGCGTGGCGCAGTCGGCCGGGATCGCGGTGAAGGACGTAGCCGCCGCTGTCTGAGTGAATGTCGTTGTTAGGCCTAACTGTGGATCAAACAGTTGAACGCCGCTCGCGCCACCGCTCGTAGAGGGGAAGGTGGCAGTAATCGTGTACGTGCTGTTTGTACCGGGTACGATTGCCCCGCTGGAGGCCGGTGTCGAGGTGGTTTTGGTGACTGTAGGTTGCGGCAGGCACAGGGCGCCGCTGTCAACGCCCGGCACGCCATCTGGATCGTAGGGCAGAGGAATCGAACTTCCGCCAACGCCCGCCGACGCGATGTTATTGATGCCTAATCCGGCGGTGAGCGACGATTGGGATGTGCCCGGCGAACCGGCCGTCGTGTTGACTACGGGAACGCCGGCCGCAGCTAATGAGTTGTAAATGACAGAGCCACCACCGCCACCGCCACCGGGGCCCTCGGACTCACCCGTAGTTCGCGGAGCCCCCGCACTGTCAATGTTGGCGTTTCCTCCGTCACCGCCCTGCACGCTGGCGGTGACTGAGCTCTGCCCGCTATTAGCTTCAACGAGAATCGTGCCGCCCGCTCCGCCGCCGCCAGCGCCGTCGCGACCTGTGTCGGAGTTATCGTCCACTCCTCGTTGACCGTCGGCGGTCAATACACCGCTGCCCGTAATCGAACCGGCTCGGACAATGATCAAACCGCCACCGCGGCCGCCAGAGCCTCCTGGAGAAACAGCGTTATTGATGTCGCTGGCACCGCCACCTCCGCCCATCATCAATCGGGTGGTTGAGTTGGGCACGGTTGCGCCGCCGAAGCCGCCCACATCACGGGAGGCGTCTCCGGAGAAGGTCCGTCCTCCGTTGCCGCCAATACCGCCGTTACCACCACCACCACCACCGCTGTTGTGCCCTGTTCCGCCACCGCCGGCATTGCCTGGAGCACCCCTGGCGTAATCACCTGACGGATAGGACGTTCCGCTTGCGGCACTCACCGCGCTTGTTGTCACAAAGCTGTTGCGAGCACCCGAAATTGACGTCTGAACAAAGGCTGGTGTACCGGAGATACCCTCGGCCTTGATGCCATGCTGCGTGGTGTTGGTACTCGTATAAGCGGCCGAGCCAACCGTGACGTCGCCATCGGTTTGAGAGCCAGCTCCGCGGAAGCCCCGACGCGACACATCGATGTGTGATGCAACGCCGCCCGTCAAGGTTCCAAAATTCAAGGTGCCAGCGACATCAATAGCCACCACGCCGCCAGTGGTGCCGTCCCACGGGGCAGGGACGATCTGCGAGGTCAAATTCAGTGAGGAGTATTGTGGGACTCGTATAACTTGGTAGGTTTGCCGGAAACTTCCAGCGGTCACGTCCTGAACGTACTGGTTTAAAAGCCCCCCACCGAAACCAGCGCCGACGAAATTAACCGTCGCTCCACTGACCGAGCTGACGCGCACGTACTCGTGCAAGCCGGCGCGAAAATTTGTATTCGAAAGGAAACCACGTGCAGGGTCGGTGCCGGTGGTATTTTGAATCGTGCCATCCCCCACGCCGTCGCCGTAGCGGTTGTCGTCTGAGGTATTAAATTCAGCGCCTTGCATCTGGATGATGAGCAGCATGTCACCCACTGCTGGTGCAGTGGTGTTTGCTTCTACGCCATTAGCGTCCGCTCCGGTTCGCAGCATGCCGAGTGACAGCGAATTGGTTCCGGCATTTAACGTGCCGCTACCGGCGTAGTAAGTGTTAACGATCGAGGTGCCGGCGAGCGTCAATGGACCGTCTTTTCCCGGCACAGCACAAACCTGCGCAAACGAAGACATTGCAGCGGCAGACGCTAACAAAGCAACGCCCCCCCGAAGGATTCGGAAGAGAGAGCGCGCTAGCGCCCCACTCATTGACTGATCGAGATTAATTACGCTGACGTTCAAGCAATTCATTCGCTCTTTCCCTACTGCAAATCAGTTAATGTCAATCGGTCCGAATGCCAATCGACGCTCGATGACCCACCCCCGGCAGATAGAAAAATGCGACATAGCAATACAACGAGCCGACATCGAAACGCTCGACGCCGCCGCTACATACGCACTGCCATCCACTCCCAACCTGACCGCAGTCGGTGATCCGACTTTTTGGTAATTTGACGCTGCGCTTGGACACTGATCAAGCTGCGCGCCTATTCATTTCGAGATGATGCTAACAGAGCGATGCTAAAAAAACACTAATTTTCGACAAGAATACCCTTAAAAATCAGCAACTTATGACCATGTCATAAGAATGATCCGTGAATGACTTAATCTAATGACTTATTCATGTTAGGCCAATTAAAACAACAAAAAAATAGCAACAAAGTGTTGTTTTGAATCAGATAAGAATGTTGTTTTTTCTATTATTAAATATGGCTTTCGTAGAAAAGCTGATCAAAAATCTGCGTCAGTGAGTCCGTTGACACGCAGGCACGGCACAATGTCAAGATTCAACCCGCGACCCTAGGCACAACCTCGTTTTTCCGTGACAACGGACGACGACGGCCAATCCGCTGTGCTCGCAGCGACGCGCCACCTCTTGATAGTTTCCTTCCATGCTTGAAACCCCATCCAAATTCGTCGCCCAGACCGCGTTTGTCCAACCCTCTGATGCGACACTCATCACGCTCAGCTTCCGCGGCACCGAATTGCTGGTGCACGAAAACGGCCAAACCGTTCGCTCATTTGCGACGACCGCGCCAATTGACTCGCACATCGTCATCGGTCGCGATGAACAGTGCGCCTACGCCGCCCAGCGCCTCGCCGCGGAATTTCAAGCGCCCGAAGGCAGCCGCTTCGCGAACTTACGAAGCCTCTTTGGCATCCTGCCCGACGAACAAGTCGCCATTGCTGGCCGCGCGCTGCAGCTCCTTGAATGGGATCGAACGCACCAATTCTGCGGTGCGTGCGCCACGCCCACGGTGCGCGAAACGCACGAACGCGCCCGGCGCTGCCCAGCGTGTGGCCTAAGCGCGTACCCACGAATTTCGCCGGCGATGATGTGTTTAGTGACCAAAGGAGCGCAAATCCTGTTAGCGCGAAACGTCAATTTTCCGGCGGGCCGTTTTAGCGCGCTCGCGGGGTTTCTCGAAGCCGGTGAAAGCGTTGAGGACGCCGTGCACCGTGAAGTGCACGAGGAGGTCGGCATTCAAGTCAGCGATTTGCGCTACGTCGCTTCACAATCGTGGCCGTTTCCGCACAGTCTGATGATTGCGTTCACTGCCGAGTACGCGGGCGGCGATCTGCTGCCCAACGGTCACGAAATTGCCGAGGCCCATTGGTTTGACAAGCACAACTTGCCCCAGCTTCCGCCCAAGGTCTCCATTGCTCGCTCGCTCATCGAAGCAACACTGGCTAGACTATGAACCCGCGCTCGCTGGCGCGCCGTCGCGTTCGCCCCTAAAATCAAAAAAGTTATCGAGGAAATCATGATTTATCTAAGCGCCCGCTCAGCACAACAACGACGTCCACTTCGCCTCACTTGCATTGCGGCGGCTCTGTCACTGCTAGCCGTGAGCTCAGTGGCATGGTCGCAAGCTCAAGCGCAAGCGCCCGGAGCGGATTTGCAGGACATCAATCGTTTGCTCAAGGCTGGGCAGTCGCAACAAGCACTCGACAAAGTCAACACCTATCTTTCGTCCAAGCCCAAAGATCCGGTCGCTCGATTTATGCGCGGTCTGGCTCAATCTGAAACCGGCCGCACCAACGATGCGATCATGACGTTTCAGTCGTTAACCGAAGATTTCCCAGAACTACCCGAGCCGTACAACAATTTGGCTGTGCTCTATAGCTCCAAAGGTCAGTTTGAAAAAGCGCGTGTTGCCCTTGAACTCGCCATACAAACGCATCCGACCTATTCCACGGCGCACGAAAACTTGGGCGACATTTACGCCAAGCTTGCCAGCCAAGCCTACGACAAAGCGTTGCAAATTGACAAAGCCAACTCGGGGGCCGCAACCAAGTTAAACCTGGTGCGCGATCTGTTCTCAACCAATCCAAAGGCCAACACTGCGCCACGCGCGGCAGCAGCCGTACTGCCTGTAGCCGCACCCGCCGTCGCCGCTAAAGCAGCCACTCCGCCCCTAGCGGCCGCGCCAACCGCAGCCACGCCGGCTCCAGCCGCTCCATCTCCTGCCCCCGCAGCAGCCAATGGTGCAGCCGAGGTCTCGAGCGCCGTGAACAAGTGGAGCAAAGCGTGGTCCGAACAAAACGTAGCGGCATATCTGTCGAGCTACGCAAAATCGTTCAAACCCGAAGGCGGTCAGTCGCGCGCCGATTGGGTGAATGCACGCACCGAGCGTGTGAAAGCTCCGAGCAAAATTTCGGTGAAAATCAGCGAAGAGCAAATCGAGATGCTCAACGGCAACGAAGCCCGTGTGACCTTCCGTCAGCAATACAGCTCTGATTCGCTGCAAACTCGTTCCCGTAAGACCTTGAGTCTCGTACGCGAAGACGGCGTGTGGCGAATCACCCGCGAGCGTTCGGGCTAATTCGACGGGCATAGCCGATGCGATTCCCGATCCAAATTAACAGCGCCGCCGCTGCGAAGTCGTTGCGATTCGCCGCTAAATGTGGCGTTGTGCTCGGATTGGCCGTGGGCCATCCTGGGGTCATTGGAATTACTGCGCCGTCGTTTGCAGACGCTGAATCATTGCTGCTTAAAGCGCTGCGTGAAATTCGCAGCGCACAGCTCGATACAGCACTCACGACGATTAGCGAATTGCTTACGAGACATCCTAATTTCCGCCTGGCGCATCTCATTCACGGCGACCTGTTACTCGCCAAAGTCAAGCCATTGCAATCGTTCGGCAATACCAACTCTGCGCCGTCCGATGCGCTGCAAGGCCTTCGCGCCGAGGCCAGCGCCCGCGCGCAGCGCATCAACGACGCCGTGGGTGCTGACAAAGTCCCCGCCAGCTTTTTGCGTCTGCCCGCTGATGTGCGCTACGCCATGGCGGTTGACGTCAACCGCTCACGCATTTACGTGTTCGAACACAGCGCTGGCAAAACCACACGCATCGCCGATTTCTACGCCACCATCGGCAAAGAAGGCAGTGGCAAAGCCAAACAAGGCGATCAGCGCACGCCCATCGGCGCCTATTTCCTGCAGGCGGCCGTTTCGCGTGACAAACTCACCGATTTTTACGGTGCCGGTGCGTATCCGCTCGACTATCCCAACGCTTGGGATCGTCGACACAATCGAAACGGCTACGGCATTTGGTTGCACGGCGTCGGCAGCGATACGTTCGCGCGCGCACCCCGCGCCAGCGATGGCTGCATCGTGGTTTCAAACCCCGATTTGAAAGTGCTCGAACGATTTATCACGGCCGATCGAACACCGATTGTCGTGGCGCAATCCATCGATTGGGTTGATCGCGATACCAGCACGAAGCGCGCAACGCCCCTGCTAACGGCCCTTGAACGCTGGCGCGGCGATTGGCAAGCGGTGGATATGCCAAAGTATTTTTCGCACTACTCGAATTCATTCGCGAGCGAATCGACCGACTACAACGGATGGTTGCAAGCGCGAAAAAGTTTGGTCCAAAACACGCAGTGGGCCAAGGTGGAACTAAGCAACGTTTCGGCCGTTCAATACCCAGGCGAGCGCGATTTAGCGCTTGTCACCTTCGATCAATCTTATAAGAGCAACAAATTCAGCAGCCAACTTCGAAAGCGTCAGCTCTGGCAGCAGATCGACGGACGTTGGCAAATTATTTTTGAAAGCAACGCCTAGTTAGGCTGATTCACCTATGAAAAAAACCCGTTTTTTTATCGCTGCACTCGGTGCGGCAACGCTGTTGGCCTCTCAACTCACACACGCTCAAGATAAACCGCGTGTGGAAATGAAGACGAGCCTGGGTAGCGTCGTGATCGAGCTCGATCGCACGGCAGCCCCCAAGTCCGTTGACAATTTTCTCGAGTACGTAAAGTCAGGACATTTCGAGGGCACGGTGTTTCATCGTGTGATCAAAAACTTCATGGCGCAAGGCGGTGGTTTCGACAAAGCGCTCGCTCAAAAAGCGACCCGTGCACCGGTTGTCAACGAAGGCGAAGCGGCCGAAAAAGCGGGGCTCAAAAACGACCGTGGAACGATTGCCATGGCGCGCACAAATGATCCGCATTCGGGCACCGCGCAGTTTTTCATCAATCTCAAAGATAACGCGTTTTTGAATTCGTCAGCCGCCAAAGCCAACGTGCCACCGCAGTGCAAAGTCGAGACGCCACCAGCGCAATGCGCTCGCTTCGGATGGGGCTACACAGCCTTTGGTCGAGTGGTGTCGGGCATGGATGTGGTCGACAAAATGGCTGATGTGCCCACCGGCAGCGGCGGCCCGTTCCCGACCGATGTTCCGCAAACGCAAATCGTGATCGAAAAAGTTACGTTGCTCACCAAATAAATCACAACGAAAGCATTACATGGCAACTGTCATTCTCAACACCAACCACGGCGACATCACTCTCGACATCGATGAAGTGTGCGCACCGAAAACTGCCGCTAACTTTCTGAGTTACGTCAAGAGCGGTCACTACGACGGCACCATTTTTCATCGCGTCATCAAAGACTTCATGATTCAGTGCGGCGGCTTTGAGCCGGGCATGAAGCAAAAAGCTGTCGGCGCGCCACTCGAGCACGAAGGTGTTTTTTCTAGCGCTGCAGGTCTCAAAAACACTCGTGGCACGATTGCCATGGCGCGCACCAACGATCCACATTCCGCCACGGCGCAGTTCTTTATCAACACGGTTGACAATGATTTCTTGAACTTCAAGAGCGCCAGCGGCAGTGGCTGGGGTTACGCGGTGTTTGGCAAAGTCACTGGCGGGCTCGATGTCGTTGAAAAGATTCGCGCTGTTCCCACAGGACAATCTGGCTTTCACGGTGACGTGCCCAAGCAAGACGTGGTGATTACCAAAGCAACGATTGCGTAGCCCGCTCAATCATCGTTGTTCGCGCTGCAGCGCACGCCTGAGTTAAGTCGCATGCGTGCGCTTTTCATTTCTGATTTGCATTTGCATGAGCGTGATGTGGCAACGCACGCGCGCTTCATCGCATTCATGCACGGCCCCGCACGACAAGCCAGTCACCTCTACGTGATTGGTGATTTGTTTCACGTCTGGCTCGGTGATCGAATGCTGCCGAGCGACGATTACGCACTGTCGGTTGCGGCGGAGTTCCGCGCAGTCAACGAAGCTGGCGTCGCCATTTTCATCGCTCGTGGAAATCGTGATTTCATGCTGGGTCAAGCATTCGCCCGCGCCTGTGGCGCAACGCTATTGGCTGAGCAAACCCATGTCGATTTGGGGAGCAAACGAGCGCTGCTGCTTCACGGCGATGAGCTTTGTACCGATGATGTGCGCTACCAACGCGTACGACGAGTGTTGCGCACAACCCTCTTCCGAGTGATCGGAGACGCCTTGCCCGTCGCATGGCGATACGCGATTGCACGAAAACTGCGCCGCGAAAGTGATGCGCACAAAGCGGTCACCGCAATGCGCATCATGGACGCCAATCATGCCGCCATCGAGCGCACGTTCGAGCGCCAAGGCGTCACGCTAATGATCCATGGTCACACGCACCGCCCTGCTGATCACCTAAGCGCCGACGGCAAACGGCGAATCGTGCTGTCCGACTGGCAGCAAGCGTTCGGATTTCTTGAGTGGCGCGATGGCGATTTTCACGTCAATGCTTGGCCGACAACTCAGCTAGGAAGTGCGTCCAATTGAGTGCTGAAGCGATTCGATTCGTTCGCCGCGATTCGGAAATTTCAATCGCGTATGGCATCACCCCCAGCGCCGCTTCGACGAATTCAACTTCGGTCGTTTTGCTGCACGGATTGGCAAGCAATATGACGCGTTGGAGTGAGTTCGTCGCGCGCACTTCGATCACCAATTCGCACCCGCTGATTCGCGTAGATCTGCGCGGACACGGTCAATCCGTGACGCGAACTCATTTCGATTTGGAAACGTGGAGCGATGATCTGGTCGCGATTTTGGATCACGAGCAACTGCACAACGCCGTCATAGTGGGGCATAGTTTGGGCGCACAGGCCGCGTTGATGTTTGCACGCCGCCATCCAAACCGAACCCGCGGCTTGGTGCTCATTGACCCGGTGTTTCGCCCGGCGCTGTCGCCACAATGGCAGCGGCGCGCAAAGTGGAGCCCGCTGATTGCGATGAGCGCGGGGCTCGTTCGATGCTTCAATCGCTCGGGGGTCTATCGCCGCAACGTACCAACGCTGGATTTAGCTGAATTGGATCGCCAAGCGCGGATCGCGCTGCTAGACGCTCAGAGCAAAGCCGCGTTCATCGAACAGTACAGCTCAACTCGCGCCGATCTGAAAACCATTCCCCACGCCAATTACTTACAAGACATGGTCGAGATGTTTCGCGAGGTGCCCGCCGTTTCATCGATCCACGTGCCAACCCTCGCCATTTTGTCGACGGGCGCAACGTTCGCCAGCACCGAACGCATGGGCGATGCGCTCGCCGCCCTGCCCTCGTGTGCCATCAAATTAATCGCCTGCGAACACTGGCCCTTGACCGAAAAACCAACCGAGGTCCGTGAGATGATTGAACAGTGGATCGAAGCCACTTTTCCATTGCATCAGTAAACACGTTCTCACGATGAGCCTTGATCTGCGCCGACTCGAAGAAATTTCGCAAAACGCGTCGCGCCCGGAGCGTGGCATCATGATCGATGGGTGGAGTGTGGGCCTGTCGCCATCGAAAGCGAAGCGCTCGCGCTGTGTCAATCCACACTACCAAAGCGTGCGCTCGTTCGAACAAAATTTGCGCAGCGCAAAGGCCGCGTATGCCCATGCGAAACTGCCCTGCGTGTTTCGTTTGACGCCGTGGGTTGCTGATCCGTCCATCGATGCAGCGCTCGCCGCACATGGCTACCAGCGCTTCGACGCTACTTGTGTGATGGCGATGAATTTATCGCAACTGCGGCCGAACACCGGCGACGCAATGCCCGCAAACGTTTCCCCCGAACCGGACTTGATTCAAGCCGCGCAGCACGTCGCCACACTTCGCGGTGATAGCGACATTGAACGCGACGCGCTGGCGCAACGCTGGTCACACAGCGCTACGCCCTGCCTATCAACGATAGCGACGTCAAATAGTGGCGCGGTGATTTCACATGCCTTGGTGATCGTCGATGATGGCTACGCAGGCGTGTTTGATGTTGTGACACATGCCGACGAACGCGGTCGCGGCATCGGACGCGCGCTGCTTCAACACGCGCTGCAACAGGCCATTGCCCTAGGTGCGCACACGGCGTACTTGCAAGTGATGCCAAGCAACCCCGCGCGGCGCTTGTACGAACGAATGGGCTTTGCCGACGTGTACGAATATTGGTATCGGGCGCTGCCCGAAGACATTCAACATCCCCACTGATTGGTCATGAAAGACACCGAGCCACCCCACATCCCGCTCTCCGGGTACATCCCACGCGAGCCAGACGAAGTCATCGAGCGAGCGAAGAAATTTGCGTCGCGCATGCGCGTGCGCCGGACGGTGCGCACCTTTGCCGACACGCCGGTTCCGCGCGAAGTCATCGAATCATTTGTGAGCGCTGCCGCCAGTGCGCCGTCGGGTGCCAACCAACAGCCGTGGCATTTCGTTTGCGTGAGTGACCCCGACGTGAAACGCAAAATTCGCATTGCGGCCGAGGCCGAGGAATACGAGTTCTACGTCAACAACCGAGCGGGCGAGGAATGGAAAAGTGCGCTCAAACATTTGGGCACCGATCATCACAAGCCGTTTCTGGAAACAGCGCCGTGGCTCATTGTGGTGTTCGGTCAGCGCTACGGCATCGGCGAGAACGGTGACCGCATCAAGCACTACTACACGCCAGAGAGCGTGGGCATCGCGATGGGTTTGCTCATCACCGCCGTGCATCACGCGGGGCTCGCATCGCTCACCCACACGCCCGCGCCGATGAAATTCCTGAGCGAGATTTTGGAGCGCCCCGAGAATGAAACGCCGTACCTAATTTTGGTGGTCGGCTATCCGGCAAAGGACACGGTCGTGCCCAACATCTCTCGCAAATCGATGGACGAAGTGGCTACGTTTTTCTAACGGCTACTCGCCCAGCTTATTCAATAAAAGCCTCAATAAATAAGGCGATAGACCGTTTAGATTTACTTTATAAAAACGACTATTTTTAGCATGTAGCCCATATTTCATATGGCATACCGTCGATAAGCTAGGATGAACTATGATGGATGCGGCGTTCGATACGACCGGCGCCCGATCCCAATAGAAACTAAGCGCGCGCCGCCCGCCGTTCTTGCCAAAACTTAATCACCATGGGCATCACCGATAGCACGATGATGCCGATCACGATCAGGCTCAGGTTGTCTTTGACCCACGGCAAATTACCAAAAATGTAGCCTGCGTAAGTGAGTGACGTAATCCACAACACGCCGCCCACGACGTTGTAGAAAAAAAACGTCCGATACGACATCTGTGCCACGCCCGCCAGAAACGGCACGAAGGTGCGAACAATCGGCACGAAGCGGCCCATCACAATCGAGAACGCGCCGTACTTTGCGTAGAACGCCTGCGTTCGCTCTAAGTAGGCGCGCTTAAATACCCGTGAATTTGGGTCGTCAAAGGCTTTGAGTCCGAGCTTGCTGCCGATAAAGTAATTGAGCGAATCGCCCGCCACCGCCGCGACGATCAAAATCGCGACCAACAGATGAACGTTGAGCCCCGCGATCGCGGTGATTGCGCCCGCCACGAAAAGCAGCGAATCGCCGGGCAGGAAAGGCATCACCACGACGCCCGTTTCAACGAAGATGATGGTTGCCACCACCGCGAAGAAAAATACCGGCGAGCTTTGCGCGATCGCGGCTAGATGGTCATCCAGCGTGCCAAAAAAGGCGATGAGTTGTTGAAGAATTTCCATCATCAGATCGGCGCGCGATACGGTTCGGTTAAGACAGGTGAGCGTGTGTGTTGACGCCAATGATGAGCGCTCACTTCAGAGCGAGCGTGGGCTCCCTCCCCCCGGGGGGGAGGGTTGGGGAGAGGGTGCTTGCATGGCTCTCATGGTCGAGGGAGCTCCGAATCACACGCCCTCTCCCCAGCCCTCTCCCCCACGGAGAGGGGAGTTTGAAACGACTCGCTGCGATGCCATTCGTCGCCCGTTCGGCTGGGCAAGTTCGTCTACGGAAGAATCTTTTCCGCTTCGAGGGGGTCTTTCGGTGCGCCTTCGGGCTTCACCAAGTTTTCGCGCGACACGCCCAACCAGCGAACCAGCGGTGCCATCACGAGCACCGACGAGTAAATGCCGAAGCAAATGCCGATGGTGAGCGCAAGCGCGAAGTAGTGCAGCGTTTCACCGCCAAAGAGCAGCATGCCCAGCACCATGATTTGCGTGGAGCCGTGGGTGATGATGGTGCGAGACATGGTTGACGTAATCGCGTTGTCGATCACTTCATCGACCGAGGCTTTGCGCATCTTCCTAAAGTTTTCGCGAACACGATCAGCAATCACCACCGATTCGTTGACCGAGTAGCCCAACACCGCCAAACACGCAGCGAGCACGGGCAAATTGAATTCCCAACCAAAGATCGCAAACAAACCCAAAATGATGATCACGTCATGCACGTTGGCGATGATGGCAGCTACCGCAAAGCGCCACTCGAAGCGCACCGCCAAGTACGCCATGATGCCCGCAATCACGAGCAAAAGCGCGAGCGCGCCGCTCTCGAAGAGCTCTTTACCCACTTGCGGGCCGACGAATTCAACGCGCTTGAGCTCAACTTTTTCGGCACCCTCGCCGCATGATGTTTTCGCCTCATTCTTTGGGCGTGACGGGCCACAAATGGCCGCAAACAAGTTCTCACTCGTTTGTGCATTGGAAACGTTTTGCACAATCGGCAAACGCACCAATACATCCTGAGCGGTGCCGAAGTTCTGGACAAACGCTTCGCCCGTCTTGAGCGATTCAACGGCCACGCGCACTTTGTCAATTTCAGCGGGCTTTGCGAAGCGGAGTTCGGCGACAGTGCCGCCCTTAAAGTCGATGCCGAAGTTCAGGCCTTTGTAGGCCAGTGCGCCGACTGCAATTGCGAATGTAACGAAGGAAATCACGTTGAACCACAACGCGTATTTCATGATCGGCAGGGTGCCTTTGATTCGGAAAAATTCCATGGTGCTGTGTCCTTAGTCCTGTTTTCCGATTCGCTATTTGGTTTCGACTGTGCTGGGCACACCCGTCGATACGGCGGGTTTCGTCAACACATCGTCGGGCCGCCACACTGTACCGATTGAAATTTTTTCCAATTTCTTTTTCGCGCCGTAGACCAAATTCACGATCCCGCGCGAGAAAAATACTGCGCTAAACATCGACGTCAAAATGCCCAAGCAGTGCACAACCGCGAAGCCCTTCACCGGCCCCGTGCCGAACGCAAAGAGCGCAATACCGGCGATCAAGGTCGTGATGTTCGAATCGAGAATGGTCGCCCATGCATGCTCGAAGCCCAGTGAAATCGCCTCTTGCGGTTTCGCGCCAGCTCGTAGCTCTTCGCGAATGCGCTCGTTAATCAGCACGTTGGCGTCAATGGCCATACCGAGCGTGAGCGCGATAGCGGCGATGCCCGGCAAGGTCAACGTGGCTTGCAGCATCGACAAAATCGCGATCAGCAACAACAGGTTCACGGCCAATGCGAGCGCTGAAATCAAACCCATAATCATGTAGTACACGATGATGAACAGCGCCAACGCAACAAAGCCCCATTTCACGGAATTGAAGCCGCGCTCAATGTTTTCGGCACCTAAGCTTGGGCCCACGGTGCGCTCTTCGATGATTTCCATTGGCGCGGCAATCGAGCCCGAGCGGATTAGCAGCGCGATATCGCTCGTCTCACGCGTGGTCATGTTGCCGCTGATTTGAAAATTCGCGCCCAGTTCGCTTTGAATGGTGGGCGCGGTGATCACCTCAGCTTTGCCCTTTTCGATGAGCACGATGGCCATGCGCTCTTTGACGTTTTGCGATGTGTAATCGCGAAGTGCGCGAGCGCCTTGGCCGTCAGTCGTGACGCGAACAATCGGTTGATTCGATTGGCCGTCAAACGCGGGCTCAGCACCGGTGATCCGCTCACCCGTGATGATGTAGCTTTTCTTGACCAAAATCTGTTCGCCGCTTCGATCCGACAGCAGCTCTTGACCGAACGGCACGTTGCCGTTTTTAGCGGCGTCAACGCTCGCAGCGTTTTTGCCAGCGTGGCCTTCAACCGCACGAAGCTCCAGCGTACCGGTGCGACCGATCACGTCTTTCAAACGCGCGGGATCTGACGCGCCTGGCACTTGAATCACGATGCGATCGGAGCCTTGGCGTTGAATGATCGGTTCGGTCAATCCGAGTCCGTTGATACGGTTGTTGAGCACCTTTTGGTTTTGCTCAATGGCGGAATCAGCGAGCTTTTGCTTCGCGGCGTCTTTGAGGGTTACGACCAAGCGCAAGTCGGTGCCGGAGCCGTCTTCGCGCAGCAGTAAATCGGGGCTGCTAGTTTGCAGCTCTTTCGCGGCCTTTTCCCGCTCAGCCGCGTCGGAGAAACGCACCGCGATGGTGTCACCTGCGCGATCCAAGCCGTTGTAAGAAATTTTCTTTTCGCGCAGGTTGCCGCGAATATCAGCAGCATTTCGCTCGGCCGCACGATCAAGCGCGCCCTTCATATCCACTTGCATCAAGAAATGCACACCGCCGCGCAAATCAAGTCCCAAGAACATCGGCAGCGCATTCATCGATTGCATCCACTTTGGCGTGGTCGATTCGTTGGTGAGCGCGATGATGTAGGGGCCGGTGCCGTCTGCTACGCCGTTGTTGAGCGTTTTCAGAAGCGCGTCTTTGGCGCGAATTTGCGTTTCGGTGTCGCCGCCCGCAAAGCGCACATGCACGCCGGTGGCATCAAGCGCGGAGTACGACACAGGGATGCCGGCATCCCTGAGCGAACTCTCAACGCGGCCCATCAAGGCGTTGTCGAGCTTAATGGCCGCTTTGTTGGTCGAGACCTGAACCGCAGGAACCTGCGGGAACAAATTCGGCGCGGTGTAGAGCAGCCCCAGCACGACCGCAACGATCATGATGAGATATTTCCAGAGGGGGTAGCGATTCATAGGGACATCCTATGGGACATGAAGGGAGGAGACGTGGGTATCAATTTCGCAACTACAAGCCCACCGTGATGCGTGGGTCAACAACGTGCAGTCGCCGCCGCGCCCGCCATTGGCGAACGCGACAACATTCGCCACAAACGGCGAGCGCTGGGGCTAAATCTGTTTGAGCGAGCCCTTAGGCAGCAACGCAGTCACTGAATTGCGCTGGAAGCTAATCTCGGTGCTGCCAGCCACCTGCAACGTGATGTAGTTGTCATCGAGCTTGGTGACCTTACCAACCACACCGCCCGCGGTGACGACTTCGTCGCCCTTTTGCAGCGCTTCCATCATCGCCTTTTGCTCTTTGGCACGCTTTTGCTGCGGCCGAATGAGCAGGAAATAAAACACGACAAAAATGCCGATCATCGGAAGTAACGATAGAAATTCGCTACCTGCTGCGCCGCCCGCCGCTTGCGCGTGTGCCGTTCCAATCATGGAAATAGTCCCTACGAAATCAAAAAGTTAACCTGCAATTGTAGCGGTCGCGCGGGGTTTGAATGCGTCGGGGAAAACGCGACGTAGGGTGACGAAACGTCAATCAACTTTCGTAGCCAATGCCCTATGGAATGGCGCTTACAAAAATTTTATTACGTGTATTGAAAAGTAAATAAATCGTCGTAGACGCCCGAATTCATATGGCATTCAGCGATAAAGTTTAAATAGTGAAATTGATTTAGTTTGCGGTCGCTCACTTTGCCGCAAAGAAAGCGAAAACGGGCTATTCGCCTTCGCCAAACTTATCGTTGATGAGCGCGACGATGGCCGTCATCGCCGCATCCGCATCATCGCCCTCGGTGTCGATGCTCACCATGCTGCCCTTACCGGCGGCCAGCATCATCACACCCATGATGCTTTTGGCGTTCACGCGGCGACCGTTTCGCTCAAGATTGACTTCACATTTGAAGCTAGTGGCGAGCTGCGTGAGCTTGGCCGAAGCGCGAGCGTGGAGCCCAAGTTTGTTAGTAATTTCGATGTCGCGTTTAGGCATGGTTTTTATCGTGGCATCAGTGCAGGGACAGGGTTCGGCGCAGTCCGAAGTCAAAACGCAGTGTACAGGGCAATCAGTGCCGCTTATTCATCACCGGCGCGCCCTCGTTAGCGCTTGACTTCGCCACGCACGGCCCAGTGATCGGATCGGCTTCCATGTGGAACACGCCTTCGCAGCCACCTGCAACGACGCGCTTGAGGAGCGTGTCCATGCCTTTGGTTCGATAGGTCATCGCGCGAACGAGCATTGGCACATTGCCGCCGGCAACGGCTTCGATGCGGCCGGGCACCAAGAGTTTCGACGCTAAATTCGATGGCGTTGCGCCAAAAATATCGGTGATGATCAACACGCCTTCGCCGTCGTCCAGCGCATCAATCATGCGCTGAGCTGCGGGCATCAAATCACGCGGCGAATCGGTGCCCGCGACTTGCAACGAACTAATCGATTCGGGGCGCTTGCCGAGTACATGCGTCATGCAGCCAATCAGCGAATCGCCGAAATTGCCATGCGCAATGATGAGAACACCAATCATCCTGGAACGTCCTTCTCCGTGATGTAAGCCCCGCTCGCACTCCCTGTCGGGTTAGCGGCGCATGTGGCCCGATTCGATTGCGCCATCTCCGCAGCGCTGCGAGTCTGTTTTTTGATTCGTCAAGTTTTGCGACGAATTCATGGCAGGATGGTAGCAAACAAATTGTTGCACTGCGACAGAAACGAACTAAGTTTTGTGGAGCACTTGTTCAAGCTGGCCAACGAACAACGCAGCCACATCAAATCCGGTCTGTTTTTCAATTTCCACAAAACCGGTGGGGCTGGTCACATTAATTTCGGTGACTTTGTCGCCAATGACGTCCAAACCCACTAGAAACAGGCCTTCTGGGGCGAGCCGAGCGGCCATGGTTTCGGCGATTTTGCGATCGGTGGCGCTCATTTCGCGGGCCACGGGTTTGCCGCCGGCAGCCATATTGCCCCGCGTTTCACCCACCATTGGAATGCGCGCCAAGGCGAAGGGCACGACCTGTCCGTTGATCAGAAGAATCCGTTTGTCGCCATCCACGATCTCGGGCAAATAGCGCTGCGCCATGATGCTTTGCGTGCCGAGCAGGGTGAGGGTTTCGATGATCACGCCCAAATTGGCGTCGTTTTCACGAACACGGAAGATTCCGCTGCCACCCATGCCGTCGAGCGGCTTAAAAATAGCGTCTTTATGCAGCGAAACGAAGTCACGAAGCACAGCGGCCGAGCGGGTCACGATCGTGGGCGCGATCATGTCAGCATGTTTCAAAATCGCCATTTTTTCGTTGTTGTCACGAATAGCTCGCGGCGAGTTAAAGACCCGCGCGCCCTCCGCTTCAGCCCGCTCAAACAAATACGTGTGGTAGACGTATTCCATACTAAACGGCGGATCTTTGCGCTCGATCACGGCGCTGAAAGCCTTGAGCGGTGTGGCCTGTGGCTCGCTGGCTTGATACCAATCGTGACCGTGGTCATCGGCTCCGGCAGCCAGCGACACGCTTCGGGCAAAGGCTTGCACCGAACCATCCCGAGAGAACACATTGCCGGGTTCGATCGCGAACAATTCGTGGCCGCGCTTGGCTGCGGCGCGCATCATGGCAACGCTTGAGTCTTTGTAGGCTTTGAGTTTGTCGAGCGGATCGACGTGAAACGCGATTTTCATGCCGCGAGGATAACAAGCGGCGGAATTGATAGCAGCTGTATTAATAAATGCCGCTTGAAATGGCGACTATGGGGCTTTCAAAAGCAATTTCACAAACAACTGAATATTCAACAAAGCCTATATTTCGCGGGGCGTTTACAAAATAAGCTGTATGACCGCGCTCACGTCGCCGATAAAACGACGCTGCGAGCGCCTTATTTGGCTTTGGTGCGAGCTGGCGTGGCAGCCGATGGCGTTGCGGCCGCTGCCGAGCTCGGCGAACCCGTATTGGCCTTAGTGTGAGCCGCGATCAAATCAGCCAAACGGGATCGTTCAACGGCGTAGGTTTTGGCCATTTCGCCACGGTCACGAATTTTTTTCGACTCGAATCCGTTGGTCGCGGCGATGTCGGCGTCCAACAATTTGACATCCGCCGCGAGCTTTGCTGACGGCCCTTTTTTACCGGCTGCGTCAATCTGCTTGCCCAAATCAGCGCGCTGCGCATTGAGCGCCACGAGCTGCGCGGTGAGCCCCGTAATTTCGGCGTCAAGCACCGCCAGCGCGCGATCTCGAACGCGGTCAAAATCGGCCAAACTGGTGTAGGTTGACACCAGCGCTTTGTCGCGCCGTTCGCGCTCTTCAACAATCACGCGGGCTTTGCGATCCTCTTCGGCTTTGATCGCGGCAACACGGCGCTCCTCTTGTGTTTGCGCGCGCTCGATTTGTCCGCGCACCAAGCCGTCGCTGCCGAGTTGCTTGCGCGCACCGTCGTTGGCCTCGGGCGGCACCGTGTCGCTGTAGTGCACCTTGCCGTTGGCGTCGGTCCATTTGTAGAGCTGCGCGTGTGCAGCGCCGAATGCAACGATGCACGACAACACCAACGCGATCGTTCGCGCGCGATTAATTGACACCATACTGCGCTCGATATTGTTCGATTTTGGGTTGATGGGCGGCAAGCGCCGGATCGGCGGACACCAAAGCCATCACGTCATTGAGCGTAGCAATAGCGATTACGGGAATGTTGTATTCGAGCTGCACCTGTTGCACAGCGGATTGCTCACCGGTTCCGCGCTCCATCCGGTCAACCATCACCAAAACGCCCGCTGGGGTTGCGCCATGCTCGCGAATGATCGCTACCGATTCACGAACGCTAGTACCCGCCGTAACGACGTCATCAACAATGACTACGCGACCTGTTAACGGCGCGCCGACGATGAGCCCACCTTCACCGTGGTCTTTCGCCTCTTTACGATTGAAGGCGTACGGCACGTTGTGCCCTTTTGCGGCAAGTCCGATGGCCAAGGTTGACACCAGCGGAATGCCTTTGTAGGCAGGACCGTAGACCATGTCAAAGCTCAACTGCGCGGCGGAAAGCGCATCAGAGAAAAATCCCCCCAATGCCCCCAAAGCCGCGCCCGTATTGAATTGCCCGCTGTTAAAGAAATACGGCGACAAGCGCCCCGACTTAGTTTTGAATTCGCCAAAACGAAGTGCATCGCACGCCAGCGCGAACTTCAAAAAATCTTGACGAAAGGTCTCACTTGAACTCATAAACGGTAATGTGCAAGAACTGCGCCCGTGCTCGGTCGCCGCTTCATAGACAATGATGGAATTACTCTATTTTCCTCTGCATCGAGGCAACACGCAATGCGCATCGTCACCCTCAACACCAATGGCATACGCTCCGCTCACAGCAAAGGCTTGGCCGAGTGGCTGCAAAAACTTCGTGCGTGGGATGTGCTGTGCGTGCAGGAACTCAAAGCCAACGTTGAAGACGTACCCGAGGCATTGCACGTCGTCAAAAAGGCGCAAGGGCATTTTTTCTCTGCTGAGAAGAAGGGCTACTCGGGCACGGGGCTCTGGACGAAACACAAAGCCAACATCACCCGGGGCTTCGGCGTCGAAGAATTCGATCGCGAAGGCCGCTACCTTGAAGCCGACTTCGGCAAACTCGCCGTCGTGTCGCTCTACCTACCGTCGGGCGCAGCCGGGCCCGAACGCCAAGCCAGCAAAGACCGCTTTTTACAAGCCTTTCCGGCGCACTTAAAAAAGCTAAAAAGCTGCGGCAAAGAAATCGTGATCTGCGGCGATTTCAACATCGCGCACAAAGAAATCGACCTGAAAAATTACAAATCCAACAAGAAAAATTCCGGATTCTTGCCGCATGAGCGCCAATGGCTCACGCACGTGTTCGACGAACTGGGCTTCATCGATGTGTTCCGCACGCTAGACCCGCGCCCCGAGCAATACACCTGGTGGAGCAATCGAGGCAACGCCTACGCCAACAACGTAGGCTGGCGACTCGATTACCAGATCGCCACGCCGGGAATCGCTGCGACCGCAACGAAAGCAACCATCTACTTGGACGAGAAGTTTTCGGATCATGCGCCTTTGATTGTTGATTATGAGTTTGCGGTATGAACGATCCGCGCGGCGCGATTGAATTCCCTCGCCCGCAGGCGGGAGAGGGTGCCCGACAGGGCGGGTGAGGGTGCTGGTAGTCCACACGCGAAGCGTCAAAAATCGCTCGCCGCAATCAGACGCTTCATGACGAAGAGCGTTTGCATCTGCCCAAAACGGATGAACTCGCGCACTGATTTGAAGCCAAGCGCTTGCAGCAGGTGAACAGAGCGAGTGTTGATTGACTGCGTCTCTGCCACGACTCGATCAAAGCCCAATTTCCAAGCTTCGTCGACTGCTGCCGCAACCGCAGCCCTGGCGATCCCCAAACCTTGAGCGTCCGGCCTGAGCACAAACGAAATCTCAACGTCTTCGCCGTCGTGGTGTCTGTCCAAGCTTACGAAACCAACAGGCAAGTCCGAGCCGGGTCGGATCATCACCCAAGCTGGAAACTCGCGATCCAGAGCGGCCAATCCTTGTGCACAATTTTGGGCTTGCACATCATCACGTGGACCGCCAAGGAATAGGCGGACGCTGGAATCTGTGAAAAGATATGCGAGCGCAGGGACGTCCTCGTTTTTTGGTCTTCGTAGTGGTGGTTTCATACGATGAACTTGATCTGGGAAGTATCGATTCAGAGGGGAAAATATTCGCGGTGCGAGTTAACTGCTGCCTCAAAAGAGCGATGGCGAGTCGGCCGTCCTCGCTGGTCTCACCGCCAAGTAGTGAATCTCGTTCTCGGCCACCACTTTGAAACCGTATCGCCGATAGAGGGAGCCAACGGGGTTCCATTTCAAGAACTCAAGTCGCGTTTCGAGTGAGCGCGTGTCGGCTTGCGCAAGTACATCGCGCAACACCTTGCTTCCGATCCCTTGACCGTGATGCTTTCCAAGAATGTAGAACTCACCGAAACGAAGGTGGGTCGCTTCCCAATCGAGGGCCACCGTGCCGATGCGGTCCGAATCACAACAAATGATGTACCAAGTACGTTCTGCCCAGCGCTTCGAATGATGGCCCATTTGGAAATCTTCATCCCAAGCCCACTTGGTGACGATGTGTGGCCCCATAGCATCACGCTTCACTTCAAAAGCAAAGTCGATCTCGTCAGATCGCGCGGGGCGAAGGAAGGGGTTCATGCAAATATCTTAGCGACTTATGCAAGTTGCTTACTCAAAACAACACTACGGTAAACCTTACCTCGCCACTGAACCCAGCCGACGTGACGGTAACCATGGCGGGTGTAGAGATCGATTAGATGCGTGGCCTGCTCGGCGGTATCCATCGCGAGTTCGCGAAAGCCTGATTTCATCGCCCATTGCTCCGCTCGCGCGAGCAACATGCGACCAACGCCTGTGCCTTGGTGATTGGGATCGACGGCGAACTGGTGTGCGGCTGCAACACCGGGCTTCGTAAAGTACTCGCAGTCATTGTCCGCATAGGTGGGTTGCACGACGATTGTCCCGACCAACCTGTCGTGCTCGGTGACAACAAAGCAATGACCGCCTCGAATACGCTCGGCGGTGACCTCAGGCGTTTGGTCCACCGCGGTGTAGTTGAGCCCCATTTTCCCGAGACGCGCATACGCACGATGGAGCAACAGCGTGAGTTCATCGATTGAATCTGACGCTTGGAGAGAGCGAATTCGCGGCATGAGCTTAGCGGCGGGGAAAGATTTATCGACGAATTCGATGATATCGCGCGCGCCTCGAGGATGAGCTGCCTGTAGTCGCTTGCACCCGTCCCGAGCCGGGCAGCGTTGTGCGGCCGTAGATGCGTCTCCGGCACACACTGTGCGAAGCGATAGAGAATCCGTTCGTGGTGAGCCCGTCGAACCATGAACGCGAGACCTATCAAAACCCAAGACCTCTGCTCAGCAACCTCGCGCTCGACATAACTTCACAATCGGTCATTCCCGCCCCTCGGCGAGCTCAGATTTTGTTCCTGTCGCAGCAGCAGGATGGTGCCCTCATCGCGGACGGCGATAGAAGCGCCTTCATGGTTCGACAAGCTCACCACGAACGGATATTTGACGCTTCGCGTTAGGATTGCAAACGTCCTTTTGCTGCACCACGGCAAAATAGAGGCATGCTTCGTTTAATTGACCTCACCCTCGCCCGCGGTTCTGTGCCTCTGATTGAGCGCGCTACTTTGACTATCAATCCGGGGCGGCATGTTGGGATTGTGGGGGCAAACGGGGCGGGGAAATCGACCCTCTTCGCAGCGCTGCGAGGCTTGCTGACTGCGGAGCGTGGCGATATTGCGATGCCCAACGGGTGGGTGATTGCGCATGTGGCGCAGGAGACGCCACCGAGTGACAAAACGGCGCTCGAATATGCGCTCGATGGTGATGTGGAATTGCGTGAGGTTGAGGCGCAGCTCGCCGCTGAAAACGAACACCCTAACGCTGATGCGTCAAAACACGGCGAAATCTTGGCGCATTTGTACTCGCATTTAGAGACGATTGGCGGTTACGCGGCACCGGCGCGAGCGGCGGAGTTGCTCGCTGGTTTGGGTTTCGAGCATGCGATGCAAAGCCGTGCGGTGGCTGAGTTTTCCGGCGGCTGGCGGATGCGGCTCAATTTGGCGCAGGCGCTGATGTGTCGCAGTGACTTGTTGCTGCTTGATGAGCCGACGAACCATTTGGATTTGGATGCGGTGCTGTGGATCGAGGATTGGCTGTCTCGCTACACCGGCACGCTGTTGGTGATTACGCATGATCGCGATTTCATTGATCGTGTGTCGGATCAGATTTTGTTTTTTGACACGAGTAACCCCAAAGCGCCCGCAAAACTCAAGCTCTACACCGGGAACTACGAGAGCTTTGAGGCGCAACGCACGGTGGAGTTTGAGGTGCAGCAGGGTGCGTTTGAAAAACAGCAGCGCACGATCAAGCATTTGGAATCGTTCATCACGCGATTCAAGGCCAAGGCGACCAAAGCTGCGCAGGCGCAAAGCCGGATGAAAGCGCTCGAGAAATTGGAGCGAATTTCAGCAGCGCATGTGGATTCGCCATTCACGTTTTCATTCCGAAAGCCCGAAGGCGAGCCGCGACAGTTACTCAAATTCGACAACGTGTCGCTTGGCTATGACGATAAAGACATTCTGGAGAACGTAAAGTTTTCATTGCTGCCGAATTCGCGCATTGGTTTGCTCGGCAAAAATGGTGCGGGTAAATCGACGTTGGTGAAAGCGATTGCGGGTGAGCTACTGGAGCGAACCGGAGAGCGGGTTGAAGGCCAACACCTAAAAATCGCGTATTTTGCGCAGCACCAATTGGAGCAGCTCCGAAACGATGAATCAGCGCTGTGGCATTTGGATCAACTTGATAAGCAGTTGACCGAAACGCGAGGTTACACGAGGGCTCGCGAGCAGGAGCAGCGAAATTTCTTGGGTGGATTTGATTTCCGCGGTGATCGGGTGAGCGAGCCAGTCGGCGTGTTTTCAGGCGGTGAGCGGGCGCGGCTCGTGTTGGCGCTGTTGGTTTACGAACGGCCAAATTTGTTGCTTCTTGACGAACCGACCAACCACCTCGATATGGAAATGCGCCAAGCGTTGACGCTCGCCCTGCAGGACTATGAGGGTGCGCTGGTGGTTGTGGCCCACGACCGACACATTTTGCGCGCGTGTTGCGATGAACTCTGGTTGGTAGCCGACAGCACGGTGAAGCCGTTTGACGGCGATCTGGATGACTACCGTGATTGGCTGCGCGAGCAGCGAACGAAGCCCGCGAAGGACAAGGCGATCGCCGCCAAAGAGAAGGCTGCGGCCGTTGCGGCGGAGAAGTTGGCGGTTGAAGTCATCGCCACAGCAAAGAAGCCGGATCGTCGCGAAGACGCAGAAGAGCGGCAACGGTTGGCAAACCTTCGGCGACCGCTGCAAAAGCGCATTGACGCGATTGAAAAGGAGCTAGGCAAGCTCACCCTTAATCGCGACGCCCTCGATGCGTGGCTGGCCTCTGAGGCCGCCTATGCGCCCGAGAATGCTGCTGACCTCGGCACAAAAACCCGAGAGCGCGGTGAGCTGGCCGCAAAGATCGCCGTGATCGAGACGGAGTGGATGGAAAAGCAAGACGAGCTGCAGTGGGTGCGCTAGCCGTTATCTGGCGCAGCCATTTGAGAACGTCCGCAACGTCCTGCACCAAGTTAACGCTACTGATCTCGGCTTACTTACCGCAGTCGTAAATCCACTTTGCAAGCGCCATCCACATCAATTCAACCGGGCCGCGCTGGTGACCACTCGCTAACCAGGCCCGCGCGAATCCGGACAGCAGGATGAAGCTCAACAGCGCAACAAGCGAGTACATCGCGCGCCCCATGTCGCCGTGCCAACCGATCAGACTGTCGTTGAACACAATAGCGAAGATCAACGATTGGCCAAAAAACTGCGTGAGCGGCGTGCGACCGGCGGCGATAAAGAAACTGCGGAGGGCCGCGATGCGGTCGATGCGCCATGCGCGGGCAATCGAGAGCAAAACTACCGCGCTTCCGGCCATCGTCAGAGGTGCGGCGAGGCTATGAATGCTATTGGCTTGCGGCACATACGAAAGGTAGTCCCACGCGCCGCGCTGGGCGGCGACTAGCTCCATCAGACTTCCCACCATCAATGCAGCCCATCCCAGTTGTATCCATGTTTTTGCAGCAACCTCGCCTTTGAGCCAGCGCTCGAAGTCGCCGCTCTGACCCAGCCAAAGCCCAATCAGCACGAGCACCCAAACGTCGGGGATAAGGGTCTGCGAAATGCCAGCGAAGAGAAACTCTTTGAGGTGCATCGCCAGCGCAGCCCCGACCGTCGGCGCGGCGAACGAGGAGGCGGCGGCGGGCATTGATTCCACTTGGTCGCCGCCACTGGCGTAGCCGAAGACCATCCCAACAGTGAGCAACAGACTCAGCCCAACGGCAACCTCAATCCACGCCTTGAGCCGCTGCGCGTCCTTCGGCCAACGCGCCAAGATCAGCAAGACAATCAATCCGTAGCTGGCGACAATTTCGCCGGGCCAAAGCAGTAGCCCGTGCGCTACGCCAAGTAAGCAGAGTGCGATATAGCGGGATCGCAATTGGCTCAACGCGCTCGCTGGGTTCTCCGGAACCTCGCCAGCCAGGCGCCGCCATTGCAGCGCCACGCCCACGCCCAACAAAAAAGCCAGCACTGGGACCGCACGATGAGCGAACAGCATGCCAACGACGTATTCGGCCATCACGTCTAGCCCACTCGTCGCCAGGTCAAGCGAGTAATGGTTCATCCAGCCCCGAGCGATGGCGTGAACGTTGATCATCGCCACGCCCAGCAACGCCATACCGCGAGCCAAATCCATGGCGTCATAACGTTCAAGTGCTGCGGAGTCGGTCATCATGGGCAGGCATTGTGCCGCAGCGCCCAGCGCTGGGCTCGTGCGTGAGCGCAAGGCAGCGGTTTAACCGAGCGCCTTTCCTGCGGCTACAGTCGGCCCGGTGTGATTGCAGAATGTACATGTAGCTTTTTCTTTAAACGCCATTGGTAATATGGTGTTCGATGAAATTTTGTTTATTTATGGAACAAGTTAAAAATGCCTTGTATTTCAATAGATATATGGCTTTTAATGAAAAAGCTTATAAATCGTGGCCGTTGTGATGACTACGCCTAAAATAGCGACGTGAAGTTGGCTGGGCAGTCGCTGGTTACGCTCCTAAAGGGGCGTGACGGGAGGAAGGTCCGGGCTCCACAGAGCAGGATAGCGGCTAACAGCCGTCCGCCGAAAACGGGGGTGAAAGCCACCGCATAAGGCGAGGACTAGGGCCACAGAGACGAGCGTATTAAGTTACGGTGAAACGCGGCAACCTCTATCCGGAGCAATACCAAATAGGCATGCGCAGTGAGCGAGTAATCGCTCACCTAAGGCGGCTCGTCGGAGCATGCGGGTAGGTAGCTTGAGCGCGCGGGTAACTTCGCGCCTAGAGGAATGACCGCCACGGGCATCGGGCAACCGGCGCACGAACAGAACCCGGCCTACAGGCCAGCTTTGCACATTCATAAAAAAACGCTCAGTCCGAATTCCGGAGCTGAGCGTTTGGAGCGTTTGCGATTCGCCGATTAATCCGGGCGAACGATGTGCGCTGTGTATTTCACGACGAGCCCCATGAGCACTTCGTCTTGGTACGGTTTACCCAAGTATTCATCGACGCCCAATTCCATCGCGTGATTGCGATGTTTTTCGGCAGTCCGCGACGTAATCATGATGATCGGAATATTGTTTTGACGGTTATCAGCCTTGAGTGTTTTGGTGAACTCAAAGCCATCCATACGCGGCATTTCAATATCGAGCAAGATCACATCAGGGTTGACATCGGCGAGCACTTGTAGCGCGTCGAGGCCGTCTTTGGCGGTGAGCGCTTTGTAGCCCTCGCGCTCCAACAAACGCGTGGTGATTTTTCGCACTGTGAGCGAGTCATCGACCACCAAAACGATCGGTTGTCGCGCTTCGACTTGAACCGGTTCGGGTATCGCAACAGGCGGTTCGGCGGGGGCGACAGCGGCCGTTGCCACAGGCGGAGCCGCCGGAGGTGCGAAGGATGCGATGACGGGAGTCAGTGTCGGCACAGGTGTTGGCGATGGCGCTGGCGCTGGTACTGGCACCGGTGTTGGCGCTACCGGCAGGCTTGGTGCTGGCATCGGCAACGGCGCAGACGCCACCGCCGGAGCTAACTGCGGCATTGCCGGTGGCGTGTAAGTCACTTCAACGGGCGCAGCAACCGGAGCGTCGTTCACCACCGGCTGTGTAACCACGCTCGGCGCGGGTGTCGGCTCAATGGTTTTTGCGGTAGCGTGAGCCGTCGTCGGTTCGGCAGCAGGCAGCACGGCCTCAACCACGGCGCTCGAGAGCGGCACGGCTGCGATTGATGGCGGTTCGACCAGGGCTTCGAGTTTAGTCACTACTGCAGCCGTAGCTGGCACCCTAGCGGCGACGGGCTGCGGCGTGAATGGCTGCGCGTGCGTAATCGTTGCCAAAGTAAGTGCTAGCGGATCGAGCAGCAAAGCAATCGTGCCGTTGCCCAGCACCGTGAGTCCTGCCATGCCCGGCACGCGAGCGAGCTGCGGTCCATAGGGCTTGGCGACGACCTCTTGGTTGCCGATAACTTTGTCAATTTCGATGGCCGCCGAGGCGATACCCGCGCGAACAAACGCAACCGAGTACGAGCGCTGATTCGGTGGTGCATCGATTTTTGCGCCGAGCAATGTGCTCAGGTGGCGATACGGCACGAAATTACCAGCCACATCAATTTGCTTTGCGGCGAGCGCGACGGTGCGATCGCGAAGCGGCAACTGACGCACCGTTTCGATCAGGGAGGACGGAATACCGTAAACGGACGATCCAACCTGAACCAACAACACCTGCGTAACGGCGAGCGTTAATGGCACCGACAGGGTAAACGTCGTTCCGACGCCCGATTGCGTAGAGGCGACCACGCGACCGCCGAGCGCTGCGAGTTCGCTGCGCACCACGTCCATGCCAACACCGCGTCCGGCAATCGCGGTGACTTGGTCAGCCGTGGAGAAGCCGGGACGGAAGATCAACTCGATAAGTTGAACGTCGCTTACCTCTTGATTTGCATCGAGCAGGCCGAGTGAAACCGCTTTATCGCGAACGCGTGGCAGCGAAATGCCCTGTCCGTCATCAGAGAACGCGATGACAACTTCGTTGCCTTGCTGTCGCACCGAGACGTTGATCTCGCCGATTTCAGGTTTCCGGGCGAGTGCACGCGACGCGGCGACCTCGACGCCGTGCGCGAG
This sequence comes from Betaproteobacteria bacterium, assembly GCA_004293675.1. Classification (GTDB taxonomy): domain Bacteria; phylum Pseudomonadota; class Gammaproteobacteria; order Burkholderiales; family Casimicrobiaceae; genus Casimicrobium. The sequence continues at coordinate 28,574 of READ01000027.1, forward strand.
CGCGTTGCGCACCAAGTGCTCCAATACGGGCACCAAGCGCTCCAAAACACCACGATCCATTTCGATCCGGCCGCCCACGATTTCCAAGTTGGCGCGTTTTGAAACGTCTTTGGCGGTTTGCCGAAGCACGCGGTACAGGCGCTCAGAAACGCTTGAGAATGGAACCGTGCGAAGCGATTGCAAACGCAGTTGAACCGAGCGCGACAATCGGGTTTGCGCCGATAGCGCGGTTTCAGCGTCTGCGATGTTTTTAAGCAAGGTTTGCTGAACGGTCGCCACGTCGTTCACGCCCTCCGCCAAGCCGCGGGTGAGCTCTTGGAAGCGGGTGTAGCGATCAAATTCGAGCGGGTCGAACGCTGATTCTTGATCCAAGCGCGATTGAATTTGCGATTCGCCTTGAATCTCAATTTCACGAAGTTGGCCACGCAGACGCACCACGAAGGATGTGAGATCAACAAGGCCCGACTTGAGGCCACGCAATTCGCTCTCGATGCGCGAACGATTAATGGCGATCTCACCCGCTTCGTCAGCGAGCGATTCAACCGCGTCGCTTCGTACACGCAGGTAGGCGATATTTGCATCGGCACCCGCAAGCGCGGGCAACGCGACCGCTTCCGCTGCACGTTGTGGCACCGTTGCGACCGCTGCCAGTGGCAGGCTCTGCGCGACGGGCTGAGCAATAGCGTCCAACACAGACGCCGTTCCAAGCGCGGGCGTTGTGTCGGCGACCGCGAGCGTATCGGTATCTGTATCAATATCAAGGCCGGCGTCGACGATCTCCGTCGGCGCGGCTGCACCTTGAGTACCTGCAGCAAATCGCGGAAGCACAACGTCGTACTTACCGGCGGTCAGCGCCTCGAGCACGTACGCGACGTCGTCGAATTGTTCTTCAAGTCGATCTACGTCGCTTGAAACTAAATGGCCCGATCGCTCGGTGATAGCCGTTTCAAGCAAGTGCGTGAGCTCGCCCAGTCGCATCGCTCCGGCCATCCGCGCGCTGCCCTTGAGGGTGTGCAGCGTTCGCTTCAACCCATCGAGCTCTGCCGCAGATTCGGGTTCGCGTTTGAGTGAGCGCAGTTGAGCGCTCGCCACCGGGAATAGATCCTGCGCTTCTTCGAGGAAGATTGGCAACACTTGTACGTCGATGTCGTCGGCCACACCAACCAGCGGATCGGTTTCAACACCCATCGACCTGACGTCGTGTTCGGGGGCACGCGCCGCTAAAACGGGGGCCGCGCGCTCCACTGCAAAGCTCACCACCGGAGCAACTGCTGCCGCCGCCGCGAGTGCTGCGATTGGCAGCGCCGCGGTCGGAACAAACGATTGATCGGCGCGAGCGCTGATCGGTGCCGGCGTTGCCGACGACAACACAGCGGCGACGGGCGGCGCAGATGCCGGCATCGGCGTAGAAACGATAAGCGCAGAGGAATCGACAGGCGCGCTAACGCTCGACACGCTGGTCGTCTCAGTCACGCTGATCGATGGAATGTGTATTTCTTCGAAGGCTGGCGTTTGAGCTGGCGCGAATGAACTCGACTCGACGCTGTCTGGCGTCGTATCGGCCGCTGCTACTGGCGTAGCATCAGAAAGCCGAACGAATGGCTCGTTAGCGAATGCTGGCGTCAGTGGCAGTGCATCGATGGTCGTGCTTGCGCTGATCGGAGCGACCGAGAGCTCAGGTTCGTCATCCAAATCGGCAACGGTGATGCTGACAATTTCAGCTTCAGTTCCGCCACGAGTCGTGCCGCTGGCCACGATTGCCGCTTCAAGTTCAGTCGACAGCGCGGCAATTTCTGCCCGATCTTCGGCGGCCGGTGCCATGCGCGCTTGCAGACGCAGGACGACAGTCTGCAACACGTTAACGGCGCGCGCAATCGTTGTGAGGCTGTCATCGCTGCCGCCCATTTTGCGCAAACCGATAAGCGCTTCTTCGAGCAGTCCCGCAAAATTCCCGACCTCTGTAAATCCGGCGGTTCGATGAATGCCGCAGAGCGTGTGGCTCGCACGAATCATGGGGTCGCTGGGCGGCAAACCGGGATCAAATTGCAATAACGACAGCTCTTGTTCCAGCGTATGAACGTGGGCTCTCGCCTCATCAGACATGATCGAAAACAGCGACCGGCTAAGGCGAACGCCATCAATTTCAACCTCGTCGGACAGCGATGCGTAATTGACGGGAACATAGGGCTGTTCAGCGAGCTCGATGCCCATCGCGTCGACGAACAGTGGCTCGGACGTGCCATGATCCGAGGGTGACAACGATGGAAGATCGGCGAGCGTGTCGGCCGAAGTATCTGCGCGCTTGGCGCTAGGCGCTGGCGTGGTGGCCGCAATCGGCGCGCTGACGAAATCAAAGGCGCTGCCGTCAAACAGCGGCTCAATCGTCTCGGCTGCGGCAGCGCTTGGCGCGAAATTCACGGCCGCAACGGAGCCCGCGACAGCCGCTGAGGCGAATGCAGCCGTAGCTAACGGCGCTGCGGCTGCAGGTGCTGCGATCGAAGCGGGTGCGGGTGCGGGCGTCGCTACGGTTGCTGCAATCGCTGGAGCAGAGTGAGTTACCGGTGAGCAACGCGCGATCAATGCCTCAAACGCAGCGGCGGGAACGCTGGCGACTTGACCCGAGGTGAGCTCGTCGACCCAGACTCGAAATTGCACGACGGCGGCGTCCACCAAATCGAGCTCGATGTTCGTTGCTGTGCGCTCCACTTCGAGCGCTTCATTGAGCACCTTTTCTACGCGCCAGGCGACGTCGCCCAGTGCCTGCTGGCCGACCATCCGGCCGCTACCCTTGAGAGTGTGAAAGCCGCGTCGAATGTCGACGAGTTGACTACGTTGACTGTTGTCAGTGCGGTAGATCTTGGCTGATTGCGAGACTGCGTCGAGCACCTCGCGCGCCTCTTCGATGAAAATTTCAAGTAGCGCCGAGTCTTGGGAATCGCCGCTTGACGCCAATAAATCACGTGTTTGCGCTGAGATAGCGGGGACCGCGATGGTCTCGCCGAACAGCTCCCCGAGGTGCTGTGCCAAACGCGTCGAGTCCGTTGCGGCGAGCGCCGCGACCGCACCTTTGGCAGCGTTGGCCATCGCCGCGTCATACATGAGCTCAGCGTCACGAGCGATATGCTCCAAATCGTCTCGCATCGCAGCGCGAATGACCGGATCGTTGGGTGCCGCGATGAGCGCGCTGTGGCGACCGCGCAGCCGCCGAACGCGTCCGGCAACTGAAGTTTCAACCGTTTCCTCGATGGCGATCGTCATACCGCCCGATGCGTCACCCGAACGAAGCAATGCCCACAACGATTCGATCACCGCATCGGCACGTGCGCCGCGACGTTCACGAACATCAACATAGAAACCAAAGCCCGCCAAAACATTGGCAAGCAGTTCGATTTCGCCCGGACGCGCGGCGTCAGAAGCGTTGGCCAAAGCGATCAAGCGTTGTGATGCCTCGCCGAGTAATCCGTTGGCGTCGTTCCAGCCCAGCAAACGAAGCGCCCCCGAGACTTGCGTGAGCAACGCTGGGACCTGTGTGAGCTCTTCGGTAGCCGACGCGTCGCGGAACACTGCGTCGAGGGCGAGCTCGACCTGTCGCATGTTGGCGCGAATCTCGCGGCACACCTGCCCCACCGTTTCGCGCTCTTGCGCCATGCGCGTGAGCGACGTCGCAGTGTCGGCATCTTGGAATTCCTGAGGAATAGGAGCCCGACTGGTGGCGTAAGAAAGACGCGTTAAAGCGTTGCTGACCTGCGTTGGGAATGAACGTGGCAGCGCGCTGAGGTGCTCAAGCGCCGTCTCAAGTAACAGCAAACAAGACGCAAACTCCAGCGACGTATCGTCGCTCAGTGATTTGCCAGAAACGACGGGGGCAGCCGCCGCAAGGCCGCGCCCCAGTTCAGACAAGCTCTCGACGCCGATTGCCTGGCAGGCCAGTGGCAATTCATCAACGGCTTCCGCGAGGCGCTCTGCCGCGCCAGTCCTGTTAACCGAGAGCGCCGACCAGGCATCTTTGCAGCGCAAGACAATCGCGTTAAGCGCAGTAATCGCTGGCCGGAGGCCGACGACATCAATTTCGCGAGGTTGGCGTTTCGGCACCAGCACGTCAAGTTCGTAGAGTTCGCGGACTTGATCTGTGGCGGGGTGGGACTGCGTGGCGCGGGCGACGTGGTAGAGCACTTCACGCTTTAGACGATCCGCGACCTTGGTCGACCCCTCGACCATTCGACGAATCTGCAAATCAATACGAGCGAACAGCTGCTTAACCGATGTAGACGGTTCGACGGCACGCTCTTGAAGTGCGGCGAGTAGGGCGCCTGTGGTCCACCAAAATGCTCTTTGCGAAGGCAGTGGATAAACCGATTGAATCCCCGTCACTGCCCCTGCCATCGCGGAGAGCCCTGTTTCGCTGCCGCGCAGCCACTCTAACAAGCCCTTTTGAAAATCGCGGCGATGCCTGAGTAAAAATGACGGTGTGCGCAACGGATCGACTTCATCGCCCACCGTTGTTTTCGAAGGCTTACGGCTCAAGTCTGGGAAGAACAAATCCGCCGGTCCGAACCGAACGTCACGCAATTTACCAAGCGCGAGGTACTCGGGGAGAAAGCGCAACGGGACAGGCGATTGACCCACCGCAATTTCTTGTAGATGCGCAATCAAGCGCCTACAGGCACCTCCGACCAAACGCAGCGCTTCTGCACGAACGACCTGCGGTTCGTCGGGAAAGTGGATTTCGAACTCTCGAACGAGAACAGCCAAGCCCTCCGCTCCGACAAGCTCGAAAGCACCGGTGACCCTGTGTAGATTGGTTCTAACCGCAACGACGTTTGGGCCACTGTCGCCGTCTTTGAGCTTTTCAATTTGCTCGATCACCGCGACCAGCGTGGCGTCGAGCTCTTGCTTTACCCAAACAATTGGGCCGCTGTCGAGTTCGAGCGGAATATCAATGGGCACGCAATACTCCTAACGAACTAAACCTTAAAGCCGGCAACCGAACCGCGCAGCGTTTGCGCGAGGCGACCGAGTTCGTCAATCGAAACGTTGGATTGTTGCGAGCCTCGCGACGTCTCCTCAGTCACAGCAAGAATGTCCTGCATGCCGCGCGTCACGTCAGACACCGATTGCGACTGCGTAGTGGTCTGAGCGGAAATGTTGCCCACCAAGCCCGCAAGGTCACGAGAAACTCGATTAATTTCGGCGAGCGCTTGACCCGCAGCGTCCGACAGTCGCGTTCCCTCAACCACACCCTGAGTGGTTTTTTCCATCGCGTTAACAGCGTCTTGTGTGTCGGCCTGAATGGCGCGCACCAGTGCTTCAATTTGCTTGGTTGCCTCGGCGGAGCGCTCAGCGAGTCGTTGAACCTCTTCGGCAACTACGGTAAATCCGCGTCCGGCTTCACCTGCTGACGCTGCTTGAATTGCAGCGTTAAGTGCAAGCACGTTGGTCTGCTCGGTAATGTCGGAAATCAGTTCAACGATTTCGCCAATTTCCTGCGAGCTTTCGCCCAGTCGCTTAATCCGTTTGGACGATTCCTGAATTTGCGCCCGGATTTCGTTCATGCCGGCAATCTGGTTTTGCACTGCCATGGCTCCCTGTTCCGAAGCCGCAAGCGATTGCTGCGCAACCACGGAGCCTTGAGAGGCTGAAGACGACACCTCGTTAATCGACTGCGCCATTTGGAGCACGAGCGCACTGGCTCGTTGAATCTCGGTCGATTGCCGCTGCGAGGCTTGGTAAAGACGCTGCGAGATGGACTGCGCAGTCTGCGTGGCGGTTGCCACATCACCCGTCGTCGAGTTAATGTCAGAAACTACTTTTCTCAATTCATCAACGGTGAAGTTGATCGAGTCCGCAATCGCACCGGTCACGTCTTCGGTCACGCTGGCATGAACCGTCAAATCGCCGTCAGCGAGTGTTCCCATTTCGTTAAGTAGTCGCAAAATAGCTTCTTGGTTTCGCTGGTTTTCAACTTCACTTTCGGCGGCGCGGGCACGAGCGTCATTGAGGTAGAACATACCAAGTGCGATACCGAAGAGAATCGAGAGCAGCCCGAACAAACCGGCTAGCCACAGCGCGAAAACACTGGTGTTTCCTGCACCCTCATACTTGGTACTGAGCGTCTTGGCATCAGCCATGAGCGGTTCGGCCTCTTGCGCAATCACCTTCGCAGCTTGTTTGCCGGCGAGCAGACGTGGCATGGAGCGCAGTACCTCAACCAAACGCTTCTCTGTTTCCTGAAACCGTCCGCCGATCTCGGTCAGCGTTTGTTTCGCCTCGGGGTCACGCGTTGCGTTCACCCGCAGCGTTTCGCTGCCCTGCGTCAACCCGTTGACAATGTCGCGGAATGTGGCGGTGTCTTTTCCGAGCAAAAACGCTACGTCAGAGTCAACCTCGTCGCCGATCAGTGCGTTCGCATTTTTCGCGATGCGCTGTGTCAACATAACTAAGTTGTTGGACAGCGCACTTTCGCGGGCGCCAGCGCTGGCGAGCTGAGTCGCGAGCTGCTCGGTCAACTCAAGCAGGCCCTGATTGCCTTGATTGACGTTACTAACCGCTTGTGACAACGACGTCAAAATCGCACGCGAAGCCATCAACTCTTCGACTTTGGGCTCAATGTTGCCCCAGCGCGCTTCCACGGCACCGACAGCGTCCTTTATCGTCTTTGTTTGCGGCTCAGACAGTGAAACGTTTCCGTAATCGCCGCCGCGCGCCAACGCGTCCAAGTTCTTCTTAAACTGAGCACGGCTCGAGTCCAGCACGTCAAAAGCACCCGCTGCGCCCATTTCGGATTGCGCTCCGCCGCGGGCGAGACGCTGTGCAAGCATCTGCATTTCGGTGGCCGCCGCAACCTGGGCAGCATTTTTACGCGCCTCAATCGCGTAGAGCGCGAAAGCGCCGACCATCAACGCGAAGCTAGTGAGCAGTGCAGTCGCAAGGTATTGGAACTGCTTGGCGGGTGGCAAGTGGCCGATGAGAGGGAGCCGTTTTGCCCCGCCGGATCCACGGCTAGCGGCCCGCAACTGCTCGACAACAGATTCGGAGCCCGTGGGGTCATAGTTGCCCCCCATGATGGCCGTGTCCGTTGCGATGGGTGTGGCCATTACCGTGGGTACAGCGCCATCAACGCGCACCGGCTTAGCGAAGAATTTTCCGAATTTAAGTTTCATTTTCGTTCCTCGAACATCTAGTTCTGCACTACTTGTAGAAAGTCACTATCCATGACCAAGTTTGCTAGGTCAATTTCGTACCAAGCGGTACCGTCTTTGTCCTGCCAAGCCGATTTCTCCCATGGGCGAAGCGTTGCTTCTGGGATTCCCACCATGTCGTCAAGCAGCCGCAATCCTACGACGCGCTCCACCATGATGGCCGTTCTCAGACGAGCCAGTCGCTGTCCCAGCAACACGACGCGCGTCGCGTCGCTGTTCGGCGTGCGCCGCCCCAGGAGCCATGCCGCCATGTCGCTCACGGCGTACAAAGTGCCGCGCACGTTGGTCACGCCCAAAAACCATGCTTTGGTAAAAGGCACCGATGTGACTGCGGTCATCGGCGACACCTCGGCAACGTCGGCCAAATCCAAGAGAAAGTGCCTATTCGCGGCAAAAACAGCCAGACGTGAGTCTCGCTTGGGCTGCGCCGCAGCTTGCTTCAAGCGTTGCCCGAGTGCAGCTTGAAAATTTAGCAGTCTATTGCGATCACGCGCCATATTGGGCTCTTATAAGACTTGAGTTGAGATCGAACAAAACAATTGGCGAAGCATCAACCAAATTTGGCGATTTTTTCAAGCAATTCAGCGGGCGAAACTGGCTTTACGAGGTAGTCACGCGCGCCTTGCCGCAGCCCCCAGATTTTGTCTGTTTCCTGGTTTTTCGTCGTGCAGATGAGGACGGGAATGTGCTTTGTTGCCTCGTCCCGGGCGATCACGCGAGTCGCTTGAAATCCGTTGAGCCCTGGCATCACAACGTCCATCAAAATTAAGTCGGGCAGCAATACTTTGGCTTGAGCAACGGCTTGTTCGCCGCTTTCACAGCTGCTGACAGTGAAACCAGCGTTCTTGAGCACCTCGGACAAAAAATGCCGTTCGGTGGGGGAGTCGTCGACTACGAGAATATTTCGGATGGGCATGGTAGGTTAACAATTAAGCGCGCTGAGTCACAAATTCAGTGACGGCGCCAATCAGGCTATCTTTTGTAAAGGGTTTGGTGAGGTATTGATCTGAGCCAACCATTCGTCCACGGGCGCGATCAAAGAGTCCGTCTTTCGACGACAGCATTACGACGGGAATCGTGCGAAAACGCTGATGCTTTTTGATCAACGCACAAGTCAAATACCCGTCAAGTCGAGGCATCATGATGTCAACAAAAACAATGTCTGGCTGGTGATCGGCAATTTTCGCAAGCGCATCGAACCCGTCTTCTGCCAATATCACTTGGTAGCCGGCTTGAAGCAAAAAAATCTCGGCGCTTCTTCGGATGGTGTTGCTGTCATCGATCACCATGACTTTAACGCCGTGATGGGTCGCCGCTACTTTGTCGTCGTGCAAAGGCATGAGTTGTTCGAAAAATGACAATGGAATTAAGTGTGCCATGTTAGCCCGAAAAGTCCTATTTCCGTGTGGCAGTTACCCCAAAAAATCCCGATTCTGTGCGGCGTTTGCAACGAAAAACGGTGTTTAGACTGAGCAGGCTCCGGACCCGCTAGTGGGAACCGGAGTCGAAGTTCACTGGTGCAGACCGAGAAATCTGATGTAGGCCACGTTCGCACTCTCGTCGCAGTAGACATAGCCTAGCTGGCTCAAACTGGTCAAAAACTGATGAAACGCGTCGACATCGACGTCTGGAATCTGCATTCCGACCAGCACTCGACCAACATCTGCGCCGTGATTGCGGTAGTGAAACAGGGTGACGTTCCAGCCACGGTTCATGACCCGCAAAAACTGCATCAATGCGCCAGGGCGCTCTGGAAAATCGAAACGGTAGACGCGTTCACCGCCAGTGCCAACGGCATGCCCGCCTACCAGATGGCGAACATGCAGTTTGGCGAGCTCATTGTCCGATAGGTCCGCCACCTCGAGCCCAGCGGCGCCAAACTCGTCGAGCAGTTTCGCTGTTTCGGTCCGCCCGTTCACCTCGACACCAACAAACACGTGCGCCTGCCGACCGCCAGCGAATCGGTAGTTAAACTCGGTGACGGAGCGTGGTCCGAGAAGCTCGCAAAACTTCAGAAAGCTGCCGGGTTCCTCAGCGATAGTGACAGCCAACAGCGCTTCGCGTGCCTCACCCAGCACCGCCCGCTCGGCAACAAAGCGCAAACGGTCAAAATTCATGTTGGCACCACAGGCAATCGCGACCAGTGTTTTGCCTTCAATGCCGTGTTCAGCACCAAATTTTTTGAGTCCCGCAATCGAAATGGCGCCGGCCGGTTCCAGCACGCAACGGCAATCTGAGTAGGCGTCCTTGATCGCCGCACATATCTCGTCGGTGCTCACCGTAATCCAATCGTCAACATACTGCTCACACAGTCGCAATGTCTCGGTACCGACTTGCTTTACGGCTACGGCGTCGGCGAAGAGACCGACCGAGGTCAGATTCACACGGGAATGTGTCTCAAGCGATTGGATCATCGCGTCTGAATCTGCGGCTTGGACTGCCACGATACGTGTCTCGGGTCGAACTGCCTTGACGTACGCCGCCACGCCTGAAATCAATCCGCCGCCACCGACTGCCACAAAGATCGTGTCGATGGGCCCTTGATGCTGGCGGAGTATCTCCATGCCGATGGTGCCCTGCCCCGCGATCACATCGGGATCATCATAGGGGTGGATAAAGCTCTTGCCTTGAGCCTGCGCGAGTGAGCGCGCTTTTTCATAGCAATCAGAGTAGCTCTCACCCTCGAGCAAAACCTCCGCGCCGCGCGCGCGCACGGCGTCAACTTTGATGCTAGGCGTAGTGCGCGGCATAACGATGGTTGCGCTACAACCCAGCTTTTGTGCGGCTAGCGCGACGCCCTGGGCGTGATTGCCACTGCTGGCAGCGATCACGCCGCACGCGAGTTGATCGGCGCTCAGATGGGCCATTTTGTTGTACGCACCGCGCAACTTAAACGAGAAAACAGGCTGCTCGTCCTCACGTTTAATGAGCACCTTGTTGCCCATTCGCTGCGACAAAGACGGCGCAAGTGACAAAGACGATTCAATCGCGACGTCATAGACCTTTGCGTTGAGAATGCGTTTCAGATAATCCAATGAGTAGCCTTTTTTTCGAAAACTCGAGACAAACGAGCCGAGCTTGATCCACGGTCTGGTTCGATTTGTCGCTCCGACGAACGATTTTAGAGGCTCGCGCCAAGCAATATCTAGCCAGCGCCTCACCACGCCCCTGAGGATTGGTATCAGCCTTTCGAAGGATGCGAAAAGACCAACGAGCGAGGGTCTACTGCCAACGACTCGCCGACGAAGGGTTTTCCGCGAGCCAGCCCGCATGAGCTTGCTGGGCGCTCGGCGGCATCGCCAACGCGAATAATTCGGCGTTTGATGCCGACAGCGCCGCGTCGAGTTGCTGCGCACTTTGCGGCGAAACTGGTTCATCCATGCCGAGTTCACCTTGACCACGGGTGAGCGCGAAGTAAACATCCGCCAGTAAGCGCGAATCGAGCAATGCGCCATGAACGTTTCGCGCGCTGTTATCAACGCCCAACCGATCACACAGGGCATCGAGCGAGTTACGCTTGCCAGGAAAGCGCTCTCGCGCCAACATCAATGAATCGATGACCGTGAGGTTGAGCGCAGCTACCGTGCCGCGTTTGGCACGCCGCAGTTCGGCCTCAATAAAGCCAATGTCAAATGCTGCGTTGTGGATGACGACCGTTGCGCCGCGCACAAACTCGATGAACTCATCGGCAATGTCTTTGAACTTGGGCTTATCGAGCAAGTCTTCGATGGTGAGGCCATGCACCGCACTCGCTGCTGCATCAATGTCACGCTCGGGATTGAGGAAGTAGTTGAAGTTTCGGCCGGTCAATTTGCGATCGACGGATTCCACTGCGGCGATCTCGACCAACCGGTGCCCGGTCTTTGGATCGAGACCGGTCGTTTCGGTATCAACAAACAGAATGCGCTCAACTGCTGCCATGACGCTTCAACGTTTCTTGAATTTCCTTGATGGCTTTTTCGATCTCAATGTCTGACAGCGCCGGGCGTCCAGTCAGCGGTTCGGCCAACGTAACGGTCCTGTCCATTTGCGAACTAAATTCGCCCAAAGCCAGCGTTTGCGTCTGAGTATGCGTCCCAATGCCATCCGCCCAGGTCGGCGGAATGCCCGACCAGCGCAGTGCGATCACGCTTAGATTGTCACAATCGGCTCCACCACGTCGCTCCGCTTCGTTGAGCAGCGCCGGCGTACTCTGCTGCAAACCGCCCGCCTCAAACGCGCGAACGACTTCACCATCGCCAAACGCGCTCCACATGCCATCGGTACACAAAACCAACACGTCGTCGTGTTGAAGCGCCATCTTAGGTGAAAAATCGACGTTGGGTTCAAAGGCACCGCCGAGGCAGCTAAACACTTTATTTCGATCCGGGTGACGCCCGGCTTCATCCGGGGTGATGACACCGTTATCGAGCAGATACTGCACTTTGGAGTGATCGCGCGTCCGAGCTTGCACAGCGCCTTTACGCAGTAGATACAGACGCGAATCTCCGGCATGCGCCCAATAGGCGGCATCGTCCTGAATGATGCAGGCAACACAGGTCGTTCGCGGAGTGTCGGGCAGGCTAAAGCGCTGCGCGTAATCGCCTAACGCCGCGTGCGCCGCATCAATCGCGCGTTGCAGAAACAGTACCGGCGAAGGCAAGGTCGGTTTCGCTTCGTTCTCAAAACGTTCAATCAGCAAGCGCACCACGATGTGTGCGGCAATCTCTCCGCCGATATGGCCGCCCATACCGTCGGCGACCACCAAGCAAACGGCGTCGCGGGTATAAACGTAGCCAAGCCGGTCTTGATTAACCTTTCGCGCGCCGCGTCTGGTTTCCTGAAAAATCGAAAATTCCATGGTGTCAGCGAGCTAGCGAAAAAGTCGCGGTGTAGATGGGGCAACGATGGAAAAGCACGTCATCAACTCCGTCGTTTTTTTCCACGGAAAAACTCCATGAATCGCTTTCCGAGGGTAGGTTTTTCGGGTGCAATTTCATCCATCAATAGTTTCTGCACCTGAAATACGGACTGCGGACGCTGCAGGCCGTCAAGGCGAAGGCATTCATCGACCAAATCGAGCAGGCTGTCAGAGTACTTACCGCCCCAAAGTTTGCGGGCGGAAACGTAGTGTTCGTCCTTCACGCGACTGTCGGCGGCTTGCGGCGCGAATGCGGCAAAACAAGCAAAAAGTGATGCGCCAACGCCGTAAACATCCGTCCACGGCCCAAGCCGATCGGCGTCACTTTCGCGGTACTGCTCAGGCGCGGCAAAGCCGGGCGTGTACATCGGCGTGACTTTGGCACCGCGAGAAGCGAGCACTTGTCGAGCGGCACCGAAATCGAGGAGCACGGGCGAACCGTCGGTACGGATGTAGATGTTGGCGGGCTTGATATCAAGGTGCAAAAGACGACGCGAGTGGACTTCGCGCAGACCGTTGAGTAATCTGGAAAAAACGTGACGGATTAAACCCTCGGGCAAGAGCCCTTGATTACCCTGAATGTACTGTTGCAGCGTACGGCCGCGCTCGTACTTCATGACCATGTACACGGTCTCATTGGCACGGAAGAAATTCAACACCCGCACCACGTTGGGGTGATTGATCGATGCCAGCGACTTGCCCTCGTCAAAAAAGCATTTCATGCCAAAACGAAACGAATCGAGATTTTCAATCGAACTGGCGTGAACCCGCGAGCCATCGGTGCGAAGCACCAAGCCGCTGGGTAGATATTCCTTAATGGCTACCACCGAGCCGTTGTCGTCGACGGCGCGATAGACAATCGAAAAGCCGCCCCGGCTAATGGCGCGATCAATCCGATAGTTTTGCAGACGATAGCCCTGCGGCAGGGCGCGATTAGAAACGGCCGTCATAAACGATTTGCGCCTATCGCCACACTGGCTGCGGAGAAAACAAGAGAGGCGAACATGTTAAAGACGGTAGCTCCAGTGGCGAGTAGGGGCAAAGTGATTAGTCAATAATATCAGTGGCGTCGGACTTAGTCGTACCGAAGCATTCCGAAACAACGGGAAACAGCCGTGTCGAGCAATCCCAATCTAGATGCGGCGATTGCGCTAAAATCGAGGGTAACTGACTGTGCGCTGGCAATCTCGCTGACGCCGCTAGTCCTTGAAAGCTACAACCATGGCCCGTATTACCGTCGAAGACTGCCTCACCACGATTGACAATCGATTCGAACTCTCGTTAGCGGCCGCTCACCGTGCGCGTCAACTCAGCGGCGGGCATCAACCACTCATCGCGGCGTCAAAGCGCGACAAGCCGGTGGTTATTGCGTTGCGTGAGATTGCTGAAAACAAAATCAATCGCTCAATTCTCAAAAAAGTAGGGATGTAGAGCCCGCTTGATGCGACAAGTTGACTCCCTCGAAGTCAACTTCTTCGCAGAAGTTCGTCGGCGCTTTGCGCCCGGCGCCGCCGTTGACATCGAACGCGCTACCCATTTTTCCCGCTCCGCCCACGAAGGTCAACTTCGCGCTTCAGGCGAGCCTTACTTCTACCATCCGCTCACCGTCGCGCAGATTTTGCTCGACATGGTTGCGCCGGATCGCGACCTGATCTGTGCGGCGCTCCTGCACGATGTGATCGAGGACTGCGGGGTGTCCGCGGCTCAATTGGAACGTGATTTTGGTGCGGGCGTGTCGGCCATTGTCGACGGGGTGACTAAGTTCGACCAAACTCGCGTCATCAGCCAAGCCGGCGCGCGCGAAGAAACGCTTCGCAAACTCGTGCGCGCAGGCGCGCGCGATCATCGGATCTTTTCGCTCAAATGTGCTGATCGGCTGCACAATCTGCGCACGCTCGACGCCGTCCCGGATGCAAAAAAGCGCCGCGTCGCTGCGGAAACCTTGGCAATTTTCTGTCCGCTGGCACAGTACGTCGGATTGCACCGCTTCGCCGTAGAGATGGAAAATCTGGCCTACGTGTGGGCGCATCCCGGTCGCCACGCAGCCATCAGCACTTGGTTGACCGTCAAGGCGGAATTTGATCGACGACGCATGCAAAGTGCGACCGCTGACTACCCCACTGTTTCACGCATCGCCTTGGCCGATGCTGATCCTAGCCTGTCGGCCGAGGCCTTTGCCCACGGCTTGATGCTGCTTCGCGAACAATCGAGTTCGCGCGCACTGTTTGCCACACCGGTGGTGTATCGGCGCTACGCCAGCATGGCGTTGGCCTACGCCGATATTGCGGTGCTCCACGAATTCACCTACGTGCTGCCGGGCACATTTAAAGTAGATTTGGTCGCGGGCGTCGTGAGTACGTCCGTGTTTTTGGGCTCACACGGCCCCGTGGTGGAATTTTCGTTTCATTGTCCGCCGAGTCGCGCCACGCCCTTCGTGTTCGAGGCCGGCGCGAGCAGCTCCTCCGAAGATCTTTCAACGGTTGTCGCCGGTCGCGGTGATGAGGGCGATTTGACGCGCACCCTACGCGAGCTGCTGCGGCATCGTTCGATCACAGTGCTCTCGCCCAAGGGCAAAGCGTTTCTGCTTCCCATGTCTTCAACGGTGCTCGATTTCGCGTTTGCGGTGCATTCTGAAATCGGGCTTCGTGCGCGGGGCGCGATGGTCAATGGGCGAGTGACCGACATTTCCTCTGAACTTCGTTCGGGCGATGTGGTTGAAGTCATCACCTCGGAGCGAATTCGCGCCGAAGCGGGTTGGATCGCCCATTTACGTTCGCCGCGCGGTCGTAACAAATTGCGACATTGGCTGCGCGAAGTCGAACGCGCGGACGACCCAACGGCGTTGCCGTCTCGGTAGCTCGGCGGCGCTTCGAGCGGGCTACTTGGCGGGCTTTTTCGCACGAGGATGTGCGCCGTCGTAGACCTTCGCTAAGTGGGCGAAATCGAGATGGGTATAGACCTGTGTGGAGGCAATGCTGGCGTGCCCCATCAATTCTTGTACAGCGCGCAAATCCCCCGAGGCCTGCAATAGGTGCGACGCAAATGAATGGCGCAATCGATGGGGATGCACGTGCGATGCAATGCCCTCTTGTTGCGCGCGGAGGCGCAGCAGTCGACGCACCATCGTCGAATCAATTCGCCCGCCTCGAGCGCCAAGAAAAAGCGCCGTTTCTGCAACATGCGTACTGTTTTTCAGTAGCGCCGCACGTTCGTTCATCCACGTTGACAACGCGCGCTGCGCACTTCCGCCCATCGGCAACACGCGCTCCTTGCGACCCTTCCCAAACACTCGAATCTCACCGCTTGTACTGAGCACGTCGCCGACGTCGAGCCCGACAAGCTCTCCCACGCGCATGCCGCAACCGTAGAGTAGTTCGAACATCGCTTGATCCCGAGCGCCGGTGTCGCTTTGCGAGCCGCTAGCCTGCGCGTCGCCTGCTTGCGCATCGAGCAGACGAACCGCTTCAACTTCCGTCAAAGCGTTGGGCAATCGCTTCTCGGCGCGCGGTGCGCGAATTCCATTGAATGTGTCTAGCGTGAACGCTGGGTTTGACTTCGAAAGATAACGAAACCAGGCGCGCCACGCCGAAAGTGTGGTGGCAATCGAGCGCGGTTTCATCCCGCGAGCGTGCAATTTCGACAGACTCGATTGCACGTCGCGTGTGCTGATTTCCGCAAGAGATTTGTTGGCGCATTCTCGAACGAGATGCTCGCACGCCGTTTGGTAGCGTCGCAGCGTTTGCGGTGAGCCGCGCGCTGCGAGGCTTGCAACAAACGCTTGTAGTTCGGGCATCAGCGGTTGAGTCGAATCGTTCAACTCGTAGCTCGCGGGCTAAGGCTCGTTTCGGGCGAGCGCAACGCTCACGATGTTGGACAGCCGAAACAGCACGTCAACGGCCATATCGGGTGTGAAGCGAGCAGCATCCGGGCTTGCCAAGCACAGTGCGCCTTGAACGCTCTGGGTGCTGAGCGGCAAATAGGCAAACGACTGACATTGCTCGCCCGCATCACCATCGATCCAACTGCGCGATTCGTACGCGGCAGCGGGGCCCACATACGGCCGGTCTAGGCTTGAAACGTAGGCGCGAAACTCGGCCGACGCGGGTGCGAATCCGTCCTCGTCGGACTGCTCGGCGTCGCCCCACCAGCGCACCACCGAGTGCGGTATATCGAAATCCGAACGAATGCTCTCGTTCACAACGGCAATGGTCGTTGCGCGATCCGGCGCGCGAAGCAGGGCCAGAGTGAGCCGGTGCATCTTATCGGCGAGGACATCGCTTTTCTGCCCGTAGCCGATCAATTGCTCGATGCGATTCTCTAATTGCGTGGATCGTTCGCGAAGCGAAATGAGTTGCCGTTCGACCATCGAAATGGCGTGTCCGCCCTCGGGGTGCGGCACCTTGAGCTTGGCGAACACGTCAGCGTGTTCAACAAAGAAATCGGGATTCACTCGCAGCCATGCGGCGACATCATCAGCATCCATTACAAACCTTCCATCATTTCACGCGCCAAGGTGCCGTCGGCAACATGGGTAACCGCGCCCGTCATTGTTATCGAAAAATTCTCGCCTATTTCAACATCAATCGTGCCGCCGGGCATGTGTACTTTGACCGATTGATCGACCAGGCCGAGCCGATGCGCGACTGCCGCCGACGCGCTAGAGCTTGAACCCGACGCTAAGGTGTAGCCCGCGCCACGCTCCCAAATTTCAATGGCAATGTTGCCACGATCCATGACGTTTAAGAACTGCACATTCGTGCGCTCGGGAAACAGGGCGTGACACTCGATCAGCGGGCCCAAACGACGCACGTCTGCGGCGTGGGTCGCGCCAGCTCGCTCGACAACGCAATGCGGATTGCCAATGGTGGCGCAAGTGATCTTTAGCGCTTCGCCGCCGATCATGAGCGTTTCGCCAATGATTTCGCGCGCCGCCCCCGTGACCGGAATTCGCGAGGTGTCGAAACTCACGCTCCCCATTTCGACGGTAACACTACGTCCCGCGCCGTGAACGGTGGCCTCAACGACGCCGCCCGGGGTGTGCACGCGAAACGGCGCGTTGCTGACGAGCTTTCGATCGAACAAATAGCGGCAAAAAATGCGCAAACCGTTGCCGCTTTTCTGTGCTTCGCTGCCGTCGGGATTGAAAATTCGCAACGCAAACGGCGCGCTGTCCGTTGCGGGTAGAGGCCCCCACAAGATGCCATCAGAGCCAATGCCGAAGTGGCGATGACAGATGCGCACGATGTCGTCGGACGTAAATTGATGGGGATGATCTACCGGATCGATCACCAAGTAATCGTTACCCAATGCGTGGTATTTGTGAAATTGCATGTATCGATTTTCACACGGGGCGGTGTTTGCGACGTGGCCGTGCGGCGGGAGCGGAACGCACGAGTTCTGCGTAAACGATTGGCGTTTGGCGTTTGGCGTTTGGCGTTTGTCGTTTGTCATTAAATCGCGTCATACGCGGTTTGTCGCCTCAAATACGCACTGATGAATTGGCTTTTCATCTTATCGCCATATGAAATGAGGCCCAAATAGCGTTTAGGGAGCTTTTCAATAATAGTTTAAATTAGAATAGAGGCCTTATTTCACAGGGCATTGACGGAAAAAGTTGGGACTACTTTGAATCTAGTACCGCATTTCGCTGCGTGCGATCAAAGCGGTCCCGAAATCGTGATTGATCCGTACTTTGGAGCGTTCAATTGCCCGGCAAATTCCCGCGTCCGAAACACGCGAACATAGGCAATTTTGTACACGCCGATATTGCCAGCAACACCCACGGCCACGTCAGCCACCGCCCGTTCTTTCTTCACGCTGTGCGAATCGCGAATCGTGTTGCCATCGAGAAAAATGTTTCGCGCCACAAGGCGCCCGTCGAGCGAAACAAACAGATGCGCGCCGACCTCGCGATCGAACTGGCGAACACCGTCGCGCACGCGCGGCGCTGCGTTGTCACCCGCAGGTCGAATCGGTGACGTACCAAAATCGTCGGGCAAGCCCCAGCCAAAGCGCGCCTCAACGCCCGCGTTGATATAGGTCGCCACATTCCCGAGCGACACGCCGTAATGTGGAATCACGTCAACGCCCAGCCCCGAGCGGCCCGTAGCGCGACCAAATAAATCCGTTCGATATTTGCGCTCAAACACCAACTGCGCGCCAAATTCATTGCCGAGCTGATTCGACCAACCCTGAAATTGCTCGATGTCCCGAAGCCGATGAATCGCATCCTGCGACTGCTTGGCGCGCGACCAAGGCCCTACCACGCCTAAATTCACCTCGTACGAATCCAGACGGTACGCCGAGCGCGTGTTGAAGCCAAATCCCAAGTAAGTCCAACCCGCGTACGGTCGATCGCCAGCGATCAGGCTTGTTGCTTGACTATCGCGCGGCGTAAACATCGCCTGCCCCAAGGTCACCGTCACATTCCCCTGCTCGACCGTGGGCGAATAAAACTGCGTGAAGAGTTTCCCGGCCTGCTGCAACCAAGGCGGCAAACAATCATCGTCTGCAAAATTGCGCACGTTCGGAGAGGCCCACGCCATCTTCACCCCATTGGTGTAGTCCTGATCGCGATTGGAAAACAAATCGTTGTCCAGCGTGAACTTGTACACGCCCTCGTATTTGGCCATCGGATTCATCGCGCGGGCGGTGTCGGGGCAGCGCGCTTGAGCATGCGAGCTCACAGAGGCGATAAGGCACGCCACAAAACAGGTAGCTTGAAAGTATTTATTCATTGGAGAAGAGATTGCGTACTCAATTCAATCGTTAGAAGGCGGACGGATCACCACATTTTGCCTTGGATTGTCGCTGATGCTGGTCGCAACGTGCGCAGTCGGAGAGCGCTGAAGCGATTCACACAGCGGCGCAATTGACCCCTCGGGCGCTTGTTAAGATACTGCGCTTGCGTCTAGCTTTTTTTGCGCCAGAAACATGATGAATCCAGAGCAACTGCGTATTGTCTATATCGCACCCGGCGCATTAAACGGCAACAACGGCATCCACATTTACAACGTAGCAAGAGCGTGGTTCGAACGCGGCGCACACACCACGATCCTCGCGCACGGCGACATCGAACAACACGCTAAAGACAACGGCGGGCGCTTCGGAGAATTGATCTCCGCTGATCGACCCACGATGTTTGCCGACATTGAAGATCGCGTCTCCATCGTCCACGCCTGGACGCCCCGCCAGAATGTTCGTCTGCCTACGGTCGCGTTGACCGCAGCCAGCGGATGGGCGTACGTCGTTCACCTCGAAGACAACGAGTTCGAACTGCTCGGACGGCATCTAACTGCTAACGGATTGCCCGCCGAACCGCCAGAGGCTTGGTTCAACGTCGTGCCCGGGCTCGCCTACACCCATCCGAAACGGATGCCCGAATTTTTGAGTGGCGCGTCGGGTGTGTCGCTCATTACTGCCAAACTGGGTGAGCATGTACCCACCGGCATTCCCACCGCGCTGATGCACGCTGGTTTTGACGAAGCCATCGCTTGGGCAGAACCCGCGGACGCTAATTTTCGTCGCTCATTGGGTGTGCGAGACGATGAAAAAATGGTGCTCTACGCGGGATCGGTCGTGCCCGCTCACCTTGCTGACTTTACCGCACTGAGTGATTCAGTGGCGGCGCTTCGAAATGCTGGCCGTCGCATTCGATTGGTTCAAACCGGACGCGCAGAGCGACTCCTTTCCGGCGTTTTACACGCGGGCTTTCTATCGAGAACAGACGTCGCTCGCGCGATGCAGTGCGCCGACGTTCTTGTGCAGCCCGGCGGCCCAGACGTGTTTAACGAGTTCCGCTTCCCTTCGAAGATTCCAGAGTTTCTGGCGAGCGGCCGTCCAACCCTCTTACCCGCCAGCAACATTGGCGCAGCAATGACGGACGGTGAAAATTGCTTGCTACTGCACAACGGCAGCGTGACCGAAATGGCCAACGCGATCGCGCGTATCCTCGATCAGCCAGAGCTTGCAAAACGCATCGGCGCAGCTGGCAGAGAATTCGCGATGAAGCACCTTCGTTGGAGTGTGTGCGCTCAGGCGCTGGAGCCCATTTACGATCGAGCGTTTGAGCAAACGATCCGCAATCGGCAGTAGCGGCGCAAACCTACGCGCGCACCGCGCCGTCGCCCAACACTACCCATTTCTGTGAGGTGAGCCCTTCGAGCCCGACGGGGCCGCGGGCGTGGATTTTGTCAGTGCTGATGCCGATTTCGGCGCCTAGGCCGTATTCGAAACCATCGGCGAACTGAGTGCTGGCGTTAATCATGACGCTCGCGCTATCGACTTCGCGGATGAAGCGCTGGGCGCTGGTGTAGTGCTCGGTGATGATGGCGTCGGTGTGGTGCGAGCCGAACTGTTCGATGTGATCGATGGCTTCGTCCATGTTGACCACAACCTTGATCGAGACGATTGGTGCCAAATATTCGGTGGACCAATCATCGACAGTGGCTGGCTTAACATCGAACGCGGCGAGCACGGCTTGCGTGCGCTCGCAGCCGCGCATCTCGACGCCTTTGTCGGCAAAAATCTTGGCAATGCGCGGCAAAATGTCATGCACACGCGCCTCGTGAACCAATAGCGATTCCATCGCGCCGCACACGCCGTAGCGACGCGTTTTGGCGTTGTCGCACACACGCACCGCTTTTTCGGTGTCGGCTTTTTCGTCGATGTAAATGTGGCAATTGCCATCGAGGTGCTTGATGACGGGCACTTTCGAATCGGCCGAAATTCGCTCGATCAGGCCTTTGCCGCCGCGCGGAATAATCACGTCGATGTATTCAGGCAGCGTGATCATGTGGCCGACCGCCGCACGGTCGGTTGTTTCGATGACTTGCACAACGCTCTCGTTGAGCTTTGCGGCTTTTAGCCCCGCATTGATGCAAGCGGCAAGCGCAAGATTCGACCGCGCAGCTTCAGAGCCACCGCGCAAAATTACCGCGTTTCCGCTCTTTAGACACAGGCCCGCAGCATCAACCGTCACGTTGGGTCGCGATTCATAAATGATGCCGATTACGCCCAGCGGCACGCGCATCTTGCCGACCTGAATGCCGCTTGGGCGAGGTCGCAGATCGGTGATTTCGCCCACGGGATCGGGCAGTGCCGCAATTTGGCGCAATCCATCAGCCATCGCTTGAACTGATTTGGCTGTGAGCGTGAGCCGATCGACGAGCGGTGCAGCTAAATCGGCTTTTTTGGCATCGCGAACATCAGCGGCGTTTTCCTCAAGAATGTGCGATTCGCGCTTGATGATGGTGTCAGCGATTTCGAGCAGCGCGCTGTTTTTCTGAGCCGTGGAGGCGCGCGCAATGGTTCGGGCGGCGCTCCGAGCGCTGCGCCCAACGAGGTGCATGTATTCGACGATATCAACCAGCTTATTCATGCTTTGATTCTAGTTGAAGCGCACGGCGTATCGGCATCACACAGCTTTTCTGTGAAACGCCTTTTGAAATATGGCTTACGTTCGATAAATAGCTTATTATGAAAAATAACTAAATCCATCGATAGCCCATATTTATTATGGCATTAATGAATAAAGCTTGTTTTTGAGCCATAAATTTGCACGCGAGCTACGCAACGAGTTGGATTGAAGTCGTTCTGTTGCGGCGAGACAAAATCACCGCGGCCACTCCCTTTTTGTTTCGCCGTTTGCCCCAATCTGCCAATCAATGAACCAACGATTTACCGTCCTCTCGTTTATGTGGCCCTTTGTGCGGCCTTACTGGCGGCGAATCGCCATTGCGATGTTTGGCCTCGCGCTGGCGGCGGGTGCGGTGCTAGCCATTGGTGAAGGACTCAAACGCGTCATCGATCAGGGTTTCGCGGCACAGGATTCGGCGAAGCTCGATGCGATTTTGATGGTGATGGTGGTGCTCGCGCTGGCGCAGGGCATCGGTGTCTACATTC
Source organism: Betaproteobacteria bacterium (assembly GCA_004293675.1). Lineage (GTDB taxonomy): Bacteria > Pseudomonadota > Gammaproteobacteria > Burkholderiales > Casimicrobiaceae > Casimicrobium. The sequence continues at coordinate 50,576 of READ01000027.1, forward strand.
GGTTTTCCAATATTGCTTGGGTCAACAACCGAGTCGTCAACGACATTCGGCAAAAGATTTATCACCACTTGCTCACGCTATCGCCCGCGTTTTTCGAACGCGAACGGGTCGGTGATGTGCTCTCAAGGCTCTCAAACGACACGCAGGTCTTAGAAGGCGTCGTGTCTTCGGCCTTTTCGTGGGCGCTTCGCAACTTGGTGATGATGCTCGGCGCATTGGTGATGCTTGCAATCACGTCGTTAAAGCTGCTGGCGTTGGTGCTCATTGGTACGCCACTCATCATTGCACCCGTGGTGCTGTTGGGGCGGCGCGTTCAGCGGCTCGCGAAGCTCTCGCAAGATCGTTTGGCCGATGCGCTCGCCCGCGGCGACGAGACGATTCACGCTGTGCGAACGGTGCAAGCCTACGCCCGTGAGGATTTTGAAAACGCTCGATTCATGGATCGCATCAACGCGCTCTTTGGCAACGCCGCTGAACGCGAGCGAAACAGCGCGCTGTTGACGTCGATCGTGATCGTGCTGGCGTTTACGGGCATTTCGCTCATCCTGTGGATCGGCGGGCGCGATGTGCTCGCGGGCAACATGACTGCCGGCCAGCTCTCTGCGTTTGTGTTTTACGCCGTAATCGTGGCCACCGCAGTGGGTGCGATTGCCGAGGTGTTTGGGCAACTCAAGCGGGCTGCGGGTGCAAGCGAGCGGATTCGTGAACTGCTCGCGGCAAAGAGCGAAGTCGAATCACCGGCGCAACCTGTAGCGCTCCCTGCAGCGACCGGTGCCGTGAGTTTTTCCAATGTGAATTTTTCGTATCCGACGCGACCTGAGCAAACGGCGTTGAAGGACTTTTCTCTTGTGGTGCGGCCCGGCGAAGTCGTCGCGCTCGTAGGGCCGAGTGGCGCGGGAAAGAGTACCGTGTTTCAGCTGTTGTTGCGTTTCTACGATCCGCAATCGGGCGAGGTTTCGGTCGATGGTACCGATGTACGGCGTGTCGCGTTAGGCGAGCTTCGTTCACGATTCGCGCATGTGTCCCAGGATCCAGTCATCTTTTCCGACACGCTGCTTGAAAACGTTCGCTACGGTCGACTGGATGCAAGCGACGATGAGGTTCGCGCTGCTTGCGACGCGGCTCACGTCACCGAATTCGCCACGCAACTTGCCAAAGGATTTGATTCGCCGCTGGGCGAGCGCGGCGTATTGCTGTCCGGTGGTCAACGACAGCGTGTAGCTATTGCTCGCGCGATCCTTGCCAATCGTCCGGTGCTGCTGCTCGACGAAGCGACCAGCGCACTCGATTCCGAAAGCGAAGCGCTAGTCACCGACGCGCTAGAAAAGATTGCTCGCAAACACACCACGCTCATCATCGCGCATCGCTTATCCACGGTGCAAAACGCGGACCGAATTGTGGTGATTGACGATGGGCGCGTGCAGGCTGAGGGAACCCACAGCGCACTGTTGGCCGACTCACCGCTCTACGCTCGCTTGGCAGCACTACAACTTCAACGTTGACCGAGTCGGGCGCCGCCAAACGCGCTCCGCAATACGCCTGAAGTCGTTTCGTGGTACTTTACGTATCCAAGACGTATTTACGCCTTGCGGGGAGCACTCAAACGATGTCGCTAGCGATCTTGGCCCTTGACTCCGGTGGACAACCCAAAGGTTGGATGACGCCCGAAAACGCGGTGTGTCAATATGCCCGCGGCAACGTCGTTTGGTCCCTCGGTGAAGTGATCTTCACCTTTCGCGGTGGCATTCAGCGCAACAATGGCGAGCGCAGCATCGTTGAGGTTTCATCCATCATCGCCTGTGACGGCGAACACAAACACAGCACTTGGAGCCCGGTCTCGGCGCTACCCGGTCGCGACAACCGTTTGCTCTTTGCCCGCGACCGACACCTCTGCGGTTACTGCGGCGAATTGTTTCCCGAAACCGAGCTAACGCGCGATCACATCATTCCGCGCTCGCAAAACGGCAAAGACACGTGGGAAAACTGCGTCACCGCGTGCCGCGATTGCAATTTGAGCAAAGCCGGTCGCACGCCCGAACAAGCTGGCATTCGACTGCTCTACGTCCCCTATCGCCCAGTGAAGAGCGAAAAAATGATCCTAGCGAATCGGCACATCTTGGCCGATCAAATGGAGTACTTGCAAGCGCTGGCTAAGACGCATAAAAAGATGATGCGCACCGCGTAGGCTGCATAATGCGTCGATGATTTCGACGCGCACACTACCCATCGCTGCGGCCCTCGCCGCCCTCATCAATGCCTCGGTCTGGGGCATCTCTTGGTTTCCCTTAAAGTGGCTTGAAGCGCGCGGCGTTGGCTCGCTCTGGACAACGCTCATCGTTTTCGCGGCCTGTACGCTCGTAGTGCTGATTGCGCGGCCTAGTTCGCTGCGCTCGCTCCTGGCCGCGCCCGTGCTGCTTTGGCTCGCCTTCGCGGCGGGCATGACCAACGCTTGCTTCAATATTTCGCTCGCCACGGGTGATGTTGTGCGCGTGGTGCTGCTCTTTTATTTGATGCCGATGTGGGTGGTGGTTTTGGCGCGGTGGATGCTCAATGAACCCATCACGATCGGTGCGCTGACTCGAGTCGTCTTGGCGCTCGTCGGTGCTGCACTCGTATTGGGCGAGGGGAAATTAGTATTGCCGATTCCGCAGAGCGCCGCCGATTGGTTAGCGATTGCCGGTGGTTTTTTCTTTGGGCTCAACAATGTGCTACTTCGAAAGTACGCGCATGAACCCGACGATGCGCGTGCGCTCGCCATGTTCAGTGGAGCGGTGATGATCTCACCCCTCGTTTTGGCGCTGCTGTGGGCGATCGATAAACCGATGAATTTTTCGCCACAACCTATCGCTTGGCTTGGGCTGTTACTGTTTGCAGTCGCAGTTTTAATCGGTAATTTGGCATTGCAATATGGCGCGGCGCGGCTTCGCGCCAATGTGCTCTCCGTTTTAATGCTCGCTGAGATATTGGTGGCGACGTTGAGCGCGTGGCTGCTGGGCGCAGCGCAAATTTCTCAAGCCACGTTAATCGGCGGCGCATTCATCATCGCCGCTTCACTCCTTGCTGTTTTTTCGGGTACATCGAAACATGATTCCTGATTTATCAATCGAAGAACTAGCCCGCCGCTACAACAACGGCGCTGCGGTACCCCATTGGATGGAAACACTGTTGCCCCGCTGGCAGAGTGAAAGTCAATGGGTTCGCAGCAACGCGAGCGGCACACAAAACGTTCGCTATGGCGCAGCCGAGCGAAACCTTGTTGATGTATTCACGCCTCACGGCCACGCCCCCGCATCGGGCTGGCCCACGCTGGTGTTTGTTCACGGCGGCTACTGGCAGCGCTTGCGCAAAGACGATTGGAGTGTGATCGCAAAGTCGTTCAATGCGAACGGCGTTGCGGTAGCGGTCATCGGCTACACCCTGTGCCCGCAGACCAGCATTCGTGGCATCGCTACCGAGATCGAAGCGGCCATTGCGTACCTATGGAAGAACGCAGCGTCATTGCACGTTAACCGCGAGCGAATAGCGCTCTCTGGACATTCTGCGGGCGGACATCTGGTGGCATGGTGCATGACGCTCGATTGGACGATCCACGGCATGCCCGAAACGCCGTTCGTTGCGGTCACGTCCATCAGCGGCTTGTTTGATCTTGAACCGCTGGTGCCCATCTACTTGAACGAAGCGTTGCAGCTGACCCATGCCGAAGCGCTAGCGATGAGCCCGGCGTATCGACGGCGCATCGTGAACTGCCCGTTTGCTTCAGCGGTCGGCGGCGACGAACTTGAAGAATTTCTGCGGCAAAGCGCTCTGATCGTTGAGCACTGGCGTGGTGTGAGTGAATGGGTTTTAGCGTCGCACAATCACTTCACCATCGTTGACGAATTGACACGCGACGATAGCGAACTTTTTGCGAGTATTTGCTCGGCGCTACGGTAGCGCTGGTCCGATGACCGATGACGAACGCGTGGCCGCACTAATGCACGGGCCGGCTAATACCTTTAGTTATTAACGCCATGCAAAACAATAGTTATCAGCGAATTTCTCTTTAATTCAGAATAAACAAAGAATAGACGGAAAGTGCCGTTTTTATTGGCGCTGCTAGCTTAAGCTGGAATTTATGGCTACTCATCCGTCAAATCACCACGCAGCTCGCGAATCGCCGCAATTCTCGCCTCTCGCACCGCGCCAGCAATCCGCTCCGGCGTTGCAGAGAGCGCACTCGCCACCGCGCCCGCATCGACCGACTGCATCGCCGCCAACGCGTTCATCGCATCCATTCGTTCAGCATAGGCAACACCAGCGCTCTCCGGTAAACCAACCGCGCGACGCGACGACTTATCGGCCTCGCACGCATCCAGAACTTGTACGAATCGTTCGGGCCGGCGAATCGCATCACAGCGCATCAACACGTCATGCACCGTCGCCGGACGCATCGCTGCGAGCTTGCCCAAATTGCCGTGTTCCGCTGCAACGATTCGCGCCAAATCCGCGACATCACGCTGCACTTTCCAGCGCGCCGAGAGCGCTTCAACGTGCATCACGCTGCGCACTTCATGGCCGTGATGCGCGGGCCAAGTCGCTGCTGGCGAATCGCCCTTCCCGAGATCATGGGTGAGCGCAGCAAAGCGCGTCGCCAATGGCCAACCCTTGGCGGCTGCGTAATCAACGACCTGCATGATGTGAATGCCCGTATCAATTTCGGGATGCCATTTTTCTGGCTGCGGGACACCCCACAAACGATTGAGCTCAGGCGACAACACCGCAAGCGCTCCGCATTCACGAAGCAAATCAAACATTTTTGATGGCTGCGCCTCCATCAAACCTCGTGAGACTTCTTGCCAAACCCGCTCGGGCACCAGCTCCGCAATTTCGCCCTGATCTACCAGCGCTTTGCACAACGCCATCGTCTCAGGCGCTACATGAAACTCAGTAAACCGCGCCGCGAATCTCGCAAGCCGAAGCACTCGAAGCGGGTCCTCGGCAAACGCATCACTCACGTGCCGCAGCGTTTTCGAAGCAAGATCGCGCTGTCCGCCATATGGATCAACCACCGCACCGCTCTCATCAAGCGCCATCGCATTGATCGTCAAATCACGACGCTGTAAATCCTCTTCCAGCGTCACGTCTATCGACGTGTGAAACGTAAAGCCCGTGTAGCCGCGTCCACTCTTGCGCTCCGTGCGCGCAAGAGCATATTCCTCATTTGTGACCGGATGCAAGAACACCGGGAAATCTTTGCCAACCGGCATGAAGCCCGCCACAGTCATTTGCTCGGGCGTTGCTCCCACCACCACATAGTCGCGATCCACCGAGGCCAAGCCCAAGAGCTTGTCCCGCACGCTGCCGCCGACTTGATAGGTTTTCATGAATGCTACTGACCTTTAAGCGAAACAGCAGTTCGTGGAAAGGCTTTGATTAACTTCGCATCCATCGTCACCAGCTTCGTTCCGAGCTTTAACGCCAGCGCGACAAACTCGCAGTCATAGGCGGAACAGTCGCTTGCGCGCACAAGCTCCAACACACTGTCTGACTCAATCTGATCTTCACCTTCCGACAACAAGCTTTCCGCCTCACACTGAAGCGCGAGCATTTGGTCGAATGAGATCGCTTTGCGGCGCAAGTAGCCCGCGAGGATGTTTCGGAACTCGCTCCGCCAAAGCAACGGCGCAGCCCAGTTTGCGTCGTGCTCATACAGCGCCTCCGCGGCGGCGGTGTGGGCCCCCGGCAAAAACAGATAGGCAATGACGTTGGTGTCGACAACGATCATGCGCGCCCTTGTCGCTTCAATGCGCCGAGCGTACGCTCGTTTGCCGTAACACCACCGAGTGACGCGCGTAGCTCCACGATTCGACTCAGGCGTTGGGCTTGCCCCGTTCGCTGTGGCAACAGCACTTCCTCCAATCGAACAATAGCCTCGCTGTTAAGACTGCGCCGATTAAGCTCAGCAGAGGCCTTGAGGCGCTGATAGACGTCATCGGGAATGTTTTTTAGCGTGATGGTGGTGGGCATGGCAATCCTTCTCGTTGAAACCATTATGGTGTCGAATCGGTTGCCGGTCAAGTCCATTGACGAACAATCCATCTTGGATGTGTCAACTCAGCAATACATGTCCGAAAACGGCGAATACCAAAGTCTGCAGCGCACTACACTGTGCCCTATGGAACTCACCCCTACCGCCTGCTACCAAGCCATGAAAGCGCACGACGCGCGATTCGATGGGAGGTTTTTTGTTGGCGTGACTTCGACCAAAATTTACTGCCGACCGATCTGTCGGGTTCGAATTCCTTTGCTCAAAAACTGCACCTTTCATCCGAGTGCGGCGGCGGCGGAGGTGGCTGGGTTTCGGCCTTGTTTGAAGTGTCGGCCCGAGTTGGCGCCGGGGTTTGCGGCGACTGAGGCTTCGGCGAAGTTGGCGCGAGCGGCAGCGCGGATGATTGAAGATGGCGTGGCCAATGAGCTTGATCTGGTTTTGCTCGCTAAAAAAGTGGGCGTGACGGATCGGCATCTGCGGCGCATCTTTTCCGATGAGTTTGGTGTGTCGCCGGTTCAGTTTGCGCAGACGCAGAGGCTTCTGCTCGCAAAGCGCTTGATGACCGACACAACAATGAACGTGACCGACGTTGCCTTTGCGAGTGGATTTTCTAGCGTGCGGCGAATGAACACGCTGTTTGCGGAGCGCTACGGATTTGCGCCGACGCGTTTGCGCAAAGACGTGGGTGACGAAGCCGTCTCTCGTGCCGACGTTCCGAAGTTTTTTACGTTCTTTTTGACCTACCGGCCGCCGTACGATTGGACGACGATTCTCGCGTTTCTTGAGAAGCGGGCCATTCCGAATGTGGAGTCGGTGGTCGGCGATGAGTACCGTCGCATCTTACGAGTGCGGCGTGTCGGGCATGTCGACATAACGAGCTGGATTCGCGTGCGGAATATGCCGAAGAAGTGCGCGCTCGAAGTCACACTCTCGCCCACGTTCGCCAGAGCTCTGCCGCAGGTGCTCGCAACCGTGAAGCGGGTGTTTGATTTGCACGCCGATCCCGTCGAAATCAGCGACGCACTTGGAGCACTGGCGATTGACAACAGAGGCTTGCGATTGCCCGGCGCATTCGACGGTTTTGAGCTTGCGGTGCGTGCGGCGCTTGGTCAGCAGGTAACAGTGAAAGCAGCGCGCACGCTTGCAACACGATTCGTTGCAGCGCATGGTGAGGCGATTGCCCTTAGGGACGCGCCGCCGTTCGACGACTTGAGCTATGCGTTTCCAACGGCAGAGAAAGTGGCAAGCCTTACGCAAGACGATATTGCGAAGCTTGGCATCGTGTCGGCACGTGCCAACGCAATCATCGCGATTGCGCAGAAAGCCGCGGCGGGCGAATTGGATTTGTCGCTTGATGCAACGGTTGAGAAAGCAATTGTCGCGTTGCAGACGGTCAAAGGCATCGGCCCCTGGACGGCACACTACATCGCCATGCGAGCGTTGTCGTGGCCGGATGCGTTTCCGCCGCAGGATGTGGCCATTTTGAATGCGCTCAAATTGCCGAATTCGAAAGCCGGTCAACGCGAGGCCGATGCGCTGGCTGAGGCGTGGCGGCCCTGGCGAAGTTATGCGGTGATGCATTTGTGGCGCTCACTCGAATGACGGGCAACCATCCCCACCCTAGCCCTCCCCTTGAAGGGGAGGGGACACACGGATCTCTCATGAAGAAATATTTCACCCACTTCGAATCACCACTCGGCACGATGCTCGCCATCGGCACCGAAACTGCGATCACCGATTTGCATATGGTCAGTGGCAAATACGTGCCGAAGCTCGGTGACGATTGGATCGATTCGCCGACGCTGCCCGTCTTTTTGCAGTTACGTACTGAGCTCGACGAGTACTTCGAGCGAAAGCGCAAGACGTTCGACGTAGCGCTCGCCCCCGAAGGCACGGCGTTTCAGCGCGCCGCTTGGGTAGCGCTCACAAAAATTCCGTTTGGACAAACGCGCTCCTACGGTGAGCAAGCGGCTTCTATCGGCAGCCCGAAAGCGGTGCGTGCGATCGGTGCGGCCAACGGCAAAAATCCCATTGCGATTGTCGTGCCTTGTCATCGCGTGATTGGCGCGAACGGGACGCTCACAGGCTACGCTGGCGGACTGGACAAAAAGGAATTTTTGCTCAAGCTCGAAGGCATTTTGTGAGCCAGCGTGACGCCTTTGATTTCGTTTTGCTCTCAGCGATCTGGGGCACGTCTTTCTTGTTTATGCGGGTCAGCGCGCCGGAGTTTGGCCCGTTTGCCTTGATTGGACTGCGCGCGGGAATTGCCGCTTGCTGTCTTTTGCCCTTGTTTTTGCTGCACGAGGGCGTCGCGCCGCTCGCCGCCCATGCGCCCGCGCTCACGACGGTGGGTTTGGTCAATTGCGTCATTCCATTTACCTTGCTCGCCTATGCAGCCCTGTCGCTGACGGCGGGGTTCACGGCACTGCTCAATGCCACAACGCCGCTGTGGGCCGCCGTCGTCGGCGTGTTTTGGTTGGGCGCGACCTTAACCCGACGGCAATGGATCGGACTCGCACTGGGCGTGATCGGGATGGTTGTTTTGACTTGGGGGAAGGTCGATTTCAAGCCCGGTGGTACGGGGTTGGCGGTTGTCGCCGCACTAATCGCTACGCTTTCGTACGGTTTCTCGAACCATTTCACCAAGAAAAATCTATCGGCGCTATCTCCGTTGGGCGTTGCCGCCGGTAGCCAGGCGGCCGGCGCGGTGATGATCTTGCCGTTTGCGATCTATTTTTGGCCGGAAACGCCCCCTTCAATGCGGGCGTGGCTAGCAGCAATTTCGCTTGCGGTGTTAGCGACCGCTTTCGCTTTGGTCCTTTATTTTCGGCTCATTTCGCAGTTAGGCGGGCAAAAAGCATCGGCGGTGACCTTCCTGATTCCGGTATTTGCGGCGGCTTTTGGTGCCCTATTTTTGGGCGAAGCGGTCACCCTACCAATGTGGACTGGTGGTTTGATCGTAGTAGCGGGAACGGCGCTGATCTTGGGGCTGATCCCATCGAAAACGCCGAGGAAGCAGTTATAATTCAAGGCTTTTCTGCGATTTCTCGCGGATTCTTTCACCTTACCTACGGCGTAGCGGCGAATGTGCCATTGGGCATTTGTCGCAGAAATCGCACCTGAAGAATTATGAAACGTACATTTCAACCCTCCGTTATTCGTCGTAAGCGCAACCACGGCTTTCGTGCTCGCATGGCTACCAAAGCCGGTCGCGGCATCATCAATGGCCGTCGCTCAAAGGGCCGCAAGGTTCTCTCAGCTTAGTCACAGCACACCATCCCGGCCGCCGATCCCGTGATCACGGGCGCCGAGTTTCCGCGCGAAGCCCGGCTTTTGCAGCCGGATGACTTTCTGCGCGCGATGAAAACACGTGCTCAGCGCGGTCGTTTTTTGTGGGTGTATCGCAGAGACGCCGCGTCAAACCTCGGTGTGTTGCCCACGGCATCCACCGCTGGAACAGCGCCTAATCGCCCCCAACTCGGGCTCATGATCGGCAAGAAAAACGCTCGTACGTCGGTGCTCCGCAATGCGGTGAAACGTCGCTTGCGCGAGCAATTTCGTCTGCGCCAAACCGGCCTTCCGATTCAGCAATACGTCGTTCGGTTGAGCAGCAGCATCAAGCTTGCCGATGTACCCGCCGTGATTGGCGAATGGACAGCAGCGCTAGATCGCGATGTTTCAAAGCGCCGTTCGCAGCCATCAGTTTCGGTGCCGGCATGAGCACGATGTGGTCAAACGTCGCCAAGACCGGCGCGCTGGGGCTCATTAAGGCGTATCAATACGGCGTGCGGCCCATGCTTGGGCAACGTTGTCGCTTCTTTCCCAGCTGCTCTGAATACACCGCCGAAGCGATTGAGCTTCATGGTGTGATCAAAGGCAGCGGCTACGGCGCGATGCGCCTATGCAAATGTCATCCGTGGCACGAGGGCGGGCTCGATCCGGTGCCGCCAAAACGTAGCGTAGCGCCGGCGACATCCGAATCGGCGCAGTTACCTTCCACTTTCTCAAAATAAAGCCGCTCGCGCAGCTCAACTTCAAGCGAATTACAGCAACGACTTTATGGACTTCCAACGCATCGCCCTCTTCGTCATTTTCTCCATGTCCGGCGTGTTTTTGTTTCAGGCCTGGCAGAAAGAAAATGCCCCGCCGAAACCGCCCGCTGCGATCTCCGCGCCGGCTGAGAAGAAAGCAGACGGCACACCCGCAGCGGTAACCAGTGGCGTACCCGCTGCGGCTGCTTCTACTGCGACCGCTGGCGCACCCGCCGCCGCCGTACCTGCTAGCAACAGCACCGCGCCCGCAGGCGAAGTCTTCACCGTAAAAACGGATCAAGCGGATTTCCGTATCAACACCGTAGGTGGCGTGATCGAAGAGGTCGCGCTGAAAGAACATCGAGACGGCGCGGATAAGTCCAAGCCCTATTTGACGCTGATGAAAAACAAAGACCGTGTGCACATGGCGCAAACGGGCTTGATCGGCGCGGGTTTGCCAAACCACAATACCGTCTACACCAAGGTGTCGAGCAACACCGATATGGGCTCGGCAGCAACGCTCGAAGTGCGTTTGTCGGCACCGATCGCAGGCGGTGGCAAAAGCGATTTGATCTACACGTTTAAGCGCGACAGCTACGTCGTTGACGTGACCCACGAAATCACCAACGGCAGCGCTCAAGACATCAATCCAACGGCATACTTCCAGTTCTACCGCGACAGCAAAGTCACTGGCGAGAGCAATGCCATGGTGGGCATCTTCCACGGCCCCGCGGTCTACACAGAAAAAGACAAATACAAAAAGATCGATTTCAAAGACATCGAAAAAGCCAAAAAGAACTTACATCCCGCAGAGGCCACCGACGGCTGGGTTGCGACCGTTGAGCATTACTTCGTTAACGCGTGGCTACCCAAAGCGGGCGTAAAGCGCGAGTACTACACCGCCAAAGAAACGGGTGACGCCTACTTAGCAGGTGCGAAGCTCCTGACGGGCGCGATTGCTCCCGGTGCTACCGCAAAAGTTTCGATGCCATTGCTGACCGGACCACAAGAGCAAGACATGCTCAAGGCCGCAGCACCTGGGCTCGATATCGTCGTTGACTACGGCATTTTCAGCTTCCTCGCGGCACCGATGTTCTGGTTGCTGAAATGGTTCCACGGTTTGGTCGCAAACTGGGGCTGGGCGATTGTGCTCTTGACCATTTTGATCAAGGCGGTGTTTTACCCGCTCAATCACGCGGCTGGTCGCAGCATGGGCAAGATGAAGCTCGCAGCACCGAAGCTCAAGGAATTGCAAGAGCGCTACGCGGGCGACAAACTCAAGCTCAATCAAGCGATGATGGAGCTCTACAAAAAGGAAAAGATCAACCCGCTCGGTGGTTGCTTTCCGATCTTGATCCAGATTCCTGTGTTTATCGCGCTCTATTGGGTGTTGATCGCCGCGGTTGAGCTGCGTCACGCACCCTGGGCGCTGTGGATCAAAGACCTGTCCGCGCCGGATCCGTTTTTCATCCTGCCGGTTCTGTACGCCATCACCGCCTTCCTGCAATCGAAGTTGCAGCCGCCTGCACCCGGCATGGATCCGATGCAGCAGAAAATTTTGCAGTACATGCCAGTGGCGTTTGCGGTGATGTTTATCTTTTTCCCAGCGGGCTTGGTGCTCTACTGGACCGTGTCGAACATTTTGCAAATCGCGCAGCAATGGAACATCAACCGCGTGATGGAAAAAGAGCAAGAAGCGGCCAAGGCGCTGGCGAAGCGTTAACTGAATTCAACGGGCGGTATGGTGGGTCAGTACAGCGTTCGCCCCCGGCCTTCGCCGGGGCAGGCTCTGAGAAGGATATTTGCCCGTGGTTCAAAAGGCGTTTTTGAGAAACAGGGCGGTGACCGGTTTGGCTCCCTCTCCCTGGGGGAGAGGGTTGGGGTGAGGGACTTG
>READ01000012.1 GCA_004293675.1 Betaproteobacteria bacterium
GACCGATACATTGAACTTCTTTTGCCGTCATGGTTCGACAAGCTCACCACGAACGGCGAATGCCGCTCGCCAATTGCTTAGTGACAGGTTCAAGCAGACGTCAACGGCGCTCACAAAACCCGTGACCCGCCGCTATTTACAAAAACCATTGGGAGGAAGAACGTACGTCCACCACCGTCCCGTTCGTGGTGAGCTTGTCGAACCATGAATGGCATTAGAGCAAGAGCGCGCATTTGAAGCTCAGACCGAGACATCGAACTTCTTTTGCCGTCATGGTTCGACAAGCTCACCACGAACGGAGAATAGCGCTCGACAATGGCTTAGAGAGGGCCTCAAGCAGAGGTCAACGGCGGTCACAAAACCTTCACCCGCTGCTATTTACAAGAACCATTGGGATGAAGAACGTACGTCCACCACTGTCCCGTTCGTGGTGAGCCTGTCGAACCATGAACGGCAATAGAGCAAGAGCGCATCCGAACCTCAGACCGATACATTGAACTTCTTTTGCCGTCATGGTTCGACGGGCTCACCACGAACGGAGGCGAACTCACCACGAACGGAGAGGCAGGTTGATATAGGTTAACGATAGTCACGAAACGCGTCACCTCCGCTAGTATTTTCAAACACCAACAGGAGGAACGTATGTCTACCACCACCCAGCGCATCGCTCGTGCGCTCACTGCCGTTGCCGCGCTCTCAATGCTCTCGCTTGGCGCCGCCCACGCACAAACTGCCGCGACTTACCCCAATAAGCCCGTTAAGGTTGTCGTCGGCTTCTCTGCAGGCGGCGGCTTGGACGTATTGGCCCGCATCGTCGCGCAACGTATGTCCGAGCAAACGGGGCAGCAATTCGTTGTCGAAAACAGACCCGGCGCGGGTAGCAATATCGCCGGTGACATGGTCGCGAAAAGCGCGGCCGATGGCTACACATTGCTTCACACCAATGCTGCGTTGATGAGCATCAATCCGGCGATGTACACCAAGATGCCTTTTTCGCCGATGAAAGAATTAGCACCCCTGTCGCAGCTCGTGCGATTGCCGCTGGTTGTCACGGTTCGCAATGAATTGCCGATCAAAAATCTGGCCGAGCTTCGCGATTACGCCCGCGCCAATCCCGGCAAACTTAATATGGGTTCGGGTGGCAATGGCGGATCGCCACATCTGGCGCTTGAGCTTTTCAAAAGCCAAAATAAACTCAATATCGTTCATGTGCCTTACAAAGGCAGTGCCGACGCGCTCAAAGACATGCTCGGTGGCAGCGTTGATCTGATGATCGATGCGATTAGCGTGAGCGCCGCGCAGGTGAAGGCGGGCAAGCTACGTGCTATCGCCATGGTGAGCGATGCGCGTTCGCCCGCCATGCCCGATGTTTCAACGAGTATTGAACAAGGGTTCCCCGAGTATCAACTCATGGGTTGGCAAGGCTGGGTTGTACCCACCGGCACCCCGAAAGACATCGTCGCCAAACTCAGCAGCGAACTTCAAAAAGCCGTGCGCGATCCCGCAACCAACAAGCGGATTGAAGAGGCGGGATACTTTGTTGTAGGCGGTAGCGCCGAAGAGTTCGACGCGTTACTCAAACGCGATGCAGTGCGCTACGCCGAGCTGGTGAGAATTAGCGGCGCGAAGATAGATTGAACGAGTTAGGCTGTAGGCGCGGACTTGGCCGCGCAACTTTGGCAACAGCAGGTAGGCTGGATTTATTAACCCAGCCTACGCAACTAGTCGGAACGGCGGTAAAGGTAGTGCAGCACCCGACGCCGGGACGCACCGGAAGCTTTGCTGGACGTATGCACGAGCAGCGGAGATAGCAACCAAGCATCCCCCGGTCTCGCAGTTTGAACCTGTGCCTCCAAGTTCGCGATGCGCTTCAAGACTTCGCCTGCCGGGATGACTCCGTTTCTATGCGAACTCGGGTACACCCGGAGCGGTCCATCAGATAAGCCACACTCGTCTAGATGAACTCTGAGCGCAAGGTGGCGGACCAGTGAGGCCGAGTCTCCCAGCCCCAACCGGATGCCCTCGCGCTTCAATGCACCCATCTGTCCATGATTAACAGGGATTTGCAAGTCTTGATGCGGCGGCACCAACCAATTGACCAACGCTGATTTTTCGAACAAGGTGCATTGCACAGCTTCCATGCCGATCAGATCAGGCACGCGGTTCGCGAGTCGACGTCCCAAAGCTGCACACCATGGTGTTGAGAGCATTGCTCTGTTTCCCGGGGCGCTCGACGAGCTTCGCGTGAGTCGACGCAGTGCAGTCAGCTCGCTCGATCGAAGCAAACGAGGGAACTGACACGAGCCCGTGTCAGACAACTCGGAGCGATCCGCTTCGTTCACCGGCTCAAAGGTCACTCGTTAAACCAAAACCCGCTCAATCCCACCATTATTCGCCCGCTCCACATACTCCGGCAGCCATTTATCACCCAACACATGTTTGGCGATTTCGACCACGATGTAATCGGCTTTGGTGTCGCTGTCGTTGTCGTAGCGTGATAGGCCTTGTAAGCACGATGGGCAACTGGTCAGAATTTTGACCTTGCTTTCGAATGCCTCATCAGCGCCCGATGCCGATTTCACGGGGATGGCTCGCAGGGCGTCGGCGCCCTTGCGCATTTCCTCTTCTTTGCGGAATCGGACCTGTGTGGAAATGTCGGGGCGCGATACGGCCAAGGTGCCGGATTCACCGCAGCAACGCTCATTGAGCTCAACCTTCTGCCCCATCAATTCATTGACGACCTTCATCGGTTGATAAGTCTTCATCGGCGTGTGACAAGGGTCGTGATACATGTAGCGAGTGCCGGAAATTGCCCCGAGTTTCACGTCCTTTTCCATCAGGTATTCGTGAATATCAAGCAAGCGGCAGCCGGGAAAAATTTTCTCGAATTCGTATTTCTGCAATTGATCCATGCAGGTGCCGCAGCTCACGATCACCGTTTTGATGTCTAGGTAATTGAGCGTGTTGGCCATCCGGTGAAACAGCACGCGGTTATCTGTGATGATTTCTTGGCCTTTGTCGTGATTGCCGGTGGCGGTTTGCGGATAACCGCAGCACAGGTATCCCGGCGGCAGCACCGTTTGCGCACCCACATGCCAAAGCATCGCCTGCGTTGCCAAACCTACTTGCGAGAACAAGCGCTCCGAGCCGCAACCGGGGAAATAAAACACCGCTTCTTGCTCATCCGCGCTGATCTTAGGGTTACGAATAATCGGGACAACTTTATCGTCTTCGATGTCGAGCAGTTTGCGAGCGGTTTGCTTAGGTAATCCACCGGGCATCGGTTTATTGATGAAGTGAATCACCTGCGCTTTGATCGGCGGTTTGCCACCCGTGGTCGCTGGCGGCCGCTTCGTTTGCGATCCGATGAGTCCAAATCGCTTGGCTAAACCGTGTGCGAAACGCTGGGCTTTGTAGCCCGTGTTCATCACCGTGGCTTTGAGGAGATTGACTGTCGCAGGGTCTTTGGCGTTGAGTAACGTCATCGCCATTGCGGTGCCGGGATTGAATTTCTTTTTGCCTTCTTTCCGAAGCAAATTGCGCATCGCCATCGAAACGTTTCCGAAATCGATATCGACGGGACAAGGATTCACGCACTTGTGACACACCGTGCAATGGTCGGCCACATCAGCGAGCTCGTCCCAATGCCGCAGTGAAATCCCACGCCGCGTTTGCTCTTCGTACAAGAACGCTTCAACGAGCAAGCCAGTCGCAAGAATTTTGTTGCGTGGTGAATAGAGTAAGTTGGCGCGCGGCACGTGCGTGGCGCACACCGGTTTGCATTTGCCGCAGCGCAAGCAATCTTTCACGCTGTCGGAAATCGCACCAATGTCGCTTTGCTCAAGGATCAGGGATTCGCTGCCAAGCAAGCCAAATGAAGGCGTATAGGCATAGCGCAAATCACCGCCGGGCATCAGTTTGCCCGCATTGAATCGTCCTTCGGGATCTACCTTTTGCTTGTAGCGCTGAAACGGGCCGATCTCTTCATCGGTCAAAAATTCGAGCTTCGTAATGCCAATGCCGTGCTCGCCCGAAATCACGCCGTCGAGCGAACGCGCCAGCGCCATGATGCGCACCACAGCAGCATTGGCCGATTGCAGCATCTCGTAGTTGTCACTGTTAACCGGAATATTTGTGTGTACATTGCCGTCGCCCGCGTGCATGTGCAGCGCGACCCAAACCCGCCCGCGAAGGATCTCTTTATGAATGGCGATGAAACGTTCGACGATCGGCTTTAATGCCTCGCCCGCGAAGATGCTCTCAAGCGGCGCTTTGAGTTCGGCCTTCCACGACACGCGAATTTCATGCGATTGCAGCTTGCTGAACAAGCTCTCTCCCCCTGGGGGGGAGGGTTGGGGAGAGGGTGTTGGTAGAACAGAGTTGGTCGTTTTTGTAGACTCCCTCTCCCCTAGCCCCTCCCCCCCGGGGGGAGGGGAAACGCCGTCGAGCAAGCTTTGCCAGTTGGCTCGCACTGCTCCAATCAGCTCATTGGCACTGGCCACTTTTTCCGCGAGCAATTCGGCCGAAACGCCAAATTCCTCGTAGCGATTTTGCGGCATGGTGCCTGCGAAAAATTTCGTCAGCGCGTCACACAATTCGAGCTTGTTTTTGATCGACAGCTCGATATTGATTTGATCAATCCCATCACAGTATTCGCCCATGCGAGGCAGTGGAATCACCACGTCCTCATTGAGTTTGAAAGCGTTGGTGTGCTTCGCAATCGCAACGGTTCGCGATCGATCTAACCAAAACTTTTTACGAGCTTCGCTGCCCACCGCAACGAAACCTTCTCCATTGCGCGAGTTACAAAGGCGAACAACTTCCGAGGTGGCTCTTGCAACTTCGTTTTCATCGTCGCCCACGATATCGCCAATGAGTACCATTTTGGGCCGACCGTGCCGCTTAGCTTTCGTGGCGTATCCCACCGCCTTCACATAGCGCTCGTCCATGTGCTCCAGACCGGAAAGCATCACCCGCGCATTGCCCGTTTTCGGCAGCGCCTCCAGATAATCCTTTATTTCAACAATCGAGGGCACGCTATCGCGAACTTGGCCAAAAAACTCCATACACACAGTTCGGGTGTGTGCTGGCATTTTGTGCAAGACCCACTTTGACCAAGTGATCAAGCCGTCACAGCCTTCTTTTTGAATACCCGGTAGACCGCTCAGGAATTTGTCTGTTACGTCTTTACCGAGTCCGATTTTGCGGAACGATGGCCCCGGGATGATGAGGGTTTCTTCGCGCAGTGGACGACGCTTCTCGTCCATGTATTGCAAACGAAACGTTGCGTGATTCGCATCGTGAATCTTGCCCAGGTTGTGATCCATGCGAGTCACTTCGAGCCACTCGCCTTGCGGTGTGACCATGCGCCATGCAGCCAAATTATCGAGCGCAGTGCCCCACAAAACGGCTTTTTTTCCGCCTGCGTTCATCGCTACGTTGCCGCCAATGCAGCTCGCGTCCGCGCTGGTCGGGTCACACGCCCACACAAGCCCGGCGCGTTCGGCCGCTTCCATGCCGCGGCGCGTGACCACGCCCGCGTCGCATTCGATAACACCGTAAGGCTCGGTGTGACCGGGTAATACTTCAAAGCGAACGGGTGAAATCGTTTCTAACTTTTCGGTGTTGATGACCGCAGAATTTTTGGTCAGCGGAATCGCGCCGCCGGTGTAGCCCGTGCCGCCGCCGCGCGGGATGATGGTCAGTCCGACTTCGATACAACCTTTGACCAAGCCGATGACTTCTTCTTCGGTGTCGGGATGCAACACAACAAACGGATATTCAACGCGCCAATCGGTCGCGTCGGTCACGTGCGAAACGCGCGCTAAACCATCAAAGGTAATGTTGTCTTTGTGGGTGACTTTACCGAGCACCTTAGTGACGCGCTTACGTAAATCGTAGGTATCTCGGAACTGCTTCTCAAACGTGTCGACCGCGCGCTTTGCACGACCGAGCAACTCACCCACTTTTTCCTTGCGCGCTTCGCCGTCAGCATCAGCCACGTCGACGTTGCGCCGCTTCTCGACTTCGCCCAGACGGTGTCGCAGTGCTTCGATCAGCATTGCGCGGCGCTTGGGGTTTTCGACTAAATCGTCTTGCAGGTAAGGATTGCGCTCAACGACCCAAATATCGCCCAGCACTTCAAATAGCATGCGGGCGCTGCGCCCCGTTTTGCGCTCACCACGAAGCGATTGCAAGATGTCCCAAGCATCATCGCCTAACAAACGAATGACGATTTCCCGATCCGAAAAGCTCGTGTAGTTGTAGGGGATTTCTCTGATTCGAGCGCCGTCGCCACCTTCGGATGCTTCGCGTGCGGAATCGACGATGGCGGATTTTTGTGCGATCGTGCGCGGTGCGGGCGAGGTCGCGACTGCGGTCGCTGGCAACGCGCCAAATTGAAATAAATCGCGAAGGGTGCGGAGCGTGAAACGCTTCATGGGGTGCTACAAGCCGCGCGGTGAAAGCGCGAAGTCCGTGGAACCAAAGTATATCGCGGTGCAGCAACCGCGCGAACCCGCGACGGCTCGCGATTTGGCCCTGATTCAGTCACGGTTTTTATGTAGCATTCATTCCTTCCCCAATCTCGGTAGCGCACGCTGATTTCATCGCCACCCCGGCACAGGCCGCGGACTACGCTCACTAGCCAATCACGGTGGTTAGGGCGTGGATACCGGCGTTCGCCGGTATGACGAATGCTCGATGTGCACCGTACATTTACCAATCAAAGGCGCCCCATGAAATTTCGCTTCCCCGTTGTCATCATTGATGAAGATTGGCGTTCTGAGTCCTCGTCCGGTCTGGGCATCCGCGCTCTAGCCAAGGCTATTGAAGACCAGGGTGTTGAGGTCGTGGGCGGCTTTACCTACGTCGATGTGGGCATGGTGGCCAATCAATCAGCGCGGGCCTCAGCCTTCATCGTGTCCATTGATGACGAAGAAGTGAGCGAAGACGGCGCAAAAAGCCAAGCGGTTGAAGACCTGCGAAAGTTCATCACCGCAACGCGCCATCGCAATGCGGATGTGCCGATTTTCTTGTTTGGCGAAACGCGTACCTCGCAGCATTTGCCCAATGACATTTTGAAAGAGCTGCATGGCTTCATTCATATGTTTGAGGACACGCCCGAATTCGTCGCGCGAAACATTTTGCGTGAAGCCAAAAAGTACCTGGATGCGCTTGCGCCGCCGTTTTTCAAAGAGCTCGTTGAATACGCTCGCGATGGCTCGTACTCATGGCACTGCCCTGGGCATTCGGGCGGCGTGGCGTTTCTAAAAAGCCCCGTCGGGCAAATGTTTCATCAGTTTTTCGGTGAAAACATGCTCCGCGCCGACGTGTGCAATTCGGTCGATGAGCTCGGTCAATTGCTTGATCACACGGGGCCGGTGGCGGCGTCTGAGCGAAATGCTGCGCGCATTTTCGGGGCCGATCATTTGTTTTTTGTGACCAACGGCACCAGTACGTCAAACAAAGTCGTGTGGCATGCCAACGTGGCGCGCGATGACATTGTGCTCGTTGATCGAAACTGCCACAAAAGCATCCTGCACGCGATCATGATGACCGGAACGGTGCCGATTTTCATGCGCCCCACGCGAAATCATTACGGCATCATTGGCCCGATCCCAAAGAGTGAGTTTTCACGCGAATCGATCCAGAAAAAGATCAACGCGCATCCGCTGGTCAAAGATAAGAAGGCCAAGCCTCGCGTCATGACCATCACGCAAAGCACCTACGACGGCGTGCTCTACAACGTTGAAACGATCAAAAAGGAATTGCAAGGCTACGTTGAGAACTTGCATTTCGACGAAGCTTGGTTGCCCCATGCCGCGTTTCATCCGCTGTATCAAGACATGCACGCCATCGGTCCCGGCCGTAAGCCGTGCAAAGACTCGATGGTGTTCGCCACGCAAAGCACGCATAAGCTGCTCGCTGGCTTGTCGCAAGCCTCACAAATTTTGGTGCAAGACGCTGAGAATCTGAAGCTCGATTTCACGCGCTTCAACGAGGCGTATTTGATGCACACATCAACATCGCCGCAGTACGCGATCATCGCCAGTTGCGACGTGGCCGCCGCGATGATGGAGCAGCCCGGCGGCGGCGCGCTGGTTGAAGAGAGTATTTCCGAAGCGCTCGATTTCCGTCGTGCCATGGCGAAGGTCGACAAAGAGTTCGGCAAGGATTGGTGGTTCACCACCTGGGGCCCGAGCAAGTTCGCGCACGAGGGTGCGGGCAAGCGCGAGGATTGGTTCCTCAAACCCACCGACAAATGGCACGGTTTCGGCAAGATCGAAGCCGGCTTCAACATGCTCGACCCGATCAAGGCAACGATTGTCACGCCGGGCCTCGATATCAACGGCAAGTTCTCCGCGCAAGGGATCCCGGCGACCATCGTCACCAAGTACCTGGCCGAACACGGCGTGATCGTTGAGAAAACGGGGCTCTATTCGTTCTTTGTGATGTTCACGATTGGTATCACCAAGGGCCGCTGGAATTCGCTCGTGACTGAGCTCCAGCAATTCAAAATGGATTACGACCAAAATCAACCGCTGTGGCGCGTGATGCCTGAGTTTGTGCAATCACACCCGCAATATGAGAAAGTCGGACTGCGCGATCTTGCACAAAAAATTCACGAGGCTTACCGCAAATACGACGTTGCCAAAGTAACCACGGAGATGTATCTGTCACCGATGGAACCAGCGATGAAGCCCAGCGATGCGTTTGAACACCTAGCGCACCGCAAAGTCGATCGCGTGTTGATCGACGAGCTCGAAGGCCGCATCACCGCCATGCTCGTCACGCCGTATCCACCGGGCATTCCGCTCCTCATTCCCGGCGAACGGTTCAACAAAACCATCGTTCAGTATTTGAAGTTTGCGCAGGAATTCAACTCGCTGCTGCCGGGTTTTGATACTGATGTGCACGGATTGGTGATGGAGAAGCACAAGGGGGAGGAGCGGTATTTTGTGGATTGTGTGAAGGTTTAGTGGCGTAGGCCGGGTTGATAAACCCAGCATTGCTGGCGCGCGTGGAATGCACGCTGGGATTGTCATCCCAGCCTACCGTCGTCGGACACAGTCTCTAGTCGTGCCGCCACTGAGCGCTCTTTCTTGTCGTTCGCCCTGAGCTTGTCGAAGGGTTGGCGGTACTTGACCCAGGCTTCGACAAGCTCAGCCCGAACGGCGTGGATGTGAGGACGTGTTCGAACCGTACTACTCCCCCCCGCCTATCATTCGGCCATGTTCTATCTGCGCATCCTCTCCCAATCGATCGGCCTCGGCTTTCGTCGCGTGCTGACGTCGAAGGCGTCAATCGTTGGCTTACTCTTGCCACTCACGTTGTTTCTACTGGCCCGATTCGCGTTTCCACCCAACCCCGATGATGCGCGCTATGGCAATGCCTTTGAGCGAAAGTTTGCGGCCAACTGCGCGATAGATATTCGCTCGGCGCACGTGCAAACCGTTGCGGCGGATCGTGACGTGGCGTTTCGCAGTGTGACGGATGAAACTTGCTTCTGCACGACGAAAGCGGTGTTTACGAAGCTTTCTTGGACGGAGCTGGGGCAGGTCAATTCGCTGGCCAATATTGATGCTTCTGTGGCGGCGAAGGTTGTTGCAGAGAAGGTGGCTTGCTCGGGGGCTTTGAATGTGTTTTTGGGGCGGGCGGTCAAGTGATGGTTGTTCTTCTTTTGCGTTCATGGTTCGACGAGCTCACCACGAACGGTTCTGATGAGCGTTCATGGTTCGACGAGCTCGCCACGAACGGTTGTGATGTGCGTTCATGGTTCGACGAGCTCACCACGAACGGTTGTGATGTGCGTTCATGGTTCGACGAGCTCACCACGAACGGTTGTGATGGGCCTTCATGGTTCGACGAGCTCATCACGAACGGTTCGGCTACGATTTGTCTATGAACTATCAACCCATTCTCGACCGAATTCACGCTGCCATCAAACCGGTGTTGGGCGAGGGCAAGGTTGCGTCCTACATTCCTGAATTGGCCAATGTGCGCGCTGATCAGTTTGGCATGGCAGTGGTGGATTTCGCGGGGAATACTTATGTTGCGGGTGACGCACAAACGCGTTTTTCGATTCAATCGATTTCCAAACTTTTTGCGTTAACACTGGCGTTTCAGCGCGAAGGCGATTCGCTGTGGAGCCGCGTGGGGCGGGAGCCTTCGGGCAATCCGTTTAATTCATTGGTGCAGTTGGAGCGGGAACACGGCATTCCGCGAAATCCGTTTATCAATGCGGGCGCGCTGGTGATTACCGACATGCTGGCGAGCCGCTTTGTGAACGCAGAAAACGCGCTCGTTGATTTCATGCGCAAGCTCTCTGCGGTGAATGACATTGGCTACAACCGAAAAGTCGCCGCGTCGGAGCGGAGCACGTCTTCTCGCAACGCAGCGATGGCGCATTTCATGAAGAGCTTCGGCAACATGAATAACAAAGTCGGCGATGTGCTCGATGCGTATTGCCGGCATTGCGCGATTGAAATGAACTGCGTTGAGCTGGCGAAGTCGGCGTGCTTTCTCGCCAACGGCGGCGTGAATCCTTGGAGCGGGGAAACGGTGATCGATGCCAGCTCGGCCAAACGGCTGTCGGCGTTAATGCTGACCTGCGGCACGTACGACGCGGCGGGTGATTTCGCATTTCGTGTTGGCTTGCCAGCGAAAAGCGGTGTGGGTGGTGGGATCGTTGCCATCTTGCCGGGTGAGTGTGGCATCTGCGTTTGGTCGCCCGCGCTTGAGCCCAGCGGCAATAGCCACGCCGGCTCATTGGCCTTGGAAATGTTTACGTCCATCACTGGACGCTCGATTTTTTGAGTGAACCGGTCCAATGCCATGTACGACCACCAAGTTTTACAGCTTTATTGACGAATGCCAATTGAAATAAGGGCTTAGCGACTATTTTTAATAATTTTGAAATAGCCTATTATCTTCTTGTAACCCATATTTAATATGGCATTGGCGCAAATAGACGTAACGGCTACGCCGGACATTGCTCTGCTCAACAGATTTCACGGCGAAGCGCTAAAACATCATTCGTAGTTGAGTTTTTTAGATCGCCCCGATGTCGCCCCCTGCGCCCCGCGCCCCCATTGCTGCCCCGACACTGACTGTTGCGACTTACAACATTCACAAAGGCTTTTCGCATTTCAACGGCCGAATGATCGTTCACGACCTGCGTGAACGGCTGCGCACGATGAGCTCGGACATTGTTTTTCTGCAAGAGGTGGTGGGTAACAACGACCGACACGCTGCGAAACATGTGCACTGGCCTGACGGGCCACAGCATGAATTTTTGGCCGACGCGCATTGGCCGGTGAGCGCCTACGGAAAAAACGCCGTGTACGATCACGGCCACCACGGCAACGCAATCCTCTCAAGGCTGCCGATCCTTAGCGCCGATCAACAAGATATTTCGAGCCATCGGTTTGAGCAACGCGGGTTGCTGCACGCTGAAATGGCGCTCAACGGTTCAGAGCAACGACTGCATTGCGTGTGCGTTCACTTGGGGTTATTCGCACGAAGTCGCGTGAAGCAAATCGATGCAGTGCTCGCACGAATTGACGCGCTGGTGCCGCGCAGTGCGCCGCTCATCATCGCTGGCGATTTCAATGATTGGCGACATCGTGCAGGGGGTCCGCTGCGCGAGCTTGATTTGCATGAAGTGTTCGTAACTGCCAACGGTCGACCGGCACGAAGCTTCCCTGCGCGGCTGCCGATCTTTCGGCTGGATCGAATTTACGTGCGTGGCTTTGATGTGAATTTTGCGCAAGTGCATCGCGGCCGGGAATGGGCGAAGCTCTCCGATCATGCGGCGCTTGAAACGAGTTTGACCTTACGCGAAGCGGCCAAAACTGCGGCGCTACGTGATCGAAAGTCTTAGCTTCAAGGCATGAGCACAGCCTTTCTTCCCGGCAATCAAATCGCGTTGCTTCGTTCGGGCGCGGAGTATTTTCCGTCCTTGATTGCAGCGATCAACGGTGCGAAATCCCATGTACGGTTTGAAACCTACATTTTTGCTGATGATGAAACGGGTCGAGCGGTCACGGCGGCGATGATTGCCGCCGTGACTCGCGGCGTTGAAGTGCGATTAGTGATTGATGGATTCGGTTGCAAGGATCACATCGGCAGCCTCCAAAACACGCTTCAATTGGCCGGTGTTGATGTGGCTGTGTTTCGCCCCGAACGAAATCCATTCGCGTTTCGCAAATCACGCTTGCGGCGCATGCATCGAAAGCTTGTGGTGGTGGATGACCGTGTTGCTTTTGTCGGCGGCATCAATGTGATTGATGATCTGAACATGCCACCCGTCGAGGCGAACGAAAAACCCTACGGCCCACGCTTTGACTTCGCGGTGCGAATTGAGGGCGCGCTGATTGCACCCATTTCGCTGTCGATGCGCATCCTTTGGAAACGATTAATGCGACGCATGCGCAGCGAAAAGCAGCCGCTTAAGTCGGCTGTCCAGCACGCGGCACCGACCACTGATTCAGTCAGTGATCTCACCAATGAAAAGTCTCAACTCGCCGCGTTTATTCAGCGCGATAACTTGCTCCATCGCCGCGACATCGAAGTGCAGTATTTGCAAGCGATCAACAGCGCCACGCAGCACATAACGATTGCCAACGCGTACTTCTTCCCGGGCCGCGCCTTTCATCGAGCGCTGGTCGCTGCGCGGCAGCGAGGGGTGCGAGTACAACTGCTGCTGCAGGGGCGTCAAGAGTATTTCTTACAACACTACGCAAGCCGCGCGCTCTATCCCAGCCTGCTGAGAACAGGCATTGAGATTCACGAATACAAGGACAGTTTCCTGCACGCGAAAGTCGCAACTGTTGATGAAGATTGGGCGACGGTGGGTTCGTCCAACATTGATCCGTTTAGTTTGCTTTTGGCGCGTGAAGCGAACGTTTTCGTGCGCGATGCGGCGTTTAACGCCGAGCTGCGTAGAGCGCTCGGAGCCGCGATTGACGGCGCCGATATGGTACACACTAAGCGCTGGAGCAAACGTCCTTGGCTCGACAAATTGCTCACCAGCGTCGCCTATCAAATCGCACGCGGCTTGATGCGCGTTTTGGGCTACGGCAATCGCTAGCGTGACATCAGGCTAGCTTTTAGCCGACTTTCGCTTCGATGCGATCGCCTTTTTGACCGCTCGAACGGGTGCGGCCACAGCCTCAATGGTCGCCTCAGCCATCGCCTCAGCACCGGTCGTGAGCATATTGTCAAACGCGCTCGCATCAGCACCTACGAAACCATTTTCAAGCCACATGAGCGAGGTCATCAATTTATCGAACTCAACGCTGAAGTTGCTGATGATGTTTTCCGGATCGGGGCAGAGTTTTCGATCTGTGATGAGCCCGAATTGCACGCCGCCAGCGTACGACAAGATCGACACACCGATGCCCACGTTGCCACTTTGCGGCACCCAAAACATGTTCTGCACGATCTTGCTACCCGCCAGGTAAAGCGGATTGGCGGGGCCCGGCACATTGGTCATCACCGCCGTGCCTTTGTCGGACAGTAGCCCCAGGGCTTGCCGCTGCACGGCCTTGGGCACATAACCTAAGACGCCCAGCAGCGCCATGCTCACGACCGCTTGATAGCCTGTCTTGAGCGCGTTCATGCGCTTTCGAACTTCAAACACTCGCGCAATCGGGTTGGCCTCTCCAATGGGCAGCTCTAAGCCGACCAATCCGAACTGATTGCCGAGTTTGTATTCCTTGCCTTTGGGGCGCAAATTGACCGGCACAAAGGCGCGAAGCAGCGCGCCGCTTTCGACGCTATCGCCCTTCGAGATGATGTAGCTTCGGATGGCACCGGCCACACTGGCCAAGAGCACATCGTTGACCGAGCACCCGAGCACGTAGCCCACGTCTTTGACGCGCACCAGATCAAGCGGCTCGCTCCACGCCACGCATTTCACCGTGCCCGTCTTTCCCTTTAACCGCGTTGCGGTGTCGGTGGGCATGGTCGCAAGGTATGCGAGCTCCTGAGCGAAACCAGCGGCGATCTTTGCCGTGTCCACCGCCTGCGTTGGATCATCGACCCAGCGGCTGTACTTGGCGACGACCTTGGTGCCCATGCGCATGCCTTCGTCCATCGCTGATTCGATGGGGGCTTTGAGCGGGCCGAGTTTGTCAAACACCTGCTGCGCCATGCCGGCCACAGGCGCCAGTGCGCCCGCGGCTGGACCCAGCCCAGCTTGAATTTGCGCGCCGATAGGACCCAACGCTTGCAGCACTGCTTCGAGTCCGCCGCCCGCGTTATTCGCAGCGGCAAACTTCTTAATCTTTGGACGCGGAATGTCCCGAGGCGTGTCGGCGGCGTTCGGGTCTTCGTCGGTCATGTTGAGCAACACACCGATCAGCGCGATGCCATCAGCGATGCAATGATGAATGCGAGAGATCAGCGCTGAGCCGCCTTGGTAGTTTTCCACCAAATGCATCTGCCAAAGCGGCTTGCCTTTGTCGAGCCGCTCTGACGCCAAATCAGCCACCATCGCTTGCAGTTCGCGTTCGCCGCCTGCACCGGGAAGCCGTACGCGGTGTAGATGCGCATCCAGATCGAACTTTTCGTCGTCCACCCAGTGCGCAGCCATACCGTCGTCGACAACATACTGTTTGAAACGGGCATAGGGCAGTAAACGGCCTTCGAGCAATGCCTTAAACCGCGCCACGTCGAGGGGTGTGTCAAACACCATCACGCCCACGATCATCATCAGGTTGGTCGTCGAATCCATCCGCAGCCATGCGGTGTCGACGCTGCTCATCTTTATTTTGGCCACAGTCCGTCCTCCTTGGTAGTCACCCGCTTGCAGGGGGCAACGTGTTGTCCAATAATAGCGCCGAACATCAATCACCTTAGGAGGCATCTGCCATGGCAATCAAAGACGATTTCGAAAAAGCACAAGCAGACATCAAAACGCTGACCGAAAAACCCGATAACGCTACGCTGCTTGATCTCTACGCCCTCTACAAACAAGGTACTGAGGGCGACGCCACTGGCCGCCGTCCCGGTATCATGGATCCTGTGGGCCGCGCTAAATTCGACGCATGGACAGGCAAAAAAGGCGCGAGCAACGACGACGCCATGAAGAGCTACGTTGCGCTGGTTAAAAAACTCCTCGGCAAGTGAATCCGCTTCATCGCCACGCAGTTCACGCCGCGTTCGTTTGTAGCGCGCTGTTCGTTGGCTTTCAGTCAACCGGTGCGCTTGCGCAATCAACTGCTGCCAAGGAGCCGCTCACAGTCGTCTACTGGTCGGCCAATGATTGCCGATGGTGCACTTGGTGGGAAGGCACGCTGATCGGCTCGGGCGGTGAGGCGAAGTTTTTAAAGAGCCCCGAGGGTCAATCGGTTCGCTACACCGTGGTGAAGAAACCGCGATTGTCGGAACCGCATGCCGAGCGCGATTTCAGCGCAGAGCAGCGCTGGCTCTGGCCTCGCGTGCGAGACCAAGTCGACGGCAGAATTCGCGGCTATCCGAGCTTTAGTTTGTTTCAGGGCGACAAGCTTGTTGTTTACGCCATCGGCGAAAACGAGTTCGCGAGCAAATTATTGCCCGCGATTAAAGAAAAGCTAGCGTCAAAGTAACCCGCTCTAGGGCTTCACTGCGGGTGGAAGCGGCAGTTGTTTCGCCGCCATTACGCGCCGCAGCCGATCCGGATAATCGGTAATGATGCCGTTAACGCCCGCTTCGATCAAACGCTGCATGTCGGCTTCCTCGTTCACGGTCCATGGAACGATGCTGAGCTTGAGCGCTTTAGCTTCTTTGATATTCGCCTCGGTCAGGTCGCGTGCATTGGGTGACCAAACGCGTGCACCGATGGCCGCGAGCAGCGCCGGTACTGAGCCACCGTGGTCGTCGACATCAAAGCCCGCAAGCCATGGCGATTTCCCTGGTTTGCCCGCCTGCACCCTGTCACCAGCGCCTTGCTGCGTCGTGAGATAGACCGTAGCAATCTCTGGCGCCTCGCGTTCAGCGACTCGTAGCGTGCGCCAATCGAAGGATTGAATCGTTGAACGATCAGTGAGTTTGGCGCGTCGAATTTCGGCAATCAAAGCGCGAACAAAGGGCTCGGGCGCAAGCGTCTCATTGGGCGCGTCGGGTGCGAGCTTGGTTTCAATGTTGAAGCGGATGTGTGATCCCCCCCGAGCGTTGACTCGATCAAACACTTCGCGAAGCGTGGGGATGCGCTCACCGTCTCGGGGCACCTGCGTCTCAAAGGGTTTGCCGTAGTTGCTGTTGGGGCGCAAACGCCCGACGTCAAAGCGCTTGAGCTCGGCGAGCGTGAGTGAACTGACCGCGATGCCTTTGGTGTCGATCCACGCACCGGCTGCGTCGCGGGCGATGTCGGTGTTGAGCGTTCGATCATGATGCACCACAACCACGCCGTCTTTGGTGATGCCGACGTCGAGCTCCAGCGTGGTCACGCCAAGGGTCATTGCGGTGTCGAATGCTGCTAGCGTGTTTTCGGGCGCAAGGCCGCGCGCGCCGCGATGACCCTGCACGTCGAAACCAGTCGTGGCGCATCCGGCCAGCAACGTCACACCAAGCGCGGCAATGACCGCGAGACTTCGATCAATATTCACACTAGGTCCTTTGTTGTTCGGGAGCCTGCGAATCGCTGCGGCCATCGGCCACCGCGTCCTCACGCAAAATGTTGTCGAGCTCCGCACGCGCGCCCTTAGACATAGCGATGAGCTTTTCCTCATCCTCGAAAACAGCTTGCTGCTTCTCAAGCAAGTCTAGATCATGGGCAACAAAGCTGGCGATCGTCTTCTCAATTTGCTCGGGTGATTGGTCGAGTGACTGCAGCACTGATTTCGTGAGCTCGATACTCGACCAAAAAGTCTCTCGCACTGGATCATCTACACCGAGCTGCTTGAGCTTGAGCGCGTGATTGCGATTTCTCGCACGAGCCAACACTTTGACATTCGGGAACTGCTTTCGCACTAGATTCACAATGGTGAGCGATGCGTCAACATCATCAACACACACGACAAAGAGCTTGGCTTCGGACGTTTTTGCGGCGCGCAACAAATCAAACTTTGTCGCGTCGCCATAGTAGATTTTGTTACCGAACTTCCGAACCGAGTCCACATGATCCGATGCGGCATCAAGCGCGGTAAAGGTGATGTTTCGCGCGTTCAACACGCGCCCAACGATCTGCCCCACACGTCCAAATCCTGCGATGATGACTGGCGTGGCGGCATCATCGATTCGATCAAAGGGAGCAGCTTCCGTATTGCGATTGATCCACGGCACGATCAGTTTGTCGTGCAGCATCCAAACAAGCGGCGCAGCGGCCATCGTGATCGCAACAGCAAGCGTCAACAGCTCCGCTTCATCGGTGCTCAGCAGCTTCGCGCCTTGAGCCGCGGTGAAAAGCACGAACGCAAACTCGCCCCCTACGGCGAGTGCCAACGCCTGTGGCCGGGCGATAGCGTCCTTTGCCCCGGTGAAAAATCGACGAAATACATAAAACGAAATCGCTTTGATCGCAAACGCGCCCACTGCGATGCTCAGCACCGTCAGCGGCTTTGCGGCAAGTAATTGCAAATTCACGCTCATGCCCACAGCCATGAAAAACAGTCCGAGCAGCAAGGCCTCGAACGGTTCAATGCTCGCTTCAAGTTCGTGGCGAAACTGGCTCTCCGCCAAGAGCACGCCCGCGAGAAACGCCCCGAGTGTCGCTGGCAATCCCACCGCGCCCATCAACCACGCCAAACCGACCGTCGTAAGAAGCGCCGCTGCCGTAAAAATATCGCGCGACCCAAAGCGCGAAACATACTTAAACATCAACGACAGAACCGGCTTGCCAAGTCCAATCACAGCGACGATTGCAACCAACGCGGGCCAGCCCGGCGGTTTGACGCTGCCCGACGCTGCGCCCAAAATCGCCACGATCGCCAAAATCGGAATCACGCTTAGATCCTGAAATAACAACACGGCAAACGATTCGCGTCCGTACTGCGTATCGAGCTCGCCGCGCTCCGCTAAAAACGGCAATAAAAACGCGGTTGAAGTCATCGCCAAGGCAATCCCAACGAGCGCCGCTGTCGTGAGCGACAAGCCCGCAAACCACGCCGCGAGTGTGAGCACTGCGCCGCAGCCCAATACCTGCATGGCACCCAGCCCAAACACTGATTTTCGAAGTGCCCACAAGCGTTCGCGTTGCAGCTCTAGACCGATCACAAACATCAGCAGCGTGACGCCGAGCTCAGCCGTATGCAAGATCGCCTCCGGCTCGTGCACCACGCCAATCACCGACGGCCCAATCAACACCCCGGCGACCAAATACCCAAGCACCGAACCGACGCCGAGCCGCTTAAAGAGCGGCACCAGCAGCACCGCCGCCGCCAACAGAGACGCGTAAACAGCCAAAGAACTCATGCCGCGCTGCTCGCGTTGCTGGTCTTGGGTTTGGTGTGTAGCTGCTTGATCGCTGATTCCATATCGCCACGCGCCATCATGGGCCACACGGCAAGCGCGCGTTCAATGGCCGCCTCGATGGCCTCTTGCTCGTCGCGCCGCGCTCGTTCTAGCACCCAATCCGCAACAGGTTTGTGCGGGTTCACAGAATCGCGCGGATGACCAATGCCGATGCGCAACCGCCAGTAATTGCCCGTGCCCAACTTCGCTTGAATATCACGCAGGCCATTGTGACCCGCATGTCCACCGCCAAACTTGAGCTTGATCTCGCCCGCGTCTAAATCCAATTCGTCGTGCGCCACAAGAATGGCCTCGGGCGAGATCTCAAAAAACTTAGCCACCGCCGCCACGCTGTTGCCCGATAAATTCATAAACGTTTGCGGTTGCAGCGCACGAATGTCGGCGGAGCTCGCCGTACCTCGAGCGATCAGCCCGTGGAATTTCTTCTCGGAGCTGAGCGATCCGCCGATTTCGTGTGCGATGTCTTCGGCAAACCAAAACCCCGCGTTGTGACGGGTACGCTCGTACTCTGGCCCGGGATTGCCCAAGCCAACAACGAGCTTAATAGGAGACGTGGCGAGCTGGGTCATGACCACTGCACCGCGCGTTGCTGTGCTCGTAGAACGAGCGCTTTTGCTGAGCGGTTGTCACGTGGAATCAAATCGAAATTCATGCGCAAGTTTAGTGGCTGTGCCGAGCGCTCGGCGGTCAGCCCGTCCCCAGGCCTAATTTCAAATCATCATCCTAACTTATTGAATGAATGCCATAAAAAATAACGGCAAAAGTGAATTCTTAATAGTTTTTGGAACATCACAAAAAATCTACTAAAGCCCAATTTAATAAGGCATTAGTGAGAAAAGCTGCTACACATCGAACGAAAATTCGAATTGAACCCGACTCGCCGCTACCCGCTCTGCGGTGTGCGTCATCTCGCTCGCCCGAACACCGTCACCGTCCACTGCGACAAGCGTTGATGCCCTTGTGCCGTAGTTCGGCGGTTGACCGTGTTCCGCCGCGCAGCGAATAAACACCGCGCTCAGCGCGCGCTCCATCGCGATGGGGATGCCTGTTGCGGGCAACAACTCATCGCTCGCCTGAGCGTTGTCGTTGAGCAAATCAACAAGGCGCCGCTCGCGGTCAATGGATTCATCATTAAGCGCTTCGACAAAACCTCGTTTCAATCGCCGCACCTTCGGCCACGGCGTATCGAGCGTGGCGTTGGAGATCGCGTAGTCACCTGCGGGCAGTCGCCGCGCTGACGCCTCGGTTGAATTGAAAAACCACAGCGCACGCTCCGTAGCGTTGCGACCGAAGGTGCCGCAGAGAATGTTGAAGCCTTGAAACGCCGCCGCGTTAAGCGCCAGTGAGTCTAAGAACGCTTGCGGCGACTGATTGCCGCATAGAAAGTCCCGAACTAACAACCCACGCGACGGTGGCGATACGCGTTGCTGCGAAGGATCCCGAACATTAGTCAGCAGCGCAAACCGCCCGCTGCGCGTCGCACCCAACCAAGTTCCATCGTTTCGTAGATCCTTGCCAGCCAGCAATTGCTCGCCCGGCCACCAATGCATCGGCAGCGTCGGACGCTCAAAAAATTCATCCCGATTGCTAGCTAAAACGAGCGGTTCGGCGCTCTCAGGAGCCCAACGAAAAACGGCGATACACATAAACGAATTTTGCAGCAAACTTCAGCGCGTGAGTGGCGCGCAGATACCCCGTACGCGCAATCCCTCCACCTGTAGGAGCGGCTTGCAGCGAAGGGCCTCTGCTTAACGAAACCATTTTGCGAAACGCTGCATTCGCGGCAAGCCGCTCCTACAGTGGGGCGCAGTGCGACATAGGCTCGACCCGTTACGTCGGCTCAGATCAACGACCGCCCCGTCATCTCGTTGGGTTGCGCAACGCCCATCATCTTGAGCAGCGTTGGCGCGATGTCTCGTAGCGCGCCGCCCTCGCGAATTGCAACTGCGTCGTTGCCAACGTAGACCACTGGCACTTTGTCGGTGGTGTGTTGCGTGTGGGCCTGCTTAGCTTCCGGATCAAACATTTGTTCGCAGTTGCCGTGATCGGCGGTGATGATGAGCGCGGTGTTGTTCGCTCGCGCAGCGGCGACCACGCGGGTCAGAGCCGCGTCTAGGGCCTCGACTGCTTTGATTGCGGCGTTTAGATCACCTGTGTGGCCGACCATATCGCCGTTGGCGTAGTTACAAACGATGGCACCGTATTGCTGGCTTTCGATCGCCGCAACCAATTTGTCGGTGACTTCGGGCGCGCTCATTTCGGGTTGTAAGTCGTACGTTGCCACTTTGGGTGAGGGCACCAAAACACGATCTTCGCCAGCGAACGGCTGCTCTTTTCCACCTGAGAAGAAGTAGGTGACATGCGCATACTTTTCGGTTTCGGCAATGCGAAGTTGCTTTGCACCGATGTCGGCCACCACCTCACCGAAACTCTGCGCAATGGCGTCGTTTCGATAGGCCGTGGGCAGGTGCGAATACGCGTCACCGTAGTGCGATAGGCACACGAACGTCGCGAGCTTAGGCGCGTTGCGAGCGAATCCCGAAAAGCTCGGATCGGTGATCGCCGAGGTCATTTCCCGAGCGCGATCCGCGCGGAAATTCATGAACACCACCACATCGTTGTCGATGATTGGCTGGCCGCCGTTGATGGTGGTCGCGGCAACGAATTCGTCGTTTTCGTTGCGTGCGTAGGCGGCCTCAAGCGCGTTCATCGCGCTGGTCGCCGACTGCGCGCCCTTGGCCTCGACCACAGCGCGGTAAGCCAGCTCAACCCGCTCCCAGCGCTTATCGCGATCCATGGCGAAAAAGCGGCCGGTCACCGTAGCGATTTTTGCGCCGGTTTCGCTGCACACCGCCTCCATCGCAGAGATGTTTGCGGCCGCGCTTTTTGGCGGCGTATCGCGCCCGTCCAAAAACGCATGAATCGCAATCGATTTCACGCCCGTATCAGCCGCTAAACGCGCCATTTCATGAATGTGCCGCTCATGCGAGTGCACGCCGCCGCTAGAAAGTAGCCCCAAAATGTGCAACGTCGCACCGGATTTCGCTGCGGTTTGCGCCGCACCCAACAATGCTGCATTGGTTCGAAACTCGCCGGTTTCAATCGCGTGATCAACTTTCGTCAGGTCTTGGTAGACGATTCGACCGGCGCCCAAATTCAGGTGTCCGACCTCGGAATTGCCGAATTGGCCTTTCGGCAAGCCGACGTGTTGCTCAGAGGCGTCGATCAATCCATGCGGACAATCGCGCCACAAGCCGCTCCAGGTGGGCGTCTTGGCCAAAGTAATGGCGTTGTCGGCAGCGGGAGCGCGATGACCAAACCCATCCAAAATGATGAGCGCAACGCGGCGGATCGGGCGGGAATCAGGCATAGGGAAACTCATAAACCGGTGAATCGGGGCGAACAGCCTAAAATTCTAGGCTTCGTAGCGAATTGTTGGCGCTAGACGCCAGATGACCTAATGGGTCTTTGACGATAGATGACACCAACAATCCGCTGAATGATTCGTAGCCCACTTTCGGCTTTTGCTCACCGCCGCCAATAGCGCCACCTTGCGCTTCGGGCGCGGATACCGGCCCGCGCCGGTATGACGAGTAGAACCAAAGGTAGTGAAGCTTTGCGTCATTCGTCCTTCGTCCTCTCGTCCTGCTTTATTTGATCTATGCAATTTCTCGCCAATAACTGGATGCTCGTTCTGATTATGTTTATGTCAGGCGCGATGCTGCTCTTTCCACTGATTCAGCGTCGCTCGTCTGGTATGTCGGAGGTGGGCAACGTTCGGATGACCTATTTGATGAACCGCGAAGACGCTGTTGTGTTGGACATTCGCGAAGCGCGCGATGTGGGCGGCACGAAAGTCATCGGAGCCGTTCACATTCCGTTTTCGCAGCTCAAGGATCGGGCGGGCGAAATCAAGGGCGACAAAACTAAACCCGTGATCGTGTACGACGCTCGCGGTCAGCGTTCGATGATGGCCTCCGGTGCCTTGAAAAACGCCGGTTTCACCCAACTCTACAACCTGAACGGCGGATTCAAAGCCTGGGCCGAAGCTGGCCTGCCCGTCGAGAAACTCTAAGGATTTGATTGTGGCCACAGTCACCATGTATTCCACCGGCGTGTGCCCGTATTGTGTGCAAGCCGAGCGGTTGCTCAAAAGCAAAGGCGTCACCACGATTGAAAAAATTCGTGTGGATTTAGCGCCCGAACAGCGCGACGTGATGATCGCCAAAACCGGTCGCCGTACGGTGCCGCAGATCTACATTGGCGACACACACGTGGGCGGCTTTGATGATTTGTCAGCGCTGGATCGTGCGGGCGGACTCGATCCCTTGCTCGCCGCTTAATCAGCGCTTTACAAGCCACACACAACGCTTCACCCCTACAACCCACTAAAATCGTGGGTTGAACTTTATTTGACTACTGAAAGACCAACATGTCCGACGCGCCCGCACAAGCTGCACAAGATCCTAACGCACCCGTTTTTTCCATCGAAAAAATCTATCTAAAAGACCTTTCGGTTGAAAATCCAAACGCGCCGCAGAGCTACTTGTGGCGTGAAGCGCCCACCGTTGAAATCGGTTTGGACCAAGAAGTCACTTCAATCGAAGACGGCTTTCACAATGTCAATTTGAAGCTCACTGTCACCGCCACCATCGCTGACAAAACGATGTTCTTGGTTGAAGCCGCGATGTCGGGCATTTTCCAGATTCGTAACGTTCCCGCACAAGAGCTGCAGCCGCTGTTGGGCGTGCATTGCCCCAACATCATCTTCCCGTACGGTCGCGAAGTGATTTCCGACGCCGTGAGCCGCATGGGCTACCCCGCGATTTACCTGCAACCGATTAATTTCGAAGCGATTTACCAAGCGCGCATTCAAGCCCAGCTTGAGCAAGCCGCTGCGACCAAACAGTAGTCGTCAACTCGCTTGAACACATTGCAGAAAGCCTTGACTGCTGCGCTCACTTTGAGCGCAGCGCTCCTTGCGCGTCCCGCTATTGCTCAGTTCAAGCAGACCATCGATGCCGCCACGATTGGCTTTGAAGCGCCTTCCACGCGCGCGACCCGCCAATTTATCTATTCACGCGGCACGCCGCTTGAAGTCGTAGTTTCGATTGAAGGCTGGTTCAAAGTGCGCGACGCGCAGGGCGCGCTGGTGTGGATGGAGCGCCGCGCGCTGACGGATCGCACGCAAGTTCAAGTGGGCGCGCAGCCCGCTGATGTGCATGCCGCGCCCGACGCTGTCTCGCCCATCGTGTTTCGCGCTGATTCCGGCGTGATCTTGCAGCTCGTCGCGCCGCCGAGTGCCGCCACCGGACTCTATGCGCAGGTGCGTCATCGTGATGGCACAACCGGATTTGTTCGCATCGACGCGCTGTTCGGTTTGTAGCAACATCGCGCGCCTCGCGGCTACACTCGTAGCCATTATTTTGCGAGGAAACAACTTTTGAAAATTGCTGTTCTGGGCAGTGGCGCGTGGGGTACCGCGTTGGCCTCTCGCCTCGCCGGTAACGCCGCACACAGCGTTACGCTGTGGGGGCGAAGTGCGGTGCTGATTGACGCGATCAATAACACTCATCGAAACGAAGCCTACCTGCCCGGAATCGATTTGTCGGCACAGCTTAGCGCCACGACGCTGTTTGATGATGCGATTGCCGAGAGCGAACTCATCATCTTGGGCGGTCCAGTGGCCGCGACGGAGGCGCTACTCAAGCAAGTTCCAGCCGATCATCGCGCAACGGTATTGTCGCTCTCAAAAGGTTTTGTCGCGAACGGGACCGACGCCGCGCGAACCGAACTTCTGCCGCAAGCCATGCAGCGCCATCGATCAAAGCAGGCCGGGCTGCTCTCGGGGCCGAGCTTTGCGGGTGAAACGGCGCGTGGCTTGCCGCTGGCGCTGGTGTGCGCTATGCCCAGCCTTGACGACGCG
This sequence comes from Betaproteobacteria bacterium, assembly GCA_004293675.1. Lineage (GTDB taxonomy): Bacteria > Pseudomonadota > Gammaproteobacteria > Burkholderiales > Casimicrobiaceae > Casimicrobium. The sequence goes on from READ01000012.1 coordinate 24,383, forward strand.
CAGCAGCTTGCCAACGCGCTCCGAGATCCGGCGATGCGGATTTATGCGAGCGACGATTTAATTGGCGTGGCGGTGTGTGGGGCTGTGAAAAATGTGTTCGCCATTGCCGCTGGCATTTCCGATGGCTTCGCGCTGGGCGCGAACGCCCGCGCGGCTTTGGTGACACGAGGCTTGGCTGAAATGCGGCGTTTGGTCGCTGCCTGCGGCGGCAACGTCGACACGGTGTCTGGTTTGGCGGGCGTGGGTGACGTGCTACTCACGACCACTGGTGATGCGTCAAGAAATCGTCGCGTGGGGCTCGAATTGGCGGCGGGCAAATCGCTCGCCGAAATTTTGGCGGCGCTGGGACACGTCGCCGAGGGCGTCAACGCCGCACGGCTCACGCGAAACTTGGCCGCTGAGCACAACGTTGAAATGCCGATTTCGAGCGCCGTTGCCGCGCTGATCGAAGGCAGCCTCACACCCAAAGCCGCCATCGAGGCATTACTCACTCGAAAATCGCGGGCGGAGTTTTAGCCGTATAGCTTTGTTATGGTCTGCCCTGTTAAATAAGGGATGAAGTGTTTTTTTAAGGCTATTCGAAAAATACATAAAATTGAACGTAGCCCCTAATTCATAAGGCATTAGACATAAAAGCCGCTGTCGATTGTGATGTTTTTGCCGCTCGAAGCATCGCCGCGATCACAAAAGTCCTCCGCGCCGTCAACACGATCGCCTTGCGTATTGCGCCTCGAAGCGGCTCAGAATTTCCCCGTAGACGCGCCGCATGGAAAACGCTAGAACTCGGGACAGCGCTTCGCGTTGAAGCGTTTTGATTTGTTCAAAATCCTAAGGAGTTCACCATGTCAGTCGCACGCGTCACCGAAATCACATCGTCTTCCAAAAAGAGCTTTGACGACGCCATCAAACTCGGCATTGAGCGCGCTTGCAAGACGCTCAAAAACGTCGAAGGCGCATGGATTCAAGATCAGAAAATTGTGATCAGCAAAGGCAAAATCGTCGGCTACCGCGTGGCGATGAAAGTCACGTTTATCTTGGCCGACTAAACCACGGACGCAAAAAAAGACCCGCATCAGCGGGCCTTGAGGGGATCACGAGAAGTAACACGCGGGGATGACCGGGGGAGGAAAACACCCCCGCGTGGTCAGAACACGAGGCGCGCTGCGGACACACGCTCACCCAACGCAGCAAGCTCGCGAAGCGCTTTGTTCTCGCCGTCTTCGGCTAGGGTGCCGGATGCGGGAACAACGGGCTGCTGAGCTTGTTTCCAAGCGGACTCAGATGCAGTGGGGAAGAACATATCCATAACAAACCTCATTTCGACAATGACGTAATAGCGGCTTTCGTGCCAGTTAAATAAACAGACGCATTTTCAAAGACTTATGTGCCAAAACGATGGCGCTTTCGTCGTTTTTCGGCTTGAAACTGCGTCAAACCCTGTCAATGTGTCGTGAGTACCCGACGCTTCGGTTCAATGTATTTGTAAGCTATTGATTTAATTGACGTTATTGCGTCGTCAAACGGTGACAAAACAATCCGACGCAGGTTGTTCGACGATGAACGGTCGTGCAGCGTTCTTAATCGGCGTAACGTTTGTTTACAAAGCACAATCACCACAGGTCATTCATTCGCGAGAACATTGCGTTGTGGAGTGCATGCGGCGCTTCTCTCTCTCCGGCGTCGCACCACTCCCTAACGCAAAGGACACGCTCATGAACTCAATTCGCACTTCCAAGATCAGCCAAATCGTTGTTGCAGCCTCACTCGCGCTCGCGTTCAGCGCAGCAGGTCTCGCTCAAACGCCGACACCTACGGTCAAAGAGCGCCAAGAAAATCAAGCGCAACGCATCAATCAAGGTGTGGCGAGCGGCGAACTCACGAAACGTGAAGCGCAGACGCTGCGCACTGAGCAGCGCGCCATTCGCGCCGAAAAGGCGGCGTTTAAGGCCGACGGTAAAGTCACTGCGGCAGAACGTGCGCAACTTCGTCGTGATCAAAAGCAAGCCAGCAAACGCATCCACGCGAAAAAACACAACGCCAAAAAGGCCTAGTAATCTTGAATCTCTCGTCAGTCGCTCAGCCGCGTCGCTCTCTCAGATCGCGCAACCCCTATCCGCTCTACCCGCAATGGATTGAAATCATCATGCGAATGAACCACCCTGCAAAAAAAGCTTTGATTCGGTATTTACTGTGGGTGTGCGGCTCGGCGCTGGCGCTGCTGTTGATGGCCAGCCAAAGCGAAGCGCAGATGGCCGCACCGCAACAAGTCGTTGCCCCGCCACCCAGCGCGGCAAACACTTTGCTTCAGTTCGAAGACGCGCGGCATCTGCTCAATCGAACCAGTTTCGCTGCGCAGCCGCGAGAGATCCTGGAATTCACCCAACTCACCAAAGCCCAGGCGGTTGATCGATTGCTCGCAGAGACCCGACGCAGCGCCGCCTTTCCCGCGCCAGAGTGGACAACGCGCTACGAGCGAGCCTATCGTCCCGACATGACACCAGAGGAGCGCCAAGCCGTGCAACGCCGCGAGCTGGTGGTGCGCGGGCTCGAGCTCAAAAGTTGGTGGACGGCGGAAATGCTTTCAACGCCGACGCCGTTGACCGAAAAGATGACGCTGTTTTGGCACAACCATTTCGCCACATCGCAACAAAAAGTTCGGGTTGCGCAATTGATGTATCGACAAAACGCACTGCTTCGACAACACGCGTTGGGTAATTTCGCGGTGTTGCTGCGAGAGATTTCCAAAGACCCAGCGATGCTGATTTATTTGGACGGCGCGCAGAATCGTAAAGGCGCGCCCAACGAGAATTTCGCCCGCGAAGTGATGGAGCTCTTCACGCTCGGACAGGGCAATTACACCGAAGCCGACATCAAAGAAGTCGCACGCGCTTTTACTGGGTGGAGCACTGATCTCGACACCGGCGAATTTCGATTTCGCGCCAATCTGCACGACACCGGTGAAAAAGTGATCTTTGGCCAGCGCGGCAAATTCAACGGCGATGATGTCATCACTATGCTTTTGAAGCGTGTCGAAACGAGCGAATTTATCGTCGGTAAATTGTGGCTTGAAATGGTCTCGCCCGATGTGGATGCGGTCGAGGTGAAACGTATCGCTCGCACTTGGCGCGAAGCAAACTACGAAATCAAGCCAATGCTTCGCGCGTTACTACTCTCAGATGCGTTTTGGGTGTCGCAACATCGCGCGGTACTCGTCAAGTCCCCTGTTGAGCTCGTCGTTGGATCGCTGCGGCAATTTCAATTCGAAGTCGAAGACGCCGCGCCGTTTGCCGTCATCATGCGCCAGCTCGGACAAGATTTGTTTTCGCCGCCCAACGTCAAAGGCTGGCCCGGTGGCGAAGCGTGGCTCAACACCACCACGCTGCTGGCGCGCAAAGGATTCTTGAATCGATTGTTTCGTGCCGATGAAATGGCGAGCGCGCCTTCAACGATCACCGTCGCGACCGCCGCGTCGCTCATCGATCGCGACATGATGGGGCAGCGCCGGGATCGCGCGCAGGCTCGGCTTGCGACCGTCAACAGCAATTCAGCGCGTGCATCGAATGCCACCAATGAGATGATGAATTCGCCCACCATGGCGGGCGGTGGCGCAGCCATGAACGGCGTGAACCAACAGCTGCGTGGGCAATACTATTTTGACTCGCATAAATGGTTGTCGCAGTACGCCAAGACGAGCGAGGCTGATTTGCTGTGGAAGACCATCCTAGCGGGCCCGCCCGTACAGGCGACGTCTCTTAAATACGATCTGGCCGGGCTTCGCGCCTTGGCGCTCGATCCCATGTATCAACTGAAATAATCGCTTAGGAATTGATCATGCAACGACGTGAATTTTTAACGGCTACCGGCGGCATCGTGACAGCGCTCGGCGCGGGCGCGCTGCCCGGTCTCGCGCTCGGTCAAAACGTCGCAGCGCCCATTGAGAGTCCGTACAAGCGGCTGCTCGTTTTGGTGGAGCTCAAAGGTGCCAACGACGGACTCAATACGCTCGTGCCCTACGCTGATCCGGCCTATGCGGTGCTCCGACCCACCATCGGTGTCAAGCGCGATCAAGTGTTACAACTCTCTGATCAGTTCGGTCTACATCCATCGCTTGAACCGTTGATGCCATTGTGGAAAAACAAGCAGCTCGCAGCGATCATGGGCTTGGGGTATCCGCAACCGAATTTGTCGCACTTTCGATCAATTGAAATTTGGGACACGGCGTCGAAATCCAATGAGTATTTGCAAGAGGGCTGGCTTGCGCGTGCCTTTGCCGCCGTCGCACCGCCTAAGAGCTTTGTGGCCGACGGCGTGGCGGTGGGCTCGGGCGATATGGGCCCGTTTGCCAACGCGCAGCGTGCGATTTCCATTTCATCCACCGACGCGTTTTTGCGGCAATCAAAACTGGCCGATCCGCACGGTCGTGCGTACAACAAAGCGTTGCAACACATTTTGCGTGTTGAAGGTGATGCCCAGTTTGCCGGTGCGCAACTCAAACCGAAAAACGACTGGAAGACTGAATTTCCGAAGCACGCATTTGGCGAGCAAATCAAAACCGCCATGCAAGTGGTTTCGGCGTCAAGCGGCGTTGCGGCGGTGCGCGTGGGGCTCGGCTCGTTCGATACGCATCAAGGCCAAGTGGGCACACAAGCCAATTTGCTCAAGCAACTTGCCGAAGGTTTGGTCGCGCTCAAAGCCGCCTGCGACGAATTAAATCGTTGGGACGATACGCTTGTGCTCACCTATTGTGAATTCGGTCGTCGCGCCAAAGAAAACGCCAGCGGCGGCACCGATCACGGCACCGCCAACGTGCAATTTGCGATGGGTGGCAAAGTCAACGGCGGCTTGCTTGGCGCTGCGCCGTCGCTGACACAGCTCGCGGGCGATAACTTCGTTCATGCGACGGACTACCGTGCGCTCTATTCGAGCGTGCTGCGAGATTGGTGGCGATTACCCGAGAGCGCCGTCGACAGCATACTCGCGGGTAAATTCAGTTCGATTCCGCTGCTTCGCGCTTAGCGCTTCTTCGCCGCAGCGGGCGCCACGCCCTCCTTGGCGGTGAACTTCGTCGCGATTTCTTTGACCATTTCGTCCATGGTTTCGAGCACTCGTTCGCTTGAGCGGGCGACGGTGGTTTTTTGCGCGTCGGTGGGCGCGTCGATGGAGCGCGCCGCCGTTTTAAAGAACTCCATCTGTACCGAGGCAAGCTCTAAATTGTCGCGAATGCCCGGAAATTCGTCGCTCATTGCGCTAAATTCACGCTGCACCGCTTCGAAATCGCGCATCGATTTTTCGTATGCCGCGCGAACCTCGGGCGTTTTGTTTCCCGTTTGGTAGAGCAAGAAATACTTCGCCGCGCGCTGCGAGAGCATGCGCTGCCGACCGGCCAACACGATCAGCGACGCGCCGGGAATCGTGAGTGCGGGCATGGCGCGCACCGCTGTCTCGGCCGCGGCAAGCGTGTCCTCGCTGCTTTTGATGACGGCTGCCACAGATTCCTTGGCCGGGGCGGCCGCAGCTGCGGTGAGCATGGGCGTGGCTTGCGTTTCAACCAACGCAATCAGCCGTTGGGTTTCTGGGGGCAAATTGGCGGCGCGAAGGAGCGCGGCGTTGGCCTTGAATTGGCGAACGGACGCGGCCAAAATTTCGCCCGATTGCGCCGGATTCACGCCCAACACGCCCATCACATAGGCTTTGGCCATTCGTTGCGACAACATGCGCTGCGCTGCGGCGGCGTTTATTCGCTCAACCTGTGCGGCGTTGAGCGCGCTGTCGGTCGTTTGGGCGACGGCGCTGGTGCTGGGTAATGCGACGGCGGCCAACAATACGGCCGCTACTAGGTGCGAGTGAAGAGATAAAGAGGGCTTCATAATCTGCTGGCCAGAGGTTAAAGAATGTCCTGTCCAGTGTCTTATTGATTTGAACAGTACTACATTTTCTCTGGATTAATCGTAGTGATTGCGCGCTGAAACGACAAATTAGAGTCGCGTTACGAGGAATTGACGCTAAATTGAAACACTTAGCGGTTTGCGTGCATTCCTGGGTGGCGCTTATTTAGCAATACCTAGCAAGGCCATACAAAATAAGGGGTTTCGACGTTTTATACTGAGTATTGATTGTGTAAATATCGCTGCGTAGCCCTTATTTTATAAGGCAATCCACGATAAAGCTGTTGCTATGTCGCTGAAATCGGTATTCGAATGCGCGCGGCGTTGCCGCCGCCCGTTCGCCGCGCAATGTCTAAGCTCGCGCCGTGCCAAGCGGCGAGCCGATCAACGATGGCCAAGCCCAAACCCGCGCCCATTGCGCCGCCACGCGCCTGATCGCCGCGCACGAAGGGTTGTTTGAGTCGCTCGGCGTCTTCGGGCGCAACGCCGCCACCGTGATCGATGACGGTGATTTCGATCATCGCTCCATCGCGAAGCGCTGAAATCTCAACTGGCGGTTTACCGTAGCGATACGCGTTTTCAACCAAGTTCATCAGCATGCGCTCAAACGCCGCCGGGAATACGGCGATGGTGTTATTCAATGCATCACCAAGGATCGTGATCGGCATCGCGTTAGCAGCGGCTTTTTGCTCGATGTGCGCCAACGCATCGGCAACGCGCATTGATTGCGCGGATTCGCTGGGTTCGCCACGCGCGAAATCTAGAAACTGCGTGACGACGGCGTCAATTTCGTTGATGTCGGCCACCACATCGGCGCGGCTCTTTGCGTTGGCAATTGACATTTCACTGGCTAATCGAAGCCGTGTGAGCGGCGTGCGAATGTCGTGCGAAATGCCCGCAAGCATGGTGCGTCGATCAGTTTCCAGCCGCGCCAAACTCGCCGCCATTTTGTTGACGTTGGCCGCCACCGCTGCGATTTCACTCGGGCCATCAACGGGCAGTGGCGCGGGATGTTTACCCGCAGCCACAGTGGCCACAGCATTGGAGAGCTCCGAAAGTGGTCGGGTCAAGCGCCGCGCAAACCAATAGGTTGCGCCCAGCAAGAGCGCCAAAATCGCCGCGAGCGTTGCGCCTAAGCGCAGTGGGAATTCGCCTGCGTCGATATTTCGCATCGGGTAGCCTGCCCACACGGCACGCGATTTATCAGCGGTCACTGGCAATCGAATCCACACGATGACTTGATCGAGTCGCGTACCAAAACGAACTTCGGTGTTGCTGCCAAGCTGCTCCTCGAGTCGAGCCACCATCGCTCGAACTGCGGGCCCTGCGGGCGCTTTGCCGATATCGGGTCGACGATCCACCGGGACCAGGATCGCGCGAAATTCGCGCGCCAGCGGTTGCACGGACATCGGGCGATCATCGGGCAGTTTGACCAGCGCATCACGAAGCGCCTCGATCTCAGCCATCCGCGCATCAGTGAAATTGCGCGCAATGAGCGTTGCCCGGTCTTGCCGAAATAAAAAACTCAGCGACACAACGGCGATCACCACAGTGGCGGCGATCAACAGCACCAACCGTGCAAAAAGACTCTTTGGCAAAAGCTTCATGTAGACTGAGCAGCGGCAACGTCAGGCACGAAAACGTAGCCCCGACCCCACACTGTTTGGATGTATCGCGGCTTCGTCGCATCGGGTTCAACGAGCTTACGAAGTCGCGACACTTGTACGTCAACCGCTCGATCGAATACTTCGTGTTCCTTGCCGCGCGCGAGCATTGATAAGCGTTCACGCGACATCGGTTCGTGCGGGTGCGTGACAAACACTTTGAGCATTGCGAATTCGCTGGTGGTGAGCTCTTGTGCGACACCGCTCCGTAGCAGTGTTCGTGTACCCAGCACCACTTCGCATTCGCCGAACTGAATTGACGCATCGGTCGGTAGCGGTGCGCCGGGCGCAGCATCGGCAAAACGGCGCATGACCGCGTGGATTCGTGACACCAATTCGCGAGGATTAAACGGCTTGGGCAAATAGTCGTCCGCGCCCGCATCGAGCCCTTCGATGCGCTCCTCTTCATCGCCTTTGGCGGTGAGCATGATGATGGGCGTTCGGTCGCCGCCAGCGCGCAAACGCTGACACACCGCTAAGCCCGACTCGTGCGGCATCATCCAATCCAGCACAATCAAATGCGGTGGATCGCGCTCGAGTCGGCGCGCTAAATCACGTGAATCGGCAAGCTCGGTGACGCGAAATTCGTGCTGCGTTAAAAACGCAACGAGCAGTTCACGTAACCGTTGGTCGTCGTCAATGACGAGAATGTGTTGCATACAAAGCGCGGACTTGAAAAGTAATCACCAGCGCAAACATAACAGAGCCTTCGAGCTGATGCGAGCGGGTTACAAACCCTTACAAACCGAACTCGAACTGCGCGCAATTTGACGCCACAATCTCGGTCATAGCAGCTCCGAATCACAATCTCTACGAGGTGTAGTTATGAAAACAACGTTCTCAAAATCTTTGTCGCAATCGGCCGTGGTCGCAGCGCTCGCACTGTGCGCAGGCTTCGCTGCGGCGCAAACAGGTGGACTGGCTGGTGCGCCGGTCGGTGCCGGTGGCGCGGGTGCGAACCGAATGATGGGCCCTGCGGGTCATCACGGCGGCGCGCATTTCGCCAAGCGCCTTGAAGCGATCAAATCGCAACTCAATTTGAACGCGACGCAAGAGGCGCAATTCGGCGTTGCGAAGACGGCAACCGAGGCCGCTATGAACGCCGGTAAGACCGCGCGCGTCAACGCTGCGGCCAATGCCAAAGCCGAGCTTGCCAAAACCGATCCAGACTTGGGCGCGCTGCTAATAGCACGCGAATCGGCGCAGGACGCAGCGCAAGCGCAGCGTAAAGCGGCCACCGCCGAATGGGCGAAATTTTTAAGTTTGCTGAGTGTGGAACAAAAAGCCGTGGTCAAGAGTCAATTACTCGACCGCATGCAACGCGCGGAAGCGATGCGCGAAAAGATGGGTCAACGCGCCAAGGGCTGATGGGACTGATCCTCCGATGGCCCGAAAGCGCAATGATTCTGTATGTCGATCAGCTCGGTGGCGATTCACGTCGCCGCTGAGTGTCCGGTACGAATGCTCATGCCTTGCGCCCGCTTTTGCGGGCGCTCTTTTTTCTGCGAGCGCAGGTCGCCGCGCAAGGCCTAAAACCGCCTGAGCGCCACATGACGTTGGACAGTATCAATTTTGTCGATTCAAAAGTTCAGACAAATACCTGTTGACAATCAAAATATGACAATGTAATATTTGATTTGCGTAGACGAGACTCCGATTTTGGCTACGCGGCTCTTAGCGCCACCCCTCGATACACCTCCGGTCTTATCAGGCGCTTTGAGACTAGCCCGCCGCCCCCGGCGGGTTTTTTTTGCCTAGCGATTTTTGAAATCTGGCTTTTTCAATGAATGCCATACGGAATATGGCTTTAAAGATCATCGTCTAGGTTTTCGAAAAACACCTAAAATGGCCGTAACGCCATATTTCATAAGGCCTACGGCAATAAAGTTGGATTACAAGCCTTCGGGAGCGCGGTAAACGCACGCCGTCAACCGAATTCGAACCTCAGTGATCAACGTCGCGCCCAACGCTGGCGCTATCGCTAGCGCTTGTCTTTGGCCGCCAATGCAATTTCGCGCTTCATGTCGCGAGCGCGGGCTTCCACGTAGCTCGCCTCAAAATAGTCGCCGTCGCCCGCTTTTGATGACAACTCAAATTGATCGAGCGCCGCGCTCAGGTTGCCTTGGCGGAAATACTGCTCGCCCAGAAACCGATGCTGACGCAGCTTTTGTCCCAAATCAGCGGCAGCGCGTGACGCCAAATTGAGCAACAACACATCCTCGCTACGCTTGGCAAGGCTCGCCTCGATTCGCTGCATCGCGAGCTTGGGTTGTTTGAGCCGCAACAGCGCCTCCGGCAAATCGTAGTGCAGCTGCGTGTGATTCGGAAAGCGCTCGATCGCTGCCGTTAAAAACTCGGACGCGCGGCCAAATTCCTCGTTTTGCAAGTAGGCTTGACCCAAGAGCGCTGCGAACATCGGATGTGCCAATCCGTCAGCACAAAGCTTTCCAATTTCCTGCTTGGTTGAAGCGAATTCCCGCGCCCGCAGATACGCCGCCGCCAGGCCATAACGCGCTGAGGACTCGGTGCTAAATTTTCGCTCGGCAATGGCCGATTTGAAATGCGCGATGGCTTGCTGCTCGTCACCGACGTAGCTTCGCAACAACGCCCGTACGTAAAAGTAATCACTGTTTTCTTTGGGCAGCCGCAGCGCCACGTTTGACGCCAGCGCACGCGTTTCGCCCACGCGCTCAATGGTGACTGGATGCGTGCGCAAATAGCCGGGTACAGCGCCCGTGTCACTCACGCTTGTTGCGCGTTGCAGCCGCTCCATAAACGTGCTCATCGCGCCCGGGTCGAACTGTGCGTTGCGCAAATATTGAAAGCCAATTCGATCAGCTTCCCGCTCGTTGTCGCGCGAAAAATTCAAGTAGCCCTGAATTTGTGCGGCTTGTGAGCCCAGCAATGCACCCTGCGCCGCGTCGCCGTTGCCCGCGCGCGCCGCGAGCACCGCTGCAGCGATACCGGCGATCTGCATCCACGCGTTTTTTCGTTGGTCATCGAGCTGTCGCGCGTAGTGCTTCTGCGTGACGTGAGCAATTTCATGCGCAAGCACACCCGCCAATTCGCTCTCGGTTTGGGTCAGTAACACCAAACCCATATTCACGCCGATGAAGCCACCGGGCATAGCAAAGGCGTTAACTGAGCTGTCGGCCACGGCAAAAAACTCAAACGGTTCGCGGATTTCGGGATTAGCCGAAAGGATGCGCTTACCCAATTCGTTTAAATAGCCGTTGACCTCCGGGTCGTTGAGTACCGCGCCGCTTGCGCGCAGTTCGCGCATCGCCTCCTGCCCCATTCGGCGCTCTTGCGCAGCGCTCACCAAACTGCCTGAGCTGTCGCCCAGCTCCGGCAAGCGCTGGGCTTGGCTCATGCCCAAATGAGTGGCCGCAGCGATCAAGGCAAGTGAGCCCAACCAACGGGAACGGAAGAGGTGAAGGCGAAGAGGCATGTTGCTAAGATAGCTCAAAATAGCCACTGGTTCCTTAAATTCGTATGTCTGCCCCCTTGTATCCCGAATCCACCGCCGCCGAGCAGCCGCTGACGCATTTCGACACGGCTGGCCAAGCGCACATGGTCGACGTGGGCGCAAAATCGGAAACGCATCGGGTGGCCCGTGCTGCCGGGCGAATCGTCATGCAGCGCGCCACGCTCGAACTGATTCAGGCGGGAAACCACAAAAAAGGCGATGTGCTCGGCATCGCTCGAATCGCCGCAATTGGCGGCGCGAAACGCTGCGCCGATTTGATTCCGTTGGCGCATCCGATTGGTTTGACCAAGGTCGCTGTGGAATTCAGCGTGGATGAATCGGCGTGCGCGGTGGATATTGCGGTGACGGCTGAAACGGTTGGCCGAACGGGCGTTGAAATGGAGGCGCTCACCGCGGTGAGCGTTGGTTTGCTCACGATTTACGACATGTGCAAAGCGGTCGACCGTGGCATGACGATCAGCGATATTGGCTTGCTCGAAAAGCTGGGCGGCAAATCGGGGCATTGGCGGGCGGAGCGCTAGTTCGCGGTTCGCTCATTTGCGATTGCTCGTCACTGAATCAGCGCATTGCGCTCAATGAAGAGTTTCGCTGACATGTGGCGCACCGAAATCGCCTTGATTGCGTTTGCGGTTGGCGTGGGCGTCGCACAACTCAGTCCGATGTTGCCGTCGCGTAGCCTTTGCTTAGCCGTCTTGGCTGCGTCGGTGTGTCTTGGTTTGGTGTTGTGGTTTCGTGCGACGTGGCGTACCACGCTGCGGATTGCCATCGTTGTAGCGCTGATCGGGGCTAGCTTTTCGTTGTGGCGCGCTGAGCTTCGAATGGCCGATCAGCTTCCCACCGCATGGGAAGCTCAAGACATCGAAATCGTGGGCGTGATCGATGAGTTACCGCAGGCTGATGCAAACGGTGTTCGCTTCGCCTTTGAGGTTGAAAAAGTGCTCACCGCCGAAGCCACGGTGCCGGAGCGCATCGCACTCGGTTGGTACAAACCGAGCATCAAAGAACTGCAAGGCGAACCGCTTCCGAATTTGCGTCCGGGCGAGCGCTGGCAGCTGACCGTACGACTCAAGCGACCGCACGGCTACGCCAATCCTGCGGGCTTTGATACCGAGGCCTGGTTGTTGGAAAACAACCTGCGGGCGACGGGTAGCGTGCGCGGCGATGAACCCAATCGTCTGCTTGCCGCCAACGCAGGCAGAGTGAGCGATCAAGTGCATCGACTCCGAGATCGATTGCGCGAACGAATGACAACAGCACTGGCCGACGCTCGCTACGCTGGCGTGTTGATTGCATTAGCCATTGGCGATCAGCGTGCGATTGCGGAATCTGACTGGGCACTGTTCAACGCTACCGGCGTGTCGCACTTGCTCTCCATTAGCGGCGCGCATGTCACCCTGTTTGCCGGCTGGGTTGCCTGGTGTGTGTTTGGCCTGTGGCGACGTTCTCCGGCTTGCGTGGCGCTGCTGCCAGCGCAAAAAGCGGCCGCGGTCACCGCCGCATTGGTCGCCATCTGTTACGCACTGTTGGCGGGGTTCGCTGTTCCGGCGCAGCGCACCTGCTTTATGTTGCTCACCGCTGCTGCAGCGCTGCTGCTCAATCGCTCGCTGTCGCCGTGGTTGATTTTGCTGTGGGCGCTCATGGTCGTCTTGCTGATCGATCCTTGGGCGGTTTCAGCGGCGGGTTTTTGGTTTTCGTTTTGCGCGGTGGCCTTGCTGCTCTACGTCACCGTCGGTCGGGTTGGCAGGCGACCTGGGTGGCAGCTGGTGCTCGTCACGCAATGCGCTGTGACGTTCGGACTGGCGCCGGTTGCGTTGGCACTGTTTCAGCAAGTCTCGATCGTTGGACCGATTGCCAACGCAGTGGCGATCCCACTGATCACGCTCGTTGTGGTGCCGCTCACGTTGCTTTGGATGATCGTGCCAATCGACGCCTTGCTGCGTTTAGCCGAGCAACTGATCGCTTGGCTTGCCGTGCTGTTGCAATGGTTAATGACGCTGCCGTTTCCGGTCTGGACGCAGCATGCGCCGCCTTGGTGGACGGTCGCTTTGGCCATCGCCGGTTGCCTGCTGCTGCTCGCTCCGCGCGGCATCGGGTTTCGCTGGCTCGGCGCGTTGTGGTGCGTACCGCTGTTCATCGTGTCGCCCGCGCGCCCCGCCCAGGGTGAATTCGAAATGACGGTACTCGACATTGGACAAGGCACCGCCGTGGTCATTCGCACCGCGGAGCGAACCTTGGTCTACGACACGGGGCCACGGTGGACCGACACCAGCGATGCGGGTTCGCGTTTGATCGTGCCCTATCTTCGGGCGAGCGGCTCATCGCGGATCGACGGCTTGGTGGTCAGTCATCTAGACATCGATCACAGCGGCGGTGCTAATTCGCTACTGCGATCCACACCCGTCGGCTGGATGCTCACATCGGTCTTTGCTGAGTCCGACATCGTAAAAACTGCCAATGAGCGAAAGATTCCCGTGAACGGGTGTCGAGCTGGGCAGCGGTGGGAGTGGGATGGCGTGAAATTTGAGGTGCTGCATCCTAGCGCCGAAAGCTACGACCTCGCCAAACTCAAAACGAACGACCGCTCGTGCGTTATCAAGGTAACGGCGCGCAGCGCATCTGCGCTACTCACCGCCGACATAGAAGCGAAGAGCGAAGCCGCACTCGTCGAACAATACGGCAAAGCGCTGCAATCCGATGCGCTGTTGATTCCGCATCATGGCAGCCAAACCTCATCGACTGCTGGCTTCATTGATGCCGTGTCGCCGTCAATCGCACTCATTAACGCGGGCTATCGCAATCGCTTCGGGCATCCTCGTGAAGCGGTGCTAGCTCGCTACACTGATCGCAACATTGCAGTGCTGCGCACCGACTGGCATGGCGCGATCACGATTCGATCGGTGGATCGTTTTGCAACGATTGAAAAGTGGCGTGACACGCGGTCGCGCTACTGGGTGGATCGCCCTGATCCGGCGGATAAGCGGCCAATCGAGTAGCCGGGGTTCAGACGGCGTTTTAGAGAAGCAAGGGGTGACCGGTTTGGCTCCCTCTCTCTGGGGGAGAGGGCCGGGGTGAGGGATTTGCAATGATGTCGATCGACGCTATGCGAAGACCCTCTCCCCAACCCTCCCCCCCAGGGGGAGGGAGCTGTTCGGCGCGCTACATCAACTGCATCCAGTCAAGTTAGTTGCCGACCAAAACCATACGGAACTGGGCGTGCCAAAGAAAAACCAGCGCTTTGTGGCTAAGCGCGAAACCGACCAATGCGAACCGCCGTTTGCCCCACCTTGGGATGCGGCACCGGCATCACCATCACTGCATCGTCGTGCGGCGTACGAATTTCGCTCACGCCATCAGTTGCAATGAGCGTACCCGCCTGCGCAATTGTCTCAAGGCCCAGCAGGGGACGAACCCACTGAAATCGCTCGGTATTGACGGTGACGACCTGAGAAATGTCGATCACACGCTGCGCCCGAATCGGCTTGTCAACAAGCGCAAAAGGCACCGAATCAAGCACATCAAAGTGCCGCAAAAATCGCCACATCACGTCGCACGCGAATTCGCCCACACTGCGCTCCCAGTGTTGCCCGCACTCAACGAGCAGCGCGCTTTTGGCTGAGTTTGGGTCGGCAAATCCAGCGTAATCTCGCAAACGTTTTCCAGCGGCATGCCCGGCATCGACCAGGATGTGCTCTGGAATTGCGATAGCGCGTGCAAGCGCGAGCCCTTTCGCGGTGTCGCCTGCCAGCGCAATGGGTGGCGCGGGTTCCAGCATGGAATGCAGATCGAGCAAATGATCGACCTGATCGAAGTGCGCGCGTAGCGCTCGGGCGCGACGAAGCTCTTTACTGTCACGGGAACCGTCCAGCGTGTCTTCGCGCCACAAGCGATTGAAGTCCTCGTCGACACAGCGCGACTCAAACGGCTTCTCAACATCAAACGCGTGATACGCATCCACGTTGGCAAACACCACCGACAAGGTGCCGCGTTTCACCGTCGCCCTGCCCTGCAGGGCATCGAGCAGCTGATCAGTCGCAATGGCGCCGCACACCTCGTTACCGTGCACCAATGCACTCACGCAAACGTGTGGCCCCGGCAGTGACCCCCTAAACGACCAAACGTAGTCGAGCCCGGTGTTACCGGAAGCCCAACGACGAATGTCTGGAAATGTGATCTCAATGGGCGGTGATGACATACTGACTCGACTATGCTTGTTGATGCTATTTATACGGCCGCCACGCTCGTGCATCGCAGCAATTTGTGTTTCGATGTCTCGATATTGCAGCGCTGAGCAAATGCTCGGTCTGCCCCACGCCACACCGTTCAACGCTTCATTCATTACCCTTCGAATCGAATCCTCATGAGCACGCATTTCATCAACAATCGCCGCGTTCCCGGCACCACGGGCGAAACCATCCCGGTGATTGACCCGAGCGACGGTCAGGTGTTTGCGCAACTCGCGCGCGGTAACGCGACCGACATTGCATCGGCGGTTCGCGCAGCGCGTGCCGCAGCCGACGGCGGCGCTTGGTCACGGCTCGCCCCGGTCGAGCGGGGTCGCTTGCTGCGCAAGCTTTCCGATGCGATTTTGGCGCACCACGATGAGCTCGCGATGCTTGAACTTCGTGATTGTGGAAAGCCCGTGAAGCAAGCCAAAGCCGACGCCACCGCCTGCGCTCGCTACTTCGAATACTACGCCGGTGCGTGTGACAAACTGCACGGCGAAACGATTCCGTACACCCCCGGTTTTGCTGTGATGACGGTGTACGAACCCCACGGCGTCACCGGCCACATCATCCCGTGGAATTACCCCATGCAGATCTTTGGGCGCTCAGTCGGTGGAGCGCTGGCGGCGGGCAATGCCTGTGTGGTGAAGCCCGCCGAAGATGCGTGCTTGTCATTGCTTCGTATCGCTGAAATCGCCGCCGACTGCGGCTTTCCCGAAGGCGCTTTGAATATTGTCACCGGCTACGGTCACGAGGCCGGACAAGCCTTAGCCGACGCTGCGGGTATCGATCACATTTCATTTACTGGCTCGGCGCGCGTGGGCACGATCATCGCGCAAAGCGCAGCGAAGCGCCACGTGCCGGTCACACTCGAACTCGGCGGTAAGTCACCGCAGATTGTTTTCGCGGATGCCAATTTGGATGAAGCGCTACCTGTCATCGTCAACGCCATCATCCAAAACACTGGGCAAACGTGTAGCGCCGGATCGCGCCTATTGATTGAAGCGAGCGCCTATGAACGGGTGCTGTCGCTCCTAGCACCGCGCTTCACCTCGCTCACCGCAGGCCCAGCTTCAATGGACTTGGATGTCGGTCCGCTCATTCGCCAATCGCAACTCGATCGCGTCAACGGATTCTTGTCCGAAGCCCAACAAACCAAGCTGCGCATCATCGCCCAGGGCAGCGTTTCAGCGGAAGCACCCAGCACAGGTTTTTACGCCAAACCGACGTTGATTGCCGACGTGCCCGCCAGCGCCTCGCTCGCCCGCGATGAAGTCTTCGGCCCGGTACTCGCCGCCATGTCGTTCAAAGACGAAGTCGAAGCCATCGCGCTCGCCAACGGCACCGAATACGGCCTAGTCGCAGGCGTGTGGACAGAAAACGGCGGCCGAGCGTTACGCATGGCCAAAGCCGTCAAAGCCGGTCAAGTCTTCATCAATAACTACGGCGCAGGCGGCGGCGTAGAGCTCCCATTCGGCGGCGTCAAATCATCCGGCTACGGACGCGAAAAAGGCTTTGAGGCCTTGTATGGTTTTAGTGTGATGAAGACGGTGGTGGTGAGACATGACTAAAGTGAGATTCCCTTAAAACACTGTCTAGTGGCGAGATTGCTAACAGAGATGATCAATACGGTATTTAGAACGCACGCTAGGTACGCAGCCAATTTCCTAGACCGCTAGGACGGGTTAGCCCAGTCTAGCGCGTTGATTAGTCCATCACTGTTGCGGCCCGACGGCAAACTACACTCCATAAGTCGTTGTAGGAAAGTACTCTAGGCTCAGGGAGTTTCCGCAGCATGATTCGACACTCTCAATTGATTGGAGATGGAGTACTAGCGGCCGCGCATAAACGCGAACGGCATCCGTTCGGGTCAACTAGAATTTCGATAGTCGGTGTTGTGAAGCAACAATCGGAAGAACGTCTAACGGTCGTGGGACTTGAGTTACGCGGGCGAGCGACGTTTTTTGGGTTGACGGCGATCTGTGCTCGGACCCCGGCGACTCATTTCTTTGTTCCAAATCGAGACGAACGTATGAATGCAGCGGTAGAGGTGCCGGGACTTTTCGGCATATCCAAATCCAATCGTGATTTTTCGGATCCGTATTACTGGGGTAAGAACCAATTTAATTCCTCGTTCCCGCTTGCCTTGCTCTGTTACATGGGTACAAAAGGGCTGGATCCGGTGTACATACGCTTTGGATCGACCACCAAGCCCCACATAACTTCGATCACAACGTCAAATGTGTTCGGGTCAGGGAAAGACACGCACGAGCTCCACTTTGCGTTTGAGCATCGATTTCAACCGTTTGAGTCGCTGTTGCAGGATACGTTAAAGCCGATTGACCTGGTGGTTTGCGACGGCGATATTGGGGTGCCTCTGCGCCCGCTTGAGGTCAAGTTGACCACACTACCTGATGGCACGACTGATCAACTTGACTCCTCAAAGTATGGGGCAGAGTTGGTTATTCGATCAGCCACCACGCGTTACATGGCACTGTCTATGGGGGAGACGGTGCTAGCGCACCGGACAGACGTAAAAACGCTTTTCCAGCCCGTGTTGGGCAAAATCCGGAACTGGGACAGTGCTGCTGAAATGAAACCAAAAGCCGCCAAAATTGTGTCAGCCTTGGAGTCTTTCCTGGCTCAACACGCCGATACCGAAGTGCCACTGCTTTTGCAGCCAATTTGGAAAACGATAGGTAGGTCCTCGCAGCTAGATGAACACTGTTTGGATGTGTTCGTGTGGAGTAACTTTGCAATCGCGCACCTCTTTTTAGGCGCGGCCAAGTCATGCGCCGCCGACGGAACGGACAAGATCAGTCGTCCTCTTCGTACTGCGTTGCGGCTCGCACGTTTTTTAAGTGAGGTCAGTGAACGTGACAAGGTCTATCAAGATCCAATTTTTGACGGAATGAACTACGATCATCAAAACGACAAGGAATTCGCAATCGCTGGCACTAAGACGAACGCGCTGATGAGTTGCCCAGAGCTCACACAACCTCGGATTACCAAGCATGAAATTAAGAATGTCATTCTCGGCGGCGGTCAAAAATGGCTCAGCCCAGAACGTCGCTTCGACGCAATAATTTATTTTTCGCACGATCTGTTTGCTACCGAGCATTCATGAAAAAATTAACTACAGTCGATTTGTTTGCCGGTGGTGGCGGGCTCAGCCTTGGCTTTATGGGCGCTGGTTTCGAGGTGCTCGCGGCCTTTGAAAACTGGCATCCCGCAATTGCTGTTTACGAGAGGAACTTTCCCACCCATCCTGTGTTGTCGATGGATCTTGGCGATGTAGTCACCGCGGCGGGGAGGATAGCTGAATTCAAGCCTGACGTGATCGTCGGGGGCCCTCCTTGTCAAGACTTTTCTAGTGCAGGTAAGCGCGATGAGTCGGGGGGGCGTGCTGACCTCACCGTTGCCTTCGCGAAGATTGTTGAGCTCGTACAACCGCAGTATTTCGTGATGGAGAACGTAGATCGCGCAGCGAAGTCGCTTGCGTTTGCGGAAGCGCTCAATATTTTCAAGGCAGCAGGATATGGGGTTACGGCAAAGGTACTAGATGCATCGCGTTGCGGGGCACCGCAGTTGCGCAAGAGGCTCTTCGTTGTTGGCGGCAAAGAAGAACGTGACGATTTCCTCTCTGAACCTTTGGATAGATTTCAGCGCGCCACTTCAATGACGATTCGCGAGTATGTCGGTGAATCGCTAGGAGTCGATCACTATTATCGGCACCCCCGCTCCTACGCCCGCCGCGCGGTTTTCAGCATTGACGAGCCGAGCCCCACAATTCGTGGCGTCAATCGACCTGTGCCGATGGGATACCCAGGGCACCCCGGCGATGTTGTACCAATTCACTCGGCGCTGCGCCCCTTGACTACGCGAGAGAGAGCGACCATTCAAACGTTTCCGGAAAACTTTCATTTGGTTGGCAGCAAAACAGATGTAGAGCAAGTCATCGGCAACGCTGTACCAGTGAAACTCGCGCAGTATGTGGCAGAGCGATTGCGCACCCACATTGCTGCCCGGCAGATTAACGGAGACGGGTCTCCGCTAAGGCAGAGTTCGCTCTTTCAGCCTGGGCCAGAGGCGAGCTACGCCAGCAAACCACACGTAACCGATCACTCGACTCTGGAAGTTTCTAGAACACGCCCCTAGTGAGGGCCCAGCTAGAAAATCCTGCGTCGGCGGCCGTCCGCTGATACTCAGCACTGTCTTTACTGCTTGATATCCTAGGCACTAAAGCGCTGACAGGGTGCCTTTGTGTTGAGGGAGCTGCTGAGTAAAGAGCAGCTTTTGCCAGCCTTAAAGTGACCCCGGTCGTCATGACAATGATTAGTCCGAGGACTTTCTCGATACCGACTAGTTGTGCTCGGGCTCGTGCGGTGTATCTTGCCAGCTTTCTAACAACTTCAATCGCTGCACCTTCCCCGAAGGCCCCTTCGGTAGCTCTTGCACGAACCGAAATTCCTTTGGCGTTTTGAATTTCCCCAAATGCAGCAAGCAGTGTTCACGCAGCTCGTCAGCGCTGCATTGCGCGTCCGGTTTCAGAATGATGGCGGCCAGAATATCTTGGCCGTAGTTCACGTCGGGTACGCCCACCGCGGCGGCTTCTAGCACCGCCGGATGCAGCAGCAGTGCTTCGTCGATTTCGCGCGGGGCAATGTTTTCGCCGCCTTTGATGATGAGCTCTTTGATGCGGCCCGTTACGAGATAGAAGCCGTCGGAATCTCGGTGACCGATGTCGCCGGTTCTCAGCCAGCCGCCATCAATTAGGGCTTCGCGCGTTTTTTCTGGGTCGTTGAAATAGCCGAGCATGACGTTGTCGCCGCGCAGTTGTAGTTCACCGCTGGCGTTGTCTTTCAGCACTCGTCCGTCGTCGGTTGAAGCGACTCGGGCTTCCACGCCACACGGCAAGCCCGGCGTGCCGTACTTTCGCTCGCTTGGGTTCTGTGGATTGCAAAACACCACCGACGCGCATTCGGTCATGCCCATCGCTTCGATGACGCCGATATTGAATCGCTGTTCAAAGGCTTTGTGTTGCTCGGGCGGTAGCGGCGCCGAGGCGGATCGAGCGAAGCGCACGCTGGGGTAATGGCTCGCCTTGCCATCGGCAGCATTGAGCAAATACGCGATGATGGTGGGCACGACGTTGATCCACGTAGGATGAAATGAATCGACCCATCCCCACCAGCTGCTCGCTGAAAATTTGTGCGGCGCGACGATGCTGCCACCACTCACAAACGGCGCGAGCGTGGCTACGCATTGACCGTTG
Organism: Betaproteobacteria bacterium; assembly: GCA_004293675.1. Lineage (GTDB taxonomy): Bacteria > Pseudomonadota > Gammaproteobacteria > Burkholderiales > Casimicrobiaceae > Casimicrobium. The sequence goes on from READ01000012.1 coordinate 44,920, forward strand.
ATGTGATAGAGCGGCAGCGATGAAAGCACGCGATCCTGCGCCGTTAAGCCGTGCCACGCGGCCACGTTTTGTGCGGCGTGGGTGACGTTACCGTGCGTTAAGAGCGCGCCCTTGGGCTGCCCTGTGGTGCCCGAGGTGTACATCAGTAGCGCCGGGCTACCCGACTGTAGGAGCGGCTCCGCCGCGATAGCGTTCGCTGCCGGAACAACGTTGGCCGCTTCTTCCGCCACGCTGGGCGCATCGGAATCAATCACCTCAACCCGAATCGTTGCCGCAACATCGGGCGCAAGGAGCGCGACCGCAGCGCGAAGCGTCGACTCGTAATGCGTTGAAGTGAACACCACGCGAACTTTGGAGTGGGTCAACACATACGCAAGCTGCGTCGGTTGCGACAGCAAATTGAGCGGCACCGACACATAACCCGCGGCCATCGTGCCGATGAAAATGGCGGCCGTTTGATAGCCGTTGTGAAGTAGAAAACCAACGTGCGAACCGGGTGCAACGCCCCATTTTGCAAGGCGTTTGGCGAGATCGTTAGTTTCAGCCGCGAGCGCGGCATAGCTCATCGTTCGTCCAGTTTCGGGCGACAACACGAACAGCGCGTCCGGTTGATTCACGGCGTGGTGCTGGAGCGCGTCGCGTAAGGTGGCAAATCGATTCATCGGGAGGCGCGCACAACAACTTTCAATGATGAATATCCAACTATCATTCGCAATGCCTTATGAAATATGGCCTACAACGCTCTACATACTGTTTTCAAAAGCAGTGAAAATTTGAGTTAACCCCATATTTCATATGGCGTTCCATAAAAAAGTTAGGATTGAGATATCCCTGCACGAGCGCTAACGCCCAACCGCGCCAAACAGCGGCGAAAACAGCGCGATTTCATCGGCCATTCGCATTGGAATAGGGCGCGCAATTCGTGTGATGTTCAGAAAGTTTTTATACGTTAGGTTGTCGCTGAAACTGTTGCCGCCCCAAGTGCCGCAACCCATCGATAGCGAAAACGGTAAGCCGTTGTCAAAGCTTCCGCCCGTCGCAATGGCGTGTGCTTGGTTCACGATCACACGGGCTACCGGCAGCGTTTCGCCGAGCGATCTGGCGAGCGTTTCCACCTGATCGTTCGCGGCGTGTAAGCCCACCGAATGGCCCGCGCCTTGATGTGCATAAATCTGCGCGACCTTCGCAACGGCTTGCTCGAAATTGGCGACGCGGTAGATCGTGAGTACGGGTGAGAGCTTTTCTCCACTGAACGGAAACTCTGCGCCGACACCGGTTTCTTCCACCATCAAAACGCGCGTTGTCTCTGCAACATTTAGCCCGGCGAGTGCCGCGATAACGGTCGCACTTTTCGCCGTGAACGCGGCAGATAAATGCCCGCCCGGAAACATGGCGGATTGCAGTGTCGCTTTGTCCGCGCCACCTAGTCGAACGCAACCGTGCGCTGTCAACGCGGTGATCATCGCGTCAAACACCGCGTCTTCAATCACGAGACTGTTTTCACTCGAGCAGCTGGTCGCGTTATCAAACGTTTTCGAACGCACGATACGCTCGGCCGCCGCGCCTACATCTACGCTCGAATGCACGATCACGGACACGTTACCGGCTCCCACGCCAAACGCGGGCTTGCCGCTGGAATACGCAGCGCGAATGTTCGATTGCGATCCGGTGGCCACGATTAGATCCACCTGTTGCAGTAGCTCGTTAGTGATCGCTTTATTGACTGGTGCGGGTAGTAGCTGCACCAGGTCCCGCGGCGCGCCGAGTTTGTCGAATTGTGCGTGCACAAATTCAACGAGCAATGCCGCCGTGGAGTAGCCTTTGGGCGAGGGCGCCAAGATGATGGCATTCCTGCCCTTCATCGCGTTGATGATCATGTTGGCGGGCGTCGCACCGGGATTGGTCGAAGGCGTGATCGCGCCAACGACACCGACGGGGCGCGCGATCTCTGTGATGCCCGTTTCTGTGCTTTCAGACAGTACCCCGACTGATTTTGCATGCTGCAAATCACGTAAGAGGCCAAGCGTTTTGCGGTGATTCTTTTGGATCTTGTCGGCGACATTGCCAAGGCCGGTGTCACGCACCGCGAGCTCTGCCAGCGCACGATTGCGCGACGGCTCCATGATCGCCCACGCCGCTGCTGCGCACAGCAGGTCGGTGCGCGTTTGATCGTAGCCCGCGACGGCGGCCTGTGCCGCACGAGCGCGGGCGATGAGGGCGGCAACTTGCGCACTAAGCGCAGTTGCCGTTGTGTGCGCATTCACCGCAACGTTCCGATCCGTTCGTGGCGAGCCCGTCGAACCATGAACGCCGCGCTTCGCAAAGAACGCTGTGAGTTGGGGTAGAGCGAACCGTTACTGATCAAGCTTCGCGCCCGACACTTTTGCAACCCGCGCCCAACGTTCAATTTCGGCCCTCACAAACTTGCCAAATTCCGCCGGTGGCATGCCGCCCGCATCGGCCGACGCAGCCGCCCAATTGGCTTTGATCGCCGGGTCTTCGAGCGCCTTGACCACTTCGCGATACATCTTGTCAACGACGTCGGGTGGCGTGCCCTTGACCGCCCAAAGCGCGAACCACTGCGACACCTCAAGATTTGGAAAACCCTGCTCAGCCATCGTTGGAATATCTGGGTACTGCGTTGATCGCTTGGCTGCCATCAAACCCAAGGGCCGCGCTTTGCCCGCGCGAATTTGTGCCGCCGACGCGCTCATGCCGTCAAACAAAACATCGAGCTGACCGCCCAAGAAATCGGTCATCGCAGGCCCCATGCCTTTGTAGGGAACGTGCAGGATATTCACGCCTTGGTTCGATTTAAAGAGCTCCCCGGCCAAGTGCTGCGACGTGCCTGCACCGGATGAACCAAAGGCGAGTTTTGCGGGATTGGCTTTGGTGTGCTCCACCAGATCTTTCACCGTCTTTACGTTGGGCAATTTATCCGGCTGCGCGACGATCACAAACGGCATGATGGCCAGCAGCGTCACCGGCACAAAATCCTTTTCAATATCGTAGGCGAGCTTTGGATACATCGATGGCGCGATGGCATGATGCACTGCGCCGATCAAAAACGTGTAGCCATCAGGCGCAGCACGTGCTGCTTGCGCGGCACCGATCGTACCGCCCGCGCCGCCAATGTTTTCAACGACGAATTGATGTCCGGTTTGCTTAGTGAGCTGCGCTGAGAGCGGCCGCGCGAAGGTGTCGGTGCCGCCGCCCGCTGGAAACGGATTGATGAGCTTCACCGGTTTGGCCGGCCAAGCTTGTGCGAGCGCACTCACCGAACCGATCACACAGGCAAGTACCGTCAAAGTTTTGAAAATACGCATGAGGCCTCCTTGGCTGTTCCATTGCAGAACGTTTTTATGTGCTGGCGATGCTAGGGCTTCGAGCCGCTCAGTGAATACGGGTTTTCACGACGAAGTCCACGAATGCGCGAGCAACCGATCAGCGGACTATTTGCAACGTCGTTGCACCGACGCGTGCGGTGCAACGATGCTGAGCGCTCACGCTACTTCGCCTTAATTTCGGTGTGTTTGTACTTCTTTAGATGACGTGTTGGCAGCGCTAGCGCGTCGCGGCGGAAGGGGTCGCCGAGCTCCTTGGTGACCATGATTTCAATGATCGTGGTTTTGCCCTTTTTCTGTGCTTCACAGGCCGCTTGCAGGGCGGGGCCGACGTCTTCGAGTTTGTCGATTCGCATGCCCTCGGCACCCATGGCAATGGCCACGTTCGCCCAATGCGGCTGGTTTTCGAGCGAGACACCCAAGTAGCGGCGGTTGTAGAAATCGACGTGATTTTTCTTCTCGGCGCCCCACTGACCGTTGTTGAACACAATGGCGGTCACGGGAATGTTTTCACGCACACAGGTTTGCACTTCGTTGAAACTGATACCCCATGCGCCGTCACCTACATAGGCGATGGCTGGACGATCCATGGCTGCGAGTTTGGCACCGATGATCGTTGGAAAGGCGTATCCGCAGTTGCCAAAACTCATCGCTGCAAACATCGAGCGTGGTTCGTTGAAGCGCAGGTAGCTGTTGGATACTGAGCAAATATTGCCGATGTCGGTCGACACCATGGCGCGTGCTGGCATCGCCATTTCGAGCGCTCGCAGCGCTTGGCGTGGATGCATGTACGGCGAGTCTTTGGCCGCTTCGATCGAATACGGGTCGCGCTCATGCGTCCATGCGGTGAGCTCTTTCTCCCACGACGCTTTTTCCTTGGCGAGCGTTTTCATGCGCGCTTCGGCGTTGGCACGACACACCAGCTGTTTACCTTTGAGGCGATTGACCAAGGCAAGCGCGGCAGCGCGCGCGTCGCCACAAATGCCCACGGAAATCTTCTTGACCAAACCAAGCATTTTGGGATCAGCGTCGATCTGAATAATCTTGGCGTTTTTGGGCCAGTAGTCCATGCCATGTTGCGGCAGCGTGCCGAACGGACCAAGGCGAGTACCCAAGGCGATCACGACGTCGGCCTTATTGATGATTTTCATCGCCGCTTTCGAGCCTTGGTAGCCCAACGGGCCGCACCACAAACGGTGTTTGGCAGGAAAGCTGTCGTTGTGTAGGTAGCTGTTGCACACCGGCGCGTCGAGCGCTTCGGCAAGTTTCACCGCCGCGTCCATGCCGTTGGCCATGATCACACCGCCGCCCGACAAAATGACTGGGAACTTTGCGGTAGCCAAAAGCGCAGCGGCCTGATCCAATGCCGATTCACCGCCCGCGCCGCGCTCCACCACGATGGGCTTCGGAATTTCGCATTCGATGTCGCCGTAGAAGTAATCACGCGGAATGTTGAGCTGCGTGGGACCGAGCTCAATGTGCGCCCGATCAAATGCGCGCGCTGTTAGCTCGGCAATACGCGCTTTGTTGTTCACATGCGCTTGAAATTTGGTGATCTTTGAGAAGATCGGCAGCTGCTCGGTTTCTTGAAAGCCGCCCAAGCCCAGCGACATGGTGCCGGTCTCAGGCGTAATGACGACCACCGGCGAGTGCGCCCAAAATGCCGCAGCCGTTGCGGTGACGAAATTGGTGATGCCAGGACCGTTTTGCGCGATGCACACACCGTGCTGACCGGAAACACGCGAATAGCCGTCAGCCATGTGGCCCGCGCCCTGCTCGTGCGCGACCGACACAAAGCGGATCCCCGCCGTGTCAAACAAATCGAGCGCATCCATGTAGGACGACCCCACGATGCCGAAGATGTGCCGAACGCCTTGCGAGATCATCGTCTCCACGAAAGCCTCGGAAGGGGTCATGCGTTGCTTGCCGACAGTAACGCTGCGGTCAACTTTGGCCTTGGGGGTTCCGGCGGATTTGGCTGGGGAGGTTGCTTTTTTCGCGGGCTTGAGTGTCGCCATGGGTGAGTCCTTTCCTGCTTGTGGTGTAGACAAGGCGCTGAGTGATCGTTGCTTTGATCGGCCTTTGTCCGGCTATCGAACATGAAGTGTGAGCATAGCGAGCTCAAAGCGCAGCTCTTCACCACCGAAAACGAACCTGACAGTTTCGTTTTTTGCAAAGTTGCATAATGGTTCGGAATAAGGAAAAACTATGCAAATCGAGCCCGACGCTAGCAACCACAACGAGTTAGAGGACGGCCATCAAGGTCGCGAAGCCGGGTCCGCCGCACTTCGCTCGTTGCTGGTCATGGAGTTTGTCGCCAACAGCGAAAAGTCAGTGAGCTTGACTGAAATCATGCAAGCCGTAAAGCTGCCTAAGCCCACCGTTTTTCGCATTTTGACGACGCTCGAAGAAGCGGGCATGCTGCTTCGCGAGCCCGACGCTAAACGGTATGTTCCGGGCGAACGCTTGTCGAACTTAGCGGCTAACGTTTTGTTGCATTCGCCGCACCGTGCCGCTCGCCGAGCGATTCTCGAAGAGCTCGTTGAAAAGCTGGGCGAGACCTGTAACCTGGCCATTCCCAACGGTCACTACGTGATGTATTTGGATCGCGTGGAATCGTCGTGGCCGCTGCGGATCAATCTGCATGCGGGCTCCAAGGTGCCGCTCTACGCCAGCGCCAGCGGCAAATTATTCTTGGCGCACTCGCAAAAGCGCATGCGTGATCGGCTGCTCACCAGCGCACCGCTCATTGGACACACTCGAAATACGCTCACCACGCTGCGGCAGCTTGAAGCGGAATTCACCAAAATTCGCCGCAACGGTTATTCGGTCGACAACGAGGAATACCTTGCGGGGATTTGTTGCTTGGCGGTGCCAGTCATCAACGATCAAGAGCGCGTGGTGGCCTCTGTTGCCGTGCACGGACCGAGCGCTCGAATGAGCGTTGCACAGTCCATGGAGTTTCTGCCCACGCTTCGCGAAGCGGCCGAACAAATCGGGCAAACGCTCGACTGGTAGCGGCCCAGTGGCCATGCAATCGCCAAGCGCCGCAGCGCATCCGCGCCTAGACGCGCTCATTGCCAAGGCGAAATTGCTGCCAGCGCTTCGAACGGCGTTGGCGTTTCCCGGCAACGAAGCCTCGCTGATCGCAGCGCTTGAAGCTTCGGCCTCGGGATTGATTGACTTTGTGTGTTTCGGAGACGCCGCTCAGATCGCACGACTTCAAGCGGCAAGCGCCCACCGATCGCTGCGCGACGCTACAGTCTCGGTCGTTGACACCGGAGCCGACCCCAACGCGGCGGCGATGGCGGCCGTTGCGGCGTGCGCTAGCGGACAGTTTGAAGCGCTGATGAAGGGTTCGCTGCACACCGACGAATTGATGGCGGCCGTGCTCGCGCCCGTTGGCGCTCTCCGCGGTGCGCTGCGGATGACACATTGCTTCGTGTTTGATGTACCGCGTTATCACAAGCTTTTGGCGATTACGGACGCCGTCGTCAACATCAACCCCGACCTGAAAACCAAGGCGGAAGCGATTTCTAGCGCGATTGCGCTTCTCCGTCAGCTTGGCGTGGCGGTGCCAAAAGTCGCTGTCGTGACCGCCGTTGAAACGGTGAACGAGGCGATTCCGGCCACGCTTGACGCGGCCAAGCTTGTTCAAATGGCACGGGCGGGCGAGTTTGGTGAAGCATTGGTTGAGGGGCCGTTTGGCTTTGACAATGCCATTTCAGCCGAGGCAGCCAAAACAAAGGGCATGATTTCTGAGGTGGCGGGCGAGCCCGATCTGATCGTCGTACCAGACTTGAATTCCGGAAATATTCTCTACAAAGCCTTAGTTTATATGGCCGACGCTGAATGTGCTGGGATTGTGTTGGGGGCCAAAGTGCCGATCATTTTGACCAGCCGAGCCGATTCGGGCTTCGCGCGGGTGGCGTCATGCGCGCTGGCTTCGCTGGCTCGGGCTGGTGACGCCGCAGCGACGGGTGGAGCGCTCAAAGAGAGGGGCTAACCCTCGGAATTTGCTAACATTCCATGGTTTTCCAGCGCGAGTCCAACAAGACGCAGCGCGACCACCAAGACAGATCGGCAGAGCAGTATGAGTGCGATCAAAATCGAATGGCGGCGGCGGTTTGCGAGCGATCGTAGGCTGCGTTTGGCGGTTTTTGCCGCCCTTGCCGCGCTCTCGGGCGTGTTCGCTGTGTTTTTATGGTGGTTCTTTGGCGCATGGGTCGTTGTGCCGTTTGCTGGATTAGAGGTGGGATGCGTCGGGGTCGCGTTTTGGTGGATCGAGCGCCAAGCCAAAGATTTCGACGCCATTGAAGTTTCAGAGTCAGAGGTTTCGGTGACACGTTGCCGCAATCAGCGAGTTGAGCAGCATTCGTTCGCTCGCGGTTGGGTGCAAGTTGATGTCGAAACCGACGGTAGAGGTCGGGAACGGGGCATACGCCTGCGGCAATCGGGGCGTTCGGTGTCGCTAGCAGAATTTCTGTGCGCCGCTGAACAACGAGCCGCGGCGCGCGCACTGCGAACCGCGATATCGACCTAACCGAACCATACACACGCAACCGCAGATAGCAGTCGTAATCTTCATGCAATACACAAAACAGAACAATGGTCAGCTCGCGATGCTTCGTCGCGGCCTCTTTGGCGGCGCTGCCGCGCTAGTCTCCGGGCTCGCTGCGGCGGACTGGAAAATGAATCTGCAGCGGCCCAATTCGGCGGTGGCGGAGCAAATGTTTCAGCTCCACACCCTGATCACGGTCATCTGCGCGGTGATTTTTGTGGCGGTGTTTGGCGTGATGTTCTATTCGCTGTGGAAACACCGCAAGAGCGTTGGGCACAAAGCGGCAAACTTTCATGAAAACGCTACGGTCGAGGTTATCTGGACCGTGATCCCGTTTTTGATTTTGTTGGTGATGGCGTGGCCCGCTACGAAAGCGGTACTCGATATGCGCGACAGTTCTGCGCCAGAAATGACGATCAAGGTCACGGGCTACCAATGGAAATGGGGCTACGACTACATCCACGACGGATTTGGTTTTGTGTCCACGCTTTCTACGCCGCTCGCGCAGATCAAAAATCAAGAGACCAAGGGCGAAAACTACCTACTCGAAGTGGACAATCCGATGGTTGTCCCGGTCGGGAAAAAAGTCCGCGTTCTGATCACTGCGAACGATGTCTTGCATGCTTGGTGGGTGCCAGCGCTGGGTGTTAAGCAAGACGCCATTCCCGGCTTCATTCGCGACGCTTGGTTCCGCGCCGATCGCCCTGGCATCTATCGCGGCAACTGCGCAGAGCTGTGCGGCAAAGAGCATGGCTACATGCCCATCGTGGTCGAGGTAAAAACTCAAGCCGATTACGACAAATGGCTAGCCGCGCAAAAAGACAAGTATGGCGTTGGTAAGGCTGCGACCGCAGTGGTTGAAGTCGACACCAAGGTCTACACGCGCGAAGAGCTAGTTGCCCACGGTAAAACGGTTTACGACGGCGCCGGTGGGTGTCAGGGATGCCATCAGCCTAACGGAAAAGGCGCAGGCGCGTTCCCCGCGTTGGATGGCAGCAAATTGGTCAACGGCGGCAAGGCCGAACAAATCGCGTTGCTGTTGAACGGCAAAGCCGGAACCACAATGGCTTCGTTTAAGCACCTGAGCGACAAGGATTTGGCGGGCGTGATGGCCTACACCCGCTCTAGCTGGTCGAACAAGGCCGCCGAATATGCACAGCCGCTTGACTTCGCCAAGGCTCGAAATGGCGGCGTGTTGCCCGCTGGGGTGAGTAGTGCTGCGGCTGTTGCGCCAGCAGCCGAAGCTCCCGCTGCCGCATCTGCTGACGGGCTGCCCGCAAAAATTTACTTCGCTACGGGCAAAAAAGATCTACCCGCCGACGCCAAAGAGTCGATTGACGCTGCCATCGCTTTCCTCAAAGCAAAAGCGGGCTCCAAAGTTAACGTGACCGGCTACACCGACCAAACCGGCAATCGTGACGCCAACCTTGAGCTGGCCAAAGAGCGCGCGAAAGCCGTTCGCGCCGCGCTCGAAGCTGGCGGCATCGACACCGCACGAATCAACATGAAAAAGCCCGAAGAAGTCACGGGCGGCGCCGATAACAAATCTGCGCGACGCGTTGAAATCACTGCGGGCGCTTAATTGCCCGTTGATGTTCGCGTAACCGTACACCGAAAGTTTTAGGAGCAGTATCACCATGGCAAGCGTTCCCCACGATCACGGACACGACCATTCTCACGACGACCATCACCCCACCGGGCTGATGCGTTACTTCACCACGACAAACCACAAAGACATCGGTTCGATGTACATGTGGTTCAGTTTCGTGATGTTTATTTCGGGCGGCATCATGGCCCTCCTGATTCGTTCCGAGTTGTTCCAGCCCGGATTGCAAATTCTCGAACCTGAGCGCTTCAACCAGCTCACCACGCTGCACGGCATCGTGATGATTTTTGGCGCCATCATGCCAGCGTTCGTTGGTTTCGCCAACTGGATGCTGCCGCTGCAATTGGGCGCGCCGGATATGGCATTCGCGCGGATGAATAACTGGTCGTTTTGGTTGTTGCCGCCCGCAGCAATCTTGTTGATCGGATCGTTTTTTGTTCCTGGCGGTGCTGCAGCCGGCGGATGGACGCTTTATCCGCCACTTTCCATACAAGCGGGTATGGGAATGGACATGATGATTTTCGCGATTCACATCATGGGCGCCTCATCAATTATGGGCTCCATCAACATCATCACGACGATTTTGAACATGCGAGCTCCCGGCATGACGATGATGAAGATGCCGATGTTTGCCTGGACATGGCTCATTACTGCGTTTCTTTTGATCGCTACGATGCCCGTGCTTGCTGGCGCGGTAACAATGCTTCTTACTGACCGTCATTTCGGAACCACGTTCTTTAATGCCGCAGGTGGTGGTGATCCCGTGATGTTCCAGCACATCTTCTGGTTCTTCGGTCACCCAGAGGTCTACATCATCGCGCTGCCAGCGTTTGGTGTTGTGTCACAAATCATTCCAACGTTCTCACGTAAGCCATTGTTTGGCTATGTGTCGATGGTCTACGCTACGGCATCGATCGCCATTCTCTCGTTCATCGTGTGGGCGCACCACATGTACACCACGGGTCTGCCGGTGGCTGGTCAGCTGTACTTCATGTACGCCACGATGTTGATTGCAGTGCCTACTGCCGCCAAGATCTTCAACTGGCTGGCAACGATGTGGCGCGGCTCGATCACGCTTGAAACACCGATGTTGTTCTGCCTCGGCTTCTTGTTCCTGTTCACCATGGGTGGTTTCACGGGCTTGGTGCTCTCGCTCACTCCCGTGGACATTCAGCTCCATGATACTTACTACGTTGTTGCACACTTCCACTACGTGATGGTTGCGGGTGCTTTGTTCTCTGCGTTCGCTGCGGTTTACTACTGGGGCCCCAAGTGGACGGGCTGGATGTACGAGGAAAAGCACGGAAAGATCCACTTTTGGTGGTCGTTGATTGCATTCAACATCACGTTCTTCCCGCAGCATTTCTTAGGTCTAGCTGGGATGCCACGTCGTATTCCTGACTACAACATGCAGTTCACGGAATGGAATCAAGTCTCGTCGATTGGTGCGTTCGCGTTCGGCATCGCGCAGCTCTATTTCATCTGGATCGTGATTCGCATGATTCGTGGCAAGAGCGGCATTCGCGCGGCCGCGAAACCATGGGATGGTGCCGAGGGGCTTGAGTGGACTGTGCCATCACCGGCACCGTACCACACGTTCGAAACTCCGCCGATCGTAAAGTAATCCCGTCATATGTCATCACACGCTCAAATCGCCGATCCAACACGCGCTGCGGTCCTCAAACGCCGCACACGGATCACGGGGATCGCATTGGCGTGTGTTGCTTTCGGCATTTCTTTATCCATTTGGTACGTTCGTATGATGGCGAAGTAGGCGAGCAACTCACGAATGATCTTTAACGAAAATCAAACGATACTCAAAAAGCTCACGGTGTTTACCGCCGTGATGTTTGCATTTGGCTTTGCGTTGGTGCCGATCTATCAAAAGATTTGCGAAGTAACGGGCGTCAACGACTTTATGCGCCCCGAGGCCGTAAAGAATACTCAGGTGGATAAGTCGCGAACCATAAAGGTTGAATTCGACGCCAATACTCGTAACCTGCCGTGGAATTTTCGACCTGAAGTCACGTCGATAAACGTTCATCCTGGCGAGCTCACCACAGTTGTTTACGAAGTGAGTAACACCACGGCGCGTGACATGATTGGCCAGGCCATTCCGAGCTACGGTCCTAGTCAAGCTGCGGAACACTTCAAGAAACTCGAATGTTTCTGTTTCGCCAAGCAAACGTTTTTGGCGAACGAAAAGCGCTTGATGCCAGTCGTTTTTGTGGTGGACTCAAATCTCCCGAAAGATATCAATACGATCACCCTTTCGTACTCGTTCTTTGAGATGCCGGGCGGCGTACCTGCGGTGAATACTGCGCCTGCAGGCAAGCTCGACAGCCCCAAAACATCGGCCGCTACGCTCGACAAGAGCGAAAGCTGATCGATTCGAATTAATCTGTAACTTAGACCAAGCGAACCCACTATGAGCGCTTCATCACACTCCGCCCCAGGGCATTATTTCGTTCCACAGCCGTCTATTTGGCCGATCGTGGGTAGCACTGCGCTGCTGATACTGGCCTTCGGCGCGGTCGGCACGATGAATAAGCTGAGCTGGGGCTGGCCCGCGCTTGCTGTGGGTTTCGCCATTCTCTTCGTGATGCTCTTTGGCTGGTTTGGCGCTGTGATCAAAGAGAGCGAAGCTCGTCTTTACGGCAAAAACGTGGATCTGTCGTTCCGATGGAGCATGAGCTGGTTCATTTTCTCTGAGGTGATGTTCTTTGCTGCGTTCTTTGGCGCACTCGGTTTTGCCCGCATGCATTCGGTGCCCGATTTGGCGAGCATCGATTCGAAATTGCTGTGGCCGAATTTCGGCGGCGCGTGGCCAACGACCGGCCCGTTCATCGATTCGCCGTTCACGCCGATGGGCGCGTGGGGCATTCCGGCGCTCAACACCGCGCTGCTGCTGACCTCGGGTATCACGCTCACGATCGCCCACCACGCAATGCTCGCTGGCCAGCGCCAAAAACTCATCATTTGGCTCGCCGCCACGATTTTGCTCGGCTGCGTGTTTTTGGGTTTTCAGGTGTATGAATACATCCACGCCTACCGCGATCTGAACCTGAAACTGACCTCCGGAATCTTCGGCTCCACGTTCTTCATGTTGACGGGATTTCACGGCTTTCACGTCACCATTGGTGTGATCATGTTGACTGTAGTGCTCGTCCGTTGCATGCGCGGTCATTTCGATGCGAAGCATCATTTCGCTTTTGAAGCGGCCGCCTGGTACTGGCACTTTGTTGACGTGGTGTGGTTGGGGTTGTTCGTTGTCGTCTACATGCTGTAAGTTAGCGACGTCACCCATAAAAAAAGCGGCGTTAACGCCGCTTTTTTATTGTCCGGTATTGAAATATCCGCAAAGACTCGAAGACTTGGCTCAAACAACAAGCTTATCGATGCAACGCGATTGGAAATAAGGGATTAGGCATAACAATTTAGAAACGCATAAGCCAATAAAATCTGCACAGAACCCTTATTTCATATGACGATCAACAGTAAAGCTGATTACCGTGACGAAAACCGAGCCATCGAAACCGTGACTCAACGTCCGACACCGCCCGGACCGATATATCCAAGCTTGTAGGCAACCATCAGAAACACGAACAGTCCCACCGATAGTCCGACACGAAGCGCCAGTGCACGAAACATGCGATTGCCGCCAGCACCTTCTTTGCTGCCATCGCGATACATGAAATACAACGCGGACGCCATTGAGACAACGATCGCGACCAAACAGAGAATGACTAACCAACGCATAGAGACATTGTAGGACCGCCATTGAATTCGTCAGATCAAATCGCGAACTCGGTTGAGGCAACTGAGCCCAGAACTCGGCGAGTATTCCGCCCGCGCCTAGGATGGGCGTTGTTGGCGCTCGCGTTCGCTGCGCTAACGATTCATCTTGGCAATTGGCAGGGGAGCAAGGCCGATTACAAAATCGCGCAACAGTCGCAACTCGATGCTGCCAGCGGTGCGCCGCCAATGGCAATGTTCGATGGCCCGCAAACACCTGCAACGGCTGTCGAGCAGCGTTACCGGCCGATCCTGGCACAAGGCCGCTACCCTTCGAAGCGCCCGTTTTTTCTTGATAATCGCATTCAGGACGGCAAGGCCGGTTACGCGGTATTACAAGTGCTCGCGGCCGAACGCGACGGGATGGTCCGCCATGTTCTGATCGATCGTGGCTGGATCGCGGCGGGCGGCAATCACGCCACCTTACCTAACATCGAAACGCCCAATGAAATCGTCAGCGTGGTCGGCCGAATCAATCTCGCCACATCGCGAAACCCAGGCACGCAGGACAACGATGGCAAAAGCTATCGTCTTAACTACTTGAATTTAGATGAGCTCTCGAAGCAGATCGGCGTGCCGCTCGCACCCTTTGTGCTCGAGCAAACCAGCGGCGGTGGCTTTGTCGGCGCAATTCGCGCAGCGCCCAGTCTGAACTTTGAAAAAAATCGTGCGTACCAAGTACAGTGGTACGCTTTCGCAGCGCTCGCCGCGGTGCTCTTTGTCGTGATGAGTTTTCGGAAAGTATCGGTATCGTGAAGTCCCCAAACAAAATGATTTTGCTGGTCGCGCTGGTCTGCGCGGCCCCCTTTGTGTCGGCGTGGACGGCGTACTACTTCTACAAACCCGAGGGTGGTCAAAGCTACGGCACCCTCTTGCAAACGAAACCCTTGCCCGACGTCGGCACGCTGTTTGCGGATCCTGAGCTCAAAGGTAAATGGCGACTGGTTCACTTTGAGCCCACCGCCTGCGACGAGGCTTGCCAAAAGTCGCTCTACGTCACCCGCCAAGCTCGCACCATGCTCGGCCGCGAGCGCGAGCGCTTGGTGCGGATCGCGCTCGTTCAAAACGCCGCTGATCCCGCGCTCAAGGCCACCCACCCCGATTTGACTGCGGTGGCCGTACCTTCGCAAATGTCGACTGAGTTGCGAACCGCGCTCGATAAAGGCGTTTTACTGATCGATCCACTGGGTAACCAAGTGATTGTCTGGCCGAAGGACGCCGACATCAAAAAACTCAACCGCGACTTAGCGCGACTGATGAAGGCGTCGAGAATTGGTTAACCTCGTCCGCTCCGCCGCCGCTCGCGTCCGCGCTGTGAACGCGATCGCATTCCCACCGCTCGGACTGAGCGCGCCGCGTGCTCCCTCCCCCCGGGGGGGAGGGTCGGGGAGAGGGTGCTTGCCTTCCTCTGCCTTTCGACGGAACAGGACAGCCTCTTTCTTTTTTCCGATCCTCTCCCTCGGGGAGAAGGCGTGTGACACGACACCTGCCGGTCCCGTGGGCTGCCCATGCAAGCCGCAACGCAACAGCCGCCTGCGGTTTCGGAGCCATCGTGCTGAGCAGTGTCCACAATGAGCGCTGATTCAACCTCACCCAAGGCGACCTCCTGGCGCGACTACTGGGTCGTCACCAAACCCCGTGTGACCTTGCTCGCTGTCTTCACGTCGTTCATCGGCATGCTGCTCGTTGATCCATCGTTTCCGCCTTGGTCGGTGGTGATCGGTGGTTGCATCGGTATCTGGCTCTTGGCGGGTGCGAGCTTCGCCATGAATTGCCTGCTAGAGGCCGCCGTCGATGCCAAAATGAAGCGAACGGATTGGCGACCTTCGGCCTCGGGCGCGCTCTCAACCCCGCAGATTGTGATCTTTGCGTTGATTTTGGGCGCGCTCGGCAGCGCCGTGCTGATCGTCACCACCAACGTGCTAACGTGGGCGCTCACTTTGGCCACGTTCTTTGGCTACTCTTTCATTTACACGCTGTACTTGAAGCCCAACACACCGCAAAACATTGTCATTGGAGGTGCTGCGGGGGCCATGCCACCGGTGCTTGGTTGGACCGCTGTAGCCAACGACGTGAGCGCACCACCGCTTCTACTGTTCCTCATCATATTTGCGTGGACGCCGCCGCACTTCTGGGCGCTGGCGCTGTACCGGGTCGAGGACTACGAAAAATCGGGCCTACCGATGCTCCCGATCACCCACGGTCGCGATTTCACGCTGCTCAACATGCTGCTCTACACGTTCATTTTGTTGGGTGTGTCGCTGCTGCCAGTGGCCATTCGGATGAACAGCTGGCTCTACGCCGCCGCCGCCGTGATCCTCGGGCTTCGATTCATTCAGCTCGTGTGGAATCTGAAAAACGACTACACCGATCAAAAATCAAAAGCGGTGTTTCGTTATTCGCTCACCTACTTGTCGCTGCTATTTGCCGCGTTGTTGGTCGATCACTACTTAATTTGATGCGCGCAAGCGCCGCCCGCCGGTGTTCGCGTTAACATTTTCCGGTCGCGCAGTCATGGCGCGAAATTTGCATTCAAATGCAATTGGGGCATCGCTTAGGGTAATTCTTCGACTGACGCAGACGAGGCTTTGCGCGAACGCGATTTACGTATCAATTTTTTTGTAGGTCAATACTCATGTCTGTTTTACGCACTGCGATTTTGCGGGGTCTTTATGGTGCAGCCGCGGCTGCGGTAGTGATGCCTCATGGCGTCGTTTCGGCGCAAACGAGCGCCGAGGCCAAACCTGCCACCACGGTCGTTGAATCGCTCAACATCGTCGGCTCACGTCGTTTGAACGCCTCTAGCACTGATACTGCCGTGCCCGTCGATGTGATTCCATTGACCAAGGTCGCCGAGCAGGGCGGTCAATTTGATCTCGGGCAAGCGTTGCAATTCGCCTCGCCTTCGTTTAACTCGACGCGTCAAACCGGTGCCGACGGTGCCGATCTGATCGATTCCGCCGCGCTTCGCGGCTTGGGCTCCGATCAAACGCTCGTGCTCGTCAACGGCAAACGCCGCCACACGGTGGCTTTGGTTAACTTGTTCGGTGCGCGAAATCGCGGCAACACCGGAACGGACATGAACGCCATTCCCACGCTCGCCGTCGAAACGGTCAACGTGCTTCGTGACGGCGCAGCGGCTCAATACGGCTCCGATGCCATCGCAGGCGTGATCGATATCGTGCTCAAAAAGCGCCCTGGCTGCGAAGGTGTAATGGGCTATGGCCAATACAGCGCGGGTGACGGCAAAAACTATTTGGCGTCGGCGTACTGTGGTTTCGCCACGGCCAACGGCGGCAATATCGCCCTCACCGGCGAATTCCTTGATCGCGGCCGCTCCAATCGTGCGGAAGCGGACAATCCGCGCATCATCGGTGACACCCAGGTCAAAAACAGCACGCTTTACCTGAACGGCGATATGCCAACCTCGGGCACCGGAAAGCTCTACTTCACGGCGGGCGGGCAAAAGCGCGACGCCTCCTCAGCGGCGTTTGCCCGCGGCGGTATCGGTTCGGATGACATCCCATCGCGCAACTCCGCTGCGATGTACCCGGCCGGGTTTGTGCCATTTATCAATGGCGACATTGATGACACCTACGCTACCGTGGGCCACCGCATGCAACTTGGTGATTGGAATACAGACGTTTCGCAAACCTACGGCCGAAACGCGATGCGCTACAACATCAGCAACACGATAAACGCATCAATCGCCAACAAAGATTTGTTGGCTGGCGGCCCGGGCAAAAGCGCGACGCAATTTGACGCGGGCGGCTTCTCATTCACGCAATTGACGACCAACATCGACGCCAGCCGTTTCTACCCCGGCGTTGCCAAAGGCATGAACGTGGCCATTGGCGCGGAATACCGTCGCGAAAACTACAAAATCGGCGCGGGTGAACCGGGCTCCTATATCGATGCCGATGGCTTGGGCAACGGCGGAAACGCCGGAAGCCAAGGCTTCCCGGGTTTCCAGCCCGGTGATCGCACCGACAAAAATCGCAGCAGCGTTGCGGGTTACGTGGATATCGAAACCGACATCACACCAATGGTCAAATTGCAAACCGCGCTCCGCGGCGAACGCTTCAGCGATTTCGGCTCCACGCTGACCGGCAAGCTCGCAGGCAGCTTTAAGGTGAATAACCAGATGTTGCTTCGTGGCTCCGCGAGCAGCGGTTTCCGGGCTCCATCGCTGCAACAGGTGTATTTCTCGTCTACCTTCACCGATTTCATCAGCGGAAAGCCGGTTGATGTGTTGCTTGCGCCTAACGGCGGCGTGGTCGCCAACGCTGTTGGCATTCCCAAGTTGAAGCAGGAAAAGTCCAACAGCTTCACCTTGGGCGCAACGTTCAATCCGTCAAAGGCTACGGCGATTACAGCGGATTTCTACAACATCGACATCAAAGATCGTATCGTGTTGTCGGGACGTTTTGATAACGAAAACTTCGCCGGCATTTCCTCGATCCTCGATAGCCTCGGTGTCGGCCAAGCTCAGTTCTTTGTCAATTCCGTCAAAACGCAAACGCAGGGCTTCGATCTGACGGCGTCGAACAAGGCCTCGCTCGGCGGCGCAACGTTGAACACCTTCCTCGCGCTCAACATCAGCAAAACCCGTGTCAAAAACATCAACACGCCAGGCTCGCTCGCGGGTTACGAAGACGTGTTGCTCTCAGAGCGCGAGCGTTTGTTCATCGAGCAGGGCGGCCCTAGCCGCAAAGCCACGCTCGGTTTTGAATACGCCACCGGCAAATGGTCAAGCGAGCTCAAGGTCATCCACTTCGGCTCGCAAACTCTGGGCACATTTAGCGGCACTGCAGGCGGCGTACCCAACGCGGTCTACAAACCTAAAACCTCGGCTGACATCAGCCTAACCTACGCGTTTGATCCAAAAACCAAACTCACCATTGGCGGCAACAACATCTTTAACGTCAAACCGACCAAACAAGATGCAAACGAAACCGATAACGGCTTCATCTATGACAGCGTGCAGTTTGGACTCAATGGCGCGTCGTACTTTTTGCGTTTGTGGAAGAAGTTCTAACTCACCGCTAGAACATCAAGCTCCGGCGAACCGTCGGAGCACTGAAAACAAAAAAGCCGTTAAACAACTAACGGCTTTTTTGCTGAATGCCTTACGAAATAAGGGCTATACGAGAATTCGAACTACATTTGAAAATGGAAAAATAGGCCGCCAAACCCCATTTCACATGGCGTTACCGCGAAAAGCCAGCGCCCTGAAAGCTAACGAAAAGCAGAATCATCTGGGCCGACTGCTCGCGTCTCAGCGCAGCGTCGTCATTCGTCCTCTCGTCCTTTGCCCTAAATTTCCACCATCTCAAAGTCATCTTTCCGCGCGCCGCACTCGGGGCAGGTCCAGTTGATGGGCACGTCATCCCACTTCGTTCCCGCAGCGATTCCGTCATCGGCGCAGCCCTCTGCTTCATCGTAAATCCAGCCGCAGATCAGGCACATGTACTTTTTCATGAAATTCCGGTCAAAATCTGATTCAAACCGCAGGATTGTAGGTGAACCTTCCGCGCCAACTAGAATCTCAGGGTTGTCCCCAAAATAACGAATGCAAGGCCGCCGGGTGGAAATCGCCGAAACAGAATCGCAGACCGAGCCTCAGTTCCAGCACGAAACGCCGCATGCGCGGATTCCGCTGGGGCAGGTGCTATTGCAGCGTCTAAAAATCGACTCGGCTGAGCTTGATCGGGTGCTGCGTTTGCAAGCCTCGAGCGCTACCCGCGAAAAACTCGGTTCACTGCTGACGACGCTTGGCGTTGTTTCCGCTCGCGATGTGGCGCAAGCGCTCGCGGCGCAATCTGGACTGCCGTTTATCGAAGCCTCGGCTTTCCCCGAAATGCCGATTTTGGAGGAAAAGATTTCGCCGCGATTCCTGCGCGATGCGCGGGCGTTGCCCGTTGAGGAAAGCCACGATGCGTTAACACTCGCAGTGGCTGATCCGTACGACGATTTCGCGCTGCATTCGTTTGAGCTCGTCACCAGCCGCAAAGTGCAACGCGTGGTCGCCGTGGGCTCCGAAGTTGATGCGGCGATTGAGCGGCTCTACGGCGGCGGCCGCACCCAGGTCGCGCAGCTCTCAGACGGCAATCTAGAAGCCCAATTCGAGGGCGAAGCGCTGGGCGCGGATGTACAGCAACTCAAGGATTTGGCCTCTGAAGCACCGGTCATTCGGCTGGTGAGCCTCATCATGACCAATGCGCTTGAAGCGCGGGCGTCTGATATTCACATTGAGCCCTTCGAAAACCGATTGATCGTGCGCTACCGAATCGATGGCGTGCTGCACGAAATCGAATCGCCGCCGAAGCGCCTTGCCGCGGCGGTGATTTCACGCGTCAAAATCATGGCAAACTTGGATATCGCCGAGCGCCGTTTGCCGCAAGACGGCCGCATTCGTTTGCGCATCCAAGGCAAGGAAATTGATCTACGCGTTTCGACCGTGCCCACGATGCACGGCGAAAGCGTTGTGATGCGTATTCTCGACAAAGGCGGTGTCGCACTCAACTTCCAAAAGCTCGGCTTTGAGCCCGATTTGCTAGCACGATTCGAAGACGCACTCGCTCAGCCCAACGGCATTTTGCTAGTCACCGGCCCCACTGGTAGCGGCAAAACGACCACGCTCTACACCGCGCTCGATCAGTTGAACAAACCCGACGTGAAAATTTTGACGGTCGAAGATCCCGTTGAATATCAAATGGCGGGTATTAACCAAATTCAAGTCAAACCGCAAATCGATTTGACCTTCGCCAACGCGCTCCGGTCCATCGTTCGGCAAGATCCCGACGTCATCATGATCGGCGAAATTCGCGATCTAGAAACGGCTGAAATCGCCGTCCAAGCCGCGTTGACCGGGCACTTGGTGCTGTCAACGCTTCACACCAACGACGCCCCAGCGACCGTTTCCCGATTGCTCGATATGGGCGTTGAGGATTACTTGCTGACCAGTACCTTGGTCGGTGTACTGGCACAGCGCTTGGTGCGCACACTCTGCGATCACTGCAAAGAACCCTATACCCCCGCACCAGAATTCGTCAAAGAGATCGGCCTCGATCGCATGCTCAATGGCGCAGAGCCGATCATGTACAAGCCGGTAGGTTGTCAACACTGCTCCAACACCGGCTTCACTGGACGAATTTGCATTGTCGAATTCATGCCGCTGACCGAGTCGCTGCGTCGTTTGATTATGAAGAAATCAAACGCGGGCGAAATCCGTAAAGCGGCGCTCGCTGAGGGCATGCAGCCGATGTACGACAACGGTCTGCGCAAAGTGCTCGCGGGCATCACCACCATCGAAGAAGTGTTGCGTGCAACGCGCGAAGGTTAGGCGTTGATGCGCATCGAGTCTCTATGTGTGGACGCATGCCATGCTTCCCTCCCCCCGGGGGGGAGGGCTAGGGAGAGGGTGTTCGCACGCCGACCCATTAGCCATTGCACAATCCCCCACCCTCTCCCCCAGGGCGAGGGAGCCGAACTGAGTGTTCGCGTAAATCTCTCGGAGCGATAGCGCGTGGCTCTGTTCGCATTTCAAGCCGTTCGCGCGTCGGGCGAATCGGTCTCCGCACAAATCGAAGCGGTCACCGAAAACGAAGCCGTTGAGCGAGTTCGCGAGCAAGGCTTGATCCTGCTTTCGATCAAGCCCGCCGCTCAAGCCGCCATCGCCGCGCAAAGCGAAAACAAAAGCGTCATCGCCAAGCTGCTGCGCCCGCGAAAAGTCACTCGCGAGCAAATCATTGCGTTCACCCGCGATCTATCGAACCTCGTCTCTGCGGGTCTGCCGCTCGATCGGGCGTTTGAGCTTTTAACATCGCTCGCTGAATCGGGCCCGATGGCCGTGATGATGCAAGACATACGTGATCGTGTGCGCGGCGGAAAAGCGCTTTCACAAGCGCTCGCTGAGCACCCGAAACAGTTCGATCGACTCTACGTCAACATGGTTCGCGCAGGTGAGGCCAGCGGTTCGCTCGGCCCCGTGCTCGCGCGGATTTCGGAGTTTCAGGAACGAAGTGCAGAGCTTCGGTCAAACGTGCAGTCTGCGCTTTTGTATCCGGTGATTTTGGTGTTTATCGCGATTCTCGCCGTCCTAATCATGCTGTTTTTTGTTGTTCCAAAATTCGGAGAAACCTTCAAGCAGTTCGGCAAAGCATTGCCTCCGGTGACTGAAAACCTTCTAAGCCTGTCGCAGTTTTTACGCAACGACGGGTGGATTATTGGGGTCGCGATTGCGGCGTTGGTCATCTTAATTCGCGGCCGTCTCTCGTCCCCGCAAGGCCAACTCAAGTGGCACTTGCAGAAACTGAATTTACCCGTCTTTGGAGACTTGTTCCGCAAGATTGAAGTCGCGCGATTTGCACGAACGCTGGGCACACTTCTGGGGAATGGCGTCAGCTTGCTGCCGGCGCTGACTATTGTGAAAGATACGGTTGACAATCGAGCGCTCGCGCAGTCACTCGAGGGCGTTTTAGCGCGGCTAAAGGAAGGACAAGGCTTTGCTCGTCCGCTAATGGAAACCGGGCTGTACCCCAAATTGGCGGTACATATGGTTGCAGTCGGCGAAGAGACAGGAAAGCTCGATGCCATGTTGCTTAAGGTGGCCGACGTGTACGACCGCGAGGTCAATACGGCGCTCAAGCGTGCTCTAGGGCTGCTCGAGCCGATTCTTATTGTTAGCCTAGCCATCATGGTGGGCGGCATTATCTATGCGCTGCTGAGCGCTTTGCTCAGCGTGACGGAATTTACGACGTAGTATCGAGTCCAACTCGATTGAATGGAGATTTAAGTGAAAAAACGAGCACAAACTGGATTCACGCTACTGGAAATCATGGCGGTAATCATCATCATCGGCATTCTCGGTGCGGTCATCCTGCCCAATGTGATGGGCACTGGCGAGAAGGCCAAAGTGTCAGCGGCACGAACGGACATGGCACAAATATCGGCCGAACTTGATCTCTTTAAGCTTGAGATCGGTCGCCACCCCACGTCACAGGAAGGTTTAGACGCGCTACTAAAAAACCCTGGCGGCATCGCCAACTGGAACGGGCCGTATACGAAGAAGAAGGAGATGAAGGACCCGTGGTTGACCGACTACAAGTACACCACGCCTGGCGCGAACGGCCAACCGTTCGAACTGAAATCGCTCGGGGCAGATAGGCAAGAAGGTGGTGAGGGCGTGAACGCCGACATCATCAAGAACTGACAAGTCTCCGATTGAATCTCGCTTGGCGGCACTTTAGCGGTTTGAACTATGTCGTACTTCGGTAGGAACTCTGCAGACGTACGTTCCATGATCAATCAAACGAATTGTTCGAGCGTCCAATCCGCTCGATTTGGCCGCAATCGATCGGGAGGGTTCACTCTCATCGAGCTTATTGCAGTGGTGCTCATCATCGGAGTAATCGCGGCGTTGTCGCCGCCGTTTTTTTCCTCCGGCGTCACCGGGGCCGAACACCGCGCCGCTGCGCGCCAAGTCGCACAAGTGCTGCGCTTTGCTCGTACTGAGGCCGTTGCCAAGCGCGTGGATGTGGGCGTGGAGTTCGACTTCGAAGCGCGCACGTTTCAATTGGCTGATGCCCGAAAGAAATCGAAACTTCCCGAAGGCATCGCGCTTGAATTGACCACCACCGCCGCAGAAACCAAAGATGAAAAGCGCGGCTCGATTCGCTTTTATCCCGATGGTGGTTCGACGGGTGGTCGCGTCACACTTAAAAACAAAGAGCGCGAATTTCGTATCGACATAGATTGGTTAACGGGACGCGTTGCCATCGACGACGCATGACGCGCGGCCGCAGAGCCCCGGACGCTGAGTCTGGCTTCACCTTGATTGAAGTGATCGTTGCCGTGGTGATCGCCGCGATGTGCCTGACGGCGCTCGCGGGTGTGTTCTCTGGCGGCACGCGCGCCGCGGGTATCGCGGCTGACTTGTCACGGGCGAGTACATTGGCACAGAGTCTTTTGTCGGGCGCGGGCATCGAGAAACCCTTGACCGACGGCGTCGAATCGGGCGCGGAGGGTGAGAGCCTGACGTGGACGGTGACTGTAATCGACGAGCCCACCGAGGACTCAGACAATCCGATTCGCCCTCCGTATTTGTTGAAACGAGTGACTGCGAAAGTCATTGTTGGTAGCACCGCTTCTCGCAACTCGACCGACGCACAACGCTCGGTCGAATTGACGACACTGCGTGCCGTACCGCGGCCACCGCTCGCACAATGATGACGCGCCAGCTCAACACCGCACCACGCGGATTCACGCTGATCGAAGTCTTGGCTGCGATGATTTTGTTTGCGCTGTTAGCCACTATTCTGTTGGGCACGGTGCGAAACGCCGAGCAAAGCACTACCGCCACCACGACCTCCAACGAACGAAACGAACAGTACACCCGAACCCATGCGTTTCTGAGCGAACATATTGGTAACACCTTGCCGCTTCGATGGCGGCGCGAACTCAATCAGCCACTCAAATTCGCCGGACGCAGCGACAGCATCATTTACCTGGCGCCAATTACGTCCTACATCGCCGAGGGCGGTGTAATGTGGTGGCAGCTCTCGGTGCGCGATCAGGCGCAGAAAAAGCAATTGGTGTTGCACCGAGTGCCGCAAGACCCCGAGACCAAAGAAGTGCCCGACGTGAAGACGGGCGAGGCGATCATTCTGGCTGATCGCATCGACAGCCTAGCCCTTTCGTATTTCGATCCGGGGGATGATCCGGTGCAGCAGCCCGAAGCGGGAAGCTGGGTCGATAGTTGGGACGAGGTCGCGCGGATGCCAACGCTCGTTAAGATTCGCATCACGGAGACCGGCGGTTATCGCTGGCCGGATTTGTTGGTACCGCTGCGAGTGTCGCAAGCCGTGGGTTGTAATTTCGATTTCAGCAAACAGCGCTGCGTGATCGACGGCAACGTTCGGCGTTAGGCAATGGTGATGACGATGCAAGCCGCTAACCACTCATCCCGCCGCCTCGCGCAGCGCGGCATTGCGCTCTTGGTAGTACTTGGCTTAGTGATTTTTCTATCGCTGATCGCGCTGCCGTTTAGCGAATCGCAGCGTCTATCATCACAAATGACCGCCAATGCGCTGATGGTCGCCAAGCTCCAAGCGGCCGCCGACGGTGCCGTGCATCGCATGCTCTTCGAGCTAGCGCGACCCCGCGCCGCCGACGCCACCGTCGCACTCGCCCAATGGCGGGCCAACGGCGTGACCCACGAGTTGTCTGAAAACGGCTTTCAAATAACGGTTTCAGCCCGCAATGAGGCTGCTAAAATCGATTTGAACTTTGCTGCGGAAGCGCTACTCAAAAGTGTATTCGTCAACGCAGGCGTGCCCGACGAGGACGCCCAGAACATCGTGGCGGCGGTCAAAGACTGGACCGACGCCGATAACTTAAAACGACCTAACGGGGCTGAAGCAGACGACTACCGTGCGGCCGGCAAGAAAACCGTGCCTAGCAATGATTTTTTTATCGCAATCGAGGAATTACAAAACGTGATGGGTGTGACCCCGCAGATATTTTCGGCCGTTTCGCCTTACCTGACTGTGCAATCGCGCTCGGCGGGCGTTGACCCATTGACGGCGTCAAGCGCTGTGCTCTCTATGGTGCCGAGTATTGACACCTTGCTGGTGCAATCATGGGTGGCGGAGCGAGACGCTGCGCTGCAAGAGGGCCTTCCCGTGCCACCGATCCCGTTTTCTAGCCCTTATTTTGCGACCGGCGGCAACGCCGTTCGAATCCTGGCCGAAGCACGCTCGACGGATGGGCTTCGAGCCACCCGAGAAGCCTCGGTTCGTGTCAATGTCACCACGGGATCGGTGCCGCAGTTTTACCTGTGGCAGAGAGCCCGTGATGCGTCAAAGACGAGCGCTGTTGCAGCGTCTGCCGCGCAAGCTTCACCGGTTGCCTCACGATGAACACGTCTCCGGCGAGCGTGCAAGTGAGTGACGGGTTTAACGTCAGCACGGCCGCACACTTTTTCAAGTGGTGGAAACAACACCTTGTCGAATGCATCCCAGGCCCGATCCGGCGTCGCTCGCAGCGTGCAGCGCGGCCGCTGCTTGTGTCGATTGCTGACGGCAAAATATGGGCTGCTGGCGGTGATTTCGCTGATAGCGCGGTGCTGGAGCACACTCCGCTGCTGTCGGGTGATTCGTCCAAATTGAAGCCGACGGCCTTGCTCATTGGCGAGCGCAATGGTTTTCGCCGTGAAGTGGCGCTACCGATTACCGTTGAAGATCGGTTGACCCAGGTTTTAGCTTTTGAGCTTGATCGCCTAACACCGCTCAAACCCGACGATCTCTATTACGATTTTCGTGTGGTTCGGCGTGACAATGTCAAAGGCGTTTGCATCGCTGAGGTGCTAGCCGCACCAAAGGCCCGCGTGGACACCATGATCGCGGCTGCGCGCGAGCGTGGGGCTGAAATCAATCGCCTAGTGTTATCCACCTCAGATGTCGACCACGGCATGGATCTCTACAAACTCTCCCGCAAGCAGGATGCTGATGCGCCCAAACTGGCGTGGCTCACGCCGCTGCTGATGCTGCTGTGCCTCGCGTTGACTTTGGCGTTAGTCGCGTATCCCATTTTCAAAAAACGGCAGTATGTGATTGCCTTGATGCCCATCGAATCGATGGCTCGCGCCGAGGCGGAAACCGCCACCGTATTGCAGCGTCAGCTCGATAAGCAAGTGGGCGACTACAACCTGCTCCTCAAGCGAAAACACGCTACGCCGATTGCTGTGCAAGTGCTGGATGACTTGAGCAAGCGACTGCCTGATGACACGTGGGCGCAATCGTTTGAAATCAAACCGCAAGCCAACACCAAAGTTCGCGAAGTGATTGTTCAAGGCGAAACCGGCAGCGGCGCAACGCTGCTGCAATTGGTTCAAGGCTCGCCACTTCTCAAGGAGCCGGTGCTAAAGGCCGCGATGACGCGTGTTGCCCCCAACGCCGAGCGCTTTCATTTCGCGGGCGAGCTTATCAGCGCTGCGCCCCCACCCGGCATGACCTTGGCCGATTCTGTAACGTTGTTGGCCACGCCCATGCAGGTGGCCCCGAGCAACGCTGCGGGCGCACCGCAGACGGCCGCAAAGAGCGCAGCCTCACCCGACGCCTCAAAATCACCATCCGCCGATTCGCCGAAGGCGGCGGGCACCGCCGCACCAGCAGGGTCACCGCCGAAGGGTGAGGCGTTGAAGGGCGAACCAGCGAAAGCGCTACCGACCCAACCAGGCCCAGCTGGCGCAGCAACGCCTCTGCCGGAGAAAAAGCCATGATTCTCCCAGCCGCTTCCAAGGGCCGTTGGATAGCGTTGGCGCTGGCGCTGTTAGCGCTGTCGCTACTCGCCGTTGCCATTGCGTGGCCCGCCTACGTGCTCCATCAGCGCTACGACAAAGTCATTGTCGACGCCGAAGAAAAGATCGAGCGCTACCAAAAACTCGCTTCACTTCGCGCCGAACACCAGCGCGCGCTCGAAGTCGTCAAAGCGCGCGAAAGCTCACGCTTCTATTTGAAAAATGTCATTCCAACCGCTGCAGGTGCTGAGCTCACCGATCTGGTTCGGCCAATGATCGAATCCAACGGCTCACGCCTCACCTCGATCCAGCCCGCTACGGTGAAAGAAGACGCTGGATTTCGCGTTTACTCCTTAAACATCGGCTTCAACGGCACGCCCGCCAACGTGCAAAAAACGCTGTTTGCGATCGAAACCGCGCTGCCCTACCTGTTCGTTGAAAACTTAACACTGCGGGCCACCGTACCGCGCGGGTTCAAGCCTCAGCCCAACCAAGAGCCCGAAGTTTCGGTGCAACTGGAAGTGCAAGCGTACGGCGCAAAAGCCGCGCCCCGAAACGCGACCGCCGCCGCAGGTAGCCCCGCCGGAGCGACCCGGTCATGAACTTCAGCGCCGCACAAAAGTTCTTGACGGCCTGTGCTGTCGCTTTGGCAGCTGGCCTTGGTTGGTTAACTGATTGGGGCCAAGGTTTCGGCGAATCCGACATCAAAGGCGGAGCCCCCATAATCAAGCCCGACGGTGCCAGCGTCTTGCCAGATTTCAAACTCTCCTCCGAATCGAGCGCCTACGCCCAAATCGCCGAGCGCCCCTTGCTCAATCCCACCCGTCGCCCCGCGCCCACGCAGGCTGCCGTAGCCGTCGCCCCCGAACCGCCCAAGCCGCAGATCCGGCGCGGGTTGTATCAGCTGGTGGGGGTGAGTGACTATGGTGGGATGAAAGTTGCCCAGCTTCGCGAGCTGGCTACCGGTCGAACCCGATCCGTTAAGCAGGGTGATTCGCTGCAAGAAATGCAGGTGACGAGCCTAGACATCAATCGAGTAACACTTGGATTTCAAGGCGAAACCGACATACTCGAACTCGCCAAATACACTTCCTCGGGTCGTGTGCCGCAGCCTCCGGTACCGCCACCCCCCGCAGTTGCTGTTGCGCCTCCACCTGCGCAGGCGCACGGCATGCAGTCTCAAGCCCAGTATCAAAATAACCCAGCACTTGCTGCACCGCCCGTGCCAGTTCAAAACGACCCTGCCGTGGCGCAGCGACCCTCTGAAACTACAACTCCGCCACGGCAACGATTTGTCAACACACCCGGCAGTAGACCAGCGGGTGGGGGTTTTGGCCCTGTCGCGCCAGCACAATAGATGAGCATACTGATGACGCTTTTTCCGCATTTCTCGAATCTTGCTGCACTCTCGCGGCGCACGGACAATATGCCACTGCGCTCGCCAAAGCGCCGTGGCCGCAAATCTGTTCTGTGCTCCCTGGTGCTGTTCGTCGCAGTGGGTGTTGCGAACGTGTCGGCTCAGAGCTCTTTTGGTGGGACAGGCACCAACGCCAACACAACCTTGATGCCCCGAACTGCCGCCAGTGCGCCGCTGACGTCGGATTTCCCGCCTGGGCTGGGACCACCACCCATTCGCGCCCTAACGCCTGATGAGGACCAGGCGCTGAAGTCCATGCTGGCCCGCGGTCCAGTGGGCACCCCGGTGAACGCTCAGAAAATGAGTCAAACACTGAGCATTCACCGACTCACGGGGACTGGCGAGCTTGTCAAACCCTCTAAATTGGTGAATCCTCCGGCTAAAGCAAGTAGCGGCGCACCGGTCAGCTTATCTTTTGAAAACGGTGACGTGCGCGAAATCGTTCGCAATATTTTGGGCGATCTGCTGCAGGAAAACTACATCATCGACCCGCGCGTGCAAGGCACCATCACCATGCGCACGGCCAAACCCATCGATCGAGCGGACGTCGTGCCGCTGCTCGAAACGATCCTCAAGGCCAACGGCTTCTCGCTCACCAAGGACGGCGCGTACTGGCGGGTACTGCCCGCGTCTGACGCGGTTCGTGGGCTCACCACCCCCCGCTTGGTCAACCAAGTAGGTAGCGCTGATCGCGGTACGATCGTAGTGATATACCCCGTAAAAAACATCGGCGCCAAAGAGCTTCAGCGCCTTGTTGAGCCGTTTGTGCGCGATCCCGCGGCCGCACTTCGCATCGATGAGCTGCGCAACTTTGCCTACTTCACCGGCACCCAAAATGAAATCGACCGCATGCTGGATTTAGCCAACATGTTTGACGTGAGCCTGCTTGCCGGAATGTCGTTTTCCATGGTCACCCTTCAACAGTCCGACGTAAAGACGGTGTTCGCGGAATACGAAAAAATCATTGGGCAAGCCGCTGGAAATCCCTTCGCTGGCCTGCTTCGAATGATCCCCATTGAGCGTATGAACGCTTTGCTGCTGGTCTCACCACAGGCCAGCGTGGTGCAAGAAGCGCAGTCATGGATCGAGCGTCTCGACCAGGGCGGAGATTCGGGCAACGGCCAAAAGCTCTTCGTGTACACCCTTCAATACACACAGGCAGACAAGCTGCAGCCGGTGTTGCAATCGGCGCTGTCTGGCGCACGTAGTTCAACCGCGCCCGCGGCCACGGTTGCGCCGGGGCAAGCGGCTGCCACCCTTGTTTCACCTATGCCCGGCAATGCGCCAGCCTCGCCCGGCAATACGGCGGCTCCAGCCCCCGCTGCGCGGCCAGCCGCCCCCGCCGGGGGTAACAACGCGCAGGGCAGCGCTCTCGCGCGCAACGTCAGCATCGTCGCCGACAAAGACCGCAACGCGCTTCTTATTGTCGCCACACAATCCGAATACAACGCCATCGAATCCGTCATTCGAAAACTCGATATTGCCCCAAAGCAGGTTGCCATCGAAGTGCAAATTGCCGAAGTCTCACTCACCGGAGACTTCCAGTTTGGGCTCCAAACTTACTTTAAAGGCAAGATCGATGGCGTTGACAACAGAATGACCTCGCGCGACGGTCTGGGCTCGATTGCAAAGGGAGCATTCACCTACACGTGGAAAAAAACCGACGCGATTCAAGCCATCTTGAATCTATCCGAATCAAAAAACATGATTCGCACGATCGCTCAGCCCACGCTGATTACCATGGAAAATCAAAAGGCGTCGTTTACCTCGGGCACCCAGATCTCGGTTCGCACGCAATCAACCGCCGCTAGCGGTACCGTCGGCTCCACCGACAGCTTTCAATACATCAATACTGGCATCAGCATCAACGTAACCCCCCGGGTGAGCGGGCAAAACGTGTTTTTAGAGATTCAACAAGAGATCAGCGATGCCGGCGTTGCCGCAGAGGGCAACCCCAACCCCCCCATCACCAAGCGTAGCGCCTCAACTAACGTAATGGTGGGCTCCGGTGACACCATGCTCATGGGCGGCCTCTTTCAAGAGGGGGGTCGCACCGCATCCTCTGGCTTACCAGTGCTTTCCTCAATCCCTGTGGTTGGCGGCTTGTTTGGCTCCCAGCGCTGGCAGTCGGACCGAACAGAGCTCGTGCTGCTCCTAACGCCGCGCGTGCTCAATTCCGCCGATGAGACCAATGCTGCCGTCGATGAACTCCGAAAACGCCTGCAATCACTCGAAAATTCGGGTCTGAGCGCGTCAACGTTGCGCTCGCCTACGACAGCAGCTGACCGCGCCCTTTTGCGCGAGAAACTGCAAGCGATCGAAACGCCAACGCCTAACCAATCACTTGCGCAGTAAATCGAATGACGCGGCAACTGCGCGCACAAGAAATCAAACCTACGTCGCTCGATTGACTATAGTTCTCCGATTTGTTGTAAATCTCCAACAACCTTTCTCCCGCTTCCACACGACATGCAAATTAAAGCAAACAACACCACAGTAAAAAACGCCGTACTCGCGCTCCTGTTAGGCGCCGCATTTCTAAATGGCTGCCAAACCAGCCCGACGGCAGACCGCAAAACAGAGCAGGCCGCCGAAGTAGCCCGTCTGAAGGCGCTTAGCCCCGAAGCACTCGCCAACGTAGCCATGGCCGCCGCAGACAAACGTTGGCAACAGCTCGTAGCGGGTGAATACAAAGCGGCCTTTGAATCGTTTACCGCCGCTTCAAAAGTAGGCATTGATTCGGACTTCCTATTGGGCTACGTCACGAATCTCAACGCCAAAGGCGCCAAATCCCGCAGCGCAAAATGCGAAGCAGCGCGATGCGAAGTGAAAATGGACTTGACTGTGAACATAAAAATCCCTAAGATTGCACCCAGACTGATGGAGATTCCGCATCGAGAGGTGTGGGTTTTAGATGACACGGGTCTAAAAATGATCCGAGGCACTGCTCGATAGTCTCTCTCATCAACAAAAAATCGTATTGCTGTTGGTTCTTATTTCTTAAAGTTCTATTCAAGGAGCTCTTACTAATGTCTACATTTAACAAAACGAAACTTGCATCCGCGATCGCAGCAGCTAGCTGTGCAGTGGTTGCTGGTCAAGCCAGCGCGGTCTACGTCAACGACGGCGGCCTCGGCGAAGCGCTGATCTACCCTTATTACACGGTTCGCGGCGACAATGCCACTCTGATGTCGGTTGTTAACACAACGGGCCAGGCCAAAGTTGTCAAGGTTCGCTTCCGCGAAGGTAAAAACACGGCAGACGTGCTTGACTTCAACCTGTTCCTGTCGGCTTACGACGTTTGGACTGGTGCGATCCTGAATACTAATGATCGTGGCAACGGCACGGGCGGCGCAATGCTGGTATCGCGTGACACATCGTGCACTACCCCAACTAGAGATGAAGACGGAAATACCTTCGCAACGGGTATCCCTTTCCGCTCGTTCGATTACACGTCGCTCAACAAGGACGCTCAGGATCAAACAGTTGACCGCGTACGCGAAGGCTACATTGAAGTTATTGAATTTGCTACGATCCCTAACGGGTCTGCTCTTGGTAAAGACGTTACTCACGGTAGTAGTGGGCCTCGCACGCCCGCCTGTAAGATTGTTCCAACGCTTAACAGACTCAACGCAGCCAATGCCGGGCGCGATGAAGAGCAGTTCGCAAACTTGGCACCTCCAACTGGCGGCCTGTTCGGTAGCGTTACGTTCTTGAATGGCACGGCTGGCACTAACACTGGCGTGGATGCTGTTGCGCTCAACTCATTCTGGGGTGACATAGCCAACACTGAATACTTCGATGCTGCTGACGACAAACCTAATCTTGGTTCTGGCCAAGGTCGTTCGGTGGTTGTGAATGGCTCGAGCGTGTACATATCTGATTGGAGTGAAACTCCTGCTCCAAGCTCTGGTTTCAAGGCCACAACCGCTGTGCTAATGCGAGCGTCGGTAATCAACGAATACGCCTACACTGATGATAAAGTGTTCAGCACAGATTGGGTGATCACTATGCCCAACAAGCGTTACTTCGTGAATAATGCCGCGACCGATGGTACGTGGTCCGGCGGCACTGTTGGTGTGGGCGTATTTACCCCGACTCCAGCTCGGGCGCCTTTCCAGCGCATCTTTGGCGCAAGCGGCTCGTGTGACACAATCGCAATTTCTTCGTATGACCGTGAAGAGGGTGGCAAAACTAGTGCGCCTGGCACCTTCTCGCCAGTACGCCCGGGCGCAGCATCTGACGCATTGTGCTGGGAGTCCAACGTAATTTCGTTTGGCAAGGCTGCCGCTGCTTCTGAGCCAAGCCGTGTATTGGGTTCTACTAACAACCTGTGGTTTGCTGGTTACCAAAACAACGGAGCTGCAGTCCCTAGTGTTAATGCGGCAACTCAGGGCGAAGGAGGTTGGGCGAAGTTGACCTTCGTGACAACAACGACTTCTAGCGTTCATCAGTTGATAAACACGGTGGGACCGATCGGTGTCGCCAACACGGTGTTCAATGGCACAACAGTGCGGACTGGTGTCGCATCTGTCACCTACGTTGGTTTACCAGTCGTTGGCTTCGCGGTGGTGCAAGCTAATCAAGGAACCAAAGCAAGCTTCGCATCCAGCTACGGACATCGTTTCGAACGCATAGTCCGCTAATCGGAAAGTCCGACGGTCGCGCAAAATACCGCGACTGTCGGAAACGTCCTGTGCAAAACATTCAAAGCTGCCATAATAAGGCAGCTTTTTTTTTGGAGGCTCCATGCTAAACCGTCTCAAATTCGTATTCGTACCGATATTTTTCTTGTTTTCATCAGCGATGGCGGCGGCACAGTCGCAGTCCCAGACCTTGACAACGAACTGGGTTTGTACGCCAAGCACATCCGGAGCAAATAGCGTTCTTAGTTGTACGCCTAGCGGCCCTATCGTCATTCAGTGGCCGACCGCAGCGAACCTTGCTGCGTCCTCCGCGCCAGCGGGATCGACATTGACGCTGGCCGCGGCAGATACCTCCGCCTTCGTCTGCAATCCGTCTTCGGCAGTCAGTCCGACGGCGTCTAACTTGTACGCGTTGACTGCCAATTGCAGCAACATTCCAGCGGGCGCAGCGTCACCCACCTACAGCTGGGCCGTGTCCGGAAGTGCGGCGAACGGCACATCGGCGAACGCCAGCGGGGACGGCGCCGCAGTCACCGTTCCGCCACAATTGAACTCAGTGACGTACAACCTAACTGCTTGCGTGGCAAACAACTGCGCGCCAACGGCTTCCGTGTCTGTGACCAACATCAGCGCCCCAACGGGTTGCGGTATCTCCGCTACGTCCGGTGGACTGGCGCTGCAGTCCGGTGCATCGCTAGCAGCCGGTGTCGGTGCTTCCCTATCGGTGACCTGCTCCAGCGGGACGTTAGCGCCTAACCGCACCATTGCCTGGAGCGCAAATCCATCAGCAAGCATCAGCAGCGGCTCACCGGTGTCCGTCACTCCTTTCACAATCGGCTCTACCAACACTACGGTTACATACAGCGTGAACGTATGCAACGGTACGAGCACTTCGAGCTGCACCACCGTGTCAGGTTTCCAGATCAATCGCCAGAGTACTCCACCATTAGGCGGAGCCATTGACGCCAGCGCTTGCGGCTCATCGACGACATACTACGCGTGGCCATCTGGGTCAACCGCGTACTCGTATAGCACGCAAGTTGACCCATCAATTAGTCACGTTGTTTACGTCGACATTCCTGCTGGAAGACGCCTGACCTATGCGATGGCGAGCGGATGGACTAACGTTGATATAACGGTCTCAAAAACCTTCGCTTGTCGCTATGGCTCGTTGTTTGAGGGAGTAACAGTCCCGCTGGTCAACGGAAACACAATGAACTACAGGCATTCAAGCACACCGGTCGCGACCAACCCGTATAACGCTTACGCGGTAGACGTGAACCGTTGGGCAATCTCAATCCGGGGTTTATCCAACGGCCAAACCAACATTGGATTTACATTACAGTGACAAGCATGTTGCGAAGCCATTCCCCCCCCTTTCTGTTGGCGGCAGCCTTTGCAGTAGCATCGACCGGAGCGGCTGCCATTACCTTAGCTAGCAGTGATGGAAACCTGATTACTACCGAAGGTGATTTAGCGACCGCGTTGCAGAAGTTGACCGAAGACGAGATGAAGACGTACCTTTCGTCCGCTCAGAGGATTGCGAATTTAGCGGAACGGATAACGCTGGCGCGCGCCACAAAGAGTCGAGCCAACCAATTGACATCAAGCGAACAGATCGCCTTGGAGCTCGAGCGCGATCTCGCGGGCTACGGCTTTATGAAGCGTGTGTGGGTTGATAATGAAACTAAGCGCACCGTTAGCGCCGAAACTGTGCGTAAGCGTGCTTCGGAGCTATATTCTCACGGGCACGAGTCCTGTCAGGCGCCAGAAAAGTTTAATGCGTCACACATCTTAGTGCGAATGGACAATAAACTCTTCGGCGAAGCTACCGCGCTTGCTGAAAAGGCTGGTGCGCGGCTAAAGGCGGGCGAGAGCTTCGAGGCGGTGGCTAAGTCAGTGTCAGAGGATGACAGTAGCGCGAAAGACGGCGGGAAGCTGCCATCTTTTACGCGGCAAGAAGTTGACACGCTGTTTGCAAGAAACGTCATTGGAAAACGAGAAATCGGAAAGGTCTCCGGGCCGTTTTTGACGCCGTTTGGGATTCATTTCGGTCGGCTTAACGCCGTGCTTCCTCCCGCAAGAATGTCGGCCGATGAATGCATGCCAGCGCTGCTGCGGATAGCCGAGCTTGAGCTCCGTCAAAACGTGGTCATCGATGTGGAAAAGGCGCTTTACGAGTCTACAAAACTCGACGTCAAGGTTGACGCCATTGCCGATCTGGCAAAGAAAAATACGCCAGAGAAGCTCTCATTGACGCCAGAGCTTATCCGCCGAATCGAAGCAATGGCGGCCGAGCAGCGCAACGCGGATCTAAAGCCTGCTCAACCAGCCGAGCCGAAGAAATAGTATCGCACGGTGGACGCGGCAACGGCCGCAGTCAGCCCTAGCGCGGCTAGTCCGCGTGAGGGCTGACGCGACCGCAGACATGCTGGAGATGCGCCCAGCCCGCGAACAATTGCTCGCATGGGGCCCCCCTTCGCTTAGAGTACCCCTAGAATCGGCGCGTCGGCCAATGGCTTAGTGCGTAGGAGTGTTTAGCGACCATCACAATAACGCACGAGCACTGCCTAGATATGCAACACATCGTAGGGTAGTCTCTTGGTTTGCTGAGCACGCGCAACAGTCAGTTAGCGCGTTGAAACTTTCAGCAAAATGTTCGAAAATGACTCGGTCGTCGACTGTCGGCTCAAACGTATCGACAACACAATCCTCGAGTCTTGACAACGAGCAAGCGGTATCGACGCCCTTGAGCCCACAAAGAATAGAACGCTACGCTGAACCAGGCCAAACCAAATTCATTTCGCAACACCCACGCAGACCCGCCGCACTCACATCCATGACTACTTTCAGCCAACTGTTCGAACCAGTCGAAGCCCGCCAATTCGAAAGAGTCCAAGCGCATTTCGATGCCGCCGAGTATGACGCTGCCATCCTTCTTCTGCATAGCCTGCAGCAATCATTGCCCAATGACCCTCGAGTCTTGTTGCAATCCACTCGAATTGGCCTTGCCACGGGCAACGCCATTGGCGCTCGTGAGGCGGGCAAGCGTTTGCTTGCTGTTGCTGCCAACTGGCAACCCGTCTGGATTGAACTGGCCGATGTACTCAAACAGGATCAACAGTTCGAAGCTTGTCTGAGCTTCGCTAAAAAAGCGATTCTCGCCAAAGAATCAACTGCACAGGATGTGTTTCGCGCCGCAGATTGCGCGGCCGCTGCAGGGGATTTCGCATCGGTGACCGATGCGCTTAACCGAGCTCATCAATTGGCACCCGAGCGACTCGACATTCTCTGGCACAAAGCTCGAAATGAGCTACAAAACGGGGCGCTTAACGAGGCACGCCATAGCTTTTCAAAGCTGCTGGAAGCGCTCCCTGGCAATAACGCAGCGTTGGCCGGGCTAGCCAACACGAAGCTTCAGCTGGGCGAGCGCCAGAGCGCTCTTGCTGACTTCGAAACACTGATCGCGCTCGAGCCAGAAAATCAATCGCACGCCTTCTTCGTAGCGCTTTGCAAAGGAACAATGCCGCAGCATTACCCGAGCGGGTTAAGCGAAACGCTGTTTGATCGCTACGCTCGAGCCTACGATAAGCACATGGTGGGCTCGCTCAAACATCGTGCGCCCAAAGATATCGCAGCCATGATCAAAAGCGATTTCTCCGGGCAACGCGCCGACCTGCTCGATCTTGGGTGCGGAACGGGCCTAGTATCGCTCTACCTTGGAAAACATCCCGGCGCAAGGGTCGGTGTGGATGTTTCGGCCAACATGCTCGTAGAAGCGCAGCGCCTAAAACTCTATCACCGGCTGCACCAAGTCAATTTGATCGACGCTTTGGCCGATACGCCCTCGGAGCAATACGATGCGATCACCGCCTGCGACGTGTTCGGCTACGTAGCCAATCTCGAAGCCTCTGTGAGCCACACCCTGCGAATTCTGAGGCAGCACGGCCGCGCCTACGCCAGCTTTGAGCTGCCCACATCGACCACCGAAGACCAGGCGGTAAACACGGGCTTGCGCTTCTGCCGCAGCAAAACATCGGTTCAGACACTCTACCGCGCCGCCGGTTTCGGCAATATCGAGATAGTCGACTGCACCCTACGAATTGAGAAAGATGAGCCGGTCGCCGGGTTCATCATAAGCGCACAAAAATTGGTGTGACTGGCTGGGCGGCTCACAATACCGCTTGTTGAATTGAAAAAACCACCGTCCGCGCTGATTGCGGCGGTTGTTGCCTTGGAAGCGAGCCGCCAGCCCTTCGAAAAGCCCAAGGCGAGCAGATTTTCAATGAACGATACCGGCTCGGGTCACTCTTTCAGAGCGTAGGCAGCGACGTATCGGCCTTAACCACCTCCCGATAAACACGCTCCAGCGCTTTCGTGAATCCCGCGGCGTCGCAGATTTTCGAGCGCAAAAATGCTTTGCTAATGTCGTATTTCGAGGGCAACGGGCGCTGTGCGGTGGCAAATTCGATGGCCAGATGCACGTACTGCGCGGCGTCTGATGCAATGAGGGAACTTAGGTCGAGCGAAGCGATCTGCGACACGATCGCCGCCGTCTGCCGGCCAATCGTAGTTTCACCCAGCACGGTAAGCACGGGCACACCCATGCTGAGCGACTCAAACGTTGAGATGCCGCCGGTGTAGGGGAAGGTGTCGAGCATCAAATCAACGTCGTTATGCTCAGCAAGATACGCTTGATAATTGCTTGCGCCGACAAACAACAGCCGCGACGAATCCACGCCCATGCGGTCAAATTCAATGGCGTAGCGCGCACGTAATCGCTCCGCGGCGAATGCAGAGGCCTTAAACACAAGCTCCGAGCCAGGGGCTTCGCGCAAAATGGCTGCCCAATATTCGAGCAGCCCTGCATGGTGCTTGTCGACACGATTGAACACGCCAAACGTAAAGGGTCTTGGCGCGCATAGACCGCGGGTTTTGATTGCGGGCCGCGTCCGCGTTCCATCAAATGGGAAGCGAAACTGCGCTAGAGAGATGATGCGCTCGGAAAATAAGCCAGAAAAGTGCGGCGGCGTGGAAATCGCGTCCCCCAGAAAATAGTCCATCTCTGGGTTGCCTGTGGTGCAAAACCAGTCAAACCAACTGATTTGTACCGGAGCAATACGCCGCGCAAAAAGCCACGGCGATCCGGAGGGAGAGAGGCCATCAATATCAACGGCGACGTCGATGCCAATTGAGTCTCCGGCGAATAGCGCATCGACGTTGATCCATCGAAGGTGCGCTGCGTTGAGCGCTTCGGGTTTGCGGTTTAGCTTGGGATTGGTGTTGACCAGGCACACTTCAAAGGTGGATAGATCATGGTGACGCAAAACAGCAGCCAGTACGCTGGTCACAATGGCTGAATTGAACGCTCCACTTACGTAGGCGACGCGAATGCGTTTGTTACCGGCAGTACGACCCAGCGGGGTCGCAAGCGCCGACGGCTCGAAACCCTGAGCCCGATGAAATTCGTGCGCGGCGGCGCAGAGCTGCGCCATAGTTTCCAGAGGATCCCCGTTTCTCCTAAGTACTAAATTGCTGTGCATTCGAGATGCGGACCGTCGATCAGGGCAGAGTTCGATGGCCTTTAGGCTGCAGCGATTGCCCTCGGCAAGCTTTCCAAAGTAACGCTTGATGTTGCCCAAATTGTTCCAACTCTCCCAAGCGCCGGGCGACAAGGCGATTGCGTGTTCGTAGAGCCGTTCGGCCTCATCTAAATCGAAACCGCGCACCGCCAATTCAGCCGCCGTCGAGTGTGCGATGGCCGAATCCGGATCATCGATTAACCACTTTCTGGCAAGCTCGCTGGCCCCAGCCGGATCACGGCGATCTATTGCAGAGCGGATCGCTTCGGCGTAGTCAATGCTCATAGCGGAGCGGGCGGAACACCACCACTCTGAGCACTGAACTCTTTTCTCTGCCTCTCAAGCTCTTTCACAGAGGCCGCAAAGCCGAGATTTACGAGCTGCAGCGCTGCTTGTTTTTGCAATGGTTGTAACGAAGTTTTGGCCATAACCGCTGGCTCCGACTCAGACTAGGATGGCAACGCTCATTACCACCCCCGCTCGATCATGCCGCGCCACCAGCACAATCTCCGCCCCCGCCGCGCCCCTCACAATCCAAGTAAACCGCTGCCGATCCTGAGTCGCGTTTCCTGCTGGGAAGAATGACGCCAGCGTGCCGACGTTATTTCGGCCTTCGAGCTGAAGCCCCTCGATACGCTGTTTGCCTTCGACGAGCGTGACGCCTTCGGGCAACGCAATTTCACCGATCACGCCGCGGCAAATTTTGTTTTTGCGGGTGATCTTGCTGACGTCGGTGGGTAGGTAGCCCGTGTTGTGAACGCCGAAATCGATGCGCCATAGAGCGTTGCCGAGCGATGTGACTTCGGTGGAATGATGCTCAAGTTTGGGTGACATCAGCGCTTGGAAAATGATCCAGTCGTGAAATTTGCTGATCTCTTTTTCCATCAGGTGCGGCGGCGGGTTGCTAAAGGTGTGGAAGCGATCCCAGCCGCCTAGTTCGACGGCGCCGAGCTCGGGGTGATCGTAGGCGTACCAATCGACGTAGCCTTTGCCTTTGTGCGTTTCATCGGTCCATTTAAGCAGCTTCAAATCATCTTCGACCGGATGATCGCGGAACCAGTCGATGTACTTGTAGCCGGTGATGCCAGCTTCGCGCATTGGGCACCAAATTTCCACGACCCACGCGTACGAACCCAGCTCGGTGTAGAGCCAATCTTGT
Organism: Betaproteobacteria bacterium; assembly: GCA_004293675.1. Lineage (GTDB taxonomy): Bacteria > Pseudomonadota > Gammaproteobacteria > Burkholderiales > Casimicrobiaceae > Casimicrobium. The sequence continues at coordinate 84,330 of READ01000012.1, forward strand.
GTGCCGGTGATGACCTCTTTCGGGTGATATTTGAATTCGTGAAACACGCTGATGGCGGGGTAGCCGGTGAGCTCTTCTCCCTTTTTGCCCTGCGTTTGAAAGACCCACAGATCCTCGGCGGGCATTTCGTCGTCGGCCTTGGTGCCGTACGGGCGAAGCAACACGCCGCTCCACGTGTGAAAAAACAAGCCGCCGCAAATATTTCGGTGCTGGTTGATGAATTCAACGCACGCGCGAACTTCGGGCTCGGAGGTTGGAAAATCACCCGCTCCCACTTGCTCGGATTCATTGCGCCACAGCTCGGGAAAATTGCGATTGAGATCAAGCCCCTGTTTGGCGCGCGCCACAGGCAAATTGAATTTGTCGTAGTTTTTTACGCGCCCTTCGGGCACGATGCGGTAGTAATCACCGCCGCTTTCGATCGGATCGCGGCGCACCATCAAGCGCGGTTCAGCCGCGTGCTTTTTCCACGGCCCGTTGGCATCCTTGATGCGCATCATCAAAATGCGGCCATCGCCGTCGATGTCTTCAGCATCGAGGCCTTCGATGTGATCTTCGTTGTACGGATAGGGACGCGTTGACGAGCGGATGTAGCGCGGTTTATCGGCCATCGCCCATTCCGCGCCGTCGGGGTTGACGCGCGGAATCACATAGATGCAGCGCGTGTCGAGCAGGCGTGTGATGTCGTCGCGTTTGCCGTAGTTTGATAGCAATTCATCGATTAGCTTGAGTGCGGCAACTGAGCCCGAAAGTTCGGTTGCGTGAATGTTGGCGTCCACGTAAAACGCCGGCTTGGCGCTGGCTTCGCCGGTAGCGGAATTGGTGATCGTGATCGCCCAAATCGGACGCCCCTCAAAACTGCTGCCGATGGGCGCCATTTTGGCGAGCGCCGGATGGGCATCGACTGCGGCGCGGAGCAATGATGTCAATTCTTCAAACTTTACAAATCGATCGTACGGGAACATAGCTCGCTCAGCGAAAACTTAATCTGCCATTGTGCCAAATCGCATCGATGCGGCGCTACTGGGAGCATGCAACAGGCGTGACCATTCATCGGAAAAGTGTTCTAAATCGTGCACCAACTTTTCATATAAAGGCCTCATGAAATAGGGCTTTAATCAAAGAAATTGCCATATTCAACAAATTACCAAATTTATACAAACACCACAGTTCGCTTGGCATACGTAGTAAAAGCTAGATACGCGCTCTGACCTGCCGCATCAATCGATGCGTGTGGTGCCTCAACCGCCCTAGGAATCCATGCTCGGCTATCAGGTGAAACACGAATCGCAAGCCATCGCTGGTGTGACGGCGCTGAACATTCGCTCACTGCTTGATCGCCAGCAATTTTCTGACGACGACGGTGCGGCTGAGCGGATGGGCATTTCGTCAGCCGTGTGGCCATTGTTCGGGATGGTGTGGCCTTCGGGTCAACAGCTGGCCGCGCGCGTCGCCTTGCGCCCCGTAGACCCCGCAGAACGCATTCTTGAGATTGGATGTGGTTTGGCCCTGGCGAGCCTTGTCGCGCATCGGCGCGGCGCAGACATTACCGCGAGCGATTGCCATCCGCTGACCGCCACGTTCCTCGCAGAAAACGAACGCCTTAACGCGCTCCAACCCATGCCCTATCGCCACGGTTTTTGGTCAGCGCACGAAATGCAGGGCGGCGCACCGATCGCCCAGCCCGAGCTGCGGGTGGACGGCCGGTTTGATCTCATCATCGGCAGCGACATCCTGTACGAGCGCGATGACAGCGGCGCGCTGCCCTGGTTCATCGCGCAACACGCCAACCCCGGCGCGCAAATCTGGATCGTTGATCCCGACCGCGCCAATCGCGCGGCGTTTACGCGGCAAATGGCAGCGCTCGGATTGAATGTGAAAGAAGAGCGACTCGACGCGCCTGCAACCTTGCTAAGCGACGCCTACAAAGGGCGATTGTTGACCTATCGCTGCAACTGAAGTCGCAGCCTCACGCAACGAACCAATGCGCCAATCGCATCGCTTCACGCAAATTGCAGCGCTCCGCCAACGCAATCGATGCCGCATTCTGCGCATCAACCACGTAGCGAACCGACAAGCCGCGAGCTGACAGATCGGCCAGCGCCGCGCAAACCAGTCGCCGCCCAAGCCCGGCCCGGCGTACATTCGGATGCACGTAGAGCGAGCCGATTTCATGCAGCCGAGTTGTGTTCGGGAAACTCAGCGCAATGGCCACAGGAACGTTTGCGCGCGAAACAGTCCAGCAACGTGCATCGCCGCTGCTGAACATCGTCGCTAGATCACTCGGGCTGTAAACATCGTGCGCATCGAGCAGTGCGCGCGCTGAATCGGGAATCGATGCGAAACAGTGCAGTTCATCGGTATCGTTTGGCGAATCTCCGGCCGCTGTAGTGGCCACCGCACCGTTCCTAGAGAACGTAATCAGCGCGCGTTCGAAGCGCATCGAGCGAGCCGCACCCACCAACGCTTGAAGCGCAGCCACGATCCCATCGTCAATCGTTTTCACGACGAATGACTCGCAATGGGTGAGCTCCAAAATTTGTCGTGCAGCCATACCGCAAAGACTCGGCGAGGCCCCCGATGCAAACGCCGGATAAACCACATGCTGCGCTAGCGGATACTTTCCCGTATCCCACTGACTCTTTGCGCGAGGCATCCAAAAAAGCAACCCTCGCTCATCGCCCAGCTCCACCCATCGCCACTGAACAAGCTCGCCAAACAGTAGGCGCATCTTCAGCGGTGTAATGTGGCGAAGCTCGTCAGTCTCTAAGAAAGATTGCGGCGTCACGATTGATTTAGATGCCGATCAGCCGCGCCAGGTAAATGGAAACTTGAACTGCTTCCAAAAACCGTTGGGCACGTAATCTCGGCGCACACCATACTGGTGTGGCCAAATGCGTTTGCTGTTTGCCGCAGTGCCAAACAGGTAATCCAGGAACGAAAACTGCGCTGCGTAATTGGTGTCGAGCGCTTCCTGATCTTGGCTGTGATGCCAGTGATGAAAGTTTGGCGTAACGATGATGTAGCGTAGCCAACCGAGCCGCACATTGACATTGCAGTGATTGAACACGGCCTGAAAACCGACGATGACAATGTAGGCGTCGATCACCTCCTTGCTGAACCCGAGTACAAAGATTGCACCCAGCACCAGTGTGCGAGTTGCTAGAACTTCCAGTATGTGTTGCCGTGAACCGGCCAGCCAATCCATCGTTTTTACGCTGTGATGCACGGCGTGAAATCGCCACAACCAAGTCTCGTGATACGCGCGGTGGGTCCAATACTGAACGAAATCTGCAACTAAGATGATCAGCAGCAATTCCACGACAAACGGCAGCGCCTGAATCCACGCCTGCACTTCGCTCTTCACTGCCCAACCAAAGCCCTTGTGCACCAGCAAATTGGTCGCAAGCAACATGAAGCCCACTAGCATGTGGTTCACGATGAAATGATGAAAATCCGTTTGCCACTCAGCACGAAAAATCGGTTGATCTTTACGATGCGCGAAAAGCTTTTCGATGAAGATAAAAATTAGCGCCGAACCCAGCAAATCCAAGATGAACCAATCGAGTCCAATGTAGGGCGTGTTGTCCGCAAAATCGTTCACCGGCACCTGGTGACCGCCGAGCAATGCGGTGATCACCACCAGCAAAAACGCAAACGCACTCAAGTAACGCGAGCGCCCAAAAATGATGTTCACCAAACTCAAGCCGCCCGCGATCACGAGCGCGCCGAGCATCACCTTGCGGAGCAAATCCACGTCGTAGTTTTTGCGAAGCTGCGGCGTCGTCAAGTATTCCGGGAAATGAAACGCCATCACCCCAAGAAAACAAAGAATCGCCAATGACAGCGCAATGATTCCGGTAATTAGACCCTGTCCAGGCTTTAGCGCGCCGTGGCTTTCGATGAGTTGATTGAGTTTTTCGAGCATCAATTCGACTTTCTACGGTGTGGCAAGCACCGAACCTATCATTCGATTTCGGCCAGCACGCTTGGCTAAATACATATTTTCGTCGGCGGTGGTGAGCGCTGCAAATGGCGTGTTGTGAGTGTGCGCCGCGCACCAGCCCACGCTCGCCGTGACCTTCATGGTTGCTGCTATCGAGCGCCATGAATGAGACGCCACAGCCGTCAGTAATCGATTCGCGAGCGCGCTCGCATCGGCGGGTTGAGCCGAGTGCATCCAGACTACGAATTCCTCGCCACCAAACCGACCCGCTTGGCCCGCGCTGCCCACGGCCGCTTCTACCAACCGTGCGGTGGCGACCAAGACCTCGTCGCCCAGCGAGTGACCGTGGGCATCGTTGATCTCTTTGAAGTGATCGAGATCGAGCAGATACACGTATAGATTTTGAGCATCCAACGCCCACGCATTCTCAAGGCTCGCCAGCCACGCGCGCCGATTCGCAAGGCCGGTGAGCGAATCTACGTGCGCCAAGCGCTCTAGCGCAAACTGCTGATCGCGCAATCGCGTGTTGAGTGAGGTGAGCTCGGCTTCGCGTTGGTTCGCCAAGTCGAGCGCCCTTTGGATGTGCTCAACTCGGAGCCGCGCTTCAAGCGTTTTGGTTGCGGTCTCTGCGGCCTCCGTACGGATATGTATTTCAACATCGTGAAATCGCTTAAACGCGGCAAGCGCATCGGATGGTCGATTAAATTTCTCGTGAAGGTTGGTGAGAGAGCGCAGCACACCTCCGTGCGTTTCCATCAGCGAGTGCGATTGGCACAGTACATCCGCCGTGGTTAAGTGCGCAAGCGCTTGCGCCTCGTCGCCTTGCTCTGCTCGTGCCGCCAGCGCGTCGGCCAGCCTAACAAGGCAGAGTACCTGCGTACGCTTCGCAGCGAGCTTTTCGGTCAGCGGTAACTGCGTTTCGAGTGTTTTCAAGCAAGCCGCCAGATCGCCTGCTTCGCGCTCGGCCTCCGCAAGCGTCACGTAGCGTAGCGTCAGAAAATCTAAATCATCACCGAGCTTCGCCAGCGCAATCGCGCGTCGCGCTAACGCTTGCGCTTCCGCGAAATGTGAGAGGGCGCTGGGCTCATTACCGTGCTCTCGTTCGCGGCGTCCCCAGCAGGTATGCGCGAACGCGGCGTTACTCAAACACGTCGCGTGGTGATAGTGATCATCATTGCGCTCAAACACGGGCATCGCCTGCGCGTAGAGCTCAATGGCGCGCGCATCGTTTCCCATCATGTTGTTAATCACACCGATGTCGACCCAGCAATCGCACACATGCTGCTCGTCGCCCAGCGCAATACTCAAATTCAGTGCGCGCTCCAGCTGCGCTAAACCGCCGGAGAGGTCGCCCAGCTGCACCAACGCTATACCCCATTGGCTGCGCGCCAGAGATTCGGGGCTACCGTTTCCAAGCTTTGCGAAGAGCTCAGCCGCCTCAGAGCAATGCGCGACCGCTTCGGCTAGTGCTGAGCTATTGCGATGGCAGTGACCCTTGGCTGCAAGCGCCTCCGCCAGTGCGTTCAGCACCTCGTCGCTCTGGCGATCCTTCAGCAACGCTCGCGCCGAATTCACCGCCTCACCCGCCAACGATGCGCCGCGCGCCGGGTCGGTGCTGCGCTGCGAACGCGCTTCGCGAACGATTGAACGAATCTCTTCTAGCTTTTCGATGGCACGCCTCGTTGAATAAGGGTTACGTTACGAATATGTATACATTTGAATAAGTCACGAATGCCATTTTAACCCTTGTTTTGTATGACATACCAAGAGAAAGTCTATGGGGCATTTCAGTCGTATCTCACAGTAAAAGCCAAACCTATCTCTCGCAGGAATCGCAACCGTATCAACGAGGCAGGGTCGGCGCGCGACGCCGCATCAGTGGGAGCGTAGCGCAACGGGCCGTGTTTACCTACGGTGCTAGGGTGCGAAGCGGGTACCGCAGTTTAAATTGAGCAGCGGTCTGGCGCTGGCCCACTGCGCCGCGCTGACGCCCGTCCCACTGGTCACTGCCGAATCCTTAAGCCCCAGCATCGCGCGCAGCAGCACCAGCCCTTCATTGGTGGCGTTAAGTTGACTATCACCGTTCATGTCCAGGCTGCACGAACCGTCCGCGCGGAAAACGTTGATCTCAGCAATCGACCAGTTATTGCTTGCCGCCGTGCCTGTTTGCCGTACGCGCAGATAACGCGCGAACTGTCTGCCAAAACTAACGTCGGTTGTTGCGGTTAGCTGCGCTCCAATTCCCACTTGTTGCCAAGTGTTGCCGTCGACTGACGATGAAATCTCGTAGCCACGGGGATAGTCGTTTTGATTCGCGCCCGCCTCCATCACCACTCGATCAAAGCTATAAAGCTCTTTCATGTCGAGCGTGAAAGTTTGACCAGCGGCCTGCGGCTGACCGGTAGCCCAACGCGTAAACACATCGCCATCAAGCGCAGCCGTGACGGGTTGCGCTGAATTGGCCGGCGTGCTGGCCGTTGCCGTCCAACCCGTGCGATCAAGACGCGGGCTACGATCGCGCTGGCTGAGCCATGCGAAAAGGTTGCGAGCATAGACGCGATTGTCGAAGCGCGTGATGTCTGTTCCTGCGCCGCCGCGATTGAAAAACGTGTTGCGATCGAAATGACCCGCGAAGCGTCCGCTGCCGGCCTCGGCGACGACCAGCGAGCCGTCGTTCGTGGTGTTTGCGCCCGTAGTTCCTTGATTGACGCCATTGGGAATTCGAACTTGACCTTTTGCCGCTGCAAGCCGCGTGCGCAGCACACCCACAGGAGTCACCGCAGTATTGATGGAAATCGGCGACACACCTTCGCCATCAAACTTGTTGACGCCGACCAAGATCGGATGCGCCGCAACCAAGTAATCGCCCAGCGCACGATCCAACGCATACGTGCCGGCGTCCTGATTCATGATCAAACCAAAGCGATCCAGAAACGGCTGGTCAGACGAGGGTGCATCGCCCCAATTCGATCCAAAATTGGCATCACTGATGAAAAGGACACCGCCACCGCTGCGCACAAAGGCTTCGATCTTGTTCACCGCTTCCACGCCATAGGTCGCGTTGTTCGAACCAAACACAATAATTTTGTACGGCGTTAAATCCAAGCTGACCAAATCCACCGGCAGATCAGCCCCAACGGTAGCAGCGCCCTCTTTGAGCTGCGTCAGAACATAGCCCTCACCCCGCAACAGCGATGCCAATTCTGCCCAGCCATGATTGCCCGAAGCGAGGTTAAAGTTATCGATGTCAGACAACTGATCGTTGCTGCCACCTTCAAGAAATCCGCCCGTGCCGTCGCCGCCACGAATGAACAACACGCGGTCCGCGGCGAACGCTGAGAGCGAAACGAGCAAAGAAAGCGCGATGCAAATGGAGTGGAAGCGTTTCATCAATAGCCCTGTGCGATTCGCACCTCTCGCCACTGACAAGAGCATCGACGCGATATTCATTCCGCGTCTCGATGCTTAAAGCGAGCATGATCCAACGAATCACCAATCGCCATTGTCACCCCATCAATCGCTAGGATACACGCTAGCGCGGCTCGGCGGATGAAGTGGCTGTTGACCTAGGGCGAGTGATCTGAGAGCCGCTGCTAGAGCGTTGTCTTTAACTCGCAGGCAGTGAACATGCGCGAAGCGACGGGCATGTTGGTCACACAGCGCCAGCGAATGGGTTGACTCACATCGGGCTTCGCCTCGGTCGGCATAAAGCTGAGTTGCGGATTTGGATTAGGGTTTTGTGTATCGAAATGCGCAACGATTGAGCCGTGTTCAATGGCGATTCGTTTCAACGCGCCCGCTGCGTATTTCTCAGGCGCTTGCACGCCGGCCTGCGTGTTCGACATGGGCATTCGCGCCTCAGTCGCCGTGCTCTCCGCGAATGCAACTCTCACTTCCGACATTCGCGCGACCGCATCAACGAGATCTCGCTCCAGTTGCATTTCAGCCGCCGTTTTCTGGCCACCAGAGGCGATGTGCGCCTTCATCTCTCTCAAGTCCTGCGTATTCGCCGCAGTCTGTTGCTTCAGTGAATCGATCTGCTTGTCTTGCACCTGATTAGCGTTCTCAACGGCCGCAGTTCGCGCATCAAGCTTTTCGATTTTCTCGCCCTGTGTTTTCGCGGTCGCCTCCACCGCCGCCGTGCGCTTCTCGTTTTCGTCCACGCGCGCATTGGTCGCTGCGTTCTTCGCGTTCGCCTCCGCGCGAACCGCATCAATGCTTGGTCTGGTAAAGCCGAACCACTGCGTTAGGTGGCCGACAATACCGATTGCGATTGCGCAAATGAGCGCGGGGAGCCAGGGTTTCATGCTGCTATTCATACGACATTTGGGGTTGAATTGCGAGGTGGCGCAGAGGCGAATGTAGGGTGGGCACCCCGTGCCCACCATCACCGCGCGTAAGAGGATTGGTTCGTTTGCCAAAATTTAGGGGGCACGGGGTGTCCACCCTACAAAATTCGCGGGCGTCACTCACCAAATTCCTCGCTCGTGTCCCCCATCCAATCCACCGGATAAACGCCTGATTGCACGTATCGATGAAACGTTGACCAAGGCCAATCGGCGACGCGGGCGACGTGTCCGTGTTTCACCGGATTGGAATGCACGTAATCCACGCACCGCGCAAAATCGGCGTCATCGCGAACCGTGTGTTCATAAAAGCGGCGTTGCCACAGCGTGCTTTCGCGATGCGTGCGTTTTGAATCGTTGATCCAGTCGTCGCGTTTGCGATCCGCAAGCAACACCGACACCGTGCGTTTGATTTGCGCCCAACGGGTTGAATAATCCGTGTCGCTCGGTGGCAGCGTCCACACCGTATGCAAATGGTCGGGCATCAACACCCAAGCGTCGACCGTGAACGGTCGCGTCGCGCGGCATCGCTCAATCGCATCACGCAACGCTGTCCGCGCATCCGTATCCACCAACCAAGGTTGGCGTCGATACGTCACCACAGTAAAGAGAAACGTCCCACCCGAAACGAACGCACGGCGATAGTCAGGCATTGCAAAAAGTTAGCGCATCAGACACAAACCGTAGGGTGGGCACCCCGTGCCCACCATCACCGCCCGTAAGAGGATTGGTTGTTCGCCAAAGTTTGGTGGGCACGGGGTGCCCACCCTACAAAATCCGCGGGCGTCACTCACCAAATTCCTCGCTCGTGTCCCCCATCCAATCCACCGAATAAACGCCCGATTCTACGTATCGATGAAACGTTGACCAAGGCCAATCGGCGACGCGGGTGGCGTGTTCGTGCTTCACGGGATTGGAATGCACGTAATCCACACATCGCGCGAAATCGGCGTCGTCGCGAACCGCGTGTTCATAAAACCGTCGTTGCCACAATGTGCTTTCGCGCTGCGCGCGTTTTGAATCGTTGATCCAATCGCCGCGTTTCTTGTTTGCGAGCAATACCGATACCGTGCGCTTGATCTGCGACCAACGGATTGAATAATTCGTGTCGCTGGGAGGCAGCGTCCATACCGTATGCAAATGATCGGGCATCAACACCCACGCATCCACCGTGAACGGTCGCGTCGCGCGACATCGTTCAATCGCATCACGCAACGCCTCACGAGCATCCGCTTCGATCAACCACGGCTCGCGGCGATACATGACCACGGTGAAGAAGTACGTGCCACCCGGAACGAACACGCGACGATAATTCGACATCGCAAAAGCTTAGCGCAAATGTCGTAGGGCGGGTACTCCTTGCCCACGGCGGCAATATCGAAACGCATGAAATATCGTACGGAACGAATACGTTCCCATCTCCAGTTTCCGGAGGTGACGCTTGAGTCTTATACGAAGACGAAGCAACTCGAGGCTTTCGGGCGAATTCGAGATCGTAAGCGCGTTTATCTCGACACAAAATATTGGCTATTGCTGCGCGATGTTACGCTTGGCAGACGAAACGACCCGCCGATACTGGCCCTGCTAGAAGTACTGCGTGCAGGCGTTCAAAAAGGGACGATCTTTTGTCCAATTTGTGAGGGCACACTGAGTGAGATAGCTTCGCAATTGGACGATACTACTCGGCACGCAACAGCAACGCTTGTTGACGAGTTGAGCTTGGGCGTTGGTCTACTTGAGCACGACATGAGGAGCAATACGGAGCTCGCGTGTTTACTGCATAGTGATTTGCCCGATGAAAGGATGCATCACTGCGACCAACTCGTATGGACATCAACGACGTTCGCGCTTGGTTACGTCTTTCCGCAAAACGATTCGTTTGATCCGAAGACGATGTTGTGCATACAAAAAGCCTTCAGCGATTATCTTTGGGATTTGCCTCTAGCTAAGCTGTTGGATGCGCATCCGAGAAAGCCGATGCCTGGCACGGGGTTCGCCTCGCTTGCGAACAGGTTGAATTCAGAGAACGCATCGCATCAAAGTGAGCTTACGTCGTTCAACGAAACGTTTGAAATCGAATCGCACGGTACGATCGACTTGATGCTACCCATCGCGCGAGAAATAATGCGTAGTCGATATCGACAAGTTGGCAGAGAGAGCGAACCGGTTGAGGCGGAACTCAGCGCTATAGAGGTTGAGCTACGCAAACTCTTGATTGCCGTTCTCAATTCCCCACAGGCAACGTCTCGCCTGCCCACAATGCACGTCAACACTTCTATTCACGCATTTTTGAGGTGGAATAAAGGGCAGAAATGGGAAGCAAATCATTTCACTGATCTTCGCCATGCGGCCGCAGCGCTAGGATATTGCGATGCGTTTTTCACTGAACGTTCGCTTGCGGGTTGGCTTTGTCACGGAGAGCTTCAACTTGACAGAAAGTACTCGTGTGTTGTGGTTCACAAGGTCACAGATGCCCTTCGCGTCATATCACTCTAGCTTTACGTTTGCCGTTGCGCCCGTACCGGCACGCGCCTCCATGTGTGTGTGTTTCAACTGCGGAAACAAAATCACATCCCGAATCGTCGGTGAATTGGTGAATAGCATCGCCAACCGATCAATACCAATCCCTTCACCCGCTGTCGGTGGCAGCCCGTATTCGAGCGCTTTGATGTAATCGGCGTCGTAGAACATGGCTTCTTCGTCGCCGGCGTCTTTGGCTTTGCTTTGCGCTTGGAATCGGGCGGCTTGGTCTTCGGGGTCGTTGAGTTCCGAGAAGCCATTGCAGATTTCGCGGCCGGTGATGAAGAGCTCGAAGCGGTCGGTGACGTCGGGGTTTTTATCGTTCGCGCGGGCGAGGGGGGACACGTCGGTGGGGTGCGCGATGATGAAGGTGGGTTGAATCAATTTCTCTTCGGTGTTGGCTTCGAAGAGTTTGAGTTGCAATACGCCGAGGCCGTCGGTGGCGCGCACTTCTTCGCCTGCTTTTTTCACGGCGTTCCTCAGGAATTCCATGTCGTTCAACTGCGCTTCCGTGTAGTGCGGGTTGTACTTCATGATCGCTTGCGCCATGGTGAGGCGATCAAACGGTTTGCCTAGATCGATATCGAGTTCGCCGAATTTAATCGTGGTGTTGCCGAGCACGTGCTTCGCGCAATCGCGCAGGAGCGTTTCGGTGAGATCCATCAGGTAGTGATAGTCCTGATACGCCTCGTAGAACTCGAGCATGGTGAATTCGGGATTGTGGCGCGTGCTGATGCCCTCATTCCGGTAGTTGCGATTGATCTCGAACACTTTATCGAAACCACCGACGACGAGGCGCTTCAAATAAAGCTCGGGTGCGATGCGCATGTACATCTGTTGATCGAGCGCGTTGTAATGCGTAATGAAGGGCTTCGCCGCTGCGCCGCCGGGAATCGGGTGCATCATCGGCGTTTCAACTTCAAGATAGCCTCGCTCAACATAGAAATTACGGATGAACGCGATCATCTTCGAGCGAATTTCAAACGTGCGACGCGATTGTTCGTTCACGATCAAATCAACATAGCGCTGACGATAGCGCTGCTCTTGATCGGTGAGGCCGTGAAACTTTTCCGGCAGCGGGCGCAGTGATTTGGTGAGTAAACGAAGTGAGGAGAGCTTGATCGAGAGCTCGCCTTTTTGCGTTTTGAACACCTTGCCCGTCGCGCCCAAAATGTCGCCCATGTCCCAATGCTTAAAGGCTTCGTGCGTTTCGGCGCCGACGCCCGCATCGTTGATGTAGAGCTGAATGCGGCCCGACATGTCTTGAATCGTGGCGAACGATGCGCCGCCCATCACGCGCTTCAACAGCATGCGACCTGCGACAGTAACTTCCACGTCAAGCGCTTCGAGTTCTTCCTTGGTTTTCTCGCCGTATTTCGCTGCCAGATCGCCCGCTAAATCTTTACGACGAAAATCATTCGGGAACGCTTGTCCCTTGCTGCGAAGCGCGGTGAGCTTCGCGCGGCGCTCGGCGATGATGTGGTTTTCGTCTTGCGGGGCAGGGGTGTTTGCGGGAGCGTTCATAGTGTTGGTGTTGTGTTGTCGGCGTTCGGGGGCGTGTCAAAAAATTAGTCGAGCGCAATGCCGACGGTGGGTAGACCCAGCTGCTGCGCTGCGCTGCGCTGTGCTCGGTCGGCGGTTACGAATGTGATGCTCGGAAGCGTGCTGGCCAATGCCACATGCAGCGCATCGAGCGTTCGCAACGCCACCGGCGCAACGCGGTCAATGAGCTGCGTGGCGGACGTCCAGGCCGAAGCCGGAACGGCAACGGGCTCGAAAAATTCGTTTGAGACATCCAGTAAAAATTGTGACCACATCGCCTGTTCGAGCGCGGCGCTGATCTCACCCGAACGCAGACGTCGCGCCAGCATGCAGCGCAATTCCACGCGATTGAGATCGCTCAGGAATACGGTCGTGCCGCGCGACAGAAAATCATCAACGTCGGCGCTGCCGCGCTCGCTGGTGTAGGCCTTTGCTAGCGCGCTGGTGTCAAAGTAGAGCCGCATTAGCGATCCTCGCGATCCTCAGCGATCAACACCTCACTCGGCACCATTTGAAACGGCATCATCGCCCGCAACTCATCGTGCGGTTTCCACTTCGGGCGCACCTTCGGCGGATCAATCGGCAACACCCGCGCAAACGGCTTGCCGTGATGCGTCAAGATCACCTCGCCCTCAACGTCGAGCGTTTCTTTAAGTATTTCGTAGCGTTGGCGAACTTCGCGGATACCGAGCGTACGCATGGGGTGCCTGCAATGTGACAATTTTCATAAATTGTGCCACATATTCAACGGGAATGCATTGAATATAGCTTTTTCGCCAATGGCCTCATAAAACAGAGGCTGCCGATTACTTCTGCTAATTTATGAAAATAACTAAAAATTAGCTGTAAGCCTTATTAAATAAGGTGTAGTACAAAATGGCTGTATCTTCCAACCATTCAAAGCATGTTTTGGTCATTCCAATCGAATGACAGCGCCAACGCCGCGCGGCTCAATGGCGATCTCTATCGGCAAGAACTTTTCGATGACCAGCGCGTTGGTGCGCGTGTGTTCGGTCAGCTCAGTCGTGGCGAACGATCCGCCACCGGCCAGCGCCATCAGCAACAGCAATTGATCCGCCAGATGCGGCCCCACCGGTTCGCTGCGCGTTTGGTAGTCTCGAATGTCACGAGCGAGCCGCTTCGCTACTGACTCAGCGCTCACGCCTTGCTCGCCGAGCTGCATAAACACCTCGGTCACGTTGTCGAATTCAAGCGTTGCGATCAGCGCATTGCCCGGCCCTTCGTTTTGCCGTGCCGCCACGCGCCGCAACTGCTCGCCGCTCCAGCTCATCAACTTGCCAAGGGTCGCCAATTCGCGCTCCGCCACGCTCGACGCTACTCCCGCCACGATCACCTCGGCGTACGCCGCGCGAAGCTCTCCGCGTTCGTGCAAATGAAAAGGCTGCAACGGTTGGGGGGTGATGGTCGCGACAATTTCGCCGCCGCCCGCCGGGAAGAAACCATGACGGTTGAGCGCGAGCGACAATCGGCTCCCTCGGAAGGGTTGGGGAGAGGGTGTGTGCGACCGAATTACATTGGCTTGGAGCGCAGACTCCCTCTCCCCTAGCCCCTCCCCCCCTGGGGGAGGGGAACCCGCGTTCACCATTCGCGCAAACGCCCGCTCGATGAATTGAAACGGTGGCGCCATCGGATTGTGGGTGCCGCCCACCAGCGTAATTTGACTAGTCGCGCTCGATAGCAAGAGCGGCGGCAATACCGTTTGCAAAACCAGCATCGTGCTGCCAGCGCCATCGATGGCGAAACGATAGTCGCCCGCCGTCACCGCGCCCGGCGAAAACTCAAGCGCGAGCGAACCAATCGTCGCACCCGAAACTTCCGCGCCAGAAATTTGCTGCGCCGCCTTCACGCACATCAAATGCTGCCGCATCAAACCCGGCTTGCTGCGCTTAGCGCGAATCTGCTCAATGCGAAACGGTTGCCCGGTACACATAGAAAGCGCCAACGCCGTACGCAAAATTTGTCCGCCACCTTCGCCGGTAGCGCCGTTTAGATGGATCATGATTTTTTCTTAGTCATTGTGATGAGTGAGCTGCCGAAGGTGCGCGGTTGCGTAGGATCGACTCCGATACGGTGAGGTTGAAATGACTGTCGTTTCTGGCGGGGTGCCGCCAACCCAACGACTGGCTCAGGGCGAACGGCCACACGGCGAGCAGCATAGGGCGAGTCGAAGCGGTAGCAGAAAACGCGCGCTCTCCATTACGACGTTCTCACACACTCCGTTCGTGGTGAGCCCGTCGAACCACAACGGCAAATGAAGAACGCAGCCGCCCGAAAACGTAACTACCCCTTCACACAAACCACTTGCTTCAACGTATAAACCACTTCAACCAAATCACGCTGCGCTTCCATCACTGCATCGATGTCTTTGTACGCCATCGGGATTTCGTCGATCACGTCTTCGTCCTTTCGGCATTCAACGCCTTCGGTCGCTTTAATTTGATCGGCAAGTGTGAAGCGCTTTTTCGCCTGCGTACGGCTCATCGTTCGGCCTGCGCCGTGGCTGCATGACATGAAGCTCTCTACGTTACCTTTTCCGCGAACGATGTAGCTCTTTGCGCCCATCGATCCGGGAATGATGCCCAGCTCACCCGCTTTGGCGCTCACGGCGCCTTTACGGGTGACCAAAATGTCCTCGCCGAAATGTGTTTCGCGAGACACGTAGTTGTGGTGACAGTTCACCGCTTCAAGATGGCTCTCAAACGGTTTTGTAATCACCGTACGCGCCGCCGCGATCACGCGCTGCATCATCACTTCGCGATTCAACTTCGCAAACTTTTGCGCCCAGCTTACACCGCGCACATAGTCGCCAAAATACTTGGAGCCTTCTTCGAAGTACGCCAAATCTTTATCCGGCAAATTCATGTTGTTTTTAATCGCCTCTTCGCGAGCGCGCTCGATGTAGAGCGTACCGATGGCGTTACCCACGCCGCGCGAACCCGAGTGCAACATAAACCACACCGAGCCTTCGGTATCCAAACACACTTCGATGAAATGATTTCCCGTTCCGAGTGTCCCCAAATGCTTGCGGCTGTTGGTGTTTTTCAATCGCGGCTCGATCGATGTGATCACATTGAATTCGTCGACGAGCGTTTGCCACGCGGTATCGCTTTCCTCGGGCGGCGTATCCCACGAACCTTTGTCGCGAGCGCCACGCTGCATCGTACGGCCATGCGGCACGGCCTTTTCAATCGCATCGCGCAGCGGCGCTAAATTGTCCGGCAGATCCTTTGCCGACAACGTCGTTTTGCAAGCAATCATCCCGCAACCAATGTCCACACCCACCGCAGCAGGAATGATCGCCTTGATCGTTGGAATCACACTACCGACGGTCGCGCCAATCCCAAGGTGCACATCTGGCATCGCCGCGATGTGTTTGAACACAATCGGCAAACGCGATGCGTTGGCCAACTGCTTTTTTGCGTCGTCCTCAACAGGCACGCCTTTCGTCCACATTTTGATGGGGACACCGTTTTCAAATTGTTCTGTGTTGTAGCTATTCATAGTTTCACGCTGACGTCGTTTGCCGACGCTGGCTGATTGAGTTTGAGAATCGTATCGTGTAAGTAGTTGTTCATTGCAACGGTGTTGGCGCGGGTCGCGCTGAGGTTCACATCGTCGGGCAAATCAAGTTCCGCTGCGATGTAGTCGTGAATCAGCGGCCAGCGAGCGCTGGTCGCACTCTCATTGGCCTGCATCTTGATCGCCAGCAGCGCATTGATTTCGTCCGCCAACGGCCCTTCGGGAATGAGTCCATTGGCGAGTTCGGCAAAGCGCATCGGCGGAACGCCGCGGCCTTCGCGAATCCAGCGCGCTGCTAACAACGGACGCAGTACGTAGAAGTACTTCTTGAACCGAACGATTTCGCCCTGCAGGTAGCCTCTGAAATTGGTCTTTGCCATCGACCGATAGTGGTGGTAGCCACGAATCGGTGAAAACACCTGCGGCACCAGATTAACGAGCCCCGCGGCTTCTTTGTGATGCAGATATTGAATAGGCGATTGCAGCCACTCCAACAGCGTCGGATTCGACTTTTGCAGCAGGCCAAGTGCCTTCCTTAAATCCCAGCCGCTGATGTCAAGCTCGCCGCTGATCGGCACTTCGATCACATCTCGCAGCGGACTCACCGTGAGATACCAAGGCAGACGACTCACGTACACAAAGCGCACATCGTAGTCGCTGTCTGGCGAGGCAAAGCCCCAGGCTCGCGAACCCGACTCACAGGCGAACAGCACCGTGACATCGTGCCGCCGCTCGATCGCACGGAGCTCGCTCACGATCAGTTCGCGCATTTCGTCAGAGACCGGGTGTTTGTATTGAAATCGGGAAGTCATGATGTTTGTTGCTCTTGGCGGTCAGATGGGGTGACACCAATGTGTCACCCCCGTTTGCAACTCGTGTTGCGAGTTCTGTATTGCAGGGCGCGTGCCAGTTCGAGATTTAACTCGCGAAATATATTAAGTCATTGATTTGTATGTGTTTTATTCAGAGAGTTACGCGCTTCAAATATCTAGTCTTGCGTTCATGGCGAAATAACTATCTGCATAGCTAGTTTTTTATCTAAAAATAGCGAGTCGGGCTACTGCACCATGCCCTGTCGAGCAGCCTCAGCGTAGTCGATCAACGCTTCATCAGTCGACGCGACCGAGGCTACAAATGTGTAGATCAATTGATCGATGTCTTTTTTTCGACCTAGGTAGCGACCCTCGTGACCTAGTCCATGCAAGGCTGAAACCTGAACTTCGCGACATGGCATTGAAAGCAGCTCGACGAAGAGTCGCCACATCGCATCCCGCCACTCTGGTTTATTTCGGTTTTGATAGAAGGTCGGCCACACATCGAACCACATGTAACAAACGTATCCGAGCTCGCCGTTGCCGTAGCCGATTCGATTGTGAACGCCGGCGAGTCGCGGCCCGATGCACGCTCGCCAGAGGGTCGGAAAGTGTTCCATCATCCGCATCGCGTCGTCGATTGAGACCGATGGATCAGCCGCCGCACACGACGCGTCCCCGACTGCATTACTCATCAAGTAGTTGAGTCCCAGCCCCACCTGCTCGTCGCTGAATCGCTTTAAGTCTTCGCCGCATCGCGCAAAGATTAGCGTCTGCAACTTCACCCATTCGATGGGGCTGGGGTTAAATTCGTGCTCGTCGGCGTCGAGCGACCAGTACCACGCCTCGCCGTTCAATTCGTCTTTTTCGGGTCGATCAAACAGAAACGTTACGCAAGTCGCATACAGCGAATCGGAGATTCCCAAATCCGCTGGGAGCAGAAGCGTCTGCGTTTGGTTTTTCTTAGACTTTTTGTTTGAAGCCATATCACGCTTTTCTTTTAAGGGCTCGTTGACACGATGAGGTTCGAACTTGTGCCGCGCTGTGGCTTCTCCCCCTTCGAGGGGATTGTTGATGTGAAACAACGCACTAACGGGCGTCCGCCTGCCGTCATCACAGTACGGGATATCGCACCCAGAAAATAATCTGTGTCAATCTGCGTTAAATCTGCGAAATCTGTGTCAAAGAAAGCGCCGGTACTCGCGGCCCTGCCCAATCGGAGAACCAGATTCAACGCACCCGCTGATCGAACTTAAAAGCGCAGAGCGCAGCAGCCTGTTTTTGACACAGATTTCGCAGATTTAACGCAGATGGCCACTGATTTTGAGGGGCAGCAACACACTGCTTGGACGATGAAAGTCAATGGATCCGCAACGGGCGTCGGCCTGCCGTCATTACAGTACGGGATATCGCACCCAGAAAATAATCTGTGTCAATCTGTGTCAATCTGCGTTAAATCTGTGAAATCTGCGTCAAAGAAAGCGCCGGTACTCGCGGCTCTGCCCAATCGGAGAACCAGATTCAACACACCCGCTGATCGCACTTAAAAACGCAGAGCGCAGCAGCCTTTTTTTGACACAGATTTCGCAGATTTAACGCAGATGGCCACTGATTTTGAGGTGCAGCAACACACTGTTTAGACGATGAAAGTCAGTGGATCGTATCCACGATCTCTCATCCTAACGGGCGTTGGCTTGCCTTCATGGCCGTTAGGGCGGGGATGGCTATCCGATGCAATATCGAAAGACAACCATCCCCTCCCTAGCCCTCCCCTTGAAGGGGAGGGAATCAGTTGCTGGCGAAGCTACTGCTTCACTTTCGACAACGCATTCAACACACCCTCTAAACCGCCAAACACAGAGATTTTGTCGATGCGTTCCGCTACACGCTCCAGCGTTTCCAACTCTTTCAAGCGGAGAGCTACAGGGTTGTCTTCCATCACTTTCGCCGTGTTCAAGAGTGATCGCGATGCGGCAGTTTCCTCGCGGCGGCGGATCAAGTTCGCTTGCGCGACCTTCTCTGCCTCTACGACCTGCGCAAGAATGGTTTTCATCTCGCCCGGTAGGATGATGTCTTTCACGCCAACCGCTTCGAGCGTGATGCCTGCGTTGGACATGCGCTCACGCACTGCCATTGCCACTTTCTCGTCGAGTGCAGTTTTGTTTTCCAACAACTCATCAAGCGATTGCGTTCCGACTGCGGCGCGCAACGCAAACTGCAATTCACGATAAAGGTTATCCACCGGTTTCGCAGTCGTCGCAAACGCTTTCAACACATCGCCGTAGCGCCACGTTGCGCCTAGGTTAAGTCGAAGCGCCACCTTGTCTCGCGTCAAAATTTCTTGACCCGTGACTTCAAGCGCTTGCACACGCAAATCAACGTATTCCACTGACACGTTGCGGTTGAATCGCCAAAACCCGTAAGCACCCGGCGTGAGCGAGCGCACGAGCTTTCCATCCACTGTGAGTAGGCCCACACTGAATTCAGGGACTTGCACTTGCAACACCGACGCGGCGCCGGCAACCGCACGACGCTTCAACTGAGATTGCGTGATCTTGGCGATCAAGTCTTTAGACAATTCACCATCGCCCAACAGATCGACCGTCTCCAGGCGCACGTTCGCGGCGTTTTTCCAATACAAGCGACGCGTCGCAGGCGGCAACAGCTCCACCAAGGATTCGTTTTCATACAACAGCCCCGCTTGCGTATCGCTCAACTCTACGCGCACGAAGTTGTCGTTTGCAGAATCGGCGGGCGTGGCGAGCAAGTAGTCGCAACCGCTACCGATAAACAGTGGCTGCGCCATCTCATAGCGCTCCACAGACATTTTGTCGAACCACGCCGGGAACATGTATTTCCCTGGTTCCAACACGCGCTCGAAGTCGCCATTTTTAACAGCACGGCGCGCTCAGTTTTCCGAACACTAAAACGGTTTAACGTAAACATTCTTCTTCTACCTTTCTTCTTCTGATGGTTCCTGCGCGTTCATGACGCAGGAGTTGCCGTTACAGTTCGTTCGCGGGATGCGCCCGCGTGGAGTCTCCGTCCGCGCTTTTGCTTTTCGTGTTGTCATCGATCGAAATCGATGGTTCCACTCAAACGCTGTCGCAACATCTACCCTCGCGTCTTGCTCACCGCAAAGCGGACGAACTGACAAGACCTCGTCATCGTCGGCGTTGCTGGTCGCCCTTGCGGGTGACGCGCTTCGCTTTCAATGCCGCCGTCTTGCGTTCGGCGGTTGAACCTTTCGGTTCGGTTTTATGGAGACCTTTCGGTCAGTTTGGGCGGGATTCGAACCCGCTACATATCGAGTGAAGTCGATTGCTCTACCCAATGAGCTACCAAAGTGGCGCAAACAAGGGAATCGAACCCAACGGCCTCGCGACCGCTACCAAAGATTTGCTATCAAACGCTTCTCACGCGGCGGCATACGCAAAACGCAACCCGAATGAATCGGGGCGTCGCGCACCGGTGTGGGCAGACCCACTGGAACCTGTAAGCGCATCGTGTTTTCTGTTTGACAAGCACTTATTGCAGCTAACGTGCCAGCGCAGCCGCACAACAGAGTAAATTTCGTAAGTTATTGATTAGCAATACAAAAAGTATGAACTCCGACATTGGCGCGGCTTCCAGATGTCTACTCAACTAGCCGTTGAGCTAGTAAAATAGCAATTGTTCGCTACACTGATGCAACCCCTTCCAACGTGATCGGTCTTGTCAATGAAACCCACCGTCATCATCGCTTTTTTAGGCACACAACTGGATGCTGGCGGCGGTGCAGGTCGTTGGGAAAAATGGCGTCCGACTGTTGCGTTGACGCAGCATGAGGACTTGGTGGTCTCGCGTTTGGAGCTGCTCTATCCGCCGTCGCAGTTGCAGCTGGCGGAGCGGGTGAAGGGCGACATTGCGAGCACGTCGCCCGCTACTGCTGTGAACTTGGTTGAGTTTCCGCTGGTTGATCCGTGGGATTTTGGTGAGGTGTATTCGGCGCTCTACGATTGGTCAAAGGCCTATCGCTTTGAGCCAGAGAAAGAGGACTATTGGGCGCACATCACCACCGGCACCCACGTCGCACAGATTTGCATGTTTTTGATGATCGAGGCGCGCTTCGTTCCGGGCGTGTTGGTGCAAACCGCCCCGCCCAAGAAACAAGCGCAGAGCAAACCGGGCACCTATTCGCTCATTGATCTCGACCTTGCTAAATACGATGCGATTGCTGCGCGATTTGCCGCAGAGCAGCGTGATGCAGTCAGCTTTTTGAAGAGCGGCATTGCTACGCGAAACAAAAAATTCAACACGTTGATCGAGGAAATTGAGCGGGTAGCGGTGCGCTCGGAAGCGCCGATTTTGTTGACCGGGCCGACCGGTGCGGGTAAGAGTTTCTTGGCGCGACGAATGTTCGAACTCAAGAAATCTCGCAACTTGGTGAGCGGTGATTTTGTTGAAGTGAACTGTGCGACATTGCGTGGCGACGGCGCGGCGTCAACGCTGTTCGGACACAAGAAGGGTTCGTTCACGGGGGCGATGGCAGACCGCGGCGGGCTGCTTCGCGCGGCGCATCACGGCGTGTTGTTTCTCGACGAAATCGGAGAGCTGGGGCTCGATGAGCAAGCGATGCTGCTGACAGCTATTGAGGAAAAGCGATTCCTTCCGGTGGGTGCCGATCAGTCGGTGCACAGCGACTTTCAGTTAGTCGCGGGCACCAATCGCGATTTGCGGGGCGCGGTGTCTGAAGGCTCGTTTCGCGAGGATTTGTTTGCGCGGATCAACTTGTGGACCTACGATTTGCCGGGCCTGGCGGCGCGACCAGAAGACATCGAGCCCAACATTGATTACCTGCTTGAAATCAGCTCGCGTGAAACCGGTCACTGCGTCCGATTTAACACGGAAGCCCGAAAGCGATACGTCAAGTTTGCGCAAAGTGCCGAAGCCTCATGGCTTGGAAATTTTCGCGATCTCGCGGCGAGCATGACGCGGCTCGCAACCCTCGCTGATTCGGGGCGGATCGGTGAAGCGCTGGTCGACGCGGAGATTGCTCGGCTGCGTTGGTTATGGCAGCGCTCCAGCGCAGAGGAGCGCAATCCTCAAATCGATTTGGAGGCGTTACTCGGTAGCGAGGCGCTCGCGCAAATTGATCTATTCGATCAACTGCAATTGCGCGCGGTGATCGCCGAGATCCGACAAAGCCGCACGCTGTCAGACGCCGGCCGCAGGCTCTACAACGTGTCTCGAAGCGAGCGAAGCGTGGTCAACGATGCGGATCGATTGCGCAAGTTTTTAGTGCGCTTCGGATTGACCTGGGAGCGTTTGATTGAGCGCTAGGTTGCTTGAATGAGCTCTAACCGGCTGGCAATTTGACGTTCTCTAAAGACCAACTAAACCCGTCCTGGCGATATCAACCAACGCCAAACGAGTAAAGGCCTATAGACGGTTATTGATTAACTTCAAAAAGTAGAATAAACGGAACGTAAGCCATACTTCTATTGGCCTATACACATAAAGCTACTTCGCTATTTTGCGTACACGATATCCCGCAAAAACAGCGAAATCTGCGGCACGTAGGTGATGATCATTAAGCACACCAGAATCACCAATACAAACGGTATGAGCTGCGTAATGATGCGATCCAGCGATATCTTTGCGACGGTGCAAGCCGCGAATAGATTCACCCCAAACGGCGGTGTGATCATGCCGAGCGCCAAATTCACGACCATGATGATGCCGAAGTGAACCGGATCGATGCCAAAGTAAACTGCAACCGGCGCCAAGATCGGCGCGAGCACGATGATCGCCGCACTGGTTTCGATAAACATGCCGATGAAAAACAGGGCGGCGTTTACACCGAGCAAAAATAGCATCGGCGATTGCAATACTTCTTTCAGATATTGGCCAATCGCATCGGGCACGCCAGCGCGAGTGATCAGAAACGCAAATAGTCCTGCGTTGGCAATGATGAACATGATGACCGACGACGACACCACCGATTTTTTGAAAATCGGAGCCAAGTCGCGCCAGCTAATTTCGCCGTAAATCACCACGCCTACAAACAGCGCGTAGACGACCGCCACGGCGGACGCCTCGGTGGGTGTGAACACGCCGCCGTAAATGCCGCCCAAAATGATGACTGGCATCATCAATGCGTACGCCGCGCGACCGTGCAGTGCCTTGCGCACCTTCGGAATGAGAGAGAGCGCGACGAAATACGCAGCAAAGAGTCCGACGCCGATCAAGTCCGTGTAGCGATCGCGTTGTCCCTCGGATGCGTTGGCCCCCATCAATGCGGGACCGATAAATTTGTTGCCGATGATGAGCAGCGCCACGCCTGCCGCAATGACGGCTAAATCGATAAACGCGGTCGACAACGGCAAGCGTCCGTCGCCATCGTTCTTGCCCCAGCCCTTTCGACGACACACCACGTAAACAAAGAGCATGAGTGCCGCGCCAATGAGTAGCCCCGGCCCAAATCCCGCGATAAACAACTCACCGATGGACACCTCGGCCGACACGCCGTACAAAATCATCGGGATCGATGGCGGAATGATCACGCCCAGCTCTGCGCTGGTCGCTTGCAAGGATGCTGCCCAAGGCGTTGGATAGCCATGCTTAATGAGCGCGGGAATCAAAATCGCGCCGATGGCAAAGGTGGTGGCCACAGAGGAGCCCGACACCGCCGCAAAAATCATGCAGGTCAAAACGCACGTCATCGGCAAGCCGCCCTGAACACCGCCGACCAAGCTCTTGGCGAAATCAACCAAGCGCTTTGAGATGCCGCCGGTTTCCATCAGGTTGCCTGCCAAGATGAAAAACGGAATCGCTGCCAGCGGAAACTTGTTGATCGCAGAGAACATTTCTTTCACCGAAATGAGCATGTTCAAGTTGGATGCTTGAATCCCGAAAATCGCCGACAAGCCGATGGAGACTGCGACTGAAATGGTGAGTGCAAAGCAAACGACCATGGTGATGAGCATGACGATGGACATAGAACTTTCTCTTTCGCTATTCCTGTAGGAGCGGTTCCACCGCGATAAGGGGCAAGACGGAGGGCTCGGTGTTTGGGGTGAGGCGTGAATGGCTGCGTGGGTCGCGGTGGAACCGCTCCTACAGCATGGAACTACTGTGCGGTGTCAAGCTCAAGCCGCTTCGGATCAACCAAGTTTCCGATGATGCCAATAGCCGCAAACACGCCGCCCACCGGCATCGCCAAATACGCCCAAAACATCGATACATTTTCTAAGCCGATCACGCTTTGCACTTTGCCGCGCACAGCGTAATCCCAGCCGACGAAAATGATGACAGCGATCAGCAGCAAACTCGCCAGCGCCACCATCCAATCAAGCATTCGTTTCACATGGGCGTTTGACCAACGATAGAGCACATCCACGCTCACCATCGCGCCTTGCCTAAACGCATACGGAATGCCCATAAACACCATCCAAATCAACGAAAAGCGAATGAGCACTTCGGTCCATTCGGCGGGCGATTCGAGCACGAAGCGCGTGATGATTTGAAACATGCCGAGCGCGGCTGCAATGGCGAGCATCACGCAGGCCACGAAGAGCGAAAAGCCTGTGATGTATCGCTCGAATGTGAGGAAAGTATTTTTCATTTGATGCCCCGGCCGAAGTGTGATCTTTTCCGATTTTAGGTATTAAAAAACCCGCTTCCTTTCAGGAGAGCGGGTTTTTTGTCCCTCCCCTTTCAAGGGGGAGGTTAGGAGGGGGATGGGGTTTACTTCACCGCGCGAATGCGATCCAAATTGGCTTTGCCGAATTGCTTCTCAAACTCAGCGTTGACAGGCGCGAGTGCGGTGACGAATTTTGATTTATCAACTTCGATCACCTGCATACCCTTGGCGCGAAGTTCCGTCACGCCCTTGGCATCGTCCTCGTCCACGCGGGCGCGGTTAGCTTTGGCAGCCACTTTGGCGGCCTCAAGGAAATGCGTTTTGTCTTCGGCAGACAACTTATCAAATGCTGCTTTGTTCATCAAAATGATGGCTGGCGAATACACGTGGCCCGTCAACGACAGATGCTTTTGCACTTGTTCGAACTTGGCGGCCATGATGACGGAGAGTGGATTTTCTTGTCCGTCAACCGTACCCTGTTGCAGCGCGGTGAACACCTCCGGAAACGCCATGGGCGTTGTCACGATGCCGAAGCCCTTGTAGGCGGCGATGTGCACTGGGTTTTCCATGGTGCGCATTTTCAAGCCCTTCAGATCCTCAGGCGCATTGACGGCACGCTTGCTGTTGGTCATATGGCGAACGCCGTTTTCGGCCCAGGCCAGTGCTTTGAAGCCCTTGGGTTCAAACTTGGTGAGCATTTCTTGACCGATGGGACCGTCGAGCACGGCACGGGCGTGCGCTTTGTCACGGAACAAAAATGGGATGTCGAGAATTCGAGCTTCGGGCACGAAGTTAGGCACCGGTCCGGTCGAAGACAGCGTCAGCTCTTGCGTGCCGAGCTGCACGGCTTCAATCGATTCGCGCTCACCGCCGAGCGAGCCGGAGTAGAACGGCTGCACTTTGATGCGGCCTTTGGTGCGCGCTTCGACTTCCTTAGCGAAGGTGTCGATGCCGACGCCCTGGTGCGAATTTTGCGCCACCGAAATGCTGATTTTCATGCTGGCTTGAGCGCTAGCAACGCTTGAAATGATGGCCACGCCAATGGCTGCGGCAACGATGCGAAGTTTCATGGGTTCTCCTAGAGCGGAACTTGTTTTTTGATGAGTCGGCAGTATTTCAGTGAGCCCGTAAACTTCGCAGAGGAATTACCCTTGTTGTGAGAGCGCTCATGCCGATCTGGATGCAAACTGCGGGTTTATTGGTACTGTCAAACGTGTTTATGACGTTTGCGTGGTACGGGCACTTGAAAAATTTGAGCCATAAGCCGTGGCTCTACGCAGCGCTCATTAGCTGGGGCATTGCGTTGTTTGAATACCTGTTGCAAGTGCCCGCTAATCGAATCGGAGCCACTGAGTTTTCGCTCGCACAACTCAAAATCATGCAAGAGGTCATCACGCTCACGGTATTCGTGCCGTTCGCAATTTTCTACATGAACCAACCGCTCAAATGGGATTACCTGTGGGCGGGTTTGTGCTTGATGGGTGCGGTTTACTTTATTTTTCGGAGCGCGTGACTTATCGTCGGTAAGACGATTAGGGAATGGTCGTGAAGTCCCAACCAAACGAACGATGCGTCGTCGTTGGCGTTGCAACTGCCTTGGAACCATCCAAGCTTGCTTTGTACGTTATCGTTTGTTTGACTTCCTTTCATTTCGGGGCAATTTCAACAGAAATGTCGGATTAAGTCTTGGTTAGTGCACGTCACACCGATGAACCAACCGCAATGTGTGCCGCAACTCAAGGTGAAATTGGTTGCATGACCCGCAGGATGGATGTTTCAGATAGATCCAACACATGATTGGCCACGTAGCTGTTTTGCGAATCCGGCTCAAGTGCAGCCGCGATTACATTTGCCAGAGCTTGGTTCATCGATACAAACCAGCCGCCGGCGGGCAACACTTTGTCAAACCGTTCCAGTTCTACGGTGACGTCCCGGATTGCAGCGCTAGAGGCGATGGCACCACGAGCATCTTGTCTTTGCCCGCCTTTTTCGGCCAACACCTTGTATCGCTCGGCCGAGACCCTTTGCTCTCGCAACACTGGTTGAAGCTGTACTCCCAACGCACGTAGCTTGTTGGCCGCTTCATTCTGCGTTGCAGCCAGCCAGTAGCCGCACGGACGCGGTCGAACACGGTCCACGCGCAGCTTTAGCGCTGATCGCCATTCCACCTCGATGGCTCGATCAGCACCGGAGGCCGCATCTACAAACTGCAAGGTCTCGCGCCCTGGTGAAGCTTGCGCTCGAATGACCAGATCACCAACACAGGCCTGTGCCGCCGCAGCATCGCCCGCGCCACGAACCGCGGTCACCAAGCGCGTGCCTTGGCCGGCTGCGCTTTGAATCACCGCGAGGCTCGCCACCACATGGCTATGCACGCGCCGCGCAAAATGCGCCCTGCCTAGTCCCACGCCACGCGTTTCGATCAAAATACTGACCGCATTGCGCAAACCGTAGACGTTTCTCCCGGTGTCGGGTTGCACGCCGCCCATGCTCACTACCGTATCCGTGGCATCTGCCGAGCTCGTGTGATACCAAAAAACTGACTGGCCGAGGCTTTCAAGCGCAAGGCGCGCGTTGCCTACAAATTCTTTTAACGCCAAATCCCCTACTTTTGAATCCATGTTGCCAACGGTGGCCGCCTGCAACAGTGCGTCGTATTTCGCATACGCAGAAAACTTGTCAAGCCATCTGCCACCGACGGTGAACTCATGTAGATCCATGACCACTTGTGGCGAAAAGCGTAGTGCAGTCGCCGCAATGGCTTTGGCTTCGGGCGTTTGCAGTAGCAGGTGATCGCGGTTGACATCCAAGCCGTTGGCCGTGGCACGCACAAAATTTTCTGCGCCATCGGGGTTGGCTCGCGGCATGATTACAACGTTTACTTGCTCCAGCAGACTGCGCTGCGTAGTGACAAGCCGCTGTGCTAGTGCCAGCGCGGCCTCTCCACCCGCCGGCTCGTTACCATGCTGCTGCCCCAAGATCAAAACGGTGGGTTTGTCGGGCTGAAAACTTGACGGGGAAGACAACAGCAGCAATGGAATGTCACGCCCTTGTTGAGACTTTCCGATCGACTCCATCCGCATCCATTTGTCGCTTTGCGCGGCCAGCTGGCGCGAATAGGTCAACACTTCCTCGTGGCTAGTGAAGTCCTTGCGCCCCGGCGCCATACCGGGCGATGTATAGCGCACATCAGGATCTGAGTAGCGTTGAGACACTGCCGCTGGAACTGGCGCAACTTTCGCTGGATCAAACTGAGCGTTTGCCGCCATGGATGGTAACGCCAAACACCAGATCAACGCCTTACTTGGGAATTTGAACACGAACAGCTCCAGAAGGTTGAAGTGGCATTGGATGTAGGGTCGACGAGAGATCCGAAAGAATTGCGTTGAATGTCTGTAGCTTATGGTCGACGATTGCTGCCCGGCCAAATCGACTAGAAATCGTGTCGGATACCCGAGCCGATCGCGCGCACTTTTACGTTTGTCCTGCTGGCTGAGTTAACGCCGTCGTTGTCAATGAAGATCTGAAATTGCGTGCGCTTCGACATGGCGTAAATGTAGGCGGCTTGCCAGCGTTTTTGTTTGCCGGTCAATGACGATTGCACGTCGCGCTGCATGACGTTCAACACGAAGGTGCTTGCGCCTTGTGTGGCTTTGGCACCCACGACCCACCAGTCGACCGACCCGCGCGTTGTCGCGGTGTTGTTGTAGCGGTCACGGCCATACATGGCGTAGGGTTCGATCATGCCCATGTCATAGCGTGCGCCAATCTGCCATTTGTCGTCGAATTCGTTGACCTTGAGGCCGCCCTTGCGGGTGTCTTGACCATAGCCCAATGCCAAGCGCAATGGGCCACCGGCGTAATTGAGTCCAAGGTCGACCGAGCGCGCTGCGTCCTCGGCCTCGGTGGCAGTGCCAGCGCCGCGGTTGTAAACGCGCGCACGAAAATCTACGCCGCCCCAGTTTGGGCTCAGGTATCCCACCGAATCCGAAGTGCGATTGCGTGAGTTAAGAACGGTGCCGCTGGTTGCGGTTGCGCCTGCATCATTGGGCGCAAAGCTGGTGATCGCGATCACTTGCGAATACAGGGGTGAGCCGGTGGGGTTGCTTGAGTCAAGCCGCCCCAGCGCCACAACGCCAAACGCGCCACTCAGTCCGACATAGCTGGTGCGAAACGGTGAGGTAGTTGATGCAAGGGCGCCTGTGTCCGCGCCGAAACCATACTCGGCGCCGTAGAGCGCTCGCAGGCCCCCGCCCAAATCTTCACGGCCGCGAAAACCGAAGCGCGAGGCGTTGTCTCGGAGCTCGGTGACTCGCTTGTCGCCCGTCGTGACGCTATTGACGGTGAGTCGAAACTGGCCGTAGAGCTCGGTTGAAGCGATCTGTGCGGAGACTGGTAGCGCCCCCAACGTGGTCAGCATTGCAGTAATTGCTAAGGGACGTCGTTTCATAAGCATGGTGTCTCCTGTGGGTAGGTTAGTTATGGTGATGTGTGGGTGCTTGTGAAAGCGGATTCAGTGTGGCGTTGACTTCGATGGCGCATACTCGTCACCAATACCCGGTGGAATGGGCTTGTGCTCGCGCAGTGTTTGCTCAAACGCCTGGATCATGCGGCGCATGGGGCCACGCACCCATCCGTCGTCCATGGCGGCGTCCGTTTCTTCTTTGGGGTCGCGCTTGATGTTAAAGAGCCACGGCGTCTCGAGGTGCCGGGTGCCGTGGTTGGGTTCGCTCTCGTAGACGAGGTGCATCTTCCAGTGCCGCCACTTCACCGCTCGGAGTTCGTTTTTGATGTAGAACAAAAATCCCTCGCGTGCTGATTTCTGGCTGGTGCCCGACCAGAGATCGAGCTGATTAACGCCGTCGATCGGTCGGTCGGCGGGTATGTGTCCACCGCCCGCGTTGGCTAGGGTCGTAAACAAATCGGTGACGTGAACGATTTCATCGGTGACCTGCCCCGGTGAAACACGTCCTGGCCAGCGCACAATCAGTGGCACTCGAAGCCCGCCCTCCATCGCCGTGTGGTACGTGCCGGTCCACGGCCCAGCGGTACCGCGCCACGGTCGGCGAAACTCGGGGCCGTTATCGCTGGCGAAGATGAATAGGGTGTCATCACCAATGCCCAGAGCATTGACCGCATCAAGGAGTTGACCGACTCGGTGATCCATTTCGATCATGGAGTCAGCAAAGT
Source organism: Betaproteobacteria bacterium (assembly GCA_004293675.1). Taxonomy (GTDB): domain Bacteria; phylum Pseudomonadota; class Gammaproteobacteria; order Burkholderiales; family Casimicrobiaceae; genus Casimicrobium. Next base: position 113,850 of record READ01000012.1, read on the forward strand.
CGCCGACGGCGCTGCGCCCAGCAAAGTCTGGATGGGGTAGCGTGGGAAAGTGCAAATGAGTGAGAGGGACATAGGCAAAAAATGACTGCTTGGCCGCGCTGTGCCGACGCATGAAATCGATGGTTTTTTCAGTCAACTCACTATCGATCAAACGGCGCTTTGGAAGGTCGTAGACCGCCAAGTTTTCCGCCGGTTTTCCTGCAAAGCCCTGCATGACGTAGGGCAGGTCCACCACCGAGGGGTCAAAGCCGGGCGCGCTGGTAAACATGGTTTCGTTGGTGGTTCGGGGAATGCCATACCACTCGTCAAAACCACGTTGGTGGGGAAAACGCCCCTCACGGTCGCCGAGGTGCCACTTGCCAAACATACCCGTTGCGTAGCCCGCTTCTTTGAGAATCTGCGGAAGCGTTCGCTCCCACGGATGGATGCCCTGCGGTAGCCCTGCTGGTACCGATTGCATGGCACCAGTTCGGATCGGGTGGCGGCCGGTCATCAACGCCGAGCGCGTGGGTACGCAGTCGCTCTCGACATTGAAATTGAGAAATTTCATGCCTTGTTCGGCGAGCTGGTCAATCCGTGGCGTTGGCGCGCCGCGCAGCGCACCGCCGCCGTAGCAACCGAGTTCGCCCCAGCCGAGGTTGTCGGCCAGCACGAGAACGATATTTTTAGGTGGACTCACGCGCATCATCACTCAAGCGAAATTTTGCGATCCTTGATGAGCTTTGCCCAGCGCTCACGATCTTGAATCATGCGCTTGAGAAACGCCTCTGGGGGTGTCGCCACGATATCCATGGCGGCATTTGTGAAGCGCTGTTTGACGGCGGGTTCGGCTAAGCTTTCATCGACGCCGCGTCGCAGGCGCGCCAGCACGGGCGGCGGCGTGCCATCAACTGCAAACAGGGCCGACCACTGCGGCACGTCGATGTCTGCGGCACCGCTCTCGCTGAGCGTTGGCGTGTCGGGCAGCATGGGCGAACGGCTACGCGTGGACACCGCCAACGCCACCAATTTGCCCGCCTTGATGAACTGCAGCACCGCAGCCGCGCCGAGCACCGCGACTGGCACTTGACCGGCGATCACATCGTTGACGGCCTGGCCACCCCCCTTGTACGGCACATGCAACAGATCGATACCCAGTTGTTGCGAAAACAGCTCGCCCACCAAATGCTGTAGCGAACCCTGGCCGGAGGTTGCATAGCCGATCTGATTGGGCTTTTCGCGAGCGCGGGTCTGTAAGTCCTTGAGTGTGCGAATGCCAGAGGAGGCGGATGTGACCACGACAATCGGCTGGTACGACAGCACGGACACGGGGGTGAAAGATTTGGTGAGATCCCACGACGTGGTTCTGAAAAGCGGTAGCAACGACACCGAATCGGAGGCCACCAAGAACGTGTGCTGGTCCTTCGGCGCACGCAGCACGGCTTCAACGCCGAGCGAGCCGTTGGCACCGGGCTTATTGTCGATCACCACGGTTTGGCCAAGGCGCTTGCGGACGCCTTCGCCGACCACCCGCGCGGCGATGTCGTTGGAGCCGCCCGCTGGAAAGGGCACCACGAAGGTCAGCGACTTGCTCGGCCATTCCTCGGCGCTAGCAAGGGTCGGCGCGATTGCCAGGCTTAGTAATGACAGTACGGCGGTGCGACGTGATTCGGAGTGGTGTTGCATGAGCACGTTTCCTTTAACGGAGGAAAATGACGGAAAGGGGTTGAGCGGCGAAACAAACCGCCCTAGCGAGGCGCTATCCGCGAAGCGAGCGGCTTGACGGTATAGTCCGGTTGGAAACGGCACTCGGCGGGCGTGGCCGCACGCAAATCACGACAACGCTGTGCGATGCCTGCAGCGCTTGGCTTTTCACCCTGCTCCACCCAGCGCAGCAAGGCATCGAACAACGGCGGGTAGTGGGCGTCACCCCAATAGCTGTGTTCGCTGGAATCGATGAAGGTTTGCACCAGGTGCGCGCCGTTGCCAGAGGCTCCCATGCGACGCCTCAGGGCGTCGCCGCCTTCAACAAACACCGTGGCGTCGCCAATGCCGTGCGCGCTGATGACTGGGATCGCAAAACGCCCGGCGTGGTCGGTGTCCTTTGCAAAGCGGATGACAGCGGCCGGATCGGCTTGTAGCCGCAAGACGCCGGCATTGAGTGCTGCGTCGTCGCTCGAACCCACGTAGCGCACGTTGTGATTGCCAAACGGCGGGCCGCCGGCCTTTTGCACCACATCGCGCAGCGTGAAGGTGCCCCAGTTGAGATGACTAATGATCGAGTTTGCTGGCACCCGTATCACATCAACAATGGTTCGCACCTTGCGCGTCTGCTCGGCGCTTCGCTCTGCGGCCGGCTTATTCAAACCAAGGCATTCATTCGCGCGAGCGGTCAGCTCCGCTGGGGTCATTGTTGAATCCGCAGGCAAGCCGATCGAGAGCGGGTAGTTCGGCTCGTCCGGGCGTGGATGGTTGTTGCACAAATACTGATAAATCGCGCGTGTGTCGATACGGAAGTCGTACGTGGCAGGGCCCGCTACCACGCCGCTGGTGAGCAACATGCCCTCCCACGACTTAGGAAAGAGCTCAGCCGCGCGGGTGGCGACCATAGCGCCCCATGACTGTCCGTGCAGGATCGTGCGTTTGGGCTTAGCCACGTGAGCCACGAAAATGCGGCGCACACGCTCGGTGTCCTCAGCGGCCGTCGTGACCGCGAAACCGCCTTGGCGAAACACCGATCCGGCCCAAGCGTGTCCCTCTCGCACTGTAATTGCCCAGCGACTGATGTCTTCATCGGCGCGAAGCGGCGTTGGCGTGCCCAATGACGGGCCACCATGCGCATGCACGACCAAAACACCGCTCCAGTTTTGAGGTGTCACGATCAAATAGTGCGATCCCGCAGAATCTTGACCGCGCAAACATCGCGCAAACTCGGGTACGTTTTTGGGACAAGCCGCCACCGTGGGCGCCGCTTCAGTCGGCTGCGTCGGTTGCGTCGATTGCGTCGCGCAGCCCGCCAAAAACAGCGCGGCAATCATGGGTGCGGTGGCGGCGATTCTCAAATCCATGGATTTCATCGGTAGTTTTACTCAGATGAATTTCATTCTAGGCATAGAACATCAGCGAATACGCAATAATGCTGACGTAATCATCAGCTTTTGATGAACATACGGAAATGTGTCATGCCCACCCATCGGCTCGATCATCTGCGCATCAAACAGTTGAAGTTTGTGGACCTGCTGGCGTCATTGGGCTCGCTCGCCGCCACAGCGGAGCGGCTATCCATGTCGCCCTCTGCGGCCAGCATGATGCTCAAGGAAATCGAGGCGATTTTCGGAGCGAAGTTGTTTCAACGGCAGGGTCGAGGCATGGCGCTCACCGAGCAGGGGCGTGCCCTGTTGCCGCGCTGCGAGACGGTATTGGGCGAGGTGAGCGCGATGCGCGAGTCGCTGTCTGGAGCGGCGGCACCGCTGCTACGAATCGGCGCGTTTCCGCACACTACCACCACGGTACTTCCGCAACTGGTGCAACGACTGATTGCAGGCCCCAGTCCGTGGCGACTCCAGATATTGTCGGAGAGTGCGGAGCGCTTGCTGCAACGATTGGTCGCGGGCGAAATCGATCTGCTGCTGGGCCAAATGCCGCGACAATCGGCGAGCACACAGTCCATCGATGGGTTGGCGCAGCGGGTGCTTTATCAAGGCCAACTGTCGGTGGTTGCAGCACGCGACCATCCGCTATCGGCTAGGTGTGCTGTGTCGCTTAAAGAGCTTCTGGCGTGGCCGTGGGCGCTTCCGGATATGCAATCGACCACCCGGGTCGCGCTGGCGGATGCGTTTATTAGGGGCGGCCTTGCGCCACCTGTGCCATTGGTCGAGTCTCCGTCGTTTTTCTACAGTTTGTCGCTCGTGTCGGCGACCGATATGTTGACCTGCTGCGCGCGCTCCGCAGCGGTATTGAGCAGTCATCCCACTACGATACTGCCAGTCAATATTGGGTTCGACCCAACGCCGGTTGCACTCGTGTGGCGCAAGAATTCCGCCGAGGCGCTGCGCGCCGTGGGGCGACTGAAGGGTGTGCGCATTTCGATCCCTGAATCGAAGGTACAGATCGAGTTGTAACGAGATCGGTCGCTCAGGCTCGGTGGTGGTTGTTCATGCAGCGATTCGACCGGTAACCTGTCAACCGTGTTGTTACCGCGCCCTTGTCATCGCCTCAAAGAACTCGCGATTGTTTTTGGTTTCGCGCATGTGCTTTTGCAGCTTTTCCATGGCCTCGATCTCGTCCATTTCCGAGAACAGTTTACGGAGAATCCAAGTCTTTTGTAGGACACTCGGCTCGAGCAACAACTCCTCGCGGCGGGTGCCGGAGCGACCAATGTTGATCGCAGGATAAACACGCTTTTCGGCCATGCGGCGATCCATGTGGATTTCCATATTGCCGGTGCCTTTAAATTCTTCGTAGATCACGTCGTCCATGCGACTGCCGGTGTCGATCAGCGCCGTTGCGATGATCGTCAAGCTGCCACCTTCTTCGATGTTTCGAGCCGCACCAAAGAATCGCTTGGGACGCTGTAACGCGTTGGCTTCCACGCCGCCGGTGAGCACCTTGCCCGAGCTCGGCATCACGGTGTTGTAAGCGCGCGCTAAGCGAGTGATCGAGTCGAGCAGGATCACCACATCTTTTTTGTGTTCGACCAAACGCTTGGCTTTTTCGATCACCATTTCAGCGACTTGCACATGGCGCGTCGCGGGTTCATCAAAGGTAGACGCAACCACTTCGCCGCGCACGGTGCGCTGCATGTCGGTGACCTCTTCTGGGCGCTCGTCGATCAGCAACACGATCAAGACAACGTCGGGATGGTTGCTGGCGATGGCGTGTGCGATGTGCTGCAACATCACCGTTTTGCCAGACTTTGGCGGTGCAACGAGCAATCCGCGCTGACCTTTACCGATCGGGGCGACGATGTCGATCACCCGACCGGTGATGTTTTCCTCGGCCTTGATGTCGCGCTCGAGCTTGAGCACTTTATCGGGAAACAGCGGCGTCAAGTTCTCGAACAGAACCTTGTTTTTTCCCGCCTCGGGCTCGAAACCGTTGACTGAATCGAGTTTGGTAAGTGCGAAGTAGCGCTCGCCCTCTTTCGGGGTGCGAACTTCGCCTTCAATCGTGTCGCCCGTGTGCAAATTGAAACGGCGAATTTGCGACGGCGAAATGTAGATGTCGTCGGTGCCCGCTAAGTAGCTCGCCTCGGGGCTTCGCAGAAACCCGAAGCCATCGGGCAATACCTCGAGCACGCCCGCGCCGCGAATGCTCTCGCCTTTCTTGGCCTGCTGTTTGAGCAGCGCAAAGATGAGATCGTGTTTGCGAAGACGGTTGGCGTTTTCCAGCTCGTTGGCGATAGCAATTTCGAGCAATTCGGCGGCGGACTTGAGTTTGAGTTCAGCGATATTCATGCGTTTGGGGGTGGGGAGCCGCTCAGGGATTGAAGCGCGGCGGATTGAGATGCTCAACGCTCAGTCGAATCCGATGGGATGGATTCGATTTGAAACGGAGCCAGCTCGCGAAAGAAATGATTTGATGCGGTAGCGCCGAGGCGCGTGGGCGATGCTTATCTGTCTTGGGGGAATTCGCGCATCCGAGAACCGAAGCGCGTTACACGAAGCGAATTGTGACTCGCAAAGTCAGTCATGTCAAACGAAACCGATCCCAACCGTTGTCAGGCGGCGTCCGATGCATGCCTATTCACCACTGCTAGCGACATCGCTACCGCTTGCAGAGGCCGCACAAAAGAGCAATGACGGCCCGCTTCGAGCCGTCAAATCTGTGTTCATCGGTGAAATCTGTGGCGAAACATGCTCGAGCAGCGCGATGAGCGCTAAAGCATTGCTGCTGCGACTAAACCTGGCTGTCTACAAACGCGGTCAATTGCGCTTTCGACAGGGCTCCGACCTTTTGAGCAGCGAGCTCGCCGTTTTTGAAGATCATCAGCGTCGGGATGCCACGAATGCCGTATTTGGCGGCGATTTCGCGGTTGTCGTCCACGTCAACTTTGGCAATTTTGATACGGCCAGCGTGACTTTTCGCGACTTCCTCGAGGACCGGCGCGATCATTTTGCAAGGGCCGCACCATTCCGCCCAAAAATCCACCAAAACTGGGGTGTCAGACTTCAAAACGTCGGCATCGAAGCTGGCGTCAGAGACGTGGGTGATGTTGTCGCTCATAAAGTGTTCCTTTGTTGACGGCTCCGCGCCGCCCGCTGTGAAGTGATGGAGATGATAGTTGATGTGTCTGCGACAAAATTCAAGCGTAGGCGGAAATTCCTCATCCGTCTATAATTTGGGGGTTTTCCCGACGTAAATACAGAAGAATATGAAACGGATCGCGTTTTCGGCGTTTTGCGCCGCAGCTCTGATGTGCGTTTTGGCGTTTTCCGCGCCCGAAGCCACGGCGCAAACCCCCGTGGGCGATGCCAAGGCGGGCGCCCAAAAAGTTCAGTCGTGTCAAGGCTGCCACGGCATCTCTGGTTGGCGTGTAGCCTTTCCTGAGGTCTTTCACGTACCGAAAATCAACGGACAACATCCGCAATACTTCGTCAACGCGCTCAAAGCCTATAAATCGGGTGAGCGCAAAAATGCAGGCATGCGCGCCATAGCCGTGTCACTGAGCGACCAAGATATGGCTGATTTGGCAGCGTACTACGCGGAGCGGAAATAATGAACGCACGAGCAATTCTCACGGCTGCACTCTGCGGATTTACGGCGCAGATGGCTATTGCAGCTGACATCGCCGCTGGCGCGGCCAAAGCCAAAGAGGTGTGCGCAGCCTGTCACGGAATGGATGGCAAGAGCGTCGACCCAAACAATCCACACCTGGGCGGTCAATGGCGCGATTATTTGGAAAAGGCGTTGCGCGACTACAAGTCGGGTGAGCGCAGCAATGCCATCATGGGCGCCTTCGCCAAAGGTTTGTCGCAGAAAGACATCGCGAATCTGGCGGCGTACTATGCGGCGCAGAAACCCGTCCTGACACAACGACCATAGTTCGTTTCGTCAAACAAAAGGTGTCGGCGCGTGAGCGCGACACCTTTTTTTTCGCCCACTGAACCCTGCTCAGATGCGCAGATGCACTGATGCGCTGCGAATCGATAAACTTCTTCGATGTTCGATTCATTCAAAGCCTCTCTGAGCCAGCTGTTCTCCCGCTCACGAAAAAACCGCCGTGTGCGCGGTTCTACGTCGTCTGAGACGCTAAGTCGTATCGATAGTCTGCGTCGCTGGTTGCTGTGGCTGATTGGTGTTGCGGTCCTGCTGTGTGCAGCCGTTGCGGCCTTGACATTTCGAGCGGCCGATCCAGCTTGGTCAACCTCGGGTAGCGTCGCGCGTGCGGGCAATTGGCTTGGTGCTGGCGGCGCTTGGTTTTCCGATATTTTGTATTTCGTCGCAGGCGCGTCAGCGTGGTGGCTGTGGCTGTTTGCTTTGCTATTTTTGTGGCGACGGGGGCCGTGGCGAGCGTGCCCCGACGCCACTGTTGCCGGATCGCGAGTCTGGATCCCGCCGTTGGCCTTGATTGCACTGTTGGTCTGTAGCGCGTCGCTCGAGGCGCTTCGGCTTCACCACACCTTGGCAGCTTTGCCGCAGGGAGCGGGTGGTGCGCTGGGTCAGACGGTAGGTTTTTCGCTGATGAAGGTCGCCGGTTTCTTAGCGAGCACGTTGCTATTGATTGCGCTGACTGTTTTATTCGCAACCTTCGCGTTTGGCATCGCTTGGCTGCGCATTACCGAAGCGGTGGGTTCGTTGCTGATTGATGGTGTTTCGTCATGGCGCGAGCGTCGGGAAACGGTGCAAGAGGTCCGGCGCGATTTCGAAATTGCTGAGCCCATGGTTGCCGAGCGCGAAGCCTACATTGCCGAGGAAATTAAGCGCGTTGAAGAGCACGAACCCATCAAGATCGTTGAGACGTTCGAGCCGGTTGTTTTGTCTGAGCGAGTGCATCGCGAAAAGCAAGTCTCACTCTTTTCTGAGCTTCCCGATACGAAGCTGCCCGCTCTGGCATTGCTTGAACCGCTGCCCACGGAGCAGCCCATGGTCAGTGCCGAAACGCTCGAATTCACATCGCGCTTGATCGAGCGCAAACTTGCTGAATTTAACGTGCCGGTGAAGGTACTCGCCGCCTACCCTGGGCCGGTGATTACGCGCTACGAAATCGAGCCCGATGTCGGCGTTAAGGGCAACTCCATTGTCAATCTAGCCAAAGATTTGGCACGCGCAATGAGCGTGATGAGCATTCGCGTGGTTGAAACCATTCCCGGCAAATCGTGCATGGGACTAGAAGTCCCGAACCCGCGCCGTCAAAGCGTCGGTTTGATCGAGATATTGGGGAGTGCGGCGTACAACGATGCATCGAGCCTCATTACGCTCGGCATGGGCAAAGACATTTCGGGCCGCCCAGTGGTAGCTGATCTGGGCAAGATGCCGCATTGTTTAGTAGCGGGCACCACCGGATCGGGAAAATCGGTTGGTATCAATCAAATGATTTTGTCGCTCCTGTACAAAGCCGAACCCAAGCAGGTTCGACTGGTGTTGATTGATCCGAAGATGCTCGAGCTCTCAGTGTACGAAGGTGTGCCGCACTTACTCTGCCCCGTAGTGACCGATATGAAGCTCGCCGCCAATGCCCTCAATTGGTGTGTCGAGGAAATGGAGCGGCGCTACCGATTGCTCTCGGCGATGGGCGTTCGTCAGCTCTCGAGCTACAACGCCAAAGTGGTCGACGCTGCCGCTAAAGGCAAGCCGATCGGCAACCCGTTTTCTCTCACCCCTGAAGCACCCGAGCCGCTTGAAGAAATGCCATTCATCGTGGTGGTGATCGACGAGTTGGCCGACTTGATGATGGTGGCCGGTAAAAAGATTGAAGAGTTGATCGCACGCTTAGCGCAAAAGGCTCGTGCAGCGGGAATTCATCTGATTCTGGCTACGCAGCGACCGTCGGTCGACGTCATCACCGGCTTGATCAAAGCCAACGTGCCGACGCGCATCGCGTTTCAAGTAGCGAGCAAAATCGATTCACGCACGATCCTTGATCAAATGGGCGCCGAGGCACTGTTGGGGCGCGGCGACATGCTCTACATGATGGGCGGTACCGGCATTCCGATTCGTGTGCACGGCGCGTTTGTGACCGACGACGAGGTGCATCGTGTGGTCGAACACTGGAAAGCGCAGATGCCCGTGCAGTACATCGAAGGCGTGTTGGAGGGCACCGATGCCGACACCTTAAACGAAGTCATGGGCGGCTCGGGCGACGGCGAAAAAGACCCGCGCTACGACGAAGCGCTAGCGGCTGTTTTAGAGAGCCGTCAGCCCACGATTTCCTACATTCAGCGGCGACTTCGGATTGGCTACAACGGCGCGGCTCGCTTGATCGAGGCGATGGAAAACGCGGGCGTCGTTTCTCGGCCCAATGCGATGGGTAAGCGGGAGGTGCTTGTTCCTAAGCTTAATGAATAAGCGCTGCGCGCTCGGATTTACGGTGGAACAGGCACAGGACGAGAGGACGAATGACGACGCTCCTGCGTCGCTAGGACGCAAAGGTCTGTGGTGTTTGTTCTGGTTTTTTAGTGAGCGCTTCGCGCTCGGATTTACGCCGAACAAACACAGGACGAGAGGACGAATGACGACGCTCCTTTGTCGCTAGGACGCAAACGTTTGCGCGGTTGGCTTGTTCTTTTCGTGCTTGAGTTGTTTGTTTGGATTGTTTCTTCGGATTTTGTTTTACTCCCGAACCCGTTCGCCCTGAGCTTGTCGAAGGGTTGGTGATTGCAGAATCTGTTTCGCTTTGGTTGAAAATTATGAAAAGAATTGCCTTTGTTTTTGTTGCTGGATTGATTGGGCTGATCGCTTTGCCGGCGTTGGCTCAGCCCGCCAATTCGCTGACTGAATTTCGCGCGTTCACTAAAGATTTAAGTTCGCTTTCTGGGACGTTTACGCAGGAAGTTCGAGACAAAAACGGCCGTGTTTCACGTGCTTCCTCCGGTTCCTTCTCTATCGCACGGCCGGGTAAATTTCGCTTCATTTACGAGAAACCGTACAAGCAAACCATCGTGAGCGATGGCGTGACCGTTTGGCTGCACGACGAGGATTTGAATCAGGTCACGATTCGAAAAATTGGTGACGCATTGGCGGAGCAACCGTTAGCGTTGCTGCTCGATCCAACGGCGGCGGAGAAAGTCTTTGAGTTAAAGAGCGCGCCGCCGCGGGGCTCAATCGGCTACGTGGAAGCGCGCGCTCGAAAGGCGGAATCGGCGGTCTCGGAGTTGATGGTGGCTGTGATCGGCACCCAGCCCAGTGAGCTGACGTGGCGCGATGCGCTGCAAAACGTCAATACCCTGCGCTTCGGAAAACTCACGAAAAACAGCGTCGCCAGCGGTGATTTGTTTCAGTTTGCGCCACCAGCAGGTGCAGACATTTTGAAGCAATAGCTTTATCTTTTGAAGCCTTGTAAAATAAGGCATAAGAGCAATTTTTATTTGTTTCTGAAATAGATTAAAAATCGCTTCATCGCCTTATTTAACCTGGCGTTCAATGATAAAGCTAGGATTGATTTGATTCCGTTTCCAGTTCAATACGACACTCGGCGCGACGACGCAGGCAGTGCGCAAGCGTGGCAAGCAGCGGCAACAACTTATCGCGCGTTGCATTGGACATGGAATAACTCGTTGGACCGCAGCGGATCAAACGCCTGCTGAGCCCTCAACACTGAGCTCGAAAACGCTATTGTGTTGTGTGTATTTTTTTCGCGGCGAACATACGTTCATCGGCCGCCTTGATGAGCGCCTCAAGCGTTGCACCGTCGCGCGAAAACAGCGCGCCGCCGCATGATGCGCCGATGTTGATCGACAGTCCTGCGATTTGAACGGCGGGTTGCAGTTGCGATTGCAGACGACGAATCGCAACGCTCATTTGGCTATCGGTTTGCACGCTGCTCAGCAGAATCAAAAATTCATCACCGCCGAATCGGGCCAGCAGATCGTGTTCGCGAAGCACGCTCGCCAAGCGCCGCGCGCTCACTGCCAGCACCGCGTCGCCGACGGCGTGGCCGTGCACGTCGTTGACTTGTTTAAATTCATTCATGTCAACGAACACGATGCCGAATCGCACCGGATGGGTTGCGCTGTTTTGCGAGACCAGGGTGTTGAAGCGCTTCTCAAACGTCGCGCGGTTGAGCGCTCCGGTGAGTGGATCGGTGAGCAGCCCGGTGCTAAATTCTTGAAGCGCGCGGCCAATGCGGCCCAGCTCGTCGTTGCGCCCAGCAAACAACGGGGTCGGAGAGCTACCGCGTGCCAGTAGCTGCGTGGCACGTGCTAAGCGTGAAATGTCGGCACCGACCCGATGCGACGCCCACATCGCCAGCGCGAGCGCCAGGAGGACCGAAAACACGCCGATCATTGCGCTTTGCTGTGCCGTCTTCGTGATGTCTGCCATATGATCGCTTTGCGGCACAGCCACGACCATTGTCCAGTTGAGCCCCGCTTCGTCGCTCTGCGTTTGCGCGACCCAGTTGATCGCTTCGCCATTGTCGAATTCAAAATGCTGCACATGGAATGCCGTCGACGGCGACTGATGTTTGCTCATCGCTTGATACGCCGCACGGATGAGCGCGTTGTTGCTCTCACCCGCCGTTTGCCGTTGCTGCTTCCCGTCGACCATACGATAGAGTGGCTCGGCCACGGAGCTCGCGATCAACTGCCCGTCGGGCTCGATCATGAACGCCACGCCGTTGTCGCTGATTTTGAGCCGCGAGAAAAATGCGCTCAATTCGGTCAATGCAATGTCGGTTGCAAAGACGCCCAATCGATCGCCTTTGGCATCAAACACCGGCTTGGCCAGTGTGACGGTCAGCGCGGCCGACGTGGCATCTACGTAGACGGGCGACCAAGTGAGCCTGCCGCGTTTCGACGCGGCCTGATACCAGGGCCGTGCCCTCGGATCGTAGCTGTCAGTGCGCAGCAGCGCCGCGCGGTTTCCGGGCGCGAAGCTTGTGTACGCAAGTCGCTCCGTTGAATTGCTCTGACCAATGCGAAGCTCGGGCGACACGCCCAGGCGATTGATTCCGACAAAGGCACCCAGTTCGCTGCCGTAGTAAACATAACCGCGCGCGCCAGGAAATAAGCCAGTGGCTGCCCACAACCGCTCTTCGATCAATTCCAGCGATTTCGGGATCATCAAGTGCACACCACCCTGCGCATAAATAGGCTCGGGCGCGGCGGTCAGTAGCGCGGATTTCGATGCGGCCAAGTGTTGCGTGGTGGCCTGCGTGACCCGATCTGAGATGTCTTGCAGCAGCTGCGCGGTCAACGAGGCGGCCGCGCGCTGACCCGTCCAATACGACAGCGCAGCAATGGACAGCGCCACGGCGATAACGATGGCGACGAATGGCAACAATAGCGCTGAGCGCAACGTTGAAAAGCGATCGGACATAAGGCGTTGGGTTGAAGCGTGGCAAAGTATCAGCGGGTCGGGCCGCGACCGTCATCGCAGCCTACGCATCGAGTTTAGGCAAAGAGACTGTCGAAACGGCGCTGAAATCGAGCGCAAACCCTTGTTTTTAGTGGCTTTTGGAATATTTAGGATGATTCTTATCTATCTCGTCTCGGCTGCGATTCTTCGACCCGTCAGACCGAGTTTGGGACAATGACCCCTGTGAACGAATCTCAATCCACCGCCGCATCGATGGCACCAAAGCTCACCAACGCAGCGCCCCTGGCCGAACGGCTGCGTCCGACGTCCCTCGTCGAGGTCGTCGGGCAGCGCCATTTACTTGCCGATGGCAAACCCATAGCCAACGCGATCAAGGCCGGCGTTGCGCATTCAATGATTCTCTGGGGGCCGCCGGGTGTTGGAAAGACGACGCTGGCGCGACTGCTGGCCGATGCGTTCGGCGCGGAGATGATCGCGTTGTCAGCCGTGCTGGCCGGCGTGAAAGACATTCGCGACGCCATCGAACGGGCACAGGCGTTTCGCGATCAGTATCAGCGGCGAACGATCATGTTTGTCGACGAAGTACATCGTTTCAACAAATCGCAGCAAGACGCATTCTTGCCGCATGTCGAATCGGGTCTCTTTACGTTTATCGGCGCGACCACGGAAAATCCGTCGTTTGAGGTCAATTCCGCGCTGTTGTCGCGCGCGCAGGTCTACGTGCTCGAATCGCTCGACGGTGAAGCGCTTCGCGTCATGTTGTCGCGCGCACTGGCAGCGCTTGAGGCGAGCTACACGATCGACGCCGACGCCGAGCAACTCATCATCGATTACGCCGATGGCGACGGGCGACGTTTTCTGAATTTATTGGAACAGCTCGACGCCGCAGCGAAAGCGGGCGACGTGAGCGTAATCTCAGCCGACATCGTTAAAAACGCATTGACCCGCGCTCGAACCCGATTCGACAAAGGCGGCGAGCAGTTTTACGACCAAATCAGCGCGCTGCACAAAAGCGTGCGCGGCTCCGACCCCGACGCAGCCCTGTATTGGTTTTGCCGGATGCTCGAAGGCGGCGCAGATCCGCTCTACGTTGCGCGACGAATGATTCGAATGGCCGCCGAAGATATTGGTCTGGCCGATCCGCGAGCGTTGGAAATTACGATGTCAGCGGTCGCTGCATTCGAGCGGTTGGGTTCGCCCGAGGGCGAATTGGTGCTGGCCGAAGCGGTGGTCTTTTTAGCCGTTGCGGCAAAGAGCAACGCGGTCTATTCCGCCTACAAAGCCGCCCGCGCTGCCGCGGCCGATAGCGGCACCCGCCCGGTGCCACTGCGGCTTCGAAACGCGCCCACCAAGCTCATGAAAGAGATCGGTTACGGCACAGTCTACCGATACGCCCATGACGAAGAGGGCGGCTTTGCGGCGGGCGAGAGCTACTTCCCGGACGACATGAAAGCGCAGCACTTCTACCGCCCCGTCGACCGTGGCATGGAAGCGAAAATTAAAGAGAAATTGGATGCGCTGCGTGAGATGAACGCCAAGAAGCGTTAGCGCTAGGTGCGCTGTGATCCTATCCGCCGTTGGTGTTTGCTGCGTCGAGCATTTTTTGACGCAGATTAGCGCGGATTGTGCGCAGATAGCCGCAGATTTGAAGGTCGCTTCGGGGGGCTTCTGGGCGTAGGGCCTACTGGGCTAGTGGTAGTGTGAGCCCTCTTCGATTGGCTTATTGGCAGCAAAATAGCGCGAAAAATCTGCGCACATCTGCGTGCAATCCGCGCAAATCTGCGTCAAAAAATTCTCGAAACTGTAGAAACAAAAAAGCTCCCGAAGGAGCCCTTTTCACGACCGATGAAACCGAGCGATTACGCTGGCTTCTTTTCGCCCATGCCCTTGATCGCCTTGACGAGGCGGCTCTTGGTGCGCGATGCGGTGTTCTTGTGTGCAATTTTCTTGTCGGTGATGCGATCGATCACAGACTGCGATTCCTGCATTTGCTTCATTGCCGAGGCTTGATCGCCAGCGAGCACTGCTTTTTCAACTTTTTTGATTGCGGTGCGAAGCTGCGTCTTAAGCGCTGCGTTGTGCGAGCGCTGCTTATCGTTTTGACGGGCGCGCTTTTTTGCTTGGGCTGAGTTTGCCATGATGTCTAATCCAGTGTGATCCGTCGCGCGCATTCGCTGTTCGTGAGCGCAACCGATGAAATTCGTTTCGGTGAACCCGCTATTCTACGGGTAAATCCATTCCGCCGCAAGCTTTGAACCTATTTCGTGCCATTCTGGGAGTTTCCGCTCTAACAACGCTGTCGCGGGTGACCGGCTTGGTGCGCGAGGTCATTTCCGCCAAAGTGTTTGGTGCGGGCGCGGCCAACGATGCCTTTGAGGTCGCTTTTCAGCTCCCAAACATGATGCGTCGGCTGTTTGCGGAGGGCGCCTTTGCCCAAGCCTTTGTTCCGCTACTTGCAGAATATAAAGGGCAACGCGGCGAAGCGGCCACTCACACACTGATCAATCGGGTGGCGACCTTGCAACTCTTGGCGCTGCTCTTGGTGACGGTCATTGGCATCATCGCCGCACCGTTTTTGATTACGATTTTTGCTTCGGGCTTTCAAAAAACGCCCGGAAAAACGCTCTTGGCGACCCAGTTGCTGCAGATCATGTTTCCGTATTTGCTGTTCATTTCGCTCACCGCGCTGGCGGGCGGCGTGATGAATATCTGGAAAAAATTCGCCATTCCCGCGTTTACGCCGGTGCTTTTGAACATTTGCATGATCGCCGCATCGCTGTGGGCGGCGCCGTACTTCAAAGAACCGATTCACGCGCTGGCCTGGGGCGTAGTCGCGGGCGGCATTGCGCAGATGAGCTTGCAACTCTACGCCGTCTACAAGCTTGGCATGTTTCCGCGCTTTGACTTTAACTTCCGCGACGAAGGTCTGCGCCGGATGCTCAAAACCATGGGCCCGGCGTTGATCGGCGTGTCGATCGCGCAAATCAGCTTGCTTATCAACACCAATTACGCCTCGTTTTTCGGCGATGGCTCGGTCAGCTGGCTCAAAAAAGCCGATCGCTTGATGGAGCTGCCCACGGCGCTGTTGGGCGTTGCCATCGGCACGGTGATCCTGCCCGCGCTCGGTGAACTGCGAAACGAAAAAAATAGCAAAGGCTACGCCGGGCTTCTCGACTACGGCATGCGCTTCGCGCTCATCGCCACGCTGCCGGCGATGGCGGTGATGATGTTGCTTGCAGTCCCAATGGTGGCGACACTGTTTGAGCGCGATGCGTTCAAAGCGAAAGATGTGTTGCAAACAGGCCCCGCTGTGGCCGCGTACGCCGTGGGTGTGATTGCCCTAGTGTGGATCAAGATTTTGGCCCCCGCGTTTTACGCGCAGCAAGACACCGCAACGCCCGTAAAAATCGGCATTCGCGTGCTCTTGATCACGCAGCTCTTTAACGCGCTGTTCGTCTGGTTTGTGTTTGATCGCTACGCGCCGCATTTAAAGCACGCAGCACTCGCGCTATCAACCAGCCTAGGCGCGATTTTGAATGCGTGGTGGTTGTTTGCGGGCCTCAAAGCGCGCGGGCTGTACGTGCCGCAGCCGCGTTGGTCGCGATTTGCGTGGCAGCTGGCGATGGCGACGTTCTTAGCAACGCTCGTAGTGGCGATTGCGCGGCCGAGTGATCTGTGGTGGGTCAACGTCGCCGAATTGCCGCGTATCGCGATGCTGGCGGCGCTCTTCGGGCTGGGCGGCGCAGCGTATTTGGGAACGCTGTATTGCTTCGGGTTTCGATTGCGGGATTTGAAACGCTAACCCATCGGCTTTATTATGCAGTGCCATTTAAAACGGCACTTTCAAACGATTTATGTTGATTTTTGAAAGTACGCCAAATAGCGCTTTATGCCTTATTTTAATTGGCATATCGCTCTATAGCCGATCCTGCTATTCATAGAGTGTGTTGCTTCGGTGCCCGCACCTGACTTCGCCCCGCCCGCCGCCTGACAATCGAGTGAGACCAAGCGTTGGATGGCGAGCGTCACACCCAGCAGTACGACCGAGCCGGTTTACAAGTTGGGCGATCTGCGCATTCACGATGTCGACGCGGCCCGATCAACCTGCGTGATGAGTTGGTTGTTGACGAGTGTTGCAAGCGTTTTGGTGAGCGCAAAATCACCGCTGACTGACTGCGCAGTATCGATCGCGGAGAGCAGCGATTCACCGGATTGCAGCTCGGCAATGAAAGCCGCGGATGCGGCTGGAACGGCTTGGGTGTGCACATCGAACTCACGTCGAAATACAAGTGCCGCTTGCGATGGATGGCGCTTGATCGCCTCGAACGCGACTGAGCCCTGATGCGCTGCCCACAGCGATACGATGGCGTGTTTTGAATGGATGACATGCACCGACGGATGCAACGTGAGCGTGGCGTCTGGATCGGTCAACGGGCCAGAGAGCGCCTCGGCGGAGAGTGCGATCACATCGGCCGCGCGATGGCTCTGAACCCGAGCAAATGCCAGCCGCGCAACATCGGGCAGATACGCGAGCGACGCCGCGGGTTCGAAGCGCGCGATGAAGTCGGCGAACGCGTCACCGTAGTTCGCAAGAACAGCCGACTTCGGCGGATGAGTGCGAACAAAAACGAGCGCCATCGCACGGAAAAACTCCTCGCCCACTAACGATTGCACGACATCGAACGTCTCGGCTAACGCGTCGACAGGCGACACGCAGACGGGACTTCGATGGATCGCGAATCGCGAATTGCAATGGCCGTTGTCGTGCGAACGCAAGCCCTGAATCACGACATCGGGATTGAGTAAGCTGCGCGAAAAATGGGCGGTATGGGTGTTCACTGGATGACCTGGTTGATACGTTGGCAGCGACCCTCTCGTGTTCGGCGCGCTGCGCTTCGGCGACGGTCACGGTCAGGTTTCACTGAACGTTTTGTTTCGGCAACAAATTTGGGTGCGGGCGACGGGCGTAGCATCGAGCCGAGGAGACACTCGATGCCACGCTTTCGTCGCGATGTGACTTACATCGCCGAGTTGGCACCGTCGACGAAGCGACCAGCGATCTGAGCGGTGACGGTCGGGGCTGCGTTGCGAGCGACTTCAAACACGCCGTAGTTGCCGTCGCTGTTGTATTGACCGCCCCAAGGGGAGTCAAGCGTCGCGACCACTGGGGAGATCACTTTGAACGTACGATCCGTCGTGTCGGTGCGGTATTGGCCGCTCCAAGGTGAATCAAGGTTGGTGCTGTTGGTTACTGTTGCCATCTGCGCCATGATCGTGGCTGTGGCTGCAGGTTGCGCTGCGACCGTTGAGGACGCTTCGAACACACCGAAATTGCCGTTGCCGTTGTACTGGCCACCGAATTGAGCGGCTGCGGGCAAAGAGATGCCACCAGCGATGAGGGCGATAGCGAAGAGGGTTTTGTTTAACGATTTCATGTGAGTTTCCTTAATTGAGTAAAAGTAGAGAGAGGAGGAGAGAGACACTTCAAACTACGCTGCTGCTTTCGAATCACATCCAACTTGCGTTGTGCTCATCAGTCATCAGCGTTGTGAAAGTAAGTTCGTGCGCGTCGTAGATTTGGTTACATCTTTCGACATAAAACAAATTTCGAGTGGGCTGTAACTTTTCTTCTCACGCTGGCGAACTACTCAGGTGACTCTTTTGACCGTCTTCTCCGACCGCGAAACGCATCTGAAAGCGCTGTTCTTAAAGAGTCAGGCCGGTGACACGGCGGCGTATGCCACGTGTCTTTCGGAGCTCTCGTTATTGCTGCGCGGATTTCTGCGCAAGCGATTGGCCTCGCTCCCTGATGAAGTAGAAGATTTGGTGCAAGAAGTGCTACTCGCGATCCACAATCAACGTCACACCTTTGATGCTGCGCAGCCGCTGACCGCTTGGGCCCATGGCATTGCTCGGTTCAAGCTGGTGGATTTCTTTCGGCGGCGCGGTGTGCAGGGGCAACACGTTGATATCGACGACGTTGAAGCCGACTTGTCGTTTGAATCACAGCCTGCCGAAGATGCCAAACGTGACGTGATGACGCTCTTGGATGATTTGCCTGAAAAGCAGCGCGAGGCGATTCATTGGGTCAAGATCGAAGGGCTATCGATTGCTGAGGCAGCCGATAAAACCGGTCAATCGCAGTCGTCTATCAAAGTGGGCATTCATCGCGGGCTTAAAGCGCTGGCGGATCGGATGCGAGGTGTTGCATGAAAACTGATGACTTGATTTCAATGCTCGCCAAAGACGCGCCGCCGGTTGATCGGCGCGCTTACGCCATGAAAGCCGCGCTCGCACTGCTCGCCGCTGCCGCGTTGTCGTTTGCGGTGATGGTTGTGTGGATGTCGATCAATCCAAAGCTTGCGGCGCTCTTGGGCAATCTATGGTTTTGGGTGCGCTTTGCGTTTATCGCCTCGCTTGCGGCGCTCACTTGGTGGGCGTTGTCACGCTTGGGCAAGCCGGGGGCAGCTCGGAGCGTTTCGTTGTGGCCTCTCGTTGTCCCGGTGCTCGTGCTGGGCGTAGTTGGCGTCTGGATGTTGATCGACGCGCCCGCGGATCGACGCATGCCGATGATCTTGGGCGTGTCGTGGGATGTGTGTTCGCGAAACATTGCAATGTTGTCGATTCCACTGTTTTTGGCGTCGATTTGGGTCGCTCGACAATTCGCGCCAACGCGGCTACGCGTCACTGGCGCAGTGCTCGGTTTTTTCTCGGGTGCGGTTGGCGCGCTGATTTACTCGATGCATTGCCCCGAGCTGTCGCCCAGCTTTCTAATGATTTGGTACACGCTCGGGATGCTCATTCCCGCTGTGATCGGTGCGCTGTTGGGACGGCGCCTGCTCGCTTGGTAGCGTGTCCCTAGTGTGGTGTTGTCAATCCCAGCTTTTTCGGCCAATGCCTTATGAAATAGGGGCTTAACGAGAGTTTACTTACTTGCCACTAGACTAACTTATCGCCTTCAACGCCTTAAGCGACGCGGCATTCGTTAAGAAAGCTTTCTCGGCGCTTTGCGCGGAGCGGCTGGTTCAGGCGCCAGAGCGCGAATGTGCAGCACATGGTCGACCAGCTCAAAGCCGTGATCTTTCACAATTTTGGCGATTCGTTTCTCGATGTCAGCGTCGTGAAATTCCACGACTTTGCCGGTGTTAACGCAGACGATGTGATCGTGTTTGTCACCTTCGTTGAGCTCGAAAATCGATTTTCCGCCTTCGAAGTGATGGCGCTTCAAGAGCCCCGCTTGCTCAAACTGCGTGAGCACCCGATAAATCGTGGCCAGCCCCACGTCGAGTCCGTCGTCCATCAGCAACCGGTAAACATCCTCGGCGGTCATGTGACGAACTTTCGAGTTCTGAAACAGATCGAGCACCTTCATCCGCGGAAGCGTTGCTTTGAGTCCGGCGTCTTTGAGCTCTTGTGCGCGTGCCATGTTCGTTTCCCTGTCCAACGCCCCCGAAGCGACGTGATCGAGAGCTTAGCTATCATAGCGGCTTAATTCTTACGCAGTCCCCCCATCCATGCGCGTCGCTCTCCTCGCTGTCACTGCCTTTTTTTCGCTGTTGCTCTCGGGCTGCGGTGTCGTCTACAAGATGGAGGTCAATCAAGGCAACTACGTCACCCAAGCGATGGTCGACAAGCTCAAAGCCGGGCAGACGCGCCAGCAGGTCAAATTCATTTTGGGCACGCCCGCCACCGAGAGCGTGTTTCACAAAGATCGTTGGGATTACAACTTTTCTCTGACGCGTCGCGGCGCAAAGATTACCGATCACCAGCTCGCGGTGTTGTTTGATGGTGACGTGCTCAAAAGCTGGTCGGTGAAAAATCTGCCCACGGAATCGGTCGTTGATCGTGACCCGGCCTACGCGAAGCTCGAAAAAGACGCCAAACCCGCAGACAAAAGCTGGTGGGACTCGCTCACGGGTTGGTGGAAATAGCGCGTCAATCGTGGGCGCTTTGAATCGCTGGGCCGCTTGATGAATCCCACACAGCTCGTCATCGCGGGCGCGTCGGGTCGCATGGGTCGCATGCTCTTCGATGCCTGCGCCACGGATCCACAAACGCAACTCGTTGGCGCGCTCGACGCTTCGACCAGCCCCGCGCTGGGCGTGTCGGCCAAAGCCTTTGGCGGCAATGCGGACGTGACGGTGGTTGCAGAGCTCAGTGCGATGCCCGCGGGCAGCGTGCTCATTGATTTCACGCGCCCCGAAGCGACGCTGGCCTACCTGGATGCCTGCGTAAAAAACAAGCTCGGGATGGTCATCGGCACCACTGGCTTTGATGACGCGGGCAAGGCAAAAATCGCCGCCGCGTCGAAGCACATTCCGATTGTGTTTTCACCCAATTATTCGGTGGGCGTGAACACGGTGTTTAAGCTTTTGGAATTGGCCGCCAAGTCGCTCGACTCGGGCTATGACATCGAGATCGTTGAAATGCATCACCGTATGAAAGTCGATGCGCCGTCTGGCACCGCGATAAAGCTGGGCGAAGTGATTGCCGAGGCTCAAGGCACGAAGCTCAGCGACCGAGCGGTGTATGAGCGCGTGGGCCACACTGGCGAACGCGAGGCGGGAAAGATCGGTTTCGCAACCCTTCGCGGCGGTGATGTGGTGGGCGATCATACGGTCGTGTTTGCCGGCATTGGCGAGCGTATTGAAATCAGCCACAAATCGGCCAGTCGCGCGACTTACGCCGTTGGCGCGATTCGTGCTGCGAAGTTCCTGCAAACTAAACCGAGCGGTTTGTACGACATGTTTGACGTTCTTGGACTGCGCTAGCGACAATCCCCCTGATTTGCTTGCTCTGACCTCCAAGTGGGTGATAACGTTGTCGTTGATTCGACGTGTATCGCCCGCGATACGCGCCAAATAGATCGGAACGACAAAATATTATCGGGGGCATCATGATCGCGATTAGAGGGGCTTTCGAGCCTGGCCGTTGTTTTCTGCGCGCCGCGAGCGTGGCAATTTCGTTGGCGTTCACGCTGAGCGCGACCAGTTTCTGCGCCGTTTCGGCCAGCGCTGCACCACTGCGCTTGGTGATTCACGAAGACATTGGTGCCGAGGGCGAGGCGCAACCGCCGATTTCGCGCTACAACCCGCTCAAGCGGTCGATCGAAGCCGTGATCGGTCGCCCGGTTGATGTGCTCTACACCCGAGAACGACCGCGCCTGCTCGATATTGTTGAGCGTAATCAAGCCGATGTCGTCATCACTCACGCCAGCGATATCGCCGCCAAGGCGCTCACAGGGTTCGGCTATACCTTCATCGCCACCGCGCGCCCGGAAGCCAGCCCGATTTTTGTCGGCAAGTCTGCGCCGGTCGAAAACTTGACCGCACTCAAAGGCAAAACCATCGCGATGCCACGTCAGGAGCTTATGTTTGGGCTGGCGTGTAGCGCCGAAATGCGCGATTTTGTGGGCACGCAGTTCAGCACCTACGCCAGCCGCGAATACGCCGCCGTGGTCTGGGCGGTGGAAAACAATGTGCACACGGTGGGCTGTTTGCCGTCAAATGCTCGCGCCGCTGAGGGGCTCGAGAAAAAGGGGCTCAAAATCATCTATGCCGGTCGTCCGCAACCCACGCTTCCGGTCGTAGCCTCACCCAGCTTGCCAGGTGCCGACCGCGCCGCCATCGCCAAGCTCTTGAGCAATATGGATGAAGCCGATCCCGCGCTCAAAGTGCTGGGCGTGACCAGCTTTACCGAAGCCGGCGAAGCGCGGATGCGCGCTTTGGCGGGATGGCTTCGCGCCAAATAGCCCGATGGAGCTCGGAGCGTCGTTGGCCGCCTAACTTTATTCACCAATGCCTTATAAATGAAGGGATTTGTCGAAGAAAGTAGGGTTTTTGAAAAAAGAAGTAAACTGCCTAAACGCCCTATTTGGTATGGCATTAAATCAGTAAGCTGCACTCGCCGACCTTCAATGGTTGCCAAGCTCGCAGTTCGCCCGACTGTGTTTGAGTAGCAGCGAAAACCCACGTTCGGTTCGCGCTGAGCCACTCGCAGCCACGGCGGCCAGCGAAGCGCCTTTCGTCACGCTCGACACGCTCGGGGCGGACGGCGTCAACCCAACGCCATCGTAATGTCCCGTGACGCGATCCCGATGCGGATTACGTCTCTCCCTTGGCGAGCATTCGCAATGTAGAACCGCGCTTCCGTCACTCAATTTGTTTGGAAAATTTATGCGTCAAATTCTTACAACGTCAATCGGCCTAGCTTTTGTCATTTTGACCGTTGCCGCGCACGCCACGTCGGTGCCGCCGACCACGCCCAACGTGTCGACCCCCTCGATGAGTTCGAAAGTCGGCGTGATCAACCCGCAGCAAGCGCTCAAGAGCATGGTGGCCTGCCCGCCCACCATCACCGGTGCCGCCACCAATGCACCGCAGCCTTGGTCGCCCTCGGCAGTTTCAATGACTGTGGTGAACGCCAAACTCAGCGATCAGCCGCTGCCGCAGCAACAAATGCTTTGTTTCTACGAAGGCGTGGGCAGCAAGTGGTACATCGGCCGAAATATTCAGCCCGAATTCAAATCCTGCGCCGCGGTGAATTCCAGCACGTTTAGCTGCACCAAGTAGGCGAGCCGGGCAGCGGGATAAAGCGTTCGCTAAACGTAGCGAACGCTGATGATTTCGACGTCTCGGTTGCCGTTAGGCGCTTGGACTTCAACCACGTCGCCTGCGCTCTTGCCGATGAGCGCGCGGGCGAGTGGCGAGCCGATTGAAATTTTTCCGATTTTGAAATCGGCTTCGTCGTCGCCAACGATTTGATACGTGGCCTTTTTCTCGTTGTCCAAGTCTTCGATTTCCACCGTGGCACCAAACACCACGCGGCCCTCGGCGTCGAGCGTGGTCGGATCGATGACTTGTGCGTTGCCCAGCTTGCCTTCGATGTCGGCGATACGACCTTCGATAAACGACTGCTTTTCTTTAGCCGCTTCATACTCAGCGTTTTCGCTGATGTCGCCCTGCGCGCGCGCCTCGGCGATCGCTTGCGAAATGGCGATTCGGTCTTGAGTTTTGAGCTTGTGGACTTCGGCTTTAAGGAGCTCGGCGCCGTACTTGGTGATGGGAAACTTGTTCATAAATGGATGCTGGGTTGGTCACGCAATCACGCGCTGACAAACGGTTCGGTCAATGAAAAAAAGCAATGGCCTGCGAAAAAGCGGCGACAAAAGAAAAGCCCGCCGGTGTTCGCTCGCGGCGGGCTAAAGTGCGTTAACGTGATTACTGTACTACAACTTCTTTCAAAAGTGTTTGCAATGCGTACGGCGTGAGCTCGGGCCCGTCCAGAATACCCATAGCAGCGGCGTGAGCGCCCGCTAACGTGGTGTACACCGGCAACCGAGCGGCCAAGGCTGCGCGGCGAATGTAGGAACTATCCGCAATCGCGCCGCGCTTTTCCTCAACGGTATTGATAGCCAGCGCGATCTGATTGTCCTTAATCATATCGACGATATTCGGGCGGCCTTCTTGCACCTTTTTCACCGTGTCGCAGGGCACGTTCGCGGCGATGATTGCCGCTGCGGTGCCTTTGGTGGCGACCAAGGTGAAACCAGCTTGATGCAGCACCTGCGCGACTTCGCCGATGCCCTTCTTGTCGCCGTGCTTGACCGACAAAAACACTTTGCCCGAGGTCGGCAATTTCACGCCCGCCGCCAGCTGGGATTTCTCAAACGCTTCGGGGAAGCTGTAGCCCACGCCCATCACCTCGCCCGTCGATTTCATTTCGGGGCCGAGAATCGTGTCAACACCGGGGAATTTGTTGAACGGAAATACCGCCTCTTTGACGCTGAAATACGGCGGAATCGCCTCGCCAACGATGCCTTGTGATTTCAGCGACTGACCGGCCATGCAGCGGGCAGCGATCTTAGCCAGCGCGCGGCCGGTCGCTTTTGAAACGAACGGCACCGTGCGCGAAGCGCGGGGATTGACCTCGAGCACGTAGACCACGTCCGCGCCATCTTCGACCTTCACCGCAAATTGCACGTTCATCAAGCCAACGACCTTGAGCGCTTTGGCCATCAGCACCGTTTGCCGACGTAGTTCGTTTTGTAACGTGTTGGAGAGCGAATAAGGTGGCAGCGAGCATGCGCTGTCGCCTGAATGCACACCGGCTTGTTCGATGTGCTCCATGATGCCGCCGATCACCACATCGGTGCCGTCGCACAGCGCATCCACATCCACTTCGATGGCGTCGTTCAAGTAGCGATCCAAGAGCACCGGCGAATCGTGAGACACCTTGACCGCCTCGCGCATGTAGCGCTCCAAATCCTCAGGCGCGTGAACGATTTCCATGGCACGACCGCCGAGCACGTAGCTCGGGCGAACCACCAGCGGATAGCCAATTTCAGCAGCTAAACGAAGGGCACTGGCTTCGTCGCGAGCCGTGCGATTGGGCGGCTGTTTTAGGCCAATGTCTTGCAACAATTGTTGGAAGCGTTCCCGATCTTCGGCCACATCAATGGCATCAGGCGAAGTGCCTATGATCGGCACACCACAGCGCTCCAAGTCCTTCGCAAGCTTGAGCGGGGTTTGTCCGCCGTATTGCACGATCACGCCGATGGGCTTTTCGATGTGCACAATTTCGAGCACGTCTTCGAGCGTGACTGGCTCGAAATACAAGCGATCCGAGGTGTCGTAGTCGGTCGAAACGGTTTCCGGATTGCAGTTCACCATGATCGTTTCGTAGCCGTCTTCGCGCATCGCCATCGCTGCGTGAACACAGCAATAATCGAATTCAATGCCCTGGCCAATTCGGTTGGGACCGCCGCCGAGCACCATGATTTTCTTGTTGCTCGTCGGGAGCGCTTCGCATTCTTCTTCGTAAGTCGAATACATGTAAGCGGTGTTGGTGGCGAACTCACCAGCACAGGTGTCGACTCGTTTGTACACCGGGCGAACGCCGTGGGCGTGCCGCGCTGCGCGAATCTGATCTTGCGTGGCTTTGAGCAAATGCGCCAAGCGACGATCTGAAAATCCCTTGCGCTTTAAATGGCGAAATTCATCTTTGCTCAGGCTCTCGAGCGTGCGCTTTTCAATCGCCAACTCCAGATCAACGAGTTCTTTGATCTGCACCAAGAACCAAGGATCAATCGAGGTCAGCTCAAACACTTCGTCGACCGACATACCCACGCCAAACGCGTCGGCCACGTACCAAAGCCGATCAGGCGTCGGGTTGGAAATCTGTTCACCAATTTTGTCGGGATCGACCGACTTCAAATTAAAACCATCCACGCCGACTTCAAGCCCGCGAAGCGCTTTTTGCAGCGACTCTTGGAACGTGCGACCCATCGCCATCACCTCACCGACGCTCTTCATTTGCGTGGTCAGATGCGGATCAGCTTCTTTGAACTTCTCAAACGCGAAACGTGGAATCTTGGTCACCACGTAATCGATTGATGGCTCGAACGATGCAGGCGTTGCGCCGCCCGTGATGTCGTTTTTGAGCTCATCGAGCGTGTAGCCCACCGCCAGTTTGGCAGCGATTTTCGCAATCGGAAATCCGGTCGCCTTTGATGCGAGCGCCGAAGAACGCGACACGCGGGGATTCATCTCGATCACGATCATGCGACCGTCTTTTGGGTTGATCGAAAACTGCACGTTTGATCCGCCGGTATCAACACCAATTTCACGGAGCACCGCAATCGATGCATTACGCATGAATTGATATTCCTTGTCGGTCAAGGTTTGCGCGGGGGCTACGGTGATCGAGTCGCCCGTATGCACACCCATTGGGTCCAAGTTCTCGATTGAACAAACGATGATGCAGTTGTCTTTTTTGTCGCGCACCACTTCCATTTCGAACTCTTTCCAACCGAGGAGCGATTCCTCGATCAGGAGCTCATGGGTGGGCGAGAGCTCCAAGCCGTTTTTGCAGATGGCTAGGAATTCATCCATGTTGTAGGCGATGCCACCGCCCGTGCCGCCGAGTGTGAAGCTGGGGCGAATCACCGTTGGGAAGCCCAGTGTTTTTTGCACCGCGAGCGCATCTTCCATCGAATGCGCGATGCCCGATTTCGCAGAGCCGAGACCGATTTTGGTCATCGCGTCTTTGAACTTCAAACGGTCTTCCGCCTTTTCAATCGCGTGTTCGTTCGCGCCGATCAACTCAACGCCGTACTTGGCCAGTACGCCCGATTTGTGCAGCTCAAGCGATGTGTTGAGCGCGGTTTGGCCGCCCATTGTGGGTAGCAGCGCATCGGGCCGCTCCTTGGCAATGATGCGCTCAACGACGGCCGCCGTAATCGGCTCGATGTAGGTCACGTCGGCCATTTCCGGATCGGTCATGATGGTCGCCGGATTAGAGTTCACAAGGATCACCTTGTAGCCCTCTTCGCGCAGCGCCTTACAAGCTTGTGCACCGGAGTAATCAAATTCGCAGGCTTGCCCGATGATGATGGGGCCCGCGCCGATGATGAGGATGCTCTTTAGGTCAGTTCTCTTTGGCATATCGCGTTTCGCTTAAGGACGAATGACGAATGACGAATGACGCAAAGCTCGATGAGCGTCAATCTCCATTCGTAATCCCCCTGTTACTCGCTTCGCTCGAGGACGAAAGACGAAGGACGAATGACGCAAAGCTTTGTTGGCTTTAGAGTCCAACTGTTGCAGCGTTGTTTATCCACCTTGGCCTCCCGAATCAGGGTTTCGTCATTCGTCATTGGTATTTCGTCCTTGTTTTCATCCACCTTGGCCCACCGAGTCATGCTTTTCGTCCTTCGTCATTGGTCTTTCGTCCTGCACCGAAAGGTGCTTGTCATCGCCAACGCGCTCCAAGAAAAAACGCTCACCATCAAAACGCCATTCACTGATTGACGCGTTTGGTACGCTCCAGTCGCGGGCGCTTTGTACGTTTAAGCCTTGCGAATGTCGGTACAGCGAGCTGACCACGCCGCCGTGGGTGACGATGATGAGCGTTTTCTCGTCGCAAGCGATTGCTAAATCGGTGACGGCGGCCACACAGCGCTCAAAAAACTGTCGCGCAGTCTCGCCACCCTCGGGGCCGTAGTGTTCATCGCCCGCTGCATGGCGCGCCGCACCCTCGGCGTCGAGTTCACGCCATTCAGCGTAAGTCTTTCCTTGCCAAACGCCGAAATGCCGCTCGCGCAAACGCGCGTCATAGCGGGCTTGCAAGCCAGTGGCTTCGATGATGGGCTTCGCGGTTTCGCGGGTTCGCACCAAATCGCTCGACACCAATTCCGCATCACCGAGAACAATTTTCCCTAGCTCTGCTGCAACCGATTCCGCTTGCGCCAAACCCAGCGCATTGAGCGGAATGTCTTCCATGCCCTGAATGCGTTCGATTCGATTCCATTCGGTTTCGCCGTGGCGAATTAGCAAGATGCGTTTGTGTTTTGACATCTCTAGTTGCCTTCGCGTATGAAGCCGATGCGGGGCTTCTTCTTCGCGGGTTCGGGCGACATGAGCTCGGCAATGGCGTCGAACACCATTCGAAACTGCTCATCGTATTTGCCTTCGAGCAAGGCGAGTTGCCGTTTCAAATCGTGGTGCTCGGCCAAAATACTGCGAAGCTTGATAAAAGTTCGCATGATCTCGACGTTTACGGCAATCGCTCGCTCGCTCTTGAGTACGCTCGAGAGCATCGCGATGCCTTGTTCCGTGAACGCATACGGCAAATACTTGATATTGCTGCCTTGTTTCAAGATCACAAATTGTGATCTTGAAACATCGTCGATCCCTACGCCCGATTCGTTCAAGATCACAAATTGTGACCTTAAGTTTTCGATCTCTTCAAGCTCCACTTGAAACATAAAGTCTGCTGGGAAGCGCGCTAAATTGCGTTTTACGGCTTGATTCAGTGTCCGCGTTTCAACGCCGTAAAGCGCGGCCAATTGCTGCGCGAGCAACACACGTTGACCGCGCAGCAAAAGTACCTGCGACCCAATCGCTTCCGGGGTTGCAGGCGGCATCGCCCTTGCGCGGGCAAGCGTCTCTGTTGCTGACACTTTTGCTCTAGTCGCCACTGTGTCTAACCCTTCATCATCGCGATAAACCGATCAAACAAGTATTCCAAATCATGCGGCCCGGGGCTCGCCTCGGGGTGGCCTT
This sequence comes from Betaproteobacteria bacterium, assembly GCA_004293675.1. GTDB lineage: Bacteria > Pseudomonadota > Gammaproteobacteria > Burkholderiales > Casimicrobiaceae > Casimicrobium. The sequence goes on from READ01000012.1 coordinate 142,370, forward strand.
GGAAGCTAAACGCGGGCTTGCCTTTCAAAGCGATGCCCTGCAACGTGCCGTCAAACAAGCTCACGTGCGTCACACGAACGTTGTCGGGTAGCGATGCTGGATCGCCCGCGAAGCCATGGTTTTGCGATGTGATGAGCACGCGGCCGTCGTCTAAATCTTTCACCGGATGATTCGCGCCGTGATGACCTGTTTTCATCTTTAGGGTCTTGCCGCCGCTGGCGAGCGTGAGCAATTGATGCCCCAAGCAAATGCCGAAGGTGGGCGTGCCGGACGCCACGATTTCTTTGATCGCGGTGATCGCGTAATCGCACGGCTGCGGGTCGCCCGGGCCGTTGGACAGAAACACGCCGTCTGGTTTCATTGCCAGTACGTCTTTGGCGCTGGTTTGCGCGGGCACGACGGTGAGCTTGCAGCCCTTATCCGCCAAGATGCGCAAGATGTTGTGTTTCACGCCGTAATCAAACGCTACGACGTGAAATTTCGGCGCGGTTTGCTTGCCGAAACCTTGGCCGAGCGCCCATACGCTTTGCGTCCAGTCGTAGGCTTCGGTGCACGAAACGACTTTCGCTAAATCAAGCCCAGCCATGCTCGGCGCGGCTCGCGCGGCGGCGATGGCTTTCGCCTCATCTATTGCGCCGGCTTGAATACAGCCGTTTTGCGCGCCTTTGTCGCGCAAAATTCGCGTGAGTTTTCGGGTGTCGATGTCGGAAATGCCGACCACGCCAGCGTCGCGCAAATAACCGTCGAGCGTCTGGGTGCTGCGGAAATTCGAAACGACGGACGACAGATCGCGAATGATTAAACCGCTGGCGAAGACCTTGCTCGATTCCACGTCTTCGGGGTTGACGCCGACGTTGCCAATGTGCGGGTAGGTCAGTGTGACAAATTGCCCGCAGTACGACGGGTCGGTCAGTATTTCTTGGTAGCCCGTGATCGCGGTGTTAAACACCACTTCGGCGGTGGTTTGGCCGGCGGCGCCGATGGAGCGGCCGCGAAAAATCTCACCATCAGCCAGCGCGAGGATCGCTGGGGTGGAGGAGGGGATAAGCGTTGTCATGGTGTTTGGCTCTCTGCGGTTTCTTTGTTCGCGACCTCGCCGGGGAACGCGGCGCATCCAAAGAAAACTTGATTTCTGAGCCCTAGATGTGCAAAACGGGATTTCGAGCGTGTCAGCTTCAATATGCGGTGGTTACGCGTGAAGTGACCCAAGAAATCCCGTGCCTAGAGCGCACTAATTATAGCCGTAATCGTCGAGCTGTTGGACATCAACTTAGTAGCGCTACGCCAATAGAAACATGGCCTTTGAATTAATTTATTTGATTAATGAAAAGTTAAGTAAATAGCCGCTAAGCCATAATTTTTAAGGCATTAATCCAATTAGCTGGTTTGGATGCTGCGGCGTGTGCCGTTTGTTTCGTGAAACGTCGCTAAGTCGCGACAACTCGACACAAATGTGCCGTGTTACGTCTCTATAATCGGGACAGCTCGCTGGGAGCGCTCAATTTTTGGGCACCAGCGGCGGCGCGGGCAAATTTCGCGGGCCAAGTGTGGCGGGTGCTTCGATTGCTGATTTTTGGCAACGGAAGCGACACCCCCGTACGGAAGCCGTGCCGCGGAGACTCATCAAAAAACAGGAGACTTTCAATATGACACCCACCACGTGGCTCATCGTTTCGCTGGTCTGCGGACTTGCGGCGATCGCTTACGGAATCATGTCGATTTCGTGGATCAATGGCTTATCGCCCGGTAACGCGCGGATGCAAGAAATTGCCGCCGCCATTCAAGCGGGCGCGCGCGCCTACTTGGCGCGTCAATACAAAACCATCACCATCATTGGCGTAGTGATCGCCATTATTTTGGTGTTCGTTCCTGGCCTCGGTGCCAAAACAGCGTTCGGCTTCGTGCTGGGCGCGGTGCTGTCGGGCGCAGCGGGCTTCATCGGGATGAACGTCTCGGTGCGCGCCAACGTGCGCACGGCTGAAGCGGCTCGTGGCGGCATCAATCCAGCGCTCGCTGTGGCATTCCGTGGCGGCGCGATCACTGGCATGCTCGTTGTGGGCCTTGGTTTGCTGGGCGTTGCGGGCTTTTACTGGTTTTTGATCGGCACCGCTGAGCATCATCCCAACCTCATGAAAGAGGGCTTGCACACGATGATGGCACCGCTGATTGGATTCGCGTTCGGCTCCTCGCTGATTTCGATTTTTGCTCGTTTGGGCGGCGGCATTTTCACCAAGGGCGCAGACGTTGGCGCTGACTTGGTTGGTAAAGTTGAAGCCGGAATTCCTGAAGATGATCCCCGCAATCCTGCCGTGATCGCTGACAACGTTGGCGACAACGTGGGCGACTGCGCTGGTATGGCGGCTGACCTGTTTGAAACGTACGCCGTGACGATCATCGCCACGATGCTCTTGGGCGCGCTGCTCATGAAAACCAACGCTGCTGCGGCGGCTGTGTACCCACTCGCGCTCGGCGCAGTGTCGATCATGGCGTCGATCATCGGCTGCTACTTCGTGAAATACAGCGGCACCGGCAAGATCATGAACGCCCTCTACAAGGGCTTGGCCGTTGCGGCTGTGCTCTCGCTCATCGCGTTTTACTTCGTCACGCAAGCCGTGTTCGGCGGCCTGACAGGTGTGCCATCGGTTGGCGCATTGTTCGGCGCTTGCGTCGTCGGTATCGTGTTGACCGCCGCTTTGGTGTGGATCACTGAGTACTACACCGCCACCGAATACGCGCCTGTGCGTCATGTGGCTCAAGCATCGACCACCGGCCACGCGACCAACATCATCGCCGGTATCGGCATTTCGATGAAATCAACCGGCTACCCCGTAATCGCCGTGTGTATCGCGATTTTGGCGGCGTTCTGGTTTGCTGGTTTGTACGGTATTGCGGTGGCTGCAACAGCCATGCTCTCGATGGCCGGTATCGTCGTTGCGCTTGATGCGTACGGCCCAATTACCGACAACGCTGGCGGCATCGCCGAAATGGCCGAGCTGCCAAAAGAAGTTCGCGCTGTGACCGATCCGCTCGACGCCGTCGGCAACACCACGAAAGCTGTCACCAAGGGCTACGCGATTGGCTCCGCTGGTTTGGCAGCGCTCGTATTGTTTGCGGACTACACGCATGGCCTCCAGAGCAAAGGCATCAACGTGTCGTTCGATCTATCGAACCACATGGTGATCGTGGGCCTCTTTATTGGCGGCTTGATTCCTTACCTCTTCGGCGCGATGGCGATGGAAGCGGTCGGTCGTGCAGCGGGCGCAGTGGTCGAAGAAGTTCGCCGCCAATTCAAAGACGGCCTGATCATGGCCGGCAAGCGCAAGCCTGATTACAGCGCAGCGGTTGATATGTTGACGACGTCTGCGATCAAAGAAATGATCATCCCATCGTTGCTGCCTGTTGCCGTGCCCATCTTGGTGGGCGTGTTCCTCGGCCCCGCAGCGCTTGGCGGCTTGCTTATGGGCACCATCATCACCGGCCTTTTTGTGGCAATTTCGATGTGTACCGGCGGCGGCGCTTGGGACAACGCAAAGAAATACATCGAAGACGGCCACCACGGCGGCAAAGGCTCTGATGCACACAAAGCAGCAGTGACCGGCGACACAGTTGGCGATCCGTACAAAGACACCGCAGGTCCCGCCGTTAACCCGCTCATCAAGATCATCAACATCGTCGCGCTCTTGATCGTGCCGGTCGTTGCATCGATTCATGGTGGCGATTCGGGCACGGCGAAAGCGTCAGCCCATGGCAGCGCGCCAGTGGCTGCAGTGACTGCCGCCGCAACAGGTTCGGCTGCAATGGCAGGCGCGGCGGCTACGGCTGGCGCAACAGCCGCTGCAACGGCAGCTCCTGCCGCTGCGCCAGCGGCTCCTGTCGCGGCAGCGCCTGCTGCTGCTCCGGCCGCCGCAGCTCCAGCTGGCAAACCTGCCGCAGCGAAGCTTTACTTCGCCAGCGGCAAGATCGACACGCCCACCGAAGCCGCTAAAGTCATGGAGCCGATCATCGCCTTCATGAAAGCCAATCCCGACAGCAAAGCCGCGATCAGCGGTTTCCACGACAGCACCGGCAGCGTAGCCACCAACGAAGAGCTCGCCAAAAACCGCGCCAAAGCAGTTCGCGAACTCCTCAAAGGTGCGGGCATTGCCGAAAGCCGCGCCGAGCTCAAAAAGCCCGAAGTGGTCGCTGGCGGCGCGGATAACGCCGAAGCGCGGCGTGTTGAAGTGAGTATTCAGTAGGAAGCGAAAAAACGTAGCGGCTAAGAGTTTCTTGGCCGTTGCGGGATTGACGCAGATAGCAACTTCAGGAAAATCCGGGAATGGCCGCCATGTATCCGTTCGTGGTGAGCCCGTCGAACCACAACGGCAACTGAAGCACCAAGCTAGCCGAGAGGCATCAATCATTGAAAAAGCCACCTTCGGGTGGCTTTTTTATGTGCGCCCAGCATGGGCGCACTCCTGCGGGTGCAAGTCCCGCCGCGAGCTGACCACAGTGAGCGAAGTGAAGCGCAACTGCGTGAGGGTGACCGAGCGTGGGAAGGAAGCGTGGAGCGTAAATCACGAGCCGATGGACAAGAACCTCATACAAGGCGGAGCCGATCAGAGCGAGCAGGCATGAAACTGCAAAGCTCTTGTGGTCAAGGATCAGGCGACGTAAATGGGGCGGTTGTGTGATGAAGGAGTGCGACCCTTACCTGGGGAGATCTCGCTTTATGGATGAAAGTCCGACGATGAGAATTGGCGCGAGAGGTCAGCAGAGGCCGTAGTAGCTGGGATGGAGAGATGCCAGCGAAGGGCCAAACGAGAGAGAGCGTCAAGAATGCTCGTTGATGAGTAAGGCCACGCGCCAGAAGACCAAGCGGTGCCAACACCGCGAAGTGCCCACGGGGGAGACACCGGGTGAAGCCCTGAGTCGAGCTGAGGGTGGCGAAGCCATGCTCCCGCAACGTGACGTGACGGACGCAGGACAAAGCCTGCTTGCGCGGGCTTTGGAAACACAGAACATGCACAGCGCATGGAAGCGAGTCAAACGGAACAAGGGCGCAGCAGGGGTTGACGGCATGGACATAGTCCAGACTGGACGCCATCTGGCGAGCGCATGGCCGCAGATCAAGGCCGAGCTACTGACGGGAAACTACCGTCCGTCTCCAGTGCGACGGCTCAGCATCCCCAAGCCGCAAGGCGGCACGAGGGAGCTGGGCATACCCACGGTGACGGATCGGCTCATCCAGCAAGCCGTGCTGCAAGTGCTGCAACCGATGATAGAGCCGAGCTTGAGCGAATCGAGCTACGGCTTTCGACCGGGGCGCCGAGCCACTGACGCGGTGCAACAAGCGCAGCGCTATGTGCAAAGCGGCAAGACGGTGGTTGTAGACATTGATCTGGAGAAATTCTTTGACCGGATCAACCACGACCTGCTGATGCAGCGCCTCAAAGATCGCATCAAGGACGAGCCCGTCACACGGCTCATCCGCCGCTATCTGGACGCGGGAGTCATGGACTGCGGTGTGCTCATCGAGCGGCACGAGGGCACGCCGCAAGGCGGGCCGCTGTCGCCGCTGTTGGCCAACCTGCTGCTCGACGCTGTGGACAAGACGCTGGAGCGCCGGGGTCACAGCTTCGTGCGCTATGCCGACGACTGCAACGTCTATGTGGGCAGCCACAAGGCGGGCGCTCGGGTCATGCGCACGATGAGCGTACTCTACGGCACGTTGAAACTCAAAATCAACGAGCAGAAGAGCGCGGTGGCCGATGCGCTGGGACGCAAGTTTCTGGGCTACGAGCTATGGCGAAACGGCAAAGGAGAGATCAAGCGGGCCACCGCCAAGCAAGCGATCGCGCGCTTCAAGACCCGGATTCGGCAAGGCACACGGCGTAATGCTGGGCGCTCAATGAGTCAGGTGATTGCGGGGCTGCGACCGTACCTGCTGGGCTGGAAGGCCTACTTTGGTCTCTCGCAAACGCCGGGGGTGTGGCGAGGTCTTGATGAATGGCTGCGTCACCGCATGCGAGCCTTACAGCTCAAACAGTGGCGACGCGGCACCACCATTTGGCGAGAACTCAAAGCGCTCGGAGCGCCGGACTATGTTGCGCGAACGGTGGCGGCCAATAGTCGTCGCTGGTGGCGCAACAGTGCCGGCTCGCTCAACAGCGTGCTCACGATTGCTTACTTTGATCGACTGGGACTGCCCCGGTTGTGCTGAACTGTGCCACCTCAATCTCTCGAACCGCCGGGTGCGGACCCGCATGCCCGGTGGTGTGGGAGGGGATGTGAGCGACAATCAATCACCCCCTATCCCGATCGGGGCGAGTCGAATTGAAAGTCTCTATGGGTTACGAATTCAAAAAGCTATGGCTTTTTACGCTAATGCCATATTAAGTAAGGCTTACGTCGTATCTATCGATCTTTTTGAAAATAACCCAAAACGCCCTTTTTAACCCATTTATATAGGCGATACATTGAATGGCCAATCCTAACAAAACATCTGCGTCACTGAGCCCAAACCTGAAGCCGCGCAACGCCAACATGCACAGAGATCTAATGCGCATCAGATGCGTTATCATCAGACGTAGATTACCTCTCCAAAAGGAGCAACCATGCGCACCACGCTAGACATCGACGACGACATCTTGAGCGCAAGCAAAGAGCTAGCAAAGGCAGCTGGAAAGACGGCCGGCCAGGTCATTTCGGAGCTCGCCCGAAAAGCCCTCACCGATCGCAACGAGCAGACACCTGTCGACAGCCAACGGCCACGAGCCACTTTCGGCATTCAGCCGCTCCCGCATCGCGGCGGCATCGTCACAACGGAGATGGTGCGGCAGCTGATGGACGAAGAGGGCATCTGAGTGCGCTCGCTTTACGACGTTAACGTGCTCATCGCCTTGTTCGACCCGCAGCATTCCGCTCACAACAAGGCTATGGCGTGGCACGCAACGGCGGGCGAGCTGGGCTGGGCGACTTGCCCCATTACACAAAATGGATTGCTGCGAATCGTCTCGCAACCCCGATACCCGAATCCCACGACCGTTGCTCAGCTGTTGCAATCGCTTTCCATCGCCACGGCTGACGCATCGCATCAGTTCTGGGCGGACGACATCTCGCTCACCAGCGCCGCAACAATCAACCCCGCGTATCCCTTAACGTCAGGCGTGTTGACGGATGTCTATTTGCTCGCACTCGCCGTCAACCACGCCGGGCGACTCGTAACGCTTGATGCGCATATTCCGCGCGCTGCTGTGGCGGGCGCGCAACCCGAGCATCTAGTGGTGTTGTGAGTGCAGCGCTTTTCAAGCGAAACGATCACTGCGCCCACGGCTTAAACGGCGCGACCCCAAGCACTTTAGCCGTCGTGCCATCCAGCACCACCGTGAAGTCCCGACTGCGCCCCTTCAACCCCTGAAACCGAACTTGATCAGGCTTCAAACCACGCTCGGCGAGCCATCCATCAATAGCAGCTTCATTGCCTGCGTTGTGTTTCTTGAGTTGGTACAGATACTCAGCGTTCTTAAGAATCTCATCGCGCATGTTTTCCAGCGGCTGATGATGCTGCGGAAAGTGGCCGTAATCCGCACCGCCCATCGCGCTAAACATGATCCGCTCCTTTTCCTTCGCATCGTTCGCGGATTTGGTGCCAACCCAGCGCGGCCCAAACCACGGCAGTGATTGCTTCGCGGCCTCGAGCTCTTTCTCTTCGATTTCATTCGCTTGAATCACGTCAAACCGATGCCCCAGCGCCGCCACATAAACTGGCCGTCCCGACAGCAGCGTAAACACGCCATAGCAGAGCGCCGCAACCTGCACCGCACCGATCACCGCCAAATCAAACTTGAGCGTTTTCTTGCCCGACTTAAACACAATCAGTGTCAAGAGCGGCCCCAGAATCACATCAATCCCGAGTAGCATCAAAAAAATCTCAACCCCACCCACCGCCTGAAACAGCGGCGGCGGGTACCAAACCAACCAAAACAACGCCAGCAGCACCAAAGCCACCCCTGCGCAAATCAACAAATGAATCGCCGCCGCTCTTAATCGTGACATCTCAATAACTCCACTCTCTCTAATTAGGGTCAGACTCGAATTTCTCGACCCGTTCAAATTGCTTAGCAGGTCGCCCCGCCCGCCCAATTGACGTCCTACGCTTTGACAAATCCGCCAGCTCCGTCAAAAACGCCGCGTCACCCATCGCCCAGCCCTTGTTCACGCAATCTCGAATTCGCGCCAATTCCGCATCATTCCGTTCCAAACCAAGCGATTCAAATGTTTCGGTGTACGCCGCGCAGCGTCTGCTTGCTTGGCTCCCAAGCTGGGTATACAGATCATGGGCGGAAATGACCGCGTCGTCAAAACACATCGCGTTGCCCCGATAGCTCGACCACTCATAATCGCCCGCCTGCGCGACCATTCCAGCCCGAACCGGATTAAGCTCAATGTAGTGCATCAGCCGCACCAGATAGGTTTCCGCCTGCACGGCCGTCGCGCGATAACGCCCTTCAAACAAAGTACCCGTGCGCTGGTAACGCCGGTTAAAGTATTGAACGTATAGGCGACCAAATCGCTGCAATGCCTTGGGCGCGCTGGCTGCATCAAGCGGTGTGGCCATCAGGTGCAAGTGATTGGTCATCAACACGTAGGCGTGAATCGCCAAGTCGTGGCGCTTGGCCGCGTCGGACAGTGTGTCGCGAAGGAAGCGCAAATCATCTTCATCGGCAACAATCGGCTTGCGGTCGTTACCGCGCAGAATGATGTGCAGAGGAACGGAAGGCGCGAAGTAGCGAGGAAGTCTGGCCATGCGTCTAGTTTAGTGAATTAATTCGAGTCTGACCCTGAGGTTTCCCCACGAATTTAGCACTCATATTTGGATGGCTGCATGAGACCCCGCCCACTGCTTCATCGTTCGTCGGAAATCCTCGATACTGAAGGCGCTGAGAGGCGAGTCGACGAGTAGCTTGCCCACGCCGATGACAGAAATCTCAGGGCGATCCTTGCGATTGGTGAGCTGCAAATCGTATTGCAGATGATGATTGATTGCGCACTGTCCGATCAGACGCAGTGCGAACTCGGCCAAGCTCGCAATGAGCGCGAGCACTGCCAAGCGCTCGGGTGTTCGGCTCGCGCTGTTGGATAGCCCCAAACCAAATCGCGCGTTCTTGGTATCTCGAAAGGCCTGCTCGATCTGCATGCGCTGCGAGTAGATCGAAACGATGCTGCGAGCCGTCACGTGCGACAGCGAGCTCGACACGGCCAGCAACCATGGCTCGCCCTGCGCGCGCGCCTGCTTTTTGCTGTGATTGCTGCGGCTCTTTTGAC
>READ01000049.1 GCA_004293675.1 Betaproteobacteria bacterium
CTGGACGCCCAATTTCAATGCCTGTCAAAACGCTTGACTTTCGACACAGTTGCTCTCCCCCAGGGAGAGGGAGCCAAGCCGGTCACCGCCCTGTTTCTCAAAAACGCCTTTTGACCCACGGGCAAATATCCTACTCAGGGCGAACGGTGCTTAAGCGAACAGTATTGGGTCAGGACGAACGGGGTTGGAGTTAGCCTCGCCCAGCGCGCAGCGGTGCAGCGTTCCACAGCGCTCGGCGGCTGAAACCCGCAAGCGCAATTTCATATCACTGGCTTTTTGCACTAAGGCCATGTGGAAAAAGGGCTACAGCGTAATTTTTATACTTTTTCATTAAGCCGTATAAATCTATTAACCCCTTATTCAATAAGGCATGTATTAAAAAAGCCACTACAGAATTTTCATGTTTACCGTTTTAAAGCCGTCGCTGACGTTTTTCGCTCCAGCAACGCCGCGTCGCCGCGCCCCCATTCATCAATCAGCGCGATGGATTGACCGCGCAAGACGGTGTTGAGAAACAGACCGGAAAGCTCCTTGGTGGCGCGTTTCACTTTTTCGTTGAGCTCCAACCCGGCGCGATCAATGCGATCGGTGAAGATGCTGTGTGTGGCGCCCTTAAAGACTGCGATCATTTTTCGGGGTTCGCGTTGCGCGTCAAAAATCGCCAAGCGGTCGCGGAAATCAGAACCGTAGCCGGGCACTCGAATCACGTCTTCGGTGCCGGTCACATGAAGCGTTGGAATGCTGATGGGTTTTAGGATTTCCGCCATATCGCCCTCACCCGTAAACGGTGGTGCGGAGATCAAAATCAGCGCGGTGACGCGATCGTCTTTGAGTGACAGTGGTCCTGCCTCTCGGAGCACCGTTGCGCCGCCAATGAGCATGGCGGTATTAGCACCGTAGGAATGCCCAGCGACTGCAATTGAGCTCGCATCAATGCTCGGCGCGAACTCGCGCTCAGCGAGCAATTGCGTGATGGCAAACGACACGTCCTTCACTCGCGCCAGCGCGTTTTGTTCGCTTGCCGCGCCTTGCAATCGTCCGAACAGCGTGAAGACGTTGCCAAACCACACCGCGCGATCGCTGCCCTCGTGTTGTACGTGCAAGCTGGCGTAACCCAGGCTTGCCCAATGCCGCCCTAGGTATGAATAGCCCATCCGAGAGCCACCGAGTCCGTGCGAAAACACCACCAGCGGCACCTTACTCGTGCTCGATGCGCCGTCAGGCCAATACAAACGCACAGGCACTTCGCGTGATCGTGCGGCGTCGTTCCAACTCAAATCAACGGTGCGGTAGGTGCCCTTAGGCTGGGTGGCCGAGGTGGCTTCTTGAGTCTGCACCGTGCCTAGGCTGGACACAGACGCCGTCGCGGCGAATGCGGCGCTGTGCACGGCGAGCACGCCGCAGCACACCAACGAGGCCAGTTTTGAAACGGTCGAGAACGAGTGAGGGGATTTCATGCAGAAGCGAAGCGTGTTCAGTAGATTTGATGCCGCTACCTCTTGGCGCGGTCCACCCAGCGATAGAACCTCCACCGGTGACTTCGTTCCCTGAGACCACCGACTATCGTCATTCTTCGTTAGCAAGTGGTCGAAGGGAATAGCTTGGTGCCAGCCGTTTACCCGCAAACGACCAGAGTCAGCAACTGGAGGTCTTTTCTTTGACGCAGATTCGCGCAGATTTACCGCGGATGACCGCAGATTTCTGCGAGTGGCCCCCACCAGAAAGTCACAGACCCTGCCCGATTTTCGCTTGTGGCACAGCCGTGGCGCGCTCTAAAAAAATCTGCGTCCATCTGTGTCAAATCTGCGCTAATCTGCGTCAAGAAAAACAGACCTCACGCGCCCACTTTTAGTCGTTTGAAGTGTCCGAGCTTAGCGCTAACCTTCACCCTGAGCCAACGTGCGGATGAGGTCATCATTTCATCGCCCCTCTCCGCAACTCGTCGCCTGACGGTTGGCGCGCCCAACGCAATGCCCGATAGTTACGCCATCCAAACCAAACGGGGAAACACATGAAGCGTGCGTTAATTATTTTGGCGAAAGTCGTGGGTATCGTAGTGGCGATTGCTGCGGTACTTGCAATCCTGCTGCTCATCACAGCGCAGCATTGGCATGAAGCAAGCGACGTCGTCATTAACCTAGGTGACGACAGCATTCCCGTGCTGGGTGTGTTTGAGGGAGGCGCAGCGGTTGCAGTGGTGGCTTGGCTCGCCGTGACCTTTGCGCTGATTGTCACCGGCGCGGCGCTGGTGTTCGCTTTCGCTGTGACCGCTCTTGCGCTCGGCGGTGTGGCGCTGATCTTTGCTGCGCCGTTTCTCATCGGCGGATTGATCGTGTACTTTGTGATGCGCCGAAGCGCTAAGCAAAGTGGCGGACCGAGCCTGCCTCCGCCAGCTGTTAGTGCCGCGTAGTGCACTTCTGCCCGAATTCGCGTTCGGCGTGCGCTAGCTGCAGTCATCTCAACAGGCGACCAACCCAACGACCAGCTTGCAAGAAACATCTTTTTCGTCACACAAAATCAACGCCTTACGTGATGCTTTTTTGCACGAAATACCCTAGGCGTAACGCGCCAAACAGCTCCCTCCCCCCGGGGGGAGGGTTGGGGAGAGGGTCTTCGCATTGCGCCGATCTACATCATTCAAAGTCCCTCACCCCAACCCTCTCCCCCAGGGAGAGGGAGTCAGAGCGCTCACCGCCCTGTTTCTCAAAAACGCCTTTTGACCCACGGGCAAATATCCTACTCAGAGCCTGCCCTGGCGAAGGCCGGGGGCGAACGGATTTTCGGCCCATCCCGCGTCTTAGGCACGGGATGCTCACTCGAGCGATTCGGAAGAAACTACTTGCTGCTACCGCGCTGCAACGAAGGATCATCGAAGCCGGTGCTCTTGACGCGGCCGTTACCGTCAATGAGCACTTCGAAATTCCAGTCAGCGTTGTCGCGATTGAACTTCCACACTTGGGTGACTTCGTTGATGCTCATCGCATAGCGCTTTTCGGAGCCGTACTTGCCCAAGACCCGACGCACTTCGGTCGTGGTCATGCCGGGCACGATACGTTTGAAGTTTTCCTCGGTCAGCACTTGGTCAATCTTCTCGAGCTTACCCGTTGGATCGACGGTCATGAAATAGGTTTTCACGCCCTGCGGACCCAACGTGTAAACCCAGATCTCGCGATCACCTTCTTTGTGCACGTCAGAGGGTTCGCCCATCTGCGTTTTCATATCCGCGACTGTCGATTGACCCGCTCGCAGCTCTCCCGTGGCCACGCGATCACAGCCAACGATGGCGAGCAATGCGGAAAACAGTCCCATGGTCAATGCGCCCTTAAGTGATAGCCGCTCATTCATTCACAATCCTTCAAAAATTTTTGCATGTCGCGATGGGGAATATCGCAGTCCAAGTATTCGGGCCCGTACGCCGCATAGCCAAACTTTTCGTAAAAACCAATGGCGTGGGTTTGTGCGCTAAGAACGGAGCGCACATCGCCGCGTTGACGTGAGCGCTCGATCAAATGCTCAAGCACTGCAGCGCCAATGTTACGTCCGCGCCACGGCTTTCGAACGGCCATTCGACCAATGTGTCCATCCGGCAGCAATCGGCCACAGCCCGCCGCAATGCCATCAACCCAAGCAATAGCGTGGATACAGAGCGGATCCCAACGATCCACCTCTTCGGCGGCGGGCACACCCTGCTCCTCGACAAACACCTCAAAGCGAATATCTTTCAGAGTGCTCTGGTCGTCTTGCCAGGTCACAGTTTTTACTTGCAACACATGATCCTTTCGAACTTCGCGACGCTCGCGTTTGCTGGCGAAGAAATCTTTCAACAGCTGCGCCGCCTCGAGGTGGCAGACGTGCCCCACCACATCCCGCGCATGATGATTGAGCTTGGCGTTAGCAAACAGATCAAACACGCTTCCGGCGGCACCAAATTTCGCGTCTGGCGCGCCCCACACCACTCGACTCACCCGCGCATGTAACAGCGCACCGGCACACATCGCGCAGGGCTCAACAGTGGTGTAGACCGTCGCACCGGGCACTCGGTAATTGTTGACCGTTTTGAACGCATCGCGCAGAGCAACCATTTCGGCATGTGCGGTGGTGTCTTGATCGCGAATCACGCGATTGGCCCCGCGACCGATGACTTCACCGTTCACCACGACGAGCGCGGCGATAGGTACCTCGCCGGCGGCACCCGCCGCCGCGGCGAGTGCAAGCGCTTCACGCATGAAGCGTTGGTCGTCGGGCGCAACGTCGGTCGTCACAAGCCGAGTCGCTCCATCCAATGCGCAAGCGCCTTTTCGTCCGGCGAACCACTGCCGTAGCTCGCCTTCATCGCTGCATGCGCTTCTTTGCGATGTTGATTGAGTTTGAACTTGCTCTCGAGTTTGCTCACTGGCATCTCGAACGCGACGATGGCGCCGAGCATCGTGGCTTGATAGGCGGCGTCAAGACCGCGCCACTGTTCGGCATACGCCGGTTCATGCAGCGCGATGAGCGACTTCAGCAGCGCATCCTTTTTTTCGTCCCCAATCACCTCAACCGGCAAACCATAGGCGTGCACGGCAATGTAGTTCCATGTCGGAACACGGCGCAGATCTGGATACACGCTGGGCGACATGTAGGCATGCGGCCCCATGAACGCAAACATTGAAGGGCTCTTCGATTCCAAGAGCAGCGCGGCATGCGGATTGGCGCGCGCAAAATGAAATCGAAGTAGCACGGAGTCATTCGTGTTTTCAACGATGACCGGAACGTGGCTTGCCAGCGGAGCGCCATCGGCTTGGGTCGTGACGATTGTTGCGAAGTTGTGAGCTCGCATCACTTCGAGGGTCACGACGTGGTCAATGGCTTCAAATTGTTTTGGGATGTACATCTGATCACTCCTCACTGCCTCTTTGCGGCACTTCTAGGCCCGGACCGGGCCGCGCATCCAATTCTATTTGCGCGCCAACTTGCGCCCAACCGCAATCAAAGCCACCGTCAGCACTGCCACACCAATCGTTGCAGGTTCAAGCACTTCGCCCAACAAGAGCGCAGAAAACGCGAGCGTGAAAAAAAGCTGCATCAGCTGCACTTGACTGACCTTGGCGATACCACCCATGGCCAGCCCGCGATACCAGTAGAAAAAGCCGATCCACTGACTCATCAAGCCCAGATAAACGAACGCCAGCCACGCCTTTACTGTCACCTCACCAAGTTCGACGGGTGCGCTGAAACCAGCGATCACAGCGGTGGCTGGCATACCCAAAATCAACGCCCAGGAAATGACCTCTGGGCCGCTCACGTACTTCGTTGCTATCGCTCCGCACGCGTAGCCCAACCCACCGAGCACTACGCTAAAGAGCATGATGGCGTCGGCTGTGTGCAAGGTGCCCGACGCGCGCGACCAAGCGTAGGCGCACACCAAAAGCGTTCCTAGTACAGCGCAGATCCAAAACCCGCCGGAGAGTCGTTCGCGGTTGAGCGTGGCACCTATCACTGCGGTCGCCAGCGGCAAGATTCCGTTAACGACCGCCGCGTGGCTCGACGGCACAGTTTGCAGCGCGATGGTGTTTAACAGCGGCCAACCAAATACGATGCCAAGCGTTGCTCCCGCGATGGGAAGCCATGCCTTACGCGGCGGCAATGACGCTCCGGTGAGTCGCAAAAAAACGATGCCCGCTAGTGCAGCCAGCACGGTGCGACCAGACCAAACAAACCACGGCGACATCGCGCCACCGGTGAGTGCAATCTTTGTCATCGGCATGGTGAGGCTGAAGATCAGCACACCTAAGCCGCCGAGCAAAAGACCGCGAAGAGAATTAGTCATTTATCTAAGTAACTGTTCGATATATCGAACATCTTAGCTCACTTGACTTGCTAAGTCTGTCGATTTGCACGCCGCATTAACGAATTTTTGGGTTCATTCGTGGCGGCGAATGAATGACCAGATACCACTCGGATTTTTTAGTCGATAGATTCTTGATTGAGTGCTCGGTATCGGCGGCGAACTGTGCCGCATCCCCCGCGTTCAGCGTGAAGTTTCGCCGACCCAGCGACACCTCGATCTTTCCCGCCAGCACGACGATGTGCTCCTGCGTACCGGGATTGTGCGCCGGAAATTTGCCAGTTTCCTTACGCGCGGGCAAGGTGTTGTGCACGATTTCAACCTGTGCATCGGGGCTGACCGGTGACAGCGTTCGGCGAATCAGTCCCGTTTTCGGATCCTTGAAGGTCGGCTGCTCGGCGGCCGATTGAATGTGAATCGGCGGCCCCGATTCGCCTCGGAGCAGCGATGTCAGCGACACCGTCATCCCCTCCGCAAGCTTAGCGAGCATGACCGCCGTAGGGCTAGTGAGCCCTTGTTCGATACGGCTCACTACGGATTTCGAGACCCCAGCGCGCTTGGCCAAATCGTTGAGCGAGAGTTGCTGCACTTCGCGTGTGGCTTTGATGGTGCTGCCGATGGACTGAGCGACTTTGAGCGCCGTTGAGGCGTTGTTGGCAATCTCACCTGCCGTCTTCATCATCGACAGCGCTGTGCTTAAGCCGCTACCTATGCCACTGGTGATGCCGCCCAGTTTCGTTTGCCGCCCACGCGCCACTAAATCAGTGGCGTTCGATCGTTTCGTTGTGGCCATCATCACATCCTAGCTGCTGAGATGGGACATTGTAGAAGCGCGGCGGCACCCAACGGACGCCGCACGCGGAGCGAAATCCAATTCGGTGTTAACTTGGATTGAGCGTGTAACTATCCTTGCCATCCTTCATCGTCCAACCGAGCGCCGTGAGCTCGCCGCGCAGCCGATCCGCCTCAGCCCAATCCTTGGCGTTGCGCGCAACCCAGCGGGCATCAGCCACCGCACGAACATTCGCCGGTACATCAACCGTCTTTGGCACCCAGTTTGCAAAACCCAAGCCCAGCGCCTCGTCAAATTTCAGCAGGGTCGCTTTCTTTTCTGGGTTCGGCAAATCGGATTTCGAGACTTCAAACGCCAGCGCCAACGCCTGCGGAAAATTCAAATCATCATTGAGCTTGTCGATGAATTTTTTAACGTATTCGGCATTGGCTGATGGGCCTGGCGCACCCATCGAATGGACGTTTTGACGGAAGCGATCCAGCGCTGTTTGCGCCGCATCAAGCGCTTCCCAGTTGAAGTTGAGCTGCGAGCGATAGTGCGCGGTCAAGCACAGGTAGCGATAGGCGATCGGGTCGTAACCCTTGTCAATCAAGAGCTGCACCCGTAGGAATTCGCCCGCCGATTTACTCATCTTAGCGTCGTTGGTGAGCAAGAAGTAACCGTGCATCCAGAAGTTCGACAGTCGTGAGCCATACGCCGCTTCGGACTGCGAAATCTCGTTGGTGTGATGCACAGTGATGTGATCTTCACCGCCACAATGAATGTCGAAATACTCGCCCAAATACTTGTGCGCCATGGCCGAGCATTCGATGTGCCAGCCCGGAAAGCCGCGTCCCCACGGTGCGTCCCATTCCATTTGGCGCTTGTCTTCGGGCTGTGAGAATTTCCACAGCGCGTAGTCGGTAGCGTTGCGTTTTTCACCTAAATCAACGCGCGCGCCGCCCTGCAACCCAGCAATATCAAGGCGTCCAAGGTAGCCGTAACTTGCTTGTTTAGCGGTATCAAAGTAGACGCCGTCGCTCGTTACGTAGGCGTAGCCTTTTTTCTCGATCTCTTGGATAAACGAAATTTGCTCGGCAATGTGGTCAGTGGCTTTGCACCAAGTCGTGGGCTCGACGATGTTGAGCGACTTCAAATCGGCGCGAAATGCATCGGTGTATAGCGCGGCAATGGTCCACGCGGTTTCGCCGGTGCGGCGCGAGCCCGCTTCCATCTTGTCTTCGCCGTCATCACCGTCAGACACCAAATGCCCCACATCGGTGATGTTCATCACATGATTGACCTTGAAGCCATTCATTCGAAGCACACGGGTCAAGCCGTCTTCAAACAAATAGGTGCGCAGATTTCCGATGTGCGCGTAGTTGTAAACCGTGGGTCCGCAGGTGTAGAGCCCCACTTCGCCGGGTTTCAGCGGCGTAAATTCTCGAAGGGAGCGGGTCCAAGTGTCGTAGAGATGAAGGCTCATAAAAGTGATGTGCGGAAAATCAGAAACAAAAAAGGCTGCTCAGCGCAGCCTTTTTCTGTGTGCGCGGAAAGCGCGCTAACGGCTGCAGGACACGATCGATTCGAAACAACAACAAACGCAAATTCTCGTACCGGCCTTGCGCTGGAACGTTGTCGTTGGATATGTCGTGCTAAAAGTTTGCATAGCGTGAGTTTAGCGGGAAATCAAATCGGCGCGCAAAAGGCAATCCGACCCTGCGACCAGCCCGCGGCAAGCATCTCATTGATGATGTTGGTGTCGCCTACCGTGCGAATGTTGTAGCCGATCGCATCTTGACTGACCATTTCGTGAACAGCATAACTGCCGACGGGGCAGATGGGGCCTGGTAAAGCCGCAGCGAAGGACATACCTTCAACCCCCATCCACGATTGCGTTTCGAACTCTTTGCACTCGCCAGTATCGGCGCTGAAGCGGCTCGCTCCGTTATTCAGGAATCGAGCACGACAAACCGGTTGCGAAATCGCTAGCGATTGACCACCGGTGGTGAAGCTATAAACGCTCAACACATAGCCGGTGCGCTGCCACGTTTGACCGCCAATGCCTGCGATATGACGCACCACTTCGACCGGGTCGGCCGTTAACAAAAAGCGACCGGTCGTTGTGTTGACTAGCTCAACGGCATGCACCCTATCGCGGCTGCCAGAGGTGTCGTTAACGCCACGGTTTATAGCGACCGAGGCGACCGCGTTGGCTGCGTCCAAAAGGCCCACGCCACAGGCTCCCGGAGCGGCAGCACAGTCGCTACCCACCGGAAACGACCGCACAGAGGACTGCAGGCGATTGAGCACCTGACCCGGCGTTAAGTTCGGATCACGTGCGAGCATCAACGCGATGACACCGGCCACGTGCGGAGCGGCCATGCTGGTGCCGGAATACACCGCGTAGCTTTGCACTGACGGCAACGTCACACCGCCGTTGAGCGTTGAGAGCACGCCAGGCAAGTTGCCGAAGTCTCCACCCGGCGCCGACAGCGCGACCGCAGCAC
This sequence comes from Betaproteobacteria bacterium, assembly GCA_004293675.1. GTDB lineage: Bacteria > Pseudomonadota > Gammaproteobacteria > Burkholderiales > Casimicrobiaceae > Casimicrobium. Next base: position 9,110 of record READ01000049.1, read on the forward strand.
CGAAGTTGCTGTAGCTCGATAGATCACCGAGCAAGTTTGATGCGCCGACAGTCAGAACGCCTTTGCAGTTAGCCGGGGCGAATTCCGAGGCGACCGATGATTCGTTGCCCGCTGAGACGACGACCACAGTGCCTCGCGCAATAGCCGCGTCAACAGCGCCCTGCATATTGCTGTCACAGGCACCATAGCCGCCCAAGCTCAAATTCAACACTTTCGACGGGGTTGGGTTCGCTGGCAATCCGGGAACGGGCACGCCTGCTCCCCAGCGAATCGCATCGGCGACATCTTCCCACGTCCCACCGCAGCGGCCGAGGGCACGGATCGACTGGATTCTCGCGTTCGGGGCCACACCTGCGATGCCTTGACCGTTATTGGTGTTGGCAGCAATGATTCCGGCGACGTGCGTGCCGTGCCATGAGCTCATGAACGAATAGCTGCTGGAGCACTCGAATTCTGTATCGGCGTCCCCCGGATCAGATGCATCGGCGTCGCGTCCGTCGCCATCGGCAGAGATAAACGTCTCTTTGATTAAGTCAAAACCGGGCACGCGCTTGCCGTCGAGGTCGGGATGCGAGCGAATACCCGTGTCAATCACGGCGATCTGCACATTGCCTGACGGCGTCAAATCCCAGGCTTGTGGTGCGCGAATTCCGCCCACGCCGGCTGTCAGCGACCATTGCTCGGCCCACAGCGTGTCATTGGGCAGCCATTGGTGCGTCATCATCTGCACGCGACTGGCGCGAACGACGGATGGATCACGCTCAGCGACCACGGCAATGGCGGCCATCATGGCGGCGTCGGCGTTGGCCGGCAACACAATCAGCGCACGACTTCCCGCCGTCATGCGCTTGAATCGAATGGACTGTCCGGTCGCTTTTGAAAGGCGCGCCGTCACGTCTTTGCCTGCAGCCCCGCTTCGAAGTTCAAGCGACATGATGCGACCATGAAACTCCGCCGCCGGGAGCGCCTTTTCGGAGGTTTCTCTGATCGGAACCGCCGCCCACATCACCGACCGGTTTTCACGCAGTGCGCGAACCATACTTTGCGCTTGCAAATCTGAGCCGGCTGCGGCTGTAAAGACGTTGCCACCCTTGGCCGAGATCGATGGCGCGCCCAGCGTGTCATTCAATCTGGACATCAAGGCACGGTGCTCCCGCCCCTTTACCTCGGGCGCGAGTTTAAATTCCACCGTGGCGGCGAATGACACGGGCGAGAGCACAGCCAGCGACAGCGCCGTCAATGCGAGCACAGCGGAGAATTTTGATGGGCGATTCGGTGTTTGCATGGTTTTCCTCAGCAGGTGAAAGTCGCCCGGCACGTCTTGGGTAGGAGCCCTAGACAAGCCGCTGCGTTCACATAGTCCTCGAGTGTATGCCACCGGCATCAAAATTGCGAGCGCTAACGCCTTGATTCAATGGACATTGTGGCTCAATGACGTCAGATTTAGCTACTGCGACGTGTGCGCTTTATGCAGCGAAAATACGCCTGCTCCCGTTTGAGTTGCGTTCGTCGGCGCATCGTCGTTTTTCGGGGAGCCCTTCGACAAGCTCAGGGCGAACGGCTAGCCGTTTCGCAGTGCGCTTCTACGATTGAGTTGCAACGCGCTCGTCGTCGTGGAAAATTGGCGCTCAACCACCGCAGGTAAGCCGTATGCCCAGCACCAAAATCAAAGACTTTTCATTGCCTGCCACCAATGGCGCAACCTTCACGCTCTCGGAGCACAAAGGCAAAACCGTCGTCTTGTATTTCTACCCCAAGGACGACACACCGGGCTGCACCACCGAAGGATTGGACTTCGCAGCGCTACACGACAAATTTCTCGCAGCCAACGCGATCATCGTTGGCGTATCGCGAGACAGCGTGAAATCGCATGACAAGTTTTGCACCAAACATGGCTTTCCGTTTGCGCTGATTTCCGATGCTGAAGAGCTTTTGTGCGCTCAATTTGACGTCATCAAAATGAAAAACATGTACGGCAAACAGGTGCGTGGGATTGAGCGCAGCACCTTTGTGATCGATGCGACTGGGAAGCTCGCGCATGAATGGCGGGGCGTTAAGGTTGCCGGGCATGCGCAGGCGGTTTTGGACACCGTTGTCGCGATGAAGTAACCTGAATTCCCAGCTTTACTACCAAACGCCTTATGAAATATGGCGTTTAGGACATTTTGTTTAATTAGCTATTTAAGTTAAAAATCTAACGCAGCCCCTATTTATTATGGTGTAGCACGTCAAAGCTGGGATGGTGCGGTTATCTCGTCGTATTTCGCGCAAGTAAACCGGGTAAGACGACCGCAACCGCCAAGCCCGCCATGACAATCAGCGCGCCCACAATTTGCAGCGCGCTCAGTGTTTCACCAAATGCCCACGCCGTGGCGCTCATTCCGGCGACGGGAACCCACAGCGCAAACGGCGACACGGCAGAGGCTGGATAGCGCGTGAGCAGATTCGACCAAAGGCCGTAGCCAAAGACCTGTGCAGCGTAAGCCAGCACGCACAGGTGAAAACACAGCGCCCAGCTGGGATGGATGATGGGAATTAAGAGCGATCCCGCGGGCTCCATCGCCAACGAAATAACGATGAGCGGCGGGACGGCCGCCACACTCGTCCAAGCGATGAAATTCATCGGGTTGATTTTTGCGTCGCCCTTTGACGCCGCGAGCTTCGCCACATGCTTTGCGACCGTGTTGCCGGCCGCCCAACAAAACGCGGCGAAAAGCACCAAGAAAAACGCGACGCCTACGCCGCCTTGAAGCTTGGTCGCTCCGATCACGGCGAGCCCGAGTGTGGCGATCAACGCGCCCCACCACTGCAACCGGTTTACCGTTTCACGGTAGAGAAACATCGCCAAGCCAATGGTGAAAAACACCTGCATTTGCACCACGAGCGACATCAGCCCCGCAGGAAACCCAAGGTTCAGAGCGATGAATAACACCACAAATTGCCCAATGGCGATCAACAGCCCGTAGAGCAGCAACCAAGACCAAGGCGCCTGCGGTCGCCCCACAAAAAAAACGAGCGGCACAGCGGCCAGAAAAAATCGCCAACCCGACAACGCAAACGGCGGGAGCGTTTGCAATCCGATCTTGATCGATACAAAGGTCAACCCCCAGATCGTGGCGATGGCTAGGGCTAGGAGGGTGTGGCGAGGGGGCATGGGGTTAATCTGTCGGCGCGCTGCTGGCAGCGCACCGACTCACTTGAGTCCAGCCCTTCGCTCCAAAAAGAAGCGCTCTCGACGAGCAAACCCTCTGGGGCGCATTGACTTTGATACACGCAGGGTTGCTAGACGTTTCGCCCTCGCGCTCGCATTAGGAGGCCCACTAACGCCAGCAAACAACTCAAACAAGCCAACATCGCAACGCCCATCGTTGGCACAGGCACCTCCGCCTCCAAACTCGCCACAATTAGCCTAAGCGTGTTTTCAGCTTGGATGTTGTAATCACCCAAAACACGCCCATCGAGAAGGAGTTCGCCTTGGAAAAACAGCTGCTGTAAGCCTGGCTCAATACCCTCTCTATCACTAATTTTCTGTTTGACTTGTTGAATGGAATCCGAGGCTTCTACCTCCAACGCAATCGTGCGCCCGCTTGGAGTTTCAACGAATATCTGAAAGCTGTGCGCACCGCCTGAAAGCAGAGAAATCGCGAGCCCAACAAGCGCCGCGCGCCACCACACCGCAATCATTCGACCGCCTTCAACATATGCTCAACCACCCCCTTAGCATCGCCAAACACCATCATGGTTTTGTCCATGTAGAAGAGCTCGTTGTCTAGACCGGCGTAGCCAGCGGCCATGGAGCGTTTGTTAACGATGATGGTGCGCGCTTTGTAGGCTTCAAGAATCGGCATGCCGTAAATCGGGCTGCCCTTTTCTAGCGCTAACGGATTCACCACGTCATTCGCACCGAGCACCAGCACGACGTCAGTTTGCGAGAAATCGGCGTTGATGTCTTCCATTTCGTGCACCTGATCGTAGGGCACTTCGGCTTCGGCCAACAACACGTTCATGTGACCCGGCATACGCCCGGCCACGGGGTGAATCGCGTACTTCACAGTGATGCCTTTGGCGATTAGTTTTTGCGCCAGCTCTTTCGTGGCGTGTTGCGCACGAGCCACCGCTAAGCCGTAACCCGGCACGATCACGACGGTGTCAGCGTTGGACAGCATAAACGCCGCATCGTCTGCGCTGCCGCTCTTGACCGGGCGCTGCTCTTTCGCGCCGCCCGTCGTTGCCGCTTCACCACCAAAGCCACCCAAAATCACGCTGATAAACGAGCGATTCATGGCCTTACACATGATGTACGACAAAATCGCGCCGCTCGAACCGACCAGCGATCCGGCGATGATGAGCATCGGGTTGTTGAGCGAAAAACCAATGCCCGCCGCCGCCCAACCGGAATAGCTGTTGAGCATCGACACCACAACGGGCATATCCGCGCCGCCTATCGGGATGATGATCAACACACCGATCACAAACGACAGCGCCAGCAAAATCATGAACGCGGTCCAATTGCCCGTGAACATGAAGTAAAGCCCCAAGCCAACGATGGCCGCGCCCATCGCGGCATTCACGGCATGTTGGCCGCTAAAAGTGACTGGCGCGCCTTGGAACAAACGGAATTTGTATTTGCCCGAGAGCTTCCCAAACGCGATCACCGAACCGCTGAACGTAATCGCACCGATCGCCGCACCGAGAAACAGCTCCAAGCGATTGCCCTTGGGAATCTCCATGCCCTTCGCAGCCACAATGCCAAACGCAGCTGGCTCAGCCACAGCGGCCACGGCGATACACACCGCCGACAAACCGATCATGCTGTGCATGAACGCCACCAGCTCAGGCATCTTGGTCATCTCGACGCGCTTGGCCATGATCGCGCCAATGCCGCCGCCCACGACCAACCCGACCAACACGTAAGCGAGGCCCTGTGTCGGCGTTTTCGATAAGTTAAAAATCAACGCGACTGTGGTGAACACGGCAATAGCCATGCCGACCATGCCAAAGGTGTTGCCCTTGATCGAAGTCGTGGGATGCGAAAGCCCCTTGAGCGCTTGGATGAAAAAGATCGAAGCGACTAGGTAGAGAAGGACGACGAGGTTCATGCTCATAGAGCGCTCCCCTGGTCGCGCAGACGAATGACGAAAGACGAATGACGACACCGCTCCCTCCCCCCGGGGGGGAGGGTTGGGGAGAGGGTGTTGGCTGTACAGAAAAGTTGGAGCCACATCGCAACTCCCTCTCCCCTAACCCCTCCCCCCCAGGGGGAGGGGGACAAATACTTAATCACTTTACACCCCCATCCGTTTTTTTCTCTTTCTTTTTAAACATCTCAAGCATCCGCTTCGTCACCAGAAACCCGCCAAAGATATTCACTGCTGCCAGCGCAACGGCGAGCACGCCCATCGTCTTTCCGAGCGTGGTCTCAGTGAGCGCAGCAGCAAGCATCGCGCCGACGATGATGATTGCGGAAATGGCGTTGGTCACCGCCATCAGCGGCGTGTGCAGCGCGGGTGTGACATTCCACACCACGTGATAGCCCACGTAAATCGCGAGCACGAAAATGATTAGATTGATGACTATGTTTTCTACGCCGCTCATGCTTGAGTCTCCGTGGTGAATAGTTCCTCCCCCTTCAAGGGGGAGGTTAGGAGGGGGATGGGGTTGGGTACGGTCTGGCAGCAAAACCATCCCCACCCTAACCCTCCCCTTGAAGAGGAGGGGACAAGCCGAGCGAGGCTCGAAGCCACATGCCTGCGGGCCGCACTCATCCCGTCACCAACACCGCTTTCACGATGTCGTCCTCAAGGTTGATGTTGAACGTGCCCGTTTTGAAATCCACGATAAGTTTCATGAAATCGAGCAGGTTTCGCGAATAGAGCGCGCTGGCATCTTGCGGCAAAAGTGCTGCTAGGTTCGTGTGTCCGACCAAGGTGACGCCGTGTTTTTGAACGACCTTATCGCGCTCGGTCAGCGGACAGTTGCCGCCCTGCTCTGCGGCCAAATCGACGATGACCGAGCCGGGCTTCATAGCTTTGACCATGTCCTCAGTGACCAACACCGGCGCGGGTCGGCCGGGGATGAGTGCAGTGGTGATGACCACGTCAGCGAGCGCCACTTTCTTGGCGACTTCGATGCGCTGTCGCGCCATCCAGCTCTCGGGCATGGGTTTGGCGTAGCCGCCGACACCCACCGCCGCTTCGCGCTCCTCGTCCGTTTCATAGGGCACATCAATAAACTTGGCACCCAGCGACTCGACCTGCTCTTTCACCGATGGCCGAACATCGCTCGCCTCGATCACCGCGCCCAAGCGCTTGGCCGTTGCGATAGCTTGCAAGCCCGCCACACCGACGCCAAGAATGACGACGCGAGCGGCCTTAACCGTACCCGCCGCTGTAATCAGCATCGGGAAAAATTTGGGGTAATGATTGGCCGCCAGGATGACCGCTTTGTAGCCCGCGATGTTGGCTTGCGATGAGAGCACATCCATGCTCTGCGCACGGGTGGTACGCGGCGCCTTTTCCATCGAAAAGCCATGCAAGCCCTTTTGCTTCAACGCGTCGATGCCCTCCGCGTTAAACGGATTGAGCAAACCCACCACGCTCGACCCGGCTTTCATGCCGGTGACCTCAGAGCCATTGGGGCCGCGAACCTTGAGCAGCACATCGGAGAGCGCGAGCACCTCAGAGGCGCTGGCTTTCACCTGCGCACCCGCGGCGGCGTAGGCGTCATCGAGCAAGCTCGACGCGCTGCCAGCGCCTGACTCAATGACCACTATTACGCCGGGAATCGCCGCCAATTTTTTGACCGTTTCCGGTGTGGCTGCGACTCGGCTTTCGCCTGGTGCCGTTTCTTTGACGATGCCGATTTGCATGTCTACTCCGATTCAGTTGGCTCGATGTTGACACCCAGTGTAGCGCCAATCGACGCTGCGCTGACGGGATAACCCTAGCGTTTTGAGTCTAACCCCATAGCAAATTTGCATTACAGTTCAAGGTTCGAAATTTCGGAGTTCACTATGATCCACTTTAAACGCGTTGCAATTGCAATCGCCCTAGGCACAGCCGCCATGACGGCAATGGCCACCCCGCTCAAATGGGGCGCTCAGAACGACATCCTCACCCTCGATCCACACTCGCAAAATCACGCAACGACGAATGCAATTTTGATGCACTCGTACGAAGGCTTGGTGCGCTATTCCGCGAAGCAAGAGCGTGATGTTGAGCCCGCGCTCGCCACCAAATGGACTTACATCAACCCCACGCAAGTGCGCTTCGATTTGCGCAAGGGTGTGAAGTTTGCTGATGGTTCGCCGTTCACCGCCGACGACGTAGTCTTTTCGTTTGGCCGTATCCGGCAGCCCCAAGGCACGATGCAGATTTACGTGACCGGCATTAAAGAAGTCAAGAAAATTGACGACTTCACGGTTGACCTGATCCTTGATGCACCACAGCCGATTCTGCTTCGGAACATCATCGATTTCCGGATCATGAGCAAAACGTGGGCCGAGAAAAACAAGTCTGAAAAGGTTCAGGATTACAAGGCCAAAGAAGAGAACTTCGCTTCGCGCAATGTCAACGGCACCGGGCCTTACATCATCACCGGCTGGAATCCAGAAAACCGCGTGAACATGACGAATAACGCTTCGTGGTGGGGCAAGAAAGACGGCAACGTCACGACAGTTGCTTACTCACCCATCAAGGCAGATGCCACGCGCGTTGCAGCACTCCTCTCGGGCGAAATTGATCTGTTGACCGATTTGCCAACGCAAGACGTGAACCGTCTGCGCAATGATCCAAAGCTTAAAGTGCTCGATGGCCCCGAAGTCCGCACGATTTACTTCGCGATGGATTTGGGCAGCGATGAGTTGAAGACTTCAAACATCAAAGGCAAAAACCCGTTCAAGGACAAGCGCGTTCGCGAAGCGTTGAACAAAGCCATTGACCGCGAAGCGATCAAAACGCGCATCATGCGCGGCCTGTCGATTCCTGCGGGCGTGATGGTTGCGCCGGGCGTCAATGGCAACACGCTCGCCATTGATGTGGCATTGAAGCTCGACGTCGAAGGCGCTAAGAAACTGCTCGCCGACGCTGGCTACCCCAACGGATTCGAGTTCACGCTGGCATGCCCGAACAATCGCTACGTCAACGACGAAGAGATTTGCCAAGCCGCCATCGCCATGTGGGCCCGTGTAGGCATCAAGGCCAAGCTGCAAGCCGAGCCAATGTCAACGTTCTCGCAGAAGATGCAGAAGTTTGAACACGACATTTACATGCTCGGCTGGGGTGTTGCCACCTATGACGCGCAGTACATGATCCAGTCGCTCGCTCGTACCCGCACCAAAGGGGCTGACGGCAACTTCAACTTCTCCAAAGTGTCGGATGCGCGCGTCGATGCGCTGTCTGACGCGATGGGTAACGAAGTGGATGTGGCCAAGCGAAACGGCATGATCGCTGAGGCGCTAGCACGCATTCGTGATGAGCACCTCTTCATCCCATTGCATCACCAGATGCGTCCATGGGCGATGAAGAAAGAAGTGACCACCGTGCATCGTTCTGACGATCGCCCAGAGGCACGCTTCACCAACGTGGGTGGTTCGTAATTTACGAAACGCTAGCGAACAAAAAGGCACCTTCGGGTGCCTTTTTTTTGCCTTAACTTGTCAACGCCACGTAAAACCAGGGATTAGCGCATTTTAGTATGGTTTTCATTAATATACGATAAATCAATGGAACCCTTGTTTATTGAGGCGTTTGACGAGAAAGCTGTTATGCGCGGTTCACAGTTAATGCAGCGACGTCAATACTCACGGGCAACCAGCCCTATCCGTCCAGTTTGGAGAGGCTCACTTTTCCGGACGCCATGGATCAGCGTAACGAATGCTAGAGCAAACTTGGCATAGCGTTTTTATTGCTGACAAACTTAGCGGTGAAATCTATCGGGGATTGATTGCCCAGACTGCTGTGGCGTCGGATCGTGTTGTAGAACGATCGATGTAGTCGAAGATATCGGCCCGTGCTTCGGCAGGGGTTTTGTAGCGTTTGTGATGCACTTGTTCTTTCTTGAGTGACGCCCAAAAACTCTCCATGGGCGCATTGTCATAACAATTACCGCGTCGACTCATCGATGCAGTCATGCCAAACTGATCGAGGAGATTTCGATACGCAGCACTGGCGTATTGGCTGCAGCGGTCGCTGTGGTGGATGAGCCCTGGTGCTGGACGCTCCTGTTTGACCGCCATCCACAGCGCCTGTGAAACCAGGCTCGTTCGCATAGGCTCAGCCATGGCCCAGCCGACGATTTTTTTGGTAAACAAATCTTTGATCGCAGCGACGCGGCGCACACTTGCGACCAGCAGGTCGCGGCCAGCTCTCATCGGTATCAATGTAGGTGATGTCAGTCACCCAAATTTGATTCGGGGCGCTGGTTTGATCGAACTGTTGCTCAAGTAAGTTTGGTGCAATCGGTAGCGTGTGGTTACCATCGGTAGTGCGCACAAATCGGCGTTTGTGACGACAGCGCAGCCCGAGGCGCGCTCGAAGTCGTTTCACTGAGGCGAGCGACAGCGGGTAGCCCATTTCAGAGAGTTCGCTGCGCAGCCGTTTCGGACCGTAGCACTCGCGCCCTCGAGCGTGTGCGGCGCGTGCTGCGACCTGCAGCGCGAGGGCATCAGGGTCCGGTTGCAGGCATCGATCAACCCATTCGTAATAGCCCGAGCGCGACACGTCAAGCATGCCCCAGAACGCACCGAGACGATGCGGGTTGTTCGCCTCGGCTAATTTCTCTTGAATGAAGGCGTACTTCACTTGGACAGTTTCGCGAAGCATGTCCTGAGCTTGTCGAAGGGTACGCCGTGGCTTTTTTTAATATGTCACGATCTTCGCAGGCAATGGCCAATTCGCGCTTCAATCGACTCACCTCGGCCTGCAAATCACTGACGGGCTGTAATCGGTACGAATCGACTTGCGCGAGCACGCCGGCGCGGGCGTCTCGCACCCAGCGCGTGTAGGTCTTGACGGACAGACCCAGCTTGTTGGCAGCTTGGGTCGGCCCCAAACCCTGCTCAGTGACCAATTTA
>READ01000028.1 GCA_004293675.1 Betaproteobacteria bacterium
ATCGAGTGCCGCAGCCTGCGCTTGGTGGCGCTCAGCGCGCGCGGTGGAGACCGGGCGAAGCCTCTCGGTTCGCCCTTCCTGCGCGTTGATGAAATCCATGCGCAGACGGCACGTTGCCTCCCGCGTACGACCGAGCACCGCAGCGGTTTGCTCCAACGTTAGCCCCGCCTCTAGCGGCAACAACACGGCGAGCGCCTGACGCAGCTGTTTGACGCTCTTCGCGCGATGACAAAGCTCTCGCGCGGCATCCAGATGCGCGTGACCTGTAAAGGGACGTGCCATTGAAAACTCCATTAGTTTGGAGTCCTAATTATTGACTATATCTAATGGAATTGGAATTAGAGAGTTTCATCACAATTCCTTTCGATTGATCGGTTTGCGCTGAACTGCGACTTCGCGTGCTCGCAGACACTTCGCAACTCAAGGGGAAAATATGCAAACCGTGTGTAACAGTCCGCAAAAGCGTGATGAACCTTACAGTGTTAAAAGCCGCTCCTGCGCAGGGGCAATAGGTGCGGTTCACAGAGGCGATGTCACAGCCGTGACTTGAGGCGATAGAAAACCTTAGAAAGCGAAGTTAAGCGATGGTCGACCTTCGCTACGGCGATGTTTTATTGATCGTCTGTTCACTTATCTGCCACGCGCGTGCCGATGCGAAACAGGAGGTGCCGCACTGGACGTCGAGCTGCATAGGGATAAGGTCGAGCTCATTCTGAGGATGAGCCAGACAGATCGGTGCCCTCGGGCAGGTACTCACGCGGCAAGCGATTGGTGTTTTCGTTGAAGCTGCGCTACCCTGCCCGATTAACGTGCCTTTAGTGGAACGTTAGAAACTCATCTCTATGCCAGCTCGCACGCCGCGCCCCGGTAGCGGCGAAAGTTCACGTACGGTGCGCAGAGACGTTGCGTTGTAGGCCAATTCGTTGGTGATGTTGCTCGCGCGGACGAACGCCACACCGCTCCAACGATTCCACAAGAGCGCTTTCGACAACGAAAGATTGACAATCGTTGACGAAGGCGTTTCGCCGTTGCCCGCCGCGTTATCAAACCGCTCAACCGTTGGAATTCGCGATTGCTTAGCCGCATGCACGAGCTCTCCGCGAAGCGTCCACCCTGCCATTTTGTAGGCCGCACCGAGCGTAAATCGCGTGGGTGCGATGCGTGGAAGCGGCTCACCGGTGATGCGATTGCTGGCTCGAACGATGTCAAACTTGCCAGATAAATCGAGCGTAGACACGCCATCGAGCACGCGCCACGTCGTCTCGGCTTCAAGCCCGTAAAAGCGAGCCGGAACTGCCGTGAACGCGTAGATCGGTAGCGACTCGATCTCGCCGTCTTCGCCAATGCCTTCGAAGTTTGCGCCGGTGGCATCGAGCGAAATGTAGTCGCGGTGCCGCGAGGTGAACGCGGTGAGCTGTGCGCTGTGCGCTCCGTGCTTCCAAGTCACGCCCAGGTCGAGCTGCGTTGAGCGCTCTTTTTTTAGGTTTGGATTGCCGAGTTCGTAAGCAGCGGTGGCTACATGAACGCCGTCTGCGTAGCGCTCGAAATAGCTCGGCGCGCGCTCAGAGTACGCAAGGTTTCCGGTCAACGATAAGGTTTTCGACAAGCGCTGTGTCACACCCACCGATGCCGAGCCCAAACTGTCACGTCGTGAATCGGCCGCACCAAATCGCAGCTCGCCCTCGTCCGTTAGCACCTCCGACGTGCTGACGCGTGAGCGCTCGAAACGGCCGCCGAAGGACACATCGGTGGTGCCGAAACTAGCCTGTTGCAGCGCAAACAGCGCGAGCGACTGCGTTTTGCTGGGTGGAACAAATGCTTCCTCGCCAATGGCGCTGAACTTCGTGGTTTCTGAATCGAGCCCGACGACTGAGCGCCAAGCGCCGACGTTGGCGGTTTTTGCTTCAACGCGCCACTGTTGGCCGCGGTTCTTGAAGGTGGTGCCGATCTCGGTGCCCTCCAACTCTTGATGTTGGTATTTCGTTGAGGCAAAGAGCCCGCTGACTTCACGAATCAATCCGCTGGAAAAACGTTGGCGGCCTTCCAGTGTGGCTTTGTCGCGCTTCATGTCGATCGTGACTTCGTCCTCGACCACCACACCGTAGCGGCTCTTGTATTGATCGATTGACGCGCCAATAAAGCCGTCGCGACCAATCCATGATGCGCCTGCGGCGGCTGAAGTTGATTTGAGCGCTGAGTTGACTACGCGATCTACCGTTTCACCATCGGGCCGCGTGAATTGCGGCACTCGCAAATCGTCGGTGTCGCGTCGCGTCGCGTCAAGGTGAAAGCTCATTGAACCCGCGCTGGCGTCGAGCCGCGCGGCACCCAATTGGACGCGTTCAGCGCCGCCAAATTGTGTGCTCACTCCAAACGATGGCGTTCTGAACAATTGTTTGGGGATACGGTTGCTGATGGCGTTGACCACACCTCCGACCGCGGAGCCACCGTAGAGTAGCGCTGCGGGCCCACGAAGTACTTCGATACGCTCTACCGCAATCGGATCGATTGGCACGGCATGGTCAAACGACAGTGAAGCAGCATCGGTGGACGCCGCGCCGTTTTCCAGCACGCGAATTCGCTCGCTATCGTGGCCGCGAATAATCGGTCGCGATGAATTCGGACCGAAGTAGGTTGATGACACGCCGGGTAAGCCTGACAAGGTTTCGCCGAGCGTGGCGCTTTGCCGTTGCTGTAGGGCCTCGCCGAAGAGCACGGAGCGCGCAGCACCCGCATCGGCGTTACCAAACGGATTGCCTGTAACGATGACCGGCTCGACGGTTTGCGTGGCGGCTGCGGGCTTGCTCGCGTCAGCCGGTGCAACCGAACTTTGCGCGGCGCTGTGAGTGGCGGCGCTCGTCAGCGCCAACGCAATTGCTGAGGCGAGCACACGTGCGCCGTGCGGTCGCGCCAATTGAAATGGATGAGGATTGATATTCATGGTGGATGGCTTTCGTGGGCGGGCGTTGAGCGATCAACGCGCCGCGAATTCGTAAAGACACACGCAAACGGCATCGCACGCGCTCGATAGTGGTCGAGCCGGTGCGGCGGCGGTGGCGTATGTGGAGGGCTCTGCGCGGTGCCCGCGCCAGAGGGGGCGTAGCCGCTTAGACGGGTGGGCCGCGCGCAGTAGCACGAGCAAAGCGTGCCTGAACGACGGCGAGCTCAACACCCGCAAGGTCCATCGACGACGGCGTCGCGAATCGAGTGGTTGCGATGGCTACTGCCAACAGATCAGAGCCAGCGTATGCGTCGTAGCGATCGCAATCGATGGACTCGTGATGGCCTAGGGCAGCCAGGTCGAGCCAGTCTGGATGCTCGGCCGAGTGCGATCGGTGATCATGAGCGTGGTCGTGATCGCGCGAGTGCTCGTGAGCATGCGCCGAGTGAGCGGCCCCCGCTGCAGCGTGCTCCGAAACATGCGGCGCGTGGGCAACGCGGTGCACTGCCGCGAACCACTGCAGGCTCGCGAAGTGCGCGACCAGCAGAACGACTAAAAAATATTGAGAATGAATTCGCACTTTGCTAGGGTAGCAGAGCTGTCAAGTGGCAGCCCACTAACGCCGAGGCGCGTTATCAACTATGTCTCTCTACCCCATATGAATTGGGGGATAGAGAAACATTAGTGGCTATTTCGGGTAGGGGGTCATTTTGGCGCACATTTCAGTTACAAATGATTGAGCCCTGTTGAGCGAAGTGCTACCCTACCCGTATGAGTAGAAAAGACATGAACACGACTGCGTTTGACATCGCTCAGCTAGCAACGGGAGAAGTCGCCGCGCCTTCTGCCCATAAAATTGCAAGCAAGAGGGGCGGGCTAAAAGGCGGCAAGGCGCGCATGGATGCGATGACTCCTGAACAGCGCAGCGACCTCGCCAAGAAGGCCGCAGCTAAACGCTGGGGCTCAAAAGCCTAGTTCGTAGGTCGTTCCTTTTTTGGGAAGCATTTCGTCCATCATTTTTTTGAACTGCTCCCATTGGTCGCCGCCACGACGTAAAGCGGCGCGCTGAATAGTCAGCACTGTGAACATCTGTTGGGCGTAGAGTTTCTCGCCGTCCTCGTCAAACCATTGATGATTTTTGAATTTGCGTCTACCCTTCGCGTCTTTTGGATTGCGCTTGTCGAATTCTTCCTTTAATCCCGGCGCGAGGCGTTCGTAAATGAGGTCGTTGGTGTATTTCCCAACAACGCTGTAACGGTTCTTCTGCATGCCGGGCCATATCCAGCCCTTTAACTTGTAGATGTTCTCGTAATACTCATCTGGGAAACGCTTCACCCACGCGGCTAACTCTTTTAGCAAAATGGTCTCAAGGTACGACTTGAGCGCGTCGGCGGGGCGTACGTTTTGGTATCCCGTGGCCTCATCAATCAGCGCCGCGATACCAACCTTTGCGAATGCCCTTACTAGCAACTCGCACTGAGCCGCAACTACTTCGTGTCGCGCACTGAGTGGAAGCCCCTGTTTTCTGGCTTCCAGCAATCCATCGCAAATATCCACGAGCATTTCGCAGTTGTAACCGTTAATTAGACGGCCTTGAAATCGGACCTTTTTGGGTGAAAAGTGGTCCGGGCTTTTTCCCCTAAAAATCAAAGGGTTAAGTTGTTTATTGTTCAAAAGTCGGGTCATTCTGGACCCAGGCTTTTGCCCGTTATCGGGAACCTCTATGTCGACCAAGCGCAGCGCCTCTTGCATGCCTCGCCCCGACAGCAACCGCTCTCCGTCCACCGTTACATAACAAGGAAGAGAGATACCGCCTAGCGACACGTCGCCTGAATACAAAACCTCGGGAAACTCATTGCTCCATCGGGCATTGGCTCCCAGCGCTGCAATTTCGCTTAGTTGATCCTTTTCAAGATTGGCGGCCCTTGCTTTGCCGCCCTTCGATGCGCCGCTTTCGTTACCGTCCATTGCTTACTCCTTTGTGATGTATGCTTGCCATTATATAACAGCAAGCATTGAGGCGCACAACTAAAAATGCTTGCTATAAGTGTTGACAATTACATTCACTCTGGCATAATGTTCATTATGAACTCGCTAAACATCAAGCGCAAGGCAATGATTCTTTCCCTTCTTTGCGAGGGAAACAGCATTGCAAGTACGTGCCGCATCACTGGCGCGGTCAAGAATACGGTCATTCGTTTGCTGCTGGAAGTCGGCACGGCGTGTGACGCGTATCAAGATCGCGTGTTGCGGAACCTGAAAACCCAGCGCGTTCAATGCGACGAAATCTGGTCCTTCGTCGGATCAAAAGAAAAGAACACCACGCCAAAGGCAAAGCGCAAAGAAAACGGCGACGCGTGGACTTGGACGGCCATTGATGCCGATTCAAAACTGATCGTTTCGTGGCTTGTAGGCGGTCGTGATGCAGGTTACGCGCATGACTTCATGCAGGACGTTGCAAGCCGCTTGGCGAGCCGGGTACAGCTCACCGTTGACGGGCACAAGCCTTACCTACAGGCCGTTGCGAACGCATTCGGAAACGATATTGATTTCGCCCAGCTCATCAAAGTCTATGGAGCACCGCAAGATCGCGAAGCAAGCCGCCGCTACAGCCCCGCAGAGTGCAGCGGCACGATCATCGGGAAGACGATTGGCGACCCTGAGTGTGAGCACATTTCAACGTCACTCGTAGAGCGCCAGAATCTCACGATGCGCATGTCAATGCGTCGGTTCACGCGGCTTACAAACGGATTCAGCAAGAAGTTCGCGAACCATGAAGCCGCTGTTGCGCTTCACTTCATGCACTACAACTTTTGCCGCCAACACAAAACGCTTCGCGTCACGCCAGCCATGGAAGTCGGAATCTGCGATTACATCTGGTCAATGGAAGACGTGTTGATGATGGTTGAGACGATGGATCGCTAAACCCACAGCGGCAAGGTTTCCCAATCTGGCGGGAAGCCAGCGGCACTTAATCCAATCAATGGCGTAGTGGGAAAAGTGTGGCTGAGGCTTTTTAGCTTCGTATGCCATGCCCGATCTGATTGGCAACATTGCAATAGCGTTCTGAGAATCGCCAATGTTGCGTACGTCTTCGCTTTTCTAGATTCTGGCAGGGCAACGTGCACTAGCTTGGGGGCTCTCGTGCTATCAGGCAAACGCGGCACCTCTGGGTTTGTTCGGTTCCATAGTCTGGAATGATGAGCGGCCACATTTCGCGCAAACGATAGATTACGAAGCCAACTGCCGAATACCTCTGAATCAAGCATCCCGAAAAGGTTTGCGACATAAGCCCGGTCTCGACGTTCCATGCCTTCGTAAAAGCGCGACAACATGCCGAAAGACCACAATTCAATGCCTACCCAAATAGGCATGGAACCGCCGTACGCGCGTCGATGGTGTACTACAAACTCCTCTTTTGAGTCGGCAACAACTTTGTTGTATTTCCCAATCCACTCCTGATGTTTGCTGGGGTTGCCATTGCAAAACTTACCGTCCAATAGCTTGGGCTTTAGGTGCGCCTCCTGATCTACTCGCCCCAAACGGTGGGCGATCGCGGTACGAGTCGCAATCTCTACGGTTTCGATGCCATTAAGTACCAGCAATCGAAGCGCCTTGTCGAACTCTGCAACCTGACAAACCATATCCAACGTCGCTCCGGCTTTAAAGCTTGCAGCGGTGCCCGGAACGCTTGCGACGTCTCGTAGCGGAAACGAGTATCCGGCCAAGCGGTAATACCCGTAATGCGAAAGCGCATGCGTGGCTGCGTTATCGTCGGAAATGGCTAGGCCGCGACTCTTCAAGAGCGCAATCTGCTCGGGATAGGACAGATGTGGCTTAAGGGTTGCGGGCACGTTTCAGAGCTACAAAAGGAAACCCCCCACTTGACGCACCGCGCTTTCGCCGGGGACAGAGGTGAGGGGCATGTTGCTGCTTATTTTAAGTTGGCTAAACTGTAAGTCAATAGCTGCGCTTACAAAAAAATAGAGTTGCAAGCAAGTACCGAAGTGTTTCGCCCCTAACTTGTAACAAGAACAATCTCAAACTGACCCACTACCCGAAAACGCCACTAAACGACCATTTCATAGGGCATCTATAGAAAAGCTACTTGCTTCTCTTTTGCAGATACCGATCGTAAAACGCGGTCATTACCGCAAACTGAAAGTCGGCATTGGCCTTTTTCGCGAAGCCGTGACCCTCGTCTTCGGCGAGCAAATACCACACCGCGCCGCCATTGCCACGCACTTTGCGAACGATTTGCTCGGCCTCCGTGTACGGCACGCGCGGGTCGTTTTTGCCGTGTACGACCATGAGCGGCACTTTGATTTTTTCAGCGCGGGTGAGCGGTGAAATAGTGTCGAGAAATTTGCGCATGTCGGGGTCGCGCTCGTCGCCGTACTCGCTGCGCCGCAAATCGCGTCGGTAGGTTTCGGTGTTTTCAAGGAAGCTCACAAAGTGTGAAATGCCAACGGCGTTGTAGGCTGCCGCCAGCCGGTCGCCGTAGAACACGCTCGTGGCCAGCACCATGTAGCCGCCATAGCTGCCACCCATCACTGCGACTCGAGAACTATCGAGATCGGGCTGGGTTTTGATCCAATCGAGCAATGCGCCGATATCTCGCACCGAATCTTCGCGCTTTTTTAAGTTATCTGCCTCAAGAAATTTTTGACCGAAGCCGATCGAGCCGCGCACGTTGGGGTAGATGAGTGCGTAGCCACGCTCATTGACAAAAAAATTGTTTCGCCCACGAAAGCCCGGGCGAGATTGCCCCTCGGGGCCGCCGTGAATTGAGATGATGACGGGGCGTTTGCCGGGAAATTCTTTGCTGTTTGGACGATGCAAGAAACCGGAAATATTGAGCCCGTCGAAACTCGTCCAGTTGATGAGTTCCGCTTCAGAAAATGGTCGTTTTGTTCCGGCAACGGCGGCGTGCTGAGTCCAGCGCGTAACGGTTGCGCTGTCAACGTCCACCGAAAACAATTCGCCCGGCGAGTCCGCCGATTCGATGGTGAGCGCCAAATCGCGACCGTTTCTGTGCCAGCTGGCCTCGGTAATCAGACCGGGCGGTAGTGCGGGCACCGCTAACACGTTGAGTTCATCGTCGTACAAACGAAGCTGTGTGCCACCATTGACGTTGATCAGTGCTGCGACGCGTTTGTTACTGCGAGCGACCGACCATGTATCCACATCGTGGGCGATATCTTTGGTCACCCACTGCCGCTCGCCTGTGCGAACGTCGACGCGTGACAACTTGCCAAAATCCGCATCGAATTTCTTGCGATACAACCACCGATCGCTGCTCGAATCTTGGTTGCTGGTGCCGTCGCCAATGAGCGCACGAATTCCGGTGGCCAAATCGAGCGACCAGAGCAGACTTTTGGTTGCCGATTCGCGCTGTGACAAGAGCAATCGATTTTCGCGATCAAACCAGCGCAGCACGGTCCAGCCCGCGCCGGGAAGCGTGGCGAGCTTGAAACGTGCCTCCGGTTGCAGCGGGCTCACGGCGAATACTTCGACGCTTGCTTGCTCCCGCTTGCCATTTCGATCCAGCGCACGCGACGTAATGATGAGCTTGTCTTGCGCGCTGTTCCACGGACCCGCTGAGTGCAATTCTCCTGCGGGTGTGATTTGCTTTTCCTCCAGCGTTTTCGGATCGAGTCGGTAGAGCTGCGTGGCCTCATCACCGCCCACGTCGCGCGAAAACAAAATGTATTCACCGCGTTTGGGCTCATACATCGCGTTTCTGACAGGCTCTTTCGATTTGGTCAACTGCACGGCTTTACCCAAAGGATCGGCTTGCAAAAAGAGCTGCGCCGTGTTGCCCGCGCGGCGCAAAATCAGCATGTCTTGCTCCGTCGGATGCCATGCGACGAATCGGGTGGGAAAGAATTCGCCGTACGGTGCGATGTCAGCGGCAAGCGCTTGCGGAATGTTGGGCACACCGTCGAGTTTGATCGCCGCTGGCGGCGCAAATACGGCCGCATCGGGTTTGACGGGGGTCGTGGCCAACGCCGCACCTCCGGCCACGATCGCCGAGGCGACGACCAACCGAGCATTGGCCAGAGCGGGGATGAGTTTTCGACGCATACAATCGATTCTGTGAACGCTTCGTTTGATCATTCTGTGATTGTGCCAGAGCCCCCGTCCGTCGGGGCTGTTGGCGTTTTGCGGGAATCCCCTAGTGCAACGATGCGAACTATCCGAACGCTCCCGGATCACCTGGTCAATCAAATCGCCGCCGGCGAAGTGATCGAACGTCCAGCCGCTGCGCTCAAAGAGATTCTTGAAAATTCGCTTGATGCGGGCGCCCGCGCGATTGACATCGAATTGCAAGCGGGGGGTACGGCGCTGTTGCAAGTGAGCGACGATGGACGCGGCATCGCTGCCGATGAATTACCTCTGGCGGTGGCTCGTCACGCCACATCAAAAATCGTCACGCTCGACGATCTTGAATCGGTGGCGTCGTTTGGGTTTCGAGGCGAAGCGCTGGCGTCCATTGCGTCGGTATCAAGACTTGCCGTGGTGAGCCGAACTGCAACTGCGTCGAATGCGTCGCGCTTGCAGATCGAGGGCGGGGCGCTGGGCAGCGTCGAGCCGACGGCTGCGCGTGAGGGCACGACAATTTCGGTCGCCGAACTCTTTTTCAACACCCCCGCGCGCCGTCGATTTTTAAAGTCTGAAGCCACGGAATATGCGCATTGCCTTGAAGCGATTAGGCGCTGCGCATTGACGCGTCATGATGTCGCATTTCAACTAAAACATAATGGTCGCGCGGTGCTCCGCTGGCCTGCGCAAAGCTGGAGCGCCCGCGTTGCAGACGTTCTGTCAGCCGATTGGCTGGGTGCGGCCCAGCCCGTTGCCGTCGACGGCGGCGCGATTTCGATTGAAGGTTGGGTGCTTAAGCCCAACAGCGCCGTGTCGCCTCGCGATGCTCAACATCTGTTTGTTAACGGTCGTTGGGTGCGCGACAAGGTCGTTTTGCACGCCATTCGTGACGCGCTGCGCGATCAAATGCACGGCGGCGCTGCGCCATCATTTGTGCTCAAAATTTCACTTGATCCGCGTGGCGTGGATGTCAACGTTCACCCCGCGAAAACAGAGGTGCGCTTTCGTGATTCGCAAGCCGTCCATCAATTCGTCCGGCGCGCTGTGGAGCGCGCGATGGCGGGAGGTGCTAGCGCCGATGCCGCGGTTTCAGCTGCGCCCAAACTCTTTGGGGCAACAGCCTCCGATGAGACGAGCGCCGCAGTGCAGCAGGCATTCGTCTATCCGCTTCGGCAGCCAAGCCCATCGTTTGCCGTCAATGAGCGCTCCACGGCCTATTTTTTTTCGCCGCAGTCTAGCGAGTCCGAAGTCATAAACGGGGCTCCTCTGGCTTCGTCGCAGACTGCCCCACTACCTGCCAGCGAATTTCCACTGGGCTTTGCCGTGGCGCAGTTGCACGGCGTATACATCCTCTCACAGAGCGCGGCGGGGCTCGTGTTGGTGGATATGCATGCCGCTCACGAACGGATTGTTTTTGAAAAATTGCGCTCACAATCGAGCGCCATTGGCGCGACGCAGCGACTGTTGATCCCCAGCGTGCTCAACGGAAGCGAAAAGGAAATGGCCACCGTCGAGGCGCACCGCGACAACTTGCTGCGGCTTGGTTTTGATGTGAGCACAACCGGCCCCAAGACGCTCGCGCTTCGAAGCGTACCCTCGTTGCTGGCCGACGCCGCCCCCGAGGCACTGCTTCGAAGCGTGCTCGCTGAGCTCGATGAGCTCGGCGTGAGCGCGACCATCGAGACACAGCGCGATGAATTGCTATCCACCATGGCCTGCCATGCCGCAGTGCGCGCCAATCGTTTGCTGAGTGTCGCCGAGATGAACGCATTGCTTCGTGAAATGGAGGCGACCGAGCGCTCTGGCCAATGCAATCACGGTCGCCCCACGTGGTATCAGCTCACGCTCAAAGAGCTTGATGCGCTTTTCATGCGCGGTCGCTGATGCCGGGTTCAGCGCTGCCCGTTGTTTTGCTGATCGGCCCGACTGCATCTGGAAAAAGCGATGCTGCGCTCGCCTTGGCCGAACGCTTTAACGGTGAAATTGTCAGCATCGATTCTGCGTTGGTGTATCGGGATATGAACGTCGGCACTGCCAAGCCAACGTTGGCTGAGCGCGAGCGAATTGCCCACCATTTGATTGATCTGATTGATCCGACCGAGCGCTATTCAGTGGCGCAGTTTTTGACCGACTGTCTGGCCGCCATAGACGACATTCGTTCGCGTGGAAAGCTGCCGCTGCTGGTGGGCGGCACCATGATGTACGCCGACGCCCTGATTCGCGGAATGAGCGATGTGCCGCCCACCGATGACGCCGTGCGCAAAGAAATTCGCCAACGGTGCGAGCGCCTGGGCATCGCTGCACTTCATGCCGAGCTGGCGACAGTCGATCCTCTCACGGCCGCTCGCTTGTCTGCGAACGACACGCAACGCATTGAGCGCGCACTTGAAGTATGGACAATGACTGGCACGCCGGTTTCGGCGATGCAAGGGCAACGCAAACCGGCGCTCGCCGACCGACCGCATCAGGTGATTCTTTGGACGCCAACGGATCGCGCTTGGCTGCATGCACGTTGTGAAACGCGTTTAACGCACATGTTTAACAAGGGCTTGGTCGATGAAGTGAAATCGCTGCAACGCAAATATGTGCTGCACGATGCGCTCGCGTCGATGCGCTGCGTGGGGTATCGCCAGGTGCTTGATGTACTCGAAGGGCGGGCACCGCTCGCTGAGATGAAGGATCGCGCGCTATTTGCCACGCGGCAACTCGCCAAGCGTCAAATGACTTGGATGCGCAGTATGTCGGGCGACACGGTGCAATGCGATACAGTCCAGGCAGATCAAGCCGTAGACAGCGCCGCCAGACTCATAGATAGAGCGGTCGAGCTTACCGGGGAGCGCACATGAAGACCGTCAATTCGCTATGGACATCGCCGCGCCGCTGGCTGCCGACGCTGCTGCGTCGTGGGTTTGACGCATGGGTGCGCGCCAAGGTGTTTCCGCAACCGCTCAACATCAGCGCTGAGAAATCCGTTTGCTATGTGCTCGCGCGGCCCTCGATGACTGATCGCGCCATGCTCGATTCGCTGACCCGACAGCATGACATTCCGATGTCGCACGTGCCGCTGCTGGGGCTCTCGGGTAGCGAGCGCAATGCATTTTTCAGCTTGAGAGAGAGCCGAATGAGCACGGTGCCGCCCAAATTGCTGCGTCTGTTGGACGCTGTTCAATCGGGCGGTTTGGACGATGTGGAGCTCATTCCCGTGAGCATTTTTTGGGGCCGCGCACCCGAGCGCGAAGCGGCGGACACGGCCCGCATGCGCTGGCTGCGAGTGTGGGCGGCAGAGGGCTGGGGCGGGCGCTCGCGCCTCAGAAAACTATTGGCGATTCTGTTTTTCCGTCGCGATGTGGTGGCAAAGTTTGGCGAACCGGTTTCGCTCAAAGCGGCGGCCGTCCAAGCTGCCTCCGACGGATTGACGCCCGCGCTATTGCAGCGACGCGTGGCCCGCTTGCTGCGAACGCAATTTCGCACCGAGCGCGAAGCGGCCATCGGGCCCGATTTATCGCACCGCCGGCTGCTCACCGATGCCATATTGCAAGAACCGCGCGTCAAAGCGGCCATCGCCGATGAGATTACGACGCGCAAGACAACCGAACAGAAAGTCATCGCGCGCGCCGAAAAGATGGCGCATGAAATCGCAGCCGATTACTCGTATCCAATCATTCGGGTGTTCGCGCGCGCGCTGCAATCGCTATGGAATCGGATCTATGACGGCGTGGACGTTCGTGGCACTGATCGCCTGCACATGCTGGCGAAGGATCACACGATTGTCTATGTGCCCTGCCATCGCAGCCACATCGACTATTTGTTGTTGTCTTATGTGGTGCGCGAAGCGGGATTGACGATTCCGCATATCGCTGCCGGCGCGAACTTAAATCTGCCAGTCGTGGGCACGATTTTGCGCGGCGGTGGGGCGTTTTTTCTCCGCCGATCATTTAAGGATGACAACCTCTACGGCGAAGTGTTTAGCGCCTACGTCCACGAGGTGTTGAAACGGGGCTTTCCGGTGGAGTATTTCATCGAGGGCGGCCGCTCGCGCACCGGTCGAATGTTGCAACCTAAGGCCGGGCTTATTTCGATGACAGTGCAGAGCTATTTGCGCGAACACAATCGGCCGCTCGCATTTGTGCCGGTCTATGTGGGCTACGAAAAACTCATGGAGGGCGGCAGCTACACACAGGAGCTAGCGGGTGCCGCCAAGCGCAAAGAGTCTATTTGGGGCTTGCTCGGAGCGCTCAAAGACATGCGAAACGAGCGCTACGGTCGGGTGGGCGTGACCTTTGCACGACCTGTGATGTTGGGCGAGATGCTCGATGTTTCGGGTGTTGCGGGCTTTCAAAACTGGCTTGATGACAAAGCGTTGCGCCGCCGCACGCTTACCGAGTTATCACGCCAACTGGCCGAGCGCATCAATGGCGCAGCGCATATGAATCCCGTCGCGCTGGTGGCATCGGTGCTGCTCGCCACGCCCAAGCACGCGGCCGATGTAGCGCAACTCGCCACGAGTATCGATCGCTTGCGTCAGCTCATCATGCGCACGCAAATGACGCCGGAAATCGCCATGACCCCGCTCGCGGGTGCAGAGGCCATCGAGTATGTGACCAAGATGGGTTACTTGGAGCATCGACAGCACGTATTGGGCGACGTGGTGCTGGCCAAGGAATCGGCTGCCGTGTCGCTCACGTACTTTCGAAACAACGTGTTGCACTGTGTTGCGCTGCCCGGTTTGATCGCTTGTTTGATTGCGCAGCACGGCACGGTGGGGCGCGCCAAGCTCGCGCGATTGGCGCGTGAGTTTTACGTGTTGATGCAGTCCGAGCTCTACCTGCCCGAGTGGGAAGGCGACGCCTTCGCGCCGTTTGACGCAACGCTTGCTGCAATGGTGGACGATGGCTGGGTGACGGCGGAGGATGACGCTAGTGTGATTTCCATGCCAGCGCAGGCCAGCGACGCCGCGTTGCAGCTCGAAACGCTGGCATCCACCATTCGCCCAACCTTGACTCGGCATGCGCTGATGCTCGCGCTAGTGGTTCGAGACGCTTCGGGAAGCAAAAATCGTGAGGCGATCGAGCAGCTCTGTCAGCAAGCGGCGCAGCATTTGGCGATGACGCACGTCTTTAACGCGCCCGAGTTCTCTGACAAAACGCAGTTTCGCTCGGCATTTGATGCGCTGCTGCGGGCGGACCTGGTCAAACTCGATTCGGCGGACTTTGTACATTTTGACGCTCGCACGTCGGCGTGGGCCAATGACGCTGCGTTTCTGTTGCCGCCCGACACCCGAGCGGCCGTGCTGCGCGCAGCTAGGAGTGGTGTAGCTCGGTTGTAGCGCGCCCGGCGCAGAAGCCACGCAGTTTGCACCGTAAAATCAGCGGTTCCGCTTGACTTTCTGGCTCAGCAACGGGCCACAGCTTTCCATGACTGGTCGCACCCTCTACGATAAATTGTTTGATGCACACGTCGTTCGCACTGAGAGCGATGGCGCGTCGCTTCTCTACATCGATCGACATTTGGTGCACGAGGTGACGAGTCCGCAGGCTTTCGAGGGATTGAAACTGGCGGGACGGCAACCGTGGCGCAAAAGCTCGATGGTGGCAATGCCCGATCACAATACGCCCACGACACCGGGCTTTACAGTGATTACCGATGCGGTGTCGCGAACCCAAGTTGAAACGCTCGACAGCAATGCTGCGGAACACGGCCTAACGTACTTTCGGATTGGCGACATGCGACGCGGCATCGTGCACGTTGTGGGGCCCGAGCAGGGCGCAACGCTCCCAGGCATGACGGTGGTGTGCGGCGATTCGCACACTTCCACACACGGGGCGTTCGCAGCACTCGCGTTTGGTATTGGCACCTCTGAGGTTGAGCATGTGATGGCCACGCAGTGTCTGCCACAAAAGAAATCAAAATCGATGCTGGTGCGCTGCGATGGTCGCTTAGCCACGGGCGTGACCGCGAAGGATTTGGTGCTGGCCATCATTGGAAAAATTGGCACGGCAGGCGGCACGGGCTACGCCATCGAATTTGGTGGAGACGCGGTGCGCGCGCTGTCGATGGAAGGGCGCATGAGCATGTGCAATATGGCCATCGAAGCCGGTGCTCGCGCCGGAATGGTGGCCTATGACGCTGTGACCGAAGCCTATGTTCAAGGTCGGCCATTTTCGCCGCGCGCTGAGCAATGGGATGCAGCCACCAAGCACTGGCGCACCTTGGTCAGCGATGTCGATGCCAAGTTCGATCACACCGTCGTTATTAACGCCAGCGAATTGATTCCTCAGATCACTTGGGGAACGTCGCCAGAGATGGTCGTTGATGTCAACGGACGCGTTCCCGATCCGGATCGCGAAAAGGATTCCACCAAGCGCGAAGGCATCGCTCGGGCGCTCGCCTACATGGGCCTTACGCCCAATACGCCGATGAACGAAATCAAGATTGATAAGGTGTTCATCGGCTCTTGCACCAATTCACGTATCGAAGATTTGCGGGCTGCTGCCGATGTGGTCAAAGGTCGTCGACGCGCTGACAACGTCAAGCTCGCGATGGTTGTGCCGGGCTCTGGGCTTGTGAAAGCGCAGGCTGAGCGAGAAGGGCTCGACAAAATTTTTACTGCGGCTGGCTTTGAATGGCGCGAACCGGGTTGCTCGATGTGCCTCGCGATGAACGATGATCGTCTAGAACCCGGTGAACGTTGCGCGTCGACGTCGAACCGGAATTTCGAGGGGCGTCAGGGCGCGGGTGGACGAACGCACTTGGTGAGCCCAGCGATGGCCGCTGCCGCTGGAATTGCGGGTCACTTTGTGGATGTTCGGCGTCTCGGATAGTTTTAGGCGCTCCTCTGAAGGCCATATAAAACGGCGCTTTCAGGGTGTGCATCGCTGAATGCGCCGTTTTATATGGCCTCCAGGCCCTCAATTTTTTTGATCGACACAGTGCTGATTGAAAGGAAGTATCGATGAAGCGTTTACTCATCCTCACCCTCGTTAGTTTCATGGCGCTTTTGAGCGCGTGCAACACCATGCAAGGCATCGGTAAAGATGTTCAAAAAGCCGGCGAAAAACTCGAAGACGCCGCGAGGAAAAAGTAACTCATGGAAAGATTTACCGTACATACGGGCCTGGTCGCGCCACTGGATCGCGCCAACGTTGACACCGACGCGATCATCCCGAAGCAGTTTTTGAAGTCCATTAAGCGAAGCGGCTATGGCCCCAATTGCTTCGATGAGTGGCGCTACTTAGATGTGGGACAGCCCGGTGCTGACAACAGTAAACGACCGCTCAATTCGCAATTCATTTTGAATGAGCCGCGTTACGCAGGCGCCTCCGTGTTACTCGCTCGTCAGAACTTTGGCTGCGGTTCGTCGCGCGAACACGCGCCGTGGGCATTGCTGCAAAACGGCTACCGGGCGATCATCGCGCCGAGCTACGGCGATATTTTTCACAGCAACTCCCTGAACAACGGCCTGTTGGTGATTCGCCTGCCGGAGGCGCAGGTCGATCAACTCTTTCACGATTGCGCCGCTTTTCCGGGCTTCCAACTCGTCATCGATCTTGAATTGCAGCAGGTACGAGCCACCGATGCTCGATATGCGTTTGACTTTGAGATTGCGGCCGGCAAACGCGAACGCATGCTCAATGGCTGGGACGACATCGGACTCACCTTGAAGCACAGCGCCGAGATCGCAGCGTTTGAATCGAAACACCTAGCCGCACAACCTTGGCTCGCATAGCGCTCGCCGCTCAGTGAAATCGGCGGTGTGCTGATTTCGTCCTTCGTCCTTGGTCATTCGTCCTTGCATCAACACATGAACATTCTCATTCTCCCCGGCGACGGTATCGGCCCCGAGATCGTCTCGCAGGCCACGCGTGTTTTGGAAAAATTTAAGACCGAAGGTCTATCGATTCAATTGACGCATGGGCACTTAGGCGGAGCCGCGTACGACGTGCACGGCCACCCGTATCCTGAGGCCACGCAAAAGCTCGCTCGCGCTGCTGATGCGATCTTGTTGGGCTGCGTAGGCGGCCCAAAATATGACACCCTGCCCCGGGCCATGCGCCCAGAGCAAGGGCTGTTGGGGATTCGCAAGGACTTGTCGCTGTTTGCCAATCTGCGGCCCGCGATGCTCTATCCCGAGCTCGCTGCCTCATCGTCGCTCAAGCCGGAAATCGTCGCAGGGCTTGACATCATGATTATTCGCGAGTTGACGGGCGACATCTATTTCGGTCAGCCGCGTGGCCGCCGCACTAACGCCGCCGGCGAAACCGAGGGTTTCGATACGATGCACTACGCCACGAGCGAAATTGAACGCATCGCTCGCGTTGGCTTTGAAACCGCGATGAAGCGCAACAAGCGATTGTGTAGCGTGGATAAAGCCAATGTGCTCGACACATCGATCCTGTGGCGTGAAGTGGTCACCGCGATGAGCGCGCAGTACCCCGAAGTCGCGCTCTCGCACATGTATGTTGACAACGCCGCGATGCAGCTCGTCCGTGCGCCCAAGCAATTTGATGTGATCGTCACGGGCAATATCTTCGGCGACATTCTTTCGGACGAAGCCTCGATGCTCGCGGGCTCGATTGGGATGCTGCCTTCGGCCTCGCTCGACGCCAATCAGAAAGGCCTTTACGAACCGATTCATGGCTCCGCGCCCGACATCGCGGGGCAGAACAAGGCGAACCCTATCGCCACCGTGTTGTCGCTGGCGATGATGATGCGCTACACGTTTGGTCGCACCGATTTGGCCGATCGCATCGAATCGGGGGTTCGAAGCGTCCTGAAAGCAGGACTTCGGACGGGCGACATCGCAATGGCGGGCGAACCGATCATTGGAACGAGCGTCATGGGCGATGCGCTGGTCGCTGCGATCTGATAGTGTTGTATGACGCTGACATGATGGGGTGAGCGGGCGCTTCACAAGATATAGGGGTCACGCGATCTGCAGACCACTAGATGTGGTGAAAGATGGCGGTAGCCACAGGCGGTTGGCGTGTGCTTACACACAACTGATTGCACTTAAAGTTGATTCTTAGCTTGCAGCCGCAACCCACTGATGTTATTTTTCTTATAGTTTCAGAACCCTTGAGGGCGGCATGCTGCGCCAAAAACCAATTGTTATTTCGCTTCTACTGGCCGGACTGATTGCGTCGCATGACGCATATTCGTTGGGGCTCGGGCGCCTAAATGTCACCACCGCGCTCGGGCAGCCGCTCGTAGCCGAGGTCGACCTGACCGCCACAACGGGCGACGACCTTGACTCAATCCGAGCCAATATCGCGAGTCCCGCGGCCTACAAGGCGGCCAATGTCGAGTATCAGGGAATTCTGCAAACGATTCGCGTGCAAGTATTGCGACGCGGCAACGGGCAGCCTTTCCTTCGATTGACGTCGACCCAGGCCATCAACGAGCCCTACCTTGACGTGCTGGTGGAGGTCAACTCCAACACCGGTCGATTGGTGCGCGAGTTTGTGTTTTTGCTTGACCCACCGGGGTCTGCGTCGCCGCAATCGATCGAGCCATCGCGTCCCGCCGTTGGAGCGCAAACCGCAGCAGCGCCGGCCGTGAGTTCGCCTACGCCGTCCGCTGTGGCCCCAAGCCGTACGCCAGCGGCACCGCGTGCTAGCGCGGCTGCAACGCCGGCCGCCGCAGTCAGCGGAAATGCGAGCAGCTATCAAGTTAAAGCGGGCGATACGATGTATTCGATCGCTTCGCGAAACTCCCAGAGCGGCGTGAGCGTTGAGCAACTAATGATTGCTATTCAGCGCGCCAATCCAGCCGCATTTATCGGCGGCAATATCAATCGACTGAAGTCGGGTGTGGATCTCAACATTCCGTCGGCCGCCGATGCCAGCGCCATCACAACCGGCGCTGCTGCGAGTGAAGTTCGCGCGCAAGCGGCCAGCTGGCGCGGCTATGTTGCTCGTGTGAGTGAGGCAATCCCCACCGTATCGGCCGATCAGGCACAGTCCCGAGTGGCTGGAAAAGTCAGCGGCGCGGTGACGGATTCCGCCACCTCGGGTAGCACTGGAGACAAGCTGAAAGTGTCGCAAGGTGAGCGCACCAAACAGGCCGCCGTCGAAGACAAAGTCGCCGCGACCAAGGCCCAGCAAGAGCAGCAGTCGCGCACGGCACAGCTCGAAAAAACCAAGCAAGACTTGGAAAAAGCCCTCGCACTGAAAAACCAAACACTGGCCGACGCACAAGCCAAGGCCAAAGAGGCAGCGAAACCAGCGCCACCGCCGCCCGCGCCCGTGCCCGCACCGATTGCGCCGCCGCCACCACCGCCAGTGGCGGTCGCACCTACGCCGGCTCCGGTCGTCGTACCGCCGGTTGCGGTTGCTCCGCCCCCTGCGCCACCGGCTCCTGCGCCGATTGCGCCGCCGCCCCCTGCGCCCGCGCCCGTGGTGGCAGCGCCTACGCCGCCGCCGCCAGCACCTGTCGCGGCAAAGGCCCCCGTTGCACCCGCGCCTGCCGCCGCCGGCGACGGCGTCATGGGCTTCATCTCGGAAAACCCAGCCGTTGCTGCTGGCGGACTGATTACTGTCTTGGGTGGT
Organism: Betaproteobacteria bacterium; assembly: GCA_004293675.1. Classification (GTDB taxonomy): domain Bacteria; phylum Pseudomonadota; class Gammaproteobacteria; order Burkholderiales; family Casimicrobiaceae; genus Casimicrobium. The sequence continues at coordinate 19,594 of READ01000028.1, forward strand.
TTGGGTGCACTGGTCTGGTCGCGTCGCCGCAAGGGACAAAGCGCCAGTTCGCCTGACTCAAAACTGAGTGAGCCGACCGTCAACACAATGAACCCCGACACGGTGTTTGGAACGTCGGGTTTGGGCGTGGTCAAAACCAATGACGCGCCGATCGCCAGCCAATTCAGCCGAAGCGGCATGGGCACCATCGACTCCGCCGAGGTAGATCCGGTGGCGGAGGCCGAGGTCTACATCGCCTACGGTCGCGAAGCACAAGCGGAAGAGATTTTGCGCGAAGCGCTCAACCGCGACCCGCAGCGCGCTGACGTGGCGACGAAGCTCGCTGAAGTGGCCGCCACCCAGGGCAAACGTGACACGTTCGATCAGCTGGTCAAGCAAATTGACGGCATGGATCGTGGTGCGGAGTTCAAATCGCGGCTGGCCGAAATCGCTGTAAACCACTTCCCTGAGCACGCGCTCGCCTCGGGCGCTGGCTCTGGTGTAGCCGCTATTGCGACGGCAGGGGCTGCGGCAGCGGTTGCAGCGGTCGCGACGGCAGCTGCACCCGTACGCGAAATCTTTGACATGGCGCCGCCCGTGGCTGCGAAACCGCCAGCTGTGCAAGCCGATCAGTCACTTGATTTTGTGCTTGACGGCATGACGGTTGCCGCTCCGAGCGCCGCGCCTGCGGTCACGGCCGCATCGAGCATGGCATCGCTCTTGCAAATGCCGATGGGTACGTCGCCTGCACCGGCAAAACCAGCAGCAGCGTTCGCGCCAACGCCGGTGGCCGATGGGCCGACCACGATCACCTCAGCGGGTAGCAAACGCAAATCACTCGAAGATGATCTGGCTGATCTCGAAGCGTCGCTCAAAAAAGCAACTTCGTCGGGTCAGTTGCCTGAATCGAGTATGGACTTCACGGATTTCTCGACTGCAACGCCTACCAACCTAGGCACCGTCGGACCGGCGATGCGTCCTGAGATGCTTGACTTGAGCTTTGATGCAGGTCGCCAAGGCGCGATGGACCCAACGCCATCCATTCTTGACGGACAGTGGCATGACGCCTCGACCAAGCTTGATCTTGCACGCGCTTACGAAGAAATGGGCGACCGTGAAGGTGCTCGTGAAATCCTTCGCGAAGTCATTCACGACGGCGACGAAGCGCAGCAGAAAGAAGCCAAAGCGCTACTCGCCAAGCTCGGCGGATAGGACTGATGGCTCAGTCCCAACGCTGGGCGCTGGGACTGGAGTACCTGGGCGACCGATACCACGGCTGGCAGCGTCAGAGCGGCCAGCCCTCGGTACAACAAGCGCTTGAAGAAGCACTGAGTAGCATTGCGACTGTGCCGGTGTCGGTCACGGCTGCAGGACGCACCGATACGGGTGTTCACGCGGCGCTTCAGGTTGTTCATTTCGAAACCGATGTCGCACGCGACGCCACCGCCTGGGTGCGTGGCGGCAATCAGTTTTTACCCAATGACATTGCCGTTCGCTGGGCGCAACCGGTAGCGGATGATTTTCACGCGCGCTTTGCTGCGACTTCGCGCAAATACGTCTATTTGCTCTCAACAAGGCCGCAGCGACCCGCGCTGCACGCCACTCGCGTGGGCTGGACGCATTGGCCGATGGAGATTGCGCGCATCACCGACGCCCTACCCGGCATCGTCGGAACGCACGATTTCACGAGCTTTCGCGCGTCAGAATGCCAAGCGAAATCACCCGTAAAAACCGTGTATTCGGCAACCGCGTCGGAGCGAAACGGCGTGATCCGACTCGACTTTCACGCCAATGCGTTTTTGCATCACATGATTAGGAACGTCGTCGGCGCCCTCGTCTACATCGGCGCAAACAAACAACCGGTTGATTGGATGAGTACGCTGCTTGCGTTAAAGGATCGCACCCAAGCCGCGCCCACGTTTTCTCCCGCAGGACTCTATTTGGCCGGAATCGACTACGATGCGCGCTTCAACTTGCCCGAAAACTTCGTCGATCCTTGCTTGTGAACGCCCGTACCCCGCCATCTCGAACGCGCATCAAGATTTGTGGCCTGCGAACGATTGAGCAAGTCGATGCTGCCGTGGCTGCGGGAGCGGACGCCATCGGCTTTGTGCTCTATCCACCGTCGATTCGCGCGGTTGATTTGGCGCTGTTAAGGCGCCTAACTGAGCGTGTTCCAGCCATGGTTTCAACCGTCGCTCTGTTCGTTAACCCGACGAGTAACAAAGTGTTGGCAACCCTCGCAGCAGCTCGCATCGATCTGATTCAGTTTCACGGCAGCGCAGAAAAGGAATCGGAAACGTTTTGCGGCTCGTTTGGGCGACCGTACATGAAGGCGTTTGCCGTCGATGACGGCTTCAATTTACTAGAATCAGTGAATCAGTACACCAGCGCAAACGCTCTGCTGCTCGATACACCGAGCGCGGGCCACGGCGGCAGCGGAAAGACATTCAATTGGCAGCTCATCAACACTCAAAACATGCCAAGCGCGCACGCGCCAGCGCTCGTTTTGTCTGGTGGATTGACACCTGCAAATGTGGGCGACGCGATACGCGTTGTTAAGCCCTTTGCGGTGGATGTCAGCAGCGGAGTAGAAATTTCACGCGGCGAAAAATCCATCGAACTCATCCATCAGTTTTGTCACGCGGTTCGTGCCGCGGATTCGCAAAACGCTACTTGACGCAGATGGCCGCCGATTTTTAATCATCGGCGCGGCTTCCGGCGATGCTTGAAGCTCTAAGAAAATCTGTGTAAATCCGCGTGAAATCAGCGAAATCTGCGTCAAAAAAATTGCCTTGACGTAACGCCCAATTTTCAAGAAATATTTATGAAACCCTACGATCTACCCGACGCCCGCGGCCACTTCGGCCAATACGGCGGCACCTTCGTCGCTGAAACCTTGATCGAAGCGCTCGATCAGCTCAAAGCGCAATACGCGAAGTATCAATTCGACCCTGAGTTTCGTCGCGAATTCGAGAGCGAGCTGAAACATTTCGTCGGCCGCCCGAGCCCGATTTATCACGCCAAACGCTGGAGCGACATGCTCGGCGGCGCGCAAATTTACTTCAAACGCGAAGATCTAAATCACACCGGCGCGCACAAAATCAACAACTGCATCGGCCAAGCGCTGCTTGCGAAGCGTCTCGGCAAACCGCGTGTGATTGCTGAAACGGGTGCCGGACAACATGGTGTTGCAACAGCCACGATTGCTGCGCGCTACGGCTTGGAATGCGTTGTTTACATGGGCAGTGAGGACGTGAAGCGGCAAGCGCAAAACGTTTACCGAATGAAGCTGTTGGGCGCAACGGTTGTGCCCGTTGAGAGCGGTTCAAAAACGCTTAAAGACGCGTTGAACGAAGCGCTTCGCGATTGGGTGACCAATGTCGACAACACGTTCTACATCATCGGCACGGTCGCTGGGCCGCATCCCTACCCAATGATGGTGCGCGACTTTCAAGCCATCATTGGCCAAGAATGCATCGCGCAAATGCCCGAGATGGCAGGGCGTCAGCCCGATGCGGTGATTGCTTGCGTGGGCGGCGGCTCCAATGCGATGGGGATTTTCTATCCCTACATCGAGCATGAGAAGACGCGCTTGATTGGCGTCGAAGCAGCGGGTGAAGGCCTCGATACCGGCAAGCACAGCGCCTCGCTCACCAAAGGCGTGCCCGGCGTGCTCCACGGCAATCGCACCTATCTGTTGCAAGACGAAAACGGCCAAATCATCGAAACGCATTCGGTGAGCGCTGGTTTGGATTACCCCGGCGTAGGACCCGAGCATGCGTATTTGAAAGACATTGGCCGCGCTGAATACGTGGGCATCACCGACGACGAAGCACTCAAAACGTTTCACGAGTGTTGCCGGATCGAAGGCATCATTCCCGCGCTCGAATCGGCGCACGCTATTTCGTATGCCACCAAACTCGCGCCGACGATGAGCAAAGATAAAGTGCTCCTGGTCAATCTTTCAGGACGCGGCGACAAAGACATGCACACCGTATCCATGAAATCCGGCCTATCGTTTTTCTGCCATCCCGAATGCGAAACGGGCCGAAATGTTGCCGCTGCGGCGCGTGGCGAAACGGTGTCACCCATCTCCATCGTGCGAAAGTAGTCCAACATGAATCGCATCAATACAACGTTTTCCGCGCTTAAATCTTCGAGGAAAACAGCGCTCATTCCATTCATCACCGCAGGTGATCCAACACTCGACTCAACGCTCCCGACGATGCATGCGCTCGCCAAAGCGGGGGCTGATGTGATCGAACTGGGCGTGCCGTTTTCGGATCCGATGGCTGACGGCCCAGTGATTCAACGGTCCTCAGAGCGCGCGCTGATGAAAGGCATGTCGCTCAGAAAAGTGCTCGCCATCGTCGCCGAATTTCGAAAAGACAACGCCACCACACCCGTGGTGCTCATGGGCTATGCCAATCCGATTGAAGCGATGGGGCGCGAGGTGTTTGTTGCCGCTGCGGCCAGCGCCGGCGTCGATGGTGTGCTCGTCGTCGACTACCCACCCGAAGAGGCTGACGATTTTTCAGCGGTGCTGATTGCACGCGATCTGGCACCGATTTTCCTGCTAGCCCCAACCAGCTCGGCCGAGCGTGTGCAAGCGGTCGGACGCTTGGCGCGTGGATACGTTTACTACGTGTCGCTGCGCGGCGTAACGGGCGCGGGCAATTTGGACGTAGCCGATGTTGCGAGCAAAGTAGCCGCCATCAAAGCCATCGTCTCGGTGCCTGTGGGTGTGGGCTTCGGCATTCGGGACGCCGCCACCGCACGCGCGGTCGGCGCAGTGGCGGATGCCGTGGTGATTGGTTCGGCGCTGGTGCAGACGATGTTTGACGCACCAGAGTCCGAAATCGCTCAAACGGGCGGCGCTTGGCTTGCCAAGGTTCGCGAAGCACTCGATCAGTAGCGCGCGAACAAACTTATTGCGTATACGCCCTTTGAAATCAGGGATACGTGAATATTTTTATGCTTTTTGTTGTGGCATTTAAATAAGCTGTACGCCATATTTAATATGGCATACAGCGAAAAAGTTCGTCGCGAGCTACGTTGTTGATGGCACGTAAGACTGGCTGGGAAAACTCATCAAAGCCGGTAACTCTCATCAAACTCGGCAAACGCTGCCAGCTGATCGGCGGCCTGCCCCTTGGTTACGACCAGCACCTTAAACAGCTCACCCATTTCAGCGGGTGAGACAAGCTTCTGCACCGCCGACGTCGCAATGATGCGCTCTTTGTCGCTCGAAAACTCAGCGACTTCGAGTGAGTTGAGCAATCCAGTCCGCAGTAAAAAGTTGGCTTGCGTCGTAAAGCAACCCACCGATGCCCCGTTGTCCACCGCCGCTTCGGCCATCGCTGTGAAATCGATGTGGGCGGTGACATCTTGCAGTCCGATAAACGCCAGCGGATCGAAGTGAACACGGTGGCGATAGTGGCACGCGAGCGTCCCAGTGCTTCGCGTTGGCATGTAGTATTCGCGCCGCGCGAAGCCGTAATCGACCATGCACAGCGCGCCGCCACCGACCGGGTCGAGGCGCTGCGAGAGCGTGGCTACTAACGCTTCTGCTTCCGGATTAAATTCGGTCACGTAACCTTCAATTTGCGGGATGCGCGTGGCGGCCACCGAGTAGAGCGGCCCCTTGGGCAATCCAACCCAATCGATCGAAAATGAGCCCTCAAGCCAGCGAACCCAAGCGCGCTGATATCGACCGTTGGCGTACCGAATCAACTCGCACGGAATTGCATCGAGCACTTCATTGAGAAGCACCAAACCCTCGATTCGCTCGGGCAACGCATCGAGCCAATTGACGGTTTTCCCAGCAAGCCGCGCCTGCTGCCGTTCGCGCAAATCAGCGCTTACTTCCAGGATTTGGTAGCGAGCATCGGGTCGTTGTTGCAAGAAACTTTCTGCCAACGCGCCCGATCCCGCACCAAGCTCCAACACCTTATTCGAGCCGAGCGATGAAAATGCGCGGGCAAGTGTTCGCCCAAACAGCGGAGACAACTCCGGCGCCGTTACAAAATCACCCGCCTCGCCAAACTTCGCCGAACCCGCTGCGTAGTAGCCGAGCCCCGGCTCGTACAACACCGCGCGCATAAAATCGACAAAGGCAATAGCGCCGTGCGGGCTCGCTGCGATCAACTCAACGAGCCTTGCAGTGAGACGCGCCGAGTGCGCGGCTGCCTCAGCAGACGGCGCAGGCAGACCCGAGTTTTTGGTGTTCAGTGAAGGATGCAAAGTGACGAACCTAGAAAATGCGCAGCGTGTCGCGCTGATTACCGGCGGCGCGCGACGCGTGGGTGCGGCCATCGTCCGGCGCCTGCACGCCGAAGGCTTTCGCGTTGCGATTCATTATCGCGCATCGTTTGCTGATGCCGACGCGCTCGCGCGTGAACTCAACGCCATCCGTGCCGACAGCGCTGCGATTTTCGCGGCGGATTTGCTGGAATTTGATCGACTGGCGTCGCTGGTGGAATCGGTCGTTGCCCGATTCGGACGGCTCGATGGGCTGATCAATAACGCCTCGACCTTCTACGGCGGCACGCTCGAGAGCGTTGATGACACGTCATGGCGCGAGCTGATTGGCAGCAATTTGCAAGCGCCGGTCTATCTCTCGAAAGCCGCCGCGCCGCATTTAAAATTAGCGCGCGGTTGCATTGTGAACATCACAGATATCCACACCGAACGTCCGATGCCCGACTACGTGCTTTATAACGTTGCCAAGTCAGGGCTGCGCGGTTTAACGCTCGCACTCGCTCGTGACTTAGCGCCGCAGGTACGGGTCAATGCCGTCGCTCCAGGCCCGATCGAATGGCCCGACCAAGCGCAAATTGACATGACAGAGCAGGCGCGAATCTTGGCGCAGGTCCCGCTCGGTGGCGAGGGTGGCACTGAGCAAATTGCTGCTGCCGTAAAGTATCTGGTGTGCGACGCGACCTACGTCACCGGCCACACGATCAATGTGGACGGTGGGCGAAGCATTGCGCTGTAGTATTTCAACGCTCAAGCCAACAGCACGCACGAATCTCGCCCATGAGCATTGACTACGCCACGCTTGACACGTTGCGATTGCACAATCCCGCTTGGCGGCTGTTGCGCTCGGATCATGCGCCATTGATCGCGAGCTTTCTGCACCGCGTGTTTGTGCTGCCTAACGTGCGAGTGATGGCCGCCGCTGATTTAGTTGAGGCGCTTGATGACGAGCTCTATGCACTGCGCTTGCAGCTTGGAGAGACAGCCTTTCCCAAGGCGGCACATGAATATCTCAATGACTGGGCGGCGCAGGACAAAGCGTGGCTTCGAAAGTTTTACCGCGCCGGAACCGATGAGGCACAATTCGATCTGACTCCCGCCACCGAAAAGGCCATCGCTTGGCTTGCGCGGCTCAGCGAACAGCAGTTTGTGGGTACCGAATCGCGCTTGCTCACGCTCTTTGAGTTGCTCAAGCAAATCAGCCAAGGCAGCGAGGCTGACCCCGCCAAACGGCTCGCTGAATTGCAGAAAAAACGCGACGAAGTCGATGCTGAAATTGCCCGAGTGCTCGCTGGAGATGTGGCGCTGCTAGATGACACTGCGGTGAAAGAGCGCTTTCAACAATTCACGCAAGGCGCGCGCGAGCTGTTAGCCGATTTTCGTGAAGTAGAGCACAACTTCCGACAGCTTGATCGGCGCGTGCGCGAGCGAATCGCGCTCTGGCAGGGCGGTAAGGGGGCGCTCCTAGAGCAAATCATGGGAGAGCGCGATGCCATTGCCGATTCTGACCAAGGCAAGAGTTTCCGTGCATTTTGGGATTTTTTGCTCTCCAGTGATCGCCAAGAATTGTTGACCGAACTATTGGCCCGTGTCTTGGCGCTGCCGACCGTAGCCGAGCTCAAACCTAGCGCCCGTGCTCACCGCGTTCACTATGATTGGATGGAGGCAGGTGAGCATACCCAGCGCACCGTGGCCGCACTCTCACAACAACTGCGCCGCTTTCTGGATGACCAAGCGTGGTTAGAAAATCGGCGCATCATGGATATCTTGCACGGCATCGAGAGCAAGGCGCTGGCGCTGCGCGCAGCTCCGCCCGCAGGTGCCATGATGGATATGGCGGAGCCGCGCGCCGATATCGATCTGAGCATGGAGCGCACCCTGTTCACACCGGCCTTTAAGTCGATTCTCTCCAACGTTGTGTTGCAAGCGGGCGACGAAGAGGTTGATGCCGCAGCGCTCTTTGAACAAGTGTTTGTCGATCGGGCGAGGTTGAGTCGGCACATTAATCGAGCGCTGCAAAACCAAGCTCAGGTGAGCTTGGGCGCACTTTTGAGCGCGCAGCCTTTAGAGCAAGGATTGGCTGAGTTGGTGTGCTACTTGCAGCTCGGGAGCGATGTCTTTAGTATGGCAATCGATGAGAATACGACGGAGACTGTGTACTGGTCGTCCCCCAATGCCGAGTCGCCCGCGCTGAGTCGCAGCGCGCGATTGCCACGAGTGATTTTTATGCAGAGCACGAATAGCCTCACCGACACACCACAAAGATAGCGCGTTGAATACATCTGTGAGCCCACCCGCACCGCCTGCTAACAGCGCCGATTTGTCGGTGTTACTGATCGCGCTACTCAAAGGCGTGGTGTATCGCGAAGGCGATGAGCGCATTTGGGCCGCTCTCATTAGTTTGCAAGCACGGGTGCGCGATTACGCTGCTGTGCTCAACCTTGATGTGGTGTTGGATGAGTCCGAGGGCTACGCGTTTTTGAAGAGCCGAGCGGAGCATAGCGGCGATGCTGAAGCGGCGAGTGCGACACCGCTGCCGCGCTTGGTGGCTCGACGCCCATTGTCGTATGCGGTGAGTCTGTTGTTGGCGCTACTACGAAAGCGGCTCGCCGAATTTGACGCAGGCGGCGCGGGCACGCGCTTGGTGCTCTCGCGCGACGAAATCACCGATCTCGTGCGAGTATTTTTGCCCGACGGACCCAACGAAGCCAAGCTCATCGACGGGCTCGAAACCACGATCAACAAGGTGGCTGAGCTGGGCTTTTTAGAGAAGCTCAAACCCGCCGGCGGCTCGCCTGCACAAGCGCCAAGCTACGAGGTGCGGCGCATCTTGAAAGCCTTTGTTGATGCGCAGTGGCTCGCTGAATTTGATGCCCGCTTGGGCGCGTATCAAACGCAGCTCACAGGCGTTACCAAAAGCGCACAGGCGGCAGCATGATGACCGACGCACAGGCGATGTCACTTGATTTCGGTGCGGATGATGCGCTGGCGGGTTTTCGGCTCGCGCGCCTTGAGGTGTTTAACTGGGGCACTTTCGACGGACGGGTTTGGACGCTGCAACTCGACGGCAAAAATGGCCTGCTGACTGGCGATATCGGATCGGGAAAATCCACCTTGGTTGATGCCATCACCACGCTTTTGGTGCCCGCCAATCGCGTGGCCTACAACAAGGCTGCGGGCGCGGATAACAAAGAGCGAACGCTGCGCTCTTACGTACTGGGGCACTACAAATCCGAGCGCAATGAAGTCACGGGCGCGGCCAAGCCCGTGAGCCTGCGAGAACAAAATAGCTACTCGGTAATTCTGGGCGTGTTTCATAACGCCGGTTACGACCAAACGGTCACCCTAGCGCAGGTGTTTTGGATGAAGGAGGCCAGCGGGCAGCCCGCTCGCTTGTTTGTGGGCGCCGAGCGAGCGCTCTCAATTGCGGAGGACTTTTCGCAATTTGGCACTGACATCACGCAGCTTCGCAAAAAATTGCGCGCACTGGGTGCCGAAATCAACGACAGCTTCCCGCCTTACGCGGCTTGGTTTCGCCGCCGCTTTGGCATTGAAAACGATCAGGCTCTGGAGCTCTTTCACCAAACGGTATCGATGAAGTCAGTCGGCAATCTCACCGACTTTGTGCGCAGCCACATGCTGGAGCCCTTTGACGTAACGCCTAGGCTGCAAGCGCTCATTGTGCACTTTGATGACCTGAACCGCGCGCATCAAGCGGTGGTGAAAACACAGCACCAAGTCGAACTGCTCACCCCATTGATGGCGAATTGCCACCGGCACAGCGCGTTGAGCGCAGAGCTCGATGCCTTGCGCCGATGCCGCGATCAGCTGCGAGTTTACTTCGCTCGTTTGAAGCTTGGTTTGGCCGACGCACGCCTGACGACGCTCAACGAAGACTGGGCCCGCGCCGAGGCGCAAGTTCAAAAGCTCAGTGTGGTCTATGAAGGGCACGGTCAAAAAATCGATGAGCTCAAGCAGGCAATCAACGACAACGGCGGCGACCGCCTAGAGCGCTTGGCAATGGAGATACGCAAGAGCGAGCAACTGCGGGACGCGCGCAAAGCAAAGGCCGCACGCTACGCTGAGCTCTGCGCCGTGCTCGCCGAGCCGACGGCGGCTGACGCCGCCGACTTTGTCGCACAGTACGGCAAACATCAGCGCTGGCGCGAGCACGACCGCGACCGCGATTCCGAGCTGCAAAACGAGCTCACCGAGCTCAGTGTCAACCTGCGCCAGGGCAAACAATCGCATGACGAGCAATCGGCGGAGATTGCGAGCTTAAAGCGTCGCCGCACCAATATTGATGACCAGCAAATCCAGCTTCGTGCAGTAATGTGTGCGGCACTGGGTTTACATGCTGACGACATGCCTTTCGCCGGTGAGCTCATTGCGGTGCGCGACAGCGAGCGCGATTGGGAGGGTGCCGCCGAGCGTTTACTGCGCGGCTTTGGCTTGGCGCTTTTGGTGCCCGATACGCACTACAAAGCCGTTTCAGAGTGGGTCGACAGCGCTCACCTGCGCGGGCGTTTGGTGTACTTTCAGGTGCGCCAGCGCCGAGCAGCCGAGCTGCCCTCGCTCCACCCCGAATCGTTGGTTCGCAAGCTCGCCATTAAGCCCGATTCGCCGTTTTACGATTGGCTTGAGCGCGAATTGGCGCATCGCTTTGATGTGGCTTGTTGTGCCACCCCCGAGCAGTTTCGGCGCGAAGCGCGCGCCATCACTCAAAGCGGTCAGATCAAAGACCCGAGCGGGCGGCATGAAAAGGATGATCGCCACCGAATCGATGACCGTAGCCGCTACGTGCTGGGCTGGGGCAACAGCGCTAAGATCGCCGCACTCGAAGCCAGACGCCGGCAGCTCGAAGTCAGTCTGGCGGAGTTGGGGAGCCAAATTGGCCAGATTCAGCAGCAGCGCGCTGTGCTCGCGGGGCGGCTTGATGCGCTCACCCGCCTTGACGAATTTACCGCCTTTGACGAGCTCGACTGGGCGAGCATTGCCACCACGATTGCCCAGCTCTTAGACGAGCGAAGCCGCTTGGAAGGCGCATCGGACATACTCAATCAGCTAAACGAGCAACTGCGTAGCGTGCAGGGTATTCACAAAGAGACTGCCGAGGCGCTAGAAGCGGTGCGTGAGAAGCGCGCTAAAACCGATCAACGCCGCATCGACCTGCGGCTGCTTCGCGAGCAGGTTGAGACGCTTCTGCAATCGGCGGCATTGGATGATCTCGTTGCCGCTCGGCTTGACCTCCTCCGAGCCGAGGTGCTGGGTGAGCACCCGTTGAGCCTCGAGTCGTGTGACAACCGCGAGCAGGACTTGCGAGGCGTGCTGCAAGCCCGCATCGATTCCGAGGATCAAAAGCTCAAACGCCTGGTTGAAAAAATCATCAAGGCGATGGCTTCGTTTAAAGACGCCTACAAACTCGAAACAGCCGAGATCGATGCCAGCGTTGAGGCAGCCTTTGAGTACGATAGATTGCTGACGCAGATCAACCGAGATGACCTGCCGCGATTTGTGGCGCGCTTCAAAGAGCTGCTCAACGTCAACACCATCAACGAAATTGCCAATTTCAACGCCCAGCTTGCACGAGAACGAGAAACGATCAAAGAGCGGATCGCGCAGATTAACCAATCGCTCGGAGAAATTGACTACAACCCCGGTCGCTACATCGTTTTGGAATCACAGCCTAGCCCCGACGCCGAGATCCGTGACTTTCAGCAGCAGCTTCGTGCCTGCACCGAGGGGGCGGTGACTGGCTCGGATGATGCGCAATACTCCGAGGCGAAATTTCTACAGGTGAAGGCCATCATTGATCGCTTTCGCGGGCGCGAAGGTTTGTCGGAGCAGGATCGCCGGTGGAGCGCGAAAGTCACCGACGTACGCCAGTGGTTTCTGTTTGCAGCCAGTGAGCGCTGGCGCGCCGACAACAAGGAACACGAGCACTACTCGGACTCGGGCGGTAAGTCCGGCGGTCAAAAAGAAAAGCTCGCCTACACGATTTTGGCGGCCAGTCTGGCCTACCAATTTGGTCTGGAGTGGGGTGTTGAGCGCTCACGCTCGTTTCGCTTCGTGGTGATCGATGAGGCCTTTGGACGCGGCTCCGATGAATCAGCCCAGTTCGGCCTGAAACTCTTTCGCCAGCTCAGGCTGCAACTCTTGATCGTCACGCCACTACAAAAAATCCACATCATCGAGCCCTACGTATCAAGCGTTGGCTTTGTGCACAACGAGCGCGGTCGAACTTCAAAGCTCCGAAATCTGAGCATAGAAGAATACCGCGCACAGAAGCGAGCGACATCAGCCGAGCCCGTCGGCATCGTGGCCAGATGAACTGGAGTAACGCAGCTGCGCTCAAGGCGCAGCTGATGCGACAGTGGGAGCGCGGCGAACTACTGCGTGACGCCGTGACCGGAGAGCCGCGCTTTCCGCTTCGACTATCAATGCGCTCGCCGAGCAGCGCCGACATCACCGAGCGCTTCGAAGCGGTGCGCGCGTGGGCCGCGGAACTGGCTGCTAACCAGTGGATTCGAGTCGAGTGGCAAGCGGTGCGCCACCGCGTACAGGGCAGTCAAAACCTACCCGCTAGCGTGTGGGTTGATACCGCCACGGACGCGCTCCATTGGCTTGGCAAAACTCGAGAGTATCAACGCTTTGTCCAACAGGTCGAAGCCACCCGCGCTACACAGCCCGCGTTGCTCGCGTGGCTAAAAAAGCGGCCGTTGCAGGCGCTCGAGTTGGGAAGCGTTTGGTCTGCGCTTCTTGGAGTGGTGGCGTGGATTGCCGCGCGGCCCCGACCAGGCATCTATGTGCGCCAGATCGATGTGCCCGGCGTGCACAGCAAATTCATTGAAGCCCATCGCGGCGTACTTACCGAAATGCTCGATCTTGTGCTGCCCGCCGAGGCCGTGGATATCAGCGCGACGGGCGTAGCGCAGTTTCACGTCCGCTACGGATTTCTCGAAAAACCGGCGCGCATTCGTTTACGGGTGCTCGATCCTTCGGTGCAAATAGTGCGCGGGGCCGCACAGCCCGACGTGAGCCTTGACGGGGAGAGTTTTGCCAGTTTACGGCCCGCCGTTGAGCATGTCTTCATCACCGAAAACGAAACCAACTTTCTGGCTTTTCCACCGCTACGCAATGCAATTGTGATCTTTGGCGCTGGCTACGGTTGGGACGCGCTGGCGCGCGCGCAGTGGTTAGCTAACACGAATATTCACTACTGGGGCGATATTGACACGCACGGATTTGGCATATTGGATCAACTACGCGGCCACTTCGCGAGCGTTAAATCGCTGCTGATGGATCGTCAAACGTTGGTCGCGCACACTGCGCTGTGGGGAACAGAGGCCAAGCCACTGCGGGCGAATTTGTCGCAATTAACGCCCGAGGAACGATCCCTCTATGAGGATCTGCGTGATGACAGAATCGGGAGCAGCTTGCGGTTAGAGCAGGAGCAGATTGGATTTCAATGGGCCCTTCGCCATATTCAAGCGATCATAGATGCGAGCTAGCTCTTTGTTGGTCGTAGGTCATAACCGCAGAACGCGGTTACTGCGTCACGTAATCCGCGCTGACCGGCCGCCACATGTGCAGTTTGTCCAGATACGCCGTCGCTGTTTTTACGGCCCGGGTTTCGCGGCCGAATTCCAGAAATCCGACCTTGCCGTAGAGCCGCACGGCCGGTAAATTGTCAGCGGTCACGGTCAAACTCATCGTCTCGATGCCGGGCATTTTTCTGGCCTCGTTGAGCGCCTCATCAACCAGACGCCGCCCGACGCCCTTGCCTGCATAGTCGCGCATCACGTACATCGCTGCCAAGTTGATCTTGTGCCGTTCGCGTTGCCGTTGAAACACCTCAAGTCGCACGGTACCAATCATCGAGTCGCCGGTGTCAAATGCGCCCAGCGTGGCGGTCGTCGGATCTTGCAGTCGTTTCGTCCACCACTCGGGCAGTTTTGTCGCTCGCTCCTCAAACGTTGACGTGAACGCGCTGTCGTGTTCGCTGTAGCCGCGCAGCATCAGCGCGCGATAGATTCCAGAATCGCTTGGAACCAGCTTTCGGATGGAAATGCCAATACTCATCGTGTGTTCGCAATTGCTTAAAACTACGGGACGCTTATTCTCCCGCAATTGGCTGCGGCTGTGCGGCCAACTGCTCAGCGCGCTTAACGGCCCGCTCACGGGCGCCGCGACTGGCGCGCGCCAAGAGTGTGTAGGCCGTGGGCACTACAAAAAGCGTGAGCAGGGTGCCCAGCAGCAAGCCACCCACGATCACCCAACCGATCACAGAGCGGCTTTCGGCGCCCGCGCCCTTGGCCAGCGCCAGCGGGATCGCGCCGAGCACCATCGCGCCCGTGGTCATCAGAATCGGGCGCAGCCGGAGCACAGCGGCTTCAACCACCGCGTCACGCGCGTTTTTGCCCTGATCGCGCAGTTGATTGGCAAATTCCACAATCAAAATTCCGTGTTTACTGATGAGCCCCACGAGCGTAATGAGCCCGATCTGCGAATAGATATTGAGCGTGCCCCCCGAAAAGTGCAAGGCCAGCAGCGCGCCGGTCATCGACAGCGGCACTGTCAACAAAATGATGAACGGATCGACAAAGCTCTCAAACTGCGCCGCAAGCACAAGATAAATGAAACCAATAGCCAGCAAAAACACGAAATAAATATCGTTGGACGAATCGCGGAACTCGCGCGACTGACCCGCCAAATCGGTTTGTACCGTGGGCGGTAAAACGCGCTTGGCGGCCTCTTCCATGTATTTCATGGCGTCGCCCTGGGCAAATCCGGGGGCTAGGTTGGCATTCACCGTGGCCGAGCGTACGCGCTGAAAGTGGCCAATGCCACGCGGGCTCACGCCTTCTTTGACGGTGAGCAGATTTGACAGCGGCACCATGTCGCCAGCGCGGTTTCGCACGTTAATTTCGCTGATCCGCTCGGGCGTGTCGCGACCGTCGCGGGCGACCTGTACGATCACATCGTATTGTTCTCCGTCTTGCTTGAATCGCGTTACCAAACGACCGCCGAGCATCGTCTCAAGCGTTCGGCCGACCGTATCAACGTTCGCACCGACGTCCAGCACGCGATCTCGATTAACGCGTACTCGAAGCTCGGGCGTGTTCATCCGCAAATCGGTATCAATGTTCACAAAACCGGGGTTTTTGCGCATCTCCTCTTGCATGCGCTGCACGAAGCCTTGCATTTGTTCGTAGGGCACTTGCGCAAGGATGACGAATTCGATCGGCTTGGCGCGCGGACTTTGGCCAAGCGATGCGGGCTGTGACGGAAACGCCGAGACGCCCGCCAACCCTTGAAACTTCGGCATCAACTCTTTGGCAATGTCGGCTTGGCTGCGCGCGCGCTCTTCCCAGCTCTTTAAGCGCAAGATAGCCGTGCCGTCTGCAACGTTGGGAAAGCCGCCGTTGCCGCCATACGCTTGCGTTTCTGGCAATTGTTTGTAGATGCCTTCGACCTGCTGGATGTACTTCACTAAGTAATCCGAGGTCGAACCTTCGGGTGCCGACACGAATCCAAAAATGACGCCGCGATCCTCAAGCGGCGTAAGCTCGGTTTTAATCAGCTTAAACAAGATCGCCGCCGAACCCGCCACGATTAACGCAATCATCACAATGATCAAACGGTTATTGAGCGCGATGTTGAGCAAACGCTGATAGCCCCGAGTGAAGGCATCGAATCCGCGCTCGATCCAGTTATAGATCGCGGAATGTTTGGGCTGATGTTTGAGCAGCAGCGAGCACATCATCGGCGTTAACGTCAGCGCTACAAACCCCGACACCACCACCGCGCCCGCCAGCGCCAAGGCAAACTCGATAAACAGTCGCCCGGTCCGCCCCGTCGCAAACGCCAGCGGCGCAAACACCGCAGCGAGCGTGAGCGTCATGGCAATCACCGCGAAGCCGATTTCACGTGTGCCCACGAGCGCGGCCTGAATTCGATCCATACCGTTTTCGATATTTCGGTAGATGTTTTCAAGCACCACGATGGCGTCATCAACCACCAAACCAACGGCCAGAACCATCGCTAGCAGTGTGAGCGTATTGATCGTAAAACCAAACGCATACATGATGAAAAACGCACCAATCAGCGACACCGGAATGGTGACCAGCGGAATGATCGTGGCGCGAAAACTACGCAGAAAGAAAAAGATCACCAGCGCCACCAACAGCACCGCCTCACCAATCGTTGTAAACACCGCTTTGATTGACTGTGCGATGAATACCGAACTGTCGTAATTGAGCTCGATGCTCATGCCCTTGGGCAGGTTTTCTTGAATTTGTGGCATCACGGCACGCGCCGCTTCGGATAGCTCGAGCGGATTGCCGGTCGATTGTCGAATGATGCCGAAACCCACGGCGGTTTTTCCCATAAAGCGCTGAAAACCGCGCTCTTCTGCCGCGCCAATCTCTACGCGTGCTACGTCACGAATGCGCACCGAATACCCGGCCGATTGCGCGAGCACCACCGCGCCAAATTCCTCGGGCGTTTGCAAATCCGTTTGCGTCAACACGTTAAATTCACGCAGCCGTGACTCGATCCGCCCCGCAGGAATTTCCACGTTTTGTGAACGAAGCGCGTTTTCAACATCGGCGGGTGTTAAGCGATACGCCGCGAGTTTGGCGGGCTCCAGAAACACACGCATCGATGTTCGACGTTCGCCAAACACCCGTAAATCCGCCGCACCGGGCAGTACCAAAAGGCGCGGCTTGACCAGTCGGTTGACCGCGTCCGAGAGCTGCAATTGCGTGTGCCGATCCGATGTCAGCGCAAACCACATCACCGGAAACGAATCGGCTTCAACCTTAGCGATGACCGGCTCGTCAGCAGCGTCGGGCAAGCGATTACGAACGCGCGCGACTTTGTCACGCACTTCGGCAGCGGCCACGTCCGGGTCCTTGCTGATTTTGAAGCTCACCGTGATGTCGCTGCGCTCGGAGCGCGAATTGGACGTGATTAAGCTCACGCCCTCAATGCCGCTCAACGAATCTTCGAGGGGTTTGGTGATTTGCGATTCGATGACTTCAGGCGACGCCCCTTTGTAGTTGGTGCCGACGCTCACAATCGGCTCGTCGATCTTGGGGTATTCGCGCACCGATAAGCGCTGATAGCCAATCAAGCCCAGCAGCACCACAATGAGCGAGAGCACCGTGGCTAACACGGGGCGCTTAATGCATAGATCAAACAGTTTCATCGAAACTCCTCTCGGCGGCGCGCGATTTATGGCGCCGCGAATCCGCTAACGGGTCGTAATGTCCGGCGAACACTGCAAACCGTTGACTGCATGGTTAACAATCCCAACAGTTTCTGCCAATGCCATATGAAACGTCGGATTTATCAAAATTAAAGGACTTATCAAAAGCACTCAAAACTTTTATGTAGGCCTTATTTCAACAGGCATACAAAAAGAAAGCTGCTAAGGCTTTGCGGACATCGTTGCGGGAGCGGGCTTAGACGCCGCTGCCGGCGCGGCGTCCCCCGGTTTTGCCTTCGCGCCGTCTGGCGCGCTCTTAGACGCGCCGTCTGGCGCGCCCTTAGATGCTCCGTCTGGTGCGCGCTTGGACGCGCCGTCCGGTGCCCCTTTTCCTGCGCCGCCACCACCGGCTGGCCGCACCGCCGCGCCATCGCGAAGCCGCTGCTGCCCGGCAAACACCACCGTGTCGGTGGCTGCGATGCCTTGAACGATTTCGACCTTGCCTTCGCGCCGCTGACCGACTTCGACTTTGGTGCGAAGCGCACGGCCATCGACCACCCTAAACATGATTTGATCTTCGCCCTGCATCGACACCGCTTGCTCGGGCACCACGATAGTTTCCGCAGACTCCGCTAAAGTGAGTCGCACCCGCGCAAACATGCCGGGCTTTAACTCCGCGCCGCGATTAGGCATTTGCGCCCGCAGCACCACGGCGCGACCGGCTGTATCGAGCTGCGGATTGACTGCAAACACTACGCCGTTAAACGGCTTGCCGGGAATGGCATCGAGTGTCACAGCGAGCTGTTGCCCCACGCGAACCTTGGATTGAAACAGCTCGGGCACTTTGAAATCGACCTTGATCGGGTCAGTTTTTTCAAGGTTCACAATGTCTTGGCCGTCTTTGATGTAGTCACCCACACCCGCAGTGCGCAAACCGATCGTGCCAGAGAACGGTGCTTCGATGTTGAACCGACCGAGGCGCGCTTCGATCAATTTCACTGCCGCTTCGGCGACCTTCAGCGCGTTTTCCGCTTCGTCTTTGGCCTGCCCAGAAATGAAATTTTTCTCTTTCAGTTCCGTTGCACGATCAAACTTTGCTTTGGCGAGTTTCAGATTGGCATTGGCTTGCCCAAGCTCAGCGCGGGTCACACTGTCGTCCAACTGCACGAGCAACTGCCCTTTGCGTACCGGCTGGCCCTCCTTGAAGTTGAGCGACACAATGCGCCCCGATTGCTCGCTTCGAATGATCACCGATTCATCGGAGCGAAGGCTACCCACAGCTGTCACGCTCTTGGGCCAATCAAGCTTTTCTGGTTTGCCCATTTCTACGGGCGAAGGTCCGCCAGGACCGCCGCCCGGCGACGCGGGCGCTTTGGGTGCCGCGTCGCCCACTTTGGCTGCGCCCTCTGCAGGTTTAGAAGCTCCATCCGTCGCCTTGGCCGCACCCTCTGCGGGCTTGGCTGCTGGCGCCGGCGCCGGAGCGCTCGCGGTGGCCGGAGCTGCGGGCTTGTTGAGTCCGAAAAAGAACGCACCACCCACGCCAAGCACGGTCCCTAACGCGGCGACGATCAAACCGTAAATCGTTTTCTTCATGTTTGTGTGAAATCAATGATGGCGAACTGCGCTCGATTATGCGCGCCCATCCCGTCAGCATGGCGGTGGCGCGTGCACGCCAAGACTCCAAATACGCCAACGCTGCGTGGGATTTACATCGCTGAGCTCGACCTAGGGCGGTGCGGGGCGCCCCAACAAAAACCCCTGAAATTCGTCCACACCGATACTGCAAAGGGTTTCCAATTCAGCGTTTGTCTCAACGCCTTCAGCGATTACTTTGAGGCGGTGCGCGTGGGCGAGCGCCACCATGGCCTGAACAAAGGCAAGCCGCGGCTGGTCGTGTTCAATACCTTGAACTAGAAATCGATCTAGCTTGAGTCGTGTCAATGGCAGCGCAAGCAAACGCTGCAGTGACGACATTCCCGATCCAAAATCGTCAAGTGCAACCGAGGCTCCCGAGTTCACCACGTTAATGAGCGCCTCGTTGAGCGAGGCCTCGGGGATGACGGTGGGGCCTTCAGTAAGCTCAATCAGTAATCGATCAGCTAACCGCGGAGCCGCTACAAACAACTCCCGAATAAGGTTCGGCAAGAGCGGATCGGCGGCCTGCAACGGGGTTACGTTGATAGAAATGTAGGAATTCGGCCAGTCAACGGTCAGCGCCGCGTAGTCTTTTGCCACACGCCGAAGCGACCAACGAGTCAACAGCGGTGCCAACCCGTGCTCTTCAGCGTAGTTAACGATTTCCAACGGGCCGAATGCGGGCGTTGGGCAGGCGTGCCACCGCAGCAAAGCCTCGAAACCGACTACCGCTACCCCACCGCTGCCGAATATGGGTTGGTAGTGGAAGTCCATAAGGTCGTCGTCCAGCGCTCTCCGCAGCGATTGCGTGAGCATCGCACGCTGTTGCCATTCAATGTGAAGCGATTGGCTGTAGGCAAAGTGGCGGTGTCCCCCTTGGCGTTTTGCGGTGTACATCGCGACATCTGCGGCAATTAACAAACCGTCAAATGTCTGCGCGTCTTCTGGATATCGTGCGCTACCAGCGCTTGCAAACACGCGCAGTGATACGTTGTCAGCGGCGTTGTCGGGGCGAATTAAACCGAGCGTGCCTGCGACCACGCGCTCAAGCTCTGTTTCACCTCCGCCAATGGATACCACCACGAACTCGTCGCCAGACAGCCGATACACCGACTCATTAGCTCGTGCGCCTGTGCGCAGTCGTGAAGCAATTTCGATCAAAAACTGGTCCCCGGCATGATGTCCCTCGGCATCATTGATCGATTTGAAGCGATCCAGATCAATTAAAGTCAACACAAACGACGTGTCTGAGTCAATCAACTTGAGCACGTCCGATTTAAATCGCAGCCGATTGCCGAGCTCGGTGAGCGGGTCGGTCAGGGAGCGAACTTCGAGCTCACGCTGTGCGCTTCGCTCTTGTGTGACGTCGTGAATAACACCGCTCCAACCGGTGAGTAAACCTTCTGAGTCAAAGATTGGCTCGCCCGACACCAACAACTCGATGATGTGCCCATCTCGGTGGGTAATTTGGACTGGCATATCCTCGAATGCACGACGCTTTGAACTCTGTTTGAAGAGCTCCCCATCGGGACTCACCGATACCGAATTCGCCCAGAAATCGGCCGGGCGCTTTCCAAGCGCAGACTCGGGCGAAAAGCCAGTGATTCGTTGAAAGCCAGCAGATACTTGCGTCAAGTGAAACTTTGGATCACATTCCCAGTACCAGTCCGACGACATCCTTAGCAGTCGCAGTAAGCGACGCTCCGAGGCCAGCAGTTCGTCAGTGCGCTGTGCCACACGCGACTCCAGCGTATCGCGCTCGGCACTTAACGCCGCTTGCAGGGCCGCCATTTCGCGCGAAGCCAACCCTGTTGCTCGTTCATTAAACGCTTGGTCACTGTCGCTCGCCACGTACGCAGCATCAATTTGCGTCAAAAGAGAGCTCAGCCGAAGGTCGACTGTTGTGTCGGGCTCCGTTAGGTAGCCTGCTCGGCGTAGTTGGGTTTTAAGATGGGGATGAAACGGCATCGTCCTCACCAAAAAGCGCGATGGTGAAAGTTTGATTATGGAGGGCGCAAGCGGTAAGCCCCGATGGGCCGAATTCTCCGTAGGAATAGAAACCGCCGATAGATGTTTCCTCGCCCAGATGCGCGATAGCGATTTCTATTTCTTCCTCAGCGCGTTGCCGCAAAATGAGTCGTCGCCCGACGCAGTTGACTATGATCGCCGCACGCGCTTTGGGTTCGTCACAGGGTGCGTCGAATGCTGCAAGAGCGCCTGTTGCCGCCGCTCCAGCGGCTTCGATCAGTCTATTTGGATTAGCGCGCATTAACCGTGCTTTAGAACCTACGCTCACCGTGCCAGCTAGGCGAATAGAGCCCGCATCGGCATCAATGCCCAGAATAGTCCGCACTACAGGCTCAGCCGATTTTTCGCTGGTCACTAGCAAGGGAAATAACAACGCAGAGGCTGGCAACTCGTCTGCTCGCTCGCCTAAGTATTCCCGGTAAAGTGACAGTGCTGAGCGGCCGTCGAGCTCGGTAAGCACGGCTCCGTTAGCGCCAGTAATGTCTCGGTCGACCCCAAAACTAGTCCAGCCACTACCGCTGGCGCAGCGCATCCGCGCCTGACCATAGAAGCCGATCATGACCGCACCGAACTCGATTCGCTGGGCACCATCCCAAACCCAAGTGCTAGCGAAGCGATCTCCGTCGCCTGCCATGCCCCCGGCCACCGCCACTTGCTCACCTAAGCTTGCTGCAACACTCGATATAAACGCTGCGCCGTCCATCTGGCTGCCGTCGGTCAATATGAGCAGGCCGCGTAGGCTCGGGCCAGCGAGTCGTTGCGATAACGAGCTAGCGAGCTCAGCCGCGCTCGATATAGCGGGCATTTGAGCGCTCACAGCGCGGATTTCACCAAAGGCAAAACCGATGAACTGGAGCATGATGGGTTCATCATAAATGTCTGGCGCAGCGCCAAAGTGGCCCGCAGTGCTCGTGCCAACCAGCACCGCCTGCGGTAACTTAGCGCGAAGCGCCGTGAGAGTCGGCTCGGCGCTGGCCCAACTTGAACCACAATACGCAATCACCAAAGTGTTGGCGAAATTCCAAAGCGAACTATCGATTGATTCAAGCTCGAAGATGGATGTGATGAGTTTTGTTGCGGTGCGCACGATTTCCCCGGTTACAACAAGCGCAATCGCTGCGCTTGTTACTAATTTACCCCCAACCGTTGATTACTGCTAATGCGCGTTGACCCGGTACGCAGAAGCGCCGCTGTCTAGCTACACTGGTTGCTTGTTTAATCACGCAAGAAAGACCATCCTGCCATGTCCAGTATCGCTTTCATGTTGAGTGCTTCAACTCTCCGTCGACGGGCAGTGAACCGCTTGGGCCAGACTGTTGCGGCGCTTGGGTCCGCTTTTGTTGTCTCGGTGGCGCTGGCGCAATCTGCAGGCTACCCAAGCAAGCCCATCAAGTTAATCGTGCCCTTTCCGGCTGGCGGCTCGGTGGATGTGACTTCGCGCGCGTTGGCGCAAAAACTCTCTGAGAGTTTAGGGCAGCAGGTCGTGGTCGAAAATCGTGCGGGCGCTGGCGGCAACATCGGCATGGATGCGCTCGCAAAGTCAGCGTCTGATGGCTACACCATTGGTATGGGCGCGCTCTCAACGCATGCCGTGAACCCGTCGCTCTACCCGAAAATGCCGTTCGACGCGGTCAAAGATTTCGCGCCGATTTCGTTGGTCGTTGTTACGCCCAACGTGCTCGTGGTGAATCCTACGGCGCTGCCCGCCAACGATGTGAGCGGCGTTATCGATTTTGCGAAAAAGAATGCTGGTAAAGTGAACTGCGCCAGCGGTAGCAACGGCAGCGCCGGCCATTTGGCGTGCGAACTGTTTCGCTTGCAAACCGGCGCATCGATTACCCATGTGCCCTACAAAGGCGGCGCACCGGCAATGACAGATTTGCTCGGCGGCCAGGTGCAAATGATGTTTGACAACATGGCAAGCGCTCTGCCGCAAATCAAAGCGGGCAAGCTCAAGGCATTCGCTGTGACGACACCAACCCGAAGCGCGCTGGCACCGGATTTGCCAACGATGGCGCAGGCGGGCGTGAAGGATTTTGACGTCTTTACATGGTGGGGTTTGTTTGCGCCTGCGGGCACACCGCCCGAGATCGTCAAACGCTTGTCGGCCGAGGTCGGCAAAGCGCTCGCTAACGCTGAGCTCAAGGAAAAATGGTTAGCCACCGGCGCCGAGCCTTCGCCCACCAGCCCTGAAGCGTTCGCCGCGTTCATCGCCAAAGAGCTCCCGAAATACGCCAAGATCGTCAAGGATTCAGGCGCAAAAGTGGACTGATTCGGCGCGGCTCCGCCGGATTCGTTGCAAATCGGTCTCGATCATCCCAACTTAACCTAGCCTATCGACCATTGGCGTATAAGCCATGTGAAATATGGCCTATAGAAGAATTTATCTGTTTATTGAAAAATTTAAAAATCGTCCGCTAGCCTATATTTTGTATGGCGTTAAGAAACAAAGTTGTTATATGTGCGATTGTCGTCGCTCAGCGACTACAATTGAGTCCAAGCATGAAGAATCTTCTCTCGACCTTTGTTTTTGTTGGCCTTTCTAGCCTCGGGCTGATCGTCAATCCGAGCTTTGCCGTCGGGCCGAATTTGCTCTCGTCGGCCGTGTTGGTGCTTGATGCGCAATCGGGCGAAGCGATCTACGCCAAAAACGCCAACGCCGTCACGCCGATCGCGAGCATCACCAAGTTGATGACCGCCATGATCGTGCTTGATGCCGATCAATTGCTCGACGAAAAACTCGAAATTGGCGTTGACGACCTCGACTACTTAAAAGCCAGCAAATCACGCTTGGGCATGGGCACGCTGCTCACCCGTCGCGAGATGTTGCAGCTCTCGTTGATGTCCTCAGAAAACCGAGCCGCCAACGCGCTCGGCCGCTATTTCCCCGGCGGCAGCGACGCCGCTGTAAAGGCGATGAACGCCAAAGCAAAGTCGCTCGGCATGAGCAATAGCCGCTTCGCCGACACCACCGGCCTGTCGCCCGGCAATGTATCCACCGCCCGCGATTTGGCCACCCTCGTCAAGACCGCCAACACCTATCCGCTGATTGCCAAATACAGCACGCAGTCCGATCAATACGTGCAAATCGACACCACCGGCCAAACGCTGCATTTCAACAATTCCAACGCCTTGGTCAAATCAAGTGGCTGGGACATCAGCGTACAAAAAACCGGCTTCATCCGCGAAGCCGGTCGCTGCGTGGTCATGCTCGCCCAAATCGCTCAGCGCCCCGTGGTTTTGGTGCTACTTGATTCGGTCGGTCGTTTCTCACGATTGGGCGACGCGCACCGAGTAAAAACGTGGATGGAAACCGGCGAAGTGCTCGCCATTCCGAAGCCCAAAGTCGTCAAGAAAAGCAAAGCCAAACGCGGCGTTAAGCATTCGAACAAGCGCGTGGTGAAGCGCAAGCGCTGAGCTCAAATCGCGCGCGCTCAACGCGCGCTAGTCGCCAACAATTCCTTCGCCATTTTTTCGGTCGCCGAACCCACTTCGTGGCCAGCGAGCATTCGTGCAATTTCGTCTTGACGTGACTTTTTGTCTAGCGAAACGACTTTCGTGGTGGGGCTTACGCTGTTGTCACGGCTGACCGTAAAGTGATGATCGGCGTGCGCCGCGACTTGTGGCATGTGGGTGACGCAGAGCACTTGCCGACCTGATTCGGCACTCGCAAGCGCTTGCAGTTTGCGGCCAACTTGAGCCGCAACTCGACCGCCCACGCCGACATCCACCTCATCAAAGACCAGCGTTGGTACGGCAGCCGCATCGCCGCACACCACCAAAATCGCCAGCGATAGACGCGCCAATTCACCGCCTGAGGCGACCTTGGCCAGCGGCGAAAACGGCAGACTCGCGTGCGAGCGAAACGCGAACTCAACGCTCTCCGCGCCACTCGAATCAATGCTCGCGAGCGGCATTAACTGCACCGAAAACCCGGCGTTGGCCATCGCTAAATCGGGCAGCTCCTTACTCGCTAAGTCAGACAAAATTTTCGCAGCCGCCGCTCGCTTTTTGCTGAGCGCACCCGCAGCTTTAACGAGTGTCGCTTCTGCCGCGGTGGCGGTTCGCTCGAGCGCGGCAATGTCTTGCGCCGCCGCTAGTGCGGCGAGCTGCGCTTCGGCGGAGTGCCAATGTGCTTCGAGCTCTTCTGGACGAACGCGCAACTTTCTAGCGAGCGCAAAGAGCATAGACAGCCGTGTCTCTGTCGCTTGCAAACGCTCCGGATCAAGGTTCAATTTAGCAGCGTAGCGCTTAAGCGCCGCTGCCGCTTCGTCAAGTTGCAACGCGGCCGATTCAAGCAGCTGCTGTGATTCGCCGAGCGCGGGATCGATCTTGGCCCCAGCAGCAATCCCGCTCACACAACGCGACACCGCCGAGCTCAGGCCACCATCATCAGAAATAGCATCGCGCGCCGATTCAACGGTTTGCAGCAACTCTTTGGAATGGCTGAGCCGCGATTGCTCCTGCGTCAGCTCGAGCCATTCGGATGCGACCGGTTTCGCCGCGCGCAAGTCCAACAAATCGAGCTCAAGATCGCGTCGTTGCTTGGCGATGGCATCTGCATCAGAGCGTGCTCGTTGCAGCAAGCCGTCGGCTTCGGTTTTGGCGCGAAAAGCTGCGCGAACGGCGTTCAGCTCCGCGTCGGCCTTTGCAAAATCATCGAGCAGTTGCCGCTGCGTGGTGCTGCGCAGTAGCGCCTGGTGCTCATGTTGCGCATGCAGCTCCAGCAGGAGTGCGCCAAGCTCACGAAGCTCAGTCACTGAAGCGGGGCGGCCATTGATTTGGGCCCGGCTTTTTCCAGCGCCGTCGATCACGCGGCGTAGCACGACAACATCGGCTTCAGGTTCCTCTTGTTTGGCGAGCCACGCGCGCGCTTGCTCGTTATGCCCAATCTCAAACTCAGCCGTGATGTCCGCTTGCTTTTGACCGACGCGAACGCTCGCGCTGTCGGCCCGTGCGCCCAGCGCCAAGCCCAGCGCATCGAGCACAATCGATTTGCCCGCGCCGGTTTCGCCGGTGAGCGCAATCATGCCGCGCTCGAATTCAATATCGAGCCGATCAATCAACACAAAATTACGGATAGAGAGTTGGCGCAGCACAGCTAAACGATCACACTAAAACTAAATTTTTCTAGGCGCAAGACCTTCGGGCGTTTCCGTCCAGCCCAATTTTTCTCGAAGCGTATGGTAGTAATCGTAATCGAGTGGATGCCACAGCCGCACTGATGCGGCGGCGCGTTTGATAGTGATGAAATCGCCCTCGACGAGCGGAATGTACTGATGCCCATCAATGCTCGTAAAGGCCTCGCGAGCCCGCGCCACAGTGATGCGAATTTCTGAATCGTCCGCGATCACGATGGGGCGATTGGTGAGCGCGTGCGGTGCAATCGGCACGATCGTAAACGCGTTTACAAATGGCGCAATGATCGGCCCGTCCGCCGATAAGGCATAAGCCGTTGAGCCCGTGGGTGTTGCCACAATCACACCGTCGGCGCGGAAACCATAGGCGAATCGGTTGTCGAGCGAAATTTCCAGATCAACGAGCGACGACGCCCCGCCTCGATTGACCACCACATCGTTCATCGCGAGCGTGGGCTCGCCGTGTTCCCCGTGGCGTGTTTCAAGCAAAACGCGCCGCTCCTCGCGGTAGCGCCCTGCCAATACGTTGGGCAAGGATTGCTCGACATTGGCAAGCGATAGATCTGTCAAAAAGCCCAAACGGCCTTGGTTCACCCCAATAACCGGCACATTTTTCAGCGCCACTTGCCGGCCCACGGAAATCAGCGTGCCGTCACCGCCCACTGCCACTACCAAGCCGCACTGGTCGCCAATGGCCTCCATGGCCACGCTTCGCCAAGGCAGACCATCCAAATCGGCGGAAGTCTGGTTTTCAATGACAGGCGTGTAGCCGTGCTTTTCCAGCACTTTTGCGATGAGCTCGACCGGCTCGCGCATGTCGCGCCCCGCCGCGCCGTCGCGTTGGGACGGGCGCGCGGCGATGGCAACGTTACAGGGAGCGAGCGGTTTGGCAGTCAATGGCATGCGGGCATTAAATCACAGCGCTTTGCGAGCGCGCTCTCTTTACAATGCGGCCATGCTTGATGAACGCGCCCGAGTATTGCTGCGCACCCTGGTGGAGCGCTATATCGCCGATGGCGAGCCGGTGGGCTCTCGCACGCTGTCGAAACAATCGGGCTTAGAGCTCTCGCCCGCGACGATTCGAAACGTCATGGCTGACCTTGAGGAGTCGGGATTCATTACGAGTCCGCACACCTCCGCTGGACGAATTCCAACGCCGCGCGGCTATCGCTTTTTCGTCGATAAGCTCCTCGTCACTCGGCCGCTCGAACACATCGAGTTTCGCGAGTCAGCGCACAACATTCAAGGCCAACAACCGCAAGAGCTGATTGGCGCAGCCGCTCGGATGCTCTCCGAGCTCTCGTCCTTTGCGGGCGTTGTGGCGTCGCCAAAGAAAATTCCTGCGTTTCGCCATGTGGAATTCGTTCGCGTGTCCGAGCGGCGAATTTTGATGGTGCTTGTCGCACAGGATGGCGATGTTCAAAACCGAATTTTGAATACCGACAAGAGCTTCAATCAGTCGCAACTGGTCGAAGCAGCGAATTTCTTTAACGAGCACTTTGCGGGCTTGCCGTTTGACCAGGTGCGCGCCAAGCTGACCGAGGAAATGAAGCGCTTGCGTGAAGACATGGTCACGTTGATGACTGTGGCGGTTGAGGCGGGCGAAGATGTCGCAAGCCACGTTGATCCTGTGATTATTTCCGGCGAACGCCGCTTGCTGCAATCGCCTGATGTGGGCGCAAACATGGCGAGCGTCCGCCGCTTGTTTGATTTGTTCGAAGAACGCTCGCAGCTGCTGCATTTGTTTGACATGGCCAATAAAGCCGAGGGCGTGCAAATTTTCATTGGTGGCGAATCGCAAATTGTTGCGCTCGATGAATTCTCACTGGTTACTGCGCCGTATCAAGTCAACGGGCAAGTCATCGGCACGCTCGGCGTAATCGGCCCTACCCGCATGGCCTACGACCGGGTCATTCCGATTGTTGATCTAACGGCGAAATTGTTGTCGTCGGCGATGCAGCGGGAATTGGGTGAGGGGTGACGGTTGCGGCTAGCTAGCCGAAAATTTTCGCCACAGATTTCACAGATGAACACAGATTTTTGGGTTTAACGGCCTACCGCAGATGGCAGCAGCGACGAATTAGGGAATCGAACCGGGGTTGTTGGTCGTGTGTGTTCGAGAAAAACAGCAGAGCCGTCGTCGATAGCCAAATTGAAAATCTGTGTTCATCCGTGAAATCTGTGGCAAAAAATTGCTGCAACACCCATCAGCCCCGAGCAATTCGCCTCAAACTCTGGTCAAAACGTAGTCCATGAACTCAACCCCACCCAATCCCGCCCACGGTCGTTCGCCTCGCATTGGTGTTTTGCTCGCCAATTTGGGCACGCCTGACGAACCTACAACGCCCGCTGTTCGCCGCTACCTTGCTGAATTTCTAAGCGATCCCCGTGTCGTGGAAATTCCTCGGGTGATTTGGATGGCGCTGTTGCACGGCGTGATTCTGCGCGTTCGTCCGGGCAAGAGTGCGAAGAAGTATGCAAGCATTTGGCTCAAGGAAGGCGCGCCGCTGTTGGTCTGGACGGAACGGCAAGCGCAATATCTGCGCGGCAACCTGGGCGAGCGATTGAAAGCGCAAAACCTGCCGCCTGATTTGGTAAAGATCGAAGTCGCGATGCGCTACGGCAATCCTAGTTTCGAATCTGCGCTGGCCAAACTCAAAGCGGCCAACTGCGACCGAATTTTGCTGTTGCCGATGTATCCGCAATACGCCGCAAGCACCACGGCAACGGCGTGCGACGCACTGTTTGACGCGATCAAAAAAGAGCGCTACATGCCCGCTGTTCGCACGGTCACGCAATGGCACGACGATCCGGCCTACATCAAAGCGCTCGCTGATCGCATCGGCAAGTATTGGCAAGCTCATGGTCGGCCCGATAAGCTGCTCATGAGCTTTCACGGCGTGCCGAAGCTCACTTTGATGCGCGGCGATCCTTATCATTGCTTTTGCCGCGCAACGTCGCGCCTACTTGCCGAAGCGCTGGGTTTACGGGATGACCAGTGGGTGCAAACCTTTCAGTCAAGACTCGGCCGCGCCGAATGGTTGAAGCCCTACACGGATGACACGCTCAAAGCATTGCCATCACAGGGCGTAAAAAAACTGCATGTGGTTTGCCCCGGTTTTCCTGCGGACAATTTGGAAACACTCGAAGAAATTGCGATTGAAGGCAAAGAAACCTTCATGCATGCCGGCGGGTCGAGTTATCACTACATTCCCGCGCTCAATGACTCGTCGCTGTTCATTCACGCGCTGACCGACTTGACGCTGTCGAACTTGCAGGGTTGGCTCAACGCACCGCCAAGTGCAGCGGCACTACAAGCTCAATCGGCACGTGCAAAAGCACTCGGGGCGAGTAATTAACGCAAGCAATTTGCTGGATCGGCGAAGCGCGCTTCTGCGCATCGCCGTTGTTGCGGGCGCACCTATTTTTAGCGGTTGCGCAGAGCTCAGCCCCGGTTATCCCGAGCGCGATACGCCTCGCGAAGCGGCGATGGCGTGGCCCGCCGACAAACCTAGGACTGCGCTCGTGCTCGGCAGCGGCGGCCCGCGTGGTTTTGCCCATGTTGGTGTGCTCAAAGTACTCGCCGCCGCGGGCATTGAGCCAACGCTCGTCGTGGGTTCAAGTGCAGGAGCGATCATGGGTGCGCTCTATGCCGCGCGCGTTCCGATTGACGTCATTGAGCAGCGCGCATTGAGCCTGGGTTTGACTGACATTGCTGACCCGGCGCTTCTCAAACCCAATCGGCTGATCGGCCGTGCGCTACAAAACGTAGTTAACGACATGGTCGGCGGCCGGCGTATCGAAGACCTTCCGCTTCGATTTTGTGCTGTTGCGGTGCCAGTGGGCGCGACCAAACTCGTGGCCTTTAGCGCCGGTGATACGGGGGCCGCAGTGCGTGCATCAAGCGCGCTGCCGTCGATTTTCTTGCCCACGCAGATCGGTGACACGCTCTTTGAAGATGGTGATCTGGTGTCGCCTGTACCCGTTGATGTTGCGCGCGCTTTGGGCGCAACGCGTATTGTTGCCGTCGATGTGTCCGCTTGGCGCGAAGACGAACCCGCCAACGGACATGAGAGCTGGAAGCGCCGTGACGCCGAACGACGCGCCATCATTGAGCGAGAAGCGGTAGGCGCGACCTATTTTCATCGTGTGCGATTACCCTATTACGCCGGGGCTTCAAGAGCCTACCGCGAGGACGTCATTGGGTTGGCGGCGGAACAAACGAAAGTCGCGCTCGAATCGATTCGAGCGGCGCTAGCTTAGGCGCACTCAGGCTTTACTACTTCACCGACCATTCGCCCGCCGCGCCCAATCGCTTCGCCGCTTCGGTGCCCAGCCAAGCCTTCGCGGCTGAATCTCCGCGTAAATAAGCATCCAAAAATTTGAGGGTCAGCGTTTGGGTGAGCGCTTGGATCGACGCGGCAGTGGCTGCGTCGGTGCGCTTCTTGCGGTCACCGATCAGGGACGAAAACGTTTCGTTCTCTCTGATCGCGCCGCCGTTGAACACCATGTGATCGCCGTCCTCAAACACCACGCGGTATTTGTCGCCTGCGGGCTGCGCGTCAAACACGGCAGCGCGTTTGTCGGGATTGGCACCGTTGCCCACAACATCGCCGTCAATGGTGCCGGTGATCGTGAAGAAGGGCTTGCTCATCTCGCCATATCGCTCGGGCCACGATTTCTTTAAGCCTTGCACCGCCGGACTCAAGGCGATGAACGCCGTGATCCGCGAATCAGCGAGCGACTTGATCGGCCCAGGATAACGAGTGTTTGCCAGCGCCATCGTCGTTGCAGCGCCGAACGAGTGCCCGGTCATCGCGATGCGCGCCAAATCGATACGCGCCACGGCCACGTCGCCCGACTTTTGCCGACGGGCAATCTCGTCGATCACGAATCGTATGTCGTCAACCCGCCCAAGGAGCTGCTCTGCGGTCGCGCCGCGCTTGAGCTGCTGCAGCACACCGCCGTCGCCCGCTTTGACGATGCCTTGATCGCTGCCCGGATGTTGCACATGAATGACAGCGTAGCCGTTTTGCGACCAGTATTCGCCCCATGCCTTTCCACCCTCGCGCGAACCGCCCAAGCCGTGCGAGAAGATCACCAAGGGCGCTTTCTCAACGCCGTCGGGAATCCGAACCTTCAGCGGAAGCGTGCGTTCGCGAGCGCTGTCTTTCCAATCGACATCGAGCACAGTCGGCGCAGCACCAACGCCTGCCGCAAGGCAGAAACCCGCAACACCCAAACAAAGCAAAACAATTCGTTTCATCCTGCAAATGTAGTCCGCTGCGAGCACCGATGTCCACGCCATAATGCAACGAAACGTAAACACTTTGATCGTGACCTATGAAGAGTCTTGCTGAAAATCTGTCCGCCGCATTGACCCATCCCAGCGACATTGCGCATCGGATTGATCGCCAGATTGCCGCTGCGAAGGACGCTTCGGGCGAGGGCGTCCGCGTGTTTCTCGGCTTTGATGAGGCCGCGATTCGTACCGGCGCTGCGGCATCGCAGACGCGATACACCGACAACGCTGCAGGTCCGTTAGACGGCATCACGATCTCAATCAAAGACCTATTCGATGTCGCGGGTGAGGTCACGGCAGCGGGCTCAACAGTGCTTCGTTCACGCCCGCCAGCCACCGCAGATGCGCCCGCTGTGGCGCGGCTGCGCGCTGCTGGAGCGATCCCGTTCGGGCGGACCAACATGACTGAATTCGCTTATTCAGGCGTGGGCATCAACCCGCATTTCGGCACACCACGCAATGTTTGGGGGCGCGGCAGCGATGGCTCGGGACGCATACCCGGCGGATCATCGAGCGGTGGCGCAGTGAGCGTTGCCGACGGATTCTGCGATGCTGCCTTGGGCTCTGACACGGGCGGCAGCGTTCGCATTCCGGCGGCTTTCAACGGCTTGGTCGGCTTTAAGCCAACGGCGTTTCGTGTGCCTGTTCAGGGTGCGATTCCGCTCTCGTACTTGCATGACTCAGTGGGGCCGATCGCCAACACCGTGGATTGCTGCGCGCGGATTGACGCTGTGCTCGCGGGTGAGCGATATGCGCCGCAATCGTTGCGCGATCTCAAAACACTGCGCCTACTCAAGCCCGTCGGTACGCTGTGGAATGGCTTGGATCGTGAAGTTCAAAGCGCTTGTGATGCTGCGCTTGAGCGACTGCGCGCGAGTGGCGTTGAAATTGTTGAGCAACGCTGCGAGCCGCTCGAAGCGTACTTCAATGCCTTGGCGCAACCCTCGGCCGCGCACACCGTCGGGCGCTTGTCCGAAGCCACCGATTGGCACGAGCGACACACCAACGTGAACGGCGCGGGCTACGATCAACGCGTGTGGAAGCGCATCCAACAAACTAAAGACACGACGCGCGGTGAGGTGTCGCACGCCATCGCCTATCGCCGGTTGTTTGGCCACGCTATGCATGATGCGCTCGCGGGTTTTGATGCGATCGTCACTCCAACACTCGCGTGCATCGCGCCTTCGATTCAAGCCTTGATCGATGACGAAGCGCTGTTCTTTGCGACCAATGCCCGCATTTTGCGCAATACGTCGTGGGTCAATTTGATGGACGGCTGCGCGATGACCGTGCCCTGCCACGCCAGCGGCGACGCGCCCGTTGGCTTGCAACTGATCGGTCGGCACGCGGCTGATCATGCGCTATTGGACGTTGCGGCGAGCTTGGAGCGCACGATTCGAGTATCGAAATGAGCTTTATTTATCATCGCCATATCAAATAAGGAGATTAGCGGGTTTTTATATATTTTTGAATAATTTATTGATTCAAATAAAGGCGCCGTTTCACAAGGCGATCAGACAAAAAGTTACTTTAAACATCTTCCCCCTGCTTGAAATAGGGGAAATGCCCCACAAATACTCTTGAAACCCAGTTTCTATTTGTGTTGTAGCCATGCCAGACGAACAAAATACCCCGACCCCCGAGCTGCCCGCCGACGACGCGAGCGCCGCATTGGCCGCTGAAGCCATCGCCGCAGCGAACGCCTCCGCTGAGCTAACCATCGAGGAAAAACTCGCTGCCGCCGAAAACGAAATCGGCCAGCTTAAAGATCAGCATTTGCGCGCGCTCGCTGAGCAAGAAAACATCCGCAAACGCAATCAAACCGAAATCGCCAACGCCCGTGAATACGCAGCGCGCGATTTCGCGTTTTCGATGCTCTCAGTCAAAGACACGTTGGAAATGGTGCTCAAAGACGAGCAAAGCACCACCGAGCAAATCAAGATGGGCGTCGACATGACGCTCAAGAATTTGGTCACCGCGTTTGAGCGCGCCAAGGTCAAAGAAGTCAAAGCCGAAAAAGCCAAGTTCGATCCGAATTTTCATCAAGCGATGAGCCAGATCGAATCCGACGAACCGGCTGGCACCGTGCTGCAAGTATTCCAAAAGGGCTATCAGATGGGCGAGCGAGTGCTGCGCCCTGCGATGGTTGCTGTTGCAAAGGCTGCTGCTACTGCGGAGAAGGACGACGGCCCCGCTAGGGCCTAAGACGACGCAGCTGCGCTGCTAGGACGGCGCGGCTTTGCCGCTAAGACGCGATGTCTCTTACCGCCTCGCTGCGCTCGCGTTTGCAAGCAGAACGACTTTACGTTACGCCGTTCGTGGTGAGCTTGTCGAACCATAAACACACTTTAAAAACCCCTCAATTTTCAGAACCATCCACACATTACCGTCATGACCACCGAAGAAAAACAGCAACGCTCACACCGCGACTTTCCCGTTTGGAAAGCGGCGATGCTGCTTGCCGAAACGGTCTACGACATCAGCGCGAAGTTTCCGGCGGATGAGCGCTTCGGTTTGACCGCACAAATTCGTCGCTCTGCCGTGTCGATACCGTCGAACATCGCCGAAGGCGCAGGACGATCAAGCACTGGCGAGCTCGGACACTTTTTGGGCATTGCGCTCGGTTCAGCAGCCGAATTGGAAACCCAGCTCGAACTAGCCAACCGCCTGAGTCTCACGGACGAAACGGAAGAAGCGTTTGAGCAATTAGAAGACGTTAGGAAACAACTGATTTTGTTTAGACGGTCGTTAAAGAGTTGAGTCCCTCCCCCTTCAAGCATGCCCTGAGCTCGACGAAGGGGGGGGAGGTAAGGAGGGGGTGCGTTTCTTCTCGATTGCTGACAGTGCTGCGCTTGAATCGAACACCATCCCCACCCTAGCCCTCCCCTTGAAGGGGAGGGAACCGAAAGAGATTTCGTCCTTCTTCGATTGCCTTGAATTTCACTAAACCGCAACAAACTTACATAACAAATAACTTCCTCAAGAGGAGCATCACATGAGCAAAATTATCGGCATCGACCTTGGCACCACCAACAGCTGCGTTGCAGTCATTGAAGGCGGTCAACCTAAAGTCATCGAAAACAGCGAAGGCGCGCGTACCACACCGTCCATCGTTGCTTACATGGAAGACGGCGAAATCACCGTGGGTGCGCCCGCAAAGCGCCAAGCTGTGACCAATCCAAAAAACACGATCTACGCGGTGAAGCGTTTGATCGGTCGCCGCTTCGAAGAAAAAGAAGTGCAAAAAGACATCTCGTTGATGCCCTACGCCATCGTCAAAAACGACAATGGCGATGCTTGGGTTGAAGTGCGCGGCAAGAAAATTTCGCCACCGGCGGTGTCTGCCGAAACGCTTCGTAAGATGAAGAAAACCGCTGAGGACTACCTCGGCCACGAAGTCACCGAAGCCGTGATCACCGTGCCTGCGTACTTCAACGATTCGCAGCGTCAAGCCACTAAAGACGCGGGCCGTATCGCGGGCTTGGACGTCAAGCGCATCATCAACGAACCGACTGCTGCGGCGCTCGCCTTCGGCATCGACAAAGTCAAAAAAGACGGCAAGTTCGTGGTGTACGACTTGGGCGGCGGCACGTTCGACGTTTCGATTATTGAGATTGCTGACGTCGACGGCGAAAAGCAATTCGAAGTGCTCGCCACCAATGGCGACACCTTCCTCGGCGGCGAAGATTTCGATCAATTGCTCGTCGATTACTTGTGCGAAGAATTCAAAAAGCAAAGCGGCATTGATCTGACCAAAGATCCAATCGCATTGCAGCGCATCAAAGCCGCCGCTGAGCGCGCCAAGATTGAGCTTTCTTCATCGCAACAATCGGAGATTAACGAACCCTACATCGCCATGGACGCGACGGGTCCGAAGCACTTGGCGCTCAAAGTCACCCGCGCTAAATTGGAATCATTGGTCGAAGGCCTCATCAACAAAACGATCGAGCCTTGCCGCGTTGCATTGAAAGATGCCGGCATGTCGATTGGTGAAATTGACGACGTGATTTTGGTTGGCGGCCAAACCCGTATGCCCAAAGTGATCGAGGCGGTGAAGGCATTCTTCGGCAAAGAGCCACGTAAAGACGTGAACCCCGATGAAGCGGTTGCTGTCGGCGCTGCGATTCAAGGTTCGGTGCTCTCGGGCGATCGTAAAGACGTGTTGCTGCTCGACGTGTCGCCACTGTCGCTGGGCATCGAAACGCTCGGTGGTGTGTGCACCAAACTCATCAAGAAAAACACCACGATCCCCACCAAGGCATCGCAAGTGTTTTCAACGGCTGACGACAATCAATCAGCCGTGACCATTCACGTGTTGCAAGGTGAGCGCGAAGTGGCTGCAGGCAATAAGAGCTTGGGTCAATTCAACCTCGAAGGCATTCCACCCGCAGCACGTGGCACGCCACAAATCGAAGTGCAATTTGACATCGACGCCAACGGCATCTTGCATGTGAGCGCCAAAGACAAAGGCACCGGCAAAGAAAACAAGATCACCATCAAAGCCAACTCTGGCTTGAGCGAGGACGAAATCCAACGCATGGTGAACGACGCTAAAGCCAACGAAGCCGAAGACAAAAAGCGCTTAGAAACCGTTCAGTCCAGAAACAATCTCGACACCCTCGCACACAGCGTGAAAAAGAGCTTGGGCGAATACGGCGACAAGATCGAAGCCGACGAGAAATCCAAAATCGAAGCGGCGTTGAAGGACGTCGAAGAGCTCCTCAAGGATCAAAACGCAACGAAAGAAGCGCTCGATGCCAAGATGGAAAGCCTCTCCAGCGTCTCGCAAAAACTCGGCGAGAAGATGTACGCAGCGGCGCAGGCCGAGCAAGCCGCAGCAGGCGCATCCGCTGAA
This sequence comes from Betaproteobacteria bacterium, assembly GCA_004293675.1. Taxonomy (GTDB): domain Bacteria; phylum Pseudomonadota; class Gammaproteobacteria; order Burkholderiales; family Casimicrobiaceae; genus Casimicrobium. The sequence goes on from READ01000028.1 coordinate 56,004, forward strand.
GCCGCAGGAAGCGACGCCAAGTCAGCCGGCGGTAAACCGGGTGACGATGCCAAGGTCGTCGACGCGGATTTCACCGAGGTGAAAGACGATAAGAAGAAGGCTTAAGTGATGTGAATCGGGCTCCTGCGGGAGCCCGAGTTTTTGGAGAATAGTGTGAAGCAATTGATTGTGAATGCGTTGGTTTCGCTCTTCACGGGATTTTTTCTCGTTGTGGGAGTGGGTGGCGGAGGGTTAGTCGTGGGTGCGATCTACGACAAGCTGAAAGACGATCCACCACGAAAATTTCGCCAAAACGCCCGCTTCACTCTACTACCCGACTCTGCATTCGTCGAATCCTCGGTTGTGCGTGATGTGCCGAAATTTACCGTGAGGGGATCGATTCGAAATACTGACACTATCGATTGGGATGTCTCATTCATCCGTTTGGAGATACTTTCAAAATCAACGTCTGTAGGCAAATGCCAGGAGAGAGATAGTCCCGACTTTCGAATCGTAAAACCCGGAGAGAGCATCAACTTCTTGATTGCGTGCTTAGACATTGCGAACCCAGTGTCGGGTGAGACGTTCGAGTACCGAGTGCGGGCTGAGCGCTGGGACGATCAGAAGAAGGCTTAAGTGATGTGAATCGGGCTCCTGCGGGAGCCCGAGTTTTTTGGATGGCAGTAGATCGCTATTGGCGATTTAACTACCGCTGGTAGCTCTGGGTTTAGGCTTCACATTTCGTATCCGTTCGGGCTGAGCCTGTCGAAGCCTTGATGGCGCGCCACCAACCCTTCGACAAGCTCAGGGCGAACGGGTAGAGTTGTGTTCTCGCGTCACACCGAACGTCAAACAACAATGCTTCACCACATCGAAATTTACGTCAGCGATTTGGAAAAATCGATTGCCTTTTGGACGCCGTTTATGAAGCAGCTTGGCTACGAAGCAGATCGTTGGCCGGGCGGGATGAACTACGAAAAAACTGGCGAGGGGTATTTCTGTTTTCTGCCGGCTCCGAAGGAACATCTTGCTGCTGGCTACCACCGGAAACGTGTTGGTTTGAATCACTTGGCGTTTAAGGGCGACTCGCGCGCCCACGTTGATGAAATTGCTGCTTGGGTGAAGGCGAGTGGTTACACCACGCTCTATGAAGCGAAGTATCCCTACGCTTCTGGCCCTGGCTACTATGCGCTGTACTGCGAAGATCCAGATCGGATTAAAGTTGAAGTCGTGGCACCGAAAGGTGAGCGCTGAGCCAATTCTTAGGGCGTGACGCTTGCGGTCCCGCCTTGTGATGCTGCCCACTCAAAGGAGATCGTCATACCGGCGCAGGTCGGTACCCACGCCCGAGAGCCAATTGACATGGGAGTGTAGGGCGCGGGCCCCGGCCTGCGCCGGGGTGACGAGGCTCTCACAGCGCAGCGCCCGAGCTGAGTTTCGAAAAATTCACTTTCTTGCTTGATTTCTTGAGCCGGGGCGGTATCTACCATCGCGTTCGGCAGAACCGCAAGCGTTCTGCCCTACGTCTGTACGTTTGCGGCACAATGCGATCTACTATGAAACGATTCCTATCGCTCCTCCTCGCCTTCGTTATCACCTCGGCCCATGCCACGACGCCCGCGATTCTCAATCACACGCTAAACCCACTCCTCCCCGGTAAACCGATCGCGCTGTCGCAATACGCTGGCAAAGCGGTGCTGGTGGTGAATGTGGCGAGTCGATGCGGATTCACACCGCAGTATGCGGGGTTGGAAACGCTCTACAAACGTTACGAATCCAAGGGTTTGGTCATTTTGGGCATTCCGGCAAATGATTTTGGTGCGCAGGAATTGGCCTCCAATAAAGACATCGCGGAGTTTTGCCAAAAGAATTACGGCGTGAGCTTTCCGATGTTTGAGAAGCTGGATGCGCCGCTACCCAGGCAGCCGTTTCACGCGGCGCTGATTAAAGCCACGGGCCAAGCGCCGCAGTGGAATTTCCACAAATATTTGATTGATCGCGGTGGCAAGGTCACGAGTTTTTCGAGCAATGTGGAGCCGCTCTCACCAACGCTTGTTAGCGCCATTGAATCCGCGCTCAACAGCAAGCGCTAGAATTCCGGCAACGGTCAGCAGTTCACCGAGGCGCTCCCAGCGATTCGTTTTCGAATCGTTTGCTAAACCTGTCATCGTGTTTGTCTTCACGATGGTTTGATCCGCACTGACGCATTCGAATTTTTTCTGCGCCAATCCGCGTGACAAGGGGAGCCATCCGCACCCACCGTTTTTTCGTTCGGTGACTTTTTTGGATTTGGCGTTGAAGGAAATTCAATGACCTCTGCTGCTCCAACCACTACCACCCCCAGCACGCCCGTTAAACGGCCACCTGCGGCGATTCATGCGCTTCATATCGACGACCTATCGCAGTTCGCTAAACAGCTGCGTGCATCGCTATCAACCACCGAAACCGCGCCAACGCATTTGCAATGGCTCAACCTGATTACCAAAGCCGCTGGACGAGGTAACTACCAAGCATTTTTGGCGGGCGCTGATTCTGCGCCAGCGGTTGCGAAAACTGTTGCCGCTGCCCCCGCTGCCCCCGCTGCAACAGCGATGTCGGCCCACGCCGCCAAAGCGCTCACGCAGTTCGACAACGAAGGCCGTTTAATTCGCTGGCCGAATAAGTTTGCCGTGCAGCGCATCGCGTTGTGGGGTTTGTGGCTGCCGTTTGCGATGCACCGCCGCTACACCGAGCGCGAGGTGAATGCGCTGTTGAACACCTGGCATGGGTTCGGTGATCCCGCGACGCTGCGCCGTGAGCTCGTTGAGATGAAGTTTCTGGCGCGCACGCCGGATTGTCGCGAGTATTGGAAATTAGTCGCGCGACCGGATGAGGATGTGAAAGCGTTTTTGAGTGCGCTTCGAGGCAAGCGAACCGCCCTGTAGGAGCGGCTTGCCGCGAAACTTTGGAGGAGCGGTTCCACCGCGATGGTTCGAATCCACAAGTTGTAGGAGCGGTTCCACCGCGATTCCGCGCATCCGAGGAAGGCTCCCGCAGCAACGTCTATCGCGGTGGAACCGCTCCTACATTGGGTTGGCTTGCTCGGTCTTGATCGCGGCCACTAGCTTGGCGACCACTTCGTCAATACTCAACGCGCTGGTGTTGACCACGATGTCGTAGTTCGCTAAATCGTGCGTGTTGACGCCGTAGAGCTTGAAGTAACGCTCGCGTTCAAGGCGATTGCGCTCGGCGATGGCGTGGCGCGCAATGTCGATCGTGGCGTAGGTTTCCTCGGCGCGATTGGCGCCCATCACGCGGGCGACTGCGACCTCGGGATCGATGGTGAGTGTGACTTTGATGGCGTTGGTGACAAAGTGAAATGCCATCCGCGAATCGATCACGATGCGTTGCATGGCGTTGACGTCGATCTTTAGGTAGTCATCGATTTCTTTGTCAATCGTGGGATCGGTGAGCGCGATTTGGTTGAGCTCTAGCGTTGTCACGCCGCGCCGTGAGGCAATCGCGCGTTGAATCGCACCCGTTGAAAGGTAGGAATAGCCCAGCGCCGTCGCGAGCTGGGTGCCGACCGCCGATTTACCGCTTCCGACTTGGCCGCTCAGCGCGATTCGTGTTTTTGCAGCCGCACCAAGGGGCGCGGCGGAGGCGGGCGTTGCGGTCATCGGAAGAAGGCTCTACTCTTTTTTCGCGGCGCAGTGCAGCGAGAATGTGAATCAAGCGATTGATTTTAGAGGGCACGTCATTGACGATCGGCACGCCTATAGATTTTTTATGCCCGCGCCTTATGAAATGTCGGTTACAGCGAATTTATGGCTGCTTTCAAAAATTTAGCAAATTTCTTTGAAGCCCTTAATTTAAAAGGCATTGATTAAAAAAGCTTATCCACATTTCGCTGTGTGTGCTCCCTCGCCCGCAGGCGGGAGAGGGTTGGGGTGAGGGTGTGCGCGTCCGGAGCGCTACGGTCGATATCGCACATCATTCACCGGCACCCTCACCCCTAGCCCCTTGTATGCTGAATTTCATTCGATATGAAGCATTTAAGCGTAGGATGGAAATGTTTTCGGAACGCTGGGTACATCCCGTGAGCCCTCGGAGCGTGA
>READ01000029.1 GCA_004293675.1 Betaproteobacteria bacterium
TTTTGCTGTGATTGCTGCGGCTCTTTTGACCACTGACCGTGGCCTTGATGCGATGCTTGGGCGCGTGTTTGATGAGCACGAGACGGTGTACATGGGGGCAGTTTAGAACGCAGTCAAAGAGCCCCACGAACGCAGAAACGGGGTCAAGTCTTTCAATATCACATTCGCTTCGCACAAACGATGCGAGTAATCGCTCGGACGTGCGTCGTTCCTAAAGGGGTCAGTTTAATTTCCACCCTCGCCCTCTCGCTTTACTCGCGATAGAGGCCGCCCGAACGCACAAGCCGATTGAAAACTACGACGGTAGTGCGCTCTTCAATTGCGCTTTCGATAAGATTCGTCGTCGGCCTAGAGCCCTTGGTGCACTAATCGTTTAAACATGAACTTATCGCATCCAAACCTAGTTGCACTGTTTATTTCCACGTTGATCGTCACCGGCTGTGTCGACGAACAACGCATCCGCGAGTTGTCACGCGAAATGACGTACAACATCAAACTCAACAGTGCGCGCAGCTACGTTGCTGTACGCGAAGCCACGCGAAAAGAGCTGCAAACGCGCTCTCCATGCTGCGATGACCTTTCGATAGTCCGAGCCACCGTGAAGTTTCGTTTCGACAACGCGACATCAACTGTGGGGGTCGGATCAATGCTCGACAATCGCGTCGTTGAAATCGATGGGTATCGAAGTTTCTACGGTATGTTTGATTTGAACGGGCCGCTCGATGGCAAGCAAATGATCGACGTGAGTCTTATGGCAACGCCGGGCTACGCCGATCCCGAAACGCTGGATACGGCCGCAACGATTCTGTTTCCCGATTTTCTGTATCTCGATTCCCAGCGACGAGAAATCTCACGGACGCAGCTCACACCGAGCGGCAACGGGCATCGGATCGGCGGCGTCATTTACGCGCCTGCAGGCACGCAGTTCATCGTGGTGTACTCATCGAAGGCTAGCGTTGCCGCGAGGCCCCTTCGGGCTTGGTTTGCGGGGGCGACGTCCGCGATGCCGATTGGCGGAAGCTTCGTGGCGATTCGCACGCCGCCACGAGAAGAAGTATTCCTCCCAGCGGACAAGGGCAGCATCACGCTGACACTACTGCCTTGATCTAGCCCGCACGTGGCGGAACGCTCGCGGTTCCGCCACGTGCCATCGGCGAAGCCAATTTAACTACGGTGACTCACGACACTCATTCGGCGGAACCGCAAGCGTTCCGCCCTACTAGCTCTACTGCTCAAAGCGTCAACAGCGCGCAATCCGCTCAACATGCGTCCCCCTCTCATCATAAGCCAACCAAGACGCCTCAATACTCATCCGTGCGATTTGCTTGATCTCGTCGCGCGAAAGTGAGAGTGCCTTGGCAGTGGCGATAAAGTTCTCGGCAACGTAGCCGCCGAAGTACGCGGGGTCGTCGGAATTGATCGTCACGACGCACCCGGCATCCAGCAGGCGCCTGAGCGGATGGGCTTCGAGCGATGTGACGGCGCGCAATCGCACGTTGGAGAGCGGACACACGGTGAGCGGGATCTTGTCGCGGGCGAGTCTTGCGGTGAGCGCTGGGTCTTCAATCGCGCGAATGCCGTGATCGATGCGGGTGACTTTGAGTTGGTCGAGCGCTTCGTAGATGTAGCTCGGCGGTCCCTCTTCGCCGGCGTGAGCGACGACCGGTAAGCCCATCGTACGCACCTTGGCAAACACGCGGGTGAACTTCGACGGTGGATGTCCGAGCTCGCTCGAATCGAGGCCGAAGCCGTGACAGTGTTGCATGTGCGGCGCGAGTTGATCGAGGGTTGCGAACGCGTCGTCTTCGCTCAAGTGGCGCAAGAAATTGGGGATCAACCGCCATGTGATGCCGAGCTTCGCCTCGCCATCGACTAGTGCGTTCACGATGCCGTTCACAACCGCGTCAAGCGAGATGTTTCGTGCGGTATGCGTTTGTGGATCAAAGAATATTTCCGCATGAACAACGCCGTCATCTTTCGCGCGCAGCAAATACGCCCAGGTCAGATCGTAGAAATCCGCTTCGTCGCGAAGCACATCGGCACCCGCGTAGTAGAGATCAAGAAACGATTGCAAATTCGAGAAGTTGTAGGCCGCAGCGAGCGCGTCAACGCTCTCGTACGGCAGCGCGATGCCGTGCTTCTGCGCCTTGGCAAACAGCATCGCCGGTTCAAGCGTGCCTTCGATGTGCAAATGCAATTCCGATTTAGGAAGTTGGCGAATCCATGCGTCAAGTGTTGTGTTCATGCTTGAACTTTACGCGGAACGAAAAGCCAGCGCAAGGCGGTTTTTGATTCACGGCGTGGCTCGTCCGCCGATCTGCGTGGCGCAGGACGAGCCTGATACGGCCGGTTACGTTCGTGCAGTGTCCGAGCTATCAAGCGGTGCCCCGGAGCCGTCTCTGCGCGCGGTTGGTCGAGTGGCTCGCGAAGCCGCCGGTGAAGCCATCGCAGAATTCCAGCGACAAGTCGGACATGGCCCAATTCAATATTGGGCTGTATTGAATTTTCTAGTTCATGTATTGAACCGAATACGCCCGCCCACCGACTCACCCAGCGTCTACATTCAATTCAACGAGTTCAACGCCATGAAAAACCTTCGCACATCAAGCCTCGCCCTCATCGCAACCGTAATCGCAGCGGCATCAATCGCCTCTGCGGTGCAGGCCGCCAACCCGGCTGGCCCCAAACCAAACTGCCCAATCAACGAAGTCGCACAGCTTGAAAACGGCACTTGGAAATGCAAACCTCTTGCAATCACGTCGAAACCGAAACCCGACACCGAAACCGAAGCCCGCGCTAAGAATCGCCGCGTAGAGCTCAAGATTTCTTACTAGGGAGACGCTGATTAAATCCCGCGCGCAGTGCGCCCCGGATTGGGATTGAGTGCGAAATCGAACAATGCGAGCCATAGCGGGCTATGGCGAGCATTTTCGATGCAGCAATCGGCGCAATTCCGGGGATGCAATGCGCGATGGGTATTTAATCAGCGTCTCGCTAGAGTCTCGTCACGCCCCAGCGGCGTCTGGTCCGCTCTAATCTGCGTTAAAAAGACCTTTCGTGGGTAATTTCTATCGTTAGAGTGAGGAGGCGACCGGCACGGTCACATTGGGGTGGGCGGAAGCTCGCGCAACAACCCATAGAACGCCGAGTCGCAAAATCCGCCGTTGTCGAAAAAACGCTCTCGCAGCAAACCTTCTCGCGCGAATCCAAGCCGCTCGATCAGTGCGCACGAGGCAACGTTGTTCGGATTGATTTGCGCTTCCAATCGGCGTAAATCGAGCGTGTCGAATGCGTAAGCGATCAGACCGCGCATCGCTTCGCTCGCGTAGCCCTTCGACCAGTGAGCTTGCCCGAGTACGTAGCCCGTCTCGGCACGGCGGCTGCTGGGATCGAAGTTAAATAGCAAACACGTACCCAGCGCGAGCCCGGTCTGTTGCAGCACGATCGCAAACTGCCACGCTGCGCCAGTTTCTTGGCGCGTCAACGTCCGTTCGTACCAAACATTAGCGTCATCCATCGTCTGCCATGCCGGGTAGGGCAGAAACTGAGTGACCGCCGGATTGCTGTTGACGTCAAAGAGCGCCGGCAGGTCTTCTCGCCGCACGAGCCTTAGAAGCAGTCGCTCTGTGTGGATGATCGGCGGCGTGGTGATTTGCATGCTGCGTTGAGCCGCTACAGCCCGCGTTTAGTTTTCCAGTCGCGAATTTTTTCACGAACCACGGGCGCGAATCGAGCGCCTGCGCTGTCACCCAACGCAATGAAGGCGGCGCGTGCGTTGAAATCGGTACTCGGAATACGGCCCACTTCAGGTCGAATGATGACGTCGGCTTGATCCGCTTCGAGGCGCGCGAGCGAGCGACCCATGATCTCGAAGCTGTGCATGACCTGCTCGTAAATGCCCGCTGGTGTGGCGTTTAGCGGGGCACTACTGACATCAACAGCGACCACGATATCTGCTCCCAGTTGACGCGCGACACGCACCGGCACCGGGCTCACCAGCGCGCCGTCGACGTATTCGATATCCCCAATTTTCGGCGGAATGAACACACCCGGTACGCTGCAAGAAGCGCGCACTGCCAAGCCGATTTCGCCGCGCCGCATGACGGTTATCTCGCCCGTGCGAAGTTGCGTCGCCACGATTGCGAGTTCCATGCCCAGGTCCTCGATTTGGCGATTGCGGGTCGCCATGTTGACGTAGCGCTGCAGCGTGTCGCCCATCACCATCCCGCGCTTGCTGCCGGTGGCGAAATCAACGATTTCGATGTCTTTGACCTTGAGCGCCAGATCCTCCATTTGCGCGCCGTTCATGCCCGATGCGTAGAGCGCGCCGACCAAGGCGCCCGCGCTCGTTCCCACAACAATGTCGGGTTTGAAGTTACTCGCCTCGAGCGCCTTGATCACGCCGATGTGTGCAAAGCCACGCGCGGAACCGCTGCCCAGCACCAATGCGACCTTGGGGCCGTCATTGGCTTTTTTAGCTGCGGTTGCGTTTCGCTTCGGCGCTGGTGATTGCGCAAACGCAGTGGGCAGCACGGCAAGTGTTGCGGTAACGCCCGCGCCCACACTTCGCAGCATCATCTGGCGTCGATCCATTTGCATGATTTCACTCATTTCTTTGGCCCCGCTTCGAGCGCCGCCTTCACGCGCGCCACGGCGTCTTCGAAACTATTGGCGGGCTCACCGCGAGTGATGTTTTCAACCGTTTCACCCAAGATCACAATTTCCGCACGGCGGTTCAACCGACGACCCGCTTCGACATCGTTGGGCGCAACCGGCGAGCTTGCCGCAAAGCCCTTGCGCTCGATGCGAGCGGCGCTGATCCCACGCGATTCGAGCGCGGCGGCAACTGCAGCGGCGCGTTGCTCTGAAAGCTTTTGATTGATCGCAACGGCACCTTGGCTATCGGTATGACCTTCGACCGAAACCGATTTTTCGGTCTTGGTTTTCAGCAACCCCGCCAAGCGATCCAAGTACGGCGCAGCCAGATCATTTTTGAGTTCCGCTTTTCCCGAATCAAACAACACCGAATCGGGGAGCGTAATTTCAACACCGCGCGCGCCCTGTTTGATCGGCAGCGTGACCGCAGGTTGGGGGGCAGCTGTCGCCACGATCACGGGCGGTGGCGGCGCGGCCGGTGGCTCAGTGGCGCAGCCCGCGAGCAAAGAGGTTGACAACAAGAAAGCCAATGCGCAGCGCGGCGCAGATTGAGCGTTGAATCGATACATGATGGTGTTTTGGTGCACGCACTCAGAGCCTCCGGCGGCGCACTGGGCGTGTCGTAGTTGCAGATGAAACGAGTGTGCTTGCGCGAGACTTGTTGCGCAAGACCTTGAGCCATAAGAAACGTCTTAACTTAAAGAGAATCACCGCCGAGCGGCACGCATCAGTTGACCAACGGTACAAATCAACGCGGCGTTTGCGAATTACCGGATGCAGAGATCAGAGTTGTCAGTTCTACAAGCAGCTTTATTCTGAATTGCCCTATTAAATGGGGCTTATAGCAAAATTCGTCTTATTAATGAAATACTTTGTTATTGACTTACAGCCCTTATTAAACAAGGCATTTATTGATAATGTTAAATACCTGATTGCTGTGGGTGATTCATTCGGGAATTCGCGGTGCTTATCGAGTGAGTTGACGCGTTCGCAATCAAGTCGTTGCAATACCTTGGGGCGAGACGCTTCAAACTAACATCGTTGCATTGCCGCTTGATCGCTACGAACTGAAATCCATGCCAGACCCAAACCACGAAACCCCCGACACCGAAGCAACAAAAATCACCGAGGCGCTGCGCTGGCATGACAACGGATGGTGCGCACAAGTCATCAAAAACGAAGATGACGACGGCTGGGCAGTGGCGATGACTTTAGCGGGGGCGCGCGAACCGGCGCTGATCGGTCCGTGGACCATGGGGCGAAACAAAAAAGACCCAAAACCGCTGGACGCTGCGGCATTCAACACGCTCGTAAAAACTGCGACAGAATTTGTCGGGCGGCAGCAGCAACAGCAGCGCGCGGCCCTCCACAAAAATTTCACGATTGATGCCGCCATCGGTCGCATCACGGTGTCGCACGACATCGTGCCCGATGACGACAACCCCACGGCCACGCTCAGTGCTGTCAACGAGCTCGGGGAATTACTTGCTCAGGTCAAGGTGTCGCCGTCGTACAAGCTCACCCGAGCGAGTGCCGCCGATTGGGTTTCGCAATCGTTCGCTAAACCCAGATCAGCGGATTAGGGCTTTCTGGATTACGGTGCTGGGGCGATAACGTAGGCCGGCAGGGAATTCGGGTGGCGCATCGCACCAGCGCGAGCCTCGGCTCGCTCTCGATCAAAAAACGCATTGCCGTCGTCCTCGATCCGCGTCGCCACGCGCTGAAAGAAACCACGGCGAGCCGGTACGTTGTAGCAGTGATTTTGGGCTGGGCGAAGCGAAGGCACCGTAACTCGAAAGCGCGGAAACTCTCTGTAGCTAAAAGACACGCCATCGGAAGCGTATTCGATCAAGTTCTCCACAACTGCCGGAGGTGTAGGCACGTTGCCGCGATTGTGGACGCACACTAACGCACCAACCCCATCGGTCAACGCACGCTCATGGAGCGTTAAACCGAAGTCGTGCGCAGCTAGTGGTGGGGGCGGCCGCAACGCATCCGTCACAGCCTTTGAGGGTGTTTGACTAATAGCCGAAAACGCAGCCGGATTGACCACGGTGGCGCGAGGCGCGTTAGCCGATTGCTGCGCTACGGCGGGATTGGGAACCTTAGCATCAGGCGAGCCGGCAGGAGGTTGCGCAAAAGAGAACGCGGCACCAATTGCAAAGGAAAGCGGCAACAGGACAGCGAGTGATTTCATGGCGAGACTCCTTGAGGTAACGAACGGGTAGTGCTCCATGAGTCGTGCGCCACCTGCGCCGGGTTCAAAAACAGGCAAGAATTCTCAAAACGGGCTACAGTCGCGATCTTTAAACCCTCAAGGATCTGCGATGGACTTAAGCGGCGTTCCCACCCCCGTCACTCAGCTCGACATCGATCAGCGCGTCTACGATTTGTACGACGAGTATTGCCACGGCCAGATTGATCGTCGCGAATACTTGAAACGCGCTGCAGCGCTTGCAACGCTTGGTATTCCAGCGCTCGCGATGGCCACATCGCTGTTGCCGCAATACGCCAAGGCGCAAACCATTTCGTTTACCGATCCGCGCATCAAAGCGTCCTACGTGACCTACCCGTCACCGGGCGGCAACGGTGAAACGATGCGCGGCTATTTGGTGCAACCGACCGGCGCGGGGCCATTTCCCGCCGTACTCGTGATCCACGAAAACCGTGGGCTCAATCCCTACATCGAAGACGTGGCTCGACGTGCTGCAGCGGCTGGCTTCTTGGCGCTCGCGCCCGATGGTTTAGCGCCGCTCGGAGGCTATCCGGGCAATGATGACGACGGTCGCACAATGCAGGCCAAGCTCGATCAAGCCAAGCTGCGAATCGATATGTTGAACGGCGCGAAGTGGTTAAAGGCACACTCACTTTCCAACGGCAAGCTGGGCGTGACTGGCTTTTGTTGGGGCGGCGGAACGAGCAATTTTCTGGCCGCAACGATGGGCACGGACTTACTAGCCGCAGCGCCCTATTACGGCGCGGCCGCCGCAGCCGATAGCGTGAAAAATATTAAAGCAGGGCTGCTGATTCACTTCGCAGAAACCGATCAAAACATCAATGCGATGTGGCCGGGTTATGAAACGGCACTTAAGGCCGCCAACGTCGCCCACGAAGCTCATTTTTATCCCGCCACACAACACGGCTTCCACAACAATTCAACGCCGCGCTATCAAGAAGCGGCCGCGAAACTGTCGTGGGATCGAACCATTGAGTTTTTCAAGAAGCGTTTGGCTTAGCGCGGCATCGCGTACCACCCGTTTGCCGCAATACGCCGAGCAATATGGCCTAGAGGCAAATAAAAAGCAAAACCAACAGCACAGCCAAATCTCCAGATTGCCCGGTTTCGTAGGGCAATCTGGCGTATTGCCAGTAGGTACAGTCAGGAGAGCGACACGAATTACAACGTATCGCTGTTTAGAAAACCGCGGGCTGTGATCGACGCCTATTTGGCGCCGCACGAAGTCTCAAGTATTTACCGGCGTCGAATGAAGCGAGCCCCGGCGATGAATAACAGCAGCAGCGTCAGCGTCAGTCCAAGCGTCGAGACCGTAGGCACTGCCGGCACTGGATCGCTGAACGCTAGTCCTGAGGACAAATCAGATGTCGTGAATTGTCCCGCCGCAAACGTGAAGACGCGAACCTCGTCGATGTTGCCTGCGAAGTATTCTCCGTCGAGAAGCGGATTAATGCCGATGGAAAAACCACCTGCGGGTGCGTTAGGGCCGTCAAACATGGTCGCAACAGAAACACCGTTTTTGTAGAGCGTCGTAGTACCGCTCGCGCGCACAACGGCTAAGTGCGTCCACTGATTCAAATCGACCGAGCCCGTTGCGCGTAGCACCGCGTTGCCGCCGTAGAGCACCGCGTAGTCGCTGCCCTGGCGGAACAAACCCCAGCCACTTGTCGCTGTGTTGCCGTTGTAGGCGATCTGGCTGTCGCCCGTGTTACTAGTAGGCCGAACCCAAGCTTCAATTCCAAAGTTATCAGTCACCGTTGAGAGCACTGAGCCCACCCGAAAGCCATCGCTCGCTCCGTTAAACGCCACGCTCAATGGCGAGGGGCGCGTGAGCGTTGGCACCGTATTTGAGTACGTCGGCGCACCTACGCGTGGCAGGTTCACAGCCCCCACACTAGCCAACGTGGGATTTGCGGCAAGCGCGCCCACCGTTGCACCCGCGTCGGCTTCGCCAAGTTTGTAACTTGCGAGCGTTGTGACTGTGGCCGACGCCGCACCACAAAGTCCAAACGCGTACAGTCCTATGAACAACGCTTTTCGAATGGCAATGACATGTTTCATTGGTAAAACCCCCGCTTTAATGCATAGATTTGTCGATGTTAGCCGTCGGGACCACACTCGGCAAGTGGAGCGGCCGAAACTGCATAGGGCTATCCAACGCTGACACCCCAACCCGCACTCGCAGAAATCACGGCGTCGTAGCAAATCGAGAGCGATTGACGGTTGAGCGCAATATTTGGTGCATCGCACACGATCACTTCACCACGCCGGAGCAGCAACACCCGATCCGCGATGGCTTGCGCTTCGCTCGGATCGTGGGTGGTCATGACCATCGCGATGCCCTGCTCCGTCGCGATTCGACGTAGGTAGTTCAACACGAAATCACGTTGCGCTAAATCCAAGTGCGCGCAGGGCTCATCGAGCAACCACAAGCCCCCTCGCACGTCGCCGAGTTGGTAGCGGGAGCGAGCGAGCTGCACGCGTAACTGCTCGCCGGTCGAGAGCGTTGCGAACTCGCGATGCTGCCAAGGCAGGGCATCGAGTTCGATGAGTGCGCTTCGAATCGCATGTGCGTCCACTACGGCGAACGGGCGACCCAGCGCGACCACGTCAGCCACCGTCAACGCAAACATCACAGAAGGTTCGTTGGCATTGAGCGCGCGAATTTCGGCCAGCGATCCCAACGAATAGCTAGAAAGCGGTCTCGATAGCAGCGAAATGCTTCCAGCGCTAGGCGCACATTCGCCCGCGAGAACAGATAGCAACGTGCTCTTTCCCGCACCGTTGGCACCGAGCACGGCCATGATGTCGCCCGCGAACAATTCGAAGCTCACACCGTTTAGTAATCGAGCGCCGTCAACGTCGACGCGCAGTCCCACGACGTCAAGCAACTGTGTGCGCTCACTCATAGCGACCGCCCTGACAACGATTGAGCCCGCGACATTTTGAGCACTAACCACACAAGCATCGGCACGCCGAGGATCGACGTAATCGCGCCCACCGGCAACTCAACGGGTGCGGCCACGGCGCGAGCAATGATGTCGGCCAATACGCAAAGCAGCGCGCCAATGAGCGCTGAGACGAGCATCACGATACGCTGGCCCGAGCCCACCCACATCCGCGCCAAGTGCGGCGCGGCAAGCCCAACGAATGCCACGTTGCCGCAAAACGCCGTCACCACAGCCACCAACACCGCGCAGGCAATCGCCACGCGAATTCGCAGCCGCTTGATGTCGACCCCCAACGAACGAGCGGTGCGCTCGCCCAGTGCCAACGCGCCCAACGCATTGGCGTCCCGAGCTAAAAAGATCGACGCGATGACCACGCATACGCTCATGCCAGCAATCACCGACCAGCTTAAATTTGCGAAGCTCCCGAGCATCCAAAATGCGAGCGTTCGCAGCTGCGATTCGGTCGCAATGGATGTGATGAGTGCGAGCGCTGCACCACACGCAGCATTGATGGCAACGCCCAACAACAATAGCGATGCTGTTGCCTGAGCGCCGCCCCGCTGCGCGAATGCAATCAAAAGCATGACCGCCACAAACGCACCTAACATCGCCGCTGGCCAGACCGCCAACGCGCCCGCTGAGGCCAACACTACAACCACCGTAGCCGCGCCCAATCCAGCAGCGGACGGCACACCCAACAATCCCGGATCGGCCAGCGGATTTCGAAAGAGTGACTGCATCGCCGCACCAGCCAACGCAAACGCGGCACCCGCCACGCAAGCAGTGATCACGCGCGGGGCACGCAGTTCAATCAATACGTTTTTCGATGTGGCATCGAGCGAACCGCCAAACAGCGCGCTGAGTGAAATCGGATACGCGCCAAACGCAAGTGACCCAATCATTGCAACGACAAGCGCCGCGGCCAGCGCCATCGCCACCAGAGCGGCGCGACGGTCAATCACCCTAGATGTGCCTCAACCAATGCGGCTACAGCCTCGGGTTCATCATGATGCAGCATGTGGCCCGCGCCTTGGACCACCGTAAACTGAATGTCTTTAAACGCAGCCAAGCGCGATGCAAAGGTGCCCACCGCATGGCCCTCACGCGATGCTGGCACGACGGTGTCATCGGTATAACCATTCCACTGCTTGGCCTCGGATTCGCTCGCACCGATCCACAGCGTGGGGGCTGTGACTTCGCTCCAAATGGCGATCACCTCGTCCAAACGGTAAGTCGTGGGAAACGGTAATTTGTGCGCCGGATCCGCTTGTAAATGCCAACGGCCATCCGCGTGCAGCGCCGCCCAGTGCGCGGCCAGCCACTCGGCGCGGTCGCGGCGCAAACGCGCATTGTTTTTCTGCAAACGGTCGGCGACCTTGGCGAGTGTCTCGTACGTGGAAAGCGTTGACGGTACCTTGATCGCATCGAGCCACTTTCGATATTGCGCCGGCGCTTTGCTCGCCGACGACGCGGGAATGCCGAAACCGTCGAGCGACACCAAGCGCCGCACACGATCAGGACGAATACCCGCATAGATCGAGCACACGTTTCCGCCCAGGCTGTGTCCCACCAAGTCAATCGGCGCGGTCGGTGAAAAGTGATCAATCACCGCCTCAAGGTCAGCCACATAGTCGGCAAACCAGTAGCCGCCCGCTGTTTCACGCGTCCATTCGGTGCCACCGTAGCCACGCTGATCCGGCGCAATCACGTAGCGATCCGAGCGCATGGCGTCGACCAGAAATTGAAACGATGACGCAACGTCCATCCAGCCATGCAGCATCAACACCGGCGGCGCGGCTGGATCGCCCCAAGTGCGGCATTGCACGCAATGATCGCGAAGGGTCAGGGTGTAAACGGTGTGTGGGCGAAACGTTGTCATGCCTGCAAGCGTAGCAGCGGCAAGACGCGTGGCCACGGTCGGCTCAACCGAACAGCAGTGGACGGTGAGTCCGACGTGAATACAGCCATTTCTATGTATGCCATGTTAATTATGGCGATTGGGCTTTTTTGTTAATTTTTCATAAAGTAACAAAAAACAATGAGAGTTACCGTTTTAATTGGCATATAGCCAATAAGTTTGGACCATTTCGGTTTTTGGGTGAGTGAACCGCAATTTGGTAGCGCGGGCCGCTGTGGAATCGACCGAGCCTGCCGTAAGGGGGGCGTAACGACGAACGACCCACGTGTGAACTGTTCAAATTTCGCAACGCCCGGCAACTAGCCGGGGCACAGATCAGTTAGCCTTTGGCAGCGCCGACATATTGTTTGTTGCGCTCAAACTCCACTTTTCATGAATCGCTCCCCATGCCGCATCGCCTAGTTACAACGCATCGCACCTCGGGCGCTACAGCTGATTCAGCTCAGAGCTTTACGCTGGTCAACGCCCTAAAGCTCGATGCGAAAGCAGAACTCGATGCGCTAGCGAAAGGCTTGCTCGCCCCCGCGGCGAGCTTGTCGCCGAAATATTTCTATGACGCGCTGGGCTCAACGCTCTACAACGCGATCGTGCTCACCGATGAGTACTACCCCACGCGCACCGAAGCGGCCATCTTTGACACGTTTCGCGCAGACATCGCAGCGGCGATCGGCGTTGGCAAGCAATTCGTTGATCTAGGCTCGGGCGATTCGGTTAAGGCGGAGAAGTGGTTCGCGTCACTCAAACCATCGCGCTATGTGGGTGTGGACATTTCGGAATCAGCGCTCACCGATGCGCTCAATCGATTGGCCGGAATCCCCGATGCACCCGAGCTTGTGGGCTTAGTCACTGATTTCTCTCGGGTCGTTGATTTAACGGCAGTCGTTGAGAAGCGGCCCAGCGTTTTTTTCTATCCGGGTTCATCGATTGGCAATTTTTCACCCGATGATGCGGTGTGGTTTCTGAAGCAAATTCGCGCACATTGTCACGATAGCGATTGTGGATTACTGATCGGTGTCGACGCGAAGAAAGACAAAGCGCGGCTCGATGCGGCATACGATGACGCGCTCGGTGTGACGGCTGCGTTTAACTTAAACGCGCTTCGAAATGTGAACCGATTGCTTGGTAGCGACTTCGACGTTGCCGATTGGCAGCATCGCGGCTTCTACAACGAAGCGATGGGCCGAATTGAGATGCACCTTGAAGCCAAGCGCGCAGTCCAAGTTCGCGTTCGCGGCGAGCTTCGAGCGTTCGCCGCCGGCGAGCGAATTCACACCGAAAACTCGTACAAGTACTCGCCCGAACAATTTGAAGCCATCCTGATCGAAGCCGGATTTCAACGCCCGCAACTTTGGCGAGACGAAAAGCACGATTTCAACGTTTTTTACGCCAACAGCTAGCTGTTAGGGCTGTTTCGACGTGTTTTGCGTGCTAATCGCATCGTCAGCAGCGCTTATTTGTCACGAAATCCTCGAATTCGGCTCAGAAACAGCTATTTATCGGCCAAAAACAAATTACTTTCATAACTGTGCATAAGTCACGGTTTTCATTGAATTTTTTGACTAAATATTGCTTTAGAAAACAGCGTTAACCATTTGAAAAACAAGCAGAAATTGGATACCGGCTGAATTCACAAAGATTGTGAATAAAAGTGTGTGCACTTGGAAAAAAGTGGGATAATTTCCCGATGCTTTCCGGTGCCTCACTACTTTCCTTGGACGCGAAGGGTCGTTTGACCATTCCTACGCGCCATCGCGAGGCTTTGGGCAGCGTAGTTGCAGTCACCGCCGATCCGAGCGGTTGTTTGCTGCTCTTTCCCGTCGACGCGTGGAAAAAATTTGAAACGCGCGTTTCGGCACTGCCCAATCTCGTTCCGCGAATTAAGGCGATGCAGCGTCTGTGGTTGGGTTTTCACACGGACTACGAAATCGATTCAGCGGGGCGAATTTTGTTAACCCCAGAGCTTCGCGATTACGCCAAGCTCGATCGCAAAATTCAAATGATCGGCCAGACCGATCGTTTCGAAATGTGGAGCGAAGCCGGTTGGGCCAAAGAGGTCGAGCTGGCGCAGCGCACCCACCGCGAAGATCCTCCGGCGGAGCTCGCCGGTCTCTCGGTATGAGCCCGCTTCGATGCAATCAAGCTCACACATTTCAGTGCTTCTTTCCGAGGCCTGCGCCGCACTACTTCCCGCACGAAACGGCGCATTGCTCGTCGACGGCACATTCGGCCGCGGCGGACATTCGCGCGAGTTGCTTCGGCAAATGCCCTCTGACGCACGACTCATCGCGCTCGACCGAGATCATCAAGCTCAATCAGCAGCGCGCGACATTGTCGATCCACGGTTTTCATTCGTTCGCACGCACTTCGGCGCGATCCAGACGGCGTTGGACAACGTCGGCGTCACTCGGATCGACGGACTGCTGCTCGACATCGGCATTTCCTCCCCGCAAGTCGACGAAGGCGAGCGAGGCTTCAGTTTCATGCGCGACGGGCCGCTCGACATGCGCATGGATCAATCGCGGGGCGTCACTGCGCACCAATGGTTGGCGGAGGCCAGCTCAACCCACATTGCATCGGTAATCCATGACTACGGTGAAGAGCGGTTTGCTACGAGGATTGCAACAGCGATTGTTGCGGCACGCCAGCGGGAACCAATCGAGCGTACCTTACAGCTTGCGCAGATTATCGAAAAAGCCGTCCCAACGCGGGGTCACAAGCAGCACCCGGCCACGAAAAGCTTCCAAGCTATTCGGATTCACATCAATCGGGAGCTCGAGGAGCTCGGCATGGCTCTGAGCGCATCACTCGATCTGCTCTCGCCCGGCGGACGGCTCGCCGTGATCACGTTTCACTCGCTCGAAGACCGAATCGTAAAACTCTGGATGCGCGATCAATCGGGCCGCACGCCGATTGATCCGCGCTTGCGCCATCTTCCCACCGAGCAGTTAGGGCTTCCCACACCGAAGCTTCGAATGGTCGGCAGCGACGTTGCCCCGAGCGACGAAGAAATCAGCGCTAACCCACGCGCTCGAAGCGCAAGACTTCGCGTCGCGGAGCGGCTGCAATGACCAAGGCCAACGTCGTGATTGGCGTGCTCTTGTGGATCAGCGCGTTCGCGCTGATTTCGTCGCAATACCGCGTGCGTCAGCTCACCATCGAAATTAATCGCGCGCGCGATTTGGCGTATCAACTCGACAATGATCGCGTGCGCGCCACCCTCGCGCAATCGAAACTTTCCACCCCATCGCGCGTCGAATCAACAGCGCGCGAGCGTTTGCAGATGGAGCTACCGGAGCTATCGCGCTCGCCCATCGTTGATGTTCGAGCACTGCCCCTTGCCGAACCCGTTGCGGTGG
Organism: Betaproteobacteria bacterium; assembly: GCA_004293675.1. Lineage (GTDB taxonomy): Bacteria > Pseudomonadota > Gammaproteobacteria > Burkholderiales > Casimicrobiaceae > Casimicrobium. The sequence goes on from READ01000029.1 coordinate 15,118, forward strand.
TGGGTAAGGATTCGAGCAAAGGAGCGCGGCCATGACAAAGAAGGGCGCGGGCGGCAATGGTTCGCGCTGGTTGAAGCGAGTAATCGCCGGGTCGGGTGCAGGCAGCGTGCGCGCAAGCTCGCGGCAGTCGCGCCCCAATGAGAGCCTGGAGTCGCGCTGGGCCGGTTGGCGGGTGTACTTTGTGGTCTTTGCGCTTCTGAGCGGCTTCGCGACCATGGCCGGGCGAGGCGTATATCTACAAGTCGTGCAGCACGATGATCTGACTCGTCGTGGCGATGCACGCACGCTTCGGGATTTGGTGTTACCCGCGTCGCGCGGTCGGATTTTGGATCGCGAAGGCGCGGTGTTGGCGTCAAGCGTTCCAGCGCACGGTGTACTCGCGTTTCCCGACCAAATCGAAATGAACGACGCGCAAATTGAAGCGCTCGCCAAAACGCTCGGGCAGCGCAGCGCCGACATCAAGCGAAAAACGGAGGCGGATCGCGACGTGGTGTATCTGGCTCGCAGCGTGACGCCGGAGGCTGCCAAAGCCATTGCGGCGATGAAACTCACCGGCGTGTCACTCCAGAGTGAGTACAAGCGCGAATACCCGTCACAGGAAGTGATGGGGCAAGTGCTGGGGATCACCAACGTTGACGATGTCGGACAAGAGGGTATCGAGCTGGCTCAAAACGAGTGGCTGTCCGGCAAGGTCGGCGCGCGCCGCGTGACGATGGATCGCCGCGGTGGTGTGGTGGAGGAGCACGGCAGTTTGCGTGCGCCACAGCAGGGCCGCGATCTGCAACTGGCGCTTGATTCCCGGGTGCAGCACATCGCTTTTCGTGAGCTCAAACGTGGCGTGGACGCGCACCGCGCCAAAGGCGGTGCAGCGGTGGTGCTCGATGCGCATTCGGGTGAAATCCTTGCGCTGGTCAACTACCCGTCATCGAAACCGGGGGATCGCAGCGCCGCAGCCTCGGGCGGATTGAGAAATCGTGCGGTTGCCGATTTGTTCGAACCAGGCTCAACGATGAAACCGTTCACGGTGGCCACCGCTATCGACACCGGTGTTTTGCGCGCCACCGAAAACATCGCCATGACCAATGGTGCGTACACAGTCAACGGTGCCACCATCCGCGATTCGCACACCATTGGTTCGGGTGGCGTGGCGAGCGTGACTGAAGTCGTGCAGAAATCGAGCAACGTGGGCACATCGCGCATTGCCGAGCGCTTGCCTAATGAGGTTATGTGGCGGCATTTGCAACGCGCGGGCTTTGGCCGTGCACCGCAAACCGGATTCCCCGGCGAAGCGCATGGCCGTTTGCGTGCGGCGCAAACGTGGCGGCCGATTGAAAAAGCGACGATGAGCTACGGCTATGGTCTTTCAATCAATTTGGTGCAGCTGGCGCGCGCCTACACCGTGTTCGCCAATGGCGGTAACTTGGTCGATGTGACGCTCTTTAAAAACGACGGTGGTGGTCGAAAAACACGCGTGTATTCCCCCGACACTGTCGCGCAGCTCCTGCCGATGCTCGAGAAGGCTACGCACCGCGAGGGCACAGCGCCGCTGTCGCAAGTACCCGGCTACCGCGTCGCTGGAAAGACGGGCACGGCCAAGAAGCTCACTGGAGCGGTGTACGCCGAGGGGCGCTACGTTGCCTCGTTTGCAGGACTCGCGCCCGTTTCCAATCCGCGCTACGTAATTGCGGTGATGGTTGATGAACCCACGGGCGGTATTTTTTACGGCGGCTTGGTGGCAGCGCCCATCTTCTCCGCGCTAATGAGCCAAACGCTTCGCCTGTTCGAAGTGCCGTTTGACGCGCCACTGCCCCAGCCATCATCACCCACCGTGCCAAAACTGCCAACAGTCGACACCACGGTGGCGCTGCTGCGGGAGCGACCATGACCCACCCCGCCATCACTCGACTCGACCAACTTGGCATTGGTCGTTCACGTTTAGTCGTGGATTCACGGGCGGTGAAACCGGGCGACGTATTTGCTGCTTTTCCCGGACACAGCAATGACGGTCGCCGCTACATCGAATCGGCCGTGCGTGCGGGTGCCGCCGCAGTATTCGTTCAGCCCGGCGAAGGTTGTTTGCAGGACGCCGCCGGTGCGGCCCCAGTCATCGCGATTGAAAACTTAGCGCGCAACATCGGTGCCGTGGCTGACGAATTTTATGGTCGACCATCCCAGTCGCTTCGCGTGGTCGGCGTGACCGGAACCAATGGCAAAACCACCGTCGCGAGTTGGCTCGCCCAAGCCTACGACACACTGGCCGGCAAGCGGGGAAGCGCCGGGATGATTGGCACGCTAGGCAGCGGTTTGCTAGCTCGCCTGGAGCCGAGCGCGAACACAACGCCCGATGCGGCGAGCGTGCAAACAACGCTGCGCGAACTGCTCGATGCCGGGGCGCGCTCAGTTGCCATGGAGGTCAGCTCGCACGCACTCGATCAAGGCCGAGTCAGCGGCGTTCGCTTTGACGCGACGGTCTTTACCAATTTGACGCAGGATCACCTCGACTACCACCAGACGATGGAAGCCTATGGCGCGGCCAAAGCCAAGCTCTTTACGGATTACCCCACCAAGCACCGAATCGTAAACGCCGATGACGATTTTGGTGCTCGCATGATTGCGCGAAAGCTGCCGCAAACCGTGAGCTACGGTATGAACGCTGGACTCGTTCGAAGTCACATTGCTAGAAGTAGCGAATACGGCATGCAACTCATGATTGCTTCACCCTGGGGCGAGCTCGATATTGCAACGACGGTCATTGGACGGTTTAACGCATACAACATGACCGCCGTTGCTGCGACCCTGCTCTCGCAAGGATTCGACCCGGAGTCGGTGACCGCGGCATTGGCGAGAGTCAACGCAGCCGCGGGCCGCATGCAGCGCGTGACATCATCGATCGAGCGGCAAGCCCAACCCACCGTCTACGTGGATTACGCACACACGCCGGATGCGCTCGCCAAGGCGCTCAGCACGTTGCGCGACGCCGGTGCTAAGCGCTTGGTAGCGGTGTTTGGATGCGGCGGCGATCGCGACCGAACGAAGCGTTCGCAAATGGGTGATATCGCCGCCACACTGGCCGATAGTGTGCTCATTACCAGTGACAATCCGCGTAGCGAATCACCCGAATCGATCACCGCAGACATCGAGGCGGGCGTGCCGACACCACGCCGCAATCGAGCGCAGATCATTGTGGATCGACGCGAAGCAATTCATCATGCCATTGCCAACGCGGGTCCCAACGACGTCATCCTCGTCGCTGGAAAGGGCCACGAGGACTACCAAGAAGTCGCCGGTGTGCGGCATCATTTTTCAGACGTTGAAGTCGCCCAACAGGCGCTCAATGTCTACGCAGCGCGCGAGGTGAGTCATGCTCACTAGCACAGCAATGGCCGCGAACTGCAACGCGCTACTTCAAGGACCAGCGCAGCCATTCACCGAGGTGATCACTGACAGTCGCGCCATCAAAGCCGGCTGCCTGTTTGTAGCGCTCAAAGGCGAGAGCTTTGACGGACATCAGTTCGTCGCGCAGGCCATCAACGCGGGAGCTTCGGGTGTCCTGGTGTCGACCAAGGTCGCGGCTCCGCCAACGGTGAGCGTACTTCGTGTTGAGGACACCTTGCTGGCGCTGCAAGCTATCGCCAAGGCCCATCGCGCTCAATTTAGTTTGCCCGTGATTGCAGTGACCGGCAGCAACGGCAAAACGACCACCAAACAAATGATTGCGTCGATCGCACGCGCCCACTTTGGCGACGAAGCGGTCGTCGCAACGATTGGCAATCTCAACAATCACATCGGTGTGCCGCTCACATTGCTGCGAATTCGGGCAGGGCACAAAGTCGCGATCATCGAAATGGGGATGAACCACTTTCACGAGCTCTCCTTGTTGACGCGCCTCGCGCAACCCGATGTTGCAGTCATCACCAACGCTGGCCCCGCTCATCTCGAAGGTGTTGGCTCGCTCATGGGTGTGGCAAAAGCCAAGGGCGAAATTTTTGAAGGGCTGACATCGGGCGGTACGGCGATTATCAACCGCGATGATGCGTTCTATGCCTACTGGCAAGTCATCACTCGGGACGCTAAGCAATTGAGCTTTGGTCGCCACAGCTCGGCCAACATCAAGGGCAGTTTTCAAGCGCCCAACGAATTGGTCTTCACACTCCCCGATGCTCCCCACGTCGCTAGCGTGGCGCTATCAATGCCGGGTGAACACAACGCGAGCAATGCATTGGCGGCGATTGCAGCGACCCACGCGATCGGCGTCAGCGCCGATGCCATGGTGAGCGGTCTGCGAGTGGCGACCAACGTGTCGGGGCGGCTCACGCAAAATAGACTTCCCAACGGCACGCTCGCTATCGACGACAGCTACAACGCCAATCCCGCCTCAATGCGCGCAGCCATTGACGTGCTTCGGGCGCAGAGCGGAAAGCGCTTTTTGGTAGTGGGTGACATGGCAGAGATGGGCGAAAACTGGCAAGCGTTGCATCGTGAGGTGGCTCAGTACGCCGCGAGCGCAGGGCTCGACGGCATTTTCGCGCTGGGCCCGCGTTTTCAAAGCGTTGCGGCCGAATTTGGCGCAAACGGACTGTCGTTTAGCTCACTCGAGGCGTTGGTACAAGCAGTCCAAAGCCGTCTAGACGGGCAATCAACACTGCTCGCCAAGGGCGCGCATTCCATGGCCATGCACCGCGTGATCGAACAACTAGAAGCTTCTTTGAAAGAGACTGCCTAATGCTTTTGTGGCTCGCCAATTTATTCGCCAATGACATTCGTGGCCTGAGCGTCATCAACTACATCACGATGCGCACCGTGCTGGCCACCGCAACCGCCATGCTCATCGCGCTGGTAACCGGCCCGCGAATGATTCGTTGGTTGCTCGCTATGAAAATTGGCCAAGCCGTGCGTACCGATGGCCCACAAACGCATTTGGTGAAGCAAGGCACGCCGACGATGGGCGGAGCAATGGTGTTGATTTCCATCGCCATTTCGACCCTGTTGTGGGCAGATTTGAGCAACCGCTTTGTTTGGGTAGTGATGTTTGTGATGCTGGGCTTCGGGGCGATTGGCTGGGTCGATGACTACCGCAAAGTCGTACACAAAAATCCCAAGGGCATGTCGGCAAAAGAAAAACTCTTCTGGCAAGCGTTCGTGGGCATATTGGCGTCGGTTTATCTCGCTTTTGCCATTTCAGCGCCGAGCAGTGACAAGATTTTTGACTTGATTTTTCGCTGGTTGCAAAGCGGTTTCACTAACGAGCTGCCATCGAAGGCCGACTTAATCGTTCCCTTCTTTAAAAACGTTGCCTACCCACTGGGCGTTTTCGGCTTCATCACCTTGACGTGGCTGGTCATCGTCGGCACCAGTAACGCAGTCAACCTGACCGATGGTTTAGATGGACTGGCGATCATGCCAGTTGTAATGGTCGGAAGTGCCTTGGCGGTGTTCGCCTACGTCGTAGGACGCATCGACTACTCACGCTACCTCTTCTTCCCCTACATTCCCGGCGCTGCGGAGCTCATGGTCTTTTGCGGCGCAATGGCGGGGGCCGGGCTGGGCTTTCTTTGGTTTAACGCCCACCCAGCGCGAGTGTTTATGGGCGACGTCGGCGCGTTGGCGCTAGGCGCGTCCTTGGGCACGATTGCCGTGATCGTCAGACAAGAGATTGTGTTGGTTGTGATGGGCGGCGTATTCGTCATGGAAACCATCAGCGTGATGCTGCAAGTGGGCTACTTTAAATACAGCAAGGGCAAACGGATTTTCCGAATGGCGCCATTGCATCATCACTTCGAACTGGGCGGCTGGCACGAAAACCACGTCGTGATTCGCTTCTGGATCATCACCATGTTTTTGGTGTTGGCCGGTTTGTCTACGCTCAAACTAAGGTAGTCGCGTGCTCGAGCAATCACTTGCCAATTGTCGCGTTAACGTTGTGGGGCTCGGTGCGACCGGGCTCTCACTCGTGCGTCATTTGCATGCGCGTGGTGCTGCTATCACGGTCTTTGATGGATCTGCAACACCAGCCGCCGAGGCTCAAATTCGCCAATCATTTCCAAGCGTCACAGTGAAACATCACAATGTGGCCCGCGATCCGCTACCGCCGTGCGATCTGATCGCACTGTCACCTGGCGTTCCCAGGTCGAGTTTCGCGCTTGATAGAGCGATCAAAGCCGGCATCGAAGTCGTTGGCGATATCGAGCTATTCGCCCGCAGCGTTTCTTCGGCGGCTCGTGTCTTTGCGGTGACAGGCTCGAATGGAAAGACGACGACAACCTCCATCGCGGGCGCGATGGCCAAACGCGTCGACGCCGATGCGGTCGTGGCGGGAAACATCGGTCTACCGATTCTCGACGCGCTCGCGGCGCAACCTACAAGCCGCACCTGGGTACTTGAGTTGTCAAGCTTTCAGCTGGAATCGACGCGTTCGTTGATGCTCGAAAACGCGGCGGTGCTCAATGTGAGCGCCAATCACTTGGATCGCTACCCCAGTTTCTTTGACTACGCGGCGAGCAAGGCTAGTATTTTTTCCAATGCTAAGCGTCAAGTGATTAATCGCGACGATGCGTGGTCTAGCGCCATGCGTCGCACGGACGTAGCGCAGGTCAGTTTCGGCTCGAGCGCCCCCGTCAATGAATTCGAAATCGGCCTACAGAATTTGAACGGTGAACCCGCACTTGCGCACGGTCACAGCGTCCTGATCGAGACTTCGAAAATGCGCCTGCGCGGCGAACACAACTGGATGAACGCCATGGCAGCCTACGCGCTTACGCTGCCGCTTTCCCCTTCGGCAGACGATGTTGAAGGCGTTCTGCGCACGTTTGCCGGCGTTGCACATCGCTATCAGTGGTTGGGACGAGTCCAGGGCGTCGAGATCATCAACGATTCCAAAGCCACTACCGTCGTTGCCAGTTCGGCGGCTCTGAGCGGCAATCGCGCGCCCACCTGGCTCATCGCTGGCGGTGACGGCAAAGGACAATCCTTTGATGAGCTGGCCGACGTCTGCGGACATTGCAAAGCGGTGCATCTGATCGGAAAAGACGCTGCGACCATTGCGGCGGCACTGGACAAAAAAGGCATCCCGCATCATCGCTTTGATTCGCTAGAGGACGCAGTCAGTAGCGCGCTCGATCAAGCCAAAGCGGGTGATGTTTTGCTGCTCTCCCCCGCCTGCGCAAGCTGGGACATGTTCCGCAATTTTGAACATCGCGCCGAGTGTTTTGAGCTCGCCGTCCGTCAGTGGGCACGCTCGCATTCCGTTGATTTTGAGGAGGCGGGTCAGCATGCTTAGCGCTGCAATCAGCGATCTGCGCGCCCGCTTTCATGGGTGGGTCGAGACATCGAACCGTGGTCGCTCGCCCACTGCGGTGGTGCGAGAGTTCGATGTCACGCTCGTTTGGGTGGTGGCATTGCTCTTGGCCATTGGGCTATTGATGGTGTACTCGTCATCCATCGCCAGCGCATCGGAGAGCAGGCTGACCCGCAATTCATCGACTTACTTTCTGTTTCGACAGTCTTTGTTTGTGTTGATCGGTATCGTTATTGCTCTGTTTGTTTTCGACACTCCGCTCAAGACCTGGGAGCGTGTGGCACCGTGGCTTTTCTTGGCGGCAACCGTTTTACTTATTCTGGTTTTGATTCCTGGGATTGGTCGCGTTGTCAATGGCGCAAGGCGCTGGATTCCGTTGGGGCCGTTTAGCTTTCAGCCCTCTGAGATGATGAAGATTGCGATGATCCTGTTTGCTGCGCGCTACGCCGTGAGCAAGGCCGAACTGCTGCACTCCCATCAGCCGCTCAAGCAAAGTCTGCTCCGTGGTTTGGGCCCATTTATTTTGATCGCGCTGTTTGTGAGTGCGCTGCTGCTCCGAGAGCCCGATTTCGGCGCTACGTTTGTGGTGTTGACCTGCGGATTGCTCATCCTTTTTATGGCAGGTCTCGACCATCGTTTGGTGGTTCCAGTCCTTGCATTAGGCATCGTTTCGGCAGTCGCCTTGGTATGGTTTGAGCCGTATCGTTTAGAGCGCATCTTTGGCTTCTTAGACCCCTGGAAGCAAGAATTTGGCAAGGGCTATCAGCTAACGCAATCATTGATGGCGATTGGTCGCGGTGGAATCTTCGGCCTCGGACTGGGTGCGGGTGTATCCAAGCACTACTATCTCCCAGAGGCGCACACCGATTTCATCTTGGCTGTGACTGCGGAGGAGCTCGGTCTGGTCGGCGTGCTAGTGGTTGTGATTGCTTACGCTTGGATCACCTGGCGAGCGTTCAAAATCGGTCGCGAGTCACGTCAAAACGAGCAACCTTTTTCCGCGCTAACGGCGCAAGGCATCGGTACGCTATTTGGCATCCAGTCGCTCATCAATATCGCCGTGAACATGGGATTTGCGCCCACCAAAGGCTTGACACTGCCACTCATGTCCTACGGTGGCAGCGGAATGGTTGCAAGCCTTATTGCCTTATCGATCCTGCTGCGAATTGACTGGGAAAACCGTCGTCTGGCACGGGGGTTCACGGTATGAGCAAGCATCTCATCGTGATGGCGGGTGGAACTGGCGGGCACGTCTATCCGGGGCTTGCCGTTGCCCGAGCCATGGTCGAGCGCGGATGGACGGTGAGCTGGATGGGCACGCCCGGAGGTATGGAGCAAAGGCTTGTTGACAGCAGCGAGTTTCCGCTCAAATCGATCGCATTTGAAGGTATCGTGGGTCGCGGCATTGGCGCAAAAGTTCGCTTGCCGCTCTCACTGCTGAAAGCCTACGCCGAAGCGAAGCGACACTTGGTTTTAGTGAAGCCGACCGCGGTCATCGGCATGGGAGGTTATCCCACGGTACCGGGCGGTTTGGCCGCTTGGCGCGCGGGCGTACCACTGTTGATTCATCAAGGCGATGCTGTGGCCGGGCTCGCCAATCGTTTGCTGGCCAAAGTGGCAACGACGGTATTGACAGGGTTCACAAGCACTTTCGTTGACCTGGGTTCCAGGCGGGTGGTGAGTGGGAACCCTATCCGAAAAGAATTCGCGGACATCGCCCCGGCGACTTCACGTTTTGCAGCACGTCAAGGACGACTCAAGGTGTTGATCATGGGCGGAAGTCGCGGTGCCGAAGCGCTCAACAACAAGCTTCCTGAAGCATTCGCTGCCATCGATCCAGCCAAACGTCCGCACATCATTCATCAAGCCGGTTCGGGCGCTGCGGCTGCCACCGACGCGCGCTATAAAGCGCTCGGCATCCAGGCCGACGTTCGCGAATTTGTAGATCAATCTTGGAGCGCACTGGCTGAGGCCGATTTGTTTATCGGTCGCAGCGGCGCGAGTATCGTCAGCGAACTCGCACTTCTTGGCGTGCCATCGATTTTGGTGCCCTATCCGCATCACGCCGATCAGCAACAGCTTCACAATGCTCGCACGTTGAGCGAGGTGGGTGCAGCGCGAATCGTTGAGCAACGCGACCTGAGCGCTACGGGCTTGGCCGCGCTCATCGACTCTATCGACCGACCCACATTGCAATCGATGTCGGCTGCAGCAACCCGCGTTGCTCAGCCCAACGCCACCCAGAGAATCTGCGACGCTATCGAGCGCGCAACCACAAACCTTAGCTCGTCGTCACGCCCATGAAATTTCGCCTCCAACACATTCACTTCATCGGTATCGGCGGCATCGGCATGAGCGGTATCGCCGAGGTCCTACACAATCAAGGCTACAAAGTCAGTGGCAGCGACGCCGCTAACTCGCCCGTGCTGGAGCGATTGAAAAGCTTGGGCGTTCACACTCACGTCGGCCACGCCGCTGCCAACATTTCAGGCGCTCAGGCTGTGGTGACATCGACTGCGATCAATCGCGAAAACCCAGAGCTCGCCGCAGCGCTTGCCGCCAAGATTCCTGTCGTGCCGCGTGCCTTGATGCTTGCCGAGCTCATGCGAATGAAGCGCGGCATTGCGATTGCCGGAACGCACGGCAAGACAACCACCACGTCGCTAGTGGCGAGCGTGTTGGGCGAGGGTCATCTCGATCCGACCTTTGTCATTGGTGGGCGGTTGCTGGCAGCGGGCTCCAATGCACGATTGGGAACTGGTGAATTTTTGGTGGCCGAAGCTGATGAATCCGATGCTTCGTTTCTACACCTTTCACCAACGCTCGCAGTCATCACCAACATCGATGCCGATCACATGGAGACCTACGGTCACAGCCTGGATCGGTTGAAGCAAGCCTTCGTTGACTTTTCGCACCGCTTGCCGTTTTACGGATCGGTGTACGCCTGTATCGACGACGAGGGCGTGGCATCGATTCTTCCAAAGATTGTGACGCCAGTGGTGACTTATGGTCTTTCCGAAACCGCAGATGTGCGGGCCACCGATGTGCGCGCCGACGGCGCAACGATGCGCTTTAACGTGCAGCGTGAGGGACACGCGACGTTCGCGATCCAGCTAAACGCCGCCGGTATGCATAACGTTCGAAACGCGCTGTCGGCCGTTGCCATCGGTCAGGATTTGGGCGTAGATGATGCAGCGATCGCTCGCGCACTGGCGAGCTTTGGCGGGGTGGGTCGCCGCTTTGACCGCTACGGTGTGATCACCCATGGTGCCGCCAAATTCGAGCTGATCGACGACTACGGTCATCATCCCGTTGAGCTCAAAACGACCTTGGCCGCCGCGCGTGCCGCCTTCCCTGGTCGCCGATTGGTGCTCGCATTTCAGCCGCATCGGTTCACACGTACTCGTGATTTGTTTGAAGACTTTGCCGCAGTGCTCTCAGAGGTGGACGTGCTGTTGCTCACCGAAGTCTACGCAGCGGGTGAAGCGCCCGTTGTTGCCGCAGACGGAAGGGCGCTCGCACGAGCGATACGACTTCGCGGTAAAGTTGAGCCTATTTTTGTTGAGGACACCAATCAGCTGCCCGAGCAAATTTTGAGCCTCGTGAAAGAGGGCGATGTGGTGATGACCATGGGCGCGGGATCAATCGGCACCGTATCGGCTAAAGTCACCGCGGCAACGCGCGAGTCCGGAGGCGCAACGCGTGCTTAACGATTCCGCGCTAATCAATCGCCTTGCGCTGTGGCTCGCCATGGCGTCAAGTGTGGCGATTGCCTGGAGCGTGTTTTCCTGGGCCAACGCTCGCGGCGTGTTTGCGTTGCGACAGGTGTCGGTGACGACGGCGCTCACCGAGCTCGATCCCGGATTGCTCGAATCCGCCATTCGCAGCGATCTACGTGGCACCTTTTTTACCGTTTCACCGCACCGCGCCCGCGCCACGCTAAAGAAACTGCCGTGGGTTCGCGATGTGGTTGTTGAGCGGCGCTGGCCCATGGCGCTCGATGTTCGTGTCGAAGAGTATCGTGCGATTGGCTATTGGGGCGAAAACGAACTGCTCTCTGACACGGGTGAAATATTTCGAGCCACGTCGCGCGCACCGTTGCCGCGTTTTGATGGACCACCAGCGTCCTCAGCCGAGGTCGTTGCTCGATATCGTGAATCCAAACTCGCACTTGCGCCGCTGGGGCTCGAAGTAAAGTCAATGAACTTGTCCTCTCGCGGTGCGATCACGGTACAGACCAAAAACGACGTCGTGATCGAGTTCGGACGCGAGCAGTTTTCGCAGCGACTCAATCGCTTCACCTCGCTCTACAACAGTTGGAGCAGCGAGCAGCGAGGCGCTTTGGCGCGAGTCGATTTACGCTACAAATCCGCCATCGCCGTCGCTCGAAACAGCACCGCGCTGGCGATATCAAACACGCCCACCATTAACGTATCCACGCAAGGAAACGCGCTATGAGCGAACTCGTCGCCGCGCTTGATATCGGCACATCTAAGGTCGTCGCGTTGGTTGCAGAAATCAACGACGCAGGCGTTCGGGTGATTGGGTTTGGCGAGCAGCCATCGCACGGTCTACGAAAGGGCATGGTCGTTGACATTGACGCCACAACTGCGTCAATCGCTGCCGCTGTGAAAGAGGCTGCGGCGATGGCCAATTGCAAACTTACTCAGGTCTACGTGGGCATCGCGGGCAGCCATATCCGAAGCTTAAATTCAAGCGGCATGGTGGCCATGAAGGAATCCGAAGTCACCGTCGCCGATATGGAGCGGGTGATCGAAACGGCGCGCGCGATCGCCATTCCAAACGATCAGGTGGTGCTGCACACCATCCCGCAGGAATACATCATCGATGGCCAAGAGGGCGTTCGAAAGCCACTGGGCATGAGCGGTCGTCGCCTTGAGGTTAAGGTGCACATCGTCACTGGCGCGGTCTCTGCTGTCGAAAATATTGAAAAGTGCGTGCGTCGTTGCGGTCTTGATGTGCAAGAGCTGGTGCTGCAGCCATTGGCCTCAGCGGCGGCGTGTTTGACCCGCGACGAAATGGATTTGGGCGTTGGCTTAGTTGACATAGGTGGCGGCACCACCGATTTCGCGCTTTTTACCGGCGGATCGATTCGTCACACCGGCGTGCTCGCCGTTGCCGGAGACCAAATCACCAACGACATCGCGATGGCGCTGCGCATTCCCAGCAAGGAAGCGGGGGACATCAAACACTTGCATGCCAGTGCGCTGCGAAAATTAGTCTCAACCGACGAAATTATCGAGGTGCCCAGCGTGGCAGATCGTGCAGCGAAATCTATGGCGCGACACATGCTCGCCGAGGTCGTAGAGCCGCGCGTTGAGGAGCTGTTTCAGCTAGTGCACGAACAGATGAAGCGCTCGGGATTCGAGCCCATGCTGCGTTCGGGCATTGTGCTCACCGGCGGCTCGGCGCTGCTCCCGGGCATGGCTGAGCTGGGCGAAGAGGTCTTTCACATGCCCGTGCGTGTTGCATCCCCGGACTATCGCGGTCCGTTGACTGACGTGCTCTCGGCACCCAAATACGCCACCGCGATTGGGCTATTGATGTACGGCCGTGACCAGATGGCACGGCAATCTGAGGGACAGCGACGCGGCTCCGCGGCAGCGGGTGTGTTGGCGAAATTGAAGGATGCGTTTGGGTTTTAGTGTTGGATTTCCGGTTCTGCGGACAGTGTGCATAGATTGATTTGGATTGATGTGTCAGTGATTCGTTAGGTCTTTGGTTTTGGTTTTAGTGGTTTTGGTTTTAGTGGTTTAGTTTTTTTGATTTATTGCCTTTAAGGAGCGAAGCATGTTTGAGATCGTTGATGAAAAAAGAGACGGCGCGGTCATCAAGGTGATCGGTGTGGGTGGTTGCGGCGGAAACGCTGTCGAGCACATGATTAACAAAGGCGTTGCGGGCGTTGAATTCATCGCCGCTAACACCGACGCTCAAGTGCTCGACAAAAACTCGGCGGCACAGCGCATTTCGCTGGGCTCAGAGCTAACGCAAGGTCTAGGAGCGGGCGCGAAACCCGAGGTCGGACGCGACGCCGCGATGGAATCGAAAGAGGCGCTGCAAGAGGCCATCCGTGGTGCTGACATGCTCTTCATCACCGCCGGCATGGGCGGCGGCACGGGCACGGGCGCCGCACCTGTCGTCGCGCAGCTCGCGAAAGAAATGGGCATTTTGGTGGTGGCGGTGGTGACGAAACCATTCCGTTTCGAAATGCAAAAGCGTGAGCGTGCGGCGCAAACCGGTATCGATGAGCTGCAAAAACACGTTGACTCACTGATCGTGGTTCCCAACGAAAAACTCATTCAAGTGCTCGGTCGAAACATCTCGTTGCCCGCCGCGTTCGCCGCTTCAAACGACGTGCTGCACGGCGCGGTGGCCGGTATCGCCGAGATCATCAACAAGCGCGGGTTGGTTAACCGCGACTTCGCTGACGTTCGCACGATCATGAGCGAGCTTGGCATGGCGATGATGGGCACTGCTACGGCTTGCGGCGAAGGCCGTGGCAAAGAAGCAGCAATGGCCGCCATCAAGAGCCCACTGCTCGAAGACGTCGATCTACAAGGCGCGCGCGGCGTGCTGCTCAACATCACAACATCGAGCGATGTGCAGTTGGGCGAGCTCTACGACGTGACCGATACGGTTCAGGAATTTGTATCGGCCGACGCTACGGTGTTGTGGGGTCATGTGATCGACGACACGATGGGCGACGAGATGCGTGTAACGATGGTCGCAACAGGGCTCGGCGCAAAGCGCAAGATGCAAGCCGTTCAGGGTGGACTTTCGGGCACAGCTGACGCACTGGCTACCAAGTTTTCCCTGCCACCGCTTCGTACAGGCACCGACAATCAAACGATTGCTGGCGATCCTATCGCCACGACCGAGGGCATCGAAGTTTCCTACGACGTGCCCACGTTTACTCGCGCGCCAGCGCGTGGCGGCCGTTCGTTGGAAATTCCAACGTTCCTTCGTAAGCAAGCCGACTAAGCCGGTTTGCGCAGAGGCTTGGGTCGACTTGCGACCCGAGCCTTTGTTGCCCCTGCTCCTTGCGCAATGCGCCTTGTCGTCCCGGTGCGACACGGGCATGGGATCACCCTCCTAGGACTCTAGAATCAACGCTATGAGCCTTATCGACGCCCCCAGTACGATCGCACCTGCCCTTCTCGCTTCGAACTCGTCGCTTTCTGGGCGTCAACGAACGCTGGCCTCGTCGGCGTCTACCACGGGCGTTGCACTGCATTCGGGGGTGCGCGTCAAGATCACAATCAAACCCGCGCCGATCGATTCCGGCATTGTGTTTCGCCGCATTGACATGAACCCGCCGCGCGATATTCCGGCGCGTGCGGAGTTAGTCAAAGAAACGCGGCTCGCCACAACCTTGGTGATCGACGACGCTAAAGTGGCGACAGTCGAGCATCTGCTGGCGGCGTGCGTGGGCTGCAGCATTGACAACGCAATCGTTGAACTCGATAACCTCGAAGTACCCATCATGGATGGCTCCGCAGCGCCGTTTGTCTTTTTGATTGAGCAAGCCGGCGTGGTCGAGCAAAGCGCGCCGCGAAAGTTTATTCAAGTCACGAAGCCCATTCGTGTCGAAGCGGGCGATAAATTCGCCGAACTCCTACCGAGCGATCATTTCGAGGTTGATTTCACCATTGACTTTTCGCATCCGGCGATTCCCGACGATCAATGCCGTGTGCAAATGCGCCTTGACCCCGCAGAGTTTCTGGATCACATCAGCCGAGCGCGAACGTTTGGGTTTTCGTATGAGGCCGACATGCTGCGCGCCATTGGTTTGGCGCAGGGCGGCAGCATGGAAAACGCCGTGGTGCTCGACAAATTCAAAATCTTGAATCGCGAAGGGCTTCGCTTCGCTAACGAATTGGCGCGGCACAAAGTACTTGATGCCGTTGGCGATCTGTACCTATTGGGGCATCGCGTCCAAGCGAAATACCACGCGTTTAAATCTGGGCATGATCTAAACAACAAGCTGTGTCGAGCACTGATGGAGCAGCCCGAAGCGTGGCAGTGGGCGAATTAAGCCAAAATCGGAAAACTTATTTCAGCTTTTCGCCTATTTGCCCGATAAACTATGGGCTACAGTGAATTTATCTATGCTTTCGGAAAGCAAGTAAACTTAACTAAAAGCCTTATTTTGTAAGGCTTACACTGATAAAGCTCAATTCAAATCAGTGAATTCCACCCGAACGAATCACGCCGACCGCCAAGCCCTCAATGGCGAAATCGTTCACGGTTGGATCAACCACGATCGGCGATAGCGAATCGTTTTCAGGGAGCAATTCCAGCGAATTGCCCTTTCGTTTCAAGCGCTTCACGGTAACTTCGTTGTCAATTCGAGCAACGACGACCTGACCGCTTCGGGCTTCGGACGTTTTATGAACGGCCAATAAATCGCCGTCCATGATGCCGATGTTAATCATCGAATCGCCTTTAACCTTGAGCAAATAATCTGCCGCGGGGTTAAACAGCGACGCGTCCACTTTGTAGCGCGCCTTGACATTTTCCTCAGCCAAAATCGGCGAACCGGCAGCCACGCGTCCGATCAGCGGCAAGCCAGGAAGCCCCGCCTGCTTGAGCTGAATACCGCGCGATGCGCCAGGCAGGATGTCCAGGATTCCCTTTCGCTCGAGCGCCCGCAAGTGCTCCTCAGCGGCGTTGGCAGAGCGAAACCCCAGTTTGTCGGCGATTTCGGCTCGGGTGGGTGGGAAACCCGATTTCTCCATGAAATCTTGAATCAACGCGAGGATTTCGGCTTGGCGGGCGGTAAGTGGGCGCATCGGAGGCTCCAAAAAAATATTTACTTGAACGCTTGACACGAATACTGTTTACACATACAGTTCATATCCATACAGTGATTCTATATCCAGTGCTGTATGAAAAGCAAGCGCTGGATGAAAATCTGCACCGTTACCGCGTTACTGAAATCCTTTGCCAAGGGCCATTTTTGCTACCGACGAGGCACCATTCCTAAAGCTCTGACAGTCATCAGTCGCTCACTTTAGGAATGCGTCGGTAGCGAAACCTACAATTCAAGGAAACCATCATGTCGAAAGAACTCCCAGTGGATAATCGTAAAAAAGCGCTCGCTGCCGCGCTGTCACAAATCGAAAAGCAGTTTGGCAAAGGCTCCATCATGAAGATGGGCGAAGGCAACACCGAACACGATATTCAAGCCATCTCCTCAGGCTCACTCGGTTTGGACATTGCGCTTGGCATCGGCGGCTTGCCGCGCGGCCGTGTTGTTGAAATTTACGGGCCAGAATCGTCGGGCAAAACAACGCTCTGCTTGAGCGTTGTCGCGCAGATTCAAAAAGCCGGTGGCGTCGCTGCCTACATCGATGCTGAAAACGCGCTCGATCCTGTCTACGCACAAAAGCTCGGCGTGAACGTCAACGACATGCTGATTTCGCAGCCCGACACCGGCGAGCAAGGTCTCGAAATTGCCGATATGTTGGTGCGCTCCGGTGGCGTGGACATCGTGGTGATCGACTCGGTCGCTGCCCTCGTGCCAAAGGCTGAAATCGAAGGCGAAATGGGCGACCAGCTGCCCGGCCTGCAAGCTCGCTTGATGAGCCAAGCGCTTCGAAAGCTCACCGGCAATATCAAGCGCACCAACACCTTGGTGATTTTCATCAACCAAATACGGATGAAAATCGGCGTCATGTTCGGTAGCCCCGAAACCACCACGGGCGGCAATGCGCTCAAGTTCTACGCCTCAGTCCGCTTGGATATTCGCCGTATCGGCGCGATCAAAAAGGGCGAAGAAATCGTGGGCAACGAGACCCGCGTCAAAGTTGTCAAAAACAAAGTATCGCCACCGTTTAAAGAAGCGTTGTTTGACATCATGTACGGCCAAGGCATTTCGCTCGAAGGCGAAATCCTCGACATGGGCGTTGCACACGGCTTTGTTGAAAAATCCGGCGCTTGGTACAGCTACAACGGCGACCGGATCGGCCAAGGCCGCGACAACTCGCGCGAATATCTGCGTGAAAATCCAGCCCTTGCCACCGAGATCCACAACAAGATCCGTGAAAAAGTGGGAATTGTCGTCGGCGGCGCAGTGTCGAAAGACGAAGGATCGCCAGACGACGAATAGCAAAAAGCTCTCCGTCCGAGCCGTCAGCAGTGATCGTCGCGACCCGCCGAGGTCAAATGGCTCAGCTCACCACCAACTCCGTTCGTGGTGAGCGCATCGAGCGACATACGCCGTTCGTGGTGAGCCGGTCAAACCATAGCCACCGTTCGTGGTGAGCACATCGAGCCATAGCCTCCGTTCGTGGTGAGCCCGTCGAACCATAACGGCAACTGAAGAATCTCGGAGCGTTTCATGAAGTTTGGTTACACCATCATCTACGTGCCCAACGTCGCCGAATCTCTCTCGTTTTTTGAAAACGCGTTCGGCCTAACTCGCCGCTTTCTCCACGAATCGGGGGACTACGGCGAACTCGAAACCGGCGCGACCACACTTGCTTTTGCCGCACACGAGTTGGGTGAAGTCCACTTTCCCGGAGGATTCGTTCGCGCGAATCAGAGCGCCCTTCCCTTGGGCATGGAAATCGCCTTCATCAGCGATAACGTGGAGACGGCACATCAGCGAGCGCTCACATCCGGCGCAGTCGAGCTGCGTGCGCCCGAACAGAAACCCTGGGGGCAAACCGTCTCCTACGTTCGTTGCCCCGATGGCACCTTGGTCGAACTCTGTTCGCCCATGACCTAGGGAGACGCTGTGAATCTAACTGTGATGGCAAGCCACTATGCAACTCGCACTTCCATTTTCGATGCCTACCCAGTTTCTATCGTCGACCGCAACGATGAATAATCGCGGCGTGGCACGAAAATCTAACGACAATTCCGGCGGCGGAGAGCTCACGCGCACCAGCGAGAGCCGCCGAAGCTCGTTCGCACGAAACAAGCGAACCGACGCACCCGAACCATCGCCACCCATAGCCGCCGAATCCGCACAAAAATTGCGAAACAAGGCATTGCGGCTCCTCACTACACGCGAACACTCACGCGAAGAGTTGCTCCGGAAACTCGCACAATCCCGTGAAAGGCTGGCTCGCCGAAACAGCACCCAGCAGAACGCTGAATCATCAAAAGACGACATCGAGCAGCTCATCGACCAGCTCGCCGCCCAGGGCTGGCAATCCGATGACCGTTACGCCGAAGCCATCGTGCGTCGTCTCACCGGACAAGCGGCAAAGCGCTTCATCGCCGACAAGCTGGCCCAAGCAGGCATCAAAAAAGACGCCGCCCAAATCGCCCTAGATGCGCTAGAGCAAGACGAATTCGAAACCGCAACCGCGCTTTGGAATCGTCGCTTTGGCGACGCCCCCAAAGACGAAAAAGAGCGGCAACGGCACATTCGCTTTTTGCTAACCCGCGGCTTCGGACTGGGCGACGCCTTCAAAATCGTTCCCAAAGCCACGGACCCTCCAACCGCGTCGTTCGGACGTCGCTGGCGTGGAAAAGTCGAACGTGGTGATGAATAGCTAAGCACTGCACCGCGCTCTCAGCCACTCGACCGGAAGCGAGCCCCGTGCGAAACCGATGGTCGTGTGCCCGCTTTGAGCCGCGCCGTCAACTGCCTTGGCCTGGCCACCGCCCGCAATCCGCGCCGCCCTACACATCCCCATCCGATCAAATCGTCATTTCGTCGCCAACCCTTCGCGCTGCGCGCAGAGCGCGCAATTTATCGCTAAGCTTTGGTCTGCGAGCGCACACGGAATCAATGCCTGAGCCGTGCGCGTCTAGCCTTCGAAGGAAAGACACAACGCAATGTCCGCATCCCAGTTTCCACCGCTCACCGCAAAGCCGTCCGATAAACGCTGCACCAATTGCAGCTCACTCATGTCGCTCTACACCTTGCCCGGTCACTACGGGAAAACGGTCGACATCGACGTATGTATGGACTGCAACGCCATTTGGTTCGACCAGTGGGAAAGCTCACAGCTTTCCCCCGATGGCGTAGTCGCGCTGTTTCAACTCATCAACGAGCGCGGAGGCGCGTCAAGCAACGCCAGCACCAAGTTCGGCGAAGGCTTGCGTTGTGTGAGCTGTGGCGACGGCATGAAGCTCACCACCGATCGCGTGAAGCACACTCGCTTCACCTATCAAGCCTGCCGCCACGGCCACGGTCGGCTCACCACGTTCTACAACTTCCTGTCCGAAAAGCAGTTCATTCGCGAATTGACCCAAGCCGAGCGAAGCAAACTCGCGGCCAGCGTCAAGCAAATTAAATGCTCGAGCTGTGCCGCGCCCGTCGACATTGGTGTGACCGATGCTTGCAGCTATTGCCGCGCACCGGTCTCGGTGTTTGACCGCGATGCGGCTAAAAAAGCGATTGATCACTACCTCCAAGAGCGGCAAAAACAATTGCCGTCCGCCCCATCAAACCAATACGGCCACGATCGCAATCGCCACGATTCGGGCAGCGGCTGGGATACGCTCTACGCTGCGGATTTGGCCACCGATCTGCTGTGGGCGCTCGGTCGCGCAGCAACCCGCGGGCTGGGCGGCGCAGGTCGCAACGTGTCAACCGGAGCGGCGGCGGGTGCGGGCGCTGGTGCGGTATTCGCTGATTCCGCATCCGCCACGACGGGCGGACTGCTCAGCTCGATGAACACAACCGCACTGCCCGATGTCGCGAACATCGGTAATGTCGGCTTACCATCGGCCACCGAAGCCCTATTCGGTACGTCTCTCGATGCAGGAAGCGCGCTCACAAATGCGACCGACGCCTTGAGCACGCTCAATGTCGCCGATTCGCTGCCCAGTGCCACTGAAGCGCTTTTCGGCAGTGGTGCCGATACCCTATCGTCGCTCACCAGCGGGCTTGGCGACGGCGCAGGCATCGCCTCTGGCCTCGCCGAATCCGCCATGGACGCGGTGAGCAGCGGCGGCATCGATGCGCTATCGGGTGCCGCCGAACTGGCAGGAGATTTCGCGTCAAGTGCTGGCGACGGTGCAATCGATCTGGTGAGCGACGGCATCGGCAGTTTGCTTGGCAGTTTGTTTAGTTAGCTCATCGCGCGAGAAGAATTGAAGAGTAGGATGAGACAACACCGCAATCCTCTAACCTGCCCAGTTAGCACGATGACTCAGATTTCACATTGGAGCGAGCTGTCTGCTCCCTCCCCCCGGGGGGGAGGGTTGGGGAGAGGGTGCTTGCATCACTCTGCTGTTCGACGGAACGAACAGGTGCACTCCCTCACCCCAACCCTCTCCCCCAGGGAGAGGGCGTTCAGCGCCGCGCGCGCCGAACTCAAGCGTATTACCTGTTCGAGCCGCAACGTTCAACATCCCATCAGCTTCTGAGTGATCGTGCCAATTAGCTTGCCCTGCTCGACTTTCTGACGCAATGGTTCGAGGCAGCGCGCATGACGGTGGTCGGTCGCGGCACGCATTAGACTCTGGGTTAGTTTTCAAGGGAATCGTCCATGACCGAATCTGCTGACAAAATCGCTCCGTCCGGCACGACGGCCGACGAAGAGAAAAAGCGCATGCGTGAGCGAGTCGAAGCGCTGCTGAAGCGCACGCCGAGCGTCAGCACGGGAAAAGTCGCCCTCGACGGCAAAAAAACCTTGTCGTATTCCGTCAGCGCCGGTTTCGTGCCCATCGTGGCCAATATGTCCGACACCCACAAGGGTGAGGCGGACGCAGCGCTTTTTCTGACCAGCTACACACGACACGTGAAAGGGGTGGCCCCCGATCCGGCGACACGGCCTCTGCTGTTCGCATTCAACGGCGGGCCCGGTTCGTCCTCGATCTGGCTTCATCTCGGCGCACTCGGACCGAAGCGACTGGCGATCAATGACGATGGCACGATGCCGCCGCCACCCTATGCCGTGCAGGACAACCCGAACACCTGGCTTGCACACTTTGATCTGGTGTTCATTGACCCGCCCCACACAGGTTATTCGATCACCGCAAGCGATGCGGCGCGCAAGAAGATGTTCAGTGTGGACGGAGATGTCGAGGCACTGGCCGAAGGCATCCGCGCGTACTTGACCCGCACCCAGCGCTGGGGCTCGCCGATCTATCTGGCCGGTGAAAGTTATGGCACCACGCGTGGCGCGGCGTTGGCCGACAAACTACTCGACCTGGGCATAGCGCTGGCCGGTGTCATTCTGGTGAGCTGCGCGATGGACATCCAGTCGCTTGACTTCGAGGGGAAAAATGACCTCGCGTACAGCCTGTTTGTGCCCGGTTTTGCCGCCACCGCGCAATACCACGGCAAGCTCAAAGGTCCACTCGCCAAATCAGGCGCAGCGGCGCGATTGGCCGCCGAAGAGTTTGTGACTGCGGAATACCTCGCCGCGCTGCATCTGGGCGCTCGCCTACCAACAGCGCGGCGCAAGCAGATCGCTCAGCGGCTGAGCGAATTGATTGGTTTGCCTGCGCAATTAATTCTGGACAATGATCTGCGCGTATCGGACGGCACTTTCTTTGCGGAGCTGCTGCGCGACGAGGGGAAGATCGTCGGTCGACTCGAATCACGTGTCACAGGTCCGCTGGGCGCGAAAAAGTCCCGCGCCTGGGACTTTGATCCCGGTATCGAGGCGCTGGTGGGGCCGTACACCATGGCCGCCAACGCATATTTCCAGTCCTCACTGGGCATTGCGAGCGATCAAAAATATGCCGTGTTTTCCGATATCGCCCACAAAGAGTGGAACTGGCTGCAGGGCGAATCAAAGGGCAACAGCTACACGACGACCAGCAACTCGCTCGCCCGGGCGCTGCGCCGCAATCCGCATTTGCGGGTGCTGGTAGCCAGCGGCTACTACGACCTTGGTACGCCCTACTCGGCGAGCGACTGGTCGCTGGCGCGGCTTGATCTAACGCCCGAGGTGATGTCCCGCATCACGCACCACTATTACGACGCGGGGCACATGATGTACACCCGCACCGACGATTTGCTCAAGCTCGAGGCGGATTTGAAGCGCTGGTTGCAGGGCTAGTGTCGTGTCACAAAAGAAATCACGACGCGCAAAGACAACTGGCGACGTCGCGGAATCGTGTCGGGCACGATACATTGTGTGGACTTGAACGCGCCCACTTTTCTCGCGCTTGCTGGGAGCAAAGCGCGCCCAAGATGTAAGCGCGAACCTGACCGCGATGGTTGAGAGCAGCGTCTAGATCGCACCGAGCGAAGCCATGTCAGTGCTGACGTTTGAGCGATTCGCTACTTCGATGCGCACGGCGCTTTACCCGTCCAATTGCTGCGGATTGGGACTGTTGCGCTGATCGCCTCAGTGATCTTGCCTCATCAGCCCGCGAGCCGCGCGCGCCCTGAACGCTTAGTGCAAACCCAGCATGCGCCGCGAGAGCGCGGTGCCAAAATGATGGATCAACCACGCCATCGATAAAGCCATGCCACGCCTCTCAGCACTCCGTCGCCGTTCCATCATCGTTGCTCTTGCGGCATCGTTTTTCTCCTTGGGTGCCCTGCAATCGCATGCGCAAGCGTGGCCCAACAAGCCGATCAAAATCATCATGGGTTTCCCAGCGGGTGGCCCGCTTGATCAGCACGCGCGGCTGTGGGCGGATAAGCTCGGAACGGCGCTCGGGCAAACGGTCGTCATCGACTACAAACCCGGCGCAGCGGGCGCTATCGGCGCGGACACCGTCGCCAAATCGGCCGCCGATGGTTACACCTTGCTCATCGCCAACACCGGCACGATGGTTATCAACCCAGCGCTCTACAAAAAGCTGGCCTACGACACGCTCAAAGATTTCGTACCCGTTGCGCGCACCGCGCAGCAGCCGCTGGCCATTGTGGTGAACCCCGCCGTTGAGGCCAAAACAATCGCCGAACTACTCGCCATGGCTCGCAAAAACCCGAAGAAGATTAACTACGGTTCAGCAGGCGCAGGGGGTATTTCCCACCTGGTTCCCGAAATGCTCGAAAAGGCGACCGGCGTTGAGTTCACTCACGTTCCGTACAAAGGCAGCGCGCCCGCGTTCAACGATTTGATCGGCGGACAAGTCCAATTCATGGCCGAGAGCGTGCCGCAAGCGGCGACCTACGCCAAGAGCGGCAAGCTACGCGCGCTGGCTGTGACCAGCAAAACCCGAAACGTCGCCCTGCCCGATGTACCAACGATGATCGAAGCGGGTGTGAAGGATTTTGAAGTGGTCGGCTTCTACGGCTTACTTGCCCCCGCCGCAACGCCGAAAGATGTCGTCGCCAAAATCTCCGACGCCATGAAGAAAATCCTCGAAGAACCCGCCATGCGCGACCGAATGATTGCCAGCGGCGCAGATCCCGCGTTTCTCGGCAGCGAAGCGTTCGGCGCGTTCCTAAGAGCCGAAATGCCCAAGTGGGCCAAGGCCGTTAAGGATTCTGGGGCGCAATTGGACTAGCGCACCTCGATGCCAGTGAACGACGCTGTGTTATCCCAACCAATTGTATAAACGCCTTATGAAATAAGGCGTTTACTTCGCTCCATCTACGTTTCGGTAGTTAATTTTTCTGCCATGTAGCCCATATTTCATAAGGCATACGCGTTAAACGTCGTTCAACATTGAAATCAGCAACCCGGAGGGGCCGCGAACGTTGTGGGAGTTGCGCCCGCGCTATTGAAGTATCGTGCCCGCGCCCAACCTTCATAGCCTTGCCCCGATCGTCCATCCTCTTAGGAATCTCATGAAACTCTATTTCAGCAACGGCGCTTGCTCGCTCTCTCCTCACATCGCGCTCCGAGAAGCGGGCATTCCGTTTGAGCTGGTGCGCGCCAGCACCAAAACTCATCAGCTCGATGATGGCACCGACTACTACACCATCAATCCGAGCGGCGCTGTGCCTTTGCTTGAGCTCGACAACGGCGAGCGCTTGACCGAAGGCCCGGCCATCGTTCAGTACATCGCCGATCTGGCGCCTGCATCCAAACTCGCTCCGCCCAACGGCACCTTCGAGCGCGCTCGTTTGCAAGAGGCGCTGAACTTCATCACCAGCGAGTTGCACAAGGGCTTTTCGCCGCTCTTTAAACCGAACACGCCTGATGTTTACAAACCGATTGCTGCTGCCAACCTGCAGAAGCAATTTGCGCTGATCGATGCCAAACTCGCTGGCAAACAGTATTTGTTCGGCGACACATTCACTGTGGCTGACGGCTACCTGTTCACCGTCACCAACTGGTCAAAGTTTGTAGCGCTTGACCTCAGCGCGTACAAAAATTTGGCGGCGTTCATGGAGCGCGTTGCGGCACGACCCCACGTGCAGGCGGCCTTGAAAGCCGAAGGTCTGTTGAAGTAAAGCGTCGGATGGGCACCCCCGTGCCCACCCATTCGTTACCGACTCGGTAGCCACGTCAATCCCTCGCAGGCTCGTCGAGTCAGCTCAAATTCTGGCCTACAGCTTCTAACCCATCTCGCGCACGGCTTCATAGCGAAAGCAGGTCATCAAATGACAACTGATCATCCCGCGAGCTTGTATGTGGGCAAAGACAAGTGGTCAGTCTGCTCTCTTGAGCATCTCCGACGTCCTCATTCGATAAATCGCGCCCAACATTACTACCACTTTGGGAGGATGTTCCCGTGTAGCACTTCGAACTACTTAAGTCCCGAGGGGATCGGAAAAATGGTGGGAAGGGATTTCGGCGTTCCCGGTGACAATCGCTGTGCACGCGAACATAACGAGCGGTGGAAGGCCGCCGACTTTCAGTCTTTCGTTAGCACGATCAATCAAACTGGGGAAACGGACTCGAAGTGGGTGTTCGCTGCGGAAATTGACAAAGCATTTGCGCTCGCCGTCGCGGCCACTGGAATATGCGTTGACTATGCGAGTGGCTAAACGATCAAAGTACTCGCCCTGCACACCACCATCTACGATTTTTTCACAGGTCGTTGGAAGGATCGTTGCCATTTTTTCCAGCAGAAAACCCGATTCGGGCTCGTCTAGAAACTCACCTGATTCGAAGTAGTCTGCTTTTCCCGCCATTAGTTGAGAAAGCAGTTGCCGGTCCCAAATTTCAGGTTCATACGGCCGTAGCGAACCATCAACTAGGGCGAGAGGTCGATCCGCCTGTTCAAAGCAAACAAGAAACACTGATGGCCAGAACATAAGAGACTTCTGCTCGGAGAGGTTTTCGGCGACCCAATCGCGAAATGAAAACGGTAGAAGATCCCCGCGCTCGTTTGATCTCGCGAATCGTTCCGTGTCATGGATGATTGAGATTAGTTTACGGGTTGAAGTATTTGCGAACGCACTCCCGTTGGCTTCGCGCTCCAGTGAATCTGCGCGCACCTGTCGCAGAAGCGTGTCCCAAATGCATGAGCGTTCTTGTGGGCGTTCGTATGGCAGAACGCAATGAAGGCCGTCGAGAATTTTTGCCAGCGAATAACCAGCTGTTAACTGCAAATTCAGAGTGTGCTCGAAGTCTGCACCCGTCGAGCGCAATAACTCTCGTACCGTTTGTATCGGAATCGAATCATCCGGCAACATGCCTTGCAGAGCGACCCAAAAGTTCCGAGTGTGGGCGATATGTCCAGCTAGTAAGTCAAATGGTGCGTTACTCCGCGAAGCTTCGCTCCATATCTGCGGAAAAAGCAAATGCAAAAGTTGTCTAGTTGCCGGTTTCGAGTTTTCGTTCACGACTTTCTGTAGGAATTCCCTATGTGCGCTAAGCCGATCTCCATCCACATCGTGAAGTCTGTTTAGCCCATCAAGTTGCGTTTCGTGAGGAATTTCATTCGAGACGAATGACGATGCGCTTTCGACGAGTTTCGCAAACATCTTGGCGTCGACGAGTTCTATCGTTGCGAGCGCGAACAAGTCCGCCAGGTTCACGTCACAGAATACCTGTTCTGGCAATAGGAGGAGTCGGTTAACGATTCGTTTGACGTCGCGTGGAGTGCGCAGCGAGGCGGCCAATCCCGAATGAAATAGCTTTCTCGCGCGAGCTGCATAACTGTGCAGCTCGGTACTTGAGCGCGCATACGGCGGCAGACCGGCTATCGCCTGATCAAAAAGCACTTGCTTCTGCTGTTTTGTGATCGGCGGCAGGGGTGCCCGAAGCTGGATCACTTTGTCCAAATACTCGGCTCCTCGTCCGATCCCCGCATTTTTGAGTTGCTCGTCGGCGATCTGTGCGTCAAACGCAACCACGTACGTTACGTGCGGAAAATCCGCTACCGCTTTTATCGTACGAATAGTCGCAACAAACTCGTCTGGCGTGACGCGATCCAAGTCGTCGATAAATACAAAAAGACGAGTATTCGCGCCTTTAAGCGTCCTAATGACCTTTGCTTTGAGCTTCTCCAGATCCACACTTTTGCCGCTGCCTAGTGGCACATTAGCGGGTTCGCCTAGCGGGAGTTCGAAGCCGACGCGGTCCGCTAGTGCATACGCGCCGCTAAGCGCTCCGGCGAAATCACGGAGGTCTTTTCCTATTTCCTTAAGCGCTGTAACTGTGCCGTCGCTAACCCAAGCCTGTATTTTTCCTAACAGCGCTTGAACGATCTGTCGATGATCGCTCAGCAACCAGGGGTTGAAGTCTTCCACTCTGTGGGCGCCCTGAAACTGATCAATTAGTTGTCGCTTCAGCTCATCCATGCACCAAGTTTTCCCTCGTCCCCACGGCGCTTCAATAGAAACCACCCAAGTTTCAGAGTCATCACCAGAAGAAATCGCCGATGCGATCCGCTTTACGAAGGGGCGAAGATGTAACTCGTCCTCATGCGCGTTCGAGGTGTCTGCGCGGAACTTTGCCACTGGATGGTCACTCTTCATTTAGAACTTCTCGCCTATCTCGCGCACCGCCTCATAGCGAAAGCAGCTCGTCAAATGATCGTTGACCATGCCGCAGGCTTGCATATGCGCGTAGACGATGGTGGAGCCGACGAACTTAAATCCGGCTTTCTTCAACGCCTTTGATAGGGCGTCGGATTCAGCTGTGGTCGCTTGAATATCGGCCTTGCTTTTGAGTGCGTTTTGCTTTGGCTTTCCGTTGACGTAGCGCCAGAAAAAATCGGTCAAGGCGCGCTCTGGATTTGATGCTGTTTCTCGAAGCGCGATCAGCGCTTGGGCGTTGGTTACGGTCGAGCGAATTTTGAGTTGATTCCTGATGATGCCCGCATCGAGCATCAGTGTTTGAATTTTCGCTTCGCTGTAGCGCGCGATTTTTTCAACGTTGAAGTTGTCAAACGCCTTGCGGTAGTTTTCACGTTTGGCCAGAACCGTTTGCCACGACAAGCCCGCTTGCGCGCCCTCTAAGATCAGCATCTCGAACATTTTGTGTTCGTCGAAGCATGGCACGCCCCATTCTTCGTCGTGATATTTTTCGTAGAAGTCGGGGACGTCGGTGGCCCAGAAGCAGCGAGTCATGGTTTGTTTTTTCCTTCAAGCGTATTGGGTTCTTCAGTTGCCGTTATGGTTCGACAGGCTCACCACGAACGGGGAGCGCGCGTCGTGGAACGCTTGCCGAGCGCTACGAATCCTTCGGCAGTTTTTTCTTCGCGAAAAAACTGCCCGAAAGCAATCCGCCGCCCACCACCAAGAAAAGCGGCAGCATGCCGGTTGTCAGCGACAACACGCCAAACACCAGCGGCATGGTCCATTGACTGGTGGAAATCATGGTCATCCGCAGGCCGTTGACTTCGCCAATGCGATGCGGCGGCGCGGCACCGTGCAGCAGTGAGAGCACGATGGGTTGCGCTGCGCCCAAACCCAGCCCGATGATGAACGAGAGCACGAGCATCAGGCTATAGCTGTGCGCGAATGCGAACGCCACAAACGTTGACCCAGCCAGCACCATCGCCGTCACAATCACGCCGCGCTCACCGAGCTTTTTCGACAGCCACGGCATCATGAAGCGCACCGCAAACACCGCTACCGCAAACAGCGACAACACCGAACCGATTTGGGTTGCCGTCAATTTCAATTCAGTGCCGAGCACGGGCACCATAAACAAATACAAATCCCAACCAATCGTGATGAAAGCCCCGGTAATCAAGGTGTTGCGAACGATGGGCACGGCGAGTAATTCGCTCGCGCTACCCGCCGGCGCGTCGGCCACTTTGCCAGCAATCGATGGCAATTTCAATAAGCGTTTCGACCAAAACGCCGCAGCTGCAATCAGCGGCAAAACGGCCAACACGCCAAAAGCCGCAGCAAAGCTCACATGATCGATCATGAATCCAGCGATGAGCGGCCCCAAAAAACTCGAGACTGAGAAACCCATCGCCATGATGGAAAACGCCTTGACGCGAAGCTCTGACGAACCGGCTTGGCTGCCGTAGCTGCCCACCGCATATTGCGACGACGCCGCAATCACCATCCAACCGATACCAATGGCACTGGCGCACAGTGCGAGCACCCACAGCATCGGTTGCCACGCCGCGACTAAGCCGCCCGCCGCAGCGAGCAAACAGCCAAAGACCAACGGCTTTCGCAATGGCAAACGATCGACTCGCCGCCCGACATAGATGGCCAGAAACGCGGGCACTAGGTTAAACATCGCCGTCAAAATCCCGACCCAAAGCGCGCCGCCACCCGCTTTGATCGCAGCGAGCGACGTGGCGATTCGGATGCCGTTGAAGGATGTGTGGGTGATGATGAGCAGCCCGACCATCACATAGAGCGCACGTGGAAGCCGCGTCGGCGCAGGGTTTGGCGCGGACGGTTCGATGCTTGACGGGGGAGTTTGCACGCGTCGATTATCGCTGAGCGGCAGCGGCAGCGGCAATCGGTGTGCCTGTTCCGATTGACCTGTCGCCCAGCTTAACTGCTAATCGCCTTTTAAAATAAGAGGTGCGCTAATTTTTATTACGATCTCATCGTCGTTAAAAATATCAATATTGCCCACATTTCATAGGGCTTTCATTGAAAAAGTCGATATCGACACGACGCTCATCGCTCGACATCAGCCTTTAACCGTCAAAATCAACCCGTACCAAGTGCGCGGTTTGCTCACAGTGTTGGTACTGCTCTGCGTGCCAAACGCGACGGTGTTTTCGCTGGCGACCGGCGCGAGATTGTTGGCGATCAGACGCACCGACATTGTCGGGCTCAGCGGCACATTCGCATACAGGTCAAACGTTCGCGTGCGCGCGAATTCGATACTTTGCTCGCTCGATTGTTGTGTGCGGTAAGCGGGGGTGAACGACACGCTGCCACCAAGCCGAATGGGCGCTGCGATCACTCCGCTCAACACGTAGTCAAGCCCCAAGGTCGCCGACCACGGTTGCTGGCGATCCAGGCGATTGTCGGGCCCCGGCACGCCCTTTACTTTTGATTCGTAAAAGTTGAGCGATGCGCGCAGATCAAGCGGCGTTTTCGCGCTGAATGCAAACGGCAAGAGCGTACCGGCACGACCACGCGCTTCGAGCTCTAAACCAAACGTGTCGGCCGAATCGAAGTTCACTGGGCGCGACACGTAGCGCGGCACGCTGGCCCACGACACGGGCTCGAGCGTGGTGCGATTGCGAATTAAATCGCGTACATGGCGATAGAACACGGTAGCGCTCGCCACGCCGCCGCCAGTGAAATAGCGCTCGTAGGCCACATCAAATCCCGTCGCCAGTTCGGGCTTGAGGGCTGGATTTCCGATCCGGTCAGTCGACAGCGCATCGTTGGGCTTGCTCAGATCGGAGTAGCTGCCCGACACCAGCGGACGCGCCAAGAGCTGCATCGGCTCGGGCGCTTTAAAGGTGCTGGTCAAGCTGCTGCGAAACAGGTGTTGGCCTTTTTCGTCGAGCTTGTATTTCAGATGAAACATCGGCGTGACCACCAGCGCGGGATCAGGATTCGACGCCAGCCCTGGCGTTTTAGTCTTGGTCTCGATTCGCTCGCCACGAAGCCCGGCGTAGGCGGACAGACGCTTGTTGACCTCCCACTCGTCCTGCAGAAACATTGACAGGCGCGTCACGCGAGCCTCGACGTCTTGCCCCTCGTAAATCGGCAGCAGCGGCACGCCCAGCTCCGTCGTGCGCGAACGGCCAATCCAATCGCGCCATTCGAAATTCCAGCCCGCTGTGACCGTGTGCGAATCGGCAACTAAGCGCGAATACTGGCCGCTTTGCGTGACCGACGGGTTCTTGTTCTCAGCCACCGTTAATCGCCGTTCGGCACCGCCCCGAAACCCTCGTGCGGTGAAGTCATTGGCGTTGTACTGAACGTTGGCTTTGAGCTCGAGGCGTTGATCACCATCGAAACTATTGGTGTAAGTCGTGCCAAGTCGCGCATTGAGCCAATTGCCAAAGTTCCGAGAATCATCGGCGAACACGGGCTGTCCAGACACGATTCGGCGATCCGTGGTGATGTCGCTCCAGTTCCACCGACCTTGGTTGATGAAGACTTGGGTATTGAGCGATGCGACTTCGTTGATTTTCCAATTGAGCGTGGGCGTAACGTTGTAGCCGCGCCCGAACGGGTGTTGCTCGCTCACCCGCGTGCCGGTGGCCACCGAGCCGTTGGCGTTGGAGACGTTGGTCTTTGCGCGAACGGCGTTAAAGTTATTCCACTCGAAATACGAAAACGGCAAGTTAAACGCCGTGCTGCCCTGAATGCGCTCACCCCACGACAGGTTCAAGCCGGCGGCCGGATTGTCGTATTGATAGCTCACGCGAGCTTGGGCTTCGAGCGTGCGTGAACGCGGCGGCTCTTTCAAAATGATGTTGATCGTGCCGCCGATGGCCTCTGCCGTTTGATCGGCCGTTGCGGCGCGCGCCACCTCAATGCGCTTCACCTGCGACGGGTTCAAATTATTCAGATCAAAGTTTGGCGGCGCGGGTTCGCCATTGATCAAAATTCGCGTGTAGCTGCCCAGCCCCCTGAGCGCTGGACCGCCGCCACTAAAACTCACGCCGGGCAAGCGCTTAATCGCGTCCCCGATGCTCACGTCACCGAATTTTTGAATTTCTTCTTCGTCGTAGATCTGTTTAGCGGCTGTGGATTGGCGACGCAATTCAGTCGTGGTTTGCGGTCGGGCGCTCAGCTCGATCCGCTCCAAGCGCTGCGCGCTGGGTGTCTCGGTGGGTGTTTCGCTATTGTTTTGAGCCGATGCCGGCATACCGACGAGAGCAGATGAAACAGCGAGTACGGTCGCACGAAGTGCAAACCAACGGGGATGACGTGAAGATTCGGGCATAAATGGGGTTTGTGTGAGAGCTAGATGGCAGCAGTGGGATAGCTACGTTCAGCGTACGTTAGCGAATAGTTCCAGAATATCGAATCTGAATGCGACGAAACGATAGAAAAGAGCCCATTTGGCGTCTACATTGGTCGCGAACCGAAGCCGCGCCGGTTCGCGGTTCGCGCAAAAAGTCGCAGGTAAGCGAAAAATAGACGTGGTTTTCAGCCTGTTGGCAGAGACAGCATAAGTGACCCGCGTCCGCAATGCCAAGTTAACCTAACGCGGCAAGGTCGCCGCGTCTAATTGCCCTTTAAAATCAGCAACAGCGCGGCTTCGGGTCGCGATTTGCTCTGATGTGAATAACCCCGCTCGACCGGGCGGCGCTCTGTTTACCTCTTTTACTCCGACGCCAGTGGCAGCGCAGACGTTTGACTGCGCGTACGTAAGGCGAAGGCACGTCGTGACCGATCTGGCCGCTTGTCGGCTGCTAATTTGAAAAACATCATGAAACTCGCAGACATCCGTGAAAAGTTTTTGACCTTCTTCGAATCGAAGGGCCACACACGTGTTGCGTCCTCCTCGCTCTTAGTTTCGGCGGATGATCCCACGCTCTATTTCACGAACTCTGGCATGGTGCAGTTCAAAGACGTGTTCGTCGGCAAAGAAAAACGTCCGTACGTTCGTGCAACGACTGCGCAGCGCTGCCTGCGCGCCGGCGGAAAACACAACGATTTGGAAAACGTCGGCTTCACCGCTAGGCATCACACGTTTTTCGAAATGCTTGGCAATTTTTCCTTTGGCGATTACTTCAAGGAAGATGCGCTGAAATACGCATGGGAATTGTTGACCGAGGTTTACAAATTGCCGAAAGACAAGCTCTGGGCAACCGTGTATTTCGAGGACGACGAGGCTTACGACATCTGGACGAAAGTGATCGGCTTGCCAGCTGATCGCGTGGTTCGCATTGGCGACAACAAAGGCGCGCGTTACGCATCGGATAACTTCTGGCAAATGGCCGACATTGGCCCGTGCGGCCCGTGCTCAGAAATTTTCTACGACCACGGCCCCGAAGTTGCCGGCGGCCCACCCGGATCGCCCGAGCAAGACGGCGATCGCTACATCGAAATCTGGAACAACGTGTTCATGCAGTTCGATCGGCAGCCCAACGGCGACATGCCGCGTTTGCCGAAGCCGTGTGTTGATACGGGCATGGGCTTGGAGCGTCTGGCTGCGGTGTTGCAGCACGTTCATTCGAACTACGAAATTGATCTGTTCGACAATCTCATCAAAGCGGCGGCCCGCGAAACGAAGACCAGCGATCTATCGCACACCTCGCTCCGCGTGATCGCTGATCATGTGCGTGCCTGTGCATTCCTGATCGCCGACGGCACCATTCCCGGCGGCGCTGGCCCCGCGTACGTGCTCCGCCGAATCATTCGTCGCGCAATTCGTCACGGCTACAAACTCGGTCAAAAAACACCGTTCTTCTTCAAGCTCGTGCCCGATCTTGTCAAAGAAATGGGTGCGGCGTACCCCGTCATTGCCGATCGCGCAACGCAAGTTGCGAACGTGCTCGAAGCCGAAGAAACGCGTTTCTACGAGACGCTTGAAAACGGCATGCAAATTCTCGATGCAGCGCTCGCCGGTGGCGGCAAAACATTCGACGGCGATCTCGCGTTCAAACTGCACGACACGTTCGGTTTTCCACTCGATTTGACCGCTGACGTTTGCCGCGAAAGAAACGTTACCGTCGACGAAGCAGGCTTCAACGCCGCGATGGAAAAGCAGCGAGAAAATGCTCGCGCTGCATCGAAATTCAAGATGGAAGCCGGACTCGTCTACGAAGGCGCAAAGACTGATTTCAAAGGCTACGGCACCTTGCATGTTGACGACGCAAAAATCCTTGCGCTCTACAAAGATGGCGTGTCGGTGAAGAAAATCGCTGCCGGCGAAACGGGCGTTGTTGTGCTCGATCGCACACCGTTTTACGCGGAGAGCGGCGGCCAAGTCGGCGACAAGGGCACAATTTTTGAGGGCGATGAATGTGAGCTGCTGGTTCACGTCGATGACGTCACGAAAATTCAAGCCGACGTGTTCGGCCATCACGTGCGCGTAATCGCGGGCGATCTCACCGTCGGCGAAGTTGTCGCCGCGAAGGTGGACGCACTGACCCGCGCTCGCACCGCGCGCAACCACTCGGTCACGCACATCATGCACAAAGCGCTGCGCACGGTGCTCGGCGATCATGTGCAACAAAAAGGTTCGCTCGTCGATGCTGAAAAAACGCGCTTCGATTTCATTCAGCCCACGCCGATGACGGACGAGCAAATCCGCGCAGTTGAACGGTACGTGAACGAAGAAATTCTCTCGAACACATCGACGCAAGCCGAAGTGATGGCGATAGCGGATGCGCAAAACAGCGGTGCGATGATGCTCTTCGGCGAGAAATACGGCGACGAAGTGCGCGTGCTCTCGATTGGTTCGTCAAAAGAATTGTGCGGCGGCACCCACGTCGGCCACACCGGCGACATCGGCTTCTTCAAAATCACGTCCGAGAGCGGCGTAGCCGCAGGCATTCGCCGCGTCGAAGCGATCGCTGGTGACAACGCGTACGAGTTCGTCAACAAGATGAACGACACGCTCGCTGAAGTCGCCGCCGCGACGAAATCGCAATGGCAAGACGTGCCCAAGCGCATCGCGCAAATGCAAGATAACGTCAAAGCGCTTGAGAAAGAACTCGCCGCGCTCAAGACCAAACTCGCCGCCGCTGCGGGTGGCGATCTTATGAGCAAAGTCGTCGAAAAAGACGGCGTGAAATTCCTCTCCGCCGAAATCGAAGGCGCCGACGCCAAAGCCCTGCGCGAAATGGTCGATCAGCTCAAAAACAAAATGGGCAGCGGCGTAATCTTGCTTGGCGCGAAAACGCCGGACGGCAAGGTTGCCCTGTGCGCAGGCGTGACGGCAGACTTAGTCGGCAAGTTCAAGGCGGGCGACATCGTTGGTAAGGCGGCTGCGATTGTCGGCGGCAAAGGCGGTGGGCGGCCCGATATGGCTATGGCGGGTGGGGTGGATGGGGCGAAGCTCAGTGACGCTCTAGCTTCAATCTAGGGCCGCTCCAGCTGACGCAGCCGAACGGTGACGTATCGCTGCAACGGTCTACCTGCCGAAAGGAAAATTGGTTCGAAAAGAGTGTTTGCTTCGGGCCTCCGAAGGACTAGACTTTGTGTGCTGTTTGAAATTAACCTTCTTGATTGGGGATCGATATGACAAAGGCAGTATTTGTGATGGGAGCGGCGGTGGCTTCAGGGTCGGCGTTTGCGGGCTGGCTGCCGCGGGTGACTTCAATTCCAACGCTCGGTGAGGTCGCGATGGTGGGGCTGGCCGTGGCGGTGGGTGTCGTCGGTGGCAAGATGTTGCAGAAGCGCCGCAAGTAGCTGCGTGACTGTCGCGCCGGGGCCGCTTCGTGCGGCCCTTTTCGTTTTCCCGCGTCGCTCCTGAACTTTCGAATTGACGCTCAGCGCTGAGTCGATTAACCCAGCTCAACACTCTCGGATAAGCTCATAACGTGGATGCGATTATTCAATCACTGGGTCAGCAACTACTCGGCGCGCACTATTACCTGCTAGCCGCGTCCCTAGGTGTGTCGTTCTTCATTGAGGGTTTAAGCCCGGCGATCGCCGAGCCAAGTGAACGAGCCCGCTGGCTCCATGTAGCAAGAAACTTAGGCTTGTGGCTGATTGGCTTCGTTCTAGTCGAAACGCTTATTTTCAACGTCATGTTTGCTGAATTGAGCCGTGCGGCAATCGAGCAATGGGGCGTCGCGCGATTGCCCGCTTGGGTAGCGGTCATCGTTGGCGTTTTAGTGCTGGATTTCTTTGATTACGTGTTTCATCGCACGTCGCACACGCTGCGCGCACTTTGGTCGTTGCATCTGGTGCACCATGCAGACCTGCGACTTGATGGTTCAACATCACTTCGCGCTCACCCGCTCGAGTTGCTTTTGGGGGCGATGTTTGTCTCGCTGGTCTTATTTCTGTTTGGCATCCCTATTTGGGTGTTTGCGTTTCGCGCAGTCATTCAATTACCCACAGGAATATGGCATCACACGAATTGGCGCATGCCAGCCAAGCTGGAGGAGCGCCTAGAGACGATTATGGTGACCCCCGCCATGCACCGGTTGCACCATTCGCCAGTCGAGGTCGAGACCAATTCGAATTTCTCACAAACATTCTCCATCTGGGATCGGATGTTTGGCACCTATCGCGACCCCCGCGCAGCGACGGCGACCAAGGATGATTTTGGTCTCGAGCGGCTACGCGACCCGCGCTGGCATTCGGTCGCGGCCATGCTCAAACTGCCGTTATCTACCCGGCGCTTTGATCGGTTTTAGTCGCGGCTCAGCGACCTGCGGTTTCTTGGGTTCTGCCG
This sequence comes from Betaproteobacteria bacterium, assembly GCA_004293675.1. Taxonomy (GTDB): domain Bacteria; phylum Pseudomonadota; class Gammaproteobacteria; order Burkholderiales; family Casimicrobiaceae; genus Casimicrobium. Next base: position 50,950 of record READ01000029.1, read on the forward strand.
GATTAACGCTCGACTTTTGCGCAGCTTCTTTGCAGGCTCAGGCGCTAGCGAAGCTACCGTCACCATACTTGGCTGGAGCGGCGATGCATTCGAGGCCGATGCTTGTGAAAACCTATAGTCGACGCTTCACCTGCGACGCTTCGATTCTTCAAGGGGAAACCCGCGGGATCGCACAGTTTGATTAGACGAATGGTTCCAAAATCAACTTCATGCACCATCGCCTCATAAAATAACGTGCTGGCTTATTTTTTTATGATTGTCGGATTCCTAAAATAGCGTGTCATTTGCCTTATTTTGTATGGCGTTAGCCAAAATTTCTGGTTTTCCATCAGATGATTAGCGCCCGAAGCCATACGTTTACAAAAGAAGCACAATCCTCATAGAGTTCAAGATGTTGGGTTCTGTTCGCTTGCATGCCAATGTCATAATTCGCTGATATGCTTCCGAAGCGAGGCGCTCTCGATCGCGCAGTGCGCGACGCCCTGAGTGGTTGTGCGCACTGCGCCAGTCCCCCAGTTTTCAAGGTCGGTGTTTATGACTATCAATTCACGATTTTTTTTGTCCACGCGCAGGCCTCTTCGTTGGTTCATGGCGCATTGCATCGCAATCGCAGCCGCGACTACCATCTCAGCCGCTGCTTTGGCGCAAGCGTCAAACTGCCCACTTTCTGTCACAGCCACTGGCGCGCCGCGATTTGGCTTAGATGGGCTCATCATGACTCGCTTTGCGCTTGGAATGCGCGGGCCGACGCTTTACGAAAGAGTGGGTTCGGTTGCGGGCGTCGCAAACTCAGAATCAAACGTTGGTACGACCTTGGCGCGGCTCGACGTTGACAAGGACGGGCTCTTCACCACAATCGATGCCACGGTGCTGGCGCGATACATGGCAGGATTTCGCAACGCCGCACTCGTCCGTGGCCTGTCAATAGAAAACAACGTCGCGCCTCCGAACGCCGCAAGCATCACGAGCTACATAGAGGGCGGTTGCGTGCTCTCCACGCCCTCGTTCACGGCGAAACAGGCCGCCGCACGGCTGTTGCAACAAGGCACCTGGGGCGCCAGCAACGCCGAGATCACGGCGGCTGCCAACCGAACGCCTAACGAATGGATCACCGATCAGTTCACAAAATCTCGAAGCCTCTACACCCCGTATGCCGAAGCGCTGATCGCGCAAAATAAAGTGTCGGGGAATCCTCGCTGCGACCAACTCGATTCGGGATGCCCGTGGGCAGTGCACGGCCCGATGTTCTACAAAATGGCGCTCGAAGGCCAAGATCAACTTCGCCAGCGGGTCACCAACGCCCTGTTGCAGACACTGGTCGTATCCATAGGCAATAACGTGCTGCTCGATTCTGGTACTGGTGTCGCGAGCTACCTCGACACCATTAGTAAGCGTGTGTTCGAAGATCCATCAGCCGAAGTAGGTGTGGACGGCGTGAGCCGCACCACGGGCAGCTTCCGCAAGCTATTGCGCGACATCACGCTGCATCCCGCGATGGGTGTCTACCTTGACATGTTGGGTTCGAGCTTTGAGGTGCCCAACGAAAACTTCGCTCGAGAATTGCTGCAGCTCTTCTCGATTGGCACGGTGATGCTCAACAACGACGGCACGGCAAAGCTTGACGGCGCTGGCAAAACTATTCCCACCTACGACGAACCGGCAGTACAAGGTTTTTCGAAAGCGTTCACAGGTTGGCATTTCGCCAACCAACCTATGAGCACAGAGCCGTGGCGCTTTTATTGGCCGATTGCAAGATGGACCGAGCCGATGACACCTTGGACCGGACGTCGTTGTCCACAAGACGGCCGCTGGCCGCAAGGCACCACGGATGCGACCTGTCCGGCCGGCTCCCCTACGGGATGCTGGTGCAAGGTTACTGGCACCCACGCAGCGCTGTCCTACCCTCCTCCACACAACACAGACAGCAAATCGTTACTGCAGTACGCCAATGCGCCGTTCGCAACGCTTCCAGCGGGGCAATCACCGCAGCAGGATTTGGAACAGGCCATCGACAACGTGTTCAATCACCCCAACGTCGGTCCGTTCATCGTTCGACAGCTCATTCAGCGCATGGTGACTAGCAACCCCACACCCGCGTACGTCAACGATATCGCCAACGTATTCAATAACAACGGCAGCAATCAGCGCGGCGATATTAAATCCGTAGTGCGTGCGATTTTGCTGCATAGCGAAGCCCGAAGCGCTACAGCAGCCGCGCAAATTAGCTTCGGAAAACTACGCGAACCTATCATCAAGTTTTTGCAGCTGCACCGAGCGTTTGGCGCGACGGCAAGCAGCGGCTATTATGATATTTGGGACATCGGCGGCGTCGAAAACGTGGGCCAATCGCCACTCAAAGCGCCGTCGGTTTTCAATTATTACCATCCTGACTTTGCGCCCTCGGGCGCGATGAGCTACGGCGCCTCTCCGCTGCAGGGGCCAGAATTTGAAATTGCCAGCGCGTCAAGCGTGGCCGGATTTGCTGATTTCATGAAGTGGGGCATCACCGGTGGATTCAATCGTGGCCGCACTAACGGTGACCATATTGCACCCAACCACGCGCCTTATCTATCGGGTGCAACGCCACTGGCGGACAACCCCACCGCGCTCGTCAATGACCTGGATCTGCTGCTCACGGCCAACAACTTGAAGCCTGGGTTCAAAGCCAATTTAATCGCAATGGCAGGCGGTATCACCCGAAGCGATATCAACGAACAACGCCAACAGCGTCTCTACGCAGTGTTGTGGCAAATCGTTCAATCGGCCGACTACGCCATCCAACGCTAAAGAGGAGCACTCAGCATGAATCGTCGTAAGTTCATTCAAAGCAGCGCTGCTCTCTCCGCCATTGGTGCAGCGCCCTTCGTTCCGTTTTCGATCTCCACGGCTGACGCCGGAACGATCACGCCCAGCGCCGACGAGAGCGGATATCGCGCCTTGGTGTGCTTGTTTTTGTTTGGCGGAAACGACAGTCACAACATGATCGTGCCATTTCAAACAAGCGAGTACAACAGCTACGCTGCATCACGAAATGGGCAGGCTGCTGGCAATGGGTTGGCGCTGCCGTTGGCCAGTTTGCTTCCTATTTCACCCACCGGTTTGGGCAGTAGTTCGCTGGGCTTTCACCCCGCGATGCCTAGCATGCAGGCGCTGTTTGCCGACGCGGCTAAGCCTTTGGCAATAGTCGCTAACACAGGACCGCTGCTTAGCGAAACCACGCTCTCACAATACCAAACATCGAATGTCGAACTGCCGCCGCAGCTTTTCTCGCACTCGGACATGCAAATGCATTGGCAATCTATGCGTCCCGATCAGCCCGCAGTCACGGGTTGGGGCGGTCGCATAGCCGACGTGTTTAGAGTGGCATCATCGGGTCGTTTGCCCGTGTCTATCGGACTGGGCGGCGGTGGGATTTTCATGAAGGGCGATATCGCAACGCCTTACCAAGTGATGCCCGTTCGCTACGCCTCAGGAGCGATCGACCCGCGCACTCGAATCGCCAGAACGCCCGTTGCAGAAATCAACTGGAATTGGACGGGCTCGAAGCCGCAAGACGTTTTCATCAATGACTACTCGTCAGCACGGGCCAATTTACTAGAGCAGCAATACGGTCGCTTGACCAAAGGATCGTTGGAGATCGGCGAATTCGTGGGTAACGCTATGTACGCGGAGAACGCGGGCAACTATTCGCTGCGAAATGCCGTGCCCTGGAGCAGCGCTGCAGGTGTATTGAATAACCCACTCGCGGCACAATTACACGCTGTTGCAGCGATGATCGCCGCGCGACAAGCGCTGGGCACCACGCGGCAGGTATTTTTCGTATCACTGGGCGGATTTGATAATCACGGTGATCAATTCGGGAACGTGAACAACACCAAGTCTCTTCTGGCGGGCAAACACTATTCTCTGCTCTCGCTCGTAGATCAAGCGCTAAAAACGTTTTATGACGCCACTGTTTCAATGGGCGTTTCGAACCTAGTAACGACCATGACGATGAGCGATTTCGGGCGAACGCTTAAATCCAACGGGCAAGGTTCGGATCACGGTTGGGGCAGTCATCAGCTGGTGCTCGGTGGTGCGGTCAACGGCGGTCGGGTGTATGGCGACTTTCCCTTTGCGGCCAAGCTACCGTTGATCGACATTGGCCAAGGGCGCTTGCTGCCCGAAATCGCCGCTGACGTTTACACCGCACGACTTGCCCAATGGTTCGGTGCCAACAGCACCGAGCTGGCGACCATATTCCCCAACCTATCGCGCTTCCCGAGCCATTTGCCGAAGGTCGCCTCGCTGATGAAGAGCTAAGTGCCTCAGTAACACCGTAAAGCGTGGGGGTATTGCGCAATCAGCGAAAATATCTCCATGGACAAAACGCTGACTATTTCTGGAATGCACTGTGGCGCTTGTGTTGCGCGAGTAACGCGTGCGCTGACGCCGTTCGCAAGAGAGGTGCAGGTCACACTCGACCCACCACGCGCCGTGCTGCGCGGCGCACATGATGACGCATCACTCGACATGCTGCAAATAGCAGCAGCCGGTGCGGGTAAGTACACGCTCGAGATCGCCGCCAATGCCGGGTTTGCAGCGGACACCGGCGCGGGCGAGACGACCGGATTTTTCGCCACCTACAAACCATTACTGCTAATCCTGGCGTTTCTGATCGGTGCGACTGGCCTCGTCCATCTACAAACGCCGTCCCGCCATTGGCATGAGTGGATGAGCGATTTCATGGCGGGATTCTTTCTGGTCTTTAGCTTCTTTAAGCTTCTCAACCTGAAGGGCTTTGTGCAGGCGTACCGCGGCTACGATCTGATCGCAGCTCGGAGCAGCGTATACGCCTATGCGTATCCATTCATCGAACTCGCGTTAGGTGTGGCGTATTTAATTCGCTGGAATCCCGTGGCCACCCATTGGATCACCTTGGCTGTGATGATCATTGGGACCTTGGGTGTGATCAATGCGCTCCGCAAACGCCAGCTCATTGAATGCGCGTGCCTGGGAACCGTATTCAAACTACCCATGTCAAAAGTCACGCTCATTGAAGACGTGAGCATGGCGGCCATGGCAGGCCTCATGCTCGTCAATGCGATGTAACTCATTGACTTAGTCCCTATCCTCCTTCTCACGTATTTTGACTTCGCCTCCTCCCATCATGAAAAAAATCCTCATCTCCGCACTTCTCGGGTTTGCTGCTACGTTCGCGGGCGCATCCCTCGCCCAAGACTTCAAAGTTGGCAACATCAACATCGAACATCCGTGGGCACGCGCAACGCCAGGTGCAGTGAAGAACTCCGCCGCATTCATGGTCTTCGACAACAAGGGTGCCGCCGACAAGCTGCTGAGCGTCACGGGCGACGTTGCGCGCGAAATTCAAATTCACAGCATGGTCAGAGAAGCCGGCGTGATGAGAATGCGTGAGATCAAATCGCTCGATATTCCCGCCAATGGTAAGGCCGAGCTCAAACCCGGCGGCTTTCACATCATGCTGATTGGCCTAAAAGACGGGCTCAAAGACGGCCATAAGTTTCCGCTGAAACTCAAGTTTGAAAAAGCAGGGGAAGTGACGGTGACTGTCGTTGCCGAAAAAGCGACGCATGATCACTCGGGCCACAAGCACTGATGCAATCGGTCGTGGGCCCGGTTGAGCGATGCCAGGCAGGCAGTATTGGCGCACGAAACGTAGGCTGGGTTGAGGCACGAAACCCAGCAGCATCACCGCACCAAGCTGGGTTTATCAACCCAGCCTACCTGCTCGCGTTTGCCGCCGCTCTCGCGATCACGTTTCTGAGCGGGTGTTCGAGAGACGGCAAGCCCGCCGCGCTTAAATTCAACACCACCGACATCACCGGCGCGAGCTTCGGTCAATCCCTATCGCTCAACGATGCAGCGACCCAACAACCGCGCACACTCGCCGATTTCAAAGGCAAGGTCACGGTATTTTTCTTCGGCTACATGTTCTGCCCGGACTACTGCCCCACGACCATGACAACGCTCAACGCGGCGCTCGCAAAGATGAAACCGAGCGACGCCGAAAACGTCAACGTGGTGTTCGTAACGGTTGACCCCAAGCGCGACGTACCCGCCGAGCTCACCAAATACGTAAACGCATTCAACCCCAAGTTCAAAGCGCTCTACGGCACCGACGAGCAAACCGCAGCCGCAGCCAAAGAATTCAAGATCATTTATCAAAAAGCACAGATCAAAGACGAAAACACTTACCTAGTCGATCACTCGACCCAGATGTACGTGTTTGATCCGCAGGGGCGGATTCGTTTGTTAGTGCGTCACGAAGCCGGCGCTGATGCGATCGCGGCGGACTTGAGTACGCTGCTGCGGAGCTAATTGTGCGACTACGCTTTACGCATGTCACCCGCGAGCCGCGCTGCATTTCTCCACGCCAGTCCATAAATCGATAACTGCGGATTAGCACCAATCGAGGTTGGAAACACCGAGCCGTCCATCACGCTTAAGTTTTCCACTTGATGATGGCGACCATCCACGTTCACCACGCCCTCTTTGGCGCTGGCGGCCATGCCGCAACCGCCCATCACGTGTGCGCTAACGACGCGGGTGGAGTGGGGCTTTAGCGTGAGCGCTTCGATAGCGGTTTTGGTGTCATTCCAATTGCGAAAGCCGGTAACGCGCTCGTCAACCGGGAAGACTTCCTTCGCGCCCGCCGCGAATTGAATTTCGGCCATCGCGAGAAAGGCGCGCTTCGCTCCGTCGAAGAAATACTTGTTGAGTTTGTAATCAAGCCTAGGCGAACCATCACTTAAAAGTTCAACGCTACCGCCAACACTTTCGGGATGGAATCCATCACGGCATAGCGCGATGGTGACCTGTGAATTGGGCATGCTCGAAATGCGATTGCGATGATGCTCGCTCATGCCGTTTAAGCTGATCGCGTAGAGGACCGGATGCACCGGCGGCACTTCGAGCTTGAAGCCCATGGTGCCATCAATCGGCTGCGTGTTTAGGTAATGATCGCTGTAGGTGGTCTGCGGTGCGCCCGCCCACGCTTCAACCTTGCCGGGCATTTCCGCGCCCGAGACTAGCGAGGGATGCAGGAAGGTGCGCTTGCCCAACACGTTATGCGGATCGGGTGCTTTAGAGCGCATCAACAGTGCGGGCGAGTTGATGGCTCCGCCAGCGACGATGTAGTGCTTGGCTTTAACGCTCACCCGAACGCTGCCAACGTCGTAGCCCGTACCCTGCATGCTCACGCATTCGAGCGAATCAACGCGGCCATTTTTGAACACGAGTTGCTGGGCGCGAGCACGGCTCACTAGAATTGCGCCGCGCGCCAACGCAGCGGGAATCGATGTCACCAACATCGATTGCTTAGCGTTGGTCGGGCAGCCCATGCCGCAATAGCCGAGGTTGTAACAACCCTTTACGTTGCGACGAATGCGCTCGATTTTGATACCGAGTTTTTGCCCGCCGCGCTCAAGTACGGCGTTGTTTTCATTCGGCGGCACTTGCCAATCGGTGATGTTGGTGAGCTTTTCGGCTAGCTCAAACCAGCGGCGCATATGATCATCGGTCAGCTCAGTCAAACCAAAGCGCTCGCGCCAAAATTTCAGCGTGTCGGGCGGGGTGCGAAAGCTTGTTGTCCAGTTGACGGTCGTTGATCCCCCGACCGTGCGGCCTTGCAAAATGTTGATGGCCTTGTCAGCCGTTTTTCGCGATGCGGATTCTTGATAGAGCGTTGGATAGGCTTCGCTTTCCAGCATCTTGAAATCACTCGATGTGCGAAGCATGCCCTCTTCGATCATCACTACTTTAAGCCCGGTGTCGGAGAGCACATCGGCGGCAATTCCGCCACCCGCGCCGGTGCCGATGATGCACACGTCGGCCTCTAAGGTCGCGTCCTTACCCAGCTGCGATGCATCGATGTGCATCCAGCCTTTCTTAATGCCGTCGCGAATGGGATCAGGAAACATTTCGTGCCTTTGTAAATGAGTTGACACGCCGGGCGTGGAGCGCAGGCACGAGGACGAATGACGAAGGACGAATGACGAAAATCATGTGGCTACGCTAGTTTGGGTGGGCCGGGGTAGCCGGTGGCGGGCCAGGTGGACGGCTCTGCGTAAAACGTGCCCATCACCAAATCGTGTAGGGCGAAGTAGATCTGCTGTTTGAGCTCGATACTGCTATCGCGAAGTCCGTAGAGAAAGGTCACGATTTGCGGCGTATCGGCGGCCACCCAATCGCCGCCATAGCCCAGCGCTGCGCGGGCGGGCTTAAACGAGAGCAATCCCAATAGATCGCCGACTTCGGAGCGCGTGAGCGGCGGAAGGTTGTCGACAAGTGCCGCGATTGCAGCCAGCACGCGGGCGAGTTCGGCCGCCCTCGCAGGCGCATCGCCCGGCAGCGCGGAACCGAGCAGCGCAGTGGCGATACTTCGCAGCATTGTGTCGTGCGATGCCATCAATACTGGCCCTTTGGGTGCCGGGGTTGACTTCATACGCGTCACCACGGCGGCAGTCGCCAACGCGACAGCTCCGGCGACACCTACAAAAATCACTGTACGGCGCGAACGCCGAAAACTAAACGCCATGCGGCCTCCTCTTTCCCGCGATTCTAGGTTTGATCCTGTCAACCTTCCATTGAGTGTTTAAGCCACGCGATTTCAGCGGCGTGGTGACACTGTTTGGGGTTCGTGTGCAACGTTGGTTTTAACA
>READ01000030.1 GCA_004293675.1 Betaproteobacteria bacterium
TGGGCGAAATGTCGCGCGCCCAGCGATTCAGGACTCGCAAAACGCGATCACAGCGCTTGCTTCGCTTCGATTTGGGCGCTTGGTGAAATATGCGGGCTAAGGCCATATTTCATATGGCTTAGAAGCGCATTGTTGCAACAGCCTCAACCCCCGCGCCGCAACTCGTAGCGTCGCTCACCACCCTCGGTCACAGCCCCCGCTCGCCAGCCTTGCGCAGCGTAAAACCGATCTGCCCGCGTGTTGATTTCTGTGCCCAATACGACGCGCTCGGCGCCCAGCTCGAAGAGCCAATCGGTAGCCAATTGCAGCAGCGTTTTCCCGATGCCACGCCGCTCAAATTCCGGCAGCACAAACAGCGCCCAGATTGAGTGATCCGCACGCTCGGCGAACGAAAAGCCGACGACGTGACTATCGATTTCACACAGCCAGCCGCGCCCAAGCGCGTCGATGAAATCGATGTACATCTGCGGCGTGATTCGCGCTGGATTGCTCAAGCGGTTTTCAGTAACGGTAACGCGCACGACATGCATCGCGCTGATGTCTGCCGCCGTGGCACGGCGATAAACGATTGGGGCTATCTCGCCCATCACGCTCGTACCGCGATTGCCCAGCGCTGCATCGCTGCGCGGTCATTCTGTCGCGGCCGATGGGGCCGACGGGCATTTCTCTGCATATTCAAATCAAAGCGCCATTTTGGGTGTTCGGCGTTCGCGGCCCGCAGCGCAAATTGGACAAACGCTACGTCACTACGTCTGCATGATAACGCCGTGCTCAAGGCCGGCAGCGCTCTCGGCGTCGCGCAACGGTGCGATCTCAGGCCACTCAATTAGAGCTTTGAGATCGAGCCCGAGCCCAGCACCGATTTATTGAGCGTAGCGTTGCCGGTGTAGCGAATGTCGCCGCTGCCCAGTACGCTGCCGGTAAGCGTTCCAGTCGCCCAGACCGACGCGTCGCCGCTACCGGCGATGCTCACCGTTACATCGGTGCCCTGAAGCTTTGAGCTGCGAATGTCGCCCGAACCGGCGATGGCGTAGCGCTGCTTTGTGGCGCTGCCAGCAGCCGTGAAATCGCCGCTGCCTGAAATTGAAACGTTCAAGTTCGCAGCGGTTAAATCGTTCAAGCGAACGTCGCCCGAGCCGCTGATGTTGACGTCAAGCGATTCGAGTTTCAGCAGGTCGGCTGTAACGTCGCCAGAGCCACTGATGCCGATGGCGGTGAGCGTCGCAACATCTACGCGCACGACAAGTTTGGTCTTGGTGCGGACGGAGGTTTTCTCTTTGAATCCGATGACCAGCGTTTGGCCTTGAACCTCGGTTGTGATCAGAGGCGCGATGTTGTCGTCAGCGAACACCTCGACCGCGTTTTTGTTCGACTGACGAATGGCTACATCGGCTGCGCCCTTGATAGAAATCGCGTTGAACGGCGGCGTGATCCGCGGCTCTGTGACCGCTTTGCCTGAGCCCACAATCGTCTTGCCGCCAAAACCCGTGATGGAAAAGTTCCAGCCTTGAGCGCTCGCCGGATTAACGAACAAGCCAGTCGCCGCGAGCACTAGTGCGAGCGCGGCGGCCAGCAAAATCTGTGATGCACTGGTCGCGGTGCGCGCTGAAAATTCAATCGGTGCGCGATGGAGGGTCGTGTGATTCATGCTGAGCCCGTGAAGTGTTGAACTAAGGCGAGCAGTGTCACATCGTCGGCGGAGCTCCGAAAGGGGTACGCGACGAATAGCGGGTGAAACGGCGCGAGTTGCAGACTGTATCGCGAGTATTCGCGGTCAAACAGGGGCGTGGCGAAGGTTGCTCGCTGCCAAGCGAGGATTCTTGGCGTCTGCGCTGTGTTCGCCCGCCGTGTCGAGACCAAAAAAGAGAGCATCGGATCTTCAGCGCCATCTTTATCCGCTTAGGCCCAATGAAATAAGGGTCTAAGCGCTAAAAAATATGATCCCGACAAAGATCAATTTAATGACATAAGCCCTATTTAATAGGGAATTTGTGCAAATAGCTTGAACTGTATTGGTTTTTTAACCAAATTGTAATGCTTGATTTGGTATATTAACCAAATGTCTGGAAAAATGACCCTGCCCACCGTTGCGGCGCTGCCCGCGAATGCCACCGCTCGCGAACGAATTCTGACCGCTGCTGTTGAGCTCCTACACACCGACGGATTTGCTTCGCTGACGCAGCAAGCCGTAGCGGCGAAGGCCGGCCTTCGGCAAAGTCACATCACCTACTACTTCGCCACTCGAAACGAGTTGCTGCGGGCGACTGCGCAATACGGTTGCGAACGGATGCTCGCGCCCATCGAGGGGGCGGCTGCTGCCGGCCAGCTCACGCGTGAATCGCTTCGCGATGTGTTGCTGCCCGATCAGAGTGATCGGGGCTTTTTTCGTTTGATGGTGGGGCTGCTCGCCGCCTGTGACGAAGATGAATCCATCAAAACTTGGCTCCACGAATTTGATTCGAGCGTTGAAAAACGTATTCAAGCGACCTTTGCCGCCGTCAATGTGTTCATGCCCGATGATGTCGTGCACTTGATGCATGCGAGCTTCGTGGGCGCAGTGCATCTGGAATCAGCGTGGCAAACGCCGCAATCGCTTGAGCGCGCACGAAAAACAGTGGCGCTGATTGCTGATTTCGTAATGCAAAAGTATGCGGTGGAACCCACTGAGACCGATGTGGGTGAGCCCGCTCGCAGCACCAAGACAAAAACTCACAAGATCGTAAGTCGCCCGAGAGTGACCACCACAGCGCGTAGAAATCCGCGCACTACCAAGCAGAAGTTGAAGTCAAACTAACAACACGAATCTGAATCTCTACCTCCTCAAAGAAACCATGAAAAGCAAAACACCTCCATTGGGCAGAAGGCATTTGCTGCCAGCGACGCTGCTAGTCGTCTCGCTAGCGGGATGCGCCGTAGGTCCGGCGCATCAAGCGCCCACCGCAACCGCAACCCTAGCGCCAACCTGGAGCGCGCCGCAGCCACACAGCGGTGCGCTCGATTCGCTGGTGAGCTTCTGGCAGCGCTGGAATGATCCGGCGCTCGTGGCGCTCATCGACAGCGCGCAGAAAAATAATCCCACACTCGAGCAAGCCAGCGCACGCATCGCTGCGGCGCGTGCCAGCGTCAACATCGCCGGTGCGTCAGCGCTCCCGAGTGCGACCGGCAACAGTGCGATCAATCGTGGTAACGCCGGTACAGGCGTCGTGAGCACGATCTTTAGCGGCTCACTGCAGGCGGCGTGGGAGCTCGATTTGTTTGGCGCGAACCAACGCGCTCGCGACGCCGCATCGGCGCGCTTTGCCGCACGCTCGCTCGATTGGCACGACGCGCGGGTGTCGTTGGCCGCCGAGGTCGCGACGGTCTACACCAGTTTGCGAGTCAATCAGCTGCTCCTGCAGGGCTTCGACGCCGATGTTGCTAGTCGTACCGAAACCGCGCGATTGACGGCGCTCAAGGTGCAAGCCGGATTCGAAGCGCCGGCCAACGGCGCACTGGCCAGCGCGTCTGTGTCTGAAGCGAAGTCGCGAGTCGCAGCGCAGAGCACAGAGCTCGATTTAGGCGTCAAGGCGCTCGTCGCTTTGAGCGGTTTGACCGAAAGCGCCGTGCGAGCGCAGATCGCGACGCGCGCAAACTCTGCCCCAAAACCACCCGCTCTGGGCCCGCTCGCCGTGCCCGCCGCCACACTGGCGCAGCGCCCCGATTTGGCGTCCATTGAGCGCGAGCTCGCCGCCGCCATTGCCGACATCGGCGCGGCCGAAGCGGATCGCTATCCGCGCATCACGTTGTCGGGCTCGATTGGCTACAGCGCGTCCCGAGCGATGGGGGCGACGAGCGACGGTGCGACATGGGGCTTTGGTCCCGCCATCTCAATTCCCCTCTTTGATGCGGGGCGTCGAATCGCCAACGTTGACCTGGCCAAAGCACGCCACGCCGAGTTGACGGCCAGCTACAAAGCCGCAGCCGTTCGAGCGGTACGAGAAGTGGAAGAGGCCTTGACCCGTATCGACAGCGTTCGCTCGCGCGAGGCTGATTTGAACGCCTCGCTCGCCAGCTACACCGCGTTTGCCAACGCCGCCGCTGCGCGTTTGACAGCGGGTGTCGGCAGCGTACTTGAATTGCAAGAGGCGCGGCGCGCCGTGCTCGCCGCGCAGGTCGCGGTGGTACAGCTCGAGCGCGAGCGCGCGCACGCTTGGATATCGCTCTATCGCGCGGTGGGCGGCGGTTGGACGCCCGCATAGCACCGCGCTCGTCGCGCCAAGTGCCAGCGACGCTGCAAAGACTATTTTGAATTTGAAGGAAAGATGACCATGAACTCCATGAATAGAAAAGTGTTGACGATTTCGATCCTCGCTGCAATCGCGGTGGCTGGAATTGCTGTAAACACCGTCGTCGCTGCTGACGACAACAAGTCCGCCGCTACCAAGGATGCTGCCAAAAGCGGCGCGACGACGGCCGCCAAGCCTTCGCTAACAGTGACCACCGCTCAAGCGGCAGTGGCATCGTGGCCAATTCGCTTGGCCGCCAACGGCAACATCGCGCCGTGGCAAGAGGCCCTGATCGGCGCAGAGGCCAATGGTTTGCGGCTCAACGACGTGCGTGTGAATGTGGGCGACGTAGTGCGCCGCGGACAGGTGCTTGCAACCTTTGCCGCCGACACCGCGCAAGCCGATGTGGCGCAGGTCAACGCAAGTATTGCCGAGTCGGAAGCGGCGCTTGCCGAGGCCACCGCCAATGCTGCACGAGCCAAATCATTGCAAGAAACCGGCGCGATGTCAGCGCAGCAAATTGCTCAGTATTTGACCGCAGAAAAAACCGCGCAGGCGCGTCTGGCGGCTGTAAAAGCGCAACTGCAAAGTAGTCAGCTGCGGTTGAACTTCACGCGAGTCGTTGCGCCAGACGATGGCGTGATCTCAGCGCGGGCAGCGACCGTCGGCGCGGTGGTCGGCAGCGGTCAAGAGCTCTTTCGTTTGATTCGCAAAAGTCGTTTGGAGTGGCGAGCCGAGGTGACCGCAAATGAGCTCGGGAAAGTGTTGCCGGGTCAAGCCGTGATCGTCACCACACCCGGCGGCACCAATGTCAATGGCAAGGTGCGAATTGTTGCGCCCACAGTCGATACACAAACCCGAAACGCTCTGGTCTACGTTGATCTTGAAAAGAGCGCGGCGGCCAAAGCCGGTATGTATGCCAAAGGCGAATTCTCGGTGGCCTCGAGCAACGCGCTCAGCGTGCCACAGGGCGCAGTGGTGGCTCGCGATGGGTTTGCATACTTAATGCGACTCGAAGCGGCCAACAAGGTCGCGCAGATCAAAGTGCAAACAGGGCGGCGCGTAGGCGATCGCGTTGAAATTTTGGACGGCATCAAGTCGGGTGAAACCGTTGTCGCCACTGGGGCTGCGTTTCTCACCGATGGCGACACGGTGCGCGTGGTTGCAGCACCGGCCGCAGCTAAGGTTGCGCCCGCAAACGCAGTGACTAACTCAGCGACCAACTCAGCGACCAACGCTGCGCCAAAGCAATAGGAAATCGACCATGAACGTGTCAACCTGGTGTATCAAAAATCCTGTTCCGGCGCTGATGTTTTTTGTCCTCTTGACGATGGCGGGCTTATTCTCGTTTTCGTCGATGAAGGTGCAAAACTTTCCTGATCTTGAGCTACCAACTATTACGGTGAGTGCTGCGCTGCCCGGTGCTGCGCCTGCGCAAATGGAATCCGAAGTCGCTCGAAAGATCGAAAATTCCATTGCAACGATTCAAGGTCTCAAGCACATCTACACCAAGGTGCAAGATGGCGCTGCGACCGTCACCGCTGAGTTTCGCCTTGAAAAACCTACCCAAGAAGCGCTCGATGAAGTGCGCTCTGCCGTCGCATCGGTTCGCTCGGATTTGCCCTCCGAATTGCGTGATCCGATCGTCAGCAAAGTAAACGTTGCGGGCTCTCCGGTGCTGGCCTACACCGTGCGCTCGGGGCGCATGGATACCGAAGCGCTGTCTTGGTTTGTTGATGATGCGCTGACCAAAAAACTGTTGAGCGTCAAAGGTGTGGGCGGTGTGAGTCGGGTGGGCGGTGTTGATCGTCAAGTGCAAGTGCAGCTCGATCCGGCGCGGATGCAATCGCTCGGCGCGACAGCGGCGGATGTGTCGCGGCAGTTGCGCTCAATGCAGCTCGATGCTGCGGGGGGTCGCACTGATATCGGCGGTAGTGAGCAACCGATTCGGGTGCTCGCCACGGTGGCCAGTGCGAGCGATCTGGGGAAAATGGAAATCACCTTGCAGACCGGACAACGCGTGCGCCTTGATCAAATCGCAAAAGTGGTCGACACCATTGCCGAGCCACGCGCTGCGGCGTTGCTCAACGGCGTGCCAGTGGTGGGCTTTGAAGTTGCACGCAGCAAAGGTTCGAGCGAAATCGATGTGGGCGCGGGCGTGGTTAAAGCGCTCGCCGAAATGAAAGCGACGCACCCGGATTTGGAGCTCACGCAATCGTTTGATTTTGTGACACCGGTGCAAGAGGAATTCGACGCATCGATGAAGTTGATGTACGAGGGCGCGATTCTTGCGGTGTTGGTGGTGCTGCTGTTTTTACGCGATTTCCGCGCGACCTTTGTGTCCGCGGTAGCGCTCCCGTTATCGGTCATTCCGGCGTTTATTGGAATGAACTATTTGGGATTTTCGATCAACGTTGTGACGCTGCTGGCGCTGTCGTTGGTCATCGGAATATTGGTCGACGATGCGATCGTTGAAGTCGAAAACATCGTGCGACATTTACGAATGGGCAAATCGCCGCTGCAAGCGGCGACCGAAGCTGCCGACGAAATTGGGCTCGCCGTGATTGCTACGACGTTCACCTTGATCGCGGTTTTTTTACCCACCGCATTTATGAGCGGTATCGCTGGAAAGTTCTTTAAGCAATTCGGTTGGACGGCGGCGCTCGCGGTGTTTGCGTCGCTGGTAGTGGCGCGCATGCTCACGCCGATGATGGCGGCGTATTTGCTCAAACCTATCGTGAAACCGCACAGCGATCCGAAGTGGCTCGACTGGTACATGAAGATGGCGGCCTGGTGCTTGCGCCATCGCTGGTTAACGTTTCTAGCGGCAGGATTGTTCTTTGCGGGCTCGATTGCGTTGATTCCGCTGCTGCCCACCGGATTCATTCCGCCCGATGACAATTCTCAAACACAGGTACGGCTCGAATTGCCACCGGGTTCAACGCTTACAGACACGACCGCTGCTGCCGAGCAAGCCCGAGTCTTAATCTCGGGCGTAAAGTACGTTAAATCGGTCTACACGACGATTGGCGGTGGCTTGGCGGGTACTGACCCATTCGCGCCGCAGGGCGCGGCAGAAGCCCGCAAAGCCACGCTCACGATTTTGTTAGCGCCGCGCAGTGAACGGCCCGAGCGAAAGCAGCCCATTGAGGCCAATATTCGCACCGCGCTCGAAGCGCTGCCCGGCGTTCGGAGCAACGTCGGCCTCGGCGGGTCCGGCGAAAAGTACGTTTTGGTGCTCACCGGCGATGATACGAATGCGCTCACCGCTGCGGCTTTGGCCGTTGAGCGCGATTTGCGAACGATTCCAGGGCTTGGCAGCATCACATCAACGGCGAGCCTGGTGCGGCCCGAAATTTCTGTTCGCCCCGATTCCGCGAAAGCCGCCGATTTGGGTGTGACCAGTTCGGCGATAGCAGAAACGCTTCGCGTAGCAACCGTGGGTGACTACGACCAAGGGCTCGCCAAACTTAATCTTGCGCAGCGGCAGGTGCCCGTCGTTGTAAAGCTCAACACCGAAGCCCGGAAAGACTTAGCCAACATTGAACGATTGTTGGTGCCCAGTAGCATTCCCGGAAAACCCCCCGTGATGTTGGGAGCCGTGGCAAGCGTTGAAGTTGCTAGCGGACCGGCGGTGATTGATCGCTACGATCGTGCGAGAAACATCAATTTCGAAGTTGAGCTTTCGGGTCAACCGCTGGGCGAAGTCACTGAAAAGGTTTCGCAACTGCCCGCCGTTAAAGGCTTGCCGCCCGGTGTGGCTGTGCGCGAAGTGGGTGATGCCGAGGTGATGGGCGAGCTGTTCGCGAGCTTTGGTTTGGCGATGCTCACCGGTATCGTGTGTATCTACATTGTGTTGGTGTTGCTCTTCAAAGACTTGCTGCACCCGATCACTATTTTGGCAGCGCTACCGCTATCGCTAGGCGGGGCGTTCGTGGGGCTTCTGATTGCCCAAAAGAGTTTTTCCATGCCCTCACTGATCGGGCTCATCATGCTCATGGGTGTGGCGACGAAAAATTCAATTTTGCTGGTGGAATACGCAATCGTCGCCCGTCGCGATCTGGGAATGACTCGCCTAGAAGCGCTGCTCGATGCGTGCCACAAGCGTGCGCGTCCGATCATCATGACCACTATCGCTATGGGCGCCGGGATGCTCCCAATCGCCATCGGCACCGGAACAGCGGACCCATCATTTCGCTCGCCCATGGCGGTGGCAGTGATTGGCGGTTTGGTGACATCGACGTTTTTGAGCTTGCTCGTTGTGCCGCCGGTCTTCACGTTGATTGATGACATTGAACATGGCATCAAGCGGATGTGGAGCAAGCTCACGTCGATTCGCCGACCGAGTTTTTTGACGAAACGAGTGGGCTAACTCCCTTCTCCCGCAGGCGGGAGAAGGGCTGGGGATGAGGGTGAGGTGGTGAGCGAAACCACGGTGATTCTTCATGCGGGCGCACCCTCACCCCGACCCTCTCCCGCCTGCGGGAGAGGGGGCTTTTTTTGTTCGTTGAGTTTTAGTTGGGCGAATGGGCTAACTCCCTTCTCCCGCAGGCGGGAGAAGGGCTGGGGATGAGGGTGAGGTGGTGAGCAAAGCCAAAGTGATTCTCCGTGCTAACACACCCTCACCCCAACCCTCTCCCGCCTGCGGGAGAGGGGGCTAGTGTGTCCGATTCATATCGGCTTCCACGCAGCGCAACCAACCGTAGTGACCTTCCTCGCCCATGTCTTCAAAGGCTGCTTTGAGGGTGCCGGTGGAAGCGGTGAGCTTGGCCTTGGTGAGTGCTTGGCGCATTCGCTCGATTGACTCCGGCGAGGCATCGGGGAGCACTTCGCTCAGAGTTAGCGCGTTGGCCGTGATGGCGGTGGCTAGGTGAGTGAAAACGGTCGTCGGTGCGAGCACTCGGGATTGCGAGATGGCCTGGACCGAGTGACCTGATTTAAATAGCGCGTAGCTGAGACCGATGGTGCCCGTTAAGCCCACTGAGCGAGCCTGTTCGATGGCACCTTCATCGGCCACGAGCTCTGCCACCTCGGCGTGCTCGGTCGATAACAGCGCGAGGAGGGCTGCGCCATAGTTGGCGAGCTTGGCCTCGCCCACGCCAGAGACTTCGAGCAATTGCTGCGACGAACTCGGGTTTCGCTCCGCGATACCGCGAAGCGTTGCATCAGAGAACACGACGAACGCTGGAACGCTCGCGGCAAGGGCGGTTTGACTGCGCCACGCTTTAAGTGCGGCGTATCGGGCACGCGCTGCGCTGTCCATATGTTCGAGCGCTGCGTTGCTCGATTTCGATGCGCTTTTGGAGCGCTCGCGTGGCAGCTTTGCGCTGCCTTTTGGTTTAACGACGATCGTTCGCAGTCGAAGCACTTCCTCGCCACGAAGCAAGGGCCGCGCCGCTTCGGTGAGCTTTAATGCGCCGTACGATTCCGCATCCGCAAACAGCGCGCCGCGCGAGATCAGTTGCCGAATCACGATGCGCCAAACGTCGGCGTCAAACGCAGCACCAATGCCGTACACCGGCAACTTGTCATGGCCACGCGCGAGCACTTTTTCGCTCTTGCTGCCGCGAAGTACGTCGATCAAATGGCCGCCGCCAAAAAACTGGCCGGTACGCACGGCGGCTGACAAAAACATCTGCGCAGGTTTCGTTGCGTCCCACGTTTCGGGCGGTGAATTGCAGTTATCGCAATTCATGCACCGATAGCCTGCGGGCTGGGGTTCGCTGAAGTAATCGAGCAGCACCGCACGGCGACAATCGGTCGTCTCGGCGAGTGCCAGTAATCGATCCAAGCGGTTTTTTTGCAGGCGCTTAAAGTCTTCGCCCGCATCGCTCTCTTCGATAAATCGAAGCTGCTTGACCACATCGGCTAGGCCGTAGGTCATCCAAGCAAACGCCGGTGCGCCGTCGCGCCCCGCGCGCCCCGTTTCTTGATAGTAGCCCTCGATACTTTTGGGCAAATCTAAGTGCGCAACGAATCGCACATCGGGTTTGTCTATGCCCATACCGAACGCGACGGTGGCCACCATCACCACGGCGTCGTCTTGCAGAAAACGGGTTTGATGCCCGCGCCGTGTGTCTGCATCCAGCCCCGCGTGATAGGGCATCGCGTTGAAGCCGCGCGATTTCAACCAGCTCGCGGTGTCGTCAACCTTGGCGCGCGAAATGCAATAGACGATCCCCGCTTCATCTTCGTGGTCGTCTAAAAATTCGAGCAGTTGTTTGCGCTCGTCGCTTCGATCCGCCACGGTGTAGTGGATGTTGGGGCGATCAAAGCTCGATACGAATTGAGCGGCCTCTTGCAGCGCCAGTTTGTTGCGAATTTCCTCGCGTGTGGCCTCGTCGGCGGTAGCGGTCAGCGCGATTCGCGGCACCTTCGGAAAGCGATCATGCAGCACCGTGAGTTGCAAGTAGTCTTCCCGGAAATCGTGTCCCCACTGCGATACGCAGTGCGCCTCATCAATGGCAAATAGCGCGATCTCATCTCGCTCATACAGATCATCTAGCAGCGCCAGAAATCGCGCCGTGTTGAGCCGCTCCGGCGCCACGTACACCAGCTTCAGTTTCCCCGAACGCAGATCACGCTCTACACGGTTGGCGTCCTCCATCGACAGCGACGAATTGAGAAAACTCGCCGCCACACCCAATTCATTGAGCGCATCAACCTGATCTTGCATCAGCGCAATCAGGGGCGACACCACAATTGCCACCCCGTTTCGAAGTAGCGCGGGCAGCTGATAGCAGAGCGACTTTCCGCCGCCCGTGGGCATCAACACCAACGCGTCACCGCCGCCGAGTACGGTATTCACAATGGCCGCTTGCGAGCCGCGAAACGTGTCGAAGCCGAAGACCCGTTTGAGGGTGGCGAGCGTCAGGCTCGACTCGCTGGAGGTCGTATGGGCGGCGTGAGAAGGGGGGTTAGGCATACTGGAATTGTAGCCAGTGCTATTCTCCAACTATTTCTATAAATGCCATATTTAATAAGGGCTACGATGAATTTATTGATTAATTCAAGTATCTTTCCAATGTTACGAAACGCCATATTTTGTATGGCTTTAGAAGATATTGTTGGGTTTAGAGCGGACAGTGATACGTTTTCAGGTCTTATATAAGACTTCAGCTCTGCGTCAGCCTATGTCTGGCAAAATCGCTTTCATTCACGGTGTGCCCTTAGCGCCCTTCCAGTCGCGCAATGTGCTGCCGCAAATCGTCCCTGTAGTCCCCGCCCCGCAACACTCTTTGGCTCCGCATCCATGAAAACCTACAAAAAACACTACGACCGTTCGATCAACGACCGCGATGCGTTTTGGCGCGATGAAGCGAAGCTCATCGATTGGCAGACGCCCTTCACCACGGTGTGTGATTTCTCGAAACCGCCGTTTGCAAAGTGGTTCGTGGGTGGTACGACCAATTTGTGTCACAACGCAGTGGATCGGCATGTCGCAACACGCGGTGATCAAGTGGCGTTGAAATTCATCTCGTCCGAAACGAACACGGCTGTTGACTACACATTCAAGCAGTTGCACGCCGAGGTGAACCGCGTAGCGGCGATGCTGCAATCGCTCGGTGTGGGTAAGGGTGATCGGGTGTTGATCTACATGCCGATGATTCCAGAGGCCGTGTTTGCGATGCTCGCCACGGTTCGAATTGGGGCGATTCACTCAGTGGTGTTCGGGGGATTTGCCTCGGCGTCGCTTGCTACGCGTATTGATGACGCCAAGCCCAAAGTCATCGTGAGCGCCGATGCTGGCATGCGCATGGGCAAGGTCATTGCCTACAAACCGCTGTTGGATGCCGCGATCGATTTGGCGGCCAATAAACCGGAAAAGGTGTTGCTGTTTGACCGCAAGCTCGCGCCGATGCAAACCGTCGCCACGCGCGATATTGACTACGCAAGCTTTCGCTTAACGCACTTGATGAAGCAAGTGCCGTGTGAATGGGTGGAGTCGTCGCACCCCAGCTATATCCTCTACACCAGCGGCACCACCGGCAAGCCCAAGGGCGTGCAGCGCGACACCGGCGGCTACGCAGTGGCACTCACTTCGAGCATGTACAAAGTATTCGGATTGAAGCCCGGCGAGACCATGTTTTGTACGAGCGACATTGGCTGGGTGGTGGGGCACAGCTACATCGTTTACGGCCCGCTGTTGGCGGGCAATACGACCATCATGTACGAGGGCGTGCCGCTGCTGCCCGATCCAGCAATTTGGTGGAAGATTTGTGCTGAGAACAACGTCAAAACGATGTTCTCGTCGCCCACTGCCGTGCGCGTTTTAAAGAAGCAAGACACAAAATTCATGAAGCAGCACAAGCTGCCGAGTCTCAAGTACCTTTACTTAGCTGGTGAGCCGCTTGACGAGCCTACTGCGCGCTGGGTGAGCGATTCGTTAGGCGGCGTGTCGATCATCGATAACTACTGGCAAACCGAAAGCGGTTGGCCGATTTTGTCGGCGCAGGTGGGCGTTGAAGACACCCCACGTAAGTTCGGTTCACCCTCGGTTCCAGTCTACGGTTTCAACGTGAAGCTCAAGCATGAAACCACGGGTGCGGCGGTTGCGGCAGACGAAAAGGGCGTGCTCACCATCGAAGCCCCCCTGCCACCGGGCGCGATGAGCACGATTTGGGGCGACGACGATCGGTTCGTTAAAACGTACTTTGACAATTTCAAAGACGAACAGGTGTACTCGAGCTTTGATTGGGCAACCCGCGACAAAGAGGGCTACTACTACATCATGGGGCGCACTGATGACGTGATCAACGTGGCGGGACATCGCTTGGGCACGCGCGAAATTGAAGAGGCATTGCAGGCCAATGCGATGGTGGCCGAATGTGCTGTAGTGGGCGTGGCCGATGCGCTCAAGGGGCAGGTGCCCATCGCTTTCGTGGTCCTGAAGGACCCAAAAAATGCGAGCGACGCTACAAAGCTCGCCATTGCCGCCACGGTCGACAAAGAAATTGGCGCCATCGCTCGCCCGGCCGCCGTCCATTTGGTGACGCTACTCCCGAAAACGCGCTCTGGGAAGCTTCTGCGTCGCTCGATTCAAGCTATTGCTGAGGGACGTGATCCGGGCGATCTGACCACCATCGAAGATCCTGCTGCTCTGGCGCAGATTCGGGCGGTACTTGCGCTACGATGAGCGCATGATTGCATTGCGTCGATTTTTTGGTGCGCCGGTTTTTGCCGCGCTGTCGCTCACGCTGAGCTCGTGTGCCGTCGTTCGGACGGGTGCTGACGTTGCGAGCGCAGGCGTCTCTGCCGTTGGAACGGTCGTCACGACCACCGCAAGCGTCGCAAAGACTGGCGCTGAGATTGGACTCAAGTCGGCGTCCACCGCCGCGAGCGTGGGTACCGCGACGGTGGGTGCAGCCAGCGCCGCAAAAACGGTGAGCGTCGCCACGGCCAACACCGCCATCGCGGGGGCGGCGCTGGTCGGTGGCGGCGTCGCTACGGCTGTCGCGCTCTCGCGCGGCGCTGAAATTTCACACACCAATGTGGTGGCCAACGCGGGCGATTCGTTTTCAGCGCAAGACGGTCGTGAGCTACACACTCAGGGCTGCGAAACAATGATCGTAGGCCAGCCCGGCGTGCTGGTGGTCGAGCGCGATGGCACACACGAAATTCGCGTTAGCGGCCGCGGAAGTTGCAAAGTAGTAAGGATCAAGCATGCAAATTGATGGCAATTTGATGAAGTGGTTGAACGAGTGTTTAGCCCGTGGGCACACACCAGAGAGCCTGACCACTTCGATGTTGCAGTCGGGCTGGTCACAAGAGATCGTTCGTGTTGCGATGGCTGAGGCGATTGGCCGCGAAATTGTCGGGAAACCGGGGCCCAGTGTGGCAGCCGCAAGTCGCGTTCCTGAGCCCAACTTGACGCAATCGCCCGTATTCATTGATACGTCCGATCGTCGTGTTGATGTGTGGACAGTTGTGAAGTTTCCGCGCGTGGTCGTTTTCGGCAACTTGCTTTCGCACGAAGAATGCGATCAATTGATCGAGCTTGCGCAGCCGAAATTGGCGCGCTCGTTGACCGTTGACAATCAAACGGGCGGCGAGGAGGTCAACAGCGCTCGCACCAGCGACGGCATGTTTTTTGAGCGCGGAGAAAACCCGGTCTGTGAGCGCATCGAGCGGCGCTTAGCTGAGCTGTTGAACTGGCCGTACGAAAACGGCGAAGGGCTGCAAGTTCTGCGCTACCGACACGGTGCCCAATATGTGCCGCACTACGACTACTTCGATCCCGCTCAGCCCGGCACTGCCAAGATTGTGCAACGTGGCGGACAACGTGTGGGCACCATTGTGATGTACCTGCGAACGCCAGAGCGCGGTGGCTCAACCATCTTCCCGGACATTGGTCTTGAAGTCGCGCCAATCAAAGGCTCAGCCGTATTTTTCAGCTACGACCGTCCGTATCCCGACACCAAAACGCTGCATGGCGGGACGCCGGTTACGCTGGGTGAAAAATACGTGGCGACGAAGTGGATGCGCGAACGGGAGTTCATCTGAGTTTTTTCCCTCTCCCGCAGGCGGGAGAGGGCTAGGGTGAGGGTGCGGTGGAGCGATAGCCAACATCATTCGAAAAGCCCTCCAAGTGTCCTGCTTCCACGCGTGATTTTCTCTTCGGATGAAGACCCTCACCCCTACCCCTCTCCCGCCTACGGGAGAGGGGTTATAACGCCCCATTCAACCCAATGGCCGGCTCCTGCATCGCCGAAATCTGCTCGCGTAATTCAAGCACCCGATCCTGCCAGTAGCGCTGCGTGTTGAACCAAGGAAAAGCCGCCGGAAACGCCGGATCAAGCCAGCGTTTCGCGATCCAACCCGAGTAGTGAATGAGCCGAAGCGTTCTGAGTGCTTCGATCAGTTGCAGCTCGGTGTCGTCAAACTCGCAAAAATCCTCGTATCCGGCGACGATGGCGCGCATTTGTTGTGACATCGCCGTGCGGTCGCCGGAAAGCATCATCCACAAATCCTGCACCGCCGGCCCCATTCGGCAATCGTCAAAATCAACGAAATGCGGGCCGCTGTTCCAGATGACATTGCTGGCGTGACAATCGCCATGCAGACGTACCGTTTTGTATTCGCCTGCGCGTTCAAACGCGTGGCGAATGTGCTCGATGGCCATCGCGCTCACGCTTTCCCACGCTGGGCGCAAATCGCTCGGAATGAAGTCGTTGTCGAGCAGGTATTGTCGCGGCTCCACGCCAAATGATTCAACGCTGATGGACGGGCGGTGGGCGAATGGCCGCAGTGCGCCAACGGCGTGGATGCGACCAATGAATCGACCCATCCAAGTGAGCGTGTCGGTATTGTCGAGCTCCGGAGGACGTCCCGAAAGTCTTGGTGTTACAGAGAATTGATAGCCCTCAAACGAGTGCAGCGTCTCGCCTTTAAAGGCCAAGGGGCAAACAACGGGGATTTCCCGTTCAGCGAGCTCAGCCGTGAAACTGTGCTCCTCAAGGATTGCCTCAGTCGTCCAGCGCATCGGACGATAAAACTTGGCTACAACAATGGCACCAAACTGCGCCGGGGTTTCGAGCCAAATTTGATAGACGCGGTTTTCGTAGCTGTTGAGCGCGACTAGGCGCCCGTCGCCGCGCAAACCGATTGACTCGAGTGCATTGAGAACAACGTCGGGGGTGAGGCCAGAGTAGGGCGTGATCGTGGCTGTTGAAATGTCCGTATCGCCCTTAAAGTCCGGCCTCGGCGGCGCTTACGCTAACAGCCGACCAGCCACGCTAGCAAACCGCTAGAACCGATTTTCGTTACGCACCGTGTTGTCGTTGCTGGCGGTCACTCCGAGGAGCACCGGCTTCAAGCTCTCTTCAATCGGCTTGGGACCGATCCAGATTTGGAGCAATGCGTGCCAGAAAGCTTCATCAGGAAACACCTCGCCGACGCGTTTGCCATTGGCTGACAAGATCGTGCCGGTGCCCGGAATCATGTCGATCGACAGTGTCTCGCCCTTTTTCATGGACGGCACTTGACCAAAAATCGAACCGAGTCTGATCAAGCTATCAAAGTGTTTTTGTTGTTCAGCAGGTGACAGGTTGGCACGCATGCCGGCCATCAGGCCTTTGGAGAAATCGTTGGCATTGATATCGCGCAGTAAATTAATGTGCACTCGACGCGGCCCCTTGAGGGCGGCAATTTCAGCGCCGCTCGCACGCTTTTGCGGTAAGTACAGCGATGCGACATAGACGCGCACCAAGCCGCCCACTGCGTAGCGGATACCCGAGCCGTTCAAAAGCAATTCGGTGCCCGCAACGCGGATCTTGTCCTCTACCTTGACGCCTGACACCTCCGCAGCGTCAGTTTGAAATAGAAAGCCCGCTGCGCACAGCCCGGCAACAGCCCACCTAAAAACCACCTTCATTGCGCTACTCCTCTTTATTGGCGTCAATTATTGATTAACTACCGTCAATGTAATTCAGGAGCGTCTTAAATTAAGCCACTTTTTCAAAAAAAAGAGTGACACTCAGGATAACCCGATGCGCGAAAGTGCGCCATTGCCTTGGCGAAGCACTTCAGGGGCATCGCCGGTCAGGTCGATCACCGTGGTCGCCGCTTCCGGCGTTTCACCCGCATCCAGAATCAAGCCGAGCGAGCGCGGCATCGTCGCTTCGATTTCTTCAGGATCATTCAGCGGATGCTCGGCACCCGGGGGAATGAGCGTTGCAGACAAGATGGGTTCGCCCAGTTCGAAGAGCAACGCCTGCACCACTGGATGCGCCGGCACCCGCAACCCCAGCGTCGCTCGCTTGGGATGCAGCAATCGCTTGGGGACATCGCGGGTACCTTCGAGCACGAACGTGTAAGGCCCCGGCGTGCCAAGCTTCACAATCCGAAACGCCACGTTATCAACCCGCGCGTATTTCCCCAGCTCCGACAAATCGGCGCACACCAACGTCAAGTGATGTTTGTCATCCACGCCACGAAGTTGCCGCAGCAGTTTGAGCGCGTTAGCGTCGCCAATATGGCAGCCCAATGCATACGAGCTGTCGGTCGGATAAGCGATCACCGCGCCATCACGAAGCATCTGCGCCGCTTGCTTGATCAATCGAGGCTGCGGATTGACCGGATGAATGTGGAATCTCTGAGTCATAATATAAGTATTCTATATGCGAATAAGGACGAGAAGACGGCGCGCCTTTGGCGCTAGGACGACGCAACCTTTGTTTGCTAGGACGCAAAGCTCGGTTTATGTCGCTTCGCTTCGTGGGGTTTGGAGACTCGTTGTTTTCTACAAGCTCCCGGTCGTTGCTGCTGCAGTTCATTGGATGGCGCGTTCAAAAAATACAACGCGGCTCATGAATGTTCCGCCGACCCAAGCTCGAAATCCCGCCAACGCACCGCCCAGAAGATAAACAAAAAACATCGAATATCTAATGCACAGTAACCAAAACCCAGCGAACCGAGCTTTGCGTCCTAGCTCGCAAAGCGAGCGTCGTCCTAGCACCGAAGGTGCGTCGTCTTTTCGTCCTTGTACCGCGTAGCAATCTCGTCCGTAATTTATGAACCTGCAACAAATTAAATTTCTCTGCGCTGTGGTTGATAGTGGATTTAGCGTCTCTGACGCTGCCAACGCCCAATTCACCACGCAACCTGTCGTTAGCAAACACATCAAAGCGCTCGAAGGCGAATTAGGTTTGGAAATTTTTGAGCGCCGCGGCAAGCGCTTTGTCGGGCTCACGCGGGCGGGTGAAGAGGCCTTTGCGATTGCTAAGCGATTAAACGGCGATGCGCTGAGCCTTAAATCCTTGGCCTCTGACATCACCCACGCCAAAGAAGGCGTTTTGACCATTGCCACCACGCACACCCAAGCCCGCTATGTGCTGCCCCGCGTGATTTCGCAGTTTCAGGCGAAGTACCCGAGTGTGAAGCTCAAGCTCAAGCAAGGCAATCCAAAGCAATGCGCCGATTGGGTGGCCGGGAGCGAGGCCGATATCGCCATCGCCACCGAAGCGCTGTCGCTCGATCCGTTGTTGGTCACGCTGCCTTGCTACCGCTGGAATCGCTGTGTGATCGCACCGCCCAAGCATCCGCTGGTGAAAGAAAAAGTGCTCACCATCGAAGCGCTCTCGAAATACCCGTTGATTACCTACGACAACGCATTCACCGGGCGCACGCAAATTGATCGCGCGTTCGCCAGTGCGGGTGTCGTGCCCAATGTTGCGTTGACCGCGCTTGATTCGGATGTCATTAAAACGTATGTGCGGCTCAATATTGGCGTTGGGATTTTGGCGGAAATGGCCTATGAGCCCAAGGTCGACACCGATCTGAAACGAATCGACGCGTCGCATTTGTTTGCGCCGTCAATTACTCGGGTTGGGCTTCGTCGAAACTCGTTCCTGCGCCGCTTTGCATTTGATTTCATCGTGCTGTTCGCCCCGTCGCTCAAGCGCTCTGAAATCGAAGAGGCAGTGTTTGGGAAATAGCGCGCCCGAATTCGAATCGGGTCGCACCGCTCAGCAACAGGCCTTGGTCGATCGCTACGCCGGCGGCCGTGAGCGGATGAAGCTCACGTATCTGTTGGCGGCGCTGTCGATGCTCGGGCCGTTTTCAATTGATACGTATTTGCCTGCGTTTTCCGAAATGCAAGCGGCGCTGCCCGCGACCGAAGTGCAAATGCAGCTCACGCTCACGCTGTACTTCATCGGCTTTGCGGTGGTGTCGCTGTTTCACGGCGCTATCAGCGATTCCATTGGTCGCAAGCCCGTGATCATCGGCACAATCTGTGTGCATGGCATTGCCTCAATCGGATGCGCGCTTTCGGGTTCGATTGAATCGCTGTTGGCGTTTCGCTTGTTGCAAGGCATGTTTGCGGGTGCGGGATTTGTCGTGGGACGCGCGGTGGTGCGCGATTTGTTTGACGGCGTTGAAGCGCAGCGCCAGCTCTCGCGCATTCAAATGCTCTTTGCGTTAGCGCCCATCATCGCGCCGATTTTGGGTGGTTGGTTGGTGGCGCACCTCAATTGGCCCTCGATCTTTTGGTTTTTGTTTGGCTACGCAGCGGTTTTGGTGATCTGGACGCGGGTCGGGCTGGTCGAATCGCATTTGCCGTCGGCGCGCCTGCCTTTCGCGGTGGTGCCGCTCATCAAAACCTATCGCGGTATCTTTTTCAACAAAACGTTTCAGTTGTTGGCGTCGATCCCCGGCATCAATTTCATGGGCTTCTTTGTCTACATCGCAGGCGCACCGGCCTTTGTGATGCGCCACCTTGAGCTCACGAGCAAAGACTTTGGATTTCTATTCATTCCCAGCATTGCGGGGATCACCTTAGCGGCCTATTTATCGGGGCGTTTGGCTGGTCGCATATCGCATCTGCGGCAAATGAATATGGGCTTTTTGATCATGGCGGTAGCGGCGGCGATCAACATCGCTGTCAGCGCGTGGGTCGCGCCGAGCGTTATCTGGCACGTGGCGCCCATTGCGCTCTACACCTTTGGCATGGCGTTGGTCACACCACCGATTACGATTAAATTACTCGATGCGTTTTCGTACGCTCGGGGCAGCGTTTCGGCGTTGCAATCATCGTGTCATGTGGCGATGATGGCGGTCACCACCGCTATCGTTGTGCCCTTCGCGCAGCAGAGTTTGCTGCGCTTCGCGCTGGTCATGGCCGGATCGGTACTCTTGGGTTGGATCATTTGGCTGGGCTACCAACGAGCCCATCGTTTCGAGGAAAAGTAATGAATCTACGTCGTGTTTTTTTGATCTGTGTTGCCGCCGCCGCGCTACCGCTTTCGAGCGTCTCCGCTTTTGCCCAAGTCAACAAAGATTTGCCCACCGCCGAGCTGCGAATTCAAGCTGCCGGTAAAACCCACAAGCTCAAAGCCGAAATCGCCGCCGACGTGAATTCGCGCACCATAGGCTTAATGAATCGTTTTTCCCTGCCGCCCGATCACGGCATGATCTTCGTGTTTCCAATGAGCCAACCGCTCGCGTTTTGGATGAAAAACACCTTCGTGCCGCTCTCGATCGCATACGCCGACGATAAGGGCGTGATCCTCAACATCCTCGATATGAAGCCGCACGACGAATCGCCGCATCCGTCCAAGGGCGCAGCGCTGTACGCCCTTGAGATGAAGCAAGGCTGGTTCAAAGAGCGCGGTATCGTGGCGGGCGACAAGATTCAAGGGTTGGACAAAGTCGGGCGGGCGAAGAATTAGAAAGGGGCGGTCAATCCCAGCTTTGTTATTAAACGCCAAGCATCTGCTGGGCTGCGATCTGATTTATCTATTTTATGAAAAATAGATAAAACCGAAGAAAGCCCTTATTTCGTATGGTGTTAAGCAGTAAAGCCAGCGCTACAATTCTCCCGGCACACTAGTTGTCAAAAATTGGTCCCGCAATTGGCGTTGATCGCTGGCCGCATCGCGTCCCATCTTCCTTGCGTCACGCCAGTTCCGGCGACCACTGCGGCGCTGCTGAAACCTAGCATCGCGCGGACGAGAATCAAGCCTTCTAGGGTGGCGCTGAGATTGTTGTCTGCATTCATGTCGAGATTACAGGCGATGTTGGCGTTGCCCGTCGAGCTGCGGAACGGATAGGCCGTGCCGCTGATGATGAGCTTCGTTTCAGCAGTACCCGACGCGGAGCTATTGTGGCGAACGGCGATGTAGTCGCCCGAGACGAAATCCCACGGCCCGACAAACCAGTTTGTTCCGAAGCACGGCGGTGCGCACGCGACATAAGGCGTGACACAAATGCCGGGTTGGTTGGCGACGCAAAGCTCGCTCCCCATCGTACCCGTCACGTACGCTGCCTGATGATTGTCGCCCGGGTTTGGCGTGATGAAGAGCCGCACTTCGTTCGACGTGCGAATCGTGCCAGGCGGCACATTGCTTTGGTAAATAAAGCTAAACGGATTGGGCGTACGGTTTACGAGCGTTAAATCGGTGGAGAAGCGACTGACCAAGCCGTCGCGAGAGCCGCCGTAGGTGCTCTGTTGCGGGTTCAGCGTCGTCGGGAATCCGCTGTCGGCAACACCCGCTAGATACACGCTTCCACCGCTCGGTTCGATGGCGATGGCGTAACCGATGTCGAAGCCGCCCCCGCCGAGGTGAGTGCCCGCGCGGCGCTGAGTGAGCGCTGCGTTGAATCGCACGACGAAGCCGTCGTACAACCCACCTGCGTAGCCGGGCTGAATGCCGTCGACGAGAAGGGCCGGGGCGAGGCCGGTGTTGGTGTCGCCTGCGACAAACACCTCGCCGCTTTGCGGGTGGATCGCGACTTTGCAGCTGCCCTGACACTCGTCGCCAGTACCGCCGAGATAGCTCGTTTGCAGGATGGTTGCGAGATAGCCAGAGAGGCGGCTGACGAAGCCATCGCGACCGCCACCGTCCGCACTTTGCGCCCCGGCCGCGGTTTGCGGCAGGTTGCTGTTTGCCGCGCTGGAGGTCGTGTGGCCCGCGACCAGTATTTCGCCGGTGAACGGATGCAACGCGATGCTTTGTACCTCGTCGATACCAGCGCCGCCCAAATAGGTCGCTCGCACAACGTTAGAAAGGTCTTCTTTGAGCCGCGCCACAAAGCCATCAATACCGCCCGCGTAGGTCGCCTGTGCCGCACCGTCGAGCATCCCCAAAGGCAGTCCGCCACCCGTGGAGCCTGCCACATACACGTCCCCCGAGCGCGGGTCGATGGACAGCGCGTTGCCGGAATCGTTATTACCGCCGCCGATGAAGGTTGAGCGCACCGTGGCCGCATCCACTAGATCGGCCGGCAGGCGGGCGGCGAAAGCATCGTCGAAGCCGCCTTTCGTCGTTTGCGTACCCACCAACGTGCCCGGCAGCGCGGTGGAATCGGTGGTGCCCACGATATACACCCATCCTGTTTGCGGATGCACGGCGATGGCGTTAACTCTTTCCGACTGGCCCGCTCCGTTTCCGCCGAAAAACGTGGCCTTTTTCAAGCTGCGTAAATCGCCACCCAGACGGGCCACGAAGCCGTCGGTCCGAGCGCCCGCATCGGCTGCGTTCGCATGGGTTGCCTGAAGCGCTCCGTTGGTGCTGCCAGAGGGGAAGGAGGCCGTGCTGTGGCCCAGCCCGCGACATAGACGTCGTCTCCTGCAGCGCTGAGCGCGAGGCTTGTGCAGCGAACGTCGCCGTTGCCCACGTAGCTCGACTGGATCAGCCGCGATAGATCGGCGCTGTAGCGGCTGATGAAGCAGGCGGTGCCCGTTGCGCTCGCCTGCCCGCCGCTGAGCGTTTGCGGAAACTTCAGAGAGCTCGTAGTCCCAACCACGTACACCTCTCCCGACGCAGGGTGGATCGCCATCGCGGTAATTTGCTCGAAGCCGCTTCCGCCGAGATAGGTGGAAGCCAACAGCGGATCGATCACCAGCGGGCGGGTGGGATCAAAAGGGCCGAGGGAGAAGGTGTAGGTCGTGGTGGTGGTCGGGGTTGTAGGCGACGACTTGGCGTCGCTCGGTTGCGCACCGGGGAGCGCGGCCCAGTCCGCGCCTACCAGTCAGTACGCCACGTCGACCGTTACGCGCTCGCCTTGGTCGTTCTCCTGAAACGCAATAGGCGCGGTGAAGGCAACCGGCCCGTTGCCAGTGTGCGCGATGAGTTCGCCTTTATCGTTAATTTCAAGCTTTTGTGCGCCAGCGAGTTTGATCTGGATTTGCTTCGGGTCGTGGTTCGGCGCGACGGTGAAGATTTTTTCTACGTTGCCGCCCGCCTTGGTGTGGGTCGCGCGCAGTTGCACGTTGATGCCGGGATACATGTCGCCGAGATTGACGCGCTCGTAGGTGTTTAGGTTTTCGGTGTGTTGCGTCGTGGCGTAGCTCACTTTGCCCTCCATCGGGCGGTAACCTGCGGGGGCTTTCAGGGTGCTTTGGCGCATGCTGCGCGGATGGCCTTTGGCGTCGACTAGCGTTTCGGTGAGCGCCCAGCCGGGCGTGCGGGATGTAGGCGACGACTTGGCGTCGCTCGGTTCCCGACCGGGGAGCGCGGCCAAGTCCCCGCCTACAGTCGCTCGATTGCCAAGCGCGGCCGAGTCCGCGCCTACGTCGATGGGCTTGCCCGGCAAGCTGTAAACCAGCTCACCCTCTTTTGTGACAAACAAGGTCCCGGCAAACGTCTGCGTGGCGAACGCCGCACGACTGTCCCATTGCCCGGCATTGGGCACGAAGGGCACGCTCATTGCGGCGAGCTTTTGTTGGGCGGCGGCGAGGGTGGTTGGTGCAGTCGTTGCGCTCACGGAATTCGCGGCCACTAGGATGGCTGCGCCGACGATGAGCGAGCGTTGGATTTTGATTGACACGATGGGGCTCCCGGTGTGTGAGCGAATCGCGCTTCGGCGCGTCGCTGCTTTCGACGGAGTTTAGAACTCGGCGCTGTTTAACGCCAGCGTTGCGCGGTATCGATCGGGCGAGAGCGGGCTGGCGTGTTGCCGGCAGTCAACGGCCTCCGGAGGTTGACCGAGGCTGAAACTCGGCCAAACCTTTGAGCGCGCTGAACGGAGGCGTTCTACTGCGGCACCAACCCCGCCGCTTTCACCAATTCAGCATGCAGTTTGATATCCCGAGCGATCAGGCGCTGCACGTCTTCGGGGCTGCTGGTGGCCACTTCGATGCCGCTCTCGGCGAGCTTGGCGCGGATATCAGCATCGAACGCGGTTTGCACGGCACGGTTGAGTTGATCGATGATGGCGCGCGGTGTTTTGGCGGGTGCTAAGAGCGCCATCCACGCCGACAAATTCAAATCAGCGATGCCGCTCTCGGCGGTGGTGGGCACCTGTGGCAGCACGGGCGAGCGGGTGGGGCTCATCACGGCTAGCGCATGCAGCTTGCCGGATTTGACATGCGGTACTGCTTCCGGCATCACCGCAAACATGGCGTCGACCGTGCCCGCCAAGGTGTCGTTGATGGCGAGCGCGCCGCCTTTGTAGGGCACATGCAGGAGCTGGGTTTGGGTGCGTGATGTGAACATCAATCCGGCCAAATGCTGCGGGCTGCCGTCGCCGGAGGATGCGTAGGTGAGCTTGCCGGGTGAGGCTCTTGCTGCCGCGAGAAACGCAGCGACAGTGGGGTACTTTTGGTTGTCTTTCACAATCAGCACCATCGGCTGATTGACCAAGCGCGAAATGGGTACGAAATCGGCTTCGGGGTCGTACGGCAGGGTTTTGAACACGCTTTTGTTGGTGGTTAAAAACGAGGCGGGCGAGACGGTCAAGGTGTGACCGTCCGGCGCAGACTTGGCCACCGCGGGCATGCCGATTTGGCCCGATGCACCAGCGCGGTTTTCAACGATCACCGCCTGTCCCAACTGGGTGCTCAAGCGCTGCCCGAGCGTTCGGGCGATCATGTCAACGCTGCCGCCAGCGGGCAGTGCAACGATCAGTTTGATCGTTTGATCGGGGTATTTCGGCTGCGCCATCGTGGGAACGGAGAGCAGCGCGGCGCAGAGCGCGGCGATCAAGGTCAAAGCGAAACGGCGGGTGGGCATAACGGACTCCTAGTCGTAGATTTTTCGGTGTCTGCGCAATTGCACAAACATAACTTACGCGAGCAATGGTCGTGCCACACGCTCGTGGTGCAGACGACTCGACCGAGGAAACGCCGCGTTTCACAGCGACGTCGCCATCGCAGCTTTTCGGATGAACAACCCAGCGATCAATGAATGGCTTGCCGCGGGGCGGGTCGAGCTCAGTATCGGTTGGTCCACCAATCTCCGGCCAGTTGCTCATGAAGCCATTGCACGAAGCTCGTGACCTTGGCGGGCACCATGCGCGGCGATGGGTAAACCGCGTGAATTTGTTGCGTGGGCAGCGCCCAGTTGTCAAACAGTTTCACCAGGGCACCGTCTTGCACGGCGTGGTGAACGACGTAGGTGGGAAGCGCGGCGATTCCCAGACCGGCACAGGCAGCCTCCATCAGCGCTGACTTATTGTTGGAGCGAAGCGGGCCTTTGACGTGAAAGACAGATTCCTCGCCGTGTGGGTCAAAAAAGTGCCAGCGTGCGTCTTTTTGTATCGTGCTGATCACGAGCGCGTCGTGCTCCAACAGTGCCTTGGGTTCCGCGGGATGCCCCCGACGCGCCAAGTACTCCGGTGAAGCAACGACCGACCAAGGATTCTGCGCAAGGTATTTGGCCCCCAAGGACGAATCGGCGAGTCGGCCCATGCGGATTGCCAAATCAATGCCTTGTTCGACCATGTCCACCAGATGATCGTCAAACAGCAGCTCGATTTGAACCTTTGGGTTGAGCTGGAGAAATCGCGTTGCCAGCGGCGCGAGCACACGGCGGCCAAAATCCATCGTCGTGCTGATGCGCAAACCGCCTTGGATCTGCGATTGCATGAGCGCTGCCAACGTTTCAGCTTCTTCGACATGATGCGAAATCAGCTTGCACTTTTCGTAGTACACCGCGCCGAGCTCGGTTGGGGACACACCGTGAGTGCTTCGATACAACAAGCGCGAGCCCAGTTGCGTTTCAAGCTGCGAGATTAACTTGGTCGCAGACGGCTGTCCGATGCCAAGATCGGCCGCGGCTTTACTGAAAGAGCCCAAGTCCACCACGCGGACGAAGAGCTTCATCGCTTGAAAACTGGTCATGGCGGTAGTAGACCAGAACTTGCCAACCGAAGGTGTATTCCATTCGGGAATAAAGCTAATTCCCCGGCGCAAGCTACCAATCCGGCTAATCGTGAGCCAACATGTCGGCTGATCGTCATACGTGTTGGCTCGCTAGTTCGAGTCGATGTATCCGACGCCCATCAATACAAAAAATGACAGGAGATGATCGATGAATTCCACACGAGCAGGCTGGGCTACCCTGGTCACAATCTTGGTCGCCGCTGGGTTGTTTGGCTTCGCGACGGCGCAAAATTACCCCACGAAGCAACCCGTGCGCTTAGTCGTTCCGTTCGCGCCGGGCGGCACTACCGATTTGTTGGCGCGCGTGATTTCGACCAAGATGAATGCAACGCTGGGTCAAACAGTCATCGTTGAAAACAAAGCCGGTGTCGGCGGCGCGATTGGCGCGTCCGAGGTCGCCAAGGCGCGCCCCGATGGCTACACGCTGCTGATGTCATCGGTGTCGACCATGGCCACCAATCCAGCGATCAATCCGAGCACGCCCTACGATCCCAACACCGATTTCGCGCACATCATCAACGTGGCTGCCACGCCCAACGTGATCGCGGTGCATCCAACGTTTGCTGGCAAGGACTACAAAAGCTTTGCCGAGTTGCTGATCAAAGAGCCCAAGGCACACAGCTTTGCGTCGGCGGGCAATGGCAGCGTGGGGCATCTGCTCGGCGAGCTCTACAAAAACGCGATCAAGGTGCAAATGACGCACATTGCGTATCGCGGTTCGGGCCCGGCGTTGAACGATGCGGTGGGCGGACAGGTGCCCATTGTGATCGACAATTTACCGACAGCCTTGCCCTTTATTACCGAGAAGCGCTTGATCCCGATCGTGGTCGCTGCGCCGAGACGGCTGTCGCAATTGCCCAACGTACCAACGCTCACCGAGGTGGGACTACCTGCGGTCAATCGCATGTCGTTTTTGGGGGTGTCTGCGCCCAAAGGTACGCCCCCTGAGATTGTGGAAAAACTCAACGCTGCGATCAAAGCCGCACTGGCCGACCCAAGCGTTAAAGAGCGCATCGAATCGATGGGCGCGATTGTGGTGGGTGGCTCAGCTGCCGAGTATCAAAAACAGGTCAGAGACGAATTAGAGATCTATCTTCGTGCGGTTAAAGAGCAGGGACTCAAGCCCGATTAACGCTCGTCTTTCAGTATCTGTTGCGGCCAGCTGCCGCTGATTTTCGCCAATGGATAACCATGCCGAAGTACGCTGCCAATTTGACAATGCTCTTTACAGAGCTACCTTTTTTGGATCGCTTTGCCGCTGCGGCTGAAGCTGATTTCAAGGCGGTCGAGTTTCTGTTTCCGTACGACTTTGCGGTGGCGGACATTGCCCAGCGGCTCCGCACCCACAATCTTCAACTGGTGCTTCACAACTTACCGGCTGGGAATTGGGCGGCGGGTGAGCGCGGCATTGCGTGTTCGCCAGACCGAATCCAAGAGTTTCGCGATGGCGTTGCGGCGGCGATCGTTTACGCCAAAGCATTGGGTGTGGCCCAGCTCAATTGCTTGGTCGGCAAAACGCCGCTCGATGTTCAAGCAGCGCAGGTGCACGAGTGCTTGGTCAACAATCTTCGATACGCCGCCGCAGCGCTTCGTGCAGAGGGATTGAAGCTCTTAGTTGAGCCGATCAACACGTTCGACATTCCGGGCTTTCACTTAAATCGAACGCAGCAATCGCTTGAACTTCTCGATGAGGTCGGCGCGGACAACGCCTACGTTCAGTACGACATCTATCACGCGCAGCGAATGGAGGGCGAGCTCAGCGTCACGCTCTCCAAACATCTGGCACGCATCGGCCACATTCAGCTCGCAGACAATCCGGGCCGCAATGAGCCCGGCACAGGCGAGATCAATTTCGCATGGCTGCTGGGGCATCTTGACCGAATCGGATACCGCGGCTGGGTGGGCTGCGAATACAAGCCAACGACGAGCACGGCCGCTGGGCTGGACTGGCGTAAACGCCTTGGCTAAGTCCATCGCCGCTAACAAAAATCATCAATTTTCTATTTACTGAAGGAACACATTTCGATGGCGTCGACATCAATGAAACTGGGCTTCGTCGGGCTGGGCATCATGGGCTCACCGATGGCCAAGCACTTGCTCAGCGCGGGTCACGAACTCTTTGTTTACTCACAACCCGTCGTTCCCGATGCGGTGCTGCAGGCGGGAGCTTGCGCTTGTGTGAGTGGCCGAGAAGTTGCCGAAAAGGCGGACATCATTTTCATCATGGTGCCCGACACGCCGCACGTCGCCGATGTTCTGTTTAGTGAATTCGGTTTAGCGGCCGGGCTGACTGCGGGCAAGACGGTCGTTGACATGAGCTCGATTTCGCCCATCGAAACGAAGGTGTTTGCCGCAAAGATCGACGCGCTGGGCTGTGACTATTTGGATGCGCCTGTCTCGGGCGGTGAAGTCGGGGCGAAAAACGCGACGCTGTCGATCATGGTTGGCGGCACCGAGGCCGTGTTCGCCAAGGTAAAACCGCTCTTTGAACTGATGGGCAAAAACATCACGCTGGTGGGCGGCAACGGCGACGGGCAGACGGCCAAAGTGGCCAATCAGATCATCGTTGCGCTCAACATCGAAGCCGTCGCCGAGGCGCTGCTGTTTGCATCGAAGGCGGGCGCTGATCCGGCTCGGGTTCGGCAAGCGTTGCTGGGCGGTTTCGCGTCCTCAAAAATTTTGGAAGTTCACGGCGAGCGCATGATTAAGCGAACGTTTGAACCAGGTTTTCGGATTGAACTGCATCAAAAGGATTTGAATCTCGCGCTGTCGAGCGCTCGTCAGCTCGGCGTGAGCTTGCCCAATACGGCGGCTGCGCAAGAGCTCTTCAACGCTTGCGCTGCCCGTGGCGGAAAAGCGTGGGACCATTCGGCGATGGTGCGCGCACTGGAGCAGTTAGCGAACTTTGAGATCGGGCAGAAGGTGGCGCAATAATTAGGCTTCGCGGCTGTTTGGGCCCGATGGGCCGCATATCGGGGGGTGTGCTGAATCGGGCCAGCACGGCGCGTCGTCTAAACAAGCGTCAAGCGATTCAACTGCCAACTTTTTTTGTCAATGCCATATACAGCGAGGGCTATCTGGATGATTTTGGCGGTTTCCATCCTCGCGGAGGCGGGAATCCTGGGCACGTTGAGCGAAGTCAGCGACGTGGAGATATCCTGTTGGCCCATGATGGATTCCATCATTCCGCGCTCGCAGGAACGACGAAAACGGCAGTTGTGCCGAGGTCTTTTAAATTCGGCGCGGCGGCGCTCGTCAGTTGGGGGTGAGCGTGCCAGGCACCGCTGCTGCGCGAGCGCCTTTCGCGGCCTGTGCCGCAACGCGTTCCGAAAACGCCCCTACGGCACAAGAGCCCGAAGGTACTGCTCGACATCTTGCGCTGACGTCCGCAGCCGTTGCGCGGTGCCCGGCGGAAAAACTCCAGCTACGAGCGCTGCTTCGCGAAGTCCCAGTAAGTAACGGACGATCAAGATGCCGTCGATACCAGCATCGTAGCTGCCGTCGCCGTCCACGTCGAGCCGAGTTCGTATCGCGTCTAAGTACGCTTTTATGGCGCTTGCGCTGCCACGCTGAGCGGTCGCGCCTAGCGCACCACCGATAAGGGCGGGACCTTCGAAACCCTTTAGGTAGCGAGTGATCAACAGCCCGTCGGTCAGGGCGCTGTAGCGCGATTGGCTAGTGCTACGGTCAACATCGAGGGTGGCTAATATGGCCACAGTTTGCGTGCTCGGATTTGCATTCGAGTGCGACACATCGCCGTTTTGATTGGCGGTGATGTCGCAGTTACCGAGTGCAAGCATCGTAACGACAATGCCACTGATTGAGCAGACGCTGCTTGGCGCAACCGTGTAAATCACCGGTGCGCTCGAGCCGCCCGCCACGGCGAGCGGATTGATCGAGAAGGTCGAGCCGATGTCTAGTGGTTGAAAGTTGGGTGTTTGGGGTGCAAACGCAATGCTCTGCGCGGCGAGAGTCACCACATGAGCCACAGCCGGCGACGCAGCAGATGCGTTTCGGGCATCGCCCGAAAACACCGCGGTCAACAGTTTGCTACCTGCGGACAGCGAGGTCGTGCTGCATGTCGCTGAAAGGCCTACGACCGGCAAAGCGTCGCAGCCGTTGATAGCCACGCCATCGGCGCGAAGGGACACTGTGCCGCTCGGTGTGTTGGCTCCGGCGAGTGTTGCCGTGAGCGACACACTAGCCCCCGCAACGCTTGCGCCGTGACCGCTGATAGTGAGCGAGGGTGCAGCGATGAAATTCGCAGTCACACTTTGCGCGCTGGTCACGTTTGCGATAACGCACGTCGCGTTGAGTCCGGTGCTGTTGCATGCCCCGCTGATCGAGGACAGTGCGAAGCCCGCGTTTGGCACCGCGGTGCATGTTGCAGCGCCGCCAACGGGGACTGGGTTGGGCGTGCAAGTCAGACCGCCCCCGCTCGGCGGTGATACGTTCGTTGCGATCGGCGCATGAGTTAACGTGAACGTCGCCGTCACGTTTATTGCGTTATTGACTGTCAGCATGCACGCGCCGGAGCCGCTGCATGGTCCGCTCCAGCCGTTAAATACGGAACCGGGCGGAGTAACTGCGCTGAGGGTTACGCTGGAGCCCACATCAAATTGCTGAGCACAGCCCGGAGCACAGTCAATCCCAGCAGGTTGTGAAAACACGATACCGCCACCCGTGCCGGCACGCGTAACGGTCACGGCATGACCCACAAACGGGATTGCCGCGAACAGTTTTGGATTGGGCTTGTTCACGCGATCATCGAATTGCCCATAGTCGTTACCGCCCCAGCAATGGAGCCCGCCGCTGATTACCGCGCATGTGTATTGGTTGCCAGCCGCAACCGCAGTAACGCCGGCACCTGCAGCGATCGCGTTGATCGGATTGGTGCTGCTGATAATTTGTGCACCGACGCCTAGCGCTCCGTACGAGTTAAAACCCCAGCAACGCAACCCGCCTGCTGCCACGACGCAAACGTGGTCAGAGCCGCCCGCCATTTGTGTCACGCCGTTGGCGGCACCGTTGACGCGCGCCGGCAGTGGATTAGGAGTGTTGGAAGACTCTCCCAGGGCCCATCCCCAGCAGTACATCTCGGCGCTGGCAATCGCGCAGGTGTAGTAGCCGCCCGCCGCGATCGCTGTTACACCGCTTTCCAAGCCTATGACCGCAACGGGCGTCGATCTGGACACCGTGGAACCGTCGCCCAGCTCACCATGAAAATTCATACCCGCGCATCGCACGCCGCCGTTGATCACGAAACAGGTGTGTTGATCGCTGAGCGCGACGGCGCTGACGCCGCTGCCGCTGGGTATGATTTGGAGCGGCAGCAGGCTCGCGACCGTGGTGCCGTCTCCTAGTTTGCCGTACTGATTGCTACCCCAACACGCGAGGCCACCATTATTGATTGCGCAACCGTGTTCGCCGCTCACCGCAACAGCGCTTATCCCGCTGCCCGGGGGAAACGTTTGCACGGGGGTGGAGCTGTTAGTTGTGCTTCCGTTGCCCAGCTGCCCCGCGTAATTGGAACCCCAGCATCGAAGCCCGCCGTCGATGATGACGCAGGTATGGGCACCGCGAGAGGCGAGAATCTGCGCGCCGCTACCGCTGGGGATGGCTTGCGTAAAGCGCTCGCCCGGCGAGTTCGATGCACCGCCAAGCTGAAGTAAGCCGTTTTCTCCCCAGCATCGAACCCCGCCATCAACAATCGCACAGCTATGTCGACTACCCGCCGCGACGGCGTTCACCGCGCTTGACGAGGGCATCGTTTGCGTTGGCGTTCCCGTGCGCGTCGAGTAGGTATTTCCAAGTGCGAGTTCGCCCCAACAGCGTGCACCGCCATTGACGACAGCGCAGGTGTGTCTACCGCCGGAGGCAACCGCGGTGACACCCGTGCCAGCAGCAAGCGCGTCGACCGGTAAGACCGTGCGCGCGGCGGCTGATTCATTGCCCAACTGATGGTTTGCGTTTGCGCCCCAGCATTTGAGCCCGTTGTTCAGTACCGCGCAGGTATGCGATGCGCCGAGCGAGAGCGCATTGGGTCCGCCGCCAAGCCCTGAACTGGTGCCCACAGGCTGAACCGGCGTCGGGCTATTGAGCGTTGTGCCAACGCCCAGTTGTCCTTCGTTGTTGTAGCCCCAACACCATGGCGCGCCGTTGACAACCGCGCAGGTGTGATAGCGACCCGCCGACACGGCGCTCACGCCACTGTTGGGCGGAAAGATTGTGATTGGCATTAAGCTTCGCGCGGTCGTGCCGTTTCCGTGCTGACCGACACTATTTTGTCCCCAGCAGCGCAAACCACCTGTGATGACCGCGCAGCCGTGGCCATCGCCCACCGCCAGCGCCGTTACGCCACTCCCGGCTCGAATGGTCTGGGCGAACGGCGCGCTTCCTACTGAAACGGTCGTGCCGTTACCCAATTGCCCGTCGAAATTGTAGCCCCAGCATTGCACGCCGCCGCTCACGATGGCACAGGATTGCCAGTAGCCGACCGCCACAGCCGTAGCGCCGCTGGCCGCCGCAATCCGTTGCACAGGAACGTTTGAAAAGTACTGAGTACCGAAAAGCGACGAGTAGTTGTTGTCGAACAACCCCCAACACTTTACGCCGCCGTTGACGACTGCGCAGGTTTGATAGGAACCAGCCGCGATGGCCGTTGCTCCACTGCCCGCCGCCAACGCTTCCGCCGGGAAGTTTCGGTCCGCGAGGTCGCCGACCCCAAGTTGCCCGCGGCTGTTGTCACCCCAGCATTGCACACCGCCAGCCAACAAGGCACAGGAATGATCGTCCCCCGACGCAAGCTGGCTAACCGATTGCGAGTATCGAACGATGTTGAAAGTGCTGGCGGCAGTGCTTGTGCCGTGTAGATTGGTGGCCGAAACTGACAGACTGATCGCGCCAGTGGCCAGTGGAGTGCCAGAGATTTCCACGCTTCCGCTGCCGTTGTGAACGGCAGTAAGGCCGCGCG
Source organism: Betaproteobacteria bacterium (assembly GCA_004293675.1). GTDB lineage: Bacteria > Pseudomonadota > Gammaproteobacteria > Burkholderiales > Casimicrobiaceae > Casimicrobium. The sequence goes on from READ01000030.1 coordinate 32,843, forward strand.
GCAATCCGCTGATTTCGACGGTGGTGGGGCGTGGATCGCCCCCGACCATGAGCGACGCCGAATAGTGTTGTCCATAGACCGCGTTGGGGAGCACAGGGTTGATTAGCACAGGAAGTTTGTTTGCAGCAACAAAGGTTGCAGTGGCCGAGCTTGCGGCGCCTACCGAGACAACACACACGCCGTCGCCCGCGCAGTCGCCCGTCCATCCCATAAACACCGCGCCCGGAGCGGGAGTGGCGCTTAACCGAATGGTGGATCCGATCTCCGCGACGTAGGAGCAGGCAGTCGGGCAGTTGATCCCCGCTGGCGCAGAGCTGATCGAGCCCAAGCCGGCACCATTGATGGCTACGCTGAGCGCGCCGGGCACATAAGGGATGTTTGAAAAGACGGGCCGCAGCGGCAGCGAGACCGCGTTGCCCAGCTGCCCCGTGTCGTTGTTGCCCAGGCAATGTATCGCGCCATCGACGACGGCACAGGTCACGCCGTATCCGACGGAGACGGCGGCCACTTGCGCGCCGGGAGCAATCGTTTGGACCGGCGTGAGGCTGTTTGTTACGGTGCCGTTTCCGAGCTGCCCGTTGCCGTTCAAGCCCCAGCACTGCAGCCCCGAATTCACGATTGCACAGGCCGTTGCGGGGCCGACTTCCACCGCCGTGGCACCGCCGTTTACGGCCACGACTTGTTGTGGCACGTGGGTCGAGGCGACGTTGTTGTTGCCAAGCCGTCCGAAATCGTGCTTGCCCCAACACTGCACTCCGCCTGATCGAACGACACAGGTAAAGGCCGATCCTGCAGCAACTGAGGTTACGCCGCTGCCGGCGGCAATCGCGTCATAGGGCAAGGCGAAGGTGCCCCCCGCTGGGTAGCCGATTTCCCCAAATTCGTTATAGCCCCAACACTTCACGCCACCGCTTACGACGGCGCAAGTGTGACTGACGCCAACCGACACCGCCGTTGCGCCACTGCCAGCGGCGATGGTCGTGACGGGCAGCGTGCTGCGCGCCGCGCTATCGTCGAGCAAAAGACCATTGCCCAGCCGCCCCAGCGTGTTGCGTCCCCAGCATTTCACCCCGCCGCTGACCACTGCACAGGTGTGTTCTGCGCCCGCTGAGACATCCGTTGCGCCTCCGCCAGCGGGTATTGCGCTAACCGGCGAAGCGCTGTCGCTAATCGTGCCGTTGCCGAGTTGGCCGTGTTCGTTGGCGCCCCAACAAGCCACTCCCCCGTCGAGTACCGCGCAGGTATGGTGCAGGTAACTAGAGATGCCGCTGGCCCCGCTGTTGGGCGGGATGGCTTGCGTGGGGCTCAGCTGATCGATTTGTTGGCCGTTGCCGAGCTGTCCTCGGTGATTTCTGCCCCAGCACCTGACGCCGCCGCTGGCGACCGCACAGGTGTGGCTGCCGCCGCTGGCGATGGCCGTCGAGCCCAACACGGGAGAGAGCATCGGCAGCGGCCGACGGCTATCCGACGGGCGGGAATTTCCAAGTTGGCCCGAAGTATCGTCCCCAACGCATTGAGCGCTGCCATTAATGACGATACAAGTGGTTTCGCCGCCTGCGCCGACGCGTGACACGCCGCTACCAGCGGGCAATACAGACCACGGGAGAAGACGTTGGGTCGTTTCGTAAGTGCCTAGTTGCCCCTTGGTATTGAGCCCCCAGCACTTGAGGCCGCCGCTCACGACGGCGCAGGTGTGGCTGTCACCGGCAGCGATCGCCTCGACACCGCTTGAGGCTGCGATGACGTTTGCCGGCGTGAGACTGGGCGAGACGGTCCCCAAACCCAATTCTCCGCTGACATTGCTCCCCCAACACTGCACTCCGCCGCTGACAACTGCGCAGCTATGGGTGGCGCCGACTGCGATGTCGGTCGCGCCACTGTTGGCCGCAATGGTCTGTTGCGGCGCGTTCCATTGACTAACGTTTCCGGTGCCTAGTTGCCCCTGAGTACCGCTACCCCAACATTTGACGCCGCCACCGACCACAGCGCAGGTGTGCGCCAAGCCGGCGGCCACGGCCGTTACGCCGCTGCCGGCCCCCAACACCTGCTGCGGGGTGGCGAAGGTGGTTGCTCCGCTTTGGACGCCCAGTTGTCCTTGTGCGTTGTCTCCCCAGCACTTGAGCCCACCCGCCACGACCGCACACGTGTGTCCGCGGCCCGCAGAGAGCGCGGTTGCACCGCTACCAACGGCAATAATCGGCACTGCAGTGGCGAGATTGGTATTGCTATTGTTGCCAATTTGTGATGTTTCGTTGCGTCCCCAGCAAAATACGCCCCCATCGATTACGGCACAGGTATGAAACGCGCCCGCGGATACCTGATTTGCATGATTTGGCGTGGTCACGAGCGCTGGGGCGTAGCTGTTCGAAAAGCCCTGACCGATCTGTCCAAACCCGCCGCTTCCCCAGCATTGAATCCGGTTCGCTACAACCGCGCAGGTGTGCTCTTTGCCCACCGAGATAGAGCTCACGGCTTGGGAGTACCTGCGGATGGTGAGTGCTGCCGTCGGGTTAGTCGTTCCACCCGCATTGGTCGCGGTGAACCCAACATCGAACGAGCCTGCACGTGCAGGCACACCCGCAATCCGCAGCTCGCTTCCACCAAAGTGGGTGAGCGTTAAACCGAGCGGAATGGACGCCGAAGAAATACTTGTAGGCGGCGGCGAGCTCGAAATCGTGAGCGATGTCTGATAAGGCTGGCCGTACACCGCGTCGGGCAGCACGGGGTTGACCAAACGGGGTTGAGCCATCGCTATGGAGGGCAGCAGCAGCGCCGCGATGATCGTTGCCTTTAAACCCAAGCGTCCCGTCACGTCAACGCGCTGGTCGTTACTCTGCGAAACACACATACATCCCCCCGACATTCAAAGCGCACTGCTCTTCGGCAGGGGCGCTAAAGCTCAAACCAAAAGCATACACGCCGCAATCTGTTTCGCGAACTACCGGTTTCGGTGGGAAAGTGGCGCAACTGCAGGTGGTGCCCTGCGTCGCGCCTTCCGGCCAACCAGACCGCGGATCGCAACGAAAATTCGTCTGCCGCGTGCTGGAGAAACTCGGAATGACGCACCGGCACCTCACAGCGGCACGTTTCCGTGGAACGGGCAGCAACTTTTCGTCTATATGTCAATTGCAAAAAGGCTTTTCGGCGACTTTTAATACCAAGTCAAAAAAGCAGTTTTATTAACCGAAAAGCTCACTTTATAGGACACACATAGCTATGGCTAATGATTTAGCGCGCCGCAGTAGTGCATTGCAATTAGCCGCTCCCGCGTCCTGCATCGCGATGCGAAATCTCTACAACCACCGCCCGTGCTGACAATTGGGCGATCAGCGATTCGGCGAGCGCTTTGTTGGTGGCGTCTAGATTGGCGTCCCATTCGTCCAAAAAGTAGTAGCGAGCCTGCGTTCGTTCGACGATTTCTTTGAGGGTTCGGATTTGCCATTCGCCTGCGGAAAAGCCGAATTTTTTGATAGGTGGGGATTCGTCGATACTGTCGTCGTCCGTGGCTTCTTCGGCGTCGTTGGGATGCGGCGCTTGCTTGGCTTCGATGGCTCTCGGAAACTTAAAGGCGAGCTTGTCGGTGGTGGGCCAAAAGTATGCCGACGCGCCGAGCGAGGCTTTGAGTGCTGCGAGCAAAGACGATTTGCCCGAGCCGTTGCCGCCGCGGACGTTGATGCGGCCGTGTTGCATGGCGTGCAAAGTGTGCAGCACGCTGTCCAAGTTTGGCGCTGGCAACGGGATGGACGCGGGCGGATCGCTGACCGCTTCGTTGGGCGCGGCACTCGTCAAGCGGAGCGATTTAAAGCGAATCCGCCGATTGAAATCAGCGTCAGCATCTGGCGAAAAATGTTCCACCGCGCCGCCGATTCGCGTCCAAATGGCCAGCAAATCATTCCAGCCTTCGGCCAAACCGAGCACACTGTGCGCTAGGTCAATTTGCCGCGGTAGCGTAGCCGCCAACGCAATCAACACGGCCGTGTCGCCACGGTTTTGTGCAGCCACCAATACGATCGCGCCAAAAATAATCACTAGGCTAATCACGCCGCTGGCGCTGCTTAGACCTTCGCGGGTGACGATGGCGCGAATCTGTGCTTTCAGCGCTGCGCGAAGCCGCGTTTTGAATTCGCGATTCCACACGCCGTAGTTGTATCGATTGCCGCTGAAAATGTTGTCCCACGCCGTGTAGGTGTGAGCGGTGAGCGCGTTGGTGCGCTGCTGATTGCCCAAATATGCCGCCGTCACCCGCTTTCGCAAACTCACCTGCATGCCGATACAAATCACAAAAATGAGCGCGTAGGCGATGGGCAATTGCGAATCGATTTCCATGCCCAACACGATGGCGTTGAAAATCAACAGCAATACCAATTTCAAATCCGCTTCCAGCTCATACATCAGCTCGAAAAAGATGTGAAATCCCTCGTTGGTGAGAAACGGTTCAACGGCTTCGCGGGCGTCTTTGGCGCCAAAGAGCAGGGTGCGCGATTTGTTGTGTTTGGCGAAGCGATGCATGTAGCGGCCAAACGCACCAAATCCCGCTTGCTCGGCAAACACCCAACTGATCGCGCCCACCACATAAGCGCTCGCCTGCACCGCCAAAATCCAGCCCAGATCGGCGAGCTTGAATTCGTCGTTGGCCACATCACGACTCGTTTGAATAACGAAGTAGGTCGTCGCCGCTGAGAGTGCGGCCTCGATCACCAGCAAGCTAAGCATCACCACAAAAGGCGCGCACCACAAAAGCTTGGCGAAATCGACGCGCGAGAGAGGCAACTGTGGCGAACGATTCGTTGGCGACGCGGTGGTCATGGTTGAGGTCTGCGAAAGAAGGGGGAATGGATCTACGAATGACGGCGGCTGATTGGCATGACCACAACTGCAAATGTCGGCTCGGGAGCGCGCGTCACACCAAACTCCGCCGTTCGACAGGGCCGAAGAGCAAGGATTGCGTCGATGAATATTAGCTTTTTTCTCAAATGCATTGTTAAATATTGTTTCGGAGTCATTTTTATTATTTAACTAGAAATGAAAAAATGGCATTGAAACCCATATTTTGTAAGGCGTTAGTCGATAAAGTTGTATTCCAGTGACTGAACCCACCGGATGCACGCCTTTTAGCTACCTGTTTGACGCGAATCTCCTAAATTAGGCGGTTGATGGGTGGGCATGAATCCGCAGAATTTACGCAAATAAACTGCCGGGAAAGACATTCGTTGTACGAAAGTTGTAAGGGTGGCAGCCGGCACCCCATGAACCGGCCCTCGGGTCATGAAAGAATGCGTTATGACTTCAAGTTCCCTTTTGCCTTCTGTGACACTTCCCAACCACGTTCCCATCGCCCACACCACTCGCGGCGGATTTGTTGAAAACGTCTTTTATGGCTCGGTGGCGGTGGTGGACCGCGATGGCAAACTGCTGGCGTCAGCCGGCGATGTGAGCTCGCCGATCTTCACCCGCTCCGCGCTGAAGCCTTTTCAGGCCTTGCCTTTCGTGGCACATCCGAAATTTGCCGAGTTCGGTTTAACGCTCGCTGAAACCGCGCTTTTGTGCTCAAGCCACAACGGCGAGGCGATGCACGCCGACGCCGCCAAGGCGATGCTTGCGCGCATTGGACTCACCGATGCGGCGCTGCAATGCGGCAGCCACGCGCCGTATTGGTTTCAAGCCAACGACAAGCGCCCGGAGGAGGGCAAGCGCTGGAATTCGTACTTTCATAACTGCTCTGGAAAGCATTCGGGCATGCTGCTGTTTGCCAAGCTTTTGGCGGCGGACAACGCCAACTACTTGAATTCGGATCACGCCGTGCAGTTGGCGATTCGTGATGCCGTGGCGTACGCGTGCGGCGTGGCGGATGCGAGTGCGATGCCATGGGGAACGGACGGTTGTAGCGCGCCGAATTACGCGGTTTCACTGACTGGGTTGGCCAAGGCCTTTGCTTGGACGACGCGAAGCACGCCCGACCCGCGCTTTGGTGACGCAGGCGCGCGATTGTTTAAAGCCATGTCAATGCATCCGGAAATGGTGTCGGGCGAGGGGCGAAACGATTTGGCATTGGCGCGCGCGGGCCGCGGCGATTGGATTGCTAAGGTCGGGGCTGACGGCGTACAGACTTTGGCGAGCTTGTCTAAAGGCATTGGCATCGCGGCCAAGGTCTCTGACGGCAATCAAAAAGCGCTGATGGTGGCGTATTGCGATGTGCTGAAACAGCTGGGAATGCTTGATTCGCAAGCGGCTGACGCGCTCGAGACGTGGATCAATGTACCCATCAAATCGATCCGTGGGGTTGAAGTGGGGCGATACGAGCCCAACGTTCGATTGCAGGCGCACTGAACTTTTTGAGCAGCGCGCTGGTCAATTGGGCTGATCCCGACGTAACGCGTGACCCAACGGGGCTTGGTTCACTGCAACAACGGGGATTTTGCAAACGCTTCGAAGTGGGCAAGACTAAAAAATAGAGGGGCATTTGCCGATGAGCGACCGAGTGGTCGATCAGGAATTGGTTGAACGGGCTCAGGCGGGCGATAAGCGCGCCTTCGATTTGCTTGTTTTGAAGTACCAGCGAAAGGTGCAGCGCCTTGTTGCGCGCTTCGTTCGTGATTCCGGCGAAATCGATGATGTCACGCAGGAAGCCTTTATCAAGGCTTACCGCGCGCTGCCAACATTTCGCGGCGATGCTGCGTTCTACACCTGGATTTACCGAATCGCGATCAATTGCGCGAAAAACTATCTATCGAGTCCCGGCCGAAGAATCGTGCCGTTTAGCTCGCTCGAAAAAGATGATGACGACGGCGGGGAATCTTTTGAGCACAACGTCGGTCTACAAGACGCTTCAACGCCTGATGCTGAATATGCGAGCAAACAAATCGCTGAAACAGTGAACCGGGCGATGGAAGCCTTGCCTGAGGATTTACGCACAGCGGTCACGCTTCGCGAAATCGAAGGCCTAAGTTACGAAGAAATCGCAGAGGCAATGGATTGCCCAATCGGTACAGTGCGTAGCCGGATTTTCCGGGCGCGCGAGGCGATCGCAACACAGTTGCGGCCGCTTCTGGGAACGAATGAAGACAAACGTTGGTGATAACCGGGATAGGGAGAGCTATGGCAAATGTCAATGTCATAAACGGTGCAGGTCAGCTGCCGCCAGCCACCCGCGAACAAATTTCGCGCTGGATGGACGGTGATATCGCACCCCACGAAATCGATTTGGCGATGGCCACCCTCAGCAAAGAGGACAACCGCTATTGCTGGGCCGAAATGCATTTTGTGGGCGACTGTATTCGTGGCATCGAGCCCACCGCATCGGGTTGTGCTGAGCGCATTCGCGCCGCCATTGCCGCCGAACCGACAATCATGGCGCCCGTTGCGCGGGTTGCTCGCGAGCGTGCAGCGCTCAAAGACAACGCGCTCTTCGGTGCGATGCGTCAAATGGGCCGCGGTGGTCGCGCTTGGGCAACAGCTGCGGCAGTTGCCGCGGTCGGCTTTGTTGGCACGGTTGTGTATCAAGATCAAATGCGTGGGGCGCAGCTCGCCGTTGCGCCAGCCGTGAACGCTGGCGTGGCACAAGCACGGAGCGCGGATTTCAACGCCTTGCTGCAAGCCCATCAAGAAAGCGCTGACGCGACGAGTTTGTCGTCGGTGCGGCAATACATGCGCCCCGCTGTCGCGATACAAACCCAGTAGAAACCGTTGCCCCATTTTGTTTTAGTGAATGTGCTGCCCAATCCATGACTGAGTTTTCGTCGCGTTTAGCCGCTCCGCTGTTGGTCGCAAGTTTCATGGGCGCATCGGCCGCGCTCGCGCATTCGCCGGTTTCGCCGGGCTCTGGCGCCGCTGCCTTAGCTCCCAGTGCTGCGGTCAACGGCACTCAGCTACTGCAGCAAGCCTCGCAAGCGGCCACCACGCTCAACTACACCGGCACGATTGTTTATCAACGTCGGGGTGCAGCCGAAACCTCTCGAATTGTTCATCTGTTTGAAAACGGCGTGGAAATGGAGCGAATTACGACGCTCGATGGACCGCCGTTCGAAGTCGTTCGGATCAACGAAGAGCTCACCTGCTACCTGCCAGAAGCTCGCAAAATGTGGGTCGAGCCACGCACCGGTCGCCAAGGTTTTCCGTCGCTCCTGCCACTACAAATGCTCACCTTGTCGCAGCATTTCACCGCGAAGAAACTGGAAATCGAGCGAGTTGCCGGACACGATGCTCAAGTGTGGATGTTTGAGCCCACGGACGAATTTCGTTTTTGGCACAAGCTTTGGACGGAGCTTAAAACCGGTTTGTGGTTGCGCGGTCGTGTGATCGATGAAAAAGGTAACACCATCGAGGAAATTACCTTTACCGATATTCGCATTGGCGGGCGTATTGATCGCGAACAAGTGAAGCCAACGCTTGCCAACTCCATCGCCAATTGGCGCAAAGAACGAAAGCTGCCGCTGGCAGCAACCAAGGCTGAAACGGGCTGGTTTGGACGTAATGTGCCGGCGGGTTTTGTGAAGGTCAGCGAATCGTTCATGCGCGCGCTTCCCGGCCGAACCGAGCCGGTTTCGCAGCTTGTGTTTTCGGATGGCTTGACCTCGGTTTCGGTGTACGCAGCCCCCAGCGCCGCAAAAGACGCCGCGTTTACCGGCGCTTCCGTCCAGGGCGCACATCAAGTGTTTGCCCGGCAATCTGGCGAGCACCTGATCACCGCCTTTGGCGACGCCCGACCCGCTGCGGTCAAAGCCATTGCCAATTCGCTGACCAAGCGCTAAAGTGGTTATGCGCTACTGATCCAAGAGCACACCCATTCCCCGTTGTTTTCCCGAAAATAAGCAAAGCTATGAAGACCCTCTCCATTCGATCCTTGTTTACTGCCACGGCCCTTGCGGTGGGCGTCTCGCTGTTTCTGCCAGCCTCTGGCGGCGTCGTTGCGCGGGAGTTGCCTGACTTCGTTACGCTGTACGAAAAAAACAGTCCCTCGGTCGTCTCGATTAGTGTCACAACGACTGTCAAGCGTGACCGTCCGAGAGTCGGCGGTGCCAATCCCGGCGACGGCGCGACCCCGGATCGTGAGGAAATGGAAGAGTTTTTCCGCCGCTACTTCGGCGGGGGCGGCGGAGGGCGTGCGCCGAGAGAATTCCGGCGTCAGGGCGGCGGTTCGGGTTTCGTAATTTCTGCTGACGGTTTCATCGTGACCAACGCGCACGTCGTTGAAGATGCCGATGAAGTGCTAGTCAAGTTTACTGACAAACGCGAGCTCAAAGCAAAAATTATCGGCAGTGACAAACGCACCGACGTGGCCATCATCAAAGTGGAAGCGACAGGCTTGCCCGCGGTCAAAATCGGCAGCCCCGACGCGTTGAAAATCGGTGAATGGGTTGCGGCGATTGGGCAGCCCCTAGGCTTCGAAACAACGCTGACCACTGGGGTGGTCAGCGCCAAAGCGCGCGCCAGCCGTGGCGGTGACCAAACGGGCGATTTAGTGCCGTTTATTCAGCACGATGCGGCGGTGAATCCTGGCAATTCCGGGGGGCCGTTGTTCAACAGCAAAGGCGAAGTGGTCGCCATCAATTCAATGATCGCCACCGTCAGCGGCGGCTTCCAAGGCATATCGTTTGCCATTCCAATAGACCTGGCCATGGACGTGGTTGGGCAGTTGCAGGCTGGCGGAACGGTTAAACGCGGCATGCTCGGTGTGCAGATCGGCCGCGTAACTCGTGATTTGGCCGACGCATTTGGTTTGCCGCGGGCGCAGGGCGCGGTGGTATCGGGTGTTACGGCCGACAGCGCCGCGGCGAAGGCTGGGATCAAAGAGGGCGATGTGATTCTGAAGTTTAACGACCGCGTGGTCGAAGAATCGAGCGATCTGCCTCGCTACGTGACGGCGGTGCGACCTGGTGTGGTGTCTAAAGTGCAGGTTTGGCGTGACGGAAAGGCGCTTGATCTCAACGTGACACTTGGCGAATTCAAGGTCGAGCCGACGGTGGCCGCGGCCACCGAGCGTGCGCAGCCGAAAGTTGCCGCCAAACCAGAAACCGTCGCCGAGCCGCGCTTGGGCTTGACCTTTAGGGCATTGAACGACAAAGAGCGCACCGCAACAGGGCTGAAAACCGGCGGCGTCGTTATTGCCTCGGTCGAGGATAAAGCCAGTGCTCAGTCGCTTGCTGAGGGCGACGTCATCGTATCCGTGACGCGTCGTGGGCAGAGCACCGCAGCGACCGCTCCAAAGCAGTTTGCTGACGTGATTAAGGACGCGGATAAGGGCGCGAGCCTAGCGTTTCGCGTGAAGCGCCCCGCCAACCGTGCTGGCACCGAGTACAACGAGTTTTTTGCGCCCGAGAAACTGCCTGAGTAAGCCCAAAACGCTGTAAAATCAAGGATTAATGTTGTTCTCGCGCCCCAATTGAATTTGGGGTGATCGGCCAACGTGGCAACCTAAGCGCTTCTTTGCGACGTCAGGCTGCGCGTTGGCCTTTGTCTTTTTCTCATGCAGCACATCCGCAACTTCTCAATCATCGCCCACATTGACCACGGCAAATCGACGCTTGCCGATCGGTTCATTCATCGCTGCGGAGGGTTGTCTGATCGCGAAATGAGCGAGCAGGTACTCGACTCCATGGATTTGGAAAAAGAGCGCGGCATCACCATCAAGGCGCAAACAGCCGCCCTGAGCTACAAGGCTCGTGATGGTCAGGTCTACAACCTCAACCTGATCGACACACCGGGTCACGTCGACTTTGCCTACGAAGTCTCTCGCTCGCTCTCAGCCTGTGAAGGCGCGCTCTTGGTCGTTGACGCGTCACAGGGCGTTGAAGCGCAAACGGTCGCAAACTGCTACACGGCAACCGAGCTGGGTGTCGAAGTCGTGCCCGTGCTCAATAAAATCGATTTGCCAAGCGCGGAGCCAGAGCGCGTCAAAGAAGAAATCGCTGAGGTCATTGGCGTTGACGCGTCAGACGCCGTGCTCTGCTCGGCGAAAACGGGTATCGGGATTGACGACATCCTTGAGGCGATCATCGCCAAAGTACCGCCGCCGAAGGGTGATCCGAATGCGCCGCTCAAAGCGCTGATCATCGACAGTTGGTTCGACAGCTACGTGGGCGTTGTCATGTTGGTGCGGGTGTTTGATGGCACCCTGCGCCCCAAGGAAAAAATCAGCTTCATGGCGACGGGCCGCAGCCACCTATGTGAGCACATCGGTGTGTTCGCACCGCGCTCAACGCCCCGTGAATCCTTGTCCGCCGGGCAGGTGGGCTTCGTGATTGCAGGCATTAAAGAGCTCGATTCCGCTAAGGTGGGCGACACCGTTACACACGCGCAAAAGCCCGCAGCGGCAGCGCTGCCGGGTTTCAAAGAAGTCAAGCCACAAGTGTTTGCGGGCCTGTATCCCATCGAGTCAAATCAGTACGAAGCGCTGCGCGATGCTTTGGAAAAATTGAAGCTCAACGATGCGTCGCTGCACTACGAGCCCGAAGTTTCGCAGGCGTTGGGTTTTGGATTCCGCTGCGGTTTCTTAGGTTTATTGCACATGGACGTCGTGCAAGAGCGGCTCGAGCGCGAATACGACATGGATTTGATCACCACGGCGCCTACCGTGATTTATCAAGTCGTGCAGCGCAATGGCGAAGTGATCAACGTGGAGAATCCAGCCAAGCTGCCAGATCTGTCCCGCGTTGAAGACATTCGTGAGCCGATCATTACCGCCACCATCTTGATGCCCCAAGAATACGTGGGCTCGGTGATGACGCTGTGCAATGAAAAGCGCGGCACCCAGGTCAACATGCAGTACATGGGGCGGCAAGTGATGCTGACCTACGACATGCCGATGGCCGAAGTGGTTATGGACTTTTTTGACAAACTCAAAAGCGTGTCACGCGGCTACGCATCGCTCGATTACGAGTTCAAGGAATTCCGTTCAGCCGACGTCGTGAAGCTCGACATTTTGATTAACGGCGACAAGGTCGATGCGCTCTCGTCCATGGTGCACCGCGCGCAGAGCCAGTATCGTGGTCGTCAAGTCGCCTCGAAGATGCGGGAATTGATCCCCCGTCAGATGTACGACGTGGCGATTCAAGCGGCCATTGGCGTCAACGTCGTGGCGCGGGAAAACATCAAGGCGCTCCGAAAAGACGTAACCGCCAAGTGCTACGGCGGCGACATCTCCCGTAAACGTAAGCTGCTCGATAAGCAAAAAGAGGGCAAGAAACGAATGAAGGCCGTGGGCTCGGTAGAAATTCCGCAGGAGGCGTTTTTGGCCATTCTGCAAACCAACGATAAGTGATTCACGCCACGTAGGGGCGATTGGTCGCAATCGTCACCGCAGTGTCGGCCTTCCGCAAACAATCCAGACATCGCGCGAACTTGACACTGCGCACTCTGAATAGAAAACGCTATGAAATACATTCCAGCTTTACTTTTGGCCATTATGGTCGTTGCCGCGGCGCGCGGCGTTGTCACCGGTGCGTCGGTCAATTTCCCTTTGCTTTTGCTGCTAGCGGTGACGGTGTGCGGCATTGCTTGGGCGGTCGACAAGTTCTACCTTGCCAAGCGCCGCGCGGCGGGAGAAATTGCACATTGGGGCATCGAAGTCCCAGCATCAATTTTTTGGGTGCTGTTGATCGTTTTTTTGCTGCGCTCGTTCTTGGCAGAGCCGTTTCGCATCCCATCGAGCTCAATGCGGCCAGGCTTGGTGACGGGTGACTTTATCTTGGTCAACAAGCTCTCCTACGGTATTCGCTTGCCGGTGTTGGACCAGAAGATCATTGATGTGGGTTCGCCCGCTCGCGGTGACGTGGCCGTGTTTAAGGCGCCGCACGAGCCCGACAAGGACTACATCAAACGTATCATCGGCATTGGTGGCGACGTAGTGACATACAAAGATAAGAAGATCACGATAAATGGTAAGCCCGTCTCGCAGGTAGACGATGGCACCTACAGCTACGCCGAGTTCGGGCAGTTTCTGACTGCACTTCGATTCAAAGAGTCGATTGATGGGCGCGAGTTCTCGATTGCGCAGTTTCCCAACTACCCTTCACTCATCCCCCAAGCGCGGCCAACATCGGGCGTAGCGCTTTGTAGTAACGACGGCGACGCGCTGACTTGCACGGTGCCCGCTGGGCACTACCTGGCCATGGGCGACAACCGGGACAACAGCTTAGACGGGCGCTACTGGGGCTTCGTGCCCGACTCACATTTGCGTGGCCGAGCGTTTTTCATCTGGTTTAACTGGGATGATGTGTCGTCTTTTGCTTTCAAACGCGTTTTTCGCAGCATACAATGAGCGCTGAGAAAACCTTGACCCATCCACTATGCGCACTCTAAATTCAGCTTCAAAGCAACGCGGTCTTTCGCTGTTTGGTTTCATCATACTGGCGGCGGTTGTCGGTTTCGTGATGTTCACCTCGTTTCGCTGTGTGCCAGCGTGGACAGAGTTCTTTTCGCTCAAAAAGGTGCTGCTTGCCACCGCTAACGAGTTTTCGATTGAGGCATCGTCTCCTGTAATACGCAACGCGTTTGATCGCCGTGCTCAGATCGATGACTTACCGGTTAAAGGCTCTGAGCTCGATATCCGCAAGGAGAACGGCAAGATCGTTTTGGCCGTTAGCTATGCGCGTCGCGTCCCGGTGGCGGGCAACATGAGCTTGTTGTTCGATTTCGAAGCCTCGGCCGCGGGTTCGAAGTAACCTGATGCGTGAACTCATTTGAGTCTTGAAGCGGCCCTCGGCTACACCTTTCGCGAGCCACGACTTCTGCGCGAGGCGCTGACGCATCGCAGCTTTGGCGTACCGCACAATGAGCGCTTGGAGTTCATCGGAGACGGCGTGCTCAACTGTGTCGTCGCCCTCGCACTCTATGAGCGTTTCCCCGAGCTTCCCGAGGGGCAGCTCTCGCGGATGCGCGCCAACCTCGTTAGCCAACCCGCGCTGCATTCGCTCGCGCAACGGTTGGACATTTCACACCACATCCGCATTGGCGAGGGCGAAGAGAAAAGTGGCGGACGTGAGCGACCATCGATGCTCGCTGACGCGCTTGAAGCCATCTTTGGCGCGATCTTGCTCGATTCCGGGTTTGAAGCGGCGCGCACCACGATTAATCGGCTCTATGTTCAGCGCATCGCGCAGGTCAACCCACAAGAGGGTGGAAAAGACGCTAAAACCCGCTTGCAGGAATTGATGCAATCAAAACGTCTACCGCTGCCAACTTATTCGGTGGATCGCGTCGATGGGGAAGCACACGCGCAGATGTTTACCGTTCGCTGCAAAATCGTTCACGAAAACCAGGAAGCAACGGGGCGCGGACCATCGCGCCGAGCGGCCGAACAAATGGCGGCTACGGCCGTACTAAACAAGCTGGGCGCATGAGCGATTTGAGCAAAAAAACGCGCTGCGGACAGATCGCGGTTGTGGGTCGACCCAACGTTGGCAAGTCGACTCTTCTCAATCGTTTAGTCGGTGAGAAAGTATCGATTACCTCCCGAAAAGCGCAGACCACGCGCCTACCGATTCGCGGGATTTTAACGACCGATACCGCGCAATTTGTATTTGTTGACACGCCGGGTTTTCAGACCAAGCACGGCGGTGAAATGAACAAACGCCTCAATAGCAGCGTACGTCGCACACTTGAAGAGGTCGACGTCGTGCTGTGGGTTTGGGATGCAACGCATCTAACCGCTGCCGACAAATCGGCGCTGGAATTGATTCCAGCGTCGACACCGGTGATCGCCGTGCCCAACAAGGTGGATTTGCTGACCGACAAGGCGGCGTTCATGCCCGTTATTGCTGAGCTGTCGCAGCAGCGAGCGTTCGCAGCGATCGTTCCGGTAGCCGCCGCCAAAGGCACACAAACCAAAACCTTGATGCTGGAGATCGAAAAACTCCTGCCCGAATCCGAGCCGATGTACGAGGCAGATGATTTGACGGACAAGCCCGAGCGCTACATGGCTGCCGAAATCATCCGGGAGAAGATCTTCCGTTTGACCGGCGATGAGATTCCGTACCGCGCCGCGGTGATGATTGATAAGTTTGAGCAAGAGGGTAATCTTCGCCGGATTTTCGCGGCGATCCTGGTCGATAAAGATTCCCAAAAGCCGATGCTCATTGGCGCGGGCGGAGAGCTTCTTAAACGTATTGGCACAGAGGCGCGGCTAGATATGCAAAAGCTGTTCGGTGGTCCGGTCTACCTTGAGCTCTTCGTGAAAGTAAAAAGCGGGTGGTCGGAGAATGCGGCCGTTTTGCGAGATTTGGGGATTACTTAGCGGGGTTTCAGGATGCGGCCATCGCGCTTCGTAAGCCGGGTCGGTAGATTTCGCCGCTAGGACGAATGACCAATGACGAATGACGCAAAGGTTTGTGCAACGTGTTTCCGGTTTCGACGGTCAGTGCTTTGCGGCGGTTTGCACGAGCGTTTGTGTTGCGCATTTCCGGCTCATTCAGACGTAGCACTGCTACTGCGTTTGCTGAGATCGCGCGGTTAGTCCACCATGCCGGTCCAGCAAAAAAAATCTACCCCGCAGCGTGCCTTTGTGCTGCATTCGTATCCCTATAAGGAAACGAGCCTGATCGTCGATGTGTTTACTGCCGAGCAGGGCAGGATCGCAATGGTGGCCAAAGGTGCCAAGCGGCCCGCGTCGAATTTGCGCGGAGCGCTGCTCTCATTGCAGCCGATTGAAGTGATCTATAGCGGCCGCGGTGAGGTCAAGACCTTGACCCAGGCGACGTGGCTACCCGGACAGCCTTGGGTGACCGGTAAAGCGCTGATGTGTGGCATGTATATGAACGAGCTTTTGATCAAACTCGTCCCACGCGAAGACCCTCATCCAGAGCTTTTCGAGTCCTATGCGGCTACGCTTCTGACGCTCGCTAACAGCGATGAGCACAGCGCTATCCTTCGCGAGTTTGAAACCAGTTTGCTCGCCGAGTTGGGTTACGGTTTGCAGCTTGAAACCGATATCCGTACTGATAAACCCATCCAAGCCGATACGCTGTATCGCTACGATCCGATGGCCGGTGCAAGCGAGCAGGGCGCAGGCATGCTCGTCAGCGGCAGCGTGCTCATTGCCCTGTCGAAGGGTCGCTTTGAAACGCCCGCTATCGCGAGCGAATCGCGTGACTTTGTTCGACGCATCATCGAATTTCATCTTGAACGTCGAAACTTGAAGTCAGCGGAGGTATTACACGACTTGCACGCACTCTCGGAGCGCTTAGACGCGAGCCGTCCCGTTCTTGCGCCGCGACCCATAAAGCTCGCCCCATGATTTACGGCATCGGCACAGACATCGTTGCGGTGGCTCGTATCCAATCGGTCTTACTGCGTCATGGCGAGCGTTTTGCTCGACGCATTTTGAGTGACGACGAAATGGAGCAATTGGGCATGGCAAGCGCGCCCGCGAATTGGTTAGCGAAACGCTGGGCGGCGAAAGAGGCCTTTGCCAAAGCTACTGGTTTAGGAATGCGTGCGCCTTTGCATTTCGCTGGGATCGCGGTACACAATGATGCGCTGGGAAAGCCCGCGTTTAAATTGGCCGATGAGATCAACGAATGGATGCATCGTCAGGGCATTACTTCAGCACACCTAAGTGTGTCCGACGAACGTGATTTCGCCCTCGCCTTCGTCGTGCTCGAAACTTGAAAATTGCGCGTCTATACTGCGTTCAACTCTCTCTTTCGAATTGATGGTTATGGCTCGTAAATCCGCGCTCTCAGTACACCGGCCAAAGCAGCCGCTCGGTCCCATCATGACCTCAATTGACGGTACAACACTGAGCGCTGAGGATCGGGAACTCCTCTGTCATCCGTTGATTGGTGGCGTGATCTATTTCGGTCGCAATTTCGAGGATAAGACACAGCTAGCCGCTCTTAGCAAAGAAATCAAAGCACTCCGAGATCCCGAGCTCGTCATCGCCGTCGATCAAGAGGGTGGTCGTGTACAGCGATTCAAAGGGGATGGCTTTACCGATATCCAACCGATGCGATCATTGGGTGACCTATGGGCGACGCATCCGCCCTCGGCGCGGGCTCGCGCGTTTGAAGTCGGCTTTACGCTCGGCCACGAGCTGGGTGCTGTTGGTGTCGATTTTTCGTTTGCACCGGTACTCGATCTGGATTACGGCGAATCGGCTGTCATCGGACACCGAGCGTTTCACCGCGATCCGGGTGCCGCCGCTGCACTCGCAACGGCCGTTGTTCAAGGCTTGCGCGCCGAGGGTATGGCCTCCGTCGGCAAGCATTTTCCGGGGCACGGATTTGTCAAGGGCGATACACACTGGGAACGCCCGACCGATGATCGAACCTTCGCTGAGGTAGAAGCCGCCGATCTGATTCCATTTCGTGAATTGGTGGCAGCGGGTGTTGACGGGATGATGGCCGCGCATTTGGTCTATCCCAACATCGATCCGCACCTAGCCAGCCAATCCTCGTTTTGGTTGCAAGAAGTGCTCCGTCACAAACTGCACTTTCGTGGGGTAATTTTTACCGACGACATCGGCATGGTCGCCGCGCACGCCGCAGGTGATTTGACCGCGCGCGCAGATGTTTCAACCAAAGCCGGTGCCGATATCGTGCTGCCCTGCAACGACCGTCCGGGCCTCATTGCGCTGCTCGACAACTGGAAACCCGCACCCGAAGCGAGCCTTTCACGAAAGTGGGAGCGCATGCGTAAAAAGTTGCCCGGGAAGCGCCATTGAGTTGCACACTGGACGCGGCAGGTCGGTTGATTTGTATCAACTTCGAGTAAATGTCGTAGCGAAAATCGACCGAGTGTTCGCTGAGGGAATGGTCGGTTCAGGCATTTCTAGCTTTATTGATTAACGCCATATAAATAAAGGCCTTGAAGTCAGTTATATCATGTATTGAAAAATATAAAGTGTTGAACTTTACCCTTATTTTGTGAGACCTAAAGCCAATAAGCCATGTAAGTTCGTGCAATCATCGATTCGCTAGACGGCCAATATCCGCGTTGGTAAATGAGCCTGGCGTCCCAAAATAGCAGCAGCGCCGCAAAGTATTCATTTCGAAAAGTGCTTTGGTCGGTTATAGTTTTATCGATACTTTCGACCGTCCTTGCATAAGGATTTCCATGCGACACCGCGACGACCCGACTCCGGATTTATCGCGCGCATTTGATTCGACGAACGCCGCGCCGCGTCTACCCGATAACGTTTACAACGAAATGCGCCGAGTAGCGCAAGCGCTGTTCGCTGGCGAGGGTGCGGGGCACACCTTGAGTCGAACGGCGGTCGTGCACGAGGCTTGGCTTCGCATGGCAAACGCCGAAACGTCGGCCATGTCACGACAAGACTTTGTGCGCTTATCGGCGCGAGTGATGCGCAATTTGCTGGTTGACCACGCGCGGGGTCGCAACGCGGTCAAGCGTGGTGGCGACGTGGTGATTGCAAGTCTTGACGACACGGTTCGCGATTTCTCGTCGCAATGCGCAACCGGATTGTTCGATTCATCCTCCGACGAGACCGTTGGCCGGCGTGTCCGTCAAGAGCTCGACCTTGAGGCGCTCGATGACGCGATGACCGCGCTCGCCGCACTGAGCGCGCGTCAAGCGCAGGTCGTTGAGATGAAATTTTTCGGCAATTTGTCTTTGGAAGAAATTGCCGAGAATCTGTCGGTGTCATCGGCCACCGTGAAACGCGATTGGACGGCAGCGCGCCTGTTTTTGCTGCGAGAGCTGGCTCACGCTCGGCAACGCGAAATCGGCGAAAGTTAGTGCGGCTCCGGTGATTCTGCGATGAGCTCATTTGTGAAAAATTCGCTTTGAATTTGATGAGCTTATCCATCGATTGCGGGTTCCGTCACCATGAGTGCTAAGCAGCGCATTGACGCCGACACGTGGTCACGCGTTAGCGACG
The DNA here is from genome assembly GCA_004293675.1 of Betaproteobacteria bacterium. Taxonomy (GTDB): domain Bacteria; phylum Pseudomonadota; class Gammaproteobacteria; order Burkholderiales; family Casimicrobiaceae; genus Casimicrobium. The sequence continues at coordinate 51,675 of READ01000030.1, forward strand.
TGCTGGAAGCTGCGCTCGCCATTGACGGCGAGGCGGATCGCCGCCGCTACCTAGACACCACCTGCGGTCGAGACACCGTAATTCGATCAGAGGTTGAGTCGTTGCTTGCCATGGCGCGACGCACGGATGTCGTGTTGCCGAGCACACGCTGGCTCGCTGCAGATGGCGCTAGCGGCACGGCGCGGAGCGAAGCGGTGGAATGGATTGGACGACGAATCGGTGTCTGGGAAATCGATGCTTTCATTGCGCACGGCGGTATGGGCGCTGTGTTTCGCGCCCATCGTGCCGACGGACAGTACGAGGCTATCGCCGCGCTCAAGCTCATTCGTGTCGGCTTGAGCGACACGATGTCGATGCAACAATTTCGCGACGAGCGCCAACTTTTAGCGCGCCTCGATCATCCGGCCATCGCTCGGTTGCTCGACGGCGGCGCGACCGAGCGCGGCGAACCCTTTCTAGCGATGGAGTGGGTCGACGGTGTACCGCTTGATCAATGGTGTGATGCAAATGCACCGTCGCTCGCCGAACGACTCGACGTGTTTTTGCGTGTTTGCAGCGCGGTGCAATACGCGCATCAGCACTTGATCGTGCACTGCGATTTGAAGCCTGCCAATGTGCTGGTGACATCGGGTGCCGCGGTGAAGCTCGTTGATTTCGGGATCGCGCGAGTGCTCGCCGACACCTCGGGGCGATCATCAAGCCATGGTGCCGAGCGTGCTCTGACGTTGGCTTGGGCGAGCCCGGAGCAGTTGCTCGGTCAGTCTGCCAGTACGGCCACCGATGTGCACGCCCTGGGCGCGCTGCTCTATCGATTGATGGCCAACGTTTCGCCGTACAGCGAGCAATCTCGCTCCGCATCAGCGCTGGTGCAAGCGATTTGTTATGAGCCGATTGTGAAGCCGAGCGATCATTGCGCCACGAACTCCGACGGCCCAGCTCAGGGCTCAGCGAAACTACCGAGTCGACGCCTGATTCGCGGTGACATTGACCAGATCGTGGCAAAGGCCATGAGTAAATCACCCGACGAGCGCTACTCAACCGTTGCGAGTTTGGCTGAGGATGTGCAACGACACCAGCGCGGCGAACCAGTGGCGGCGGCTGGCAACGCGTGGCGCTATCGAGCGATGAAATTTGTGTTGCGTCATCCGTGGGGTGTTTCGTCGAGTGCACTGGCGATAGCGCTCCTGAGCGGCGCTACGCTGATTGCGCTGCATCAGGCGCAAACGGCGCGTGCAGCGGAGCGTGTCGCGCAGATTCAACGCGAGCGGGCCGAGCATCACTTCGCTCGCGTTCGTGCGCTCTCCCATGGAGCGCTCTTTGACGTGGACGCTGCGCTACGAAACGTGCCGGGTACCACGGCGGCGCGTCGACTGTTGATTGATCGCGCGGCGCGGTACTTGGACGAACTCAGTAACGAAGGCGCACCGGAACTCGCCGGAGAGGCCGGCAGCGGCTGGCTCCAACTCGGCGTGTTGCAAAGCGAAACGGCGCACGCTTCGACCGGGGAGCTCGTGGCGGCGAGGGAGCGTTTTGAGCGAGCCATTGCACTGTTGCAGCGTGCAAGCTTGGCGAGCGAGCCCAAAGAGGTGGTGCGGGTTGATCTGATGCGTGCGCAGCGTTTGTTGGCAATTTACTTCGCGACGAATGCGCAGTTGCCGCAAGCCGCAGTTGCATTTGATGCCGCAGTTGCGAGCGTTGATCGATTTACACGTGGCGTCGAGCCCGCGTTTAAGGTTCGCATGGAAGCGGCTGCGGTGTTGACGTCGCGAGCTTTTTTTCTACGCGCAGACGACTCCCTTGGCCGCGCGCGAGTACGGAGCGATTCAATGCGCGCCCGATCATTGTTAGATGCGGTGTCAGCCGCAAGCTTGACTGAAGCTGATCGCGCAGTCTTGGACGACTACCGTATTTACTTGTTCGGCACGCTCGCAGCTTCGGCCAATACCGCAGATGATGGCGTCGTCGACACCGTTGGCCAATTGGCATGGACGATGCAAAGTTTGGCCATTGCCGAGTCGCGTTTAGCGCGCGAACCGAATCGAATGCGTTACCAAGACGAATTGGCCACTGCCCTTTTGGATGTGAGCGTGACCGCCGACGCTGCCGGGCAGTCAGCGCAGGCGATGAGCGCCGCCGAGCGAGCGCTGGACATCCGGAGAAAACAGCTCGCGGCGGACGCGCAAAACGTCGGTCGACAATCGAGCTACGTATTTGCGCTGGTGTCGCTGTGCGAGGTGCTTTCGAAAACTGGCGATTCGACGGTGCTGCGCGATCATGTGTTGGATGCGCAGCGTGTGCTCGACAGACTCCCTCCCGAGGCGAAGCAGACTCACGATTTGGTGTCGGCACAAATTTCGCTGTATGCCATCTCGGCAAAGCTAAACGCCCTAGCCGCTAAGGGTGCAAAGACGAATGCTCAGCGCAACTTACTCTGCAATCAATCGCGGCGCGAATTTAGTGGCATCGAGCGCTTGCGGACGCGATGGGAAGCCTTCACCAAGCAAGCGCTAGAGCCCGAGCTCGTGCCAGTGCGGGAAGCCATGGTCTATTGCGAAAATCGCTAGGCGGGCTCAGCGATGACGAATCACTTTGGCGTTCTGGCGTGAACGACGGAGATTTTGTAGCGCCGGCGGGATTGCATCTGTGATCGAACTTATGGCGCGAGGGTCGTGATGCCACAGCTCGTGTTGAGGTGATCGCGCATCGCAGCCCAGGTGTTTCGCGTAGCGGTGCCCGTGGCCGCGTTGCTCACGGCAGTGCCGCCCACTAATCGAAGCGCTCGGGTTAAGAGCACCCCGTCTGTCGTCAATCGCGCCGCGCCATCACCGTCAACATCAAGCGCACAGCCGGACGCCGCGACGAACTGCGGTGTGAATTGGTTGCTTGGCCCTTGACCGTGACCCGTCTGGCCAAATTCGCCCCAGCCCCAGCAGCGCAGATAGCCGGTGGATAGCTTGGCGCAGGTGAAATCGTTGCCGGCGGCGATTCCAGTGACGGTGTTGGCCGGATTGGAGCCCACGCCTTTGGTGTCCGTCGGCTGCAGCGATTGTCCGGTGCTGCCGTTGCCGAGCTGTCCGACGGCGTTAAAACCCCAGCATCGCACCGTGCCATTGCTGAGCCGCGCGCAGCTGTGATAGGCCCCTGCGGCGACCTGAGCGACGGTGGAAAGATTGGGCACAACCATTGGCGCGGCTGAGTCGGTGGTGTTGCCCGTGCCTAGCTGACCGGCGGCGTTTGATCCCCAGCATTTGAGTGTGTTCGTGCCATTGAGTGAACAGGTGTGCGAGTAGCCAGCGCTTAGCGTGCTGGCGTCGCCAAGCCCCGGAACAATCGTTGGTGAGTTGCGCGAAATGGTGGTGCCGTCGCCCAGCTGGCCGTCATCGTTTTTGCCCCAGCACTGAACATTGCCAACACCTCGGCGAACGCAGGTGTGATTGTTCCCGACAGCTAAATGCGTACCCGAGTTCGTGATCGAGAACGGTACGCCGCTGTTCGTGTTCGTGCCGTTGCCGAGTTGCCCAAAACCGTTGCCGCCCCAACAGATCACGCCGCCGCCCGCTTCGAGCACGCAGGTATGCTGTCCACCAGCGCCAACCGCAACCACGGCGACTGGCCCCGCCACGTCGACGGGCGTCAGTCGGTTGGCAAACGTGCCGTCTCCAAGCGCGCCATAACCGCCATACCCCCAGCATCGCACCGCGCCGGTGTCGAGTACGGCGCAGCTGTGAAAGACGCCCGCGGCCACTTGAGTGGCGTTGGTGATGCCCACTACCTGCGTGGGAACCATGCTGTCGAATGTTGTGCCGTTGCCGAGCTGACCTTGGGTGTTTTTCCCCCAACAGTGGACGGCGCCAGTCGTGGCTACAGCGCAAGCGTGCGTGTCGCCGGTTGCGACTTGGTTGTAGGTCTGCGCGTTGAGGACGTTTGAAAACAGCGCAATGATCCAGCCAACCCATAGCGATACAGAGAGGATTTTTTTCATGGCTTCAGCCCCACAACGCCGCAGGCGCGCTCAAGAAACAATCGAATTTGCGCCCACGTCGTTCGGGTGGCGTCGACGCCAAGCGCGCCCGCCGTAACGTTGGTCCCGGTAAGACCCGCCAGCACGCGAGTTGCGATCACTCCGTCGGTGGCCGCGTTGATCGCACCATCGCCGTCAATGTCGAGCTCACACTTTGGCGCAGTGTAGAGCGGCGCGCGCTCGGCGCTCGTGGGGCCCCATTCGCCGTTGCCCAGTTGGCCAAACGTGTTGCGGCCCCAGCACTTGGCGCTGCCGCCGTCGATCAGCGCGCAGGTGTGTTGGCGACCGGCGGTAACGGCGATGAAGTTGTCGTAACCTAGAACGCGAACAGGGCTCAGCGAGTTGAGCGTTTCGCCGTTGCCCAGACGTCCGTCGCCGCCGTTGCCCCAACATCGCAGCTCGCCCGGCCCGAGCGTCAATCGCGCGCAGGTGTGAATCTCTCCGCCCGCGACTTGACTGGCCGCGTTGATGCCTTGTGATTGCACCGGCAAGTTGCGAGCGGATGTTGTTGTGTCACCGAGCAAGCCGTTGGTGTTGGAGCCCCAGCAGTACACCGAGCCGCTGTAGGTCGCGCAGGTGTGATGCCAACCCGCATCGATTGCCGTGGCTACGAAACTTGAAATCTCGACCGGCGCGTTGCGATTGACAAACGTGCCGTCCCCGAGCGCGCCGAAATTGTTGTAGCCCCAACAGCGAACGCGATTGTTGGCGAGCAGGGCACAGGTGTGGAGCATTCCCGCGCTAATAGCGATGGCGTTAGTGATCCCCACGACATCGAGTGCGCTGAGGCTGGAGAATGCTGTGCTGCCGGCCCCCAGTTCTCCATCGGCGTTGTAGCCCCAGCATTTGATGGTGCCGCCAGCGATGAGCGCACAGCTGTGATCGCCTCCGGCAGCCACGGCGACGGCGTTGCTGATTCCCACGACTTGAACCGGTACAGCGTTGGCTGCGGTGCTGCCGTCGCCGAGCTGCCCGCGGAAGTTGTAGCCCCAGCAGCGGACCGTTCCATTTTTGAGCGCGGCACAATTGTGCTCGCGACCGGCTGCAATTTGCGCGGCGGTGCTGATATTGAGCACGCGAATTGCGCGCCCACTTTCGTCGCCGACGAGCGCCGTCGTGTTACCCAACTGCCCGCGAAAGTTGTCGCCCCAACAGTGCACGCCACCACTATCGAGCAGCGCGCATGTATGGTTTTCTCCAGCGGAAATTTGGGTGTAGGGTTGCGCGTTTGTCCCAGCAACGAAGAGCGAGAAAAGCAGCGCGCCCAATGGGGCAAGCCAACGCGTTGGACAGAGTTGCGAATCAAATGGATGGTTTGGCATGGGAGCGAACCTAGCGCGCAGAGTGTCGACACCTCTTAAAGCGACGATTTGCAAATCTGGATCATTCCGCCATTGACAACACAAGTGCTGCGCGAGTGATCGCGCGTAGGGTAGTGCGCTCGCGGCGAGTCAACGCTTGCCTGTTGGTGCGACGCGACGCCAGAGTCTATTAGCTTTGTCTCAAATTGCCTTATTAAATATGGCGTAAAGCAATTTACAGTTGTTAGTCGACAATATTCCCAAATTCATTTAATGCCATATTTCATAGGGCACTAGTGACCATAGCTGATATCAGAAATCTACTGCGGGTGTGTTGTCGGTTCGGTCGGGCAAACACGGCGTCAAATCCGCCACGCTCTGCCTACAATCGAGCGCAGGAGAGAACACTATGACCCATTCCGCACTTCAACGTCCTTGGCTCGCTCAGTACCCCGACGCGATTTCGCCCGAAATTGATGTCAGCGCTTTCTCAAGCCTTGCCGACATGGTCGAGCAGGCGATGACAGAGCACGCCTCGCGCGTTGCCTTTCATTGCAGCGGTTCGGAGTTCACGTATGCCGAATTGGATCGGCTCAGCGCGGCGTTCGCGTCGCATCTCCAAGCCCATGGCTTCAAGCGCGGCGACCGATTCGCGCTGATGATGCCCAACATCTTGCAGTATCCCATCGCCTTAATGGGATGTTTGCGATTGGGTGTCACGGTCGTGAACTGCAATCCGCTGTACACGCCACGCGAGCTCGAACATCAGCTCAAAGATTCAGGCGCCAAAGGCATTCTTGTTATCGAAAATTTCGCGGACGTGCTGCAAGAGGTAATCGACAAGACCGACGTCTCCCACGTGATCGTCACGGGGCTCGGTGACCGACTGAGTTGGTGGAAAGGCCCAGGGCTGAACTTCCTCGTGCGCCACGTCGCAAAGCTGGTGCCCGAATTCAAATTCGGAGCCGCAATCCGATTCAACGCAGCACTCGGTGAGGGCGCTGGCAAAACGTTCACTCGCGAGACACTGACGCAAGACGACATTGCGTTTTTGCAATACACCGGCGGCACCACGGGCGTCTCAAAAGGCGCGATTCTCAATCACAAAAATATCATCGCCAACGTATTGCAATGCCGCTCATGGCTATTTGGTTTTCAGCAGGACAAGCGCGACGAATGCATTGTCGCTGCGCTGCCGCTCTATCACATCTTTGCCCTCTCGGCGTGTACCTTTGTGTACGTCACCATCGGTGCCAAGATCGTGCTCATCACTAACCCGCGCGACGTTCCAGCATTCGTTCGCACGCTTAAAGAGCATCGCTTTACGGTGTTGCCAGGAGTGAACACGCTCTTCACTGCTCTGATGAATCACGAAGATTTTGCATCGCTCGATTTCTCGTCGCTGCGCTACGGTTTAGGCGGCGGCATGGCCGTGCAACGTGCAACCGCAGAAGAGTGGCAGCGCGTCACCGGAACGCCGCTGATCGAGGCGTACGGTCTCACAGAAACCTCACCGGGCGCGACCATTAACACCATAACGGACGCCGGCTACAACGGCTCAATCGGTCTGCCCATTCCGTCAACTGAAGTGCGACTTCGTCGCGATGACAACTCATGGATCGCGCTCGATGATTTCGAAAGCGCCGGGGAAATTTGCATCCGCGGCCCGCAAGTCATGCAGGGCTACTACAACCGACCCGATGAAACCGCCAAAGTGCTGGATGCCGAGGGCTGGTTGTCCACGGGCGACGTGGGAAAAATGGACGGCAAAGGCTTCTTCTACATCGTTGATCGCAAAAAGGACATGATTCTCGTCTCGGGATTCAACGTCTATCCCAATGAGATCGAAGGCGTTGTCGCCATGCACTCGGGTGTCCTCGAGGCCGCAGCAATCGGTGTACCGGATGGAAAGTCTGGCGAAGTGGTGAAAGTATTTGTGGTGCGAAAAGACCCGGCGCTCACATCTGCCCAGCTACTGGCGCACTGCCGCGAGCAGCTCACCGGCTACAAAATTCCGAAATTTGTCGAGTTCCGAAACGAACTACCGAAGACAAACGTTGGAAAAATTCTGCGTCGAGAGCTTCGCGACGAAGAGATCCGTCGAAAGGCGGCGGCGTAGAGAAGTTTTTTTGCTTTTTTTCCAGATTTTTTTTCAAAAAGTTTTGTATCCCTTGCATGCTGCGCCTCAGCGGCGAGCCCTGCCTAAATTTTGACCGCAGATTTGCCTAAACTTTAGGCAAAAATTACGTGAATTTGGGTGTGTGGAGTTGCAAAGCTGAAATAGGTGTGACATAATTTCTGTCTTCGCTCGAGAAACAAATCGAAAGAAGCCGCGAATTGACTGACTGATGTTAAGGCGAAAGCTGAAGCGGGGTTGAGTTGATAAGTGAAACTGGCGCGGGGTGGAGCAGTCTGGCAGCTCGTCGGGCTCATAACCCGAAGGTCGAAGGTTCAAATTGATCGCAAGGAAATGATTTCTCTTGGAATTGCTGGAAAGCAGTTTCGGGTGGGATCGACGCTCTTTAATAATTAGGACAACCGAAAACGTGTAGGTACTTTTTTGGGTGTAGCGCTGACTCTCTAGGTCAGTCGTGAGCTTAAGAGGTGCATACATGAGATGGGGAGACTTGCTTGGGGCTCGGATGGGGTTTTGCTAAACCTTACAGAGGATGACCTGAGTTCAAGTCGATGAACCGTTAAGTGTTTTTTGAGTAAATTTTGAAATTAGCAGGTATTGAACTGAAGAGTTTGATCCTGGCTCAGATTGAACGCTGGCGGCATGCTTTACACATGCAAGTCGAACGGCAGCGCGGGGGCAACCCTGGCGGCGAGTGGCGAACGGGTGAGTAATGTATCGGAACGTATCCAGTAATGGGGGATAACCAGTCGAAAGATTGGGTAATACCGCATACGCTCGAGAGAGGAAAGCAGGGGATCGCAAGACCTTGCGTTATTGGAGCGGCCGATATCTGATTAGCTAGTTGGTGGGGTAAAGGCCTACCAAGGCGACGATCAGTAGCAGGTCTGAGAGGATGATCTGCCACACTGGGACTGAGACACGGCCCAGACTCCTACGGGAGGCAGCAGTGGGGAATTTTGGACAATGGGGGAAACCCTGATCCAGCCATGCCGCGTGCGGGAAGAAGGCCTTCGGGTTGTAAACCGCTTTAGTCTAGGAAAAAGGGATGCTGGGTTAATACCCCAGTGTTTTGATGGTACTGGAAGAATAAGCACCGGCTAACTACGTGCCAGCAGCCGCGGTAATACGTAGGGTGCGAGCGTTAATCGGAATTACTGGGCGTAAAGCGTGCGCAGGCGGTTGTGACTGCAAGGCTAGAGTGTGTCAGAGGGGGGTAGAATTCCACGTGTAGCAGTGAAATGCGTAGAGATGTGGAGGAATACCGATGGCGAAGGCAGCCCCCTGGGATAACACTGACGCTCATGCACGAAAGCGTGGGGAGCAAACAGGATTAGATACCCTGGTAGTCCACGCCCTAAACGATGTCGACTGGTTGTTGGGTGGGTAACCACTTAGTAACGAAGCTAACGCGTGAAGTCGACCGCCTGGGGAGTACGGTCGCAAGATTAAAACTCAAAGGAATTGACGGGGACCCGCACAAGCGGTGGATGATGTGGTTTAATTCGATGCAACGCGAAAAACCTTACCTACACTTGACATGCCAGAAATCCCGTAGAGATATGGGAGTGCCGCAAGGAATCTGGGCACAGGTGCTGCATGGCTGTCGTCAGCTCGTGTCGTGAGATGTTGGGTTAAGTCCCGCAACGAGCGCAACCCTTGTCACTAGTTGCTACATTTAGTTGGGCACTCTAGTGAGACTGCCGGTGACAAACCGGAGGAAGGTGGGGATGACGTCAAGTCCTCATGGCCCTTATGTGTAGGGCTACACACGTCATACAATGGTCGGTACAGAGGGTTGCCAACCCGCGAGGGGGAGCTAATCTCACAAAGCCGATCGTAGTCCGGATCGCAGTCTGCAACTCGACTGCGTGAAGTCGGAATCGCTAGTAATCGTGGATCAGCATGTCACGGTGAATACGTTCCCGGGTCTTGTACACACCGCCCGTCACACCATGGGAGAGTCGTAACAAGGTAGCCGTATCGGAAGGTGCGGCTGGATCACCTCCTTTCTAGAGCAAACGTGCCTCTAAAGACGGTGGTTGAGATGAAATGAAGCAGCTACTGCAAAGTGGCGAAGTTCAGGGATTCCAATCAACGAACTCTTAGAAGTGCCTACTCGTTTCGGTTGTTCTGTATTAGAGATTAGCGTTGGCTTACGTGGCGCAATAGCGCGCATGTGAGCCTGTATCTGTTCCCTGAATGGGGGATTAGCTCAGCTGGGAGAGCACCTGCTTTGCAAGCAGGGGGTCGTCGGTTCGATCCCGTCATCCTCCACCACTCATTCGCATTGGTTGTGTTAGAGGGTTTCATCGGGTCTTTAGCTCAGCTGGTTAGAGCACCGTCTTGATAAGGCGGGGGTCGATGGTTCGAGTCCATCAAGACCCACCACAAGCACCCACGGTGCGGGTTGAAGCGGGAAGCGGGAAGCGGGGAGCAGAAAGCAGAAGTCGCAACAGCTATCAGGTTTCATTGATTGAATCGTCCAAAGCAAACGGGGCGAGAACAAATCAGTCGAGAAACCTGATAACTGTCGATACGTTACGTATAAACGGTTGTCTCTGATCTTTAAAAATTTGGAAGAAGTTTGTTCACGCTCGTTGATGAGACGAGATGTGGACATGGGTATAGATTGTATTTTTGATACGTCGATACCAGCGTACCTAGACCGAATCGGGTGAAAGCTTGATGGAGTCTCCGCTGGGTTGAAGGTTTGGCGTATCAAGTTCTCATACACACCTATGACGCGGTGCTGTTGTTTGGAATGCGCGATGTTGAAAAACAAAACGTGATTCAGGTGATGGTGTTTGAGCGTTATAGGATCAAGCGACTAAGCGCACATGGCGGATGCCTTGGCGGCAACAGGCGATGAAAGACGTGTAAGCCTGCGATAAGTTTCGGGGAGCTGGCAATAAAGCTTTGATCCGGAAATTTCTGAATGGGGAAACCCACCCGCAAGGGTACTCCTGACTGAATACATAGGTCAGGTAGAGCGAACCCGGCGAATTGAAACATCTCAGTAGCCGGAGGAAAAGACATCAACCGAGATTCCCAAAGTAGTGGCGAGCGAAATGGGAAGAGCCTTCATGATTTAGCAGTTGATATAGCCGAACGGTCTGGAAAGTCCGACGACACTGGGTGATAGTCCCGTAGGCGAAATGTTGGCTGTGGAACTAAGCATGAGAGAAGTAGGGCGGGACACGTGAAATCCTGTCTGAATATGGGGGGACCATCCTCCAAGGCTAAATACTCGTTGCCGACCGATAGCGAACTAGTACTGTGAAGGAAAGGTGAAAAGAACCCCGGGAGGGGAGTGAAATAGACCCTGAAACCGTGTGCGTACAAACAGTCGGAGCTCGAAAGAGTGACGGCGTACCTTTTGTATAATGGGTCAGCGACTTACGTTCAGTAGCAAGCTTAACCGAATAGGGTAGGCGTAGGGAAACCGAGTCTGATAAGGGCGAATTTAGTTGCTGGGCGTAGACCCGAAACCGGATGATCTAGTCATGGCCAGGATGAAGGTGGGGTAACACCTACTGGAGGTCCGAACCGACTGTTGTTGCAAAAACAGCGGATGAGTTGTGACTAGGGGTGAAAGGCTAAACAAATCCGGAGATAGCTGGTTCTCCTCGAAAACTATTGAGGTAGTGCCTCGTGTATATCCGCTGGGGGTAGAGCACTGTTATGGCTAGGGGGACATGTCGTCTTACCAAACCATGGCAAACTCCGAATACCAGTGAGAGTGAGCACGGGAGACAGTCCTCGGGTGCTAACGTCCGAGGTCGAGAGGGAAACAACCCAGACCGCCAGCTAAGGTCCCCAAGATATGGCTAAGTGGGAAACGAAGTGGGAAGGCATAGACAGTCAGGATGTTGGCTTAGAAGCAGCCATCATTTAAAGAAAGCGTAATAGCTCACTGATCGAGTCGTCCTGCGCGGAAGATGTAACGGGGCTCAAGCAGAGGAGCGTTCTGTAAGCCTGTGAAGGTGTTCTGTAAGGAATGCTGGAGGTATCAGAAGTGCGAATGCTGACATGAGTAGCGTTAAAACGGGTGAAAAGCCCGTTCGCCGAAAACCCAAGGTTTCCTGCGCAACGTTCATCGGCGCAGGGTGAGTCGGCCCCTAAGGCGAGGCAGAGATGCGTAGTCGATGGGAAGCGGGTTAATATTCCCGCACCGATATGTGATGCGATGGGGGGACGGAGAAAGCTAACCAAGCCAGGTGTTGGATATCCTGGTGAAAGCGTGTAGGCGTGCTGCTTAGGTAAATCCGGGCGGCTTAGCTGAGGCGTGAGACGGAAACCTCCTCGGAGGTCCAAGTTGGTGATGCTCTGCTTCCAAGAAAAGCCTCTAAGCTTCAGTCACATATTGACCGTACCGCAAACCGACACTGGTGGGTAGGATGAAAATTCTAAGGCGCTTGAGAGAACTCTGGAGAAGGAACTCGGCAAATTGATACCGTAACTTCGGGAGAAGGTATGCCTCTTATTGTGAAGTCCCTTGCGGATGGAGCGACGAGAGGTCGCAGAGAATCGGTGGCTGCAACTGTTTACCAAAAACACAGGACTCTGCTAACACGAAAGTGGATGTATAGGGTCTGACGCCTGCCCGGTGCTGGAAGATTAAATGATGGGGTGCAAGCTCTTGATTGAAGTCCCAGTAAACGGCGGCCGTAACTATAACGGTCCTAAGGTAGCTGTCTCCTCCAGAGACTCAGCGAAGTTGAAGTGTTTGTGATGATGCAATCTCCCCGCGGCAAGACGGAAAGACCCCATGAACCTTTACTGTAGCTTTGCATGGGACTGTGACGATGTTTGTGTAGGATAGCTGGGAGGCTTTGAAGCGTGGACGCTAGTTCGCGTGGAGCCAACGTTGAAATACCAGCCTGACAGCGTTGCGGTTCTAACCTGGCCCCCTGAATCGGGGGTGGGGACAGTGCATGGTGGGCAGTTTGACTGGGGCGGTCTCCTCCTAAAAGGTAACGGAGGAGCTCGAAGGTGCGCTCAGCGCGGTCGGAAATCGCGCTACTGGAGTGTAATGGCACAAGCGCGCTTGACTGCGAGACTGACAAGTCGAGCAGGTACGAAAGTAGGACATAGTGATCCGGTGGTTCTGTATGGAAGGGCCATCGCTCAACGGACAAAAGGTACTCTGGGGATAACAGGCTGATACCGCCCAAGAGTTCATATCGACGGCGGTGTTTGGCACCTCGATGTCGGCTCATCTCATCCTGGGGCTGTCCTATCTGCCGTGGGCGCTGGAAATTTGACGGGGCCTGTTCCTAGTACGAGAGGACCGGAATGGACGTACCGCTGGTGTACCTGTTGTCTCGCCAGAGGCATCGCAGGGTAGCTATGTACGGAAGAGATAAACGCTGAAAGCATCTAAGCGTGAAACTCGCCCGAAGATTAGATTTCCCGGGGGTTTAACCCCCTTGAAGAGCCGTTCAAGACCAGGACGTTGATAGGTCAGGTGTGGAAGGGAAGTAATTCCTTAAGCTAACTGATACTAATTACTCGTAAGGCTTGATCCTATAACTCACACACATCAAAACCGTTGCAGTGACTGCAAAAGCAGTTAACTCAACGACAACTCGCACCACTCATAGGCGTGCGAGAACTTAAAAGAAAATACATTTCTGTATCCATCAAAAAACTTCTTCCAACACGTCGTGAAACCGATCCGACTCAGCTAAACCGCTCAGTCAACGATCAAATCCACGCCGTGAACCCTTTTTAGTTTGACCCCCATAGCTAACTGGTCCCACCCCTTCCCATCCCGAACAGGACCGTGAAACAGTTCAGCGCCAATGATAGTCAGCCTTATAGCTCGCGAAAGTAGGTCAGGGTCAAACTAAACCCCATTCCCGCCAAAGCCTCCTGTTCGGAGGCTTTGT
>READ01000050.1 GCA_004293675.1 Betaproteobacteria bacterium
GCGCAATGCGAAGACCCTCTCCCCAACCCTCCCCCCCGGGGGGAGGGAGCTGTTTGGCGCGTTACGCCTAGGGTATTTCGTGCGAAAGGCATCACGCAATGCATTGATTTTGCGCAACTAAAAAGCTGTTTCTTGCGAGCCGGTCGTTGGGTTCGTGGTACGCCGCCGATACAACGAGGCGCTCAACCAGCGTGGGCGGGGCGGTTTCCCGATGATGCGAACAGTTGTGGCTCAAGATGCCAACCGTCACAGTAGCAAAAATCAGCTCTATCTCTAATCGCCAAGAAAAATATGGCGTATACGGTGATTTTGCAATACAGTGAAAAAACGATTTATCGATTGAAACACCTTATTTATTAAGGCGCTCGCTGAAAAAGTTCGGATTACCTGACAAAAAGTCACCCCATGCAACCAACCGCCCACACCATCGTCGCCGTAGCCACGCCAAGCGGCCGGGGCGGCGTGGGGATTGTTCGAGTGTCGGGCTCATTGGTGGCCAAAATCGCGAGCGCACTGTGTGCCAGAGCACTCACCCCTCGGCTCGCCACACACACCCAGTTTTTCGACTCAGATCGCAACCCACTCGACGACGGCATCGCGCTCCATTTCAAAGCGCCCGCATCCTTCACTGGCGAAGACGTATTGGAGCTGCACGCGCATGGCTCGCCCATGGTGCTCCAAGCCATCGTTCGGCGCTGTGTGGCGCTTGGAGCGATTCACGCCGAGCCGGGAGAGTTCACCAAGCGCGCGTATCTGAACGGCAAGCTCGATTTGGCGCAGGCCGAGGCGGTAGCCGATGTGATCGATGCCGCCACCGAGAGCGCAGCGCGCGCTGCCGTTCGCTCGCTCACCGGCGAGTTTTCGAAGCGAATCACGGAGCTGCAAGAAACACTGATCCGGCTTCGCATGTTTGTTGAAGCAACGCTTGATTTTCCCGAGGAAGACGTCGAATTCATCGAAAAAGAGCGTGCCAGCGGACAGCTCGCGATGACCCGAGCCGCACTCGAATCCGTGCTCGCTCAAGCCGCACAAGGCCAGCTGTTGCACGACGGTATTCGGATCGTGTTGGCGGGAGCACCAAACGTCGGCAAATCGAGCTTGCTCAATGCGCTCGCCGGTGAGGATCTCGCCATCGTCACACCCATCGCGGGCACTACCCGCGACACCGTTCGCAGCCGTATCAGCCTGAACGGTTTGCCCGTGGAAATCATCGATACCGCCGGGCTTCGCACGACCGACGACGCCGTTGAAAAAATTGGAATCGAGCGAACCCGTGCGGCCATTCGCGATGCCGATTTGGCGCTGATGATCGTTGACGCAACTGCGCTCGACGCCGCGCAATCCTTGGCTGAACTCTCCGCCGAATTGCCCGATTCATTGCGGCGGATCGTCGTCAAGAACAAGAGCGACTTATTGCCCGATGTAGGCGCGGTTCCACCGCGATTATTGGCCGAGCAACCGCCAATCGCGGTGGAACCGCTCCTACAAGTTGAAGAAATCACGGTGTCGGCAAAAACCGGAGCGGGACTCGATACGCTCCGAAGCGCCATCGCGGCAGCCGTGGGCTTTGACCAAGTGACGGAGGGTACATTCAGCGCCCGTGAACGCCATGTCAACGCACTCAAACGAGCGCTCAGTCACATCGACAGCGCGCAGCAACACTTGACGCACATCGCGCTCGAGCTATTCGCTGAAGAGCTTCGGTTGAGCCACGAAGCGCTGGGTGAAATCACTGGCGAATTTACCGCTGACGACCTGCTCGGTGAAATTTTTTCTCGGTTCTGTATCGGTAAGTAGGCTGCGGATCGTCGCAGTTGCGGCACCTGCGTGGCTTTCTCTGTTCGTGGTCAGCCCTTTACCGCTGCATCCGAGCCGCGCTCCGTTCGTGGTGAGCCGCTAGCGCGGGTTCCGAGCCCCGCCCCGTTCGTGGTGAGCCGCCAGCGCGGGAGCCGTGGCCGCCCCGTTCGTGGTGAGCTTGTCGAACCATGAACGGCTCGGGGAGAGCAATTTTCGTTCGGGCGAGGCGTTTCTCTTCTATTGCCGTTCATGGTTCGACAAGCTCACCACGAACGGGGGCACATCCAGAACGAGCAGAGGGAGATAGGCCACTCAAACTCTCTCGCTGCAGCCGTCCCTCCTCTCTGGGAGTGCAAGCCTTACAAAACACCCTTCGACTTCAAAACTGCCACCAGCGCTTTGGTGTGCCGATCAATATCTTTGGCATCAATATGTGACGTGTCGGGCGTATCAATTTGCAGCGACGGATAGTCCTGAAAATCGATCATCGTGGCGGGCATGATCTTGGCGAGTTCGTCCCACATCTTGGCGCGTGGAAAGCGGGCTTCGTCCATTTCAAAGTGTTCGCCGGAAACGGGTTCACGATAGAAAACGACGCGGCCGCCGCGCGCGTTGATGCGCTTCACCCAGTCCACAACGTCGCGATTGGCATCGAGCCACTCTGCAGGGGTTGGGGGCGTAAACATCGGGTAGTGCTTTTTGAGATCAGCCACGCGCCCTGCGCGAATCGCCTTCAAATCGCTCTTGTAATAATCGGTCGCGCCAGCGCGGTCGCGAGTGAAGGTGACGTAATCCTTATACGGTGGGCCATGGCCATCGAAGCGGCGTTTGAGCAAGGTCACCGCAGCGAAATCAGGGCGCGCGGCGATGCTCTTGAGCTGAATCGGGGTGAGCATTCGGCGATGCAGTTCTCGCGCGGGTGAGAATTCCTTGTGATAGTGCTCGGCGTACTTCTGCTGCATGTCCCGCCACGCACGGTGAAAGCCGCGTCCGTCGATGCCCACGATAGCGACGCCCTTGAAAGCATCGTCTTCGCTCAAATCGCGCAATGCGGCCAGCGGATAGTGCCCATTCACCGCGAGCATGATCGGATCGGTGTGGGGTGCTGCGGCCTTGAACGATTCAGGCGACAGTCCGTACTGAATTCGCGACGCACCCAACAGCGCCACTCGTAGCGGCGGCGCGGGTTGCACGGCGCGCTTTCGCATCTGCGCCCACAGATCGAAACTGTCCATCACCGTGGGAAGGTAGCCCTGGGTGCGCCAATACTTTTCGAACGCAATCCAACCGCCCAGCGTGATGCTGAGCGCGACGATCCAAGTGAGAAGCCAGCGGGAATTCGTCATCGCTCGCCTCAAAACTGAAAGTAAATAAACGCCGCCGTCTTACCAGGCGAGAGTACGATCATGAGCAGCATGAACGACAGCAACAGCGTGCGAAGCGGCCAAGCGATCGCTGGCAGCCAGTCCCAACCTTTGCGATGTTTGAGCCACGCTTGCACGACCAATCCAACGAGCAAACCGATCACGAACACCTTGGCGTCACCATTCCAAGCAAGCGCCACAGCGTCGGTTGGCATTGCGCCAAACATCGCCTTGACCCGCGTCCAAGCCACAGCCAAATCAGGCGCGCGAAAAAACACCACGGCCAGCGAAAACAGCGCAAAGGTTAGAAGCGCGAGAAACGGTCGTACCCACTTTGAATCCCAAAGTTTCCACGCGCCAATGAACGAATCTTTGAGCATCCGTTCGATCACCAACATCGCGCCATGCACCGCGCCCCACGCCACAAAATGCCACGCCGCGCCATGCCAAAACCCACACGCAGTGAAGGTAATCATGACGTTGAGATAACCACGCCAGCGGCCTTTTCGGTAGTGCCCGAGCGGATTAAAAACGTAATCACGCAACCAGTTCGACAGTGAGATGTGCCAGCGCGTCCAAAGCT
Organism: Betaproteobacteria bacterium; assembly: GCA_004293675.1. Lineage (GTDB taxonomy): Bacteria > Pseudomonadota > Gammaproteobacteria > Burkholderiales > Casimicrobiaceae > Casimicrobium. The sequence goes on from READ01000050.1 coordinate 3,745, forward strand.
CTGCAATGCCAACGCTGGCAAAGGGTGATTCAAAGTTCGCGGGCAAATGAAACCCAAACATTTTTGCGATGCCAATCGCGGCGAGCGAATAGCCCGCGAAGTCGCAAAACACTTGCATCGAAAACGAAAATGCGCCGGCCCAAGCTGCAACGAACCCCGCTTGGTAGTCGGCTGCAAACACCTGGTTTGAGAGCGGCGCGAAGACATGATCTGCGCCGACGATTTTCAAAAACAGACCGCCGATCATCAGATACGCCCCGAGCGCGACGGCGTCCGCTGTGACCACGCGCGGCGTTTCAACCTGCGAATTGAAATCCTTGTAGCGCATGATTGGGCCCGCAACGAGATGCGGGAAAAACGTCATGAACAGCCCGTAATCACGCAGACTCTTGGTTGGGGTCACGCGTTTTTTGTAGACGTCAACGATGTAGGAAATCGATTCGAAAATATAGAACGAAATCCCCAGCGGCAAGATGATGCCCAGATCAATCGGTGCGTATTTGATCCCGATCCAAGAAGCCCATTCGATCGCTGTGTTGGTGAAGAACTGCGCGTACTTGAAGTAGCTCAACAGCGCGAGGCTCGCGATCACCGATGTCCAGAGCCAGCGTTTACGGCTGGCATCAGTGGCGGCGGCGTGAATGCGCAGCGCTGCCCACCAATCGAAAACGGTGGTGAACGCCAGCAGCAATAGAAAAATCGGATTCCACGAGCCGTAAAACACGCAACTTGCGACGAGCAAGATGTTTTTTCTTGCGGGCCACGACGGCGTGAACGCGTAAATGGGGAAAACTATCGCCAGAAACAGCGCGAAGGTGAGCGAATCGAAGGTCATTGGCCCGAGAGTTTAGCGAGGTCCGCTCGCTGCGCGACGGGGCCATCCCGGGCAAGGCACCTTAAGCCCCCTCGCTCTGGGGGTGGGAGCCTGCGCCCCGCAGGGACTGCGGCGGCAAGCCCGTAGCAAATCAGCAAAAACCGCTATTGCCTTCAGCCCTTACGCGCTTTGCCCGTTGCAAATTGGGCTACATTGAAATTCTGACGAATATCAAAAAACTGATGAGAATAAGTAAACGCCTTAATTTATAAGGCGTTGGCGCGTAAAGTTGATTCGCTATTCGACGCGCACCCAGTTTTGCGACCGTCCAAGCATCGGCGTGCCGATGTAGCCGCGCACCTCGAGCTTTTTGCCCGCGTCGCTGAGCTTCATGCGCACTTTGTAGAGCTTGCCGTTGTTGGCATCCAAAATGTCGCCGCCGTCGAAGACGTCGTCGTTTTTCTTGACGTCACGAATGATCGTCATGCCAATGATCGGCTGATCTTTGCGTGCATCGGTGCACTTATCGCACTTCGCATCGGGTTTTGCATCCGGTGCGAGCAGTTTTTCAACTTTGCCGCTAAACACGCCGTTGGCTTCAGTAATTCGGACGATGGATCGCTCCTTGCCGGTCGAATCGTCAATGGTTTTCCAAGCGCCTGCGATTGTTTGCGCTGAAACGGCACCGCAAACGAGCATCGAAGTGAGCGCTAGGCTCTTAAAAAGTAGCGACATAAAGCCTCCTGTATTGTGAATTCTGGTAACTAACGCGGAGCGCGTAATTTAGCCTACAAAATCGCGCTTACCTACGGGAACACCCGCATGGCGCAACAAGTTGTACGCGGTCGTTGAATGAAAGAAAAAGTTCGGATAAACCTTGTTCATTAAATACGGCTGTCCGATCACTTCAACTGGATTGCCGCCAATGGTGAGCGTGATTTTTTTGCCTTCGCTGCCATCGATTTGGGCAGCGCTGAGCGTGGCGATGAAGTCACGGGTCTTTTGGCAACGCGCTTGCAGGTCTGCGAAGGTTTTTTCGGTGTCTTCATATTTCGGAATCTCAACGCCCGCCAGCCGAGCGCACGCGCCCTTAGCGAAATCGCACGCAATCTGCACCTGTCGCGACAGTGGAAACATATCGGGAAATAAGCGCATTTGTGTGAGCACTGTTTCGTCAATCTTCTTGTCGGTCGCGTAGGTCGCTCCCTTGGCAAGGTAGCCCTGCATCATCGAAAGGTGTAGGTCGAACACGGGCGCCGAGGCGGAATACATGGAAATCGTCATGGACAATCCTTGGGTGGGGTAGTTATCAATCGAGCACGATTGTACGAATAGCGGTAACCCTCTGGCCGCGGGTCTCGCCGTCACGCAGAATTCACCGATCAAAATGCTGGCGGAGGTCCAAATGAAACGACGATCCTTTATGGCTGCGGGCGGCGCAACACTCGCCGCAGCCGCGACGAGCACAGTCGATGCGCAGACGTTGCCCACAGTCAACTGGCGATTGTCGTCGAGCTTTCCAAAGGGCCTCGACACCATTTATGGTGGCGCTGAGCAATTTGCGAAACTGGTTGAATCTCTGACTGGCGGTCGATTTAAGATCAGCGTTGCAGCGCCGGGCGAAATCATGCCCGCGCTAGCGAACTTCAAAGGCGTCCAAGACGGCGCGATCGAATGTGCGCACACGGCTGGCTACTATTTTTTGAATGTCAACACGGCGCTCGCAATGGACACCACGCTGCCGTTTGGCATGAACCAGCGACAGCACAACGGTTGGGTTTACCAAGGCGGTGGATTGGAGCTTTTACGTGAGCTCTTTGGTAGCTACAACATCGTCAATTTTCCGATGGGCAATACCGGCGCTCAAATGGGGGGTTGGTTTAACAAAGAGATTCGCACCCTAGAAGATGTCAAGGGACTAAAAATGCGGATCCCTGGCTTTGGCGGAGAGATCTGGAAGCGTTTAGGTGCTGATCCCGTGAGCCTACCGGGCGGTGAGATTCTGGCTGCGATGGCGGAGAAGCGCATCGATGCGGCCGAATGGGTCGGCCCCTACGACGACGACAAACTCGGGCTTGCCCGGCTCGCTCGTTTTTACTACTACCCCGCGTGGTGGGAGCCATCAGCGACGCTGAGTTTGTACGTCAATGCGAATGCTTACAAAGCGCTGCCGCCCGCTTACCAAGACGCGGTGAGCGCTGCGGCAGCGGTTGTGAATCAATCCATGATGGCACTCTACGACGCTCGAAACCCACCCGCGTTCAAACGGCTTGTGGGGTCGGGAACGCGATTGCAAGTGTTCCCCAATAGCTTCATGATTGCAGCGCATCGCGCCGCATTTGCTATTTTTGACGCTGAGGCCGAAAAGAATCCTTCGTTCAAAAAAATCTACGTGCCGTGGAGAAAGTACCGCGCCGACATCAACGAATGGCACCGCACCGCAGAGACGTCGATGCAGAATTTCCTGACCAATTGGAAAACTGACGGCTAATAAAGTGATCCGGCGATAGTAGAATTTGAGCGTTATCAGGAGAAACGAAATCCCAGCGACTTCGTTACCGTAGGCGTAATCCCCGGAGGATCGCTCAGGTTCAGATACTGATAGCGCCGCTGCAAATTCCTCGGATTCGCAGCGAAAATCTGGAGAGCGAAGCAGCCGCGTGAGCCTAACGCAGCGAGAGCTTCCGCCGAAGGGGCAAGCCAAACCGCGCACGCGGCATCGGTGAATCTCTCAGGTACAAGGGACAGATCCGGGACGTCTATTTCCACATTGTGAGAACACGTCCCTATGTCTGAAGTCTTGTCAAAAACCCCTCTGTTTGATCTGCATGTAAGCCTCGGGGCACGCATGGTGCCGTTTGCTGGCTACGAAATGCCGGTTCAATACCCGCTCGGCGTGATGAAGGAACACCTGCACACGCGAAGCCATGCCGGTTTGTTTGATGTGTCGCACATGGGGCAGGTGGAGCTGCACGGCGCTGACGCTGCTGCTGCGCTCGAAACGCTGGTGCCCGTTGATGTGATCGATTTGCCAGCAGGAAAGCAGCGCTATGCGCTCTTCACCAACGATGCAGGCGGCATTCTTGATGATCTGATGATGTTCAACTGCGGTGACTATTTGCATTTGGTAGTGAACGCGGGATGCAAAGCGCAGGATTTCGCGCACTTGCAATCGAAGATCGGACATCGTTGCACGGTGAAGGTGCGCGACGATTTGGCGCTTTTGGCCCTGCAAGGGCCGGGCGCGGAGGCTGCGCTTCGTGCGGTTTCAACATCCAACGTGCCGCAAACATTTATGACCGGCGGACGTATGGTCATAGCCGGTATTGATTGCCTGGTGACCCGCTCGGGCTACACCGGCGAAGACGGGTTCGAAATCAGCGTGGCGGCCACCCAATGCGAAACGCTCGCTAAGGCCCTGCTCGCCGCACCCAACGTGCAACCCATTGGGCTCGGCGCCCGCGATTCGCTGCGCCTTGAGGCTGGCCTCTGTTTGTACGGCCATGATCTCGATACCACGATCACGCCAGTCGAAGCCTCCCTCAACTGGGCGATGCAAAAAATTCGCCGTACAGGCGGCGCGCGTGCGGGTGGGTTTCCCGGCGCGGCCGTCATCCTGGCACAACTCGACAACCCAACCAGCGTCAAGCGCAAACGCGTCGGACTGAAACCCGAAGGCCGCGCGCCGATTCGCGAAGGCGTTGAACTCGTTGATAGTGCAGGCGCAAAGATTGGCACAGTCACCAGCGGCGGCTTCGGCCCCACGGTAAACGGCCCGGTCATCATGGCCTATGTGGATGCGGCGCACAGCGCCGTAGGCACCAAAATGAACGCGATGCTTCGCGGCACGCCAACGCCCGTTACAGTCGTTACGATGCCGTTTGCGCCGCACGGATACAAGCGCTGAGCGCTCGATTTCAACTTTTCAGACATTTCATTTTTAAACTCAAGGGCTAACGACCAACGACCCGACGCCAGAGCCAGCTCAGCAAAGCTTTGCGTCATTCGTCCTCGGTCATTCGTCCTTTTTTCCAAAGGAAAAAACATGACCCGCTACACCGACGACCACGAATACATCAAACTTGACGGCGACATCGGCACCGTCGGTATCACCTCGTTCGCGCAGGACAAACTGGGCGACTTGGTGTTCGTTGAGCAACCGAAAGTTGGGCGCATGCTCAAAGCCAAAGACGACGCATCGATCATTGAATCGGTCAAAGCTGCCGCCGAGGTGAAATCGCCCGTAGACGGCGAAGTAATCGAAGTCAATCAAGCGGTAGTCGATGATCCATCGCTCGTCAACACCGACCCTGAAGGCGCGGGTTGGTTCTTCAAAATCAAAGTGTCCGATGCGTCGCAAGTGGCAGCGCTTCACGACGAAGCAGCCTATCAAAAAATTATTGGCTAGCTAGGTGTAGGAGCGGTTCCACCGCGATCACCGTCTCCCACATCTATCGCGGTAAAACCGCTCCTACAGATTGCCCCCATGACCTATCTCGTTCGTCACCTCGAAGCCTCAGATTTCGAAGCTTGGCTCCCGCTGTGGAAAGGCTACCAAACCTTCTACAAAGCCAATATTCCCGATGAAGTCACCACGCAAACGTGGCAGCGGTTTCACGATGCCGATGAGCCCATGCGAGCGCTCGGCGCGTTTGACGGCGACACGCTCTTGGGCATCACGCACTACATCTTTCACCGCAGCTGCTGGACCATTGGCCCCAATTGCTACCTGCAAGATTTGTTCACGGTGGAAGCAGCGCGAGGTCGCGGCGTGGGGCGAGCGTTGATCGAAGCGGTGTACACCGCTGCGGCGCTTGAAGGATCTCCTAAGGTGTACTGGATGACCCATGAAACCAACGCTGAAGCGATGGTGCTCTACAACAAGGTAGCCGAGAGATCGGGCTTCTTGCAATATCGAAAAGCGATTTAACTCTTTCCCGATTTAGTCCGTTCGTGGTGAGCCTGTCGAGCCATGAGTGCGTGTTTACGATCCCGTTATGGTTCGACAAGCTCACCACGAACGGAACAACGAATTTCACATAGGTAATTGACATGTCTGATTTCATTGCTCGCCATATCGGCCCCAATCGCGAAGAACAAATGGAGATGCTGGCAGCCGTAGGCGCGACCTCCATTGAGGACTTGCTCGCCAAGGTCGTCCCGAAAAACATCACTGCGTCTGCGCCACTCAATCTGCCAACGGGTTTGTCAGAGGTAGAAGCGCTTGCTGAACTGCGCGCGATAGCCAACACGAATCAGGTGTTCAAGAGCTTCATTGGGCAAGGCTATGTGGGCACCGTCACCCCCACGGTGATCCTTAGAAACATTCTCGAAAATCCCGCTTGGTACACCGCCTACACGCCGTATCAGCCCGAGATTTCACAGGGTCGTTTGGAAGCGATCTTGAATTTTCAAACGATGGTGTGCGATCTCACGGGTATGGATATCGCCAATGCGTCATTGCTAGATGAGGGCACCGCGGCTGCCGAAGCGATGACGCTAGCGAAGCGCCAAGCCAAATCAAACAGCAACATTTTCATCGTCGCAGGCGATTGTCATCCGCAGACGATTGAATGCGTAAAAACTCGCGCTGAGCCACTGGGGATCGAAGTCAAGGTTGGCTTTGCACCGCAGTTGATGGAACAATCGGACTACTTTGCAGTGCTCGCGCAATACCCATCGACCAGTGGGCAAATTCACGATATGGCGCCATATGCTGATGCGGCGCATGCAAAGGGTGCGCTGTTTGTTTGTGCGGCTGATCCCTTGGCGCTGGTGCTGCTGAAAGCGCCGGGCGAATGGGGTGCCGATATTGTGATTGGCACGACGCAGCGCTTCGGCGTACCCATGGGTTTCGGTGGCCCACACGCCGCGTACATGGCCACGCGCGATGCCTACAAGCGCAACATGCCCGGTCGACTCGCTGGTGTGACGATTGATTCGCACGGCAAGCCCGCTTACCGCTTAACGCTGCAAACACGCGAACAACACATTCGCCGTGAAAAGGCGACCAGCAACATTTGCACGGCGCAGGTCTTGTTAGCGGTCATCGCTGGGATGTATGCGGTCTACCACGGCCCGAAAGGCCTGAAGGCCATTGCTGAGCGAGTACACGGCCTGGCAACGCAGTTCGCCGCGGGTTTGAAGTCAATGGGCATTGAGCCATCGGCCGAGCATTTCTTTGACACGGTCACCTTCAAAACCGAACAACACTACGCCGTGATGGCTCACGCCCGCGACGCAAAGATGAATCTGCGGCACTACACCGATTGGAGTGCTGTTGGAATCACCTTTGACGAAACCCACACGATGGCCGATGTTGAAACCTTGCTGGCGGGTGTGGCCGACGCCATCGGCCAACGAGCGCCTAGAAATATCAGCAGCCAGAGCGCGATTCCTGTTGCAATGAAGCGCACGAGTGCGATCTTGTCGCATCCGGTCTTCAACACGCATCATTCCGAAACGGAAATGCTGCGCTACATGCGGCGCTTGGCCGATAAAGACCTAGCGCTTGACCGCACGATGATCCCGCTGGGTTCGTGCACGATGAAGCTCAACGCTACGACCGAAATGATTCCAGTCACCTGGCCTGAGTTCGGTGCCATTCATCCGTTTGCCCCCGCTGAACAAGCCGCCGGGTACGCCGAAATGGTCGCCAACCTCGAAGACATGCTCTGCAAAGTCACGGGCTTTGATGCAGTCACCTTACAGCCCAATAGCGGCGCTCAGGGCGAATACGCCGGTTTACTAGCCATTCGCGGCTATCACCTCAGCCGTGGCGACACGGGGCGCGACGTATGCTTGATTCCATCGTCAGCACACGGCACCAATCCCGCGTCCGCTCAGATGTGCGGCATGGAAGTAGTCGTTACCAAGTGCGATGATCAAGGTAACGTGGACGTGGCCGATCTGAAGGCCGCTGCGGAAAAGTATTCGTCACGCTTAGCGGCGTTGATGTTGACTTACCCATCGACTCACGGTGTGTTTGAAGAAGCGGTGAAGGAGGTCTGCGACATCGTGCACCAGCACGGTGGGCAGGTCTACATGGACGGCGCGAATTTGAATGCGCAAGTTGGTGTGACCTACCCTGCCGAAATCGGTGCCGATGTTTCGCACATGAATCTGCACAAAACATTTTGCATTCCACACGGCGGTGGCGGCCCCGGCGTGGGGCCCATTGGTGTGAAGTCACAGCTCGCGCCGTTTCTGCCAGGTCGCGGCACGGTGGGGCCAGTGAGCGCAGCGCCGCAAGGCAGTGCGAGCATTCTGCCGATTCCGTACGCCTACATTCGCATGATGGGCGGAGCTGGACTGCGTGAGGCTACGGGTGTCGCAATTCTCAATGCCAACTACGTGGCCACGCGTTTAGCACCGCATTTTCCAGTGCTCTACACCGGGCACGGTGGCTTTGTAGCGCACGAATGCATCATCGATGTTCGTCCCATCAAAGAGCTTTGCGGCATCAGCAACATGGATGTGGCCAAGCGCTTGATGGACTATGGATTTCACGCACCCACGGTGAGCTTTCCAGTCGCCGGAACACTGATGATCGAACCGACGGAATCTGAGGACAAGGCCGAGCTTGATCGCTTCATCGACGCCATGGTCTCGATTCGCGAAGAAATTCGCGCGGTGGAAATGGGCGTCTATCCGAAGGATGACAATCCACTGGTTAACGCGCCGCACACCGCCGAATCGTTAATGAGCGAAGCGTGGAATCACGCCTATACCCGTGAGCAAGCCGCCTATCCGCTAGCGAGCCTGCGGCAAAACAAATACTGGCCGCCGGTCGGACGTGTGGACGATGTGTACGGCGACCGAAACATCATGTGCACCTGTCCGCCGCTTGAGAGCTACGCTAACGCTTGATAGGTGCCGGGGTAGATCGGTATGGCTCCCTCTCCCTGGGGGAGAGGGTTGGGGTGAGGGACTTGCGCTGATGTGGATCGGCGCTACTCGAAGACCCTCTCCCCAACCCTCCCCCCCCGGGGGGAGGGAGCTGTTTGGCGCGTTACGGCGACCGTATTTCGTGACAAGACTACCTCGTAACTCATTGGCGTCATGGAACTAAAGAGCTGTTTCTTGAGTTGTAGGGTGGGCACCCTGTGCCCACCAAATCTCTGACGCGCCAACATCGTTCCATAGTCGCCGCTTGGTGGGCACGGGGTGCCCACCCTACCGATGGCACTTGATCGCCATCAATGGTCGCGCGAAAGTGCTACTTGCCGCCTGGCGCGTTTACTTGCTCGCCGACAGCACCACAATGCGTACCTTGCCGTTTTCCACACGAACATCCCGAACCACTTTTTTGGCGAGCGCTTCCTTGCCTGCGTCATTGAGGGTGTAGACGGGTGTGTCACTCAACGCTGCGCCAATTACACCGCTACCGTACGAGCGAATCATCGATTCGAAATCGCCCAGCTTGCCTCCGGCGTCGAACTCAGTGAGTTCCACATCATCTAGGTAGACCGCGCCCTCGGCTGGCGCATAGCGCAGCTTCGAGCTGAGCGATGCACGAGCTGGGTACTCCTCCCCTGCAGCCTTTACTGAGATGGCCAGCGCGACATCGATCCGATCGCTGCCCTCTTTGAGCGTTATTTTCGGTGTACGTACATCGAAGCAAGCGAGCTGCAATGGGGCGCACTTTCGTAGGGGAAACTGCCCATTGAGCTTTGCCTGCAGCTCGGCTTGGGTGACTTCGATGGCCAACTCGGGATTCAGGTGGCGGTAAGTGAACCATCCAGCGACACAAAGCCCGATCAGCGTACTAGCGATCAGCAGACGTTTGACAATAGGACTCAATTTTCAAGTTCCCCGCCCAAGGCTTCGATCAAATCGGGAATCATCTTTGAGAGCTCGCCGGTAACAATCGCGGTGTCGGCTTCGAAGTGATCTTCGCCCTCGTCTTGGCTCTCGTTTTTCTCAATCACGCCTTCGAGGAATTTGATCTTTTTGATCTGTAGCGCGTCGTTCAGCACAAACGAAATCCGCCCTGCCCAAGTAAGCCCAAGCTGTTTGGGCATCTTGCCGTTTTGAATGTGCTTACGGACTTCATCAATCACGATATTGTGACGCGCATAGCGCACAGTGGCTTGCGTTTCGTCCGTCGCTTTGAGCTCGCACTCGCGATCCAAATCAAACTGCCCCGGAACGTCAAAGCTCATCAACCACGCAGCCATGGTCGACGCGGGTGCCATGTTGGTTTGCAATGGCACCATCGCCAAATCATCCAAACAGTTGATGAGCAGTGACACAACTTCATCAGCGACGTTTTGGCTGCCGGCATCGATCACGATCAATTGCTGCTCGGGGCTGATCCAAACGGCAAGCGACGAAATTTTGGTGAACGCTTTGGGCAGCAATTCCAGCAGTGCGTTTTCTCGTAACTCTTTGCGCTGCATGCGACCGAGCTTGCGGCCCGACGATTCTTCAATCTGATCGGCGCGCTCTTCGGCGCGACGATTCACCACCGAAGTCGGCAGAATCTTGGTTTCCATTTTCAGTCGCAGCATCCACTGCCCAGCGACCGATTCAACCAGCGTGCCGTGTTTTTCCCCGCGCGGAGAATCCCAACCAAATGACTTGTCTTGCGACGCGCCACAAGACACAAAGCGCACGCGAGCCAGTCCCTCTTCGATGTCTTTGAGCGTTGGCTTCCAGCCGTCGGCGATTCGGTAGATCAGAATATTTTTGAACATGATTGAGTGACTTCTTGGTGCGCTAAATGTGCTTCGTGATTACGGGAGTGTTGTTCGCTGAGGATCTGTAGGCGACGACTTGGCGTCGCTCTGTGCCTTGAGAGCGAGGCCAGGGCGCAATGCTGTTGGCTCAATTTAGCAAAGATCCGACCCGTTCGGGCGGAGCTGGTCGAAGCCTTGGCAGTGTTCCACCAACCCAACGACCAGCTCAGGGCGAACGGTTTGTAAATGAGCAGTGTTGGGCTAAATCCGCGCCTACCGATGACATAGATAAAAGATCGAAAATTGACGCCCACGCAGGAATTGTGGGCTGAACTAGGCCGGCGAATTGAAAAGCTTTTTCCAACCCTCATGCCCCAATTTTTGCATCGTAGCGATATTATTTTCCGCAATCGTTGATTCCTCAGGAAAGGCTTCAACGGCGCGGCTTACGCTGTCTTCGCGCAGCAGATGCAGCATTGGATAGGGCGAGCGATTGGTGAAATTGGTGATGTCATCGAGCTCGGTATCAGCAAACTGAAACTGCGGATGAAACGGAGCGACCTGCAAGATTCCATCCAGCTCCAGCTCCTCCAAAATCCCATCGGCTACGTCTAAAAAATCGTTGAAATCGAGAAAGTACTGCATCACGTTGGTTAAGACAATCAGCGTCGTATCAACACGCTCGGCTGACGCCTCGGCCAAATACTCCAGCTCGCTCACCAAATCGTCGCACAGCGCATCGATGTGAGCAGCATCGCTCACCACGTAGCGAATTTGATTTTTGACGTGTACGGCCTTGGCGAACGGGCAAAGGTTGAGCCCAATCACGGCGCGCTCCAGCCATTGCTGGGTTTGCTCAATCGCGGAACTAGTATTTTCGTGAATCATGTCGTGCAACGCTCGGAATTTAGCTAGCATGCTAGAGCATTGTCGCAACCATCGCGCATTGGAAAGAGCCATGATTCCCAACCCACACCGGCAACATCGCGTCGCGTTTTCCGTAGACGGCGAACAGCGTCGAATGGCCGTTCACGAGTGGGGTGAGCCGCGAAATCCAAGGGTACTCGTTTGCGCGCATGGTGTGACTCGAAACGGTCGTGATTTCGATGTGATCGCCGATGCACTTTGCAATGATTACCGGGTGCTGTGCCCTGATTTTCCGGGACGCGGTGAAAGTGATTGGCTGGCGACGGCGGAACAGTACGTCATACCCAATTACGCCATCGCAACGCGCGCCATGCTGCACGATCTCGGTGTACAGCGCTACGACTGGATCGGTACCTCGATGGGCGCGCTGATAGGAATGGTCATGACGTTCGATCCGACGCACTCCATGCAGCGCTTTGTCGTCAACGATATCGGCCCAACCATCGAACGCATAGCGTTGGATCGAATCTCCGAGACGATTGGTCGTTGGCCGATGTTTCCTGATTACCCCGCGCTGGCAGCGGCGCTGTCCACAACGATCGCATCCTTTGGCCCATTGAGCGACGAGCAACTCCATCACCTCATCAAAACGTCTTGTCAGCGGCGTGTCGACGGACAGTGGGAGATGAAAGCAGATCCAAAGATTGGTGACGCATTTCGTATTGCTTACGCACAACCGCCTGTTGATCTATGGCCGCTGTGGCAGTCAATTACACAACCCACATTGATCCTTCGCGGAGCCAACTCTGATTTGCTTTCAGCTGAAACGCTCGAAAAAATGCTAGTCAGTCACAGTCACTCGCAAGCCGTGACCATCGGCAACACCGGTCATGCGCCAGCCTTGATGGACGTGCCAACGATCGCTCGGATAAAGAAATTTTTGAGCTAGTTTCGCTCATCTCGTTCATACAATGGCGGGATGACAACCATCTCACTGATCCCCGCTGATTTCACTCACGACGGGCTCTATTTCGTCCTGCGCGATGCGATTATTCCAAGGCCGATCGCGTGGGTGTCATCCATCGATACTCAGGGCAACACCAATCTTGCGCCGTATTCATTTTTCAACGTCTGTTCAGCCAATCCGCCCATTCTTGGCATTGGCTGCGGGCCGCGTAATGAAAATCGCTCGACCGGAAATTTCGAACTTAAAGACACGTTAGCCAACATCAAAGCGACCGGCGAATTTGTGATCAACATCGTGCCGGAATCGATGGCCGAGGCCATGGTGCGATCAAGCGATCCGCTGCCACCGGGTGAGAGTGAATTCGCCCACGCTGGTCTCACGCCCATCGCATCCGGCATCGTCAAGCCGCCGCGCGTCGCGGGTGTGCCGCTGGCGTACGAATGCAAATTGCACAGCGTCACGGTGTTTGGCATGAGCAGCTGGGTGATGGGCGAAGTCGTCGCCGTTCACATCGACGAGCGGGTGTACGTGGGTGAAAAGCGCGGGTTCAAGCACCGCGTTGATGTACTGAAACACGAAGAACTTCGCCCCTATGCGCGGCTGGGTGGCGCTTACTACGCGAGGCTTCGAGCAATCGAGACTCTGGTTCGAACCGATGGTGGGGAACGGGGCACGTAAACATTACTTCGGGTTGACCGAGCCTCAGCCAATACTATTCGTTTAAACACCGTTCGCCCCCGGCCTTCGCCGGGGCAGGCTCTGAGTAGGGTATTTGCCCGTCGGTCAAAAGGCGTTTGTGAGAAACAGGGCGGTGATCGGTTTGGCTCCCTCTCCCTGGGGGAGAGGGTTGGGGTGAGGGAGTTGGAATGATGTAGATGGGGGCAATGCGAAGACCCTCTCCCCAACCCTCCCCCCCGGGGGGAGGGAGCTGTTTGGCGCGTTACGCCTAGGGTATTTCGTGCGAAAGGCATCACGCAAAG
>READ01000051.1 GCA_004293675.1 Betaproteobacteria bacterium
GATGCCTGGTGACAACGTGAAGATGACGGTGGCGCTGATCAACCCGATCGCCATGGAAGAGAAGCTCCGTTTCGCCATTCGCGAAGGCGGTCGCACCGTTGGTGCCGGCGTTGTCTCGAAAATTCTGAAGTAAGTACCACGTGTGCGACGGTCGTCGCACACTTCAATTTTAGGGGCGTAGCTTAGTGGTAAAGCTACGGTTTCCAAAACCGTCGATGGGGGTTCGATTCCCTCCGCCCCTGCCACGATTGACGCGGCGTCCGCTAGAAAGCACAGTAATTTTTCATGAACGACACAGCAAAAAACTGGCTCATTGTTATCGGCTCGCTGGCCTGCGTCGGCTTGGGCGTGTTTGGGTTTTATCGTTTCGCTGAATCGCCGTTGGTGGTTCGTCTCGCCATGATTCTCGGCGGCTTAGGTGCCGGAGCCGGCGTTGCCTACCTATCGACACAGGGCAAGACTTTTGTGCAATTTGCCCGAGAGTCGATTGATGAAGCCAAGAAGGTCGCTTGGCCCACCCGAAGTGAAACGGTCAAGATGACCATGATTGTGTTTGTGTTTGCAGTCGTGATGGCCATTTTCTTATTTGCTGTTGACACTGCTATCGGATACCTGATTGCTTGGTTAACAAAGCGCGGCTAGGCCGTGCACTGATGTAGCGCCCACTGACCGATATTCACCGTAGAACCACATGAACGACGACAGCACAGTAGTTTCAGCAGCTACCGACTCGCCCGTGACCAAGCCTAAACGCTGGTACGTTGTGCACGCGTTTTCGGGTTTCGAGAAAACTGTGCAGCGCTCGCTCGTTGAGCGGATCGCTCGCTCCGAGGTGGCGGATCAGTTTGGGCAAGTGCTGGTGCCGGTCGAGGAAGTCATTGAGATCAAGAACGGCCAGAAAAAAGCCTCTGAGCGGAAGTTTTTCCCCGGCTACGTTTTGGTTGAAATGGAGATGACCGACGACTCGTGGCACTTGGTGAAAAGCACGCAAAAGGTCACTGGATTCATCGGCGGGACCGCAACGCGCCCCGCACCGATCAGCCAAAAAGAAGTCGAAACGATTCTTGGCCAGATTCAAACCGGCGGCGAAAAGCCCAAGCCAAAGTTTTTGTTCTCGGTGGGCGAAGCAGTGCGTGTCAAGGACGGTCCGTTCGCCGACTTCATGGGCAATGTAGAGGACGTCAATTACGAGAAATCCAAGCTGCATGTGTCAGTCATGATCTTCGGTCGTGCAACACCCGTAGAGCTCGATTTCGGGCAAGTCGAAAAAGCATAATTTTTAACGGACTGGATCATCGATCCAGTCGTTTTTAACGGGGAGGGCGTCGTAAAACCGGCGTCCGTCTGCACCCAAACTAGGAGCCATCATGGCAAAGAAAATAGTCGGCTTTATTAAGCTGCAAGTCCCTGCGGGAAAGGCCAATCCTTCGCCGCCAATCGGTCCAGCGCTCGGTCAGCGCGGTCTCAATATCATGGAATTCTGCAAAGCGTTCAACGCACAGACCCAAGGTATGGAGCCCGGGATGCCGATTCCTGTGACCATCACGGCGTTTGCAGACAAGAGTTTCACCTTCATCATGGGTACGCCGCCAGCGACGTATCTGATCAAGAAGGAATCCAAAGTTCAAAAGGGCTCGCCCAAGCCGCATACCGATAAAGTCGGTAAGTTGACGCGCGCACAAGCCGAGGCGATCGCTAAGGTGAAGATGCCGAACCTGACCGCCGCTGACATGGATGCCGCTGTGCGCACCATCGCCGGTAGCGCACGTTCGATGGGAATCACGGTTGAGGGAGTGAAGTAATCATGGCAAAACTCACCAAACGCCAAAAGGCGCTCGTCGGCAAGGTTGACGGCGACAAGTTCTACACCGTGGCCGATGCACTCGCTTTGGCTAAAGCAACCGCGACTGCCAAATTCAATGAATCCATCGACGTCGCAGTCAACCTCGGTATTGACGCTAAGAAATCTGACCAGACTGTTCGTGGTTCGGTCGTTATGCCATCCGGCACCGGTAAGACTGTACGTGTCGCCGTGTTCACCCAAGGCCCGAAAGCCGAAGAAGCCAAGGCCGCTGGAGCGGACGTAGTTGGTTTCGAAGATCTGGCAGAGCGCGTCAAAGGCGGCTTTATGGACTTCGACGTAGTCATTGCCTCGCCTGATGCAATGCGTATCGTTGGTACCTTGGGTCAAGTGTTGGGTCCGCGCGGCTTGATGCCTAACCCAAAGGTTGGCACCGTAACTGCCGACGTCGCTACCGCCGTGAAAAACGCCAAAGCTGGCCAGGTACAGTACCGCACCGATAAGGCCGGTATCGTTCACGCTACTTTGGGCCGTGCCTCTTTCGAGGTTGCTGCGCTCGAGATCAACTTGCGCGCGCTCGTCGAAGCGCTGCAAAAGGCCAAGCCCGCATCGAGTAAGGGTGTCTACCTTAAGAAGGTCAGCGTATCGAGCACGATGGGCAAAGGCGTTCGTGTTGATGCCGGTTCGTTCGGCTCGGCACCCACAGCCCAGTAACTACATTGAGTCGCTCCGTTAATGAGCGGCTCACAAAATTGGTGGGTCAGAGCTTTCGCATCGAAACGCTCTGAGCTATCCAAGACCGCTGGCGAAGTGGGTTCAATTCGACCTACTTCTTAATCGGGCAGCAATGCACGGCCAGCGTAGATGGCGGTCCCGCTGTACAAAAATTCAGACGGCATATCAATGTTCGTCAGGGTTCGCAGTGCGGCAAGGTCGCTGAAACCCATCTCGCAATTCAATTGATTGCGAGAGACACAGGAGATTAATTTGAGTCTAAATCGCACTGAAAAAGCCGCGGTCATCGATGAAGTGAAAGCGCAAGTTGAAAAAGCGCAATCGCTCGTGTTGGCTGAGTATCGTGGCACGACGGTGTCGGACATGACCAAGCTGCGCCGCAGTGCGCGTGAGAAGGGGGTCTACCTCCACGTGTTGAAAAACACGCTTGCGCGCCGTGCCGTTGCTGGGTCGCCGTTTGAAGTGGTATCGGGCGAAATGTCCGGTCCGCTGATCTACGGTTTCTCGCCCGACGCAGTTGCCGCCGCGAAAGTTATGAGTGACTTCGCAAAGACCAACGACAAACTTGTCATCAAGGCAGGTGCGTTTGAAGGTCGGGCGTTGGACAAAGCCGCTGTTGCGGTTCTGGCCAACATCCCAAGTCGTGAAGTGTTGCTTGCCCAAATTGCTGGCTTGCTCAATTCACCCGTTGCACGTTTTGCTCGCGTTCTGGCCGCTGTGTCAGACAAGAAAGCTGGACCTGCCGCAGAAGCCGCTCCCGAAGCTGCCGCTGCATAACTTACCGATTCGAACCTTACACAGAAATTTAGGAATACAACATGGCCTTTAATAAAGATGACTTCCTCGCCGCACTCGACACGATGTCGGTGATGGATCTGAACGAACTCGTAAAAGCAATCGAAGAGAAGTTCGGCGTTTCCGCTGCTGCTATGGCTGCTCCTGCAGCTGGCGGCGGTGGTGCTGCTGCAGCTGTCGAAGAGAAGACCGAGTTTGACGTCGTGCTCAAAGAAGTTGGCGCAAACAAAGTTGGCGTAATTAAGGCGGTTCGTGAAATCACCGGTCTGGGCTTGAAAGAAGCTAAAGACCTGGTTGACGGCGCACCGAAGACTGTTAAAGAAGCGATGCCTAAGGCTGACGCTGAAGCGGCCAAGAAGAAGCTTGAAGAAGCTGGCGCTAAAGTCGAAGTCAAGTAACTATTGCTTGTCACGTAGGGGCTTGGAGAGCGAAAACTCTTCCTGCCCCTTCGCCGTTTTTACAAACGGCTCTCGAATAGATACTTTTGTTGCTGCACATTGAACGGCGGCGTCTATTCGAGAGCGACATCACGCTCCCGCGGGCTACTCCAAGTTCGCGAAGCTCACCCTTGTTGAGGAACTCATGACGTACTCCTTCGCCGAAAAGAAACGTATCCGCAAGAGCTTTGGCTCGCGCACAGCCGGACTTCCGGTTCCGTATCTTTTGCAAACACAGATTGTTTCCTATAACGAATTTTTGCAAACCGGTGTCATTACCGAGAAGCGCCAGAACGTCGGTCTCGAATCGGCGTTCACGTCGATCTTCCCGATTTCTAGTCACAACGGTTTCGCCAAGCTCGAATACATCCACTACACGCTGGCAACGCCTCCGTTCGATGTAGTCGAATGCCAACAGCGCGGCTTGACGTTTGCGTCCCCCGTGCGGGCAAAAGTGCGCTTGATCATTTATGACCGTGAAGCGGCTAAAGACACGGTCAAAGAGATCAAAGAATCTGAGGTCTACATGGGCGAGATGCCCCTGATGACTGAAAACGGTTCATTCGTGATCAACGGCACGGAGCGCGTGATCGTTTCGCAGCTGCACCGCTCTCCTGGTGTCTTCTTCGAACACGACAAAGGCAAGACGCACAGCTCCGGCAAATTGCTGTTCTCAGCGCGCGTCATCCCTTACCGCGGTTCATGGTTGGATTTCGAGTTTGACCCGAAGGATTTCTTGTACTTCCGTATTGATCGCCGTCGTAAGATGCCGGTGACGATTTTGCTTAAGGCATTGGGCTTGAGCGACGAGGAAATTCTCGCCCGCTACTTCAAGTTTGATGACATCCATTTCACCGCCAAGGGCAATGAAATTGAGTTCGTGCCTGAGCGCGTCAAAGGTGAAGTCGCCCGTTACGACATCCTTGACCCGAAGGGCAACGTCGTCGTTCCAAAAGACAAGCGCGTCACAGCCAAGCATATTCGCGACCTGCAGAATGCTGGAACGACTCGAATCAACCTTCCGATGGAAGAGATCATTGGTCGCGTGGTCGCAACCAACGTCATCGACAAGGACTCAGGCGAGGTTTTGGTTAAAGCCAACGACGAGATCACGGAAGAGTCACTGAAAACCCTCATCGATGGTGGAATCAACCACGTCCGTACGCTCTACATCAACGAGCTTGATGAGGGCCCATGGATTTCGATGACATTGAAGACCGACGACGTGCCAGATCGCACCACGGCGCGCGTAGCGATTTACCGAATGATGCGTCCCGGCGAACCGCCAACAGCCGAGGCCGTTGAAGCGCTGTTCCAGCGGCTTTTCTTCAACGAAGATAGCTACGATTTGTCGCGCGTTGGCCGGATGAAATTTAATCGCCGTGTTGGACGCGATGAGATCGACGGACCGATGGTGTTGACGCATCAAGACATTCTTGACACCGTTAAGATCATTTGCGATCTGCGCAATGGTCGCGGCGAAGTTGACGATATCGATCACTTAGGCAATCGCCGCGTGCGTAGTGTGGGCGAACTCGCGGAAAACCAATTCCGCGCAGGTTTGGCGCGCGTTGAACGCGCTGTGAAAGAGCGCCTTGGCCAAGCTGAGAGCGAAAACTTGATGCCGCACGACTTGATCAATGCCAAGCCGATTTCGGCTGCGATCAAAGAGTTCTTCGGCTCAAGCCAGCTCTCGCAGTTCATGGATCAAACCAATCCGCTCTCCGAGATTACGCACAAGCGTCGCGTCTCGGCGCTTGGACCCGGAGGTCTGACGCGTGAGCGCGCTGGCTTCGAAGTTCGCGACGTTCATGTCACGCATTACGGCCGAGTGTGCCCCATTGAGACGCCAGAGGGCCCGAACATTGGTCTGATCAATTCGCTAGCGTTGTTCGCTCGCGTGAATGATTATGGCTTTATCGAAACCCCTTACCGCAAGGTCGTAGACAAGAAGATCACCACTGAAATCGCCTATTTGTCGGCGATTGAAGAGGGTACGTACGTGATTGCGCAGGCCAACGCACCACTGGACGAAAACGGTTGTTTGACTGGTGAATTCGTTGCTTGCCGTATCAAAGGTGAATCCACCATGATGCCGCCGAGCGAAGTCACTTACATGGATGTAGCACCGTCGCAGATCGTCTCGGTCGCTGCGTCGCTGATTCCCTTCCTTGAGCATGATGACGCCAACCGCGCGTTGATGGGCTCGAACATGCAACGTCAGGCCGTACCTTGCCTGCGCCCAGAAAAACCATTCGTAGGCACTGGCGTCGAGCGCACCGCTGCCGTTGACTCGGGAACGGTCGTCATCGCCAAACGTGGCGGAAAAGTTGACTACGTTGATGCGTCGCGCGTCGTCGTTCGTGTTAACGACGCGGAAGCGAACTCTGGCGATGTCGGTGTAGATATCTACAACCTCGTCAAGTACACACGTTCCAACCAAAACACCAACATCAACCAGCGTCCGCTGGTTCGCGTTGGCGACAAAATTAGCAAGGGCGATGTGATCGCTGACGGTGCGTCTACCGATAAGGGCGAACTCGCACTCGGACAGAACATGCTCGTCGCGTTCATGCCATGGAACGGCTACAACTACGAGGACTCGATCCTGATTTCTGAGCGTGTTGTCTCGCAAGATCGCTACACCTCAATTCACATCGAAGAGCTCACCGTTGTTGCACGCGACACTAAGCTGGGTGCTGAAGAGATCACCCGCGATATTTCGAGCTTGGGCGAGACTCAACTGACGCGCTTGGATGAATCCGGCATTGTCTACATCGGTGCCGAAGTCGAACCCGGTGACGTGCTGGTTGGAAAAGTTACGCCTAAGGGTGAAACCACGCTGACGCCAGAGGAAAAGTTGCTTCGCGCAATTTTCGGAGAAAAAGCGAGCGACGTTAAAGACACATCGCTACGCGTTCAGTCCGGCATTGCTGGAACGGTCATCGACGTTAAAGTGTTCACGCGTGAGGGCATTGAGCGTGACAAGCGCGCCCAGCTCATCATTGACGAAGATCTTCGTGGCTACAAAAAAGACCTAGCAGATCAACTCCGCATCGTAGAGAAAGACGCGTTCGAGCGCCTTGAGCGGATTCTTGTTGGAAAAGTTGCTAGCGGCGGACCTAAGAAGCTTGCGAAGGGAACGAAGCTCGACGCTGAGTACCTTGCCGGACTCAATCGCTACGACTGGTTCGATTTGCGCTTGGCCGACGACGATGCGGCACGCCAGCTCGAAGCCGTTAAAGACAGCCTGACCGCGACACGACACAATTTCGACGCGGCATTCGACGCGAAGAAACGCAAACTGACCCAAGGCGACGAATTGCCTCCGGGTGTGTTGAAGATGGTGAAGGTCTATGTGGCCGTCAAGCGCCGCCTGCAGCCGGGCGACAAGATGGCGGGTCGCCACGGTAACAAGGGTGTTGTCTCGAAGATTGTTCCTGTTGAAGATATGCCGCATCAGGCAGACGGAACTCCTGTTGACGTCGTGCTCAATCCACTCGGCGTTCCATCACGGATGAACGTTGGACAGATTCTTGAAGTGCATTTGGGTTGGGCGGCAAAAGGTATCGGCAACAAGATTGATGCCATGATCAAAGCCGAAACTAACGCAAAAGAGATTCGCGGCTTCATCGAAACGCTCTACCACGATGTGGGTGCTAATCAGGACCTTAAGGGCTTGAGCGACAAAGAAGTCACCGAGCTCGCGGGCAACTTGCGCCACGGCGTACCGTTCGCAACGCCCGTATTTGATGGCGCGACCGAGGCAGAAATTAAGTCCATGCTCAAGCTCGCGGACTTACCGCAGTCGGGGCAGGTCACGCTGTACGACGGCCGCACCGGCGAAGCCTTTGACCGTTCGGTAACGATCGGCTACATGCACGTTTTGAAGCTCCATCACTTGGTGGATGACAAGATGCACGCACGTTCGACAGGCCCTTACAGCCTCGTGACGCAGCAGCCTCTGGGCGGCAAAGCGCAGTTCGGTGGACAGCGTTTTGGTGAGATGGAGGTGTGGGCTCTTGAGGCGTATGGCGCCGCGTACACGCTGCAAGAAATGTTGACGGTCAAGTCCGACGACGTGACCGGCCGCACCAAGGTATACGAGAACATCGTAAAGGGCGAACACAAAATTGATGCCGGTATGCCGGAGTCATTCAACGTGCTCGTTAAAGAGATTCGCTCGCTCGGTATCGACATCGATCTCGAACGCAAATAATCGGAAAAGGGAAGAACGCTATGAACGCCTTATTAGACCTGTTCAAACAGACGACCCCGAACGAAGAGTTCGACGCAATTAAAATTGGCCTCGCCTCGCCAGAGCGGATTCGCTCATGGTCGTTTGGCGAAGTCAAAAAACCCGAGACGATCAACTACCGGACGTTCAAACCTGAGCGTGACGGACTGTTCTGCGCCAAGATTTTCGGGCCCATCAAAGACTACGAATGCTTGTGCGGCAAGTACAAGCGCTTGAAGCATCGCGGTGTGATTTGCGAGAAGTGTGGCGTTGAAGTCACGCTCGCCAAAGTGCGCCGTGAGCGCATGGGTCACATCGAACTCGCCTCGCCTGTTGCACACATTTGGTTCTTGAAATCGCTGCCGTCGCGTTTGGGCATGGTGCTCGACATGACGCTTCGTGATATCGAACGCGTACTGTATTTCGAAGCATTTGTCGTTGTTGATCCGGGCCTTACCCCACTGCAACGTGGGCAGTTATTGACCGAAGACGACTACATCGCCAAGACCGAAGAATTTGGCGACGACTTCAAAGCCCTCATGGGAGCTGAAGCTGTGCGCGAACTGCTCTCATCGATCCATGTCGTTGAAGACGTGGAGCGTTTGCGCATTGAGTTGAGCGCAACGTCGTCCGAAGCGAAGATCAAGAAAATTTCCAAGCGCCTCAAAGTGCTGGAAGCGTTCCTGAAATCTGGCATCAAGCCAAATTGGATGGTGCTCGAAGTGCTTCCAGTGCTTCCACCTGAGTTGCGCCCGTTGGTGCCCCTTGATGGCGGACGATTTGCGACGTCGGATCTGAACGATCTCTATCGCCGCGTGATTAACCGCAACAACCGCTTGAAGCGCTTGCTTGAGCTCAAAGCGCCGGACATCATCGTGCGTAACGAAAAGCGCATGTTGCAAGAGTCGGTAGATTCGCTGCTTGACAACGGCCGTCGTGGTAAAGCGATGACGGGCGCGAACAAGCGTCCTCTGAAGTCGCTCGCCGACATGATCAAAGGCAAATCCGGACGCTTCCGTCAGAACTTATTGGGTAAACGCGTTGACTACTCTGGCCGTTCGGTCATTGTGGTGGGGCCTCAACTTAAGCTCCATCAGTGCGGATTGCCAAAGAAAATGGCGCTTGAGCTGTTTAAGCCGTTCATTTTCAATCGCCTAGAGCAGATGGGCGAAGCCAAGACCATCAAAGAGGCCAAGCGTCGCGTCGAGAGCGAAGATCCGTTGGTGTGGGATCTGCTCGAAGAGGTGATTCGCGAGCATCCGGTGTTGTTGAACCGTGCTCCAACCCTGCATCGCTTGGGCATTCAGGCGTTCGAGCCTGTGCTGATTGAAGGCAAAGCCATCCAGTTGCATCCGCTGGTTTGTACCGCGTTCAACGCCGACTTTGACGGCGATCAAATGGCCGTGCACGTCCCGCTTTCGCTCGAGGCGCAAGCTGAAGCGCGCACTCTGATGCTCGCTTCGAACAACGTGCTTCTGCCGTCAAACGGCGAGCCATGTATCGTGCCGTCGCAGGACATCGTGCTCGGTCTCTACTACGCCACCCGTGAGCGTATCAACGCTCGCGGCGAAGGCATGGTGTTTGCTGACCTGCTCGAAGTGTCGCGTGCCTACGAAACGCGAATGGTCGACATTCACGCTAGGGTGAAAGTGCGTCTCAAGCAAGTGACGTTCGACGAGGCCGGTGGCCGAGTAGAAGAAATTCGTCGTGAGGAGACCACGGTTGGCCGCGCGCTGCTTTCAGAAATTCTGCCTGATGGTTTGCCGTTTTCGGTCATCAACAAGCCTCTCAAAAAGAAAGAAATTTCCAAGCTGATCAACTCGTGCTTCCGCACCTGCGGACTCCGCGCGACAGTCGTGTTCGCTGACAAGCTAATGCAAGCAGGCTTCAAGCTCGCGACTCGCGCCGGCTTCTCGTTCGCAGCCGATGACATGTTGATCCCGAAGGAAAAACAGGACATCATCGCCGCTTCGGAGGCTCAGGTCAAAGAGATCCAGCAGCAATACGCGTCCGGTCTCGTCACTGGCGGTGAGCGCTACAACAAGGTCGTTGATATTTGGGGCGCAGCGGGCGACGACATTGCGCGCGCCATGATGACGCAGCTCGGTTCCGAGCAGGTCATTGACCGCGACGGAAAATCGGTTCGTCAAGACTCCTTCAACTCCATCTACATGATGGCCGACTCCGGCGCGCGTGGCTCAGCAGCACAGATCCGTCAGTTAGCGGGCATGCGCGGTCTGATGGCTAAACCCGATGGCTCGATCATCGAGACGCCAATCACGGCCAATTTCCGCGAAGGTCTCAACGTGCTTCAGTACTTCATTTCGACGCACGGTGCGCGAAAGGGATTGGCTGACACTGCGTTGAAGACGGCGAACTCCGGCTACTTGACACGTCGCTTGGTCGACGTCACACAAGATTTGGTTGTGATCGAAGACGATTGCGGAACGACCGAAGGCATGGTCATGCGCGCCGTTGTCTCCGGCGGTGAGGTCATTGAGTCGTTGCGTGATCGAGTGCTCGGACGCACCCTTGCGGCCGACGTCATTCATCCTGAAACACTCAAAGTATTGCTTACGGCTGGCACCTTGCTCGACGAAAAGCTTGTCGATACCCTCGAGGGCGACGGCGTTGACGAGGTGAAGGTTCGCTCAGCATTGACCTGCGAAACCCGCCACGGTCTCTGTGCAAAATGCTACGGTCGCGATTTGGGACGTGGGCACCTTGCGAGTGTGGGCGAAGCAGTGGGCGTAATCGCTGCCCAATCGATCGGTGAACCCGGAACGCAGCTCACGATGCGCACGTTCCACATCGGTGGTGCGGCATCGCGAACCGCCGCAGCAAGCACGGTTGAGACGAAGTCCGCCGGTATCGCAAACTTCGCGGGAACAATGCGCTACGTCACCAACGCCGCGGGCGATAAGATCGTTATCGCACGCTCCGCTGAGGTGTCGATCCAAGAAGGAAGCCGTGAGCGTGAGCGTCATAAGGTGCCTTACGGTGCGAAGCTTCTCATCGAGGACGGACGCGCGGTCAAAGCCGGATTGGTGCTTGCTGAATGGGATGCCACTTCGCGTCCGATTCTGACGGAATTCGCCGGCCGGATTAAGTTTGAAAACGTGCAGGAGGGTGTCACCGTAGCGAAGCAAACGGATGATGTCACCGGCATTTCGACCCTTGTTGTGATCGATGCAAAACGTCGCGTCACCTCTTCAACCAAAGGCGTGCGCCCACAGCTCAAGCTTGTGGATGCCAAGGGTAACGAGATCAAGGCGGCTGGCTCTGACACACCGTTGACGATCACTTTCCAAATTGGCTCCATCATCGTGGTCAAGGACGGACAGGAAGTTGCCCCCGGCGACATCCTTGCTCGTATGCCAATGGAAACGTCGAAAACTCGCGACATTACCGGCGGTCTGCCGCGTGTCGCCGAGCTCTTCGAAGCGCGCTCACCCAAGGACGCGGGTCTACTGGCGGAGGTCACCGGAACGGTGTCGTTCGGCAAGGACACCAAAGGCAAGCAACGCCTTGTTATCAAGGATGTTGATGGCGTGTCGCATGAGTACTTGATTCCGAAGGAAAAGGCCGTGATGGCCATCGACGGTCAAGTTGTCAACAAGGGCGAACCCATTGTCGATGGACCGGCTGATCCGCACGACATCCTCCGACTGCTAGGCGTTGAAGCGTTGACTAAATACGTGATTGACGAAGTGCAAGAGGTCTACCGCTTGCAGGGCGTAAAAATCAACGACAAACATATCGAAGTCATCGTTCGTCAAATGTTGCGTCGCGTGGTGATCACGCAAGGCGGCGATACGCGCTTTATCATTGGCGAGCAAGTGGAGCGCGCAGAGCTGTTCGCTGAGAATGATCGAGTCAAGGCAGACGGCAAGGCACCAGCGCAGTACGATCATGTGCTGCTGGGCATCACCAAAGCTTCGTTGTCGACGGATTCGTTTATCTCGGCAGCTTCGTTCCAGGAAACGACGCGTGTCTTGACTGAAGCGGCGATCATGGGCAAGAAAGATGATCTGCGTGGCCTCAAGGAAAACGTTATCGTTGGGCGCCTGATCCCAGCAGGTACCGGTTTGGCCTACCACCGTTTGCGCAAACAAAACATTGCGGCGGACTTGATTGACACATCGTTGCTGGTGAGTACAGATGAAGCGGAAGAGCCTGCGCAAGCAGACGCCGCTTAAGTAGTGGCAGCGAGGGTGGACAGCACGCCCTCGCAAACTGAAGGTCAACTCTAGCAAATACTTTCACTAGAGTTGACGCAAAATTGGACTGCAGGCTATAATCTCAGTCTTTCCTCAATCCGAACGCATTTTTTAAGGTGCGCGTCGGCTCGGAGCCGCCAACAGTAGCGTCT
This sequence comes from Betaproteobacteria bacterium, assembly GCA_004293675.1. Lineage (GTDB taxonomy): Bacteria > Pseudomonadota > Gammaproteobacteria > Burkholderiales > Casimicrobiaceae > Casimicrobium. The sequence continues at coordinate 12,378 of READ01000051.1, forward strand.
CAGAGTTATCAATATCAAGGCGAAACAATGCCAACAATCAATCAGTTAGTGCGCCAAGGGCGCACGCCGGTCGTTACAAAGAGCAAGAGCCCGGCGCTCGAGAAAGGCCCGCAAAAACGCGGTGTCTGTACTCGCGTTTACACAACGACTCCAAAGAAGCCAAACTCCGCGCTTCGTAAAGTGGCGAAAGTCCGCTTAACGAACGGATTCGAGGTGATTTCTTACATCGGCGGTGAGGGCCACAACCTTCAAGAGCACTCAGTAGTGCTAATCCGCGGCGGACGCGTCAAAGATCTTCCGGGTGTCCGCTACCACATGGTGCGCGGCTCGTTGGATACGGCTGGCGTTAAAGATCGCAAGCAGTCGCGCTCCAAGTACGGCGCGAAGGCCCCGAAAAAGGCCTAGTCCGTCCCGAGGGTCGTTAGTCGGCCCACTTAAAGTTTCTAGCGTTCGGTAAATGATTCCGGCGCTTTCCAATTTCTTGAGGTGTTTCAATGCCCCGTCGTCGCGAAGTCCCCAAACGTGACATTCTCCCGGATCCCAAATTCGGAAATGTCGAAATCTCCAAGTTCATGAACGTCATCATGACGGCTGGCAGAAAAGCAGTTGCCGAGCGAATCGTATACGGCGCGCTCGACATCATTAGCAAAAAGGGCGGCAAAGACGCGCTCGAAATTTTCTCCACTGCGCTCGGTAATGCCAAGCCAATGGTTGAGGTTAAAAGTCGTCGCGTTGGCGGTGCTAACTTCCAAGTGCCCGTTGAGGTTCGCCCAGCCCGGCGCTCGGCGCTGTCGATGCGCTGGATCCGCGATGCGGCTCGTAAGCGCGGTGAGAAGTCAATGGGTGCCCGCCTAGCCAATGAGTTGATGGAAGCAGCGGAAGGTCGCGGCGGCGCCGTCAAAAAGCGTGAAGAAGTTCATCGCATGGCAGAGGCCAACAAGGCTTTCTCGCACTTCCGTTTCTAAGCGTTCAAATTTAATTTTCTGCCACGTCCGTCATAAGCGGGCGTTCGCATTTGGTGACTGTTATGCCCCGCACTACCCCCATTAGTCGTTATCGAAATATTGGTATCTCCGCGCACATTGACGCAGGTAAGACCACGACCACCGAGCGTATTCTTTTCTATACCGGTGTATCTCACAAAATTGGTGAAGTACACGACGGCGCAGCTACCATGGACTGGATGGAGCAAGAGCGCGAGCGTGGCATTACGATTACCTCTGCCGCTACGACCTGCTTCTGGAAGGGAATGGATAAGAATTTCCCTGAGCACCGTATCAACATCATCGATACCCCCGGACACGTTGACTTCACGATTGAAGTTGAGCGCTCTATGCGTGTTCTCGACGGTGCGTGCATGGTCTATTGCGCTGTGGGCGGTGTGCAGCCACAGTCCGAAACTGTGTGGCGCCAAGCTAATAAGTACAAAGTGCCACGTCTTGCTTTTGTTAACAAGATGGATCGCACTGGAGCGGACTTTTTTAAAGTCTATGACCAGATGAAAATTCGTCTCAAGGCGAATCCTGTTCCGATGCAAGTGCCGATTGGCGCCGAAGAGAATTTCCAGGGCGTGATTGATCTCGTTCGAATGAAAGCTATTTACTGGGACGAAGCGTCGCAGGGTATGAAGTATGACGCTCGCGAGATTCCAGCCGAGCTTAAAGAGGCTGCCGACAAATGGCGTAGCGCCATGGTGGAAAGCGCCGCTGAAGCCAACGAAGAGCTGATGAACAAATACCTCGAAGAAGGTGATTTGTCCGCCGAAGACATCAAGCTTGGCATCCGCACACGTACGATCGCGAGTGAAATCGTTCCAATGTTTTGCGGCTCGGCCTTCAAAAACAAAGGCGTGCAAGCGATGCTTGACGCAGTCATTGAGTACATGCCCGCGCCGACAGACATTCCACCGGTGGGCGGAATCGACGATGACGACAAGCCGGTCGTGCGTCAGGCTAATGACGAAGAGAAATTTTCGGCGCTTGCATTCAAGATCATGACGGATCCGTTCGTCGGTCAGTTGATATTTTTCCGCGTGTATTCGGGTGTTGTGTCGACTGGCGACACGATTTACAACCCAGTCAAGGGAAAGAAAGAGCGCATCGGACGTTTGTTGCAAATGCATGCAAATCAGCGTGAGGAGCTCAAGGAAGTTCGCGCCGGTGACATTGCTGCTGCGGTAGGCCTACGCGAGGCGACAACGGGTGACACGCTTTGCGACCCGAGCGCTTTGATTACGCTTGAGCGCATGGTGTTTCCTGAGCCGGTGATCTCGCAAGCGGTTGAACCAAAGACCAAGGTTGACCAAGAGAAAATGGGTATTGCGCTCAATCGCTTGGCTCAGGAGGATCCATCGTTCCGTGTTCGCACTGACGAAGAGTCCGGACAGACAATTATTTCGGGCATGGGCGAGCTCCATCTTGAAATTCTCGTGGATCGCATGAAGCGCGAGTTTGGTGTTGAAGCGAGCGTTGGCAAACCACAGGTTGCTTACCGCGAGACGATTCGCAAATCCTGCGAAATCGAAGGTAAGTTCGTTAAACAGTCTGGCGGTCGCGGTCAGTACGGTCACGTCTGGCTCAAGCTTGATCCGCAAGAAGCCGGTAAAGGTTATGAGTTTGTTGACGCCATCAAGGGCGGCACGGTTCCTCGCGAATACATTCCGGCGGTCGCAAAAGGCCTCGTTGAGACGCTGCCGAATGGAGTCCTCGCAGGGTTCCCGGTCGTTGACGTCAAAGTAACGCTGTTCGACGGCTCATTCCACGAAGTTGACTCTAACGAAAACGCCTTTAAAATGGCGGCCTCGATGGCGTTTAAGGATGGCATGCGCAAGGCCAACGCGGTTCTTCTCGAGCCTATGATGGCCGTTGAAGTCGAGACCCCCGAAGACTACGCTGGTACAGTGATGGGCGACTTGTCCTCGCGTCGCGGCATGGTTCAGGGGATGGACGATGTGTTGGGCGGAAAAATCATCAAGGCAGAAGTGCCTCTGGGTGAGATGTTCGGATACTCAACCTCGTTGCGCTCCGCTACCCAAGGTCGCGCTACCTATACGATGGAATTCAAGCACTACTCTGAGGCGCCTAAAAATGTCGCAGAAGCAGTGATGAAGGCCAAAGCGGGCTGATACAACTAAGAAAACTTGATGGCAGCCAATTGAAGCTGCCGTTGCTAAACAATTTAAGCAATTAACTAAGGAAAACGAATCATGGCAAAGACAAAGTTTGAACGCACCAAGCCGCACGTTAACGTAGGCACGATTGGCCACGTCGATCACGGCAAGACGACCTTGACGGCAGCGATCACCACGGTGCTCTCACGCAAATTCGGTGGCGAAGCCAAGGCCTACGATCAGATTGACGCAGCGCCTGAAGAAAAAGCACGCGGCATCACGATTAACACCGCCCACGTTGAATACGAAACGGCTAATCGTCACTACGCCCACGTTGACTGCCCCGGCCACGCCGACTACGTCAAAAACATGATCACCGGTGCCGCTCAAATGGACGGCGCGATCCTGGTGTGCTCCGCCGCTGACGGCCCGATGCCACAGACCCGTGAACACATCCTCCTGTCGCGTCAGGTCGGCGTTCCCTACATCATCGTGTTTCTGAACAAATGCGACATGGTTGACGACGCCGAGCTCCTCGAGCTCGTTGAAATGGAAGTTCGCGAACTTCTGTCGAAGTACGACTTCCCAGGCGACGACATCCCGATCATCAAAGGCTCCGCTAAGCTCGCGCTTGAGGGCGACAAATCCGATCTGGGCGAGCCCTGCATCGACCGTTTGGCCGAAGCACTTGACACCTACATCCCCACGCCTGAGCGCGCCATTGACGGGGCCTTCCTGATGCCTGTCGAAGACGTCTTCTCCATCTCCGGTCGCGGCACCGTTGTGACTGGACGTATCGAGCGCGGCATCATCAAAGTCGGCGAAGAG
>READ01000052.1 GCA_004293675.1 Betaproteobacteria bacterium
GTTGTTAAAACCAACGTTGCACACGAACCCCAAACAGTGTCACCACGCCGCTGAAATCGCGTGGCTTAAACACTCAATGGAAGGTTGACAGGATCACACAACGCAACGCCGTCGAAGTCAGGGCTGGCATGCATCGCTGTTGCTACCGCCGTAGCGTACTTTCGGATAGCGGCTTGATTCAGTCCAGATGCTTGGCTGCCTCGCTTCCAGAACGCAGGGGAACTGACTGCAAGGTACTCGGTTGGCAAATTCTCAAAAGCATGCTTTAGGAGAACCTTTATGGCGTCGACCGTAAACGTTCGATCATTCGCTAGCCGCGTAAAGATTGCTGGGCTCAGGCTGTGGAAGAGATGTAGTCCGTTTGTCTTAAAGATCACTGAGGTCTCATCGCCAGGTTCTACCAATAAGTCAGATATGGCGCGCCAGTAGTTCGATAGTACCTTCTTCTGTCTCTCTGTGTCCCAATTGGGACCTGAGATCGGGTTGGACGGCGTCAGTACAAGCTTCTTGAGCGATGTGACAAAGCTCTTCTGGTTGATGGTCGCTTCTCCGCTCTCGTCGTCCATATTTGCCATTCGAATCTTGCCACACCAAGCGGAGATCGATTCGTCGTTCAGGTGCCCGACTATAGCTAGTGCTCGGGCGTCTTCACCTTTATCAACTTGCCGTTGTATCCACTTTGGCAAAACGGGTGTCTTCTCGAAATCGATCATTTCGGTGAGTCTGGCAACGATCTGCTGCTCAATTGCCTTGTCAACTGCCTTTTGTGTCGTATTGACGATAAGAAAGTGAGCCATCTGACTGACCTTGCTTAGACCGACCGCGATATTCACTGGCACTTGAAACTCGTTCAAGGCTGGATCCTTCTCGGCTGCAAGCACAAGCCCGCGGAGCCGATGCTGTCCATCCACGACGTTGAAAGCGCCCGTTTTGCTCTCGTCGATTGTCAACAGATTCTTCTCTTCGTCGAAGGGAAGCAACATGTCGGTGGCGAGGAATATCGAAGTGGGAAGAAATGCCTCAAGAGCTTTATGGCCGTCCAGCAGGTAGTCTGCAAGCCGCTTTGCACGCGCTTCGTTCAGTACGCGCTGGTACCCTGTTCCTTCGTCAACGTCTAATGTCTCGATCGCGTAGAAATTCGGTCTGCGAAGGTCCGCCACGCGAAGCGACGTTGTGTAGAGGACCAAGTTCCCTTGCTTGATCTTTGCAGCGGGACGCTCGAGGGGCATCGTGTGATCGTTCAAAGTGAGTCTCCGGCGGAAGAGGTGAGGGGACGGTGGATTCTGCGGGCTAACGTGTTTTAACGAACAGGTAGAAGTTTATCTTTTTAAAAGTGCGTTTCGCGATCTACTAGTTACAGCGCTAAATTTATGCCGGCCTCGCCACCACTCGATATACTGTATCTTTATACAAATTAATAGTAGAACGGCACAACCCGCTGCCGACAATCCGAATGGTAGCCGCTCCGGTTTTGCTGCGGACCGTTTTGTGTGAGTGAATCGAGGTTTGACCGACAGTTGTTGGCTAAATGCGGAGTCTCGGGCTGGGATCGATAGCAATATGAGCAAAACCAATGACTTGCAACGCTACTCCTCCTCAGCCATGGATTCCCACACTAACGCAGCGAGGTTTATCCTGAGCTTGTCGAAGGGCGGGAATGACGAAGAAGGACGTTGTGCAGAGGGCTTCTTTACTCATCAACAAATAGCTGCAATGCCATACAAATTAAAGCGATTAAGCTATTTTTGTAGTAATTCATAAATACTACAAATTTGGCTGTACGCCTTATTTAATAAGGCACTGATTGACATAGCCAATGAAAAGGCTCTAAAACAGCCCACGCTGCGACATCGGGGCGAAAGACATGCGGTGGTGTGGGCACGGGCCGTGCGCTTCGATGGCGGCCATGTGCTTGGCGCTGCCGTAGCCTTTGTGGCTCGCGAATCCGTATTGCGGGTAGTCGCGATCCAGGGCGATCATGTAAGCGTCGCGCGCGGTCTTGGCCAGGATCGACGCAGCGGCGACCGCCTTGACCGTGGCGTCGGCGCGCGGTAGCGCGATCACTTCAATCGCGCGCTGCTCACACCAAGGTTTCAATGCCCGCGGAATCTGCGTGCCGTCGATCACAATTTGAGCCAGCGCGATGGGCGGCTTGGCGGAGTCAACGAGCGACTTTACCGCATCAAACATGCCTTGGAGCGTGGCCTGCAAAATGTTGATGCGATCGATGGTTGCAACATCCACCGAACAAACAGCCCACGCCAACGCGTCACGTTGAATGAGCGCCGCTAATGACTCGCGCGTTGCGGCTGAAAGTTTTTTCGAATCATCGATGCCCTCGATGGCTTCACCCTTTGCTCCTAGAACAACGGCTGCGGCGTAGACGGGGCCTGCAAGCGGACCGCGTCCGGCTTCGTCAATACCGCACAACCAACGCGCACTCACCGAGCGATCAAGCGCGTCACGGCTGCAACTGCAGCACTGGGCTCACCCGCAGGTGCCACCAATTGCGCGCGAATCTGGGCGTAGGTCGCGCTCATCGCTTCGCGCTTTTTTGGGTCGACGAGGAGCGCGTCCAACGCGTCAGAGAGGGCTGCGGGCGTGGCTGCCTTTTGCAGCAATTCCGGTACGCACCAGTCTTTGGCCAATACGTTGGGCAATGAAGCCCATGGCATTCGCAGCTTTCGCTTGACCATGAAATAGGTGAGTGCGCTAATTCGATAGCTCACCACTTGCGGGCAATCGAGCATCGCTGCTTCTAGCGTGGCGGTGCCCGACGCCACCAGCGCCACATCGGCCACGCGAAGCGCGAAGTCCGCGTGTCCAAACATCATGTTGACCCGCGGAACGACATCAGGTGCGTGTTGCCACAGCGCTTCCTCGAATACCTGTCGTGTTTCGCGCGTTGGGAGTGGCACCAAGAAACGTGCACGTGGATATTTTTCGTGCAGACGTTTCATGGTCAACACAAAAAGGGCTGAGTGATATTTGAGCTCACTCATCCGCGAACCCGGAAGTACAGCGATCACTTCGGCCAAGGGTTCATCAGCGTGCAGCTCAATTTTCTTTCGAAGTGAGACACGATCTGCGCCGACCAGCGGCGCCGTCGCCAATGGATGGCCGACGAACGTTGCGGGCATTTGATACTTGGCGAGCAGCTCGGGTTCAAACGGAAACACACACAGCATGTGATCGGCTGACGCCGAAAATTTTGCTGCGCGGGCTTCGCGCCACGCCCAAAACGATGGGCAAACGTAATGCAGCGTTTTGATGCCCAGCGCCTTGACCGAGCGCTCAATGCGCAAGTTGAAATCGGGCGCGTCAACGCCGATGTACAGCGTTGGCTTTAATGACTCAATTCGAGCCAACAAGTCGCGTTTGATCCGGAGAATGCGTGGTAGCGCTGTGAGCACTTCGGTGTATCCGCGCACGGCAAGCGACTGTGAATCAATCCACGCTTCCACGCCCGCAGCGCGCATTTTGGGGCCAGCAACGCCATAAAAGCGAAGGGATGGATCAGCGGCGCGGAGCGCTGTGACTAAATGCGCCGCAAGTTGGTCGCCGGACGTCTCGCCGGCCACAATCACAACGTCTGTCATTAGCGAGCCAGACCACGACCCGAGGTGCGCAAAAAATCAAGTAGCGGACGCAGTGCTTGTTGCACGTCGGGGCTAGCGGCCGCCTCGGTCGCTTCGAGCTCAGTAACGGCTTCTTTAAGCACCAAGCCGGAGCGCCAAATCGTTTTATGCGCGGCACGAACAGCCGTGACCGCATCGGCGCTAAAACCACGCCGCTTGAGGCCTTCGCTATTGACGCCACTGACTGAAAATGGATTGCCGTGACCGAGCACATAGGGCGCGATGTCTTGCGTGACACAAGCGCAGCCGCCGATCATGGCGTGCGCCCCAACGCGACAAAATTGATGCACGCCCGACAAGCCGCCAAGAATGGCAAACTCGCCCACAGTGACATGCCCCGCAAGTGTTGCGTTGTTCGCCAAGATCACATCGTCACCCACCGTACAGTCGTGTGCCACATGGGCGTAGGCCATCACCAAAATGCGCGAGCCCAAGGTGGTGACGCAGCGGTCTTGAACGGTGCCGCGATGAATGGTGCAGCTTTCGCGAAAGACGTTGTCGTTTCCAATCACCAAACGTGTGGGCTCATTGGCGTACTTTTTGTCTTGCGGCGCGAGCCCGATAGATGCGAACGGATAAAAGGTATTGCGCTCGCCAATGTGTGTTTCGCCGTCAACGACAACGTGCGAAATCAGTTTTGTTCCTGCGCCAATCGTGACCCCGGCCGCGACGGTGCAAAACGGACCGACTACGACATCGGCAGCGAGCTTTGCGTCGGGATGAACAACTGCGAGCGGATGAACCGTTGCCATCACGCGCTCTGCAAGGCAGCAATCAGTTTGGCCTCGGCCGCGAGCTTACCGTCAACCGTAGCCCGTGCCGTAAATTTGCCAATATTGCGAATAATGCGATCCAAGCTGACTTCAATCTCCAAGCAGTCACCCGGCAGCACCATTTTTTTGAACCGAGCTTCGTCCACGCCCGCAAGATAAACAATGCGCTGGCGTGAGGCATCTTCGGACGAAAGTGATTCATAAAAGAGCAAGGCAGCGGCCTGTGCCATGGCCTCGATAATCAGAACGCCCGGCATCACCGGCTCATTCGGAAAATGGCCGTTGAAAAATGGCTCGTTGATACTAACGTTTTTGTACGCGGTCACGCGCTTGTTGACTTCGAGCGTACGGACGCGATCAATCAACAGAAACGGGTAGCGATGCGGCAGGAGCTGCAAGATTCGTTTGATATCGAAGCCCGTGTTTGCGGCGCTCCCTTCACTCGGATTCGTAACGTTGTCAGCGGCTTGGCTCATGGAATTCCCAATCGTTATTTTTTTATAGAACGTCGAAGCGTAGCGGCCATTTTCATCCAATCGCGATGCGGTAGCGACGGGAAAACGCCGGTGATCCGCCCCGGATCAGTCACCGACGACGACACCAGCGTTCCGCCTGAAATCACAGCGTCGTCGCAAACGGTCATGTGGCCCGTAAGCATCGCCCCGCCACCAATCATGCAGCGCGCACCCACGATGGTGCTGCCAGCCAATCCAGCGCAACCGGCGATTGCGGTGTGGTCACCCACACGGCAGTTGTGCGCGATTTGAACTAAGTTATCAATCTTTACGCCATTGCCGATCACGGTGTCTTCGATGGCACCGCAATCGATGGAGGTGTTGGAGCCGATTTCAACGTCGTTACCGATGATGACTCGACCTACCTGCGCGACCTTCACCCAGCCCGACGCCGTGGGCTGAAAGCCAAATCCATCGGCTCCAATCACCGTGCCGGAATGAATGATGCATCGGTCGCCGATGACGCAACCGTCATAAATGCTCACACCAGGTCGAATCACGCAGTCGCGCCCGATCGTGACGTTATCTCCCACGCTGGCGTTGCTATGAATGACCGTGCCAACGCCAATGACGCTTTGTCGACCAACACTGGCGTTACCGCGAATCTCGGCACCATCAACCGTTGCAGTGGAATCCACAACAGCTCGCGCCGAAACGCCCGGCACGACGGGTGCCACTGGAAACAAAATTTCTAGTGCTTTAGCGAACGCTAAGTGCGGCGCTGGATGAACGAGCTTGATGGACGAACCCATCGACACGAATTCGTCGCGAACTAACAGGAACCCGGCAAGGCTTGCTTCAGCGCGGCCTCGGTAGCGAGTGTCCGCGAGAAAACTCAGTTCACTTGAAGTGGCCGTCTCAAGACTGGCGACACCTGAAATGGTCGCTTCAGCCGATCCATGATATTTCGCCCCAATGGCGCTAGCTAGAGTCTGCGCCGAAATTGGGCGGTCTGCCGCTCGCCCCATTGCGATTAATCAGCAAGCGCTTTGAGCACGCGATCGGTAATATCGATACGAGCGTGCACAAACACCGCCTCTTGCAGGATCAAGTCGAATCGCTCGGTTTCAGCGATCTTTTGAATGGCTTTTTGAGCGCGCTCTTGCAGCGATGCAATTTCTTCGTTCTTTCGAAGATTTTCATCCTCACGCAAACCGCGCTGGGCGCGTTGTACGTCACGGCTCAATACTTCAAGCTCACGTTGCTTGTTGCGACGATCATTTTCCGACATCGACAACTGCTCTTTTTCATACGCATTTGACGCATCTTGAAAGCGCTTGGCCAAACGGTCGACCTCGGCTTGTCGCGTGGCGAATTCACGTTCGAGTTTTTTGAAGGCCCGTTGCGCTGGAGCCGATTCGCGGAGCAATTTTTCCGTGTTTACAAAGCCGATTTTTAGCTCTCCGAGCGGCCGAGCCGTCGCTGCGGGTGCCGCGGTGGGTTGTTGTGCCAGCACGGCGACGACGGGTGCGAATAGCACCAACGCCGAGGCCAGCGAACGCGCGGTGCGCAACAAGAAACAAGGGGTCAGAGTCATAGCGCTCATAAATCGATAGCCTAAAACAGTGTGCCGATCTGGAATTGGAATCGCTGAAGCTTATCGTTGGGTTTGCTTGCAAACGGGATCGCGTAGCTGAATTTCAGCGCGCCAATCGGCGATTGCCAAGCAATGGCAACGCCCGAGGACAGGTGCACGCGCTCGTTGTCTTTTTGCAGCGGATCGCCTTTGTCATAGATCTGACCAGCGTCAAAAAACACGCTTCCGCGCACCGATTTATCGTTCTTCGTTCCCGGGAACGGGAACAAAATTTCGTTATTTATGCTGAACTTGCGCCGACCACCGGTGGCGTCGCCGTTGTACGTCGTCTTGGTAGTGGTCGTGCCATCGGGATTGGTAACCGTTGTTGTAATCGCTTCACGCGGACCCAGCGAATTGGTGTCGAAGCCGCGCACGGAACCGACGCCACCGCCGTAGTAGTTTTGGAAAAACGGCAGAGAACGGCCACCGTAGCCATTGCCGTAACCGGCCTCCACATTTAGGCCGTAAACCAAGTTGCCCCAAATCGGGATAAACGCTTGGCCTTGATAGTTGAACTTGTAGTACTTGACGTTGGTGACCGGCAAGGTCGCTTCAACGCCAATGTTTTGGAACCATCCGCGGGTTGGATAGATCAAGCTGTCACGCGTGTCACGCGCCCATGCCCCGGTGGCTTTGTAGGTGTTGACGCTGTAGCCAAACTCGTTGGCATAATCAAAGAAGCGCTTCGGACTCACGCCGGTCGTCAGGGTGAGTTTTGAGTTCTCCGCCGAGAGCCCCAAACTGACGCTGTCGGTTTCGCTGATCGGCACGCCAAAGCGCAAGCCGCCGCCGAAGGTTTCGAGGGTGTAGTTGCCGATGCCCGTTGACGTAGGATTGTAGGTGCGCCGATAAATATCAATGCCGCGGCTCACACCATCGGGCGTCCAGTAGGGGTTGGTGTAGGCAATAACAGCGGTCTTCGATGAGCGACTGGTGTTAACTTGCAGTGCCAGCGAATTGCCCGTACCCAGCACATTGTTCTGAGAAATCGACGCGGTGAGCACCAATTTTTCTGCGCTCGAATAGCCAGCACCCGCGTTCAAGCTACCTGTATTTTTCTCGGTAACGGCTACATCGATATCGACTTGATCGCTGGCTCCAGGAACCGCAGCGTTGTCCATCGTCACTTCGGAGAAGAATCCCAACCGATCCAAGCGCACTTTCGAGCGCGCAACCTTGGCTTGGTCATACCAAGAGGCTTCTAGCTGACGAATTTCACGGCGAATGACTTCGTCGCGTGTTTGCAAGTTACCCGACACGTTGATGCGGCGCACATACACCCGACGGCCTGGATCAACAATAAAGTTAAAAGCAACCGTTTGCTTTGCGCGATCAATATCCGGAACCGCATTGACGTTGGCAAAGGCGTAGCCCTCACGCCCCAAACGATCGCTGATGGCCTTGGCGCTGTCAGCGAGCGAGGTGCGGTTAAACACGTCGCCCGGCTTGACGCGGATCAACGAGCGAATCTCGGCTTCCGGAATCAGCAACTCACCGCCAACCGTCACCCCGGAGACGCTAAAGCGCTCGCCTTCGGTAATGTTGATGTTGATGAAGACCTGCGTTTTGTCGGGCGAAAGCGAAACTTGCGTGGAATCAACGGCGAATTCAAGGTAGCCGCGGTTGGTGTAGTAGGCGCGAACGGCTTCGAGATCGGCTTGAAGCTTTTGCTTCGAATACTGGTCGTCTTTGGTGTACCAAGAGAACCAGCCGCCTTTGGCCAACTGCATCTGATCAAGAATGGCTTTTTCGGAAATCGCGCTAGCGCCAACGATATTGATTGATTCAATGCGAGCGATTTCACCCTCTTTGACTTCAATCGAAATACCGGTGCGGTTGCGCTCGAGCGGCGTCAGCGTTGTAACGACTTCGACGTCATAACGACCGCGCGACAGATACTGCTTTTTGATTTCTTGTTCGGCGCGATCCAAAATGGCACGATCGAAAATTCGCCCCTCCGACAGACCGCCATCGCGGAGCGCTTTTTTGAGCGTGTCTTTGTCAAATTCCTTAGCGCCGATTACGTCAATCGAGGACACCGTTGGGCGCTCAATCACGGTCACGATCAACACGCCGTCTTGCGCCTCGATGCGAACGTCGCGGAAGAAGCCCGTGCCAAACAATGCCTTAATCGCGGCGGAGGCGGCGGAGTCATCAAAGCGATCTCCAACCTTGACGCCCAAATAATTGAACACCGTACCAGGATCGGTTCGCTGCAGACCTTCGACGCGAATGTCGCGCACGGTGAACGGGTCGACTGCGTAGGCCGTTGCGCAGACGCTCAATACCCCCGCGGAAAGCAGCGCACGCGCAACGCGTTTGAGCGAAATGGAAATAATTGCTGAGGAGCGAGTGTTATTTTGGCGGGTCACGAGAAGATTCGTAAAAAATCGTTATAGAGCGCAAGGGCGGTGAGCGCGGTCACGAATCCGATGCCAATGCGTTGTCCGAGGGCTTCAACACGCTCAGACAGCGGCGCACCCTTGATTGCTTCGAAGAGATGATATAGCAACTGCCCTCCATCGAGCATGGGAACGGGCAATAAGTTCAATACCCCGATCGACACGCTCACGATCGCCAGAAACATCACGAACGCGGTGAATCCTTGTTTGAGCGTTGCGCCCGCGCCCTCGGCCATCGAGAGCGGCCCAGAAATTTGCCGCAAAGACACCTCGCCGGTGACCATCGCACCCAGCACTCGGACAGTGAGCCACGTTGCATCAACACTGCGCCGAACACCTTCGGCTATCGCGGTCATTGGCGAGCGCTGGTAATCGACGAGAAGCCGTGAATCGAGTTCGGCTGCCGACTGAGGCGCAACTTCGATACGTCCGATTCGAACGCCGCCGTTGTCGACCGACTTTGGAGTGACCGAAAAATCCTGAACTGACCCAGCGCGCAGCACGGTAAATTCCATGCGCTGCCCCGCTGACTTTTGAACGAGTGCGGTCATGTCGCTCCATTGGCGAACCGGCGCTCCGTTGACCGATTTAACGGTGTCGCCAGCGCGCAGTCCCGCAGCCTCAGCCGGACCGCCAGAAACAACTCGACCAAGAATCGGCGGCTGATCGAAGGCGAGCCCCCAGGACGTCAATCGCTTGCTTGTACCGCCCGCATCGGCGAGCGCAGCGGTTTCACGACGCAAAACAAAATTACGCTCCACGCCAGCGTCATCAACGGTGAGCTCAAGCTCGTCATCAAACAAGTGAACCAGTAATTGCCAGCGAACCTCGCCCCAGTGTGCAACGTCACGCCCAGCCACACTCACAATTCGTTCGCCACCGCGAAGCCCTGCTTCGAAAGCCGCGCTTTGTTTCGTCGGGGTTGCGAGCTGCGCCGCTAAATCTCGCTCGGGTGCCGATAGCGCCACGGCGTAGAGCAAGGCCGCCAAAACAAAGTTGGCAATCGGGCCCGCGGCAACAATGGAGGAGCGCTTCCAAAGCGGTTGGCGATCAAACGCTTCGTGCGCCGGGATGTTCGCGCCCTGCTCTGTGCTTGGATTTCGCGTGTCATACATGCGCACGTACCCTCCCAGCGGCAGGGCCGAGATCGCAAACTCCGTACCGCGAAAAATGCCGCGCTTACCCATCCATTTCAGAATCACCGGGCCGAAGCCAATTGAGAAGCGCTCTACAGCGACACCGCACCAACGAGCCACCAAATAGTGGCCGAACTCATGCACCGTCACCAAAATCGCCACAGCGATCAAAAAGCCAAGTAGCGAGCTGCCAAACACGCTCATAGCATCACCGCACGTTGAACAAGCAATTCATTGGCAAAGCTTCGTACTTCAATATCAAGCGCGAACACGTCATCGAGCGATTGGGGCTCACGGATAGAGAACGTTTGCAAGGTCTGCTCCACTAAGGGCACGATGTCGGTAAATCGAATCTGCTCAGATAAGAACGCGCCGACGGCGATTTCGTTGGCGGCGTTGAGCACTAGGCAAGCGCCTTGCCCTTGTCGAAGCGCTTCGTAGGCGAGCGGCAGAGCGGGATAGCGTCTGGCATCGACCTCAAAAAATTCCAGGCGCCCTAGCTTCGTCAACGACAGCGGCGAGACGTCCAATGAAAGGCGCGATGGCAGACCCAGTGCGTGCGCAATCGGTACTTGCATATCCGCGGGACCCAGATGCGCGAGCACCGAGCCGTCAACATATTCGACCAACGCGTGCACGGTGCTAGTTGGGTGAATCACCACGCCAATGTCCGCGCCGAGACGCCCGAAGAGCAAGGCTGCCTCAATGACCTCGAGACCTTTGTTCATAAGCGTTGCGGAGTCGACCGAGATCTTTCGTCCCATGCTCCATGTGGGATGCTTACAAGCCTCCAGCGGCGTGATGGTGTCGAAGGTGGAGAGCTCCCGCGTCCGAAACGGTCCTCCCGACGCAGTCAACGTAATCGCGCGGATGCGCTGCGGGTCACACTCAATGCCGCCCGCGCACTGATAGACGGCGTTGTGTTCGCTGTCGATGGGCAGCAGCTCCGCGCCGCTTTTTGCGGCCTCAGTGAGGAGCAGACGTCCGGCTGCAACCAATGCCTCTTTGTTAGCGAGCAACACACGTTTTCCAGCAGCCACCGCCGCCCACGTTGACGCTAAACCCGCGAATCCCGAGATTCCCGCCACAACGATATCAACCTCTGTCATCGAGGCCGCCGCAGCCACCGCGTCACAGCCCGATTCAATTCGCGTTGGCACCGATTGTGTGCCAAGCGCACGACGCAATTCCAACGCTGAGGACGGCTCTGCGAGCGCGCAAACGGCAGGCGCAAATTCTTTAACAATTGCGCACATCTCGCTCCAGTTCGATTGCGCCGCAACGGCTACCAACTCAAACTTGTCCGGATGTTGGCGCAGCACCTTGAGCGTGCTGGCACCAATGGAGCCCGTCGCACCGAGCAGAGCAACTCGCTGTCGGCGCGTCGTTACTTGCGGCGTACTCACCACATCGGCCTCACGATGGACAAAATCAATGTCGCCACGGGCAGCACCGCCAAGTGCGCGTCAATACGATCCAACACGCCGCCGTGTCCCGGCAAAAGCTGGCTCGAATCTTTCATTCCGGACTGTCGTTTGAGCTGCGATTCCCACAAATCACCAATCACCGCCAACACACCAAGCATCGCTCCGACCGCCGCGGCAACGGCCAATTCGCCCGCCGTGTCGGCCACCCGCAAAACGGCCGCTGCGCCAAGCGTCCAAAGTGCCGCCGCCAGCACGCCGCCCATGGCGCCTTCGCGCGTTTTGCCAGGGCTGATCGATGGCGCGAGCTTGACTTTCCCAAACGCACGACCCAAGAAATATCCGCCCACATCGGCCGCTACCGTGATCATGACCACGGCAATCAAAAACGCAGTGCCCACGCGCTCCAAACTCACCGCTGAAAGCCACGCGGCCCCAATCAAGATCGGCATGCGAATCAAAGTGACGACAGGCGTAGTAGCTATCGGACGTTTCAGCAATTCCAGCGGTGCCAGCACGACCCAAAACACGCTAGCGATCATCAAAAAAACCGTCAGTGCAGCGACATTCACCGACGTCGAGCGCAGCAACGCGGCGAGCGCCAAAATACAGGCAGCAACCAGCGCAAAGAGCACAATTTGCAAATTCGGCGATAGCTTAGTCAAGCGACCCGCCTCCCAAGCCGCCGCCAAGCAAAAAACGCTCACTAGCAGCGCCCATACCACCCCTGACTTAAACGACAGCGCCCCGAGGATGAGCACAGCCAAGACGATGGCTGTCGCAAGTCGGGTGCGCAAATCGCTCGATTTGACCGGTGTACTCACGCCGAAACTTTCTGTGTAGTTTCGCGAACTTGATCCCCTGTTTTGCCGAAGCGTCGCTCGCGTTCTGCAAACCACGCCAGCGCGGCCTTGAAGTCGGGCTCGCCGAAATCGGGCCACAGCGTCTCGGTGAAGTAGAGCTCGGTGTAGGCCAGTTGCCACAGCAAAAAATTACTAATCCGTCGCTCGCCACCGGTGCGGATAAACAAATCGGGATCAGGCTGATCGGCAAACGACAGATACTCCGCAAAAGCCGCGCTGCGCCCCGCGGCGGCGGCTTTCGCCACGGCCTGCTCGATATCCCACCGACCGCCGTAGTTCACGGCGACATTGAGTGTGAGATTTGAGTTGCCTCGCGTTAACGCTTGAGCCTCATTGATCAAGCTTTGAGTCTCAGAGGAAAGTGCGGTGGTGTCACCAACCGCGCGAAAACGAACGCCATTGGTATGAAGTTTCTCGACCTCTTCTCGAAGCGCTTTGAAAAACAGCTCCATCAAAAAGGTGACCTCTTCCTCGGGCCGTTTCCAGTTTTCGCTGCTAAACGCAAACACCGTCAGACAAGTCACGCCACTCTCGCCAGCAACGCGAATCAAATTGCGAACCGCTTCAACGCCTTGCTTATGTCCTGCGACTCTCGGCAAAAAACGCTTCTGCGCCCAGCGGCCATTGCCATCCATCACGACAGCCAAGTGCTTGGGAATCGTAGTCAGCGGCTTCACGGGCGAACGTTGCAGAATGGCGTGAGCAAGTGTCGTTAGACCGACAACAGCTCAGCCTCTTTCACGCCAAATTGACGGTCAATTTCTTTGATCGAATTGTCGGTCATTTTCTGGACTTCATCCTGTGCGCGGCGCTCTTCATCCTCTGAAATCAGCTTGCCTTTCAATGCATCTTTGAGTGCATTGTTAGCGTCACGACGCACGTTTCGAACGGCAACTCGCGCGTCTTCGGCCTCGCCTTTAACGAGCTTCACCAGCTCCTTACGGCGCTCCTCGTTCATCATCGGCATGGGCACACGGATGATGTCGCTATTGACCGATGGGTTCAAACCGAGATCCCCCTCTCGGATGGCCTTTTCGATGGTCTGAATCATCTTTTTCTCGAACGGCTGCACGCCTAGGGTGCGAGCATCCAAGAGCGTCACGTTCGCGACACCAGACAACGGTGTCATCGCGCCGTAATACTCAACTTGAACGCTGTCGAGCATTCCGGCGTGAGCACGCCCCGTGCGCACTTTGGCGAAATTATTTTTCAGCGCTTCGAGCGCTTTGCCCATTTTGGTTTCGGCAGTTTTTTTGGTGTCAGCAATCATGGCTATCTTTCTAGCAAGTCACAGTGGTGCCTTCGTCTTCACCGCAGACCACGCGTTTAAGCGCACCGGGTTTGAAGATCGAAAACACATTCAAACGAAGTTGTTGGTCACGACACAGCGCCAGCGCGGTTGCGTCCATCACCTTCAAATTCTTCACAATCGCTTCATCAAACGTCAATGACGAATAACGCGTTGCGGTCTTATCTTTCATCGGATCGGCGGTGTACACGCCGTCAACCTTGGTCGCTTTGAGCACCAGATCAGCGTTGATTTCCCGACCGCGGAGCGCCGCAGCAGTGTCGGTTGTGAAAAACGGATTGCCGGTGCCGGCGCCGAAGATGACGATTTTGTCCTCTTCGAGGTAGCGCAGCGCTTTACCGCGAACGTAGGGTTCGGCCACCTGATTGATTGTCAGCGCCGTTTGCACGCGCGCCACCAGCCCGGCTCGACGCATCGCATCAGCAAGCGCCAGCGCATTCATCACCGTGGCCAGCATGCCCATGTAATCGGCCGTGGCGCGATCCATGCCCGTGGCGCTCGGTGCGATACCGCGAAAGATGTTGCCACCACCAATCACAATCCCGATTTGCACGCCCAAGGCGTGAACGTCCTTCACCTCTTGCACGATGCGATCAATGACCAGCGGATTGATGCCGTAAGCATCATCGCCCATCAGGGCCTCGCCCGAGAGCTTAAGAAGAATTCGTTTAAACGCAGGAGTGGGGGTGTTATCGCTTGGCATAACCAGTAAGTTTATCGTGGAGCGGCAGCGCTGAATTGTGATGAGGCTATCCGACGGATACTTTGGACGCCATTCGATCCACCACGATTTGGCCCATCCGGTAGGGCTGGCACCGTGCCAGTGACCCAATGAAACGTCGCACTCAACCATCGGCTTTCACGGCGATAGCCCCGAACCTCGCGAGCCGCTCAAACCCGAATCGGCGGCGTTCCGAGGGGCTGGCGAGGGCATTGGGCGGACTAAATTGCAACTTATGCGGCAAATGCCACTTCATTCAATGCCACTGATAAGCTTTTTTCTGTAACCCCATAAGAAACCAGGGCTTGAGACTATTTCACGCCGACTACAAAAAGTAGTCAAGAGTGCATGAAGGCTCCGGCCTAAATGGTTTTGCGCTCGATAGGCGTTATTTCAGATGTCGCGAGACGCGAATCATGACTCGTCGAACTTGAAATTATTTCAATAAATCAATGGGTTAGATCAATTCGAGTCTGACCCTGATTATGACCCTGATTATGTCGCGGTGGAACCGCTCCCACAAAAACAGGTTCGTGGGTTGTCTCTAAGGCAAAAACGCCGTCCCGCACTTCGCGTTGAGATCAACGCGAATCGTGTCCCACGGCGTGGTAATGCCAGTACCGTCGGTGACCGCGCTGCCCTTGAGTCCGAGCATGGCGCGGGTGAGAATCAAGCCCTCCACGGTGGCGAGCATCGGGTTCGTACCGTCCATGTGCAAGTTGCAGACGAGGGGTGCTGCACCGATGTTGAAGCTCAGCGACGCGCTCCCCGCGCTGTAGCTGCTGGCGGCGGGCTGTGTGGCTTGAAGAGTGCAAACGCCTGCGCTCACGCCAGTAACAACGCCGCTGGCGATCGTGCAGGTGGGTGTGCTGCTGGTCAGGCTCACCGGTGTCGCGCTCTTGTCGGAGGCGACGCTCACGTTGCCAGTGCTGCCTACGGTGATGAGCGGCGCTGCACCAAACGTCAACGTAGGCGAACCAATGCCAACGCCGAAGCTAAGGCTTGCAGTCGCAGCGAGGTAGCTCGCACCGCTGGGCGCTGCGGCGTTAATCGTGCAAGTGCCCGTGCTCACGCCACTCACCGTGCCGCTGCTGATCGTGCATACCGGTAGCGTGGCACTGGTCAGCGTGACGGTGGACAACGCTTGGTTAGAGGTGGCGGTGACGGTGCCGGTGCTGCCTACGTTAATCCTAGGTGCGGCTGCAAAGCTGAGCGTTTGCGTGGCAGCGTTGATCGGAAAGCTCAGCGACGCACTGGCAGGGCTATAGTCGCTGCTGCCGAGTTGTGCCGCTTGAATGGTGCAGGTGCCCGCGATCAAGCCGTTCACGGTGCCGCTGCTGATGGTGCAGACCGATGACGTTGCACTGGTCAAGGTGACCGGCGTGAGCGCCCTGTCGGACGTTGCCGTGACGCTGCCGCTGCCGCCCGCTGTGATACTAGGTACAACGCCGAAGCTGAGTGTTTGGCTA
>READ01000057.1 GCA_004293675.1 Betaproteobacteria bacterium
CGCGTTACGCCTAGGGTATTTCGTGCGAAAGGCATCACGCAAAGCATTGATTTTGCGCAACTAAAAAGCTGTTTCTTGAGAGCTTGTCGAAGGGTTGGTCGGGTGTTGCCAAGGCAACGACCAACTCAGCCCTAACGGCATCGGAAGTCGTCTTCTGAAATGAACAGCATTGGGGCTTGACCGCGCTTGACCCGCCAACGACTCTCTCGCTACGAGCAGAGCGCGGCCGAGTCCGCGCCTACCTCGAGCGCTATCACTAACGCTCTTCGCGAAAGTAATAGCGTTAACGATTACGCGTCAGCCGTAAATCCAATCTGCTTGACAAGCGGTGCCCAGCGCTCGGTGTCGGATTTCAGAGCGGCGGCGAGCTGCTCGGGCGATGTCGCGCGTGCTTCTAAACCGAAGGTTGACATTGCATCAACGTAGTCTTTCGAATTGATCGCTTCGCGGCATGCAGCGCTCAAACGACCCACGATATCCATCGGTGTTTTAGCAACGACAAACGCGCCGAACCATTCGCTGAACACAAAATCTTTCATGCCCTGCTCGGTGTAGGTGGGTACGGTGGGCGTGAAGCGACTGCGGGTTGCGCCCGAGGTGGCCAAGATGCGAATCCGACCGGTTGGCAGGTGCTGCAAGAAATCACCAATCGGACCGCTCACGCTCGAAATATTTCCGCCGAGCAAATCGACGACAGCGGGCTGCGTGCCGCGATACGGGATGTGTTTGAAATCGATGCCTGAGGCGCGACCGAAGAGCGCGGCCACAAAGTGCGGTTGCGAACCAGCCGCCGGCGAGCCGTAGTTGGCTTTATCAGGATTGGCTTTGCACCACGCGGCGAACTGCTCGATATTGGTCACCGTGGCGGGCACAGCGGGTCCGACCGCTAAGCCATATTCGAAGACGCAGGCCATCGAAATGGGCTGGAAGTCAGCGACGGGATCGTAGGGCAATTTTTTGTAGGTGTGCGGGTAGATCGCCAAAATCGACATCGGCGTGATGAACATCATCGAGCCATCAGCCGGTTGGCCTTTGACGGCTTGCACAGCGATTTGACCGCCAGCGCCGGTGCGGTTTTCTACCACCGCTGTTTTGGCGTAACCAGGGCTCAGTCTTGACGCCAAACGCCGCGCCGTGGCGTCCGCTGTACCGCCAGCGGCGAAGCCTACGATGACCTTGAGCGATTCGATGGCTTGGGCCTGCGCAGAGGCGCGCGTTGAAATTCCGAGTGACGCCAATGTGGCGATCGCGGAGGCAGATTGAACGAACTGACGACGGTTGATGGACACGATTCGGGCTCCAGATGAGGTTAGAAAATTTCCGCGTGGCAAGTGCCAAACGCTAATAACTGCAAATGCTAGCGCGACCCAGCGCAAATGCGAGACGGGTTTCTACGGGCATCGGTGGTCGGCGGCTGGGCAATTCACCGCATAATTGAGGCCTTGCCTCGGCGCGCTCCCGCCAAGGACACGGCGATCAACTTTTTTGCCGAATGCTTCAACATCGCCCGCTGCGCGCTCCAATCCCCATCGCTTTGAAATCACTCGCTAAAACTACTCTCGACGCGACCGCCCTGCGTCACGCCTTTGCTGCCTTTGCCACCGGGGTCACCGTCATCACGGCGCGCGACGCACAGGATCAAGCCGTTGGCATGACTGCAAACTCCTTTGGCTCGGTATCGCTTGATCCGCCGCTGGTGCAGTGGAGCCTGCGACTCAACTCAGGACTGCATCGAGCATTCGTGGAGGCCACACATTTCTCGGTGAGTGTATTGAGCGCCAAGCAGGAAGCCATCGCTCGCCAATTCGCGAGCCGCGCGCCAGATCGCTTCGACGGCGTCGCGCTCATTCACGTTGCCGATGCTCCGCCGCTCATCGCGGGGGCGATTGCGCATTTCGTGTGCAAGAAGATCAACGATTACCGCGTGGGCGATCATGAATTGTTCGTGGGCGAAGTGTTGCACGCCGCGGTTCATACCGACGCGAGCGAGTCAACCGAAGCGCGCAACGCAGAGCCCTTGGTGTTTTTCAACAGCCACTTTGGGCGGTTTCAGCGCTGAGTGATCGGGCGACGCTCGCCCGTCAATCAATCCTGTCAAGTGTTCCGTTGAATGTCAAACACCTGCCTCAACGAACGAATTGAGCTTTGGATGGCGCGTGTCCTACGACTCGACGCGCTGCCAAAACTGCTGGCGTTCAAGCGCTCAGCGACGATGTGACGGGTTGAATCTGCTCGGGCAACACCACGGGGATGAACTTCGGATTGCGATCAACTGGTTTGTGGCGCGGCATAAAACAGCTCAACAATCATCATCCATTCGATGATTCATCAACGCGCTGACACTATCGATTGATGACCGGGCTGGGCGGCCTGCCGTTGGCGCTCCGCTTGAGCGAGGGGTTAGCCCGCAGCGCGCATACACTTGCGTGAGTTCGTAATTGCATGAGTCAGCTCTGCCGGCAACTGACTATATTGGCGCGCCAATTCGGTTCAGAGGCGGAAGATTTCCGTCGCACAAGCGGGCGCTTTCAATCCATCCGCGCTCAAGTGCCGAAATTCCGGCTTCGTTGAATTCGCACCACCATGCCACGGATATACGGCCATGAATGGTGTTAGCGCTTCGTTTATCGCTGTCAAAGTGCTGCGATAGTCTCTGTCGAATTGAAGCGGCTTGCCCGATATACAAGATGTCGCCAGACGCATTAGTTAGACAATAGCAGCCTGAGTATTCCGGCGTTCTGCTGGCGGAGTATAAGCTGAAGTCAACTTGGTGCGGCGGCTTGGGGCGCAGGTCAGCGACATTCACTGAACCTGTACGATTTCCATTGAGTACTTAACGAACGGTAAATCGAGATGGAACTAGAGAGAAACAAGACCGGTAAATTGCAGGCCGCACGGCGCA
>READ01000031.1 GCA_004293675.1 Betaproteobacteria bacterium
CAACCCATTCCAACTAAAACCTCATTTCAGTCGCTTTAGGCTCATTTCTCAATGGAAATACACGCCTTGGTCAGGCTCATACCTCGTTGGACAAGGCTTGTCGTGGCGGTGAGCGCAGCGAACTGTTACAATGTATGGCTCTGCTCCACGGCAAGTACGCTTTTTGAATGGCCTCGGCCCTCAGAAAAGCGCTAACAACAAACGTCGGGAGTCAGTGAAGCGCTGCTTTTTAGGCTGTTTTCAGCCCAAATTGCCAGCAAATCCCTGTCCATAGATCGAAAGGAAAATGACATGCGTCATTACGAGATCGTTTTTATCGTCCATCCGGACCAAAGCGAGCAAGTGCCTACGATGGTTGAGCGTTATCGCTCCCTCGTCACCGGCAAAGGCGGAAAAATTCACCGTCTCGAAGATTGGGGCCGCCGCCAGTTGGCCTACCCCATCAACAAAATCTACAAAGCGCACTATGTGTGCATGAACGTTGAAATCGATCGCGATACGCTGATCGAAATCGAAACGGCGTTTAAGTTCAACGATGCTGTGCTGCGTCACCTCACCGTGCAAAAGTCCGGTGCTGAAATCGCGCCGTCACCGATGATGTCTGGCGAAAAAGCCAAAAACATGACCGCGCCGGAAACGGCCGACATTGAATAAGGAGCGCTAGCCATGGCATTCGGAAAACCCAAATTCGGACAAAAACCACGTAAACCGCGTGAGCCCAGTCTGTTCAAACGCAAGAAATTCTGCCGCTTCACCGCCGCAGGCGTGAAAGAGATCGACTACAAAGACGTCGACACGCTCAAGGATTTCATCCAAGAAAACGGCAAGATTCAGCCAGCGCGCGTGTCGGGCACCAAAGCTCGCTACCAGCGTCAATTGACGACAGCAATCAAGCGCGCACGCTTCCTAGCACTGCTCCCTTACTGCGATCTGCACGAGTAATCGGCTGAAGGAATAAATATCATGCAAATCATCCTTCTTGAAAAAGTATTGAACGTCGGCCTGTTGGGCGACATCGTCAAAGTCAAAGACGGCTACGCCCGTAATTTCTTGATCCCGCAGGGCAAAGCCAAGCGCGCGACCGAGAAAAACATCGCCGATTTGGCCGCTCGTCGCGCCGAACTCGAAAAAGTAGCCGCAGAGAAGCTCGCCGGTCAGCAAGCGTTGGGCGAAAAACTCGGTGGCGTTGAACTCAAAATGTCGCAAAAAGCGGGCGTGGACGGACGTTTGTTCGGCTCCGTGGGCAACGTGGACATCGCGGACGCGCTCAAAGCCCAAGGTTACGAGATCACCAAAGCCATGGTTCAGCTGCCAAACGGTCCGATCAAGACCATTGGCGAGACGCCTGTGAAGCTCGCGCTGCACACCGACGTCACCGCCGAGATCAAAGTCATCATCGTCGCCGAGAAAGAGTAATCTCTCTCAGCGCAAGCTGAACACGATCAAACAACAAACCCGCCGCAAGGGAAACCTCGGCGGGTTTTTTGTTGCCTGCGCTTCGCTAACTGCACGGTAATTGACCATATCAACGGGTATTTCTGGATGTCTTTCCTGATCCGCAAGATGCGTCAGGCAACAGTTTGATGTCGGTCGTTCAACCCGTAAAACGACTGGAGCGCTTTTCTTTGACGCAGATTCGCGCAGATTGGACGCGGATGGCCGCAGATTTCTGTGAGCGGGCCGCGCCAGAGAAGCACCGATTTAACCTGACGTTCGTCTGCGGTACAACCGCGGCGCACTCCAAAAAATCTGCGTCAATCTTTGTCAAATCCGCCCTAATCTGCGTAAAAAACAGACTGCGCGCACTGAGCTTTAGCAGCTTAAAGTGCTTGAGCTTGGCTCCAACGTGTTCGCTCAGCCAACGTGCTGTTGCTTCGGCAACATAAAGTTTGACGTGAGCTCATGGTTCGACAAGCTCACCACGAACGGAAACCTTAATACTTCAGCTTGCCGGATCTACAGTTAAGTATTTTTATAAATCCTTGAACCGAACCCAAGAGGACATCGACTCATTGATCATGCGCCGCCACCGCGGCTCCAATCAACCAGTTCCGATTCGCCACTTCATCCCTCAAGGAGTTCATCATGAAAAACCGCTCAATTGCACGTAAGTTTGCCGCCGTTGCCCTCGCCGCCGCTTGTTTGGGCGGTTCGGTCTCAGCCAGCGCAGATACCCCAGCCACTGGCTTCATTCCTTTGCTGCCACCGATCATTGATCCTTCGATCTTTTTTGCGAAGCCTACGCAGTACACCTGCGGATTGGCCACGGGCGGCTCACCTGCCCTTTACGTTTCACGCGATATTCAGCTCAATAGCTACGAAGCGTGGTCGGTTGACGCCACAACGATGCGCTATTGGGCGCCTTCCGCCGGCGCCTACTCTTTCCGTATCGTCATTCGTGACACCGATCGATATGGCGACATCATCACTCGTTCGGCCGTGAAAACCATCACGCTAGCTGCAGCTACGCCACTAAATGTGACCACCCGGTTTGGTAATGCGTGGACTGGCGACACGACCCGCCTGTCAATTTCTCATGAAGAGGTCACCGGCCCCTCCGCGCTGCACTTCGTTCAGTCGCCGGTCGTTTGCGGCAATGCCGCGCTAAGTGAAATTGGTGGCGCAATGCCAGGGCCTGCGATCGACATCGGCTTGATCGTGACGGGTGACACGAACAAGACCGACACCGAAGTCGTGGAATACAACATTCCGTCGATCAACAAGTACTTCATCACGGGACGCACGGATGAGAAGGCTTTGCTCGATGCACAACCCACCGTATTCGTGCGCACTGGCAAGAAATTCACGGTGCCAGCTAAGAATACGTACGGCAATGTCTACGACGTGTATCGCTTCTTCTCACCCGCTCCTGGTGCTCAGTCTCACGTGTTTGTTGACAAGGTCGATCGCGACTGGCTTCTCTCGATCCCTGGCACCGGCCTTGTTGACGAAGGTGCCGATTTCGGCACGATCAAACCAGACAACGCAGGTGTCTGCCCCACCTACGCACGGAAGAAAATCTACCGCTCGTTCCACAGCACGCCGGTCGTTGGCCAACGCAACCACCGCTACAGCACGACACTGGCCGATCACAATGCGATGTTGTTGCAAGGCTGGCTGGATGAAAAGGTTGTGTTCTGCGCGTATAACTAAACCGCTTGCTTCAGTAAAAAAAACCCGCCTCGGCGGGTTTTTTTCTTTGGTGTGCGTTTGGCACCGCGCGAGAAAGATTCGTTTGTCCGCTTGAACCGGTGGCGCGATCAGCTCGACTCATTGACCAAGCACCGCATTAGCGGCACCCACCAACTCGCTGCGATCCGCCGCGTAAGTCGTTCAAGGAAATTCTTATGAAGAACCGCTCATTTACAAACAGTCTTGCTGCTGTTGTTTTCGCCACCGCTTGTTTGAGTGGCTCGATGCCCGCTAGCGCCGATACATCGGCCATTGGACACACGCTGTCGAATTCGCTTGCCTTCGATCGCTCAATTTTATTGGTGAGACCCAATCAATACAGCTGTCCGCTTGCCACTGGCAACAGCAGCATCTACTTCGCTTCGCGTGACATCCAATTGAGCTCCTACAACGGCTGGTCCATCGATACAGTAACGATTCGTTATTGGGCTGCCATCTCGGGCACTTACTCGTTTCGCATTGTGATCCGCGACACCGATCGCTATGGCAACGTCATCAGCCGTTCAACACTCAGAACTGTAACGCTCGCGGCCGCAACCCCGCTCAACGTGACCACTCGACTCGGTAACGCGTGGACAGGCAGAACTACGCGGCTGTCGATTTCACATGAGGACACGATAGGCCCAGCATCACTTTACTTCACGCAGTCCCCGGGGGCATGCAGCAACTCGGCGCTGACCGAATCGACCGGCGCGATGCCGGGTCCCGCTGCCGACATCGGCTTAGTGGTCACCGGCGACAGTGCCGCCGCCCACACTGAAGTCGTGGAGTACTACATCGCGTCGACCAACAAATATTTCATGACTGGACGAGCTGCAGAGCAAACAGTGCTCGATGGAGCATCGCCCCAGTTTGTTCGGACGGGTAAAAAATTCACTGCACCGTCGACCGGCGTTTACGGCAATGTAGACGACGTACATCGACTGTACTTGGCCCCACCCGCCGGTCCACAGCACATCCTCGTCGACAAGCTTGACCGCGACACAATTCTCGCGACCCCAGGCAGCGGATGGGTCGACGAAGGTGCTCAATTCAGCGTGACGAAACCCAGCCCTGCGGGCGTGTGCCCGAGCTACGCTCCGAAAAAGATCTACCGCTCGTTCAACAACGCTACGGTAGTCAGTCAACGCAGCTATCGCTACAGCACCACCCTAGCTGACCACAATGCGATGTTGGCGCTGGGTTGGTTGGACGAGCGCGCTGTGTTCTGCGCATACAACTAGACCACTCAAATCAGTCAACAAAAAACCCGCCTCGGCGGTTTTTTTCTTATCGCGACAGAGTGGCTAGGAAGCAACCATTACGCGGCTTTCGCGTCGTGAGTTACCGCGATACCAATCACCGTTTTCGCAGCGTCAAACTCCGCTTTCAAACTCGCCTCTTTGGCTTTGGCTGCTTTGAAATGCCGCTCTTTCACATGGCCATAGCCGCGAATGTCCTCGGGGATTTGTGCGAGTTGCACGGCGAGCGTGTAGTTGTGCGGCGCGAGCTTCGCAACGACCTCTTCAATCAAACGACGGTAATCCACTTTGAGCTGATGCTCCATCCGACGCTCGTCGGTATTCTTGAAAATGTCGAGCGCCGTGTTGCGAAGGCCTTTGCGCGACGCCAAGAAGCGAAACGCTTTCATCATCCACGGACCGAACTGCTTTTTGATGAGCTCACCCGTCACTGGATCCTTTTTGGAAAAGAGCGGGGGTGCCAAATGAAAGTTGAGTTTGTAATCGCCCTCGAACTGGCCCGCAATACGCGTCTCGAAATCACCGTTGCTGTGCAAGCGCGCGACCTCGTATTCGTCTTTGACCGCGAGTAACTTGAAGTAGTAGCGGGCCACCGCCTCGGTGAGCGCTGATTTGCCTGGGAACTTTGCAGTTTCCGCTTGCCGCACAAACGCCACAAAGTCGCTGTAGGTCTTTGCATAGCCCGCGTTTTGATAATCCGTCAGAAATTTCACTCGGCGTTCGATGGTTTCTTCGAGCGATTCGCTGAGCTTCATTGACACGGGCGCGGCGACTTTAGGTGTCGCGATGTCCTCAACACGCTTCAAATCAACCGCTGCACGACGTCCCCACAAGAAAGCGTTTTTGTTCATTTCGATGGCCGCGCCGTTGAGCTCAATCGCGCGAAGAATGGTCGCTTCAAGCAAGGGCACCAAGCCCTTTTGCCAGGCGTAACCGAGCACGAACAAATTCGTTGCGATCGAGTCACCCATCAAGCGTGTGGCCACTTTCGTCGCATCAAGAAACGATACGGCATCGGTGCCGCACGCTTCGGCAATCACGCGTTCCATGCTGCCCAGCGGAAATTTCATATCGGCTTGTCGCGTGAATCCTGCGGGCATCACAACAGCCGAATTGATGACAGCTTTGGTGACGCCGACAGCCATCTTCGCGAGCGAATCCTCAGCAGTCGTTGTCAACACATCACAGCCCAACACCAGATGCGCCTCGCCCGCCGCGACGCGGGTGGCGTGCAGCGCCTCTTGCGTCGGGGCGATGCGGATGTGGCTCATCACACTGCCGTTTTTTTGCGCCAAGCCCGACATATCCAAAATTGTCATTCCTTTGCCTTCAAGGAATGCGGCCATGCCAAGCACTTGGCCGACGGTCAACACGCCCGTGCCGCCAATGCCGGTGGCAAGGATGTTGTAGGGCTTACCAAGCGCTGCAATGGTGGGCGTTGGAATATCGCCAAACTCAACCGCGCCGACCTTGGCGGGCTTTTTGAGCGCACCGCCTTCAACGGTCACAAAGCTCGGACAGAAGCCATTGACGCAGGAGAAATCTTTGTTGCAACTAGATTGATCGATCGTGCGCTTACGACCAAATTCGGTCTCTAGCGGCATGACCGACACGCAGTTCGACTTCACGCCGCAATCGCCGCAGCCTTCGCAAACGGCTTCGTTGATGACGACACGTTTCGCTGGATCAGGAAACTTGCCGATCTTGCGGCGGCGACGCTTTTCGGCGGCGCAGGTTTGGTCGTACACGATCACCGATGTGCCAGAAACTTCACGGAACTGACGCTGAATTTCATCGAGCTTGGTGCGGTGATACACGGCCACATCGCTCGGTAATGTCACGCCGTCGTACTTCTCCGGCTCGTCGGTGATCACGCACATCGTTTGCACGCCCTCGGCGCGCATCTGATTCATGATCGACAGCGGCGAGAGCGGTCCATCGTGCGGTTGTCCGCCGGTCATTGCGACCGCATCGTTGTACAAAATTTTGTAGGTGATGTTGACCTTGGCCGCAATCGATTGCCGCACGGCCAAAATGCCGGAGTGGTAATACGTGCCGTCGCCCAGGTTTGCAAAGATGTGCTTTTCGTTGGTGAACGGTGCTTGTCCCACCCACGGCACGCCTTCGCCGCCCATCTGCGTAAACGTTTCGGCGCGATCCATCCACACCGCCATGTAGTGGCAGCCGATGCCTGCCACAGCGCGTGAGCCCTCGGGCACTTTGGTCGACGTGTTGTGCGGGCAGCCCGAGCAAAAGTAGGGCGCGCGCGCAATCGGAATGTGTGTTTTTGAGAGCGCGGTTTCTTTGTCGTTAATCCACGAAACGCGTTGTTTTACTTTGTCGCTCACGTAGAACTTTGCGATCCGCGCAGCGATGACGCGAGCGATCATTGCAGGCGTTAGCTCAGACGGCGCGGGCAGCAACCAATCCCCGTGTGGCTGCACCCATTCGCCCTTAGCGTCGAACTTGCCAACGATTCGCGGCCGCACGTTGTCGTTCCAGTTGTAGAGCTGCTCTTTGAGTTGGTATTCGAGCACTTGGCGTTTCTCTTCAACCACCAAAATCTCTTCAAGCCCTTCGGCAAAGTGGCGCACACCTTCGGGCTCGAGCGGCCACACCATGCCCACTTTGAACACACGCAAACCGATGGCCTTGGCGAGCTCATCATCAATGCCCAAATCTTCGAGCGCTTGGCGCACATCCAGGTAGGCCTTGCCCGCCGCCATGATGCCAAGCTTCGGGCGCGGTGAATCGATGACGATTTTGTTCAACTGATTTACACGGGCGTAGTGAATCGCCATGTAAATTTTGTAATCGTGCATGAGCTTTTCTTGCTCAAGCGGCGTGTGCGGCCAACGAATATTTACGCCGCCTTCTGGCAGTGGAAAATCGGTCGGAATGATCGGCTGAATTCGGTCTACATCAACGATCACGCTCGCGGTTGATTCCACCGTATCGGTCACCGCTTTCATGCCGACATAGCAGCCGCTGTAGCGACTCATCGCGTAGCCATGAATGCCCAAATCCAAGTATTCCTGCACGCCGGCGGGGTAGAGCACCGGCACGATGGCGCTGATGAATTCGTGATCGGATTGGTGCGGCAGCGTGGAGGATTTCGCGCCGTGATCGTCTCCTGCAATTAACAGCACGCCGCCGTGCTTTGAGGTACCTGCATGGTTAGCGTGTTTGAACACATCACCGCAGCGATCAACACCCGGGCCCTTGCCGTACCACATCGCAAACACGCCGTCGTATTTCGCTTGCGGATACAGATTTAGTTGCTGCGTACCCCACACCGCAGTGGCCGCCAGTTCCTCATTCACGCCCGGCTGGAATGTGATGTGCGACGCCGCTAAATGTTTCTTTGATTTCCAAGCGTTTTGATCGATGGCGCCCAGTGGCGACCCACGATAGCCCGACAAAAATCCACCCGTGTTCAAACCCGCAAGCTCGTCCTTTTGACGCTGCAACATCATCAGCCGCAACAGCGCGTGCGAGCCGTTCATATAGGTGCGCCCCGATTTCAGCGTCCACCGATCGTCGAGTTTCACCTCTTCAATGGCGCGCGCTATGGCGGCTGGGAGAGATGTGGTGGGCAGCGGGGCTTGGGACATGGGTTTTCTCCTTGACGGGCGCTTGAACAGGATCGCAGTTCAGGCATGCATCGTAGCTCGTTTTTGCGTGAGTTTAAGACTTGCAAAATGGGTCAATTGTGTTGACCTATTTGCACGGAGTGAAGTGTATACGTTTTGGCGGGATTTGTCAGCGGATTCGCCATGCGACTGCGCGACGCCCGATGAATTTCAAATTCTGTCTACCGTTGCCTCGTGGTATCTGGCAAGTGTTGATCGGCCTGAAAGCACGCCTTGACGGCAGACTCAGAGCGCTCACTGGGGCATGAGGAGCGCCAGATAGCTCTCAATTTCACTCCCGGTCATGACCGACCCCAATGAGACTCCGTTGAATAATCCCGTCGCCGTGCGCAAACCGCGCATATAGCGCACGATCAGCAAGCCATCGACGGCAAGATCAAGGCGACCATCGCCATTCACATCAAGCGCCGCGCGGATGCTTTCAAGATACAGCGGCACATCCGGCGGCGAACGATCGAACGATGGATGCATTGCGCCGTCGGTGATCGCGGTTCCGGTGAATCCCGCGAGATAACGCGAGATCATCAAACCATCCGTCGCGGCATCGTTCGCGGTGCCGGGTGCAGGGCTGAGGTCGATATTGAGCGAGGGCACGGCGATCACGTCGGGTTCGTCAACGGAAGTGATGTTGCTCACGTGATTCGCGTCGCCGGAATAAGATGCGTTCACGAACCCAGACGAATTTACGGCCGTCGCAGCGCGCATGACGCAACTTGCGGTTCGGGTGTTACCGATTCCGACGAGTGGCATGGCGTTACAACCAAGCAATTCGAACACTGCCGGATTGTCCACGATGAGTGTCAACGTGCCCGTCGGCGCGACACCGGTCACCGCTACGGTAATTCGCCGGAGCTGACCGACGTACATCGCGTTTGGCACATCACTGATCGCCACTTGCGACGAATAACCCACTGGAATACTCATGCTGATTTGTGGTGCGGCGTTGTAATTACTATCGCCCGTTTGATCGACGTACACCGTACACATCCCAGGCGCAAGACCAACTACAGCAGCAAAAATCAAACGGCCCGTCGCGGGGCTGGCGGCACCGATCGAACAGAATGCGACGCTTTGCGCTGCCAGCGTAAAAACAAGTGGCGCTGTCGATTGGCTCGGCAACACGATAATTCCGATTTCAGGTAAACCAGTGGGCATCATCGTTATCGTCTCGGCGCCCAATGTCCACCGCGCATTCGTAATCGCCTGGTCCGCTTTGCTCACGGTCTGCACAATCTGCCCAACACTAAAGTCCGTTTCCGCATCGCCGCTGAACGTTGCGTTGATCGTCCAGTTTTGTACACCGAGCGTGGTCGTCGTGCAGCTCGCCACGTTATTGCCACTGATCAGGCTCACCGCCACGGCGTCGCAGCCCGCGATGGCATTGCCGTTCGCTGTGAAACTCATCGTGCCGCCGCCCGCGAGTGCCGCACCGCCTGCTACGCTGATTGTTGCGGTGAACGTCACGGCCTGACCATATGCGGCAGGATTGATCGAAGGAGTCACCGTTGTGCTGCTTGACCGCTTCGGCAGCGCGATGCTATTGCCTATGAGCGAGAGCCCGCCTGCGCCGACGGCGTTGCTGGCGCTGGCTTGAAACGTGTAGGTCGAACCGGGTTTCAATCCGGTGACGTCAACGCTCGAACAGGGCAGGTTGCACGAGGCTTGCACGTTACCCGGTGTCGAGATCACAGCGTATTTTGTTAACGCGCTGCCGCCGTTAAAAAACGCGTTCCCGCTGAACGTCACCCTTACCGATGTGATCGATGTTGCGCTTGCCGTGGGCGCGCTCGGCTGATATGGCGCAACGGCAACGAGCACGATGCGCTCCGCACTCGGTATGCCGTTCGCCCAAGCGCGCAGCCGCGCATGCCCGCGCGCGAAGCCTGCATCGATTGCCGCAGCCGCGAACGAGGTGTCGGTGAACGGGTTCGAGCTAAAGATTGACACCGCGGCTTGCGGCAGGAACAGGCGCTGCCCGTTGTCGATACGCTGCAATTCAAACACCGGCGCGTTGCTCGCGGATTGCGCGGGGTTACCGCCACTGGCCTCGCGCGTGGGACGGAAGCCGGAGCCGGTGAAGTTAATGGGTGCGTTGGGCGCGAACGAAGCGCTCGGCGTGTTCACACTCGGCACCAGCAATGACAACGGCGCGAGCACCGGGCCGACCACTTCAGCGGTGGCGCTGTCGAGCCCACTGACTAGCAACGCGCCACCGTTGGGCAAGGCGATAGCGCTATGCAAACGCCGCGAAACCTGCAACGCCGGGCCGCTTCGCCAGGTATTGCTCACAGGATCGTAAATCTCGCTCGTGGTGGGCGAAGGGCCGCCACCGGCCACTAAGACTTCGCCCGACGCGAGTAGCGTGGCCGTGTGCCCGAAGCGGGCATGCGCGAGCGGTGGCGTTGTCGACCAGCTCTGCGTGACGGGATCAAAGAGCTCTGCGCTCGCTAAAGAACTATTGCCCAAAGCGTAGCCGCCCACCACGAGCACTTTGCCGCTTGCGAGCAGCGTAGCGGTTGCATCCCCGCGTGGCGTTGCCATCGGTAGATCGGCGAAGCTGCCGGTAAGCGGGTCATAGATGCCCGAGGGCAAGAGGGTGTCGAGGGCAACGGTCTCGGCACCACCGGCCAAAAGCAGCTGCCCGTTTGCCAGAAGCGTAGTCGCACGAAATACACCGCGCGAGTTTGGCGCAAGTTGCGACGACCAAGTGTTGGTGGCGGGATCAAACAGTTCGACTCGCGCTGCGGCAGCAGCCACTGTTTGCGTGCCGCCGAACACCAAGACGCGTCCGCCGGGCAAGAGCGTTGCTGTGTGCCTGCCACGCGGCACAGCCAGGCTGGGCAGCGTCGTCCAGCTGCCGCTCGCACCGGCGCTCGGATCGAACAAAAAGACATCGCTGGTGGGCGAGTTATCGAATCCCGACGAAAAGCCGCCCACAGCAAGCAGTTTGCCCGACGGCAAGAGCGTCAAGGTGTGCAGGCGGCGTGCGGACGGCATCGGCGCGACCGTTGTGCAACCGTTCGTCGTCGGATCGTAAATCCTCGTGTCTACCAACTGATTAGATACGTTCTCTGCACCACCGGATATCACCACCCGACCATCGGCGAGCGTCGCGATAGCAGAATGAAAGCGCACACCGCAATTGCTGGCCGAGCCAACTGAAACTTCGGCGGCAGAGCGCGCTACTGCGGTGGTCGTCGTGACCGCAGAGGCGCTCGACCGCCCACCCACTGCGATCACCGCTCCCGTTGGAATCAACGTTGCCGTGTGGTCAGCGCGCGCGGTCGCCATTGCGGGTTCAAGCGTTGCATCACCGGTGACCGGATCGAACGTTTCGATGCTTGAGCGATACGACGTGGACGTGCTTTGGTTCACGCCGCCAATTAACATGAGCTTGCCAGAGGGCAACAGCGTTGCGCTGTGGCGAGCACGTGCCTCGCCCAACTGTCCGGCGTTGCTTAGTGCGTAGGTGACGAAAACAAAGCGCTCAATGCCGTCAAGCGTCGTCGACACGAGCGTGAACCCCGACTGTCTCGCGCTGATGCCACCCGCGACGAGGATGTCGCCATCGGGAAGTGCGGTAGCGGTGTGGCTATAGCGCGCATCGTCGAGCCGCTGTGTGAGCGTGAACCATGAATTGGTCGACGCGCTGTAGCGCTCGATTGAGAAAAGGCCGAAGGCAACGCCATTGGTGCCGACGTCAAGCCCGCCGATTACAAAAACGTCATCGCCAATGCCCGCGGCGGCTGCGGTGGCCGTGTGCAGCCGTCGCGCGGTGGCGAGCGAATTGGCACTTGTCCACGCGTTCGTTGCCGGATCGTAAATCTCGGCGCTGGCGAGCACGTTGGCATTGTGTTGCCCACCGATCACGAGCACTTTGCCGGAGCGCAATCGCGTGGCCGTGTGTTGCGAGCGGGCGGCGGCGAGGTTGCCTGCGTTGCTCCAAGAATTGCTCGTTGGATCGTATAACTGCGCCGTGTTGAGCGCCGCCGTACTGCTCGCGCTACGACCGCCGACCACGAGCACGCGACCGTTGTCGAGCAAGGTGGCGGTGTGATCGCTGCGCGCGGTGGCGAGCGCTGCGCCTGCGCTCCACGCGTTCGCGAAGGGATCGTAGCGCTCAACGCTCGAAAGCGGCGCGTTACTGCCGTCTTGGCCGCCGACGACGAGAAGCTTGCCATTCGTGAGCTGCGTGGCGGTGTGGTTCGATCGCGCAGTGGCGAGTGAAGGCGCGGCGACGACGGTGGCGGCGTGTGCGGGTGAAGTCAGCGCGCCATGCAAGAGAAGCGAGATCAGCGCATGGCCCGGAATCGACAGCGCGAACAGCACAAACGATGCGAACGCGGCGTGGCGAAAGCTCGACGCGCGCAGGATCGTGGCGACGATAAATGAAGCGATTGAATACAAGCAAGCCCCCGATGCGGTTGTTCCCCGATTGTTCTACACGGCGAGCAGAAGCGCACCAGATCGAAAGGACTGTTGCGCGGGCACAACGACGCAGCTTCGGGGGTGTTGAACACGACGAGCACAGCCATTGCGTCGTCGGTTTGGCACTTGCAGTAACAACTATTCGACTCAATGCCTTATTAAATATAGGATAAATACATTTTTTAAATATTTTTGAGTATATATAAATATGGCTTACAGACCATATTTTTATTGGGCTACAGTCAATATTATTGTTTTTGATGCGTGCTCGTGCCGTGATTCACCGGATCGAAAGGAGGGTTCGCCGCCGCAGAGCTTGCTGCGAGAATTTGCGCATGCCCAATCCATCAGCGCTTCACGTTTTGCTTGCCGACGATCACGCGATGGTGCGCGATGGCTTGCGCAGCTTGATCGAGGTGGATTGGCCCGACGCCCGCTTTACCGAGGCTCGCGATGAAGCGAGCACGCTGCTGGCGCTGTCGCAATTGCCCGCGCCCGATCTGGCCATTGTCGATGTGCGCATGCCGGGGATGCGCGGCGCAGCGAGCTTTGCGGAGTTTCGTCGTGCAAACTTGCAAACGCCGCTAGTGGTGGTGACGGGGCTTGATGATCCGGGGCTCGCGCCGAGCTTGCTCTCACAAGGCGCGGCGGCCGTGATGTCGAAAGAAGCATCCGGCTCGGAATTGCTGGCGGCGCTGCATCGCGCGTTGGCCGACGCCGCACTTCACGGCGCGCAACCATTGAGCACCACGGCGCCCCGACATACTGCGCCTCAGGGAAGCCATGGTCTGTCAGATCGGCAGCGCGACACGTTGCGATTACTTCATGAAGGTTTGCCCAATAAATTAATCGCGCGCCGATTGGGCATCGCGGAAACTACCGTGAAAGGCCATCTGCACGGACTCTACGATGCGCTTCAAGTACGCGGCCGGGTGGAAGCCGTGGCGTTAACGCGCGATTGGATGTTGTGAACCCCCCGAGCGCTGTGGCGGCAACGCCACTCACCGACCCACGCGTACGCACGGAAGTCGTCGCTTTGCTCTACGGCAACGCGGCGGTCGGCGTCGTGATGAACCTGATCTCAGTGCCGCTGGTGTGGCTGGCGTATCGGCATGTGTTGCCGCCGTTTCCGCTACTGCCGGCGCTGGCGCTGTGGGTTGCGATTCAGGGCCTGAGCGCTTGGAATCGGCGGCAATGGCAGCAGTTGAGCGCGGCGCAACAGCGCGATCCCGCAACGTCGTCTCGCTTTTTGCGGCGCGCGGGATGGATGGCGTGGTTGCTGGCGGCGGGCATCGCCGCGCTTCTCGCGGTATTGCATTTCGCGGCCGCCCCCGCAACGCCCGCGCTGGCAGCGGCGTTTGCGCTGGTCTACGTGCTCGGCGCGTGCACATCGACATTGATTTACGAGCCGCAGGTACGAGTGTTTTCCTGCGGGGTGCTGGGCTCACAAGCGTTGCTGCTGGCACACGGCGGCGCAATCATCGAGTGGCTGCTCGCGGGCTTGATGGTGGGACTCATTGTGGGTTTGATGGCCTACGCGCGGCGCTACAGCGCGCAGTTGCAGCAGGTGATTGTGCTGCGCTTCGAAGTGCAAGATCTACTCGCCGAACAAGCGCAGCTCAAAGACGCCGCAGAGGCGGCCAATCAAGCGAAGTCACGCTTCTTCGCAGCGGCGAGCCACGATGTGCGCCAGCCCCTACAAGCGGTGATGCTCACCTTTCACGCGCTGCGCCACGCCCGAGACGAAGTGCGCCGCAATCAACTGCTCGACAGCACCGAGCGAAACCTGGGTGCGCTGCGACAGCTCTTTGATCAAGTGCTCGACATTTCGCGAATCGACGCGGGCGCGCTACCGATCAAGCCGCAAGCCGTGCCGCTACAACCGCTCTTTGAGAAACTCGATGCACGGCTATCAAACGAAGCTGCCGCAAAACAGGTGTGGCTCCGCTTTGCGCCGACAAGTGCCGTTGTGCGCAGTGATCCCGACGCGCTGGAGCGAATCCTCGCGAACTTGGTCGGCAACGCAATCAAACACACCGAGCGTGGTGGCGTTTGGATCGGCCTGCGGGGCCTACGGGGTCGTATCGAAGTACGCGATAGCGGCATCGGAATCGACGCTGAACATCACGAGCAAATTTTCGAAGAATTTTTTCAAGTTAACAATCCTGGGCGTGATCGAGCCAGCGGCCTCGGGCTGGGTTTGTCCATCGTGAAACGCTTGTGTGATTTGCTCCAGCATCCAATCGGACTCCGCTCTGCGTCGGGTCGCGGTTCGATGTTTTGGATTGGCGTTTCGAGCGAAGCTGCTAGCACCCCGCGTGGTGACACTGATTCCGCGCTGAGCGAGGTCGCGCACGCCGCAATGCTTGATCCTGCTCCTCTCTTGGATCGACACGTCTATTTGATCGAAAACGACGCGCAAGTCGCATTAGCGCTTGGAGAATTGCTGCGCGGCGCGGGCGCAAAAGTGAGTTCATTTGCATCAGCAAGTGCGGCGCTCGCTGCTGCAGGTGCTTTCACGGGCGCCACTGACGAGACCGCTGCCGCCGATCTGGTGATCACCGATTACCGCTTGGGCGAAGCTATCGATGGCGCAAGTCTGCTGCTGAAATTGCGCGCCATCTGGGCTCGTGAAACTTGCGCCATCGTACTAACCGGAGACACCGCATCGAATTCACTCGCTCGCATCGATGCGGAGCTCGGCACATCAGAAACTCACCAGCGCACGAAGCTAATGCACAAGCCCGTCACCGCCGATCAGCTCATTAGCGCTGCAAGCGAGTTGCTGTCGAAGCAAGCGCTTTGCTAAAAGTCAGGCATGACAAGCAAAACTGATTTCTCATTTTTCCATACGCTTCGCGTCCGCTGGGCCGAAGTCGATTTGCAACGCGTGGTGTTTAACGGCAACTACTTGCTCTACTTTGACGTTGCATTTACGGAGTTTTGGCGGACAACCGGTTTACCCGATCCCATCGCGCAACAGCAAGCCGGTTGCGAGCTGTTTGTTCGCAAAGCGGAGCTTGAATATCTGGGAGGTGCGGGGTTCGACGACATACTCGACATCGGCGTACGCTGCGAAAAAGTCGGTCGCACCAGTTTTACGATGGCGCTTTCGATCTTCCGCGACAACGAATTACTG
This sequence comes from Betaproteobacteria bacterium, assembly GCA_004293675.1. Classification (GTDB taxonomy): domain Bacteria; phylum Pseudomonadota; class Gammaproteobacteria; order Burkholderiales; family Casimicrobiaceae; genus Casimicrobium. The sequence goes on from READ01000031.1 coordinate 15,654, forward strand.
ATCATCGGCTCGATGGTCTACGTGTACGCGGATGCTCAAGCGAAAAAAGCCGTCGAAATCCCCGTTTCATGGCGCGAGCGTTTACAAAACGTGCCCGCCACGAGCAGCAGCTGATGCCCCTTCGATAGTCTCTGATCAGCCTGCCCGCCGGCTCGAAAGACTGCTTGACGAACCCAATGTTCGCGGCTAACCTGCCTCTAATCAAAACTGCCTTATTTTCGATCAGCGCAACTAGCGCGATTGAAGCGATTGGAGGTTCGATGTACGCGCATTCACGCTGGATTTACCGAAACCTGATTGCATTCTGTGCGCTCGCCATCTGGTCCAGCCACGCCTTTGCAGCCTTGCTTTGGAGCGTCGTCCCGCCGGATTCGAACGGGCCGACGCCGCTGCGGATCGTGAGTTTCACGTCGACTGTGCCCGGCACCTTACTCGATGATTTCACGCCGACTGGACTGCTCGCCGGCGAGACGGTGTTAGCAATTGATTTTCACCCGGTGACGGGCGAGCTCTTCGCGCTTGGCTCAACCGGGGTCACGAGTCGCCTTCTAAAGATTGATCTGCTCACGCGCGCCGCTTCGTCGGTGGGCGCAGTGAGCCCAGCGCTAAACCTCTCCGATTTTTACGGCATGAGTTTCGAGCCCACGAACAACAGCTTACGTGTCGTGTCGAGTTCGGATATGAACTGGCTGGTTGATTCTTCGACGGGCAGCGTGACCATGCAAAGCGGCCTCGCCTTTCCGTCCGGTGACCCAAACTTTGGCACGCCACCAGATATCGTGAGCATTGCGCACGACAACAAGCGCGCGGGCGCAACGCATACGACAACTTACGGCATCGATCGTGGCCTTGACCGCTTGCTTCGCATTGGAGATCCGGGCGGCGTAGTTGCGCTCGCGGCGTCGGGAAAGCTCTCGACGATCGGACCTTTAGGAGTAAACGCGACCGGCTACGGCGGATTCGATATTGAACCCGGCACCAACAATGGTTACGCGGTACTTCGCGTCGGGGGCGCGTCGCAGCTCTACCGAATCAATTTGCATTCGGGCGCCGCGACCCTTGTCGGCACAGTCGGCAGCGGAACTGATCCGTTCGATGCACTCGCGATCTCGCCGCCAGATAGCTGTCTCGATGTCGATGGCAACGGCGCGATTGAAGCAACGAAAGATGGCGTCATGCTTGTACGCGCAATGTTAGGAATGCGTGGCGACCAAATTGTTGCGGGGCTACTCTCTCGTAACAGCACGCGTCGCACGTGGGCGGATATCCGAAAGCACCTTAACTCTAACGCGTGCGGAGGCAACTACGCGCCATAACCTCGCGCTGCGATGCGACCTGCGGACTCGAGCCCTGCGCTTACAGGCACTGCTAGCTATTGACGAAGCGTGGTCGCGCAATAGCTTACGGGTACATGTCGTTTTACCTTCGGCGTTTCGATTGCCTCGACGTCACTCCGGTTGAGTATTGACGGAGGACGAGTTCATCCGACATGCTTACGCAGCAAAAATGAAGGCGCTGGGCTGTTCGTGCGCAACGAAGAATTTGAGCGCCATATCAGCGCGGCGTTGATCGACAAACTAAATATTAGCGTCCGCTGAATAGGCTTGTGACCGTAGCAACATGACAGACAAACTCGCTGGTTCCTCGTCGCGCCGAATAGCTGATTGAAGGCAAGTTGACTGGCGTCAGCGTCGCCGAACAACAAAGCAGTCTCTGGACATCCCAGACGCTTATCGCGAACAAGTCGCGGGAACTTCGTCTCGTTAGTTGGCCAGAATACGGTGGCGCCTTACGAGCGATGAAATGTTTGTCGCAATCGGATGACCGCTTACGTCTGTTACTTTGATTTCAATTGAGAAAGCATTCACATGCGTCATTTCTTCACAGTTCTTTTCACGTTTGTTTCGTCGGCTATCTGGCTTTCGCTCGCGCCAGCGCAAGCGGCACTGTTGTACGCATACTACGACTCGTCGAACGACATCGTTTCGTTCGATTCCGAGAATCCGAACACAATACTCTCGAGCAAGCAAATAGGTCTCACCGGTGAATTTGAATATTTGATCGGCTTGGATTTTCGCCCCGCTACCGGACAACTCTATTCTTTCGTAAACAACGGCGGCGTAAACATGCGCATGTTTACCGTGGATCCGTTCACTGGCAAACTCACCCAAGTCGGAACAAGCAGCCTCGCGATCCCAGCAGGCTCTAACTTCGGTCTTTCTTTCGCGCCAACCTCTGACCGCCTTCGGCTTGTTACAAATCTCGCTTCCAACACTCGCTACAACCCAGAGACCGGAGCGCTATCGGGCACCGACACTGCATTGAGCTACGTGGCGGGTGACCCGGCGGGCAGCGCGTCCCCAACGATCACCCACATTGCGTACACGTCCTTGTCTACCGGTGCGGCTGGCGCACTAGTGACGACGCTCTATGGCATCGACACGGCGCGCAACACCTTGGTTCGTATCGGGGGCGTCGATGGCTCGACCTCTCCTAACGGCGGCGAGGTAACAACGATCGGGGCGCTCGGCGTTGTCGGAAGCGCGCTGGGTGGTTTCGCAATTGCGCCTCGTACCAATAAAGCCTACGCCGCAATGAATACGGGGGTTCCCGCCGTCGCTACCCTTTACGAAATCAACTTATCAAACGGTCTCGCCACTTTCCGAGGAGTCATCGGTAGCGGGAGCGCGCGCATCGGTGGTCTCGCGATCAAAGATACGAGCAGCTGTTATGACTTGGATGGAGACGGCAACATTTTGGCGTTGACTGACGGTTTGATGCTCTTGCGCGCGCTGCTCGGGATGACCGGCACGAGTGTCATAGCAAACGCCCTGCCATCGGCCACACCGCCACGCTCAACTTGGAGCGCGATCCGAGCGCATCTCAATACGACTTGTGGCATGTCGTTTGCGCCTTAGCGGCGGCGCACCGTTGCGAGCTTCCTGCGCCATAAACAATCCAAGGAGAACCCATGCCAACCACCTTGGCACATCGACAATTTCGCAGTGCGTTTTGCGCACTGATACTGCTTTGCCTCTCCGCACTGTCGAGCTTCGCGGCGGCAACGCCGACGCTCTACGCTATTCTGAGCGGCAACATCGTTTCGTTCAAACCGGACGCACCAGGCACGCTCCTGACTAACCGGCCTGACGTGGGCACCTCGGATAGCGCACGCGCAATCGAAATCGACCCCACGACCGGCCACCTCTACGCGATGTATCAAACCTCAGCGACCAGCTACGGGTTGCGCCGGATAAATTTGAGCACCGGTTACGTGAGCGATCTCAGCCTGTTCGGAACACTCACGACGACATCAGCGGCGGCAGGCGTCGGCGTAGGCTTGGCATACGATCCTCTCGCTCACGGCCTTCGTGTGATCACTGCCGCAGGCGACAATTTTTTGATAAGCCTAGCGACGGCTCAGCCAAGTTTTTACTTCTCACCCCCTGCGTACATCACAGGCGATACGGGATTCGGCATCACGCCTTATATCGAACACATCGCGTACACCAACGCTATCCCATCGCCAAGCACGACCACGCTCTACGGCATCGACACACAACGCAATGTGCTTGTCCGCGTCGGCACGGCGGGATCGCCCTACAGCACGCAGGCTTACACCGTCAGCACATTCGCGCTCGGTATCAATCCCACCGATTACGGCGGCTTTGTGATCGACCCGGCAACGAACCGGGCGTACGCCGCGATGACGGTGGACGGCGCACCACGCCTGTACGAAGTTAACTTGGTAACGGGCGTCGCGATATTTCTTGGACAAATCGGCACGTCTGCGACCGCTCGGGTGGAGGGCCTCGCCGCTGCACCGGGTGTCAACCACTGTCTCGATATCGACGGCGACGGCGAGATACTCGCGCACCGCGACGGACTGATGCTCACCCGAATCGCACTTGGCATGACAGGCAGCGCCGTGCTCGCCAATGCGATACCCACATTCAATCCGCCGCCGCGCACCACCTGGGCTGCGATTCGTACGCACCTGGTTGACCGTTGCGGGATGACGATCACACCTTAGCCTCAGCGCAGCGCACTCTAGAATCGAAGGATGCTCGATTCCATCACCCTAGACCCCCCAACCCCCGCCACTGCCTGCGTCATCTGGATGCATGGCCTAGGCGCCGATGGCAATGATTTTGTGCCGCTTGTTCCCGAACTCGATTTACCGCGCAATCACGGCGTGCGGTTCGTGTTTCCGAACGCGCCAACGATGCCGGTGACCATCAACAACGGCTACGTGATGCGTGCTTGGTACGACATCGTCGGCGCTGAGCTTGACAAACGTGCGGATGAATCGGGTGTCCGCCGCTCACAATCGCAAATCAACGAATTGATTGCAGATCAGCGCAGCAAAGGCATCGCCGCCAACAAAATTCTGCTCGCTGGGTTTTCGCAAGGCGGCGTGATCGCTATGCAAACCACGCTTCGCTATCCCGAAAAACTCGCGGGTGTGTTGGCGCTATCTACGTATTTAGCCTGCGCCGATACGATGGGTTCCGAAGGCACGCTCGCCAACAAATCGACGCCGATTTTCTATGCCCATGGCACGGTCGATCCGGTGATTCCAATGCGGCTGGCTCAGCAATCACGCGCCGTGCTCGCCACCCACGGCTACACCGTCGAAGCTCACGATTACGGCATGCCGCATTCGCTGTGCGCTGAAGAGGTGGACGACATTGCAGAGTTTTTGAAACGGGTGTTGGCGGTTGCTTGATGCGTAGCAAACTACACCTGTTTTTCGACGCGGATTGGCGCTGATTTCAACTTGATTTACGCGGATTTTTCACAGATGTTGCGACGTACAAAACTCTATAAGAAATCAGCGGAAATCCTTACTCAATCTGCGCAAATCTGCGTCAAAAACTAAAGCCTGCCACTTGCTCAATGATCTTTTAAAAGAACTCACGCAATCAGACGTACGCCGCCTGGCGTGGGCCATCGGTTCGCCGTCGCTATTCGACAGCAACGACCCCGTTTGGAAAAGCCGCCTGCGCACGGATGCATGGAGCGCCAGCGAACTCGCCCGCTGCTCGCCGTGGTTGCACGCACTGGATCGCAATCCACAATCGCTGTCGGATGCCATTGGCGACCCGCTGATCAACGCCCCGCTCGGTCACACGTTCGAAAAATTCGTCTTGCTGTGGCAATCCCAGCGACCCGATGTGCGCCACGCCACGCGGGGGCTTGTCGTCAAATCGGGTAACCGCACCGTCGGTGAGTTTGATGTGGTGATGCTGCGCCACGACGGCATCATCGAAACACTCGAAGTCACCGTCAAGTATTACCTCAACTTAAACCCCACGCTCGGCATTGACGGCTGCATCGGCCCCCGAGCATTTGATCGCATGAGCGACAAGTTCAAAAAGATGACCGAGCGACAAACGTCGCTGGGCGACACCGAGGCGGGGCGCATCACGCTCGCCAAATGGCTCACCGAACAATGCGGCGAACCGAAAGGCCCCGAGCAAATCACCGTAGAAAATTTCGCCCTCGCGCGGGGCTATTTGTTTCACCCCAGCGCTGATGCCTTGATCCCCAAAGAGCTCAGCCCCAATCACGGTCGCGGCCTCTGGCAAACCGACGCCATCGCCCTACCCGGCCCACACTGGCGCAACCTCGCTGGCCGCGAATGGCTGGGTCCGTACCGCGGTGAATTCGCCGAAAGCGGCTGGCCCAACGACCCCGCCATGCCCCGCATGTACGCGTGTATTCACGAACGTAACGGCCAATGGGATGAAAGCGAGCGCCGCTTTGTGGTGCGGGCGGATTCGGGGTTGTTGAAGAGCGTTTGAACTGAATGCGCCCAGAGTCGCAGCGATTGACTGCTATCCTACCCACTCTTTCAATTTCACGGCAAAGGCAAACATCATGGGCAATCGCGACAAACAAGGGCGTGAGCCGAAAAAGCCTAAGCAGCCGCCGAAGCCGCCGGTACCGAAGGGGATTTGAGTTTTAGGCTTCGATTGAGAGGCGAGATTCCGTTTTTTCTTTGACGCAGATTTCGCAGATTTCGCAGATTTCGCAGATTTCACGCTGATTAGCGCAGATTTACCCTGATGAACTGCGCGGAAGATCGGTATGCTCGCGCGCCCGACAAAGGTTGAGCGTGACAGCGCGGCTCAGAGCTCACATCTAATCTGCGCTCATTCGCGTCAAATCCGCGAAATCTGCTTCAAAAAATCACCCTTGCGCTGGGCGCGCCAACTCGCTCATCACCGCATCCGTATCCGCCCCCTTTGCAGGCGGCGCGTGGCGATATTCAACGGGCGTGTCGCTCATGCGGATGGGGCTTGCGACTAGGGCAATGTTGCCGCCCCCTTGCTCGGTTGGGCGCTGCATGTCGATTCGCAATTGACGATGCTGCACTTGCGGGTGCGCAAACACTTGATCGAAGGTGTTGATCGGGGCGTGTGGGATGCCTAGGCTTGCGAAGGTGTCGAGCCAATGCTGCGTCGGTTTTTGCGTGAGGATCGCTTCCATGTCGCTCACCAGCGCGCCACGGTTCTTGTTTCGGTCTTTCATTTCTAGGTATTCGGGCCGCTGTGCCAATTCGGGCGCGCCCATGGCGGCGGCGAGCTTTCGCCATTGGTTATCGTTGCCCGCGCCCACAATCATGTGGCCGTCGCTGGTCTTGAACGACTGATAGGGCGCTAGATTGACGTGGGCATTGCCCACGCGTTTGGGCTGCTTGCCGGTCAAGTAGTACGAGGCGATTTGATTGGCGGCGAACTGCACGACGCAATCAAGCAGCGCGATGTCGATTTGCTGACCGCGCCCGGTTTGGTGACGTGCCTCAATCGCAGCGAGGATGGCGATGGTGGCGTTGAGCCCCGAGAGAACGTCGGTCACCGCAATCACCACCTTAGTCGGGCCGCCGCCTGGGCCGCCGTCTGCAACGTCGGCGTGGCCGTTGATGGCCATTAATCCGCCTTCGGCTTGGCACAGTAAATCGTAGCCGGGGCGCTCGGCGTAGGGGCCGTCTTGGCCGTAGGCGGTGATGGAGCAGTAGACGAGTTTGGGGTTAATTTTCGCGAGCGTTTCGTAATCCAGCCCGTAACGTTTTAGGTCGCCCACTTTGTAGTTTTCAACGAGGATGTCGCTCGTTGCGGCCAGCGCTTGAAGTGTCTTTTGACCGTCGGGTGTGGTGATGTCGACGCAAACCGAGCGCTTGTTTCGGTTGCAGCTTGAGAAATACGCGGAATCGGTGGTCTCGTTGCCCGCGCCATCGCGAAGCCATTGCGGGCCCCAGCTTCGGGTGTCGTCGCCGGTATCGGGGCGCTCGATTTTGATGACGTCGGCGCCCAGATCGCCCAGAGTTTGGGTGCACCACGGGCCAGCGAGTACGCGGGTTAGATCGAGAACGCGAAGGTGGGAGAGTGCGCCGGGCATAGCTTAGGGATTCTTTGACGGGGTTAGTGAGTTTGCTGATGCGAGCTGTGTTCGTTTGCGACGAACCCTTCGACTGGCTCAGGGCGAACGGAGATAACGGTTCTATTCCGAATGAAAGTTGGAATGATTGATTCACTCAGCTATGCGACAATTTTCGCCTATGAGCTATTACCAACACCACATCTTTTTTTGCACCAACGACCGAGACGATGGTCGCCCCTCGTGCGGGCATTGCGGTAGCGAATTGCGCGACTACGCCAAGAAAAAAATCAAGTCGCTCGGACTCAATGGCGCGGGCAAGGTGCGCGTGAATAACGCCGGGTGCTTGGATCGCTGCGACGAAGGGCCGACGATGGTCGTGTACCCCGAGGGCGTTTGGTATCACTGCGCCAATGAGGGCGATGTGGATGAAATCATCAGCGAACATGTGCAGGGCGGGCGTGTGGTGGAGCGGTTGCGCTTGTAATTGGCTTGACTCCCTCCCCCTGGGGGGGAGGGTTGGGGAGAGGGAGTAGGCGCGCGCGCCACATCGTTTTTCCGACGCTTTTCGCGGTAAACCGCTCCTACACAGCCAATTTGTAGGAGCGGTTTACCGCGATTGCACCGCACTCGAACCGCGTCGTTTTGACACCGTTTTTTCGCGGTGGAACCGCTCCTACAGCGAGTTGCATTTGTGGGAGCGGTTCTACCGCGATTGCACCGCACCCAAACCGTATCGTTTTCGCCACCGTTTTTTCGCGGTGAAACCGCTCCTACAGGGCGTTGAGGATTGCGGCTTTGAATTCTGGGCGGCACAGAATCAGTCCGTCTCGAAGTACAACATCTCGGTGATTAAACGTGATCGTTTGACCTTGAAGATCACACACTGCAAGCCCGTAAGCGAGCGCTACGCCGACGGGTGCCGCCGCGTCCCATTCGTTCATTCCGCCGTCGTGCAAATAGGCCGCTGCCTCGCCGCGCACCACGCACATTGCCTTCGCGCCCGCTGATCCGACGGTGTCGATTCGTGCTCCGATGGCACTTGCAACGCGTTGAGTAAATTCAGGTGGACGCGATCGGCTAACAACGATTCGATGCGCTCGTTCGGCGTTAGCGGTGGCGGACGCGGGGTGCATCGCGTCATCACTCGCAAAGACCAAACTTTGCGCGGGCAAGGACACACTCGCCGCCGTCACAACGCCGCGCTCAACCAGCGCCACGTGCACGGCCCAATCGTCGCGGCCTTCGCGGTATTCGCGTGTGCCGTCGAGCGGATCGATGATCCACACCCTCGCGGCACCGAGCCGAGCGAAGTCATCGACTGACTCCTCAGACAAGATCGCATCGTGCGGACGTTCACGGCGCAGCGACTCGATCAGGAAATCATTGGCGAGCGAGTCGCCCTCGTCGCCCAAGGTTTTCGCCGAACGAATGCGGTTGTCTGTCGGTTGCTGGTTGCGCAGTGCGACCAGCGTCTCGCCAGCCAGGGTCGCGAGCGATTTAGCGAGTTGAACATCGGTCAGCACGGTCGAAAAACGCGGGGGGAAGTGATTTGAAGCGAACAAAAACAACCTTTCTTCGCATTCGCCTTATAAATATTGGCGTAAACAGAGAAGATAACGTTATTCATCTTTGCACAAAAAATAGACCAAAGCTAGATTTCACCTGGCGATAACAAAGAAAGCTGGGAAAGTTGAGAAAGTGGACACAGATTTCGCTAAATCCCCAAAATCTCTTGCCGCTCTTTCTTGGTGGGTGCAAAACCTTCGCGTTCGTAGCAATCAAAAATTGCGTTCACGATCTGTTGCGGATCATCGATGATTTGCATGAGTTCAATGTCACCGGGCGAGATGAGCTTTTCTTTGAGCAGCGTGCCGCGAAACCATTCGAGCAGTCCGCTCCAGAATTCCGCGCCCACCAAGATGATTGGCATCTTTCTGGTTTTTCCGGTTTGAATGAGCGTGAGCACTTCGGTCAATTCATCCATCGTGCCGAAGCCGCCGGGCATGCAAACGAGCGCCATACTCGTTCGCACGAACGCAAGCTTGCGGTTGAAAAAATACTTAAATGAAATGCCCATGTCTTGATACGGATTGCCGGATTGCTCATGCGGCAATTGAATGTTGAGCCCGATCGACAAGCTCTTTCCGGCGTAGGCACCTTCGTTGGCCGCTTGCATAATGCCCGGCCCGCCGCCGCTGATCACGCTGAAGCCTGAATCGGATAGCAATCGCGCAATCTCGGTCGTCTTGGCGTACCAAGGATTGTCGGGCTTGATGCGAGCGCTGCCAAAGATCGAAACGGCGGGTTGCACCGGGCGCAGCTTTTCAGTGGCGTAGGTGAACTCCGACATAATCTGTAATGCGCGCCACGCCTCTTGGCCAGGCGTCAAATCCTCAGCGCTGGTGGCACTTTTCAGTCGCTCAACCTTAGCCTTTGTGCTTTCATTGTGAACGGTCATGACGGACTCTCGTAAAAAATTAGTGCTGGTAGATGGCTCATCTTACCTGTATCGCGCCTTTCATGGCATGCCCGATTTACGCACCAAAGCGGGTGAGCCCACCGGCGCCATTCGCGGCGTGATCACGATGCTCAGAAAACTCGTGCAAGACGAGAAGCCCGACTACTTTGCAGTGGTGTTTGACGCACCGGGAAAAACGTTTCGCGACGACTGGTATCCCGAATACAAAGCCAATCGCTCGCCCATGCCCGACGACATGCGCCCGCAAATTGCGCCGCTGCACGACATCATCCGCGCCCACGGCTGGCCGCTCATCATGGAGCACGGCGTTGAGGCCGACGATGTCATCGGCACCCTCGCCGTTGAAGCCGAAAAAGCGGGCATGCGCTGCGTGATTTCAACGGGTGACAAAGATTTAACGCAGCTCGTGACCGAGCATGTGATTTTGAAAAACACCATGTCGTTCGAAACGCTCGACATTGCGGGCGTAAAAGAAAAATTTGGCGTTCCGCCCGAGCGGATTTTGGATTACCTCACGCTCATTGGCGACACGGTGGACAACGTGCCGGGCGTGTCGAAAGTGGGGCCGAAAACCGCTGTGAAATGGCTCGCGGAATACGGCACGCTCGACAACATCGTTGCCAATTCGGACAAGATTTCTGGCGTGGTCGGCGAGAACCTGCGCAAAGCGCTTGATTGGCTGCCGCAGGGCAAACGATTACTCACGGTGAAATGCGATGTGTCGCCGTTGGTGTCCGCCGAATCGCTCTTGATGACGGAAGCGCAGACGGCGACCTTGCTTGAATTTTTTGAGCGCTTTGAGTTTAAGGGGATGGCTAATGAGGTGCGGGGCGGCGGCGCTGCTGACGTCCCCTCCCCTTCGAGGGGAGGGCCAGGGAGGGGATGGGGTTCGGCTGCACCCACTGCTGCCACGGCGCAAGAAAACCATCCCCCTCCTAGCCTCCCCCTTGAAGGGGGAGGGACAACAGCGGCGGGCGAGAAGACGCCTCGCCAATACAAAACGGTCTTTACGGTCAACGAGCTCAACGAAGTCCTCACCGCACTCAACGCCTCGGAGCTCACCTGCTTCGATACCGAAACCACATCGCTCGAACCCATGCTCGCGCAGGTGGTAGGTTTGTCGTTCGCTTGGACGCCTTTTGAAGCGGTCTACATCCCGCTGATGCATCGCTATCCGGGCGTGCCGGATCAATTGTCGCTGGCTGACACGCTCGCAGCGTTGAAGCCGTGGTTTGAAGATGCGTCGAAAAAGAAACTCGCCCAGAACGCGAAGTACGATGAGCACGTGCTGCTCAATCACGGCATTCAAGTTCGAGGTATCGCGCACGACACGCTGCTGGCTGATTACGTGTTGGAGAGCCACAAGCTGCACAACATGGACGCGATGGCCATGCGTTTCCTCAACGAAACCACCATCAAGTTTGAAGACGTTGCCGGCAAAGGCGCGAAGCAAATTGGTTTCGATGAAGTCAGCATCGAGCGCGCCGCCGAATACAGCGCGGAAGACGCCGACGTAACGCTTCGATTGCATCACGCGATTTATCCCTACATCACCGCTGACGAGAAGCTCAAATACGTCTACGAAGCGCTCGAAATGCCCACGCGCGAAGTGCTCGTTCGGATGGAACGGAACGGCGTCTTGATCGATTCACAACTGCTGGCGAAGCAATCGCACGAGCTGGGATTGCAGGCCAATTCGCTTGAACAAAAAGCCTATGAGCTCGCGGGTCAGCCGTTTAACCTTGGCTCACCCAAACAGCTTGGCGAAATACTGTTTGGCAAACTCGGATTGCCGGTAAAACGCAAAACCGCAACGGGACAGCCGTCCACCGACGAAGAGGTTTTGTCGGAGCTTGCGGAGGATTTTCCGCTGCCTAAATTGCTGTTAGAACATCGCTCGATCACCAAGCTCAAAAGCACGTACACCGACAAACTGCCCAAGATGGTCAACGCGCAAACTGGCCGCGTGCACACCAACTATGGTCAAGCCACAGCGATCACCGGACGCCTGTCCAGCAACGATCCCAATCTACAAAACATCCCCGTTCGCACTGCGCAAGGCCGGGAAATTAGAAAAGCGTTTATCGCCCCACCGGGTGCAAAAATTGTGAGCGCCGATTACTCGCAAATCGAGCTTCGGATCATGGCGCACATCTCAGAAGACGCCGCGATGTTGAACGCATTCGCCAAAGGCTTGGACATTCACAAAGCCACCGCCGCTGATATTTTCGGCGTACCGATTGAAGAGATCACCAGCGAGCAGCGCCGCTACACCAAAGCTGTGAACTTCGGCTTGATCTACGGCATGGGAGCGTTTGGCTTGGCATCGCAACTGGGCATTGAGCGAAACGCTGCGCAGCAGTTCATCGACAAATATTTCGCCCGCTATCCAGGTGTGGCCGACTACATGCAAACCACCCGCGAGCGCGCCCGAGCTAACGGCTACGTGGAAACGGTATTTGGTCGTCGACTGACATTGCCCGATATCGTCGGCGGCAACGGTCCGCGCCGTGCGGGCGCCGAGCGCGCGGCGATCAACGCGCCGATGCAAGGCACCGCAGCGGACTTAGTAAAACTCGCCATGATTGCCGTAGATCAATGGTTAGCCAAGGAAAATCTCAAATCAAAATTCATCATGCAAGTGCACGATGAATTGATTTTGGAAGTACCCGACGATGAACTCGATGTCGTGAAAGTCGGGCTACCGAAATGCATGACCGAAGTGGCGACGCTGAAAGTGCCGTTGGTAGCGGAAGTTGGCGTGGGGTTGAGTTGGGATGAGGCGCATTGAGCAGCGCCCGCAGTCACCGTACCCGGTTTATGGTGAGTCGCTACCGCTCGTGGTGAGTAGCTCCCGTTTGTGGTGAGTAGCCCCCGTTCGTGGTGAGCCTGTCGAACCATGAACGGCAATAGAGCTGAAACACTTCGACAGCGCAGGTCCCTCTCCCCATGCGTTCATGGTTCGACAAGCTCACCACGAACGGGGGGGAGGCGGCGCGAGAGACCTATCCGTAAACTGCCTTGCAGGTTGTCGAGTCGGCAGATCATCGCCAGCAATCTTCGGCCGTCAGGCGAGCCTGAGTAGCGCACCTACTCGCGCGCCGGGCTCCTAACTGATGAAAGTTCCGCCGTTCGTGGTGAACGCCTCCCGTTAGTTGTGAGCCTGTCAATCTCCGTTCGCCGTGAGCTCCACTCGTTCGTGGCGAGTAGCCCCGTTCGTGGTGAGCCTGTCGAACCATGAACGACGATAGAAGAGCAACACTTCGACCGCTCTATAGTGGCTTCCTCCGTTCGTGGTGAGCCTGTCGAACCATGAACGGCAATAGAGCTCAAACACTTCGACAGCGCAGGTCCCTCCCCCCAAGCCGTTCATGGTTCGACAAGCTCACCACGAACGGGGTGGCAGCCGCGCCGCGCGCCCCACTTTTTGCATTCCCCCCCTCGCTTGGCGTACATTCACGGGTTGGCCTCTCGCTTTGTTCGAGACGTGAAACCTTTTTTTGCTGTATCGCTTTGACCACTTCCCGCGCCGCCCGTAAATCGCTTGACCTGTTTGCTGCTCGCACCGATCTTGAAAAGGAATTCGGTGAAAAGGGCTTCAGAAACGGTGTTGCCTATATCGCCGAAAAGCGCATTCATCTTGAATCGGCGCAGATAGATGAGGAGCGGGTTTGGCACCTGACGGCGAAGGTTCAAGGCAGTGCCGATGAGCCGTATACGACCACCGTTGAGATGGAGTTTTTTGAATTCGGTATCGATGTGTACGCGGCGGAGTGCACCTGCCCAGTCGGCCTGAACTGCAAACACGCAGCGGCGTTGGCCTATCTTTGGACGACCAAACAGCCGCAAAAAGGCGGCAACCTGACGCTCGCCGACGCCGAACCAGTCGGCGACTCTGGCGATTTGCCAATGCTGCCGCAAGGCGAGTCCGAACCGCGTGACGCGAAGCACGCAACCTCTGCCATCACCGAATCCACGGTCTTTACCGGGGCGCTGCCAACCCCCGTAAAGCAATGGTTGCAAGACCTGTATGGCGCGATGCCCACCGACGACACGGCGGCATCCAAAACCAGCGAACGCCCAGAGAATCTCATCTACTTCATCTTGCCCGATGGCAAGTTAAGCGCCGCGCGCGGCAAGCGAAACAAAAAAACTGATGAGCTGCAAGCATCCGGCACGTTGCCATCGCTGAGCTGGGCGCACAACGCCACCGCAAAACCCGGCTATGTGGGCGACCAGGACGAACCCATCCTGCGCTTGATTGCCGCCGCAGTGGGCCCGTATCGCGCTGAGCCGACGCTTGAGCTCACCGGATCGATGGGCGAGACGATTTTGCAGATGGCGCTTGCTACCGAGCGATTGTGGCCTTCGCCCGAGGGCTACCTACCGAGCGCTCGCGTCGCGGCCGATCGTGTGAAAGACGCCGCACCACTCGGAGAGCCATTTCGCGAGGGCGAGCGGGTCAACGGCGTGATCGCATGGCGACACATTGCGGCCACGAAAAAGCATCCCGCGATGACGGCGCCCAGCATCATCACCGATGGCGCAGCGCCGGAATCAGCCGACACTGCGTGCGTATTGGCATTGTCACCGCCGCGTTTGGTGGACTTTCAAAAACGCACGATCAGCGCGGTGAACGTTGGCACAAGTGCGGCGTCACTCAAAAAAATTCTGGCGCTGCCGCCGATTGCCGATGATGACGCGAGCAGTTGGGCGTTCGTCGCCGAAGCCATTGATGCGCTGCCCGATGCTGAAACGATTGCGCTGTGCCCGCCGATTGAGCGATTGATCGAGCGCATCGCTGAGCCGCGGCCGATTTTGAAATTCGCGCTATTTGAATTCGTAATGCCCTCGGGCTGGGGTTCGGGCACGATTGTGTTTCCCGGCGTGCAAATGCTCTTTGCGTACCCCAATCGCTCGGCGGTGCCGTTTGATCCACGTGGCTGGGATGCAGCGATTGAAGAGGAGCGAGGCGGCGGTCGCTTGATCGCGCAGCGCCTGCGCAATGTTCGCGCGGAGCAGCGCGCTGAAATGCGTGTGCCGCGATTGCTTATTCCCGCAATTCGCGTTGAGCGGCAGATGAGCTATCTATCCGGCGCGAGATTCCCGATTGCATCACTCTTTGCACTGCCGCAGCACGATTGGGTTCGCGACGGGGCGTCCGTACTGGCCGATGCACAAGCGGCGGGCTTCGCCATTGAAATTGAACCGGGATTCCCGATCTCGATGGAGGACATCCCGGAACCCTCGCTGGAGCTCTCACCCGGCAATGAAAATGGCTGGTTTCGGTTGTCATTAGGGGTGTCTATTGATGGCGAACGCATTGATCTTGCGCCAGCATTTGCGAAGCTGATTGCAGCACAAAAGGATCCGCTGCTGTGGCTTGAAAAAATCGAGTCGCAGGATCAATTGCTGCTGTCTGCCGTATCGGCGGACAACGCCAAAAAGACGTTTGTTGTGCGCATGAAGGGCGATCGGGTTGCGGCGATTTTGCGGCCCGTGTTTGATTGGTTTCAAGGCGGTGGCGTGCCGCAAATTAGCGCGCTGCAAGCGGCACTCTCTCCCGATTTGCCCGAGGATACGGTCGTCTACCTGGGGCGCGACAATCCGGCGTGGATTGGGCTACGCGATAAGCTTGCTGCGGGCGCAGAGCTAGCACCTGTGTCGCCAGCCAAAGGCTTTTCGGCGCGGCTACGCGGCTACCAGCAACACGGGTTGGCGTGGCTCACCCACATGCAGCAACTGGGGATGGGCGGCGTGTTGGCCGACGACATGGGGCTTGGGAAAACGGTGCAAACGCTCGCTCATTTGCACAAAGAGCACATCGAAAACGGCGCGCACAAGCCCTCGCTCATCATCGCGCCTAAGTCGGTTGTTAGCAACTGGTACTCAGAGGCTAAGCGCTTCGCCCCCGATTTGATTTTGCACCGCCATACGGGCGCTGATCGCAGCGACGACCCGCGCGATTTAGCGCGAGCGCACATCGTGGTAACGAGCTACCCATTGATTCAGCGCGACGAGAAATTGTTTTGCGGCATCGATTGGCACACCATCGTTTTTGACGAAACGCAAACGCTCAAAAATCCGAAGGCGAAGACCTATCACGCAGCGCAACTGCTGCGCTCGAACATGCGACTCGCCCTCACCGGCACGCCGATGGAAAATCATTTGGGCGAGCTCTGGTCGATTTACAACTTGTTGCTGCCGGGTCTACTTGGAGATTTGGAAAGTTTCAACCGAGTGTTTCGACACCCGATCGAACAGCGCGCCGACAGTGCGCAGCTCGCCAAACTCAAAGCGCGAATTCGCGCATTCATTTTGCGCCGAACGCGCGATCAGGTGCTCACCGAGCTACCGCCGAAAACAGAAACTACGCGCTGGATCGAATTTGACGATGTGCAATCCGATTTGTACGAGAGTTTGCGTACCGCGATTCACGACGACATTCGAAAGGTCATCGATAAAAAGGGCTTGAAGCAAAGCACGATCCATATTTTGGACGCGCTCCTCAAGCTTCGCCAGGTGTGCTGTGACCCAAGGCTCGTGCGGCTTCCGGGCGGTGCGGTGCTCAATCCTAACGTGCGCTCCAGTAAGCTCGATTGGTTGACTGAACATGTGCCCACGCTCATCGAAGAAGGTCGTCGAATTCTGATCTTTTCGCAGTTCACCAGCATGCTGGCGCTCATTCAAACGGCGCTCACCGACATTGGCGTGGAGCATGTGATTTTGACGGGTGAGACCAATGATCGCGACACACCGATTTCGAGATTTCAGTCGGGTGAAGTTTCGGTGTTTTTGTTGAGCTTGAAAGCCGGTGGCGTAGGTCTCAACTTAACCACCGCCGACACCGTGATTCACTACGATCCGTGGTGGAATCCAGCCGTGGAAGCGCAGGCCACAGCCCGCGCTCATCGCATGGGACAGGAAAAACCGGTGTTCGTCACCAAGCTCGTCGCCAAAGGCACGTTGGAGGAGCGCATGCTTGTGATGCTGGAGCGAAAACGCGAGTTGGCCAGTGCGCTATTAGGTGGAGAAGGCAACGCGCTCACCGGATTGACCCTCGCGGATGTGGACGCCTTGTTAGCGCCAATTTCATCGCTCGCGGGTGACGAGACCGTGGTGAAACCGCAGCAAAACGCGTAGGAGCGGCTCGCCGCGAAATCCGCTCAGTCCAAACCACCTCGTCACCCCGGCGCAGGCCGGGGTCCACGCCCGAGCTACCTCGAAAACTGGCTCTCGGGCGTGGAAACCGGCCAGCGCCGGTATGACGAGTTGATGGAAGTTGCTTGCTCTACACTGTGATTACAAAAATCATCAAGGAGCGCCCATGAATTCGATGACTCGCCGCGACACCTTAAAGGCACTCGCGGCTGCAACCGCAACGGCCATTGCGCCCGCGGCGCTCGCGCAGGAAAAATTTCCAAATCGACCCATCACATTCATTTGCCCCTGGCCACCCGGTGGGTCGTCGGACGGAGTGATTCGGGCGTTGGCGGAGAGCGCGTCAAAGACTCTGGGCGTTCCCGTTGTAGTCGAAAACAAACCCGGTGCCGGTGGCACACTGGGCGCTGCGGCGATGGTCACCGCCAAACCCGACGGCTACACGATCACCCAGCTGCCACTGGGTGTTTATCGAATTCCACACATGCAAAAGACAGCGTTCGATCCCGTGAAGGATCTGACGCATGTGATTTGTTTAACGGGCTACACCTTCGGCTTGGCCGTGCCCGCCGATTCGCCGTTCAAAACGCTTGATGACATGGTGAAGGCCGCTAAAGCCTCGCCGGGAAAGATCAACTACGGCCACACGGGCGTGGGTACGACGCCACACTTGGCCATTGAAGAGTTTTCGCAAAAAGCGGGCATCGAGCTCAATCACATCCCGTACAAAGGCAGCGCTGAAATCCTCGCGGCGATCCTCGGTGGCCAGCTCATGATGATGAGCGGCACCACGGAATTTGCACCGCATGTTGAAAGCGGCAAACTACGATTGCTCGCTACGCTGGGCCGAAATCGCACCAAGCAATTTGCCAACGTGCCAACAGTCAAAGAATCGGGTTACGACACGATCACCGAGAGTCCGTTTGGCATCGGTGCACCGAAGGGGCTCGACCCGGCCGCGACCAAAGCGCTGCACGACGCGTTCAAGAAAACGCTCGAAGACCCGAAGGTACTGGCCATGTTTGAGCGCTTTCACCAGCCCGTGATCTACATGAACACCGAGGATTACACCGCCTACGCGGCGAGAACGTTCGCTGCAGAGCGAGCGACGATTGTTCGGTTGGGCTTGGCGAAGGCGAGTTGAATCTCGACGAAACGTAGGTCAGGCTGTGGAAGAGAGGTTGGCTGGGTTGCTAAACCCAGCATCGGCGCTTGACCGGAGCGCTGGGTTTCGTTCCTCAACCCAGCCGACAGAGTAAATGCCCTGTGAATAAAGGGTTAGGTGAAATTATTTTCAATTATCGAAACGTATAAAAATCGCCCGTAATGCCTTATTTGTTAAGGCATACGGGCGAATAGCTGGCATTGGCCTGACGAATTCTAGTTAATCGTCAATCGTTTCTGTGCGGCCGCGTGTTTCTTCGGCAGCGTCAGCGTCAAAACACCCAATTCATGCACCGCGACGGCAGCGTCTGCGTCGACCGCTTGAGGCAGTCGAAACGCTCGGTTGTGAGTGCCGGTTGCGCGCTCAGCCATGTGAATCGTGTCACCGCCTTCGGCTTCAACGGTCTTCGCGTTGATCTCGATGCGAACCAATTTTTCTTCAACATCGACCGTGATTTGATCCTTGGCGATGCCCGGCACATCGATGGCGATGACATACACCGAGGCCGTTTCGTGAACGTCCGCACGCAGCGCTTCGCGAACGCTTTGCTTTGCCGAGCGATCACCAAAGAGCTGCGCGGCTACGTTGTCAAAAAACTGTTCCGTATCCATGCCGCCGGCGCTGCCCGCAGCAGCGAATGGGCCCGTACGAAGCGGTGAACGATGAAAGCGAATCAAACCAGTCATTGCAGTATTCCTTAAGATTGCAGCGCGATGGATGTGCGCCGATGCAAACGAAAGTGCGTGCAGTGAATGCCGTTTCAAGCAGTCAAGGGGCTAAATTTGAGCAATTGTTCACGGCCCCTTGAAGTGCGAATTTGTGACCGCAATGGGGCTGCGGTGCGACATATCAATGGATGTCAATCGATGCGGTTGCGCCGGCTGCGTTGCTGTTCGGCGCCCTCTTTCTAGGGAAGAGGGAGTGCGAATCGCCCTCCATCGCTTTGGAAGAGAATGCCCGCACCCTCTCCCCCAAAGGGGATGGAGAGTCGACGAACCTACCCGATGTGCTTGCGCATCCGAATCGGTTGCATTGCACCGGCAAACACGGTGGCGAAGGTGCGATCGGATTCCACGCTGAAACCGAGTTTTTCAAAGTATGCTTTGAACTGCGGCGAGTAGGTATCAACAGGAATTCGAATCGAGTGAATCGACGATTTTTTCGCCTGTGTTTCGAGCGTGCTGATAAGCAGCGTTGTAAATCCGCGTCCCGAAAACGTTTTGGTCACACCGAGCCGACGCAGCTCCCAACTGCCGTCCTTCGCGGGCACGTAAGACAGTGCAGCAACTGGCAAGCTGTTGCGATACAACACCAGCCCGCCTCCAGCACGCAGATCATCAGCAATCTGGGTTGGCGTGTCTTTCACGCGGCGTTGGGAAATGGCCACTCGCTCCGACCATTCGCCCTTAGCGAGCGCTGAGAACACAGGTGCATCCTTAGCGCTGGCCTTGAGAATTTTGTATTTGTCTTGCTCGAAAACAGTGCGGGTACGACCAAACATACGATTGACTCTACGATACTTTCATGCCGGGCTGCGCGCCTGCATGCGGATTCAGCAGGAACAACCCAGTTGAATTGTCGTCGGCTTTGCCTGACGCAGCAAGCACCATCCCCTCGGAAACGCCAAACTTCATCTTTCGAGGGGCAAGATTGGCAACAACGACGGTGAGCTGTCCAATGAGCGATTCCGGTGCGTAGGCCGATTTAATGCCAGAAAAGACGTTTCGCAGTTTCTGCTTGCCGTTCGCGTCAACTTCGCCAACATCCAACGTCAGCCGCAGCAGCTTGTCGCTGCCGTCAACATGCTCGGCGTTGACGATTTTGGCAATGCGCAGATCAATTTTGGTGAAGTCGTCGATGCCAATGATGCCGTTATCGGACACGTTGGCGCTAGCAGCACCGGCCTGGACGCCCGACGCAATGGGCTTGCCAGAGGCATTGCCGCTGGAAGCGCCATTTTTCGGGGACTCTGGCTTGGTGCTTTTTTCAGACTTTTTCGACTCGGGCGTATCTGCAAGCACGCCAAGCAGCGCGTCGAGCTGTTTTTCTTCGACGCGAGACATCAGGTGCTGATAGGCCCGAATCGCATGCCCCGCGGGCATCGGCTTGCTCGTGTCAGCCCAGGTTTGTGGCGGCAGTGCCAAGAATTCAAACGCACGCTTCGATAACTCAGGCAGTACCGGCGCGAGCAGGATCGAGAGCAAACGAAACGACTCCATCACATGCGAACACACCGCATGCAAATTCGTACGCGCCGTCGAATCGCCCGCAGCCGCAAGCTTTGCAAGCTCCCAGGGCTTGCTTACGTCGTAGTAGCCATTGACCACGTCAGCCATTTCCATGATGCGGCGCAGCGCTTTACCGAACTCTCGCCCCTCGAACAGTTTGGCGATCTCCTCGGCATGCTGCCCCACAGCGGTGTGCGGGAACGCGCTCGCTGAAGACTCATCGGCAGCCACTTTTCCATCGAAATGCTTGTGCAGGAATCCAGCCGTGCGGCTCGCAATATTGACGAACTTTCCAATCAAATCCGAGTTCACCCGCGCCATGAAGTCTTCGGCGGTGAAATCGAAATCTTCGACGTTTGCATTGAGCTTGGCTGCGATGTAGTAGCGCATCCACTCGGGATTCATGCCGAGCTCTAGGTACTTGAGCGGATCCACGCCGGTGCCGCGGCTCTTGCTCATCTTCTCTCCACCCATTTGGATGAAGCCATGCACGTTAACGCTATCGGGCGTTTTGTAGCCCGCAAATTTGAGCATCGCTGGCCAAAACAACACATGAAAATAAGCGATGTCTTTACCGATGAAATGAATCTGCTCGGTATCAGCCGCCGCCATAAACTCATCAAACGAACGCAGCTCGCCGCCAGCCTTTGCTTTGCCCAAATCGAAGTACGATTTGAGCGCAGCTAAATAGCCCACTGGCGCATCAAGCCAAACGTAGAAGAATTTCCCGGGCGCATCAGGAATTGGAATCCCAAAATACGGCGCATCGCGCGAAATGTCCCAATCGCCCATCTTGCCGTCTTCGCCGAGCCAATCCTTGGTTTTGGCGATGATTTCGCTTTGCAATCGCGGCACACCGTGACGATCTTTGGACGTCGTCCAATGGCGCAGAAACTCCACGCACTTCGGGTCGCTCAACTTGAAAAAGAAATGTTCGCTCGAGCGCATTTCGGGCGTGGCACCGGAAAGCGTTGAGTACGGATTCTTCAAATCAGTCGGCGCATACACCGCACCGCAGTTTTCGCACGAATCGCCGTATTGATCCTTTGCGCCACACTTGGGGCACTCGCCCTTGATGTAGCGATCGGGCAGAAACATGCCCTTTACGGGATCGTAAAACTGCTCAATCGTCTTTGAGAAAATGAATCCAGCAGCCTTGAGTTTTTTGTAGATATCCTGGGCCAGGGCAACGTTTTCCGGCGAATCGGTGGTGTGCCAATGATTCACCGACAGGTGAAAGCCATCGAGGTATTGTTTCCGCCCAGCGGCGATTTCCGCCACAAATTCCTGCGGCGACTTGCCCGCTTTTTCTGCGGCGATCATGATGGGCGCGCCATGGGTGTCGTCAGCACACACCCAATGCACATTGTGCCCACGCATCCGCTGAAACCGCACCCAAATGTCGGCCTGGATGTACTCCATCATGTGGCCAATGTGAAATTTGCCATTGGCGTACGGCAAGGCCGTGGTGACGAAAAGGTTTCGAGGGGGCGTAGCGGCGGTCATGTCAATCAAGTAGTGGTGAAACGGACGTTGGGCCATGGTAACAAACCCCCGCCAACTACAATCGTAGGCTATGACTGAATCCGACATCCTCTCCGCTCTCGCAACCTGCATCGACCCGATCACCGGACGTGATTTTGTGAAAGACAAAGCCGTTAAAACGGTGATTGTTAACGGTGCTGACGTGACCTTAGAAATTTTGCTTGGCTACCCGGCCAAGAGCCAATTCGACGCGGTTCGTAAGCTCGTAATCCAGCATTTACGGGGGGTTCCGGGCATCGGAAAGGTCAATGTCAGCGTTAATCAGCGAATCGTTTCGCACGCCGTTCAGCGCGGCGTTAAGCTCAAAAACGGCATCAAAAACATCATCGCCGTGGCTTCGGGTAAAGGTGGCGTGGGCAAGAGCACAACAGCCGTCAACTTGGCGCTGGCGCTCGCTGCCGAGGGCGCGAACGTGGGCATTTTGGATGCTGACATCTACGGTCCATCACAGCCGCAAATGCTCGGGGTCACGGGTCGCCCGGAAAGCGCCGACGGAAAAACGCTTGAGCCCATGGAAGCGCATGGCATACAAGCCATGTCGATTGGGTTTTTGATCGACACCGATACGCCCATGGTGTGGCGCGGCCCAATGGTCACGCAGGCGCTCGAGCAGCTGTTAACCGACACCAATTGGCATGATCTGGATTACTTGGTGATCGATATGCCGCCTGGAACGGGTGATATTCAGCTCACGCTGTCGCAAAAGGTGCCGGTGACTGGCGCTGTGATCGTCACCACGCCCCAGGAAATTGCGGTGCTCGACGCTCGCAAGGGTCTGAAGATGTTCGAGAAAGTCGGCATCCCCATCGTGGGCATCGTCGAAAACATGAGTACTCACGTTTGCACCAACTGCGGACACGTCGAGCCGATCTTTGGTGAGGGCGGTGGACGCGCCATGTGCCGCGATTACAACGTACCGTTTTTGGGTGGTTTGCCGCTCGACGGCAAGATTCGCGAGCAAGCCGATAGTGGACGCCCAACCGTTGTGGCTGATCCCGATGGCTTGGTGGCAAACACGTACAAAGAAATCGCTCGCAAAGTGGCGGTGTTCATTGCGCAAAAGAGCGAAGATC
This sequence comes from Betaproteobacteria bacterium, assembly GCA_004293675.1. GTDB lineage: Bacteria > Pseudomonadota > Gammaproteobacteria > Burkholderiales > Casimicrobiaceae > Casimicrobium. The sequence goes on from READ01000031.1 coordinate 38,691, forward strand.
ACACGGCGAAGTTCCCAACGATTAAGGTGGTGACTTGAGCGAAGTCTTACTCCCCTCGCCCGCAGGCGGGAGAGGGGCTGGGGGTGAGGGTGCTGGCAGTTTGGGGCGCAAAGTCTCATCCGAGCTGATCTCTCCCAATCGCACCCTCACCCCAGCCCTCTCCCGCCTGCGGGAGAGGGGGCAGCGGTCTCTCGCCGCGTGAATTCTGTAGTGCGATTCGGCTGTGTGGCGATAGTGCCCGCCGGCGGTTCAGGCGCCCGACTCGGTGCGGCTGTTCCCAAACAGTATCTTGAGATTGCGGGGCACTTAGTTTTGCACCACACGCTCACTGCGCTATCGGCGGTATCCGCTATAGAACATATTTACGTCGCCGTACAGGCAGATGACGAGCGAGCCGTGAGTACCTGCGAGTCTTTTACTCGTGTCACGATGCTGCCAACCGCAGGTAGGCTTCGCGCAGAAACTGTCAGCAACACGCTGCAAGCCATCCACAAAAAAATTAATCGTGATGCGTGGATTTTGGTGCACGATGCAGCCAGACCCTGCGTGAGTCAAGCGGCGATTGATCGGTTGATACAAACCTGCGTCGCGCACCCAGTCGGCGGCTTGCTAGCGCTACCGGTTGCCGACACGATGAAGCGGTCTAACGCCTCGGATGAAGTGGTTGAAACACTCTCTCGGGATCAGCTATGGCGTGCGCAAACACCACAGATGTTTCGCTTTGAAATGCTGCAACACGCGCTGAGTGCCGCGCCCGATGCGACCGATGAGTCGCAGGCGATCGAAGCCATCGGTTTGTCGCCAAAGTTGGTCTTGGGTGAGGCGCGAAACCTAAAAATTACCTACCCCGAAGATATTGCCCTTGCGTCGCACTTTCTTCAGCAAACACCATCAACATGAGCATTCGCATCGGCACAGGTTTTGACGTTCATCAATTGGTCGAGGGACGTGCCTTGGTCATGGGCGGCGTGACAATTCCACACGCCAAAGGATTGCTCGGGCATTCCGATGCTGATGTGCTGCTGCATGCCATTTGCGATGCGCTGCTGGGTGCGGCCGCACTCGGCGACATCGGCAAACACTTTCCTGACACCGATCCGCAATTTAAGGGCGCTGACAGCCGCGTATTGCTTCGTAGCGTCATCGCACGGCTTAAATCACTGGGTTGGAGGGTGAGCAACATCGACGCGACCATCATCGCTCAGGCACCCAAAATGGCACCGCACATTCAGACGATGCGCGAATACATTGCACTCGATTGCAACGTTGCCATTGACGCGATTAACGTTAAAGCGACCACAACGGAATGGCTGGGCTTCACGGGTCGTGGTGAGGGTATCGCCGCCCAAGCCGCAGCACTCATCATTTCAAACGACCGTTAGTCAAGGCGCAAGTAACGCTACTTGGCGTGCGCTTGCGTGATCTGGAGGTTTGTGACCCCCGACCCGTTGGATGCACAGTAAAATTGGGTCATGTACAAATTTTCGCCAAAATCTTGGTTACGTAGCGCCGCCTTTGCGATCAGCGGTAGCGTCATCGCGCTGTCGATCGGCCTCGCGCATGGCCAAGCCGTCGTGCCAGCGGCACCCGCCGCGCCCGCAAACAGTGCCAACTCGTCCGCTCCAGACGGTTCGCCCGCCCTGCCCAAGGAAACGACGATCAGCCAAAAGAGCGTAACGTCGAGCTCAGAGCTTGATTCAGTCGTTCTCAGTGAGGAACGGGTAGAAGGTCGTCTCGCATCCGCGCGAGTGGGCGGCGCTGCAAATAGCTATCTTATCGTCGACCCGAATGCCGGACGCACCGACCGCGCCGCGAGCAATTCCGGTAAGCGCGTCACGCCATCGCAGTGGCAATTGTTCCGGTTTTAGGCAACGCCCTCTCACGCTGCGCCCTCGCACGGTAACGCGCGCCGATTTTGTTTGAGTTTCAATTCGTATGTCCGTATTTACAAAAGTAACTGATACTGAAGCTGCTGCGTGGCTACCGCGATTTTCCGTAGGTAGTTTGGTTTCGCTCACGCCGATTTCTGAAGGCATCGAGAACACCAATTATTTTTTGACAACGACAGACGGCGAATTTGTCCTGACGCTTTACGAGCGCCTACCCGCCGAGGATTTGCCCTTCTACTTGAATTTCACGGCGCATCTTGCTGGCGCCGGTGTGGCCGTGCCGCAGCCGATCATGGATCGAACGGGTGGCCTGTTTTCGATCCTCAACGGTAAGCCAGCCGCAATCACTCAGCGTGTTAAGGGGCGTCCACAACTCAGTCCCACCGCGCTTCACTGCGCCGCCGTTGGCGCTGAATTAGCGCGACTGCACCTAGCCAGCCAAAAGTTTCGCGGTCGCCTGACTAACAAGCGCGGACCGGGGTGGATGCTCTCGACGTATCGTGCGGTGCGCAGTGTGCTCACTGAAGAGCAAAGCAAACTGATCGCAGATGAGCTTGCCTTTCAACGAGCGCGTCGTGAAACTCGCCTGCCCACAGGCGCAATTCACGCCGATTTATTTCGTGACAACGTGCTTTTCGATGGCGACAGACTCGCTGGCATCATTGATTTTGGTTTCGCAGCCACTGATGAATTCGCCTACGATCTGGCGATCACCGTCAACGACTGGTGCGTGGATGCGCAATGCGAACTTGATCCGCCCAAGCTCGATGCGATGCTGGTGGCTTATGCAGCAATTCGCCCACTCACCGAAGCCGAAATGTCAGCATGGCCTGCGTTGCTTCGGGCGGGCGCGATACGTTTCTGGTTGTCACGACTCTACGATTTGCACTTTCCGCGTTCAGCTGAGCTCAACACGCCGCATGATCCTGGTCATTTCGAACGTGTGTTGCGCTCCCGCGTAGCGCGTCCGAACTACTGGCCGCTGTAATCCCAACTATGAACCCAATCGAATTTTCCATCGTTCCCGCCAAAGATGGCTTTGAGTGGGTCAAGGTCTCGCTGCGACTTTTTCGCGCTCAGTGGCTGCGCTACACCTCGATGGCGGCGTTGTTTCTGCTGATCATGCAGTTCGGTTCGTTTATCAGCGGTGGCTTGTTGGTGGTATTTCTCAAGCCGCTACTGTCCGTGGGATTTCTAGCGGCTGCTTGGCATCACGAGCGCGGTGAACTACCGGAGACAAAGCACCTCTTTGCAGGCTTCAAATCTAATATCAAGGCGCTTCTGCCGCTGGGCGTGGTCTTCATGCTGGGTGTGTTCGCAGCCATTTGGTTTGCCGCTGCCATCAATGGCATTGAGCTCGAGCAGATGCTGCCGCAAGACGGCAAGACCAAGCTCGCGGAAAAAGACGCTCTGGCCTTCATGTTGACGGCGATCATTTTCACGCTGCCCGTAAACGCTGCGCTTTGGTTTGCGCCCGCGTTGATCGTATTTTCAGACGCCAGTTTCACGCAGGCACTCTCAACGTCGCTGCGGGCGTGGCTGTCCAATTTTCTTGCTGTGCTGACCTACGGAATCACAATTTTCGTGCTGATACTCATCGTGCTGATTCCGCTTTCGCCGATTCTGTACGCAGTCGGAGGTTCAGCACAGTCGCTCATCGCGATGCTGGTCGCGCTGCCGCTTACAGCCGTCGTTATGGTGAGTGATTACGTAAGCTACCGACGCGTGTTTCATCGCAATGAGACACTGCAACCGCTGAGCACTCAACGGTAAGCTAGAACGCGGCTGTGGTACATCACCTGTAGGCGCGGACTTGGCCGCGCATGGTGCGCCACCTAAACGGTTACTTTGATCAAAGCGCGGCCCGCTCCGCGCCTACCTTGCTGTGCGCCGACCAGTGCGTGCTACACCGCCGTGAGTTTCGCGTACTCAAGCGCGAGTCGCTTGATGCCGTGATCGGCGAAATTCACTTCGACTTGGATGTTCTTGCCAGTGCCATCAGCGTTAATGATTACGCCTTGTCCGAACTTGGCGTGCATCACCTGTTGCCCCACGCGAAAGCCGCTGTCTGTGCGATTGGATTCGTAGTTTCGGGTGGCGTTGGGCGGTTGCGGAGCGAAGCTGTCACCTAGGGATTGATGCGGCGAAGCGTCCAGCAAATTTTTCGGTTTGGCAGACAGCCATTTCGTCAAATCTGGCGGAATCTCATCGAGAAATCGCGACGGCACGTTGTATCGAGTTTGGCCGTGCAGCATGCGCATTTGTGCGTAGGTGATGTGCAAGCGCTTTCGAGCGCGAGTGATGGCCACGTACGCCAAACGACGTTCCTCTTCAAGGCCACCGTCGTCATTCAGAGAGTTGTCGTGCGGAAATAGCCCCTCCTCTAAGCCCGTCATAAACACGTAATCGAATTCAAGCCCCTTGGCCGAATGCACCGTCATCATTTGCAGCGCGGCGCGACCCTCAGCGGCTTGCGTGTCACCTGCTTCGAGTGACGCGTGCGATAAAAACGCGGTGATCGGATCAAGGTTTTCGGCACTGCTGCCATCGATGTTTTCGATCTGAATCACACCACCTGTTTCACGCAGAAAATTGTCGGCGGCGCTGATCAATTCGTCCAAGTTTTCAACGCGATCCTGGCCGTCTTTTTCAGTAACGTAGTGTTGACGCAGTCCGCTTGCATCGAGCAAATGCCGAACGATCTCGGGCAGCACCATGCCTTTGGTGGCGATCCGCATGTTTTCCACTACGCCAATGAACGCGGCCATCGCAGCCTGCGCACGTCCTCCGGCGCCACCGCTGCATGCGGCTTGCCACAGTGTCACACCGCTACTCTGCGCCACGTTCTGCAAATTCTCAATCGATTTGGCACCGATGCCGCGCGCAGGAAAATTCACGACGCGCAGGAACGCATTGTCATCATCGGAATTATTGATGAGCCGCAAATACGCCATCGCGTGCTTGATTTCAGCGCGCTCAAAAAAGCGTAAACCGCCGTACACACGATACGGAATTCGCGCGTTAAACAAGCCATGTTCAAACATCCGCGACTGCGCGTTCGAGCGATACAGAATCGCAATTTCATCGAGCGCAACGCCGTCGCTCATCGCCGCTTTCACGGTGTCGATCACAAACGCAGCCTCTTCACCGTCGCTGAAGCCTTGAAAGATTCGAACCGGCTCACCGTGGCCTTGGTCAGTCCAAAGCTCTTTACCCAGCCGGCCGTTGTTGTTACGAATCAGCGCGTTGGCCGCATCCAAAATGTTGCCGTGGCTTCGATAGTTTTGCTCGAGTTTGATGAGCGTGGCGGGCGCGAAATCATGCTCGAAGCGTTGCATGTTGGCGACTTTGGCGCCGCGGAAGGCATAAATGGAGTTGTGGGTAACGACGCCGTTGGCGATAAAGTTGTGCACGCCTTGAATGTTCAGGTCAAACACATCGCGAACTTTCGCGGCGATCGTTTCAACGCTCAGCACCGCCGAAAGTGCGCCGAGTTTTGCGTCCATCATCACCATGCCGGGCCGCACGCTGGCGGCGGTCATCATCCGTAAACCACGCTCGCTTACTCGTGCCCGCTCCACCAATCGTCCGCCCACCACACGTTTGATCGAGCGAGCAATTTTCATCGCTTCGCCGTAGTCTTTGAACGCCGATTCGTATCGCCAACCGCTCGCCCCAGCTTTGGCTTCACGAATGGACAAGCCTAACCCTGCGATTGCCGCCGCCTCGTTGGCATCCGTGCCAAACGCGGCCACGCGATGCAACACCGTTCTACCTCGATCATCACCGCAAAGCGTGACCACGACGCTCTTGCGGTTGCTGTTGCGTCCCTGTGGAATGTGATGTGGCTCGTCCACTGACAAGCCCTGAGCTTTAAGTAGGCGTTTGGCTGCAAGTGTCGTGTCAAGAGACTGGTAGACCCTGTCGATCAACCCAGCATCGTGAACCAAGCCCTGCGTCGAGCCACCCTTTCTCGGCACGAAGGGCAGCGTGGGCAAGGCGTATTGGAGTGAGAGCAACATCTCGTGGAGTCGCGCCTCGTTTTCCGTAGCGTGAGTACCGACAACCCAGAGCGCATCGGCATGCTCCTGAACGCTGCGCTGCTTGAATCCGACCATCGGTTTTCGCTGACCGCGCGTGTAAGTTTGCGAGGTTCCAACTCGATAGCCAACGCCCGCTTTGTGCATCAGGTACACAAAATGCAACTGCGGGGATTCACCCAAAACGTAGTCGGCAAAGTGGGTGTGTTCTGGCGTGGTTTCGATGACCGCGCCGCTGCTCAAAGTGATCCGCAGCAGCGGTGTAGTTCTGCGATGACGAAACGTTTGGGTCACTGCGGCGGCACGGTACTTGTTTGGCCCGACGCACGCCAAAACGCTATCACCGACCGCTACTTTTTCCACGACCCGCTCAGTGCCATCGGCCATCTTGACCTTCGTACCTTTGACCACGCACTGATCGTCGTCGCCCACAGCCAACACCGCCGTGTCCCGCCCCGCGAGCAACCGCAGCCATTTGTATTGCAGCGTGTTGGTGTCTTGAAACTCGTCAACCAAAATGTGCCGGAAGCGCGCGTTGTAATGCTCGCGAAGGGACAGGTTGTTGCTGAGTACTTCGTACGAGCGAAGCAGCAATTCTGCGAAATCAACGACGCCTTCGCGTTGACAGGTCGCCTCATAGATTTGATAGAGCTCAACCTGCTTACGGGTGTATTCGTCAAACGCCTCGACGGCGCTAGGGCGCAGGCCTTCTTCCTTCGCGCTTGAGATGAAATAGCTTAGCTGCTTCGGCGGAAACTTTTCGTCGTCGATATTGTGTTGCTTCAGAATTCGTTTGATGAGCGATAGCTGATCTTGCGAATCCATGATCGCGAAGGCTTGCGGCAAATTGGCTTCGCGCCAGTGAGTGCGCAGGAAGCGATTGCACAGACCGTGAAACGTGCCGAGCCACATGCTGCGAACGTTGATCGGCAGCATTGATGAAAGCCGCGTGAGCATTTCTTTGGCTGCTTTATTGGTGAAGGTCACCGCGAGCACGCCTTGTGGGCTCACCTGCCCCGTTGAAATCAGCCACGCAATTCGCGTGGTGAGCACACGGGTTTTGCCCGAACCCGCGCCCGCCAAAATCAGTGCCGACGTGTGCGGCAGCGTGACAGCGGTGAGCTGCGGTTCGTTGAGATTGGCGAGCAAGCGGTTCTTGCTGGCGGCCTGAAAATTCGCGTCGCTGGAGACTTCGCCAGCGTCGTCGTAATGGGGTTCGATCATCGATTGATTTTAGTGATCAGCGCAGTCGCGGACGCGTTGAGCTCGGTGGCGAGGCAGTCATGCCGCTAAGCGCACACCAAAACGAGCTTTCTTTATATAAGCCAATTAAAATATGGGGTATATAAGGTTTTATTAGTATTTCATTAACTAGATAAAGCTATCGGTACGCCACATTCAATATGGCAATTAGCGAATAAGTTTGTTTATCTTCCGTGCTGCGAATCAATGGGCCATTGATGAATCTCATCAAACACGCGAACCCAACCACTGGCGAGTTGATCGAGTATTTCTCTGCCCTTGGCGAGCGTTGCGACCGTCGGGTCGCCCACCGTTCCGTTGCTTGAAATGTCTCGGGTGGTCCAAGCTTTAGTGAGCTTGCCGATGAAGTAGGTGAGCTGATCCGGGCGACGTTCAGCGGGCCAGCTTGCCACCGCGCGATCCATGTGCACGGTGTTGGGCAAGAGCTTCATCATCAGCGATGTTTCAGCATCGCCCGCATGGATGCCAATAGCCGCTTCTTTCTCAGACAGCAGCGCGTCGATTTGATGCGGCACGTCCCAAACAAACAAATGCCACGTATGAAAATCAGGATGTTTCACATGCAAATCGCGAGCTACGATACGCAGAATTTCTGGCTGACCACCGTGTCCGTTAACCAGCACCAGTTTGCGGAAACCGCTGATATAGGCCTGCTCGCCAATCTCCATCAACAGCGTGGTTAGCGTGTTGGCTGAAATGGTGATCGTGCCGGGAAATCCATCATGTTCGTTGCTTTTGCCGTAGTACACCGGCGGCAAGCAAATCGCTGGATTGCTGGCTGGCAGGCGATTGAGCGCTTCGCCGATCACACCCAATGTCAGCGCCGAATCAACCGCCACAGGCAGGTGCGGTCCGTGCTGCTCAATCGAACCAATCGGCAGGATCAGCGGCACATTGGCTTTGTCGGGCAGGTCGCGAATTTCGTGCCACGTTTTGTAGGCGTAGTAGCGCGACTCGGGAATAAATCCGTGCATCATGATCGTGTGTCCCAACCTTTTAATTTTCCGGGATTGAGTAACCCCAATGGATCAAATCGTAACTTCGCTGCGACCTGCTTCGGATCGATTTGCCGCGAATTACCCTCTTCAACTTCAAACACATGCGGGTTCATCACATACGCACCGTTTGATTCAAAGGTGGCGATATCGGCATCAATCTGCGCCTTGGATTCAAACGGTAGCACCGGCAAACCGCCGCACGAAATCGCGCCCTCGGCGTTTCGAATAAATTCAAAATGCATCATCACTCGCGGGCCCAACAGATCATGGAGCGCGGTGGCTTGCTTCACTGGATCAGTGAGCAAGCATTGCAAATAGGTGAATGATTTGTCGAGCCGAAGCACATGCATCGTTGTGTGATTCCATGCAAATTCATGCAAGTAACGACCACGCTCAGCGGCCTCACGCGCGCTCGCCCAATGGCCCACCACACCATCGAATTGCGCCACCAGCGCACGATACGCGGCTTCACCACTGTCAGCAATCAAACACAGCGCATAGGGCTGATCCGCAACAATGTGCTTCTTCAGCAGCGGCATATATTTCGTGAAACCCGGAGCGAATACGCCGCACTGCTTTTTGATGATCCCCGGTGCCGCAGCGAGCGCCGCGCCAAAACGCATCGCAGATTCAAACGATGCAAAGCTCGCTGTCGTTTCATTCCAATGTTGCAGTGGCGCGAGGGCAATTTTCATCTCAACGATGATGCCGTTGGTGCCGTAAGCATGGGCCAACGCTAAGCAATCATCGCCGTGCAACTCAACATACTCCGGCGCTTCCGCAACGCTCAACACAGTGACCGAAAGCACATTGCCCGGCGTGTAAATCGGCCCGAAATTGATCGAACCTACACCACCAAAACCGCCGCCAAACAAGCCGCCGATGGTGGCCATACGAAACGTGCTCGGGTACGTACGTTGCTCGAAACCGGCAGCATTGACAGCCGTTTCTAGATCGAGCAATTTGCATCCCGCCTCAACCTGCGCCATGCCGTTGCCAATTGCCAGCACACGGTTAAGCCGCGACAAATCGATCACCACACCACCCGACAGCGGAATCGCTTGCCCGTAGTTGCCCGTGCCCGCGCCGCGCAGCGTGATGGGTGCACGAGCTTTTGCGCACGCCGCGACGACTGACGCCAATTCGTCACGATCAGCCGGGCGAACCACCTCGTCCGCGCGTTTGTCGTCGAGCGCCGCTTTGAGCAGCGGCGAAAACCAGTAGTAATCTTTCGATAGTTTTTCGCGCTCTTTGTCATCGCTCACCCAATCGAGCGACGGCAGTAGCGCCCGAACATTCGCGGCACTCATCAATCCACCTTTGCCGCAGTGATTTCGACTTCAACCAACCATTCGGGGCGCGTGAAGCCCGATACGATCAGCAGCGTGCTGGCGGGACGGCAGTCGCCCAAAAACCCGGAGCGAACGCGCGAGTATTCCGCCATGTGTTCGCGGTGAATCAAAAACGTTTTGACTCGCACCAAATGCTCCACGCCCATGTCGGCGCTGTGCAAAATCGCCAACACGTTTTCCCAAACGAGTTGCGTTTGTGCCGCGATGCCATCGGGCCACGAACCATCCACACGAACCGGCAATTGCCCGCTCGACTCCAAAATTCGAGCGCCCGGCGGAAGCTCAATGGCGTGGTTGTAGGTTGACAGCGGTTTGTAAATGTTCGGCGGCGTGTGCGATTTCCAGTGGGTAGCCATAGTGCGTATCGTTAAAACAGTGATTGAGCAGAATGCATGCCACGCAGTGAAGCAATCGCCAATTTCGGTCTCGGTCATCTAAATGCGCAGCATTGGCAACGATAATACACAGCTATTCATCAGGCTCGTTTGGCTCCCATGACCGAAACCCAACGCCACAGCAATTTGCTGCGTGCTCTGCTAGTTGTATCGTTAATTTTGGGAATCGCCATGGGCACCCGAAACGCATTTTCGGGCCTGTACCTGCAACCCATCAGCGGCGATATGAAATGGGGACGTGAAGTCTTCTCGTTCACCATCGCGCTGCAAAACCTGGTGTGGGGCGCATCGCAGCCCTTCATCGGCTACATCGCTGATCGCTGGGGCGCCAAGCGCGTGTTGATGATCGGCGCTGCGCTGTATGCGCTGGGGCTGGCGGGCACGGCGTTTCTAACGAGCGGTACAACCCTCGCGCTCACCGGCGGCATCGTGATGGGCATCGCCGTGGCTTGCACGACGTATTCGGTCGCCTACAGCGTGCTGGGAAAAATGGTCGATGCATCGCGCCGCGCTTGGGCGTTTGGCATCAGCGCGGCGGCGGGCTCGTTCGGTCAGTTTCTGATGATTCCCGTGGCGCAGTGGTTTATCAGCCATCAAGGTTGGCAGACTTCACTACTGGCGTTGGCGATCATCACCGCCACCATGGCGCCATTGGGTTGGTACTTCGCAAAACTCGGCGCAACCGGGCGACTCCCGCAGCCATCAACCGTTGGCCAAGCGTCGGCGGGTGAAGCGCTGCGTACCGCCTTTGGTGATCGAAGCTACACACTGTTAACGCTCGGCTACTTTGTATGCGGCTTTCAAGTGGTATTCATCGGCGCGCACCTCACGCCGTATTTGCTCGATAAGGGAACGCCCGCGCATGTCGGCGTAACGGCGTTGATGCTTGTGGGTTTGTTCAACTGCATCGGCACCTACGTGGCGGGCGTGTTGGCCGGAAAGATGCCCAAACGCTACGTGCTCTCGTTCATCTACTTCATGCGCTCAGTGGTGATTGTTATCTTTTTGGCGGTACCGCTGTCGGCGTGGTCGGTCTATGTATTTGCGGCGGCGATCGGTGTCTTGTGGCTCTCAACCGTACCACCAACCAACGCGCTGATTGCACAAATCTACGGCGCCCGCTATCTGGGCATGCTCGGTGGCATCGTGTTTTTCTCGCACCAAATCGGCAGTTTCTTAGGCGCTTGGCTCGGCGGAAAACTCTACGACGCCACCGGCAGCTACAACGTAGTGTGGATGATCTGCATCGGGCTGGGCGTGTTTGCGGCGCTGGTGCATTTGCCGATTGATGAGCGGTCGTTGGAATCGCGCACGCCGGTTCCGGCGTAGGAACAACTTAAGTCCCTCGACACTGCCCTAATTCGGCTCGCGGCGGACCGCTTATCCCGTTCGTGGTGAGCTCGTCGAACCACAACGGCAAAAGAAGAACCATCCAGCCCTCATAGGGTGCGCGTTCATGGTTCGACAAGCTCACCACGAACGGGGAGAGTGGCGCGACACAAACGCAGAGTGTGACGCGACACTTCCGTTTGCGGTGAATCTCAGGTTTGCCGTTTGCGGCGAGTCTCAGGTTTGCCGTTTGCGGCGAGTCTCAGGTTTCCGGTTTGCGACGAGTCTCAGGTTTCCCGTTCGTGGTGAGCCTCAGGTGTCCCGTTCATGGTGAGCCTGTCGAACCACAACGGCAAATGAAGATCCACCCAGCCGTCATAGGACGCGCGTTCATGGTTCGACAAGCTCACCACGAACGGGGGGGAGGTTGCCTTCAGGGTTGAGCCTGTCGAAACCTCACCACGAACGGAAAATACGCCTCACCGCGAACAAATTGGGACGCGCCACAAAAAAGCAAAAAACACGCTACATTGCAAGCAATCCCTCCCATTCCCCACGTAGCAAGCCATGGCCAATCCGTTCCTCGTTGCAAAAACCATCGACACCAACGCCGATGTGTCGATTCTTCCGAAACTCGCTAACCGTCACGGCTTGATTACCGGCGCGACGGGCACGGGAAAAACCGTCAGCCTGCAAGTCCTCGCTGAAGGTTTCTCTCGCATTGGCGTGCCCACCTTCATGGCTGATGTGAAAGGCGATCTGACCGGGCTTTCGCAAGCGGGTGGTGGCAACAAACGCGTTGAAGATCGCGTCGCACAACTTAAGCTCACCGGCTTCACCAACGAGCTGTTTCCAGTGACATGCTGGGACGTGTTCGGCGAGCAAGGTCATCCGCTGCGAGCGACCGTTTCGGAAATGGGACCGCTCCTGCTCTCACGCATTTTGAATTTGAACGAAACGCAAAGCGGCGTGCTGACAGCCGTGTTCAAAATCGCCGATGACAAAGGCTTGTTGCTGCTCGATTTGAAAGACCTGCGCGCCATCCTCGTGCATGCGGGCGAGAACGCCAAGGAATATCAGCTGGCCTACGGCAACATCAGCGGCGCGAGTATCGGCGCGATTCAGCGCGGTATCTTGACAATTGAATCGCAAGGCGGTGAAAAGTTTTTCGGCGAGCCCGCTTTAAACCTGGCCGACCTGATGCAAACCGTCGACGGCAAAGGCGTCGTCAACATTCTCGCGGCCGACAAGCTGCTCTCGAATCCACGCATCTACGCCACCTTCCTGTTGTGGCTGCTCTCCGAGCTGTTCGAATCACTGCCCGAAGTCGGCGATCCCGACAAACCAAAGCTCGCGTTTTTCTTTGACGAAGCGCACCTGCTTTTCAGCGAAGCGCCGCCCGAATTACGAAGCCGCATCGAACAAGTCGTGCGGCTCGTGCGATCGAAGGGCGTCGGCGTTTATTTCGTCACGCAAAACCCGCTCGACGTGCCCGACGTCGTACTCGGACAACTCGGTAATCGAATTCAACACGCCCTGCGCGCCTACACCCCGCGCGATGCCGAAGCCGTGAAAACCGCCGCGATGACCTTCCGCCCCAATCCAAAAATCGACACCGAAAAAGCCATCACCGAACTCGCCACCGGCGAAGCGCTCGTCTCCTTCCTAGATGAAAAAGGCAGACCCAATCCGGTTGAGCGCGCGTGGATCATCCCCCCGTCATCGCGCATCGGCCCGGTCACCGCGCCCGAGCGCGCCGAGCTTGTAAAGACATCGCTAGTCGCAGGCGTGTATGACAAAACCGTTGATCGTGAAAGCGCGTATGAAATATTGACCGGGCGAGTCAGTGCGCGAATTGATTCAGCAAGCTCGAGCAGCGCTTCATCCACTAGCTCTGAGTCTGGCTCCGCTCACGGTGAGCCCACTTCCGTTCGTGGTGAGTCCACTCCCGTTCGTGGTGAGCCTGTCGAACCACAAACGGCAAAAGAAGAACCCGGTTTCCTAAGCAAAGCCAGCGACATGATCGGCGGCATCTTCACCGACGACACCCCCAAAACCGGCCCACGCGGCGGCACCATTCGCACCCGTCAAAGCGCCGGTGAAGCCGCCATGAAATCAGCAGCCCGAGCCATCGGTTCCGAAGTCGGACGACGCGTGATTCGTGGGGTGTTGGGGTCTATTTTTGGGGGGAAGCGGTGATTGCCTTCGCGCACTTCTGCTTTTACTGTTTATAAACACAGTTCACAGATGAAGGGCACTGGCATTTCAGACCACATGCGAGTTAGGCAACGAATTCCACTCGCGCGCTATTAAGAAGTTATAGTTGCATGCGTTACGTAAAACACGTTAGGCAGCACAAGACGCCACGTCCCATGCCCTCAAGCTTCGATCCAGCTTCGCCTGCTCCGGGCAAGATCATCCTTCTGAACGGCGCTTCGAGCTCTGGCAAGTCGACGCTGGCTGCAGCACTTCAAAACGCACTTGATGAGCCGTTCTGGCACTACTCGATTGATCACCTGTTGGCCGCAAAGATTCTTCCTACGGAACGAGTCGATAGGGGTCACTTTCTCTGGAAAGACCTGAGACCCAGCTTCTTTGCCGGATTCCACGCATCAGTGCCAGCGCTCGCGGCCGCGGGCAACAATCTCGTGGTTGAACGCATCATTGAGACAGAGGAGTGGATGAGTCGTCTCATCAAACTACTTCACGGCTCAGACTTGTTCTGAACCTGTACGATTTCCATTGAGTACTTAACGAACGGTAAATCGAGATGGAACTAGAGAGAAACAAGACCGGTAAATTGCAGGCCGCACGGCGCAA
>READ01000013.1 GCA_004293675.1 Betaproteobacteria bacterium
TGCGCCGTGCGGCCTGCAATTTACCGGTCTTGTTTCTCTCTAGTTCCATCTCGATTTACCGTTCGTTAAGTACTCAATGGAAATCGTACAGGTTCAGTGTGCTCTGACCGGAACAGGAAGCGCTAGGCCGAGCCTCTGGCCCGGCCTAGCGCTTCCGGCCCGTTCCGGGCATCGTTTGGCACAGCCACTACTTATTCCAACGCGCCGTCACCTCCGCAACACGCTTGCCGAACGCTTCAGCGGTGCGGAAATCGCTTTCGTGAATGCCTTCAACGCCTTGATCGGAGTTGCCTTGTGCCATCAGCCCCGCCGAGGAGCCCAAGCGGTTTAGGTCGGCTTCGGAGCCTTTGCTGCTGTTGTTGCCGGGCATCATGCCGGTACCCACCCAGAGCATGTGATGTTGCATTGCCAGCGTTTGGAAGTACGACAAGGTGCTAGCTTTGTCACCGTTTCTAGATGACGACACGGTGAAGCCGGCGGCGATCTTGTCTTTCCAAGCGCCGGTGAACCATGCTTTGCTGGTGGCATCGGCGAAGGTTTTAAATTGTCCCGACGGGCCGCCCATGTAAGTGGGGCTGCCAAAGATGATGGCGTGTGATGCGTTGAGCGCATCCCAATCAACGGCGTCAACAGCCATGAAATTCACAGTGGTTCCTGCAACGCTGGCCGCACCTTTCTGCACAGATTCTGCGATGGCCTTGGTGTGGCCGTAACCCGAGTGATAGACGATTGAAACTGTGGTCATAGCGAAGTCCTTTGATGCAGAAAAATAAAGGTGCTCAACGAGCAGCGGGTATGTATTTGGAATGCCGTTAAAGAGCGCGCTAATGCAAGTTGGCCATGTCAAAGACGAGCACTTCGGCATCTTGACCTTGCTCGATCGCGATGCTGGTTTCGTTTTCTATTTTGGCTGCGTCGCCCGCGGTGAGCGTGGTGCCGTTCACAACCACTTGACCACGAGCAACATGCAAGTAGACCAAACGGTCCGCACTCGTCGAAAAAATCATCGATTCGGCAGCGTCGAACAGCCCCGCGTACATCTTGGTGTCTTGCTGAATGCGCACCGAGCCGTTGGCGCCGTCGGGTGATGCGACTAAGCGTAGCGTGCCGCGCTTTTCTTCGGGGCCGTAGAACTTTTGCTCATAGGACGCTGGCCCACCCGCACGGTTTGGGATGATCCAAATTTGCAGCAAATGGGTTCTGTCGGCCGCCGAAGGATTGAATTCACTGTGCATGATGCCGGTGCCCGCACTCATACGCTGCACTTCACCGGGACGGATTTCAGCGCCATTACCCAATGAATCCTTGTGCGCGATGGCACCTTCAAGTACATACGTGACGATTTCCATATCGCGATGACCGTGCATGCCAAAGCCCTTGCCCGCAGCAATGTAGTCATCGTTGATCACTCGCAGCGGTCCGAAGTGGACGTGCTTGGGGTCGTGATAATCGGCGAATGAAAAACTAAAACGGCTTTCGAGCCAACCATGGTTGGCATAGCCGCGCTCATCGGATTTTCGAAGTGTCAACATGATTGGTTTGCTCGTTGTGTTGCCAGGATGTAATTTTGGCGACAATCAGTGCCTATAAAAAGGGTGCAAAATTGATGTTCTTATTCAAAATTTTTCACCATGTTGAAAATCTCGTTTGAAGCGCTGGAAATGCTCGACGCCATTGATCGGATGGGGAGCTTTGCTCGCGCGGCGGAGGCGCTCGATCGGGTGCCGTCTGCGTTGAGTTATGCAGTGCGAAAACTCGAAGACGATTTGGACATTCTGCTCTTTGATCGCCGCGCGTACCGAGCCAAACTCACGCAAGCGGGGCGCTTGCTGTTGGATCAGGGTCGATTGCTGATCGATCATGCAGAAAATGTGCAGCGCGAGGTCGCACAAACCGCTAATGGCTGGGAATCTGAGCTGCGCGTTGCGCTCGATGCGATCCTGCCTTGGGCCTGGTTGCAGCCGCACATCGAAGCCTATTACAAAGAATCCTGTGCAACGCGGCTTCGGTTTAGCGAAGAAACGCTGGCTGGGTCATGGGACGCATTGGCCGCAGGTCGCGTCGATATGGTGATCGGTGCCACCGGCGAAGTCAGCAATAGCGCGCTCTATTCCACTCAGCCGCTGTTTGACGTTGACTTTGCCTATTGCGTGTCACCTAAGCATGCACTTGCACGAGCGACTGAGCCGATTCAAGACGTTGATTTGCGCAAGTGCCGAGCGATCGTGGTCGCCGATACGTCCCGAAATTTGCCGCTACGAACCACGGGCTTGCTATCAGGGCAAGACACCTTGGTCGTGCCGTCGATGCAAGCCAAAATTGATGCGCAGATCGCCGGCCTCGGCGGCGGATATCTTGCAACGTGGTTCGCCAAGCCGTATTTGCGAACCAAAGCGCTCATCGAGAAAGAGACTGATGCGCCTAAACGCGCAACAACACTGGTGCTGGCTTGGAAAACCGGTGTGCGCGGCAATGCGCTGAAGTGGTGGCGTGATCGATTGCGCGATGCTAAGCCACCGCGATAGGCGATAGGCGATGGGTGATCGGCAACTTAGGAACGAGTCGCCTCGTAGAATCAATTGATCAATTGGATGGAGTGCGCTTGTGAAAAGACTACTTGTGGGCTTACTTGTGGGCGCCGCGGCTTGGCTTGTGGGGTGCACTGCGACGCCTACCCAGCAGGCGTCTTCAACGAGCGAAGTGGCGCTTCGCTTCATCAGCGAGTCCAGTTTGCCGCACCGCTTGGAAGTATTTGGCACCACATTCGGTGGCATTTCAGGCTGCGACTACGATGCCAAGCGAGGTGTGTTTTACCTGCTCTCCGATGATCGCTCAGACATAAACGCTGCGCGTTTTTACACGGCGAAGATTACGATCAGCGCTAGCGATATCGGCAAGCCCGAGCTGCTGTCTGTGACGACGCTCAAGAAAGCAAATGGCTCGACGTTCGGCAACAAAGTGGATGACCCGAAGAACGTGCTCGATCCCGAAGCAATTCGCTACCGTGCCGACACCGATACGCTCATTTGGACCAGCGAAGGTGATCGGCGTTTGCTAGTCCATCCAACGCTCGCTGAAATGCGGTTAGACGGCACGATGTTGCGAACCATTCCAACGCTGTCGATGTTCAATATGAACAGCGCGCCGCTCGGTTCTCGCGACAACAATTCGTTTGAGGGGCTGAGTCTTTCGGTAGACGGTAGAAGCGCGTGGGTAGCCATGGAGGCACCGATTTACGAAGACGGAGAGCCCCCTAGCGTGACCAGCGCTGGCGGCGCGATTCGCTTCACGCAATACGACTTGACGAGCGCAAAGGCGCTTAGGCAAATCGCCTACCGAGCTGATGCCATCCCGGCGCGCCCAATGCCACCCAGTGGCTACGCTGACAACGGTGTGCCCGAAGTTTTGATGCTCGATGAACACCGCATGCTCGTTCTGGAGCGCAGCTTCGCTCAGGGCATTGGCAACTCGATTCGCATTTATCTGATCGATACGCGAACAGGCAGCGACACGATGAACATCGCCGCGCTAACGGAGGGAAATTTTCAGAGCGCGCCAAAGAAACTGCTCGTGAACTTTGACTCACTCAATCTACGCAGACTCGACAACACGGAAGCCATGTGCTTTGGGCCCCGCTTGCCCAACGGCAATCGGACCTTGGTGGTGGCCAGTGACGACAACTTCAACGCCCGCCAAATCAATCAATTTCTGGCGTTTGAATTAATTGAAAAGTAAACGGACTACCCATCGCAACGGCGCGTAGCATTTGGATGTTCAGAAATTGCGAGGTTGGTTGTGGCTCGAAACATCGTTCAGCATTCACTCACTGCGACGCGGCAGTTGTCACTTGCGACAGCGCTCGCAGTCATCAATCTCTCTCAGCCTGCAACCGCACAGCCGGCACCAGCGACAGGCACGACAACGGCTGGCGCGCCAACATCACCCACGCCACCATTGGCGGCGACGACTGGGCCCGGAGCCTATGCCAATCGCTTTGATCGAGCCTATGGCAATACCTTCGCCGAGCGCGAAAGAGACTGGCGCAATGGCGCGGTTGTTTATCAAGTGTTGGTCGATCGGTTTGCCCCCTCGCTCAATCTCGAAGCGAAGCGTCATCTCTATCCAGCCCCGAAAACGCTCAAACCGTGGACAGCCCAAGCTGTGCGCGGCACCTATCGCGAAGACTTAGGACTGTGGAGCCACGAAATCGATTTTTGGGGCGGCGATTTAGCGAGCTTGCGTAGCAAGTTGGGCTACGTGCAGGGTTTGGGCACCGATGTTTTGTATCTGAATCCGATTCATCTGGGCTACACCAATCACAAATACGATTCGTTGGATTTCAACGTCGTTTCACCCGAATTTGGTTCGCGCGATGATCTTCGGGCTCTCATCAAAGAGTCGCACTCTCGAGGGATGAAAGTGGTCCTTGATGGCGTGTTCAATCACATGGGCCAACATGCTGAAATCTTCAAACAAGCCAAGCGCGATCCAAGCAGCCCGTTTCGCGATTGGTTCAACTTTAGCCCCAAGTTCGAAGGCGGCGCGCGCACTTGGTACGACGCGCAAAATTTGCCTGAGCTCAACTTGGAAAATCCCAAGGTTCGCGAGCACATTTATGCGGGGCGTGATTCAGTCGTTCGGAGCTATTTGCGCGATGGTGCCGATGGCTGGCGGCTCGATGTAGCCTACGATATCGGATTCAATTACCTCGAAGAGCTTCGTCGTGCGGCACACGAGGAAAAGCCGGGTTCGCTAGTCGTAGGAGAAGTCGCCAATTACCCCAAGGAATGGTTTCCGTCACTCGATGGCGTGATGAATTTCACCTTGACAGAGATCATTATTTCAACGGCAAAGGGTTTGCTGCCTGCAGCCACGTCAACGCGAATGGTTGAACGAATGGTGACGGACGTGGGCATCGAAAACATGCTCAAAAGCTGGGTGCTGCTCGACAACCACGACACGGATCGAATTGCGACGACGATTCCGCAGTCCAATTTGCGTCGTCTGGCACAAATACTTCAATTCACACTGCCCGGCGCGCCCAACCTGTACTACGGCAGCGAAATCGACATGACCGGCGGCGAAGACCCGGCCATGCGCTCGCCCATGGCGTGGGATCAAGTGCGCGACGATCACCCGTCGATTGTTTGGACGAAGCAGCTCATCAAGTTGCGTAAAGATCACCGCGCACTTCGGATTGGTGATTTCCGCCCGATAACGAGCACGTCACTGATGGCCTTTGAGCGTCACACCGATCGGGTTGAAGACACGATTTTGGTGTTCGTCAATCCAAGCGACAAAGCGGTCACCGAAACCGTGATGCACGGCAACTCAAAGTTGATGGATGGCCGTTTGCTCGTTGATGTGATCGGAAAAACTGCGCCGGTTGAGCCACGTGCTGCGATGCCAAGGATTACCTTGCCACCGTACAGTTTTCTTGTGCTCAAACCAGTCGTTACGCCGGTCAAAGGCTACACAGGTTACAAGCGCGTTCAGTAGCGCCGCATAGATGCGCTCGACTTAGTTGAGCGCGCCCAGCAATTTTGCGATCGTCGCTTTCAATTCGCGGCGATCAACAATCATGTCGATCGCGCCTTTGTCGAGCAGAAATTCGGCGCGCTGGAAACCTTCGGGTAGTTTTTCGCGAACGGTTTGTTCGATCACCCGAGGTCCGGCAAAGCCGACCAATGCATTGGGTTCCGCAATCACGATGTCGCCCACAAACGCAAAGCTTGCAGACACCCCCCCCATAGTGGGATCGGTGAGCACGCTGATGTAGGGCAATTTCTTTTCCGCAAGCTCCGCCAAGCGGCTATTGGTCTTAGCCATTTGCATCAGTGAGGCAAGGCCTTCTTGCATGCGCGCGCCACCGCTGGCCGCCACCGACACGAACCCGCACTTGGCTTTGATCGCTGCGTCCACGCCTTGCGCAAATCGCTCGCCCACGACGGAGCCCATCGAGCCGCCCATGAAATCAAACTCGAATGCAGCGACCACCGCAGGCACAGCATTCATCGTGCCGCGCATCGCCACCAGTGCATCCGTTTCGCCAGTCGCCTCGGTCGCTTGCTTCAAGCGATCCGGATACTTTTTACTGTCTTTAAATTTGAGCGAATCGATCGGTAAGACGTTAGCGCCGATTTCCACGCGGCCGGCCTCATCAAGTAAGCCATTAATCCGAGCCCGCGCCCCAATTCGCATGTGATGGTTGCACTTCATGCAAACGTGTTGATTGCGCTCTACGTCTTCGGTGTAGAGCACCGAATCACAGCTCGGACACTTGAGCCATAAGCCTTCCGGCACACCGCGTTTGGCCGCGGTGTCGCCTTTGACGGCGGGAATAATTTTTTCTAACCAAGACATGCTTTGCACACGAACAAAGTTCGTCGAATTTTGTAACGAGGCCAGATTCTCTCTGATTTAGTTCAGATTGCGAAACACGACTCTAAACTCGCTGCGGACCTCGAATCAGTTTTCCGGGCATAGCACCCGTGGCTTGGCCGTTTTCAAAGATGGTGTGGCCCGATTTGATGGTGGCCAAATAACCGCTCGCCTCTTGCACGATGCGTCGCCCACCGGCGGGCAAATCACTGATGAAATGCGGCGGCGTTAGCGACAAATTGTCATAGTCGATCAAGTTGAAATCCGCGATGTAGCCAGGCTTGATGAGCCCACGATCCTGCAGTCCGTAAATGGCGGCCGTAGCACTGGTTTGCCGTTTTACGATCAATTCAAGCGGCAATTTCTCGCCGCGCGTTCGATCCCGCGTCCAGTGCGTGAGCATGAATGTAGGCAGTGACGCATCGCAGATATAGCCGCAGTGCGCGCCGCCGTCACCGAGCGAGAGCATGGTGCGCGGATGCTGCAACAGCTCATAGGTGTGCGAGAGCTTTTCGTACGAGTAGTTAAACACCGGAAAGTAGATGATGGCGCGCCCCTCGTCGGCGAGCATCCAATCGTAGGCGACTTCGTTGGCGTTGCGTCCTTCGCGCGCCGCAATCGCCGCCGCGCTTTGCGAGGGATCGGGCTCGTAATCAGGGCGTTCCCCCAAACGAAACATCTTGTGAAATGCCATCGCTTTCATTCGCGTGTAATCATCGAGCCCATGCGGTTGCTCCGACAATAATTTCGCTCGCACACTGGGGTCACGAAGCGCCGTCAAACGTTCTGCTGCCGAAAGCTTTCGCAGCGCTTGATACGACGGATGCGCGATGAACGGATGAAACGTTCCACCCCATGAAAACAGCAATCCCACGGGCCGTCCGCAGAAGGCACCGTAGAGCGGTACGCCTTCGCGCCCCGCCGATTCGATTTGCGCAACCAACGTTTTCCAGAGCTCGGGGTGGGTGTCAATTTGTTGCAAGTTGAAGGCAACCGGTTGCCCCGTCTCCGCAGCGAGCTTTCGCATCCACACCGTTTCTTCATCCATGCCAACGTGGTTCGATGTCATTTGAAACACGCCGCGTTTGGCGTCGCCCAGTGCACGACCAATACCAAACACCTCTTCGAGACGCGCAAACGTGCCGGGCACATGTTTGCCATCAGCGCCTTTGTGGATCAGCGTTCTGGACGTTGAAAAACCCAACGCGCCCGCTTCGAGCGCTTCGCGAGTGATGCGTCGCATCGCGGCGATTTCGTCGCTTGTGGCGTCGTTACTGTCAACGCCGTTTTCGCCCATCACATAGGGGCGCAGCGCGCCGTGCGGTACTTGGCAGCCAATGTCGAGCGCGCGCGGCATGCGCTCTAGCGCGTTCATGTATTCGGGAAACGTTTCCCATTGCCAATCGATGCCCTCAGACAGCGCGGCATTGGGTATGTCTTCAACACCTTCCATCAACTGAATGAGCCATTCGCGCATTTGCGGTTTCACGGGCGCAAATCCGACGCCGCAGTTGCCCATGACCACGCTCGTCACGCCATGCCACGACGAGGGCGATAGATACGGGTCCCACGTGGCTTGACCATCGTAGTGGGTGTGCACATCGACCCAACCGGGCGTCAGCAGCGCACCGTCGGCATTGATCTCGCGCCGCCCAGCGGCTGCCTTCGCGCCGTTGACTTGAGTGATCGTTCCGTTATCGACAGCGACGTCGCCGTACTGCGCGGCCGTACCCGAACCGTCGACAATTTTTGCGTTGCGAATGACTAAATCATGCATCGCGCTACTCCAGTTTGATGCCGGTGCGGCGAATCACATTGCCCCAGCGCTCGAAGTCAGTTTTAACAATGGTCTGAAACGCATCAGCGGTCGTGCCGGTGGGTTCATTACCTTGGGTTTTGATGAGATTGGTGATCTCATCGCTTTTCACAATTTTGGCAATCGCAGCGGAGATTTTCTGCGTCACGGCGGGGTCCATGCCACCGGGGCCAAAGAAACCTTGCCAACCCACGATATCAATGCCAGCAACGCCCTGCTCAGTAATCGTTGGCAACTCTGGCAGCACTGAGATGCGTTTATCGGTGGCCGCAGCAATGCCCTTCGCTGTGCCTGCCTTAATGGCGGTGACCGCCGTTGCGGTGCCGTCGAAATACAGTTGAACCTCGCCGGCTAGCAATGCGCGCTGCGCGTCGGCCACACCTTTGTAGGGGATATGCGCGATGTTGACACCCGAGGCGATCCGCAGCATTTCGGCGTTGATGTGCGCCGTAGACCCCGCGCTGAACGAAGCGATATTGAGCTTACCGGGATTGGCCTTGGCGTGAGCGATCATGCCCTTTAAGTCATCAAATGGCGCATTTTTTCCCGCGATCAAAACGGTGGCGGAGCGCGCAACTTGACTGAGCGGCGTGAAGTCTTTGAACGGGTCGTAGGGCAGCTTGGCGAAAAGGTGCGGATTTTGTGTGTGGGTGATGACCACCGTATAGAACAGCGTATGTCCATCGGGCGCGGCTTTCGCGACCTCTTGCGCGCCGATAATCGTAGATGCGCCGGGCTTGTTGTCCACAACTACCGGCACGCCGACGTCGTCGGACAACTTCTTGCCAATCAATCGCGCCATCATGTCGGTACCCGCGCCACCCGCTGGAAACGGCAATACGATGCGAATGGTCTTGCCGGGGATCGGCCAGGTCGCAGCGGACTGCGCCTGTGCATTAGAGGTCAGCACAGGCAGGCAAACGAGCGCGCAGAGAAGCGCGATTGCCCAGCAGTGTGTCCATGGGTGAGTCCGTTGTGGTGCCTGCATGGTGATCCTCCTTTTTTGGCTTTATCGTGTCAAACCATTATTGCGTGCGCTGGCATTGCGTGACCAGCGAGCGATCACAATCCGGAACATCACCGCATTGATCGCGCCCACCGTTGAGCGCAATTTGCCGAGCGTTTATGAAGCTCTGCGTCATTGAAATATGATCTTTTTCAATGAATGCCTTATAAAACAAGGGCTACAGACCAATTTTGCGTAAATTCGCAAACGAACTGAATCGGCTACAGCCCTCATTTAACATGGCGTTCAACCAATAATGAATTTGCGAATCTTGTTGAAATGACCCCTATTTGCGGCAATAATTAGCGGGTTGAAGGGGAGTAGCTCCCGCGTTGTTATCGTCAATACGTGACGTGCAAAAGCACCGATTGATTTCGTTGCAACTGCATGAATCCGGTAACAATGGATTGCGCCAGTCAGGTCATTGATCGCTGCGCAGTTTGTGCAAGACCTTCGCGTTTCGCGGCATTGCCTAGTGCAATGCTTAAAGCTCAGGCTGAGCGCGAAGACTCGCGATGTGTCCCCTCGAATTTCGTGGGATATGACCATGTGTGTTTCTTTCGCGCAAGGCACTGAGCGCAACATACAAGGGGATCATTCATGAAGTTTTTACACCCACATCTCTTCAGCGCGCCAACCCTGGCGCCACTTCGGTCGAGCAGGTGTCGGCCCGCCTCAAATCGCTTCCAGCCACCGCGCACAGCGTAGCCACTCGCCTTTTAGCAACGCTCACTCAATTCACTTGCCTGAGCGTTGTATCAACCCAAACTAACAAATAGCGCGCCGCTGAGGGCGCAAGAGAGATAACACGTGGAAACAATTGGTACATGGTGGATGTGGACGGGATTTGCCGTCTTTGTATTGGTCGCGATAGCGATCGATTTGTTGGTGATGGAAAAACAGGGCGCGCATAAAGTCACGACCAAAGAAGCGCTTGTCTGGAGCCTGATTTGGTTCTCGCTGGCCTTCGTGTTTGTGGCGCTCCTGTGGTGGTACCTAGATGGCTCGCAGGGACGAGCGACGGCCAATGAAGTTTCGATGCAATTCATCACCGGCTATTTAGTCGAAAAGAGTTTGTCAGTGGACAACATCTTTGTGTTTTTGATGATCTTTACCTATTTCGCGATTCCAGCCGAATTTCAGAAACGTGCGCTCATCATTGGAATCGTCGGCGCGATTATTTTGCGCGCGATCTTGATTCTTGTGGGCGCTTGGTTGCTGGCGCAGTTTCATTGGATTCTTTATGTGTTCGGTGCGTTCTTGGTACTCACCGGATTGAAGATGTGGTTTGCCGCAGGCCAAGAGCCTGACATCGAGAGCAATCCTGCACTCAAAGTACTTCGGAAGTACATGAAGATCACCACCGAATTCAACGGTGAAAAAATGACAAAAATGATTAACGGCGTGAAGCATTTCACCCCCATCTTTGTTGTGCTCATCTTGATCGGCGTGACTGACATCATCTTCGCTGTTGATTCAATTCCTGCGATCTTTGCCATCACGAATGATCCATTTATCGTGCTGACTGCCAACATATTCGCTATTCTTGGACTGCGCGCCTTGTATTTCTTGCTCGCTGATCTGGCCGATCGCTTCCACCTGCTTGCCTACGGACTGGCGCTCGTGCTGGTGTTTATCGGAACAAAAATGTTGCTGTTGGATGTGTACAAGATTCCGATCGGAATTGCGTTGGGCGTGACTGCGGCGATCATCGCGATCTCAATGTTTGCATCCTTGTGGACGACCCGAAAGACTGCTGAAAAGTAGTCCAACACGGTCACGCACGTGAATAAAAACTTCGGTCAGAAAGTACGCAGTTGGCTGCGCTCACTTGAGCCACGCGTACTATCTGAATTCGATCGCCCAGGACTATCCTGGGCGAAGCCATGGGTTGATTCGCACGACGTTTTTTCGTTTACTCGAAATCCTATGGCTCGTGGTTTGGCGATCGGGCTCTTTTGCGGGCTGATTCCCGGGCCGCTGCAAATACTTGCATCGATGTTGTTT
Source organism: Betaproteobacteria bacterium (assembly GCA_004293675.1). Taxonomy (GTDB): domain Bacteria; phylum Pseudomonadota; class Gammaproteobacteria; order Burkholderiales; family Casimicrobiaceae; genus Casimicrobium. Next base: position 11,211 of record READ01000013.1, read on the forward strand.
TGCGCGCTGTTGCGCGGCAATGTGATCGCCGCAGCGGTCGCGACCGTCTACACCAATCCGTTGACCATCGTACCGCTGTACGCGTTGGCCTTTCAGATTGGTAGTTGGATCATTCCCGGTAGCCAATCGTTACCCCCTTGGAACGGTGATGCGGGCGCATTTGCGGCATTAGTCGAATGGGTGCGAGCAATGGGCTGGCCGCTGATCGTTGGGCTCCCAGCGATGGGGCTTTTCTTTGCGGCCTGGGGCTATGCCATTGTGCAGATTCTGTGGCTACGGCCAGTCATTGCGCGGGCCCGACGGATGCGTGCGCTCCGCGGTCTTAGTTGACTCGCGGATTGATTGACGGCTAATTCACAGCGCTTCGCTGTAAAAATACGGCATGAAACCGCGACGTTGGCTTGCCTCTATTGAACCGCGCGTGCTGCGCGAATTTGATCGCCCATGGCTGTCTTGGATGAAGCCATGGATTGATTCGCACGATTTGCTCTCATTTCGTCGTCAACCGCTGGCCGTAGGCGTTGCGATCGGCGTGACTCTGGGCGTGATCCCAACGCAGATCGAAGTTTTTTTTGTATTCCTCCTCTGCGTTTTGTTTCGAGGCAATATCGTTGCGGCGACCGTCGTAGGTTGGTACAACAATGCATTCACCGTGGTTCCGCTGTATGTCTGCGCGTTTTATCTGGGTGATTTCATATTGCCTGGTACGCGAGTGATACCCGAACTTAAAAACCCCAACGGCGACTGGTGGGGCGCATTTACGATGTGGGTTGAAGCTCTTGGATTACCGCTCGTCGTGGGATTGATTCCCATGGGCATCGTACTCGGCGTGATTTCTTACTTTGCCGTGCATTTGCTGTGGTTGCGGCCGGTGTGGGCGCGGGCAAAACGGATGCGGGAATCGCGCAACAAACTGTAGGAGCGGTTCTACCGCGAAAAAACTTGCGCGGGGAAGGATCGTTGCGCTTTTCGTGGCGTCATACTTTGCAACCGCCAATCGCGGTGGAACCGCTCCTACAGAGTGCGGCTAGTGTTTGTTGACGAGCGCTTTGCGCGCGAGATTATCGACCACGCTTGGAGCAAGCAATTTGAGCCAACGACCGAGCTTTCCCTTGGCGCTCATCACTACGTCGCGCTTGCGCTGGTCGATCGCATCAACGATCAGCGAAGCACACTCTTGAACGCTCATCGCGCCTTCTTCGGCAAGCCCCGAAACACCCGCGCGCTCTCCGTCGGCATTCCAGCCATTACGGCGAATCTCGGTGGCGACAACGCCGGGATAGATGATGCCGACATGCACGCCCAGTGGTTCTGCCTCAACCCGAAGCGCCTCAAAGAAACCTGTCTGCGCGAATTTCGTTGCGCAGTACGTCGTTCGCTCTGGCACGCCCACCAGACCCGCAAGTGATGAGACTGCGATGACCTGTCCTCTAGATTTCTTCAAATGGGGAAAAGCCGCATGCGTGGGCCAGATACTGCCCATCAAATTGATGCGCATCAGCTTTTCGTAAACATCCGTGCTCTCAATATCATCAAACGCGGCATGCATCGACACGCCGGCGTTGTTGACCAGAACGTCGATCCGACCGAACGCTTCTATTGCTTTCGCAATCAAGTTCCGGCAATCAGATTCGATGCTGACATCGGTGGGCACCACCAACGTTTTCGCGCCTTTGGCGGCACAATCGTTAGCGACGAGTTCGAGCGCGTCTTTGCGGCGAGCCGCCAGTACCAATACAACCCCGGGTTTGGCCAGCTGTCGTGCGAGCTCGGCACCAATGCCGTCGGAGGCTCCGGTGATCACGATGACAGTTTCGTTAGCAATCGATTTCACGAGTGATCCTAGCGTCTGCGTTTGTGGATGTATGCAATGGTATTGCAAAGGGTCGGTCGAAGCGCCAAGCGCTAGTCTGTATTCGACCGGCAATAAAAAAGCCCGCTTTCGCGGGCTTTTTAAAGTCAAACTCGGGCGGGAGGAGAGAGCCGCCGAGAATGACTCAGCGACTAACGGTTGTAAGCCGTCTCGCCATGACTGACGATATCCAGACCTTCGCGTTGCTCGTCGTCCGATACACGCAGACCGACGATCAGATCAGCGATCTTGAAGGCGATGAATGCAACGACCGCAGTCCACACGACGGTGAGCGCTACGCCTTTGAACTGAATCCAAACTTGGCCAGCGATGGAGTAGTCAGCCGCTTTGATAACGCCCGCCGTTACCCAATCGCTCACGTAGCCAGGACCGCCGAGCGATGGGCTGTTGAACACGCCGGTGAGCAACGCGCCGAGGATGCCGCCAACAGCGTGCACACCGAACACGTCGAGCGCGTCGTCAGCACCCAACAGTTTCTTAAGGCCCGTGACACCCCAGAAGCACACTACACCAGCGATCAAGCCAATGATGAGCGCACCCATGATGCCGACGTTACCGGCGGCTGGTGTTACTGCCACCAGACCCGCAACAGCGCCAGAGGCAGCACCGAGCATCGAAGGCTTGCCCTTGAGGAACCATTCAATGAAGATCCATGACAACACGGCACCGGCGGTTGCGATGAAGGTGTTGAAGAAGGCCAAGCCTGCGGTGTTGTTGGCCTCGAGTGCCGAGCCAGCGTTGAAGCCGAACCAACCCACCCACAGTAGCGATGCACCAATCATCGTCAGCACCAAGCTGTGCGGCGGGAACGCTTCTTTGCCGTAGCCGAGACGCTTGCCAACCAAGTACGCACCCACCAAACCAGCTACACCGGCATTGATGTGAACAACGGTGCCGCCAGCGAAATCAAGCGCGCCCCACTGCCAGATTTTGCCGGCAGTTGCATTGAGTCCGTCAACCAATTTTGCATCGGTGTACGCATCAGGACCTGGCCAGAACCAAACCATATGAGCGATCGGGATGTAGCTAAACGTGAACCAAATCACAGTGAAAATCAACACTGCCGAAAATTTCATCCGCTCGGCGAATGCGCCCACGATCAGCGCGCAGGTAATGCCCGCAAACGTCGCTTGGAACACAGCAAACACGATCTCAGGAATCACAACGCCTTTGCTAAACGTAGCGGCCATGGCAAACGTACCCGTTGCGGCATCAAACAAGCCTTTGCCGAACAAACGATCCGTACCACCGAAGTATGGGTTGCCCGCTGTGAACGCGAAGCTGTAGCCGTAAATGAGCCACAACACCGATACCAGCGAAAACACCACCATGACTTGCATGAGCACAGAGAGGACGTTCTTGGAGCGAACCAAGCCGCCGTAGAACAGCGCGAGTCCGGGCAGCGCCATCATCAACACCAAAAGTGTTGACACCATCATCCACGCGGTGTCGCCCTTGTTGGGCTCGGGTGCTTTAGCTGCGGGCGCGGCTTCGGCTGGCTTCGCAGCTTCGGCAGGCTTAGCCGCTTCAGCGGGCTTGGCATCAGCCGCAGTTGCCGTGGCCGTGGCCGCTGGAGCTGCCGCTGGCGCTGCGGTGGCCGCTGGTGCCTGCGCAAACGCCACGCTTGAAGTCATCATCGCCGCTAGGACAATGCCCGCGACCCAATCTTTGATTCGTTTCATGATTTATCGATCCCCAGTTAATTAAAGCGCGTCTGCGCCGGTCTCGCCGGTGCGGATACGAACGACTTGTTCTACGTCGAAAACGAAAATTTTTCCGTCGCCAATCTTTCCCGTGTTGGCCGCTTTTTCAATGGCCTCAATCACGCGCTCCACGAGCTCGGTTTTGACCGCTGCTTCGACTTTCACCTTAGGCAAAAAATCGACGACATATTCCGCGCCGCGATACAGCTCGGTGTGACCTTTTTGACGACCGAAGCCTTTGACTTCAGTAACGGTAATGCCCTGCACACCAACGCCCGCGAGCGCTTCGCGGACTTCGTCCAACTTAAACGGTTTGATGATCGCTGTGACCAGTTTCATAGTGTCCTCGCTTGTCTTAGAAAGTTTTGCTGAACTTGAGCAGCGCGTAAGGCGTGGTTTTGCCAGTGAATTTTTTACCCAGCGGCGTGTAAAACGGCTTGTCAGCATCCGTTCCGGTCACGCCACCAGCCAGTGTCAGGCCGTTGCCGAAGTCGTACACACCTTCAACCTTGAAGTCGGTGTAGGAGCCCGGGCCGCTCGCTGGGCCCTTGATGCCTTGGTAACCCACGTGCAAATTGAGCGTGACGTTATCCATGACCGGCACCGCTGCGGTGGCATCGACGTAGTACGAATTCTTTGAGCTGGCGTTGCCGAACGTATTGGAAATAGCGTGCGAGTATTTGAGCGTCACCACGTTGTACGTGGCAGCGACGTAGATTTCGTTGGTGTCAGGATTGGTCGCGCCCGCAGCGGTAGAGCCGGTGTATTCGTAGCGCAGGAATCCGACGTCGTAGGCGATATCGCCCGCGCTGCCCTTGTAGCCCAGGTAGAGATCAACCTCGGCGTTGCCGCTGCTGATGCCGAAATCCTTTAACCACTTGATGCTCGACACCCATGCGCCAGCGTAGAAGCCATTGGCGTTGCTGTAATCAACACCGGCCTGAAGCGCGGGTTTGTAATTGCTTTGATTCAGACCACGATAGATGTAGCTCGAAGCCACGCCGACGTTTGCGGAAAACGTGTGCTCTGGCGTTGGAGCGGGCGCGGGCGCAGGGGCTGCTGCGGGCGCTGGCGCCTGAGCGAAGCTTGCCGAGGCGGCGAGAGCGGCCAGCAAGCCGGCGATGGTGACAGAGAGCGTCGTGCGTTTCATGATCGGGTGTCCTCGTGGTTGACGTTAAGGGCGGGGTTACCCGAAGCATTGCAACTGTCGTGCCATGGCGACGGATCGGCGCTAAATGGTCGGGCAGGTTCCGGCGATGGCGTTTTTTGCACCAAATCAGATCGAATGGTCGGGCCCGGCATTGATGAACGCACCAAATTAACGCGCCCTTCTGTTCGCCGCCGTCGCAGCTCGCTTGCTAAACTTCGACTATGAACCTCGATGAACTCGTCTCCCAGCTTCGCGCCGCCGCCAGCGGCAACGTCGGCGAAGATCTGCAAAAAAACCTACGCGCCACGCTCAGCGCCGGGCTCTCCAAGCTCGACGTCGTGACCCGGCAAGAGTTTGAAATTCAACGCGAAATGCTCGACGCACTCAGAGCGCAAATCGAATGGCTCAGCGCGCAGGTAGAGGCGCTGGAAGCGAAGAAAAAGTAGCCCGTCTAATAGCTTATTGATTAGAAGCCATGCGTTTTCTGGCTTCAGTGTGACTTAGTGAAACCCTAGACTATGGGAACAAACCGCCTTTAGGCCCTATTTCCTATGGCCTACGCGAAAAAAGCTCATATCCACGACCACTGTAGGAGCGGTTCCACCGCGATCCCCGTAGATTTAGAGCTCGCAGCACTTAGCGAACCGGGTTGGCATGCAAGTAATCGCGGTGGAACCGCTCCTACAGGCGGTCAAACTACGGCAAGCACGCAACGCCGTGCGTCGTCTCAATCCACTGCAAAATTTGCTGCGCCGAGCGTAAGGTCGGATACGCCGCGCTCGGTTTGCCTATCGCTCCGGTCGTCAACGCATCGCCCGAAAGACCGAGCATGGCGCGAAGCATGAGCAAGCCATCGGTCATCGCCAGCGACTCGCCGTCACCATCAAGATCAAGCTTTTTCAACGGATCGTTTTTGAGGGAATCGAGATAGGTTGCGATTTCACCAGCCGTTTTGGTGGAGCCCGCACCGATTGCGCCAACGGTCAGCGCATCGCCTCGGAAGCCTAGGAGGTAGCGGGTGACGAGCATGACGTCCGAGGATGCGGCTATGGTGTTGTTGGCGTCGGCGTTTAAGGTGCAGGCGGAGGCGAGGTAGGGGCCGCCTTTGAGGCGGGCGAGACAGAAATACTTGTCTGTCCACTCTTGAAAGGTGTGGCACTCGGACGCAATAATGACCCTGCCTGACGGGTCACTCGTCACGGCCATAGGACCCGCACTTCCATTGAGAAAAAGTCTGAGCGACGCGCTTCCACCAACCGCAAATCGCACATCGAGCAGGCCAGTCGCAGTGAATCTCGCAACGCAGCCAAGAGTTTCTGAAGATTGCTGGTCGACGTAACAGTAACCAGCTCCCAAAACCTCATTTGAAGGTAGTGCCGTGACCCCAAAGAAACCGTCGAATCCGTTGGGCAATGTGGTGACGACTTGAATGCCGCCCACGCCAAACGCAGCATCGACGCGCCCGCTTGGGGTGAAGCGGGCCACACAAGAGTCTTCCGGTCCGTTGTCGTTCGAACAGAGCCCCGCGATCACGATCCCACCGTTTGGCTGTTGCACAGCGCTCTTGGCATATGAACTCCGACCGAATGGAGTCGTCACCAAGGCAAGACCGTTGACGCCAAAGCCTGTGTCTATGCGTCCATCCTGCAGGTAGCGCACAGCGCAGAAACGAGTCTGAGTGGCAGTTGCACAACTACTTGCGACGATTATCTGCCCTGAGGGTGTTTCTAGCAACGAGGGCGTTTCACCGTCGGTTGTGCTGCTGACGTATGCGCGAACGAAGGCAACGACGGTAAACGCTCCGCCCCTAGAGCCATCTTCATTCAGCCGGACCAAGCACCAGCGAAGATCACCGCTTATCTCACAGAAGCCACCAACAACGAGCGTTCCACCCGCTTCAACGAGCAGACTCGAATTATGCGTAGGCGTATAGTCATCACTAACGTAAAACCTGGCAACGCCTGCGTTCCCGAACAGAGGATCTGGTGTTCCGTTCGCGTCAAATTGGCCAACACACGTTTTGTAGCCCACTTCGTAGCACGCCGCTGCAACCAGTACTTTCCCGTTTGGTCTAACAGCGAGAACAACTGATCGAGCAATCGGATTGAACGGCATGAAAGCTTGCCCGTTGATGCCAAAAGTAGCGTCAACTAAGCCATAAGCATCGTAACGAACGATGCACGCTCCGTACTGGGCTTGCTCGGTTTCTACATTTGCGCAAGTCCCGGCCACGAGAAGCTTGCCGTCGTCCAGAATTTTGACCGTCCTCGCTCGGTAGTCAATCCAGCCCGGTAGAGCGGTGAAAACGCGTCCATCAAGACCAAACGTTGGGTCGAAGTCGCCAGGGGCGCCCGAAGCATGTTTCATGAACGAGAGGCATACCATCAATGCTCCCAGCACGACGCTGCGGCAGAAGACCAACGCGGGACAGTAGACCAGTGCGTGCAGCTTCAACGTATTTGATCCCCAAACGAAAGAAATTTAAGTTCTATGAAGTTGGCATAACCGCTGAGGCACAGACAGCGCCGACTGCGGCGTGCGTTCGCCTATCGTACGCGACTTCGCCCCTGCAGCTTCAGGAAACTAGCGTTCCTTGTATTTGAAACAGCCGCACTGATTTGACCAAAAGTCGCTGGGCCCCTGCCTGCGCAGGGGTGACGACAACTTGTCATGCGGTCAAAGTTTCAGCGAGTGAACGAACGCTGCCTTACTTCAACAACCCCTTCAACAACTTACCCATCTCAGCCGGATTGCGAGTAGTGGTAAATCCACACTCTTCCATCACGGCCAATTTGGCGTCTGCGGTGTCCGCGCCACCGCTGATCAATGCGCCGGCGTGGCCCATGCGTTTGCCGGGGGGGGCCGTGACGCCAGCGATGAAGCCTACGACTGGTTTCTTCATGTTGGCTTTGACCCAGTACGCGGCTTCGGCTTCATCCGGGCCGCCGATTTCGCCGATCATGATGACGGCGTCGGTTTCAGGATCGTCGTTGAACATGCGCATGACGTCGATGTGCTTGAGTCCGTTGATCGGGTCGCCACCGATGCCCACGGCGCTCGATTGGCCCAGGCCGAGTTCGGTGAGTTGACCGACGGCTTCGTACGTCAATGTGCCAGAGCGTGACACCACGCCGATGCGGCCTTTCTTGTGAATGTGGCCGGGCATTATGCCGATTTTGATTTCATCGGGTGTGATGAGACCAGGGCAGTTGGGTCCGAGCAGCAAGGTTTTCTTGCCAATCATTTTGTAGCGCGTCTTCATCATGTCGAGCACCGGAATGCCCTCGGTGATGCAGATGACGAGCTCAATGCCCGCATCGACCGCTTCATCGATCGCAGCCGCTGCGCCTGACGGCGGTACGTAGATCACGCTGACTGTGGCGCCGGTTTGATGTTTGGCTTCGGCAACGCTCGCGTAAATCGGAATGCCTTCGAAATTCTCGCCCGCTTTTTTCGGGTTCACGCCCGCGACGAACGCGTTTTTGCCGTTGGCATAGGCTGCGCAACCGCGGGTGTGGAATTGACCGGTTTTGCCGGTGATGCCTTGCGTAATAACTTTAGTGTCTTTGTTGATGAGGATTGACATGGTGCGTCGCCTTCCTTTGATTTCGTCACCCCTGCGGAGGCAGGGGCCTAGTGTCTTTTTTAGGTCTGGAGTGAATCGTAGAGATCGTTCCAGTACGGGTTCATTTCTTCAATGATGCGTTTTTTCCAATCACGCTTCCAGGCTTTGATCCGCTTTTCGCGAGTGATCGCTTCATAGGCGGTGGCGTGGATTTCATACCAAACGAGCGTGTCGAGTTCGTGCTGTTTCGTGAAACCTTCAACAAGACCTTCTTTGTGCTCCCACACCCGCCGCGCAAGGTTGTTGGTAACGCCCGTGTAGAGCGTTCCATTCCGCGTGTTGGTGAGGATGTAAACATAAAACTGCTTATCCACCGAAAGTCTCTGGGCCCCTGCCTGCGCAGGGGTGACGGATTGAGTTATTGCGCAACAAACTCAACGCGACGATTGCGTTGTTTGTTTTCAGGCGTGTCATTGGCGGCAACGGGCTTGGTGTCACCGTAGCCCTTGGCGGTAAGTACGTCCTTGGGCACGCCCTTGGCGACTAGATACGCAGCGACTGATTCAGCGCGAGCTTGTGAGAGCTTTTGGTTCGACTCAGGTTGTCCGACGTTGTCGGTGTGGCCACCGATTTCACCTTTGGTTTTGCCGTCTTTGATCAGCGCTGCCAATTCGTTCAATTCCTTGACATCATCACCGCGAATCTTCGCGCTACCGGTGTCGAATTCAACGTCGAGCTTGAACGACTTCGCGCCAGCCTTGAACGCTTCAGCAGCGGCCATCGTTTTAGCTTTGAGCTCGCTCGTCCAATTGACGCCCTCACCCAATGCGGATTTGAGCTTGGCTTCTGCATCTTTCATGATCGCATCGCCCATTTCGCCCGAGACTTTAACGCCCGCGCCCTCAAACGCAAGGCTCGCCGCCCTACCCTTGAGCCAACCGAAAATATCCGGCCATTTGCCACCAAATGCAAACGCTGGCAGCGCTGCATCAAGGCTTAATTTGTCAGCAACGTTGGCGTCACCAAAGGCTGCTTTGGCGGCACCGAGGATCGCGTCCTTCGCGCCCTGATCTTTGACCATACCTTCGAGGCTGAGCTTGTCGCCCGCTACGTTTGCTGCCCATTTGCCAAAGGATGGCAACACAGCTTTAGGTGCTTCAACGACAGGAGCCGCCACTGGTTTTGGCGGCTCGACTGGCTTCGGTGCCTCTGGCTTTTGCGTGCATTGACGCAGCAGCAGCGCGGCTAAGATCGCGGCGATGACCAGCACTAACCACTTCATCCAACCCGCAGCAGGTGCGGAAGGTTCCAAAGTTTTGACCGCGGCGGTTGCCGCGGTTGAAGCTACCGCAGCTGCATTGCCCGCAGCGCTTACGCCCGCCATTCCGGCTGCGCCAACTGCGGCGGTTGCGGCAGTTGCAGCAGTCGCAACGGCGGCAACAGCCGCAGGTTTGTACGCCTTAGCTGCTGCAACAACCTTCTCGGCTGCCTCGCCCATGTTGTTGGCGCTGATGATCGGCAAACCAGATTCAGCAAGCATCTTTCTGCCCAACTCTTCGTTGGTGCCCTTCATGCGAACCACCAACGGCACTTTGAGGCCAACGGCTTTAGACGCTGCAATCACGCCCTCGGCAATGGTGTCGCACTTCATGATGCCACCGAAGATATTGACCAAAATCGCTTTGAGATTTGGGTTCTTCAGCATGATTTTGAAGGCTTCGGTCACCTTCTCGGTCGTGGCGCCACCACCAACGTCGAGGAAGTTGGCCGGTTCGCCGCCGTAGAGCTTGATGGTGTCCATCGTGCTCATCGCAAGGCCCGCGCCGTTGACCAAACATCCGATGTCGCCGTCTAGCGAGATATAGGCCAAATCAAATTTCGACGCTTCGATTTCAGCGGGATCTTCTTCGTCCAGATCGCGCATCGCAACGATGTCGGGGTGACGGAACAAGGCGTTGGAATCGAAATTGAATTTCGCATCCAGAGCGATCACTTTGCCGTCGCCCGAAACGATCAGCGGGTTGATCTCGGCAAGCGATGCATCTTTTTCGATAAACGCTTTGTAGAGCCCTTGCAAGCACTTGCGAGCTTCGCCGAACGACGCTGCGGGAATGCCAATAGCGCCGGAAATGTCGTCGCACTGCGCATCGGTCAAGCCGTGACCCGGATCGATAAACACCTTCTTGATCGCGTCGGGGTTGCTGTGCGCAACCTCTTCGATATCCATGCCGCCCTCAGACGACGCCAGAAGCGCGATGCGCTGCGAACCACGATCAACAACCATCGATACGTAGAGTTCTTTGGCGATGTTGGCGCCCTCTTCAACAAACAAGCGACGCACTTTTTGGCCCGCTGCGCTCGTTTGATGAGTGATCAGCTGCATGCCGAGAATGGCCGTGGCGTATTCGCGCACTTGCTCGATCGATTTGGCAACTTTGACGCCGCCGCCTTTGCCGCGTCCGCCTGCATGAATTTGCGCTTTAACGACCCACACGGAGCCGCCCAATTCTTGCGCTGCTATGACCGCCTCATCAACGCTAAACGCCGGAATGCCACGCGGCACTGGTACGCCGAATTCGCGGAGGATTTGTTTACCTTGGTACTCGTGAATTTTCACGTGGGGGACCCCTTTTTATTAAAGACAAAAACATAAAAATGTAGGAGCGGCTTGCCGCGAACGATGCGTTGCCCAGCGATGATTGCGAAAGCGCGAATCATCCGCGGCGAGCCGCTCCTACATAGTGGTCGTTGCGTTGTCCGCGACGAACCACGTTGGATAGAAAATTTTGACTGCTTCGCCACGCGTATCAAGTGCATGGCAGGCATCGAGTTGAAAGGGTTTTTTGCCTGCCCAACCGTCTGTTTCGCGCTTTAAACCGGCAAAGGTTTGCACCGCAGCCGTGGGCAGGAAGGCGAGCAATTCGGATAAGTGCGTACAGCCCTTCACGCCGCCCAACTCCGCCGAGATCGCTTTGCGGAATCCGCGCATCAAGTTAGCGCCAATAAGTTTTCGGTAGTCGGGCGTAATACGGCTGCAATGTCCGGGATAGGGCATTTCATCGGTGCTCGCTGCAATGTCGAGCACGTCGTATATCGTGTTGATCGTTACCCGCGCGCTCATCACGTGTACCGGCTCATCGGCGCTGCGCTCGCCAGTGGCCAACGGATAGGCGTGGTCTTTAGTGTCGATCAGCTTGGCTTCGATATCAAAAAGTCCGTCCTCACGGCGAAAACCTTCATAGCTCACGCGGCGCAAATGTAGGCGCTCTCGGGTGGCGGGAGTAGGTAGTGGCATGTTGGAAAATCGCGAAACGCTTGAGTTGAGCGGGCGGAGCGGTAGACTTTTAGCGGAATGCGGATTTTAGCGCGCTTTGGCGGCAAACATGGTGCAGTGCAACAGTTTGGCCCTGATGGGCACTATTTCCGCGCAGGCTGGAGCGCTGGCCTGATTGCCAACCCAAAAAGTAAAGCCCTGAAATGTCGACCATCAAAAAATACGTTCTCGCCCTTGACCAAGGCACCACCAGCTCCCGCGCGATCGTGTTTGATCACGCCGGTGGCATTGTTGCGAGCGCCCAGAGAGAGTTTCGACAGCACTTTCCGCAACCCGGATGGGTGGAGCATGATGCGTCAGAAATTTGGCAAACGCAGAGCGCGGTGATGGCCGGGGCCATGGCAAAGGCCAACGCCACACCGGCGGAAGTTGCAGCCATCGGCATCACCAACCAACGCGAAACCACGGTGCTGTGGGATCGCAAAACAGGACAGCCAATAGCCAACGCCATCGTTTGGCAAGATCGCCGCACCGCAGGCTTCTGCGACGAATTGAAAGCGGCCGGAAAAGCACCGTTCATTCAGCAAAAGACCGGTTTAGTATTGGACGCGTATTTTTCTGGGACCAAACTTAAATGGCTGCTCGATAACGTTCCGGGCGCTCGGCAGCGCGCCGAAGCGGGTGAATTGGCATTTGGCACGATTGATTCGTGGCTGATTTGGAAATTGACGCAGGGAAAGGTACACGCCACCGACCCCAGCAACGCCAGCCGCACACTACTCTTCAACATTCACGACAACGATTGGGACGATGAGCTGTTGTCGCTGTTTTCAATTCCACGCGCGGTGCTGCCGCAGGTGCGCCCGTCGTCAGGTTCATTTGGCGAAACGACCGACGGCGTGCCCATTGCGGGTTGCGCGGGCGACCAACAAGCGGCCTTATTTGGGCAGGCTTGCCAAAGCCCCGGTATGGCAAAAAATACTTACGGAACGGGTTGTTTTTTGCTGCTCAATACCGGCGAAAAGGCCGTGTCATCGAGCAACAATTTGCTGACCACAACCGCGTGGCAGCTCTCGGCAAAAGGGGCAGCGAAGCCCGCCTACGCGCTCGAAGGATCGGTGTTCATTGGGGGTGCTGTCGTACAGTGGCTGCGCGACGGTCTGCGCGCCATTAAAACGGCGGCTGATGTGGAAGCGCTCGCCGCCGAGGTGCCCGACAGCGGCGGTGTTTACATGGTGCCTGCGTTTGCAGGTCTGGGCGCGCCGCACTGGGATCAGTATGCGCGCGGCGCAATGTTCGGATTGACGCGCGGCAGCAATATTGCGCACATCGCCCGCGCCGCCCTCGAATCGATCGCGTTTCAGTCGGCTGACGTGCTCGCTGCGATGGAGAAAGATGCGGGCATCAAGCTCACCGAACTCCGCGTAGACGGCGGCGCAACGGCCAACAATTTGTTGATGCAGATTCAAGCGGATTTGCTGGAGGTGCCCGTGGTGCGACCGAAAGTGTTGGAAACGACCGCACTCGGTGCGGCGTATCTGGCGGGCTTGGCCGTGGGTTTTTGGAACGACCCGAGCGCGATCGCGCAAAATTGGCAGGTTGATCGTGTGTTTACGCCCACGCTGTCACGTGACCGTGCCGGTGACATGATGGCGGGTTGGGCCAAAGCCGTTGATCGTTCAAAGGCTTGGGCCTAACTGAAGCGCACGCAGCACACTACTGACATGACGTTGTCAGTAGTGTGCTGACAACAATACTCGCTCCACAACTTATTGAATCAGGAGTCCCCCATGGTCGGAAATGCAACTTGGTTTGAAATCCCCACCAACGATTTCGAGCGCGCTGTGAAGTTTTACGAAGCCGTGTTTCAAGTAAAAATGAAGCGCGAGAACATCGGAGGTGACATGGCCATTTTCCCCGGCGACGACAACGCGGTAAGTGGCGCGCTCGTTGCGCCGCATCCCGACTACGCGCCCTCAGCCACCGGTGCCGCGATTTATCTGAACGCCGGCAATGATCTGCAGCCACTCCTTGATCGCGCCGCAAAAAACGGTGGCAGCGTAATGGTGCCTAAAACCGCGCTGCCGCCAGGAATGGGATTTTTCGCACATCTGAAGGACAGCGAAGGTAATCGAGTCGGATTGCATTCGATGAACTGAAAGCGCGATGTCGTCCGCCGTGCTGCAGTAGACGAACATGCGCCGCGCTGATCGATTGTTTCGCATCGTGCAGTATCTGCGCGGACGATCATTGACCACCGCACAGCAATTGGCGCAGTGGCTTCAGGTCAGCGAGCGCACGATCTACCGTGACATTCGTGATCTGTCGATTAGCGGTACGCCCATCGAAGGCGAACCGGGTGTCGGCTACCGATTGCGCGGCGGCATGGAGTTGCCACCACTGCAATTTGAACTCGAAGAAATCGAAGCGCTTACGCTCGGCGCGCGTATGGTCGAAGCATGGAGCGGCCCGCAGCTAGGCGCCTCAGCCGCATCGGCCCTTGCGAAGATTTCAACAGCGCTCCCAAAAGAGCGACGGGCTTGGCTGGATCAAAGCCGCACCTTTGTGCCGCAATTTCACATCCCCACACAGCTGGGTGAGCGCTTTGACGCGCTTCGCGCTGCCATCGCCAAACGTCAATTCGTGGCGTTTGTATACGCCGATGAACAGCGTCGATTGACTGAGCGAAACGTACGTCCGCTGTCGTTGTATTTTTGGGGCGAGCGGTGGACGCTCGCTGCGTGGTGCGAACTGCGCAAGGATTTCAGAAGTTTTCGCTTGGACCGAGTGCTGCGCTTGCGTGTTTCTGATGACATTTTTGTCGATGAAATCGGTAAACAAGTCGCCGATTACGTGCGCGCTCAGCGCGGGCACCAATCGCTGAGTCAATCGTAGTATGCGAGTGAGCTTTTCGTATAAACGCCACACAAAATAGTGCGTTAAATCAATATTTATGTATTATTGAAATAATGCAAAAATCAATTGAAGGCCATAATTTAATTGGCGTTTGCATAGAAAGCTAGGATCCAACTTTGTCGCGGTACCGCAATGCGCCGCTAGGCCAATGCGTCTCGTCGGAAGCACGGAATCTATCTACGAAAAGCGATCACATCCACCGCGTCGGTGATGATCGAATCTACGCCCCACGCCCACAATTTTTCTGCGGCTGCAAGATCGTTGCAGGTGTAGCAGGCCACGGCCAAGCCGTTGTCGTGCGCGGTTTGGACAATGCGTTCGGTCAGCGTGAGCCAATTGGCGTCGAGCGCGACGGCATCCACCTGCTTGCATCGGGCGAGCCAATCGTCGGGCAGTGGATTCTTGAACAGATGAGCGCGCGGTAAATCCGGAGCGGCATCCCGTGCGGCAATCAGCGCATCAGTCGAAAACGATGAGAGAAGTGGTTTGATGGCCGCATCGGAAAACAGCAGTTGCGTTTCGAGCGCAACGGCGGCGCCAGTCTCGCGTTCTCGCCCAGTGCTCGGCTTGATTTCGGTATTGAGGAGCACGTCATTGGCGCGACAGTACGCAACCACGTTGCCGTACGTGGGAATCGGCTCACCCGTGAATGCCGCGCTGTGCCAAGCGCCTGCATCGAGCGAGGCCAGCTCTCGCCACGATTTGTTCGCCACGAAACCACGCCCATTGGTCGTGCGATTGACGCCGTCGTCGTGCATCAACAGCGAGACGCCATCGCCGGAGAGCTTCACATCGATTTCCGTGGCGCGGTAACCCAGCGCAACACCATGACGAATCGCGGCTAAGGTGTTTTCGGGCGCGAGCTTTCCAGCGCCACGATGGGCGATGGTTTTGGGGTAAGGCCAAACTGTTGAACTCATCTGCAAAGTGTACAAGGACGAGATGACGACGCGCCGGGCGGCGCTAGGACGACGCTCCTTCGTCGCTAGGACGCAAGGTCTGCGCTCACGTTCGCGCTTCAAGAAGCCGATTTCGATTCGCGAAACCAAAGGACGAGATGACGACGTGCCGGGCGGCGCTAGGACGCAAGGTCTGCGCTAACGTTTGCGTTTAAAGAAACCGCGTTCGATTCGCAAAACCAAAGGCCTCTGCAGCTAAGCGAAAGCAACGAATATCCAAGCCGACAGCAAGAAACGATTGAACCGAGCTTTGCGTCCTAGCAACCAAAGGTTGCGTCGTCCTAGCGCCGTCAGGCGCGTCGTCCTCTCGTCCTCAGCTACAGATCAAACTTAATGCCTTGCGCCAAGGGCAGCTTCGAACCGTAGTTAATGGTATTCGTGGCGCGGCGCATGTAGGCCTTCCACGAATCGGAGCCCGACTCTCGACCGCCGCCGGTTTCCTTTTCGCCGCCAAACGCGCCGCCGATTTCCGCGCCACTGGTGCCGATGTTGACGTTGGCGATGCCGCAATCGCTACCGGCGGGGCCGACGAAGCGCTCCATGTCGCGCATGTCGTTGGTGAAGATGGATGACGACAATCCATGCGCCACTGCATTGTTGAGCGCGATAGCATTTTCAACCTCTCCGTCGTATTTGACGATATACAAAATCGGCGCGAATGTTTCGTGGCACATGACCGCGAGTTGCGACGGCATTTCAACGATTGCGGGTTTCACGTAATACGCCTCTGCGCCCATGGTTTCGTTAATGCGTTCACCGCCTTGCACTCGACCACCCGAAGCCCGCGCGCTGGTCAGTGCACCTTGCATTTGCTCAAAAGCCAGCTTGTCGATCAACGGTCCGACTAAGGTGCCGTCGGCCAGCGGATCGCCGATACGCAGCTTGCCGTAAATCGCTTTCAGGCGCGGCACTAAAGTGTCGTAAACGCTTGCGTGAACAATCAAGCGGCGCAGCGTTGTGCAGCGCTGCCCCGCAGTACCCACCGCCGAGAACGTGACTGCACGCTCGACCATTTCAAGGTTCGCCGAGGGCGCGATGATCGCAGCGTTGTTGCCGCCCAGCTCAAGGATGGCGCGGGCAAATCGCTTCGCCGTTGCCTCGCCGACTAATCGACCCATTCGGGTCGAGCCGGTGGCTGAAACCAACGGAATACGCGTGTCATTCGTGAGCGCAGCGCCCACGTCGCCCCGTCCTAAGACAACCGCCGACAAGCCTTCGGGAGCTGCGTTGCCGGCAGCAACATAGCGCTTCACCGCGCGCTCAAAAATAGCTTGCGTAGCCAACGCCGTCAGCGGTGATTTCTCCGACGGCTTCCATAGGGTGCTGTTGCCACACACCAGTGCCAATGCCGAATTCCAGGCCCACACGGCAACCGGAAAATTAAACGCGCTGATGATGAGCGTAGGTCCCAGTGGATGCCATGTTTCCATCATGCGGTGCTCGGCGCGCTCAGAGGCAATCGTGAGGCCGTAGAGCTGGCGCGACAAACCCACCGCAAAGTCGCAGATGTCGATCATCTCCTGCACTTCACCCAAACCTTCTTGCAGAATTTTTCCAGCTTCGATCGAGACGAGTTGCCCCAGGGGCAGCTTGTTGGCGCGCAACTCTTCCCCCAGTAAACGCACCAACTCGCCGCGCAAGGGCGCAGGCACCGTGCGCCACATCAAAAATGCTGCGTGACTTTGCGAGACGATTGCTTCGAGCTCAACCGCTGTAGCGCAGGGCAGCATCGCGAACGACTCGCCGGTGATCGGGGTGCGTGCCGTGATCGCGTCTCTGCCGCCAGTTGCGGGCAGGATGACGCCAAGGGTGTTGAGCAGATCAAGAGCGGTTTGTTTCATAGCAATTTCAGAAATTTTTTGACAACGGAATGTATCGCGTGCAATCGGTAAATCCCGCCGCCAGGAGGAGATGTCTGGCGGCGGAAACCATTGTAGGAGCGGTTCCACCGCGATTCTCCGTCAAGCGAAATCGCGGTAGAGCCGCTCCTACAGTTAGGCCTTACGAGATCGATTCGATGCGGCGCGATTGCTCGTAGGCCGCTCCAAAACGGTTGCTCAGGAAATCGGGCAGTTTCACCTCCTCCTGACGAATGAAACCAGCCGTCGGCAGCTTGCCTTCGCGGAACAAATCGACTGCTGCGCAAATGCCAGCAGCGGTCGTTATTTGAATGGCGGAAAGCAGTGAATCGCCACTGCTCGCGCGCTGCGCGAATATTTTTCTGGCAAAAACTTCCTGTACGAACGAGCCATTCCTTATGCCACTGACCGTCACAAAGACGTGCACCACGTCTTGCATCGTTGTGGGAACTGACTTGCGCAGAATGTTTTTCAATGCTTCCTGGTCAGCAGCCATACGAAGGTCCGACAACAAAAATTGCATCAAATCGCGATGCCCCGGATAGCGCACAGTTTTGTAATCCAGGTTACGAACTCTTCCCTTGAGCGTTTCGCACAGCGTGCCCAAACCGCCGGAGGTGTTGAACGCTTCGTACTCCACTCCATCGAGCGAAAAATGCTCTAAGCCTTCGAGCGGCAGCATCGACGTCAACGCCCCTTCGTGAATCGCCTCGCAGGGATGGCAGTATTCGTTAACCAAGCCATCCACGCTCCACGTCAAGTTGTACTTGAGCGAGTTGGTTGGAAATGCTGGCAGTGCGCCGACGCGCATTTTGATTTCATCCAACGATTCGAATTGCTGCGCTAAGTGGTGCGCCACGATGCCGATGAATCCTGGCGCTAAGCCGCATTGGGGCATGAACGCGGTCTTTGCCCCCTGGGCCAATTCCATGATGAATTTCGTGGCTGCGACGTCCTCGGTCAGATCGAAGTAGTGGCATCCCGCCTCCTTTGCTGCCGTTGCGACCTTGATTGCAAGGTGGTACGGCAGCGCATTGATGACCGCGTCGTGACCGTTGAGCACATCGGTCAACGAAGTGCTTTTGTCTGTGTCGACAACAGCGGTCTTCACCTTCAAGTGCTTTAACTTTTCAAGCGATGTTGGCGATTGATCGATCACCGTCAATTGGTAGTCGCCGGAGTTAACCAACAGGTGCGAGATGGTGTGACCGATATGACCGGCGCCGAGCAATGCAATTTTCATAGTGTGTGACCTGTGAATCGAAGGAACTATGCAAAATTCTAGGTAGGAGTTCCGACGAAAAGTAGAGCTAATGTGACAATTAAGACGATTAAATGAGACAATTTGTATTGTTATTCCGTCATAACGTCGAACCATGAAAACCGCGGCTGAAAAAACGGCAACCTCTATCGTGAGTCCTCTCGACACAACAGATCGTGAATTGCTTGCGCTGCTGCAGGCCAACGCACGCGAAAGCGTGACGACTTTGGGCAAGAAATTAGGCGTGGCTCGAACAACGGTTCTGGCGCGCATCAAGCGACTCGAAGAGAGCCGCATCATCACTGGCTACAGCGTGCGGCTCAATCAAGCCGCGCTTGAGCGAAGCCTGCAAGCGTACGTAGGCCTTTCGGTCGCACCAAAATCTGGGCGCGATGTGTTGAAACGGCTAAGCAAAATGCCGGAAATCAAACTGGTTTGCAGTGTGAGCGGCGAGTTTGACTACGTGGCGTGGATTCGGGCAGAGACTCCCGACGTGCTCGATCGCTTGCTCGATGAAATGGGTGACATTGACGGCGTGAGCAAAACCAACACCTCCGTGGTGTTGGCGGAGCGAATCAACCGCGGGTAGTCAACCAGTAGGTGCGGTTCTACCGCGATTGTCGCGCTACGAAACGATCGCGGTAGAACCGCTCCTACAATCCGGGATGCTAGGGAGACGCTGATTAAATGCCCATCGCGCATTGCATCCCCGGATTGGGCCGATTGCTGCATCGAAAATGCTCGCCATAGCCCGCTATGGCTCGCATTGTTCGATTTCGCACTCGATCCCAATCCGGAGCGCACTGCGCGTGGGATTCAATCAGCGTCTCCCTAGACGCGCTTGCCGGTGTCAGCGTTAAACCAGTGCACTCGCACGGGATCGAATGAAAGCGGCAACGTGTCGCCCACTTTCACCACATTGCCGATGCCCTCGGCGGGCAGTCGACAAATGATTCGGTACTGACCAAACTGGCCGTAGGCGTAGGCGTCAGCGCCCACCCATTCAATCATTTGAGCTTTGATAGAGAAGCGCGCTTGCGCCTCGGGCACGACTTGCAAATGCTCGGGACGCACGCCCAACACGACGCGAGCGCCGTTGGCAATAATGCTCGGAAATTCGCCCACATGGAACATGTCGCCGTGCTCATCCATTTTTAGCGATTGCCCGGCGCGGGTGCCCCAAAATTGGTTCATCGCCGGTGTGCCAATAAAGTTGGCGACAAAAAGCGACGCGGGCCGCTCGTAGACGTCCTTCGGTGTTCCAACCTGCTCAATCACGCCGGAATTCATGACGAGCATTCGATCGGAAAGCGTCATCGCTTCGATTTGATCGTGGGTCACATAAAGGCTCGTGACCTTTAGCTCTTGGTGCAGCTTTTGAATCTCTAAGCGCATCTCAACGCGCAGTTTTGCATCGAGGTTCGACAGCGGTTCGTCAAACAAAAAGACCTTGGGATTTCGCACAATAGCGCGTCCCATCGCCACGCGCTGGCGTTGCCCACCGGAGAGCTGCTTGGGCTTGCGATCCAGCAAATGCGAGAGCTCCAAGATCTTTGCAGCTTTGCTGATGCGCTCGGAAATCTCGGTTTGCGACATTTTGCGGATTTTTAGTCCGTAGCTCATGTTTTCTCGCACGTTCATGTGCGGGTAGAGCGCATAGTTTTGAAACACCATCGCGATGTCGCGGTCTTTGGGCTCAAGACCGTTGACGACTTTGCCGTCAATCCAAATTTCGCCGCTGGTGATCGGCTCTAAGCCCGCCACCATCCGAAGCAATGTGGATTTTCCGCATCCTGACGGACCGACAATGACGACGAATTCGCCGTCGGCAATGCCCAGATCGACACCGTGGATGACGTCTACGTTGCCGTAGGACTTTTTGACTTGTTTAAATTCGACTTGTGCCATGCTCAGACTATAACAAGGCGGCGCGATAAGGGAAACCCGTGTTTGCGTGAAATTCAGAAAAGTGTCACATTCACGCTCTACGCTT
Organism: Betaproteobacteria bacterium; assembly: GCA_004293675.1. GTDB lineage: Bacteria > Pseudomonadota > Gammaproteobacteria > Burkholderiales > Casimicrobiaceae > Casimicrobium. The sequence goes on from READ01000013.1 coordinate 31,764, forward strand.
GCAGTCTAATTGCTGCAACCGCACAATAAATCAGGAGAGACTATGAAATTTGCAATGAAATTTGCAGCGCTGGCCGTTGGCTCGGCGTTGAGCGTGTCTGCGTTGGCGCAGAACAAACCCATCGAAATCCAGATGTGGATGGGTTTGACCGGATTGGGCGGCGAAACGCTCACCAAGTACGGCGAAGAATTCAACAAGATGCAGAGCGAGTACAAGGTCACTGTATCGTTTAAGGGCCAGTACCCAGAGCAGCGCGCCGCAGCGGTCGCCGCATTCCGTGCCGGCAACCCGCCGCACATCATGCAGATGTTTGACGCAGGCTCCGGTGACATGATGGGCGCGAAGAGCGCGATCGTTCCGGTGAGCGATGTATTTAAGCGCGCTGGAATGCAATTTAACGCCGCCGATTTCATCGCCCCGGCTCGCGGCTACTACGGCACCAAGGATGGCAGCTTGCTATCGATGCCGTTCAACGTTTCAACAGCGGTGCTTTTTTACAACAAAGATGCGTTCAAAAAAGCAGGCCTAGACGCCAACAAGCCCCCTGCAACATGGCCAGAATTGGCAGCTGCGGCAAAGAAGATTCGTTCCACCAACGCGGCTAACTGCGGCTTCACCACCACGTGGCTCGCATGGATTCAATTGGAGCAATTCGGTGCGCGCCACAACATCGGCTTGGGTACCCAATCCAATGGTCGCGCTGGCCTGAACGCAGAGCTTAACTTCGCATCGAATCCAGCGTTTGTGAAGCAAGTACAAACGATCGTTGACATGCAGAAAGAGAAGACCTTTGACTACAAAGGCCGCAGCAACGATGCCTCAGCAGCGTTTCAAAATGGTGAGTGCGCCATGATCACGCAGAGCTCGGGCGCGATGGGTGGCTACGTTCGCGACGCTAAGTTTGATTGGGGTGTTGCGCCACTGCCTTACTGGCCAGATGCCAAGGGTGCGCCTTACGCCACAACCGTCGGTGGTGCGTCGCTTTGGGTGTTTAACGCGCCTAACCGCAGCGCTGCTGAATTCAAAGGTGTTGCAAAATTCCTCGACTACCTGCGCTCGGTGCCTGTGATGACCGATTGGGCGAAAACCACGGGCTTTTTGCCAGCGACCAACGCAGCGTTTAAGTACCTGACCGATGAGGGCTTCTACGCGCAGAATCCGCGCGCCGCAGTGGCTATTGGCACCCTAGCCAATGGCAAACAAGGCGAGCACACCGGCGGCTATCGATTCGGTCGTTGGACCGAAATCCGTGACTTCTACCACGAGGAAGTTGAAAAAGCGCTTCAGGGCAAACAGACAGCCAAGGAAGCCGTTGAGAACGCGCAGAAGCGTGGCAATGCTGCGCTGCGGCAGTTTGAAAAGACTGCTTCGACCAACTAGGCTCGCGGCCCTAAGCTCCCTTCTCCCGCAGGCAGGAGAAGGGTTGGGGATGAGGGTGCGGTTGTGTACCAGCGATGTGCGAGGGGGGCTCTCTCTCCCTCAACGACACCCTCACCCGACCCGCTCCCGCCCGCAGGAGAGCGGGCAATGCACACTGACACGAAAAAAGGACGCACGATGCGTCCTTTTTTGGTAGATTCGAGCCATGGATCGCCGCGTCATCTTCAATAACAAATTCCTGCCCTATCTGCTGCTTGCGCCGCAGCTGGCGGTTACCATCGTGTTTTTCTTTTGGCCTGCGGGGCAAGCCATTCAGATGTCGGTGATGGAGCAAGACGCCTTTGGGCTGTCCAAAACCTTCGTCGGATTGGCTAACTTCAAAGAGCTCTTTAACGATCCAGAATATCTGAAGACGTTTTGGCGGACGATCATTTTTTCGGGTGCGGTCGCCCTGTCTGCTCTGGTCCCGGCGCTACTCTTTGCGTTAATGGCAGAGCGCGTGGTTCGCGGCGCGATGTTCTACCGAACGATTTTGGTATTGCCCTACGCCATTGCGCCTGCCGTTGCTGGTGTGCTCTGGCTGTTTATGTTTAGCCCTTCCGTCGGAATCGTGGCGTACTGGCTCAAAAAACTGGGCATAGACTGGAATCCGAAGCTCGACGGCGAAGACGCGATGATCTTGGTGATCATGGCGGCGGCGTGGAAGCAAATCAGCTACAACTTTCTGTTCTTTTTGGCGGGCCTGCAGTCGATTCCAAAGGCGCTGCTTGAGGCCGCATCGATCGACGGTGCGGGTGAGTGGCATAAGTTCCGCACCATTATTTTTCCGCTGCTGTCGCCGGTCACATTTTTCTTGTTAGTCGTCAATATCGTCTACGCGTTTTTCGACACCTTCGGCATCATCGATGCGGTCACCAGCGGCGGCCCCGCTAAGGCGACCGAGGTGCTGGTCTACAAGGTTTACTACGACGGTGTGGTGGCACTCAACTTGGGCACCTCGAGCGCGCAGAGTGTGATTTTGATGGCTATCGTGATTCTGCTCACCGCCGTGCAATTCCGCTACGTTGAGAGAAAGGTGCACTACTAAATGAGCGCACAAAACATTGCACAAGTGGATTATTCGCGCAGCAATTGGTTGCCGCACGTCGTTCTTTGGATCGGGCTGTTAATCACAGTGTTCCCGCTCTACGTAACGTTTGTGGCGAGCACGCTCACGCCGACTGACATCGCTCAAACGCCGATGCAGATGTATCCGAGCCTGCAGGGCATCGAAAATTACACCACGGCATTCACCACGGGCTCAAAAGGTACCTATTTGTCGCCGCCCGCGATGACCTTGCTGTTTAACTCGCTGGTTGTTGCGCTTGTGGTCACGTTTGGAAAAATTACGGTCAGCTTGATCTCAGCTTACGCAGTGGTGTTTTTCCGTTTCCCCGGTCGCATGTTTTTCTTTTGGATGATTTTCATCACGCTGATGTTGCCCGTAGAAGTGCGCATCCTGCCCACCTATCAAGTCGTCACCGATTTGAATCTCATTAACAGCTACGCCGGGCTCACGTTGCCGCTGATTGCGTCGGCCACCGCCACATTGCTGTTCCGCCAATTCTTTATGACGATTCCCGACGAATTGGTCGAAGCCGCAAAAATTGATGGTGCTGGTCCGCTTCGTTTCTTTAAAGACGTAGTGATTCCGCTGTCGCGCACCAACATTGCGGCGATGTTCGTGATCCTGTTCATTTACGGCTGGAATCAGTACCTGTGGCCGCTGTTGATCACCACTTCGAATTCACTGGATGTGGTCGTCGTGGCGATTAAAAAAATGATCGGTACGGGCGCTGAGCCCACCGACTGGCACATCGTGATGGCAACGACCATTCTCGCGCTGATTCCACCGGTGTTGGTGATCATTGCGATGCAAAAGAGCTTCGTGAAGGGCCTCACCGATACCGAGAAATAGCCTAACGGGCTATTTGCTTCAACGCCAAGCAAATTAAGGCTTTAGACGTTTTTTGTTGGTTGTCGATAAGTGGTTTGATTGACAGCAATGCCATGCGTCATTTGGCACTGACTGCGTTAGATGTTGCTAGCCTGCGTTACGACAGAAAGCATCCCTAAACTTCTGTGGTCAGCCACAAAAATAGAGTTACGTAGCGTATGGACTTTTCCTGGATTTCACAGATCAACTGGGGCACAGTCGGTCAAATCATTCTGATCGATGTTTTGTTGGGCGGAGATAACGCGGTGGTGATCGCGCTGGCCTGCCGCAATCTGCCCGCTGCGCAGCGCCGTGCGGGCATTCTCTGGGGGACGGTCGGCGCCATTATTCTGCGTGTCGCGTTGATCGCATTCGCGGTGACCCTGCTGAAAGTGCCATTCCTCAAGCTCATTGGCGGCTTGCTGCTGCTGTGGATTGGCGTGAAGCTCTTGGCGGGCGAAGACGACGGCGACCATCAGGTGACAGGCGCAGACTCTCTTTGGGCGGCTGTTAAAACGATCATCATCGCTGACTTTGTGATGAGCTTGGATAACGTCATCGCCATCGCTGGCGCGGCTCAAAACACGCACGCCGATCATCAGCTGGCCTACATTATTTTTGGGCTCCTCGTGAGCATTCCGCTCATCGTCTACGGCAGCACACTGGTGCTCAAGCTGATCGACAAATTTCCTGTGGTTATTACCGCTGGTGCGGCGTTGCTGGGCTGGATCGCTGGTGGCTTGATCGTGACCGATGTGGCATGGACGAATCAATTCGGCGCTGCAAGCAACACCTTCAAAATCATCGCTGAGATCATCGGCGCGGTGTTTGTTGTGCTCTTTGGACTTTACTTAGCCAAGCGCTATAAGGCCAAGGCGGCGCTTCGCGACGCCCAGCCGAGTTAGGCCAACCGCGCTGCCTGCGGTGCTCTACTCAGGGCACGCGGCGCTCGATGGTCACTCCGACCATGGCAGCGTTTTTCACTGCCGCAGGTTTGCCAACGGTTAGCTTCACGTACGGCGCGTGGAATTCATCCAAAACGATCTGAGCGACGTGCTCCGCCAAGCGCTCCACTGTTTTGTAGTGGAGCGTTGTGAGCGCCGCTGTGAGTCGCTTCGAAATGCTGTCGTAGTTCATCAACCCCTTGGCGCTATCGTGCTCAAACGATTCGTTTGATGCCGAGCCGATTTCCAGATCGAGCAGCACCGGGCGCAGACTCACTCGCTCCCAGTCGTACACGCCCAGCGTGGTTTCGCATTTCAAGCCTTTGATGAAAATGATGTCCAAGGGTGGCGCTTTCTGACGTCGGGGAATAAACTCGAAACTCATTCTACGCAGCACTCCCTGTATGCCCTTCTCCACCCCCGATTTGATTGCCGCCGGGCTCGCCTACTTATTGGGTTCGCTCTCATTCGCGGTGATCGTAAGCAAGGCGCTCGCGCTACCCGACCCCAAAAGCTACGGCAGCGGCAATCCCGGAGCCACCAACGTATTGAGAAGCGGCAGCAAAAAGGCGGCGATCCTAACGCTCCTGGGCGACACCTTGAAGGGCGTAGTGGCGGTGCTAATCGCGAAGCACTTCGCTGCGCAATTTGGCATCACCGAAGCAGGTGTCGCGCTTGTCGCTGTCGCCGTCTTTCTTGGGCATTTGTTTCCGATTTTCTTTGGCTTCAAAGGCGGAAAAGGGGTAGCCACCGCGGCAGGTGTGTTCTTTGCGCTCGATTGGCGCATCGGGCTGGCACTGCTGGGCATTTGGGCGCTGGTGTTTGCGCTGACGCGGGTGTCATCAATGGCGGCGATCATCGGCAGCGCCCTGGCTCCCGTGTTTGCGTTCTATTTCTATGGTGCAAAGCCGATTTTTTGGGCGGCGCTATTAATGACCGTGCTGATGATCTATCGGCACAAGGCCAATATCGCGCGAATGATTTCGGGCGACGAGGACAGCTTCAAAAAGAAACCCGCTGGCTAACGCCTTGTAGGAGCGGCTTGCTGCGAATGTTGGCCGCTTCTGAGGTTTGGATGGTGCGCAACCGTTCGCGGCAAGCCGCGCCTACAGTTCGAGCGGGCTTCGCAGCTCGGACAACGCCCAACGCGGCCGGACGTTGATCGAATAGTCTTTTTTCGCTTCGCGCAATCGCAACGCCCCAACGTGCGCGATCATCGCCCCGTTGTCGGTGCACAGTGCAATCGGCGGATAGAAAACGGTGGCGCCCAGTGTTGCCGCCCCGGCGGTTAACGCACTTCGCAAGTGCGCATTCGCCCCCACGCCGCCTGCAACGACGATGCTTTTGAGCCCCGTTTGCTTGAGAGCATTGAGCGATTTCGTCACCAACGAGTCAACAATCGCAGCCTGCACGCTGGCGGCCAAATCAGCTCGGCGCGGATGATCCTCCGGCAATGTCGGTTGCGCCGAGGCCACTGCGCCTCGCGCAGGCAACTGCGTTCCCGTGAGACGCCGAACTTCGTTAGCAACCGCCGTTTTGAGCCCAGCAAAACTGAAGTTCAAATCGCCCGAGTGCAGCAGCGGTCGCGGAATCGCAAACGCCTTGGGATCGCCGCCCTCGGCCAGTTTCGCCAGCAGCGGACCGCCTGGATAGGCCAAACCAAGCAGTTTCGCGGATTTGTCAAAGGCTTCTCCCGCGGCGTCGTCAATGGTGTCGCCGAGCATGTCGTAGCGTCCAACCCCATCCACGCGCATCAATTGCGTGTGTCCGCCCGACACAAGGAGCGCCACGAACGGAAAGGTCGGCGCGGGATCGGCCAACAGCGGCGAGAGCAAATGACCTTCCATATGGTGAACGCCGATCAGCGGCTTGCCCCAGGCGTAAGCCAAGCTCGCCGCCAACTGCGCGCCAACGAGCAGCGCGCCCGCCAAACCGGGACCTTGTGTGTAAGCGACCGCTTTCAGTAAACCGCTTGAAAAACCAGTTGTTCGCAACACGTCATCGACCAGTCTCAGGCCGTAGGTGATATGGTCCCGGCTTGCCAATTCGGGCACTACGCCGCCGTACGGGGCGTGTCGGGCAATCTGCGAGTGCAGCGCCTCGGCAACGACCTTCCCAGTTCCTGCGTCAAACAGCGCCACACCCGTTTCGTCACAAGACGACTCGATTCCGAGCACTAAAGGCGGGGATGGGGTTGAAAGATTAGTCATTTCGGGCTATATTATCGGGCTACTCAGCGAAAACAGCGGCGCACATCTAACGATCTCGCGCTGCAATTCATCCAAGGCACACACCGCACATGATTATTAAAGTACGCGAAAACGAACCTTTTGAAGTGGCAATGCGCCGCTTCAAGCGAGCCATTGAAAAGACCGGTCTGTTGACCGACCTGCGCGCCCGTGAAGCTTATGAAAAGCCAACCACCGAGCGCAAGCGTAAACATGCAGCCGCCTGCAAGCGCCATTACAAGCGCATTCGCAGCATGCAATTGCCCCCGAAGATGTACTAAGAAGTTTTAGCTGAGTAGCGCCGAGCTTTCGGCAGACATTGCGGCTCCTTCGGGAGCCGCTGTCATTTTTACGCCCCATTGCCCATCAAAATTCTGGAGCCCGTATGTCACTCAAAGACACCATCACCGCCGACATGAAGACCGCGATGAAAGCGGGCGACAGCGGCAAACTGCTCACCATTCGCGGACTTCTCGCCGCCCTCAAGCAACGCGAAGTCGATGAGCGCATCGTGCTGACCGACACCGACGTTACCGCCATTGTCGAAAAGTCGATCAAGCAGCGTCGCGAATCGATTGCTCAGTTCACCGCCGGCAACCGCCTGGATTTGGTCGAAAAAGAAGAAGCTGAACTCAAAGTGCTGCTCGGCTACATGCCAGCGCAAATGAATGACGCTGAAATCGACGCAGTGCTCACCGCCGCGGTAGCCGAAGTCGCTGCCAGCGGCGTCACCGGCAACGCAGCCATGGGCAAAATCATGGCGATCATCAAGCCGCAGCTAGCGGGAAAAGCGGATATGCAAGCCGTGTCGGCCAAGGTGAAGGCCAAGCTCGGCTAAGTTGGGTTTGGGCGAGGACTCGGCCGCGCCAAGTCGTCGCCCACAGGTAGCGAGTGATCGTTGCCAGGCCAGTATTTCTTTGACGCAGATTTCGCAGACTTCGTAGATTGGCGCAGATTTTCCACAGCCAGCTCCAAAAAAATCTGTGTTCATCTGCGTTAAATCTGTGAAATCTGTGTCAAAAAAACAACCTCGCCCCCTCATCGCCACCGCGCGACCACCGCAGCCACAGGCGCTGGGTTAAGGAGACGCTGATCAAATCCCCTCCGGCATCGCATCCTTGTTTTGGGCGAACTACTTCGCCGAAAATTCTCGTAATAGCCCGCTTTTACTGCGTTTTTCGGCTCGTATTTCATCCCAAAACAAGGCGCGCTGCGCGGTGTGGATTTAATCAGCGTCTCCTTAACGCCCTCTTGATCGCCGGGCAATGGTCGCAAAATGCGGGTGATGAAGTTTCTACTCAAGCTCCTCGCACTGGCCTTCGTTGTGAGCGCTGGCGTGAGCGCACTGTACGCGAGTCAATCCGTGAACGCTAATTACAACGCCGCAAAGCCCCATCACACGCCTGACGGTTTCAAAAACAACTATCCGCACGAAACCAACCAGAATTTTTGGAAGTGGCAGTGGGAGCGGCTGAGTAACGGCGTCGCGCCAACACCTGAAGGTGGCTGGCAATCGTTCCTGCCCAGCGTCAAACCCGATGTGGCGTTTTTAAAAAGCAATCGTACTGAGCGCACTATTACGTGGCTTGGGCATGCCACGGTGCTCGTCCAAACCGGTGGCGTGAACATCATCACTGATCCGGTGTTTTCGGAGCGCACCGCACCTGTGCAATTCGCCGGCCCGAAACGGCAGGTGCCCTTCATGTTGACCATCGATGAGCTGCCCGACATAGACGTGGTGTTTGTTTCGCACAATCATTACGATCATTTGGATTTGGGCACGATTCAACAGTTCAAGGGACGTTTTCCGAACGCGAAGTACATCGTTCCGCTCGGGCTCAAAGCGTGGTTTGATGAGCAAGGCGTTGATAACGTACGAGCGCTTGATTGGTGGGATGTGGTGCGCTATGGCCACATCAGCTACACGTTCACACCGGCACAGCATTGGAGCAAACGCAGCTTGAGCGACACCAATCGCTCGCTGTGGGGTGGGATCGTAATTGAAGATCAGACCCCGGTGATCAATGCGCCGCAAACGCAGCCGTGGCGGTTCATCTACACCGGCGACACCGGTTATTCGAAGGACTTTAAAGACATTGCTGCGAAATTCCCCGGTGGTTTCGATTGGGCGGCCATTCCCATCGGCGCTTATGAACCCCGTTGGTTTATGAAAGCGCAGCATGTAAATCCCGACGAGAGCGTGCAAATCTTCACCGACCTCGGCGCGAAGCAAGCGCTGTCGGTGCACTGGGGCACGTGGCGATTGACCGATGAAGCGCTCGATCAACCGCCCAAAGATTTAGCCATAGCGCTCAAAAAGATGGCGCTGCCAGACGATCGATTTCATGTCTTTAAGAACGGCGAGATGCGTCGGCTTGATTGAGCTTTTGTGTTGAGTTGTGAAACCGATTACTATGGGTTTTGTAATCGTTTTTTGCGAACGCTATGGCAGCCCTTCCGTCACTGCAGCAACTGCGCTACCTCATCGCACTCGATGACGAGCGTCACTTCGGGCGCGCTGCTGAAAAAAGCTTCGTCACGCAAAGTACGCTCTCGGCGAGTCTTCGTGATTTGGAATCTACGCTGGACGTCACTCTGGTGGAGCGCGATCGTAGGCACGTCGCCTTCACGCCGATCGGCGACGCCGTCGTGGCGCGCGGCCGGGAATTGGTGGCGCACGCTAATGACTTGTTAGAGCTTTGTGCGTCATCCCGGCATCCGCTCACAGGAACGTTTCGGCTCGGTGTGATTCCCACGATTGCGCCGTTTGCGCTGCCCAAGTCACTGGCAACGCTGCGTGTTCAATATCCAAAGCTGCGCCTATTGCTGCGCGAAGATCTCACAGGGCTCTGCGTCGAAAGGCTACTTGCCAGCCAGCTCGATGCGGCGCTGATCGCGTTGCCCTACGACTTGCCCGCGCCGCTCGAAACCATGCCGCTCTTCGATGATGAATTTCTGTTCGTCACCGCTGATAGCAAATTGGGGACTGCTAGCGCACCGCTACCCATCGAAAAAATTGATCCTGACAAACTGCTTCTGCTCGAAGACGGGCATTGCTTGCGCGAGCACGCCATCGCCGCTTGCGCCATCAAAGATTCGCGCTCAGCCAGTCAGTCGTTTTCCGCAACGAGCCTGATTACGCTCACTCATATGGTCGAAAGTGGCCTGGGAAACACGTTACTGCCCGAGCTGGCTATCGCGGGTGGCGTGCTATCTGGCACGAGTTTGTTGGCGCGCCGCTTTACACCGCGTGGACCGGCGCGCACGATTGCGCTGGTCTATCGAAAGACATCCGCGCGCAAGCATGAGATCGCTGAGCTCGGCGCAGTATTTGCGCAAGCCAAAGGCTTCACTGGCAGCTCGCGCGCCAAAACAGCCCGCGCAGCGCGAACTAAAAAAGCCTAGAGAGAGGCTACCCGGCTCGCTTGGCGGCAAGTGCGCGATTGACTCGCGAGTGAGGCGCTCTTCCGAGCGCTTGCGAAATAAATTGACCGGCTTCGCACACCGCATCTAGATCGATGCCCGTGGTGATGCCCATGCCGTGCAACATGTAGAGCACGTCCTCTGTGGCGACGTTGCCTGTGGCGCCTTTGGCGTATGGGCAGCCACCCAGACCGGCGACCGAGGTGTCAAACGTGGCTACACCCACCTCAAGGCTTGCCAACACGTTGGCGCACGCCATGCCATAGGTGTCGTGATAGTGCCCTGAAATTTTCTCGACAGGAAAAGCTTTCGCGGCCGCGCTCAGTGTTTCGTAGACGAGCGCTGGCGTGCCCACACCGATGGTGTCGGCGATGCCAATGTCTTCGCAACCCATCTCCGCAAAGCGCTCCAGACAGTCGATGACCGAGGCAATCGACACCTCGCCCTGATACGGACAACCATAGGCGCAGGATATCGCGGCTCGGACGCGAATGTTGTTGGCTTTGGCCGCCGCCGCCACGGGACGAAATCGCTCGATGCTCTCTGCAATTGAGCAATTGATGTTCTTTTGTGAAAAAGCTTCCGACGCCGCGCCAAAGATCACGACCTCATGTGCGCCAGCCGCCAGAGCGCCTTCGAAGCCTTTCATATTCGGCGTAAGCGCCGAATAAATCACGCCGGGTTTTCGCGCGATGCCCGCGAAGACATCCGCGCTTGTGGCCATTTGGGGCACCCACTTGGGCGACACGAATGAGCCGGACTCAACGTTATGAAAACCAGCGGCTGATAGCTTATTGATGAGCTCGATCTTCACGCTCGCGGGAATCTCTTGCTTCTCATTTTGTAAGCCGTCACGCGGGCCGACTTCGACGATCTGGACGTGTTTGGGGTAGTTCATTCGTGTGTTCCGTTCGTGCTGTACTTGCCGAACCATGATGAAAATTTAGTCAAGGGAATCAGTAACCAACACTGCGATCCACAACCCCACTCACAAGCTCACCGCGCTCCATGCGCTCAATCTTATCGACGATTTGCGCGCAGGCTTCGCGAATTGGTGTGGTGGCGGCGATGTGCGGTGTCACGATCACGTTGGGGTGCGACCAGAGCGCATTGTCTTGCGGCAGGGGCTCGGGAGCGAACACATCAAGCAGCGCGCCTGCGAGTTGACCCGATTGAAGCGCGGCGAGCACATCGGCTTCGATCATATGGTCGCCACGGCCCGCATTGATTAGAAACGATCCGTGCGGAAGCGCCGCGAGTGTTTTAGCGCCGACGAGGCCGCGCGTCGATTCGGTCAGTGGCAACATGCACACCAACACATGGGTTGCGCTTAAAAATTCTGAAAATTGCTCGCTGCCTGCGAAACATTGCACGCCCTCAACGGCGCGCTTCGATTTCGACCAGCCGCGCACTTCGTAGCCAAACGCGGCGATCTTTGCGGCAACGTGCCCGCCCATTTCGCCGAGCCCCATCACACCGACAACGGGTCGCTGCAAATTGGCTCGGTCTTCGTGTTGCAGCCAAACGCGATCACGTTGCTGGGCGTTGTAAATCTGCATGTGCCGGTGATGATGAATCACGCCGTAGAGCGCGTATTCAGCCATCTGCTGCGCCATGCCTGCGTCTTCCAAACGGATGATGGGGATGTGCGCAGGCACGGACTCCATCGACAAAATCGCATCAACCCCAGCGCCGTAGTTGATCGCCGCTTTCAATAAGGGATTGCGCTCGAAAAGCTCACTAGGCGGTTTCCATACGATCGCGTAGTCAGCCCTTATTTCACAAGGCCAAGCGCCATAATGCCAATCGGGCTTCAGTCGCTTGAGCGCTTGGATGATTGCGGGCACCACATCGATGCCGGTGGATTGGACGACGATGGAGACGGGTTCCTTATTCATACGATTCGCGGCGAGCCGCTCCTACAACGTTTCCAACGCGACGAGCTCCGCGCCTTCTTTGACCTGTTCCTTCGCAGCGAAATAGACCGCCTCAACCTTGCCAGCAAACGGCGCAACGATGGTGTGCTCCATCTTCATCGCCTCCATCACGATCAGCGCTTGGCCCTTGGTAACCGTGTCGCCCGGTTTAACGAGCACGCTCACGACGGAGCCAGGCATTGGCGCGGTCAGGTGGCCGCCATGACTGTCCTCCGATTCCGGTGGCGCGTAGGGATCGATCGCGTCGAATTCAAAGCGCGCGCCTTGCATCAACACCACGCGGTGGAGGCCGTGGCGCAACACTTGTACGTTGCCTTGCGTCTCGCCAAGCGTAATGGCGATCCGTTCATCATCAAATTTTGCAGCAGCACAGTGCGTGCCGCTCGGCAAATGAATCAAGTATCCCGCGCCGCGTGGGATCACGCCAACTTGGTACTTCGTATCTCCTTGCGAGTACGAAAAGTTGATCGCGCTTTCAGTTTGCCCGAGCCAAAAACCATCGGCGCGTGCCCACGGCGATGCGTCGTTTCGTTGGGCTAATTGCACGGCGTTGAGCTCCACCAATGCACAAGCGGCGAGCGCAACATCGGTGGGCGCGGGTAATGGCGGCAACAGCGCATCAGTATGTCGCGGAATGAAACCAGTATCAATTTCAGCGGCAGCAAACGACGGATGCCGTGCGACGCGCTGTAAAAATTCGACGTTGTTGGAGAAACCGACCACCGCATAGTCATCCAACGCGAGCGCCAAACGCTGCAACGCCTGAGCGCGGTTTTCGCCGTGCACAATGAGCTTGGCGATCATCGGATCGTAGTTCGGCGTGATGGCGTCGCCCTCACGCACGCCCGTGTCGATGCGAACGTGCTCGCCCGCCTTTGGGGTGCGTAGCTTTTCAATCGTGCCGGTTGCGGGCAGAAACTGATTGCGTGGATTTTCAGCGTAAACACGGGCTTCAAAGGCGTGGCCGTTGATGCTGAGTTGGTTTTGCAATTTAGGCAAACGCTCACCACTGGCCACGCGCAGTTGCCATTCCACCAAGTCGGTGCTGGTAATCATTTCTGTCACAGGATGCTCAACCTGCAATCGCGTATTCATTTCCATGAAATAGAAACGACCCGACTCAGCGAAATCGTGTTCGGCGATGAATTCAACGGTGCCAGCGCCGACGTAATTCACAGCCTTCGCAGCGGCCACAGCCGCTTCGCCCATTTGCTTACGTCGTTCTGGCGTCATGTTTGGCGCAGGCGCCTCTTCGATGACTTTCTGATGTCGACGTTGCAATGAGCAATCGCGCTCAAACAAATAAACGCAATTGCCGAGTGTGTCGCCAAACACTTGAATTTCGATGTGGCGCGAGCGCTGCAAATAGCGCTCGATCAACACGTTGTCGTCACCAAACGAATTCTTCGCTTCGCGCTTTGCGGACGCGAGCGCTTGCGAAAACTCGGCGGCACTGTTCGCCACTTTCATGCCCTTGCCACCGCCGCCCGCACTGGCTTTGATGAGCACTGGAAAGCCGATACGCTCGGCCTCGCGCGCGAGCAAGGCTTCAGCTTGATCGACGCCGTGATAGCCGGGCACCAAAGGCACGCCGGCTTTTTCCATTAATCGCTTTGATTCAGATTTGAGCCCCATCGCTTCAATCGCATCCGGTGGGGGGCCGATGAACACAACACCGGCTGCCGCACACTTGCGCGCAAAGTCTTCGTTCTCAGACAGAAAACCGTAGCCCGGATGAATGGCCTGCGCGCCCGTTTGTTTCGCGATTTCAAGAATCTTGTCGCCGCGCAGATAGGAATCTTTCGGCGCAGCACCACCGACGTAGTGCGCTTCATCGCACATCGCCACATGCATGGCATCGCGATCCGCATCGGAGTAAATCGCAACCGTTTGAATGCCCATGCGACGGGCAGTACGCGCTACACGGACGGCGATTTCACCGCGATTGGCTATTAGGATTTTTTGGAACATATTCTGACGCGCTCTTTTGACGCAGATTTCCGCAGATTTTCAGACGGATTGCCGCAGATTACTCGAAACAATTTTTCGCTTCACACTAACACTTCGGCCAAAGTTAATGAGCAACCCTATCGATTTGCCAGTCGCATACAGATAGTGCAATAACTGTTGTTCATGCATCGGCACCAGCGAATCGACGGCTTTTACTTCAACAACTATTCGACTCTCAACCAAAAGATCTGCTCGATAGTCTCCAACGTTAGTACCTTTGTAGAACACGGCAAGCGGCGCCTCAACGACTGCCGACAAAGAACGGTGCGTTAACTCAATCGCGAGCGCTCTCCGATAAACGACTTCAAGGAAACCAGATTTCAACTCGTTATGAACTGCGTAGGCAGCACCAATAATGAGCTCGGTCAAATCAGAATCTGCGTTAATCCGTCTCGAATCTGCGGAAATCTGCGTCAAAAAATCACTCCCTCACCCAACTAGGCTTCCGCTTCGACAGAAACGCCCCAATCCCTTCCTTCGCTTCCTCAGTCGACCGAATCTGCGCAATGCGCTCGACTGTCTCTTCCATCAATTCGTCATCGATAGATTTTTGCGATACCGCTTGAATGAGGGTTTTCGCGGCTTGCATGGCTTTCGGGCCGTTGGCCAGCAACGCGTTGCAGAGCGTTGCGATCATTTCATCCATCGCGTCAACGCTTGCCGCTAGGTCGTGCAGCAACCCAATTCGGTACGCTTCCGATGCGCTCATGCGCTCGGCCGTGGCAAAGTAGCGGCGCGCGTAGCGTGCGCCAATCGCTTCAATTACGTAGGGCGAAATCACGGCGGGAATAATGCCAAGCTTTACTTCCGATAGCGAGAACACCGCGTCGCTCACGCCGATCGCAATATCTGCTGCTGCGACCACGCCCACGCCACCGCCGAATGCATTGCCCTGAACGCGCGCAATGACCGGCTTTGGGCACGCATAGATTGCGTTCAACATCAACGCAAGTTCACCCGCATCTTCGCGATTTTGGTCTTCATCGAATTCGGCGGCACGCTTCATCCAATTGAGATCCGCACCGGCGCAAAAGCTCTTTCCCTCTGCGCCCAAAATGATCACACGTACCGATTCATCTTTGCCCAAATCAGCAAACGTTTGGATCACTTCACGAATCATCACCTCGTCGAAAGCGTTGTGTACATCAGGGCGATTGAAAACCACCAAGGCGACGCCACGCTCGTCGCGCTCAATTTTTATTGTTTGCATCATTACATCCTAAACACGCCAAACTTCGTCTCTTCAATCGGCGCATTCAAGCTCGCAGCTAAACCCAATGCCAAAACGCGACGCGTATCAGCCGGATCGATCACACCATCGTCCCACAATCGCGCGGTGGCGTAGTAAGGATGACCCTCGTGCTCGTACTGCTCGCGAATCGGTTGCTTGAATGCTTCCTCTTCGTCCTTCGTCCACGTGCCTTTTTTGGCTTCGATGCCGTCGCGCTTCACCGTTGCGAGTACGCTCGCCGCTTGCTCGCCGCCCATCACGCTGATCCTCGCATTCGGCCACATCCAAAGGAATCGAGGTGAGTACGCGCGACCGCACATGCCGTAATTACCTGCGCCAAAGCTGCCGCCGATGATGACCGTGTACTTCGGTACGTTTGCACAGGCGACCGCAGTCACCATTTTCGCGCCGTTTCGCGCGATGCCTTCGTTTTCGTACTTACGACCCACCATAAAGCCGGTAATGTTCTGCAAGAACACAAGCGGAATTTTTCGCTGACAGCAGAGTTCGATGAAGTGCGCGCCTTTTAATGCAGACTCGCTGAACAGCACGCCGTTGTTGGCGACGATGCCGACGGGCATGCCTTCGATGTGCGCAAAGCCGCAAACGAGTGTCGTGCCGTAGCGCGCTTTGAATTCGTCGAAATCGCTGCCGTCGACGATACGGGCGATGACTTCGCGAATGTCGAACGGTTTCCGGGTGTCGGTCGGGATGATGCTGTAGAGCTCTTTCGCGTCGTAGAGCGGTGCTCGTGATGCGACGGTCGCAATCTCTGCGCGCTGATTTGCACCTAAGTTGGCAACGACGCTGCGCGCGATGCCAAGTGCATGCGAGTCGTTTTGCGCAAGATGATCGACGACGCCTGAGAGCCGCGTGTGCACATCGCCACCGCCCAAGTCTTCCGCACTGACAACTTCGCCAGTGGCTGCTTTCACCAGCGGCGGACCGGCGAGAAAAATCGTACCTTGATCCTTCACGATGATCGATTCATCGCTCATCGCCGGCACGTACGCGCCGCCCGCTGTGCATGAACCCATCACCGCTGCAATCTGCGCAATGCCCTGCGCACTCATGTTCGCTTGATTGAAAAAGATTCGCCCGAAGTGATCGCGGTCTGGGAACACTTCGTCTTGGTTCGGCAAATTTGCACCGCCGGAATCAACTAGATAGATGCACGGCAGACGATTTTGCTGCGCAATTTCTTGTGCGCGCAAATGCTTCTTCACCGTCATCGGGAAATAAGTGCCGCCTTTAACCGTTGCATCGTTGGCGACGATCATGCATTCGCGGCCGCTTACCCGGCCGATGCCAGTGATGATGCCCGCACCGGGCGCAGCGTTGTCGTAGAGATCGTACGCAGCGAGTGGTGACAGTTCGAGAAAAGGCGAACCAACATCGAGCAAACCTTGCACGCGGTCGCGCGGCAAAAGCTTTCCGCGTGCGACGTGTTTCGCGCGCGTGACCTCGCCGCCGCCGAGCGCAACAGCGGCGTGTTTCGCATTTAGATCATCGACGAGCAATTGCATCGCTTCGCGTGACGCGATCGCGTTGGCGTCGCGAGGGTTGAGTTTGCTTTCTATTTTGGACATCGATTTACTCTGTAATCCTCATTCGTTCTTTTCGCGCGTTCATGGTTCGACAAGCTCACCACGAACGGTGTATTGACGCACGAAAAGGGTATTGGCGCACGAGCGGTGTATTGGCGCACGAACCGTGTACTGACGCACGAACGGGGTGTTGACGACGAACCCACTGCGAACGGGGCATTGAATTTGACTAGTATTTCCACGCGCCCTGCGTCACCCATTTTTCAAGCATTGGCAAACGATCCGCCCCCCAGAACTGCTCGCCATCAACAATAAAAAACGGCGAGCCAAAAATCTTTTGAGCGATGGCGGCCTCAACGTTGGCCTTCAACTCGTTTTTGATTTCGTCGGTTTGAATAGCAGCAATTAGGGCGTTGGCATCTAAACCTTGCGCAGTGGCGATGTCTGCGATCACATCAAGTTTTCCGATGTCACGATCCTGCACGAAGAACCCGCGATAGAGTGCGAGTGCAAGCTGCGCCGCTTTCTCAGCGCTCTGTTTTTGTTCCCACAGCACGGCACGGCAAGTGTTTTGCGTGGCAATCGGAAAGATCGTCGGCGGGTTGTAGGCCAGACCGTAAAACGCGGCACTGCGCTTGAAATCATTCAGTGAGTAATCGCCTTTGAACGGCGTCGTGGTCAACGGTTGTCCGCCTGTGGCTTTGAAAATCACGCCGAGCAAAATCGGATGCCAAATGACTTCGCGGTTCGCGCGTTTGCCGAGCGCTTCGATTTGCTCTGCGGCCAGATAGCCGTAGGGGGAGGAGAAATCGAAGTAGAAATGGATGGGATGGGTCATTAAACGCCTTTAGTTTTTGCCACAGAACTTTTTGCCACGGATTTCACAGATGAACACCGATTGAAAACAGTATTTTTGTCGACGCGTCACTCCACTACTCACGTCCAATCAAAAATCCGTGAAATCTGTGAAATCTGTGGCAAAAATTTAGTGTCCTGCATACGCACCACTCGCCAATCCACGCCCGATCAAAATGCGTTGAATATCGCTCGTGCCTTCGTAGATTTGGCACACCCGTACGTCGCGATAGATTCGCTCGACGGGAAAATCGGTGACGTAACCGTAACCGCCGTGAATCTGGATGGCATCGCTGCAGACCCGTTCGGCCATTTCGCTGGCGAAGAGTTTTGCCATCGCAGCTTGCGTTAGGCACGGCACGCCCGCATCTTTCATTGCGGCGGCGTGGTGGATGAGCTGTCTCGCGGCTTCTATTTGCATGGCCATATCGGCTAAGCGAAATTGCACGGCTTGGTGTTCGAAGATCGGTTGACCGAAGGCGACGCGCTCCTTTGCGTAGGTGTGCGCAGCCTCGAACGCGGCGCGCGCCATGCCGACGGCTTGGGCGGCGATGCCAATGCGTCCGCCTTCCAAGCCCGAAAGGGCGATTTTCAAACCCTGACCTTCTTGGCCCAACAACATCGTCGCGGGGATGCGGCAATCTTCAAACAAAATCTGTGCAGTGTCGCTTGAATGCTGGCCGAGCTTCTCTTCGATGCGGGCAACGGTGTAGCCCTTCGTTTTCGTGGGGACAATGAAAGCAGAAATGCCTTTTTTGCCGGCGTCTTTATCGGTCACCGCCATCACGATGGCGATATCGGCATGTTTGCCCGAGGTGATGAATTGCTTTACGCCGTTCAACACGTAGTGATCACCGTCTTTGCGGGCGAAGGTCTTTAAGCCACCTGCTTCTGAGCCCACATGCGGCTCGGTCAAGCAGAACGCACCGAGCATTTCGCCTTTCGCGAGCGGCACGAGAAACTCTTGCTTTTGCGACTCATTCGCCCAGGTCATCATGATCGAACACACGGGGCAGTTGTTCACCGAAATGATCGTTGACGTGCCGCCATCACCCGCCGCAATTTCTTCAAGGATGATCGCGAGCGAGATGTAATCCATGCCCGCGCCACCGTATTGATCGGGCACCGCAACGCCGTAGCAACCCAGTTCAGCGAGCCCCTTTAGTTCGCTTGCAGGAAACGTGTGAGCCTTATCCCACGCCGCCGCTTTGGGTGCGATTTGTTCTTGCACATAGGCGCGAACACTGTCGCGCACCATGCGTTGGTCTTCAGTGAGCAGCATCTATTTCTCTCCGCCTTTCGGCCCCCAAAAAACGACCCAGGTTGCAAAATCTTTGCTGAAATTAGTGAATCGATGCGCTCGTCCGGCGCGCACAAACAACGCATCCCCAGCTTTGCAGTCGTGCGCCACGCCATCGATGGTCAACGTGCCACTGCCGCGCCCAATGAAGTAGAGCTCGTCTTGCGCATGCGGCGACTGTCGATCGAGTTCATTGGGCGCAAATACTTCGACGCTCATCGTGCCGTGCGACAGAGCGTCTACGAACGGCACACCAGCGGGCCATGCCTCGCTCGGTGCGCGAGGCAGTGTGGCGATGAGTTGATCGAAGTTGGCTTTCATCGATGTCACGATTGATTTTTAGACGCCGATTGGCGCAGATTTAAACGCAGATTGACGCGGACAGATACAGCTTGGTCGCTATTGGAAAAAATCTGCGGTAATCCGCCTCGAATCAGCGCAAATCTGCGTCGAAAGGTTTTCATTTGGACGGCGCTCGCTCCACCGGCTCCACTGGCAGCCCAGCCGCTTTCCACTCTGAAAATCCACCCGCCATGTGCGCCACATTGGTCAAACCCATGTCTTGAAACATCTTGGCTTCAAGCGCTGAGCGCCACGCGCCTGCACAGTAAATGATGAAGCGTTTACCGCTCGAAAAAATAGGTTTGTGATACTCGCAGCTCGGGTCGATCCAAAACTCGTTCATGCCGCGCGGTGCATGAAAAGCGCCGGGAATTTTTCCTTCGCGCCAGAGTTCGCGTACATCGCGGATGTCGATGATGGCGGTGTTCGGGTCATCCATCGCGGCTCGAACGGCCTCGGGCGTAACGGAGACAATTTCCCGCTCGGCCTGGGCGATCAATTCCGCGGCTGTTTTCATGCTGGGGCGCTTGAATAATTAACCGAGCGAAAAGAGAAGCCAACTTTTCTGCTGATCGCCTCGCGAAATAAGGCCTCTATCAAATTATTTGCACTATTCAAAAAACATAAAAAAACGTATGAGCCCCTTATTTCATAAGGCATACCGGCGAAAAGTTGGCACTTCAAGATCATTACCAAGGAATCGACGCACCGGTGTTGTCGTAGAAGCCGCCGTGCAGGTCGCTGGCGTTATCAATGACATGCCGCATGCCCGCCACGCTCTCGGTCGGGGTGAGTGTGGCCGACGGCCCGCCCATGTCAGTGCGTACCCAACCCGGATGCAGCGACACGACGCGAACACCGCGTTTGCCAAGCTCCAACGACGCGGCTTTCACCACGGCGTTGAGCGCCGCTTTACTCGCCCGATAGGCGATCCCCGAGCTCGAGCTCATCGTGCCAATGGAGCCCATGCGCGATGAGAGAAACGCCATCACGCCACGTGCCTTTGCTACGTTGTCTGCAAACGCCAGTGTGAGCCGCAGTGGCCCGAGCACATTGGTGCGCATCACCAGATCGAAATCCTCCGAATGCATATCGGTGAGCTGATCGTTGCGGGGGCCGTACACGCCCGCGTTGCAAATCATCACGTCGATCGATTCGCCGGCAAGTTTTTTCGAGAGCGCTTCGATGGACGACGCCGTCGACGTATCAAGCGCTTCAATTTGTACGCCGAGGCGACGCAATTCCGCAGCCTCCGCCGGACGCCGCGACGTGGCGATCACGTCATAGCCGTCACTCGCGTATTGCTTTACAAATTCAAGACCGAGGCCGCGATTACCGCCGAGGATGAGTGCTGTTTTTGCCATGATTTTGTATGCTTTTTGTAGGAGCGGTTCCACCGCGATAGACCTTGCGTGACGTTGATCGCGGTAAAACCGCTCCTACAGTTTGTTAAACCATCTCAATGGCCATCGCCACCGCTTCACCGCCACCGATACAGAGCGTCGCAACGCCTTTCTTGCCGCCGGTTTTTTTCAGTGCGCCGATGAGTGTGACCAAAATGCGCGCGCCGGATGCGCCAATGGGATGACCAAGCGCACACGCGCCGCCGTGAATGTTGACCTTGTCATGCGGCAAGTTGTATTCCTTCATCGCGGCCATGGTGACCGAGGCGAAGGCTTCGTTGACTTCCCACAAATCCACATCGGCTGCTTTCCAACCGGCTTTCTTCAGCACTTTTTCAATCGCGCCGACAGGCGCGGTGGTGAACCATTCGGGCGCGTGGGCGTGGGTGCTGTGCGCAACCACGCGGGCGATGGGTTTCAAGCCTTTTGCCTTCGCGACCGATTCGCGCGTCATCACCAGGGCCGCTGCGCCGTCGGAAATCGATGAAGCGTTCGCCGCGGTGATCGTGCCGTCTTTCTTGAACGCAGGTTTCAGCGAAGGAATTTTGTCGAGCTTCGCTTTGAACGGTTGCTCATCGTTTTTGATGACCGTGTCGCCCGCTTTGCCAGCGATAGTGACCGGTGCGATTTCCCAATCGAAGCTGCCATCTTTGTTCGCCGCGAGCGCGCGCTGCGTTGACGCAATCGCGAACGCATCTTGATCTTCGCGCGTGAAGTTGTATTTCGCGGAGCAGTTTTCAGCGAACACGCCCATTGCTTTGCCGCGATCATAGGCATCTTCTAAGCCGTCCATCGCCATATGGTCATACGCAGTGACCGCGCCGTAGCGATAGCCTTTGCGCGAATTCATCATCAAATGCGGCGCGTTGGTCATGCTCTCCATGCCGCCGGCGATCATGAAATCATGGCTGCCCGCGGTCAACATGTCAGCGGCCATCATTGCCGATTTCAAACCTGCACCACACATTTTTGACAGCGTGACCGCGCCCACGCTTTGAGGCAATCCGGCACCGAGCACCGCTTGGCGCGCGGGGGCTTGACCTTGCCCCGCCATCAAGCAGCAACCGAAAATCGTTTCGCCGATCTCGTCGGCGTTCACACCCGAGCGCTCGACGGCTGCTTTAATCGCGGTTGCTCCGAGTGTGTAAGCCGGAACCGATGCGAAATCACCGAGCAGGCCGCCGATGGGCGTGCGTGCGGCGCTGAGAATGACGACTGAATCTGACATGTTTTTCTCCAAAAAATTAGCAAACGCTGTGGCTACGCAAAACGGCAACCGACTTTAGCCACAGATTACACCGATGAACACAGATTTTCATCGAGTCGATTACGCATCGTAGATTCTGAGTGCTCTGTTTTCATCTGTGTAATCCGTGAAATCGGCGGCAAAACTACCCCTTCGTAAGCCAGCGGCTCCATTGTGACGCAAAAGCGCCGGCGATGCCGCCCACAATCGATGCCACCAAAATCCCGCGAATCGACAGCGGAGACGCGGTGAGCGCCAAAGCAAACGCCGACGCGCCGAGCAAAATTTGCAACATTCGCTTTCCGCCCGGTGTCCACGGTTTCTTTTCAATCGCAACGGCCATGCCAAACCAAGCCAGTACCGCGCCGAGCCACACCAAAATCATTCCGACGCGCGGGGCAACGGCAAAAGCAAACATCCCCACAATCGCCAGAAAGAATCCCAACATCATCCAATGGTTTCGTGTCATGCCGTAATCCCTTCGCCGTCACGCATTTCAATGGCGGCGAACGCTTTGCGCATTTTGATGGCCACGTCTTCGCTGCCGTCGAGTTCAAGGCCAAGGCTTCGCAAATGGCCGTCTTCGATACCGTAAATCCAGCCGTGCAACGACAACGGTTGCCCGCGAGTCCACGCGTCGCGAACCACGGTCGTGCGGGCAATATTCATGACTTGCTCGGCAACGTGTAATTCGCACAACTTACGCAATTTCGAATCACGATCCGCGAGTTGATCGAGGCTTGCGCGATGATGTTCTACGGTGTCGCGAACGTGTTGCAACCAATTATCAGAAAGCCCCAAACGCGCGCCATCCAGCGCGGCTGCGATACCGCTGCAGCCGTAGTGTCCGCACAAAATGACGTGCTTTACTTTGAGCACTTCGACGGCGAAATGAAGCACGGATAAACAATTCAAATCAGTATGAACCACAACGTTTGCCACGTTGCGATGCACGAAAATTTCACCCGGTGGAAGGCCGATAATTTGGTTGGCCGGCACGCGTGAATCGGAGCAGCCAATCCACAGATACTCTGGGCTTTGTTGGTGTTTTAGTTTGTCGAAAAATGCGGGGTCATCGCGCAAGACACCATCGACCCAAAGCCGATTGTTTGCGAAAAGGTGTTCGAGCGAGTTCATTAGACGATTCTATGCGGCGGTCGACGCGCTAAGCATGCTGCCCATCACAACTGCGATTGCGCTCCGGTCCCGCCGCCACAAGTCTGTGCGAAACGTTTTTTTGACGCAGATTTCGCAGATTTCCCGCAGATGAGCGCAGACTGGTTTTTTCAAATTGCGCATGTTCGTCAGTTGCTCTAGATAAATCTGTGTAAATCTGCGGGAAATCTGCGTCAAAAAATCAGAACGTAGATTGAACTCGTAGACGACTTGAAGGACGCCACTACTTCGTCTCGTTAAACAGCTCCCGTCCAATCAACATCCTCCGAATTTCACTCGTTCCGGCGCCAATTTCATACAACTTTGCATCGCGCCAAATCCGTCCCGTTGGATATTCATTGATATAGCCATTGCCACCCAGCGCCTGAATCGCTTCGCCCGCCATCCACGTCGCCTTTTCCGCGCAATACAAAATCACGCCGGCGGCATCTTTGCGGGTCACTTCACCGCGATCACAGGCCTGCGCCACGGCGTAGAGATACGCTCTCGCCGCAGAGTAGACCGAATACATGTCCGCCAACTTGCCCTGCATCAATTGAAACTCACCAATGGGCATGTTGAATTGCTTACGCTCATGCACGTAGGGCAGCACCACATCCAGGCAGGCCGCCATCAAACCCACCGAGCCGCCCGCCAGTACGGCGCGCTCAAAGTCGAGCCCGCTCATCAAAATGTTGACGCCCTTTCCCGGTTCACGCATCACGTTTTCAACCGGTACTTCGCAATCTTGAAACACCAACTCGCAGGTGTTTGAGCCGCGCATGCCGAGCTTGTCGAGTTTCTGCGCGGTGGAAAAACCTTTGAAGCCCTTTTCGATGATGAAGGCCGTGATGCCGCGTGAACCAAGGTTGACATCGGTCTTGGCGTACACCACGAGCGTGTCGGCATCGGGCCCGTTGGTGATCCACATTTTGTTGCCGTTTAAGACGTAATGATCGCCCTTCAAATCAGCGCGAAGCCGCATCGACACGACATCAGAGCCCGATCCAGGTTCGCTCATGGCAAGCGCACCAACGTGTTCGCCGGAGATTAATTTCGGAAGATACTTTTTCTTTTGCGCGTCATTACCGTTGATCTTTAACTGATTCACGCACAGATTCGAATGCGCGCCGTAGGAGAGCCCGACCGAACCCGAAGCGCGAGAAATTTCCTCCATCGCCACACAATGCGCAAGGTAGCCCATGCCTGCGCCACCGAATTCTTCGGGCACGGTGATGCCCAAAATGCCCAGTTCACCCATCTTTTTCCACAAGTCCATGGGAAACAGATTGTTGCGGTCAATGTCGGCCGCGCGCGGCGCGATCTCGGCAGCAGCAAACGATGCGACCGTGTCGCGAAGCATGTCAATGTCTTCGCCTAGGTTAAATTTCAATTGAGGAAACTGCATGAAAAGCTCCAACGTCGATCATGCAAATTGTAACCCTCAAGTTGACGTTAACGTCAACTTAGGCCAATTATTGATGGCGAATTTACGGGCCGGTTAAACGCAAATCTTATGCCGTAATATCTATGCGGGATTCGACTTTCTCGCGACGGCGATCAGCGTTTGCTGCATCAACGCGCACAGCGTAGGTTTGCCGTCCTTGTAGACAAACACTTTGCCTTGGGTGATCGTCAGCGTGCGACCGGATTTGATGACTTCGCCACGCGCGACGATTTTTTCGCCATTGGCCGGCGCGAGCAAATTGATTTTGAACTCCACGGTCAATACATCGCTGCCCTCGGGCATGCGCGTGAATCCTGCGCAGCCGCCAGCCGTGTCGATCAACGTGCTGACGACGCCCGCGTGAAAATAGCCCGCTTGCTGCGACAACTCATCTCGGAAATCGAGTTCGAATTCGGCAACGCCATCGGCGATTTCAACGACGCGTGCGCCGAGCATTCGCATGGCGCCTTGACCGTTAAAAATGGCGAGCGCCTCGGCGGCTTTGATGGGGCTAATCACGGCAGGCTCACTTAAGCTACGTGGGTTCAGAGGGTTTTATCGCGTTGGGTGCGGGCGCGCTCTTTAATCGACGCTTGCAGTCTTTGGTGATAGCGTCAATTTCCGAGAGCACAACATCAATGTCTTCGCGCTGTTGCTCCAAGAGCATTCGGCGTGAGCTCAACACCTCAATGAATTTCGCCAGCTGCGAGCGCTCGCTCTTGTCGGCGTCATACAGATCCAAAATTTCTGCAATTTCGGCCAAGCTCATGCCAAGTCGCTTACCGCGCAGCACCAATTTCAAGCGAACCCGATCGCGTTGCGAATAAATTCGACGAGCGCCGCGACGAGCGGGAGACAGCAGGCCATGGTCTTCGTAGAAACGAATCGCGCGCGGTGTGAGCGCGAATTCGTCGGCCAGATCGCTGATGGAGAAGTGCTCGGAGCGGGCGGGTTCGTCTGTCATGCGCGAAGTTTAGCGGGGCGAGCGTTTAAGTAAACCACTGTACGAGCCAGCGTTTCAGTTCACGCGCCACGCGAGCGCGCCGTGCGAAACAGTTCCGCTAGCATCGCTCGCATGACTACGACTCTCGACTTCCCCTACGCCGAGCCGCCCGCCGCTGGCGCGTCCATTGAACTCTCACCCGGCATCCATTGGATTCGTATGCCGCTGCCGTTTGCGCTCGATCACATCAATCTTTGGTTGATCGAAGAGGGCGAGGGCTGGGCGGTGGTCGATACCGGTTTCGGCGTTGAGGCCACTCGTGCGATTTGGGAGCAGCATTTTGTGGGCACCATGAAAGGCAAGCCGCTCACCCGAATCATTTGCACGCACTATCACCCGGATCATTTGGGCAATGCGCAGTGGTTGGCCGAGCGCTTTGCTACGCACGAAGGTCCGCTCATTCCCGAGATGAGTTTGCTCGAATTGGTGACTGCACATGCGGTGGCCGGCGGCACCGGAGCGCATCAGAAATCAGCGCTTGCGGCGTTTTTCCATTCGCACGGTTTAACCGAAGAGCAAATCGAGGTGACCGCCAATCGCGGCAACACCTACAGCGGCGGCGTGCCGACACGCCCCACAACCTGCCAGCGAATTTTCCCCGGCGACACGATTGAAATCGGCGGTAAATTGTGGAGCGCGATTGTCGGTCATGGTCACACGCCGGAGCATTTGAGCTTTTACTGCGAAGAGGCCCGATTTCTCATTTCGGGCGATATGTTGTTGCCGAAAATTTCCACCAATGTGAATGTGTGGCCCGTCACCGCGCTTTCAGATCCGGTGGGCGAATATGTGAATTCGCTTCAGGCGTTTAAGTACTGCGAAGACGACACGTTGGTGTTGCCGTCACACGGTTTGCCGTTTCGTGGGATTAAGGCGCGAGTTGAGGCGCTGGAGACGCATCACGAAGATCGGATGAACGAGCTCTATTCGGCTGTGGCAGAGAGCCCAAAAACGGCGGCTGATTTGATCCCAACGCTGTTTCGTCGAAAGCTCGACAACCATCAGCTATTTTTTGCGATTGCCGAGGCCGTGGCTCATGTCAATCACGGCTGGCGCGCTGGGCGTTTGACTCGTGAAGTCGGTCCCGATGGCTTGATTCGATTTGGTTTAGTTGCGTAACAAAATTCGTAAACGAACTTTTTCGTTGAACGCCATATGAAATATGGGCTACAGCGTCACAATTTATAATTTCGTGAATCGCAAGTTCGTTTGTCGATGCCTTGTTTTACGTGGCGTTCCGCTAAAAAGCTGGGACATTAAAGACTAGCCTTCGCGAAGCGCTTTTTCTTTGATCTTGTGGCGCTGCTGTTCGCCCTCGCGAGCACGATCATCGCGGACTCTGGTTTGACGAGCTTGCGGTGCTGCGTCTGCCTTGAGATTGGCCGTTGTCACAGGCGGCGCTGCTCGCTGAGCAACGGCAGCGTTGGCAGCGTTGGCAGCGGCTTGCTGCCTCGCGCTGTTTTCCGCGCGCAGCTGAGCCACGCGCTCAGCGCGCTGTTGCCGACGCTCGGCAGCGGCCTGTGCGTGGGCTGCGGCGTTGGCGCTGGCAGCGGCTGCGTTGACATTGACTGACGGCGCAGTCGCGGTCCTCTGTGGCGCGGCGGGTGTCACCACTGCGGGTGCTGCGCTACGCTGCGACGCAACGATCGCCGCACCGCCGACCACCACCGCACCCACGGCCGCTGCCGCCAACGGATTGACAGCAGGCGACGCGCTGGCTTGTTGCGGCGCAGGCGCGGCGGCGGCAAAGTTTTGCACGCCGGGCACACCCAAATCGCTTCGGGGTTCGTAAACCGGCGCGCGCTCACGACGATCCTTTTGCACCGGCGCGGCTCGATCGCCGCGTGCGCCGGGGTTATCGGTGCTCAGCGGTGGCGCGACGACACCGGGTCGAACTTCTTGAATTCGCGGATTGACGGGCTGCGCCACAATCGGATTCGGATCGCGCCACACCCGCGGCTCCGCCACGTTGCTGTTGGGCTGCACGGGCGTGATGACCGGGCTTGAAACCACACCGCCAACAGCGCTCCGTTCGCGGCTCGGATAGACGCCCTGAACGGGGCCTTGTGGACGCGGTACATTGAGCACATTGGGCTGCGCCTCGCCGCGCGACCGCACGATGGGATTTGGATCAACCGGACGACCGACCGCCCTGCTGCCCGAGCGAAATTGCGGAACCACGTCACCCATGCGAGCCGGCGGCGCGCTGCGCATGTCGGGCTCGGTGGCGAAACGAATTTGATTTTGTGCAACGTGACGACCGCCGACAAACGTAGCCGCCGCCACCGCCGTGATCGCACCTGGAACGCTCGCGTGCACGTACGCTGGCGGACGCCACGGATCCTCCGCTACGTTTCGAACGTACGGACGATTCACATGACGCCAGTAATTGGGGCTGTAGGTGTACCAAGGCACAAATGGCTCATTCCACCCGAGCGGCACCCACGAATAGCTCGGACCACCGCTGGCGCTCACGCTCCAACCGCTGCCACCAAAAAATGTCACCAGTGCTGGCGCGTACACCGCCCGCCCGACGTATTGACCCGGCACCCACGCCCAGCGTCCGCCTACGCGAACCCAGCGGCCGTAGTGAAACGGCGCAAAACCCCACGGCGCATCATCAACCCACGTCCAACCCCACGGCTGCACGTACGACCAACGACCGTTGCGATACGGTGCCCAGCCCACGCTCACCGTGCTTGGATACCAAATGCGTCCGTATTCGTAGCTTGATTCCCAGTAGCCGTGCTCGTCAAGATCCCGAACGCCGATCATCCACGGATTCAAGCTGCCGCGATTTCGTTGTTCCCAGCGATCGATGCGCCGATCACGCGCCACGACCCAGCCTTCGAAACCGCCGCTGCCGTAGCTCCCATAGGCGCGATCAAAGCGCGCGCCACCTTGGTCAAACAGCACCGCCTCGGCGGTGCTAATCCACTGCACACGACCACCCGCGTAGAGCTCAGCTTGCCCCGAACGAGCGCGAACCACGCTCGGCGCATAGCCATCGCCAGCGCTCACAAAATACAAACCGGGCTGCACAAACGACACTTCACCGTGCTCGGTGATCACCCGCATGGCGTCTTTGGGTTCCCATTGACGAATCCGCACAGCCACCGAGCCACTGCCCAAGCGCGCGATCAAATTGTGATCGTCAAAGCGCTCGAAATACACATTGGCACCACCCGAAAGCCACACCTGAAGCGGCCCCACGTCCAGCTCAGCACGACCGGCGTCACTCACCCACAAATTGTCGCCCGCCGTCACCGGGTAATTGCGCTGCACTGGCTGCCAGCTTTCGCGACTGTTGGCGATTTGCACATCACCCGCAAACTCAGCTAAGCGACCTACGCGACCGGGCGCATCGGCAAAAGCCAGGCTCGAAAACGTAACCACGGCGGCGAGTGCGGCCAATAACGAGCGTGAAGCCCAGCGGGAGAATTCGACTCGATTCATAGCAACTCCTTAGGTCTGCAAGCATCAGCAGACGAATGCTGCGCCGCAACGGCGGCGCACAAGATGGCGCGGTAGTGTAGGTGTGTCGTAGTAAACGTCGGCAAGGGTTCAATCGTTGACTGTTTGACGAGCGTTGATTGCGAGGACGCGCTGCCATTTGAGGCGCAGATTACGCTGATTTCGCAGATTGACACAACTTTTCAAACGATGGTGGCGAAATCGCAGCGAATCTGCGCTCATCTGCGAAATTAGCGCAATCAGCGTAATCTGCGTCATAAAACGCCTTGGCTGGAACTTACTGTATATTTAATCAGTTAAATTCCGTCGCAGAAATCATGTCACTCGCTATCACCTACAGCCGCGCTTTGTCTGGGCTCCACGCCGAGCTCGTCACGGTCGAAGTTCATTTGGCCAACGGCTTACCGGCGTTCAACTTAGTTGGCTTGCCCGATACCGAAGTGCGCGAAAGTCGGGATCGGGTGCGCGCGGCGATTCAAACAGCGGGCTTTGAATTCCCGGCGCGGAAACTGACGGTCAATTTGGCGCCCGCCGACGTGCCCAAAGAATCGGGGCGTTTCGACCTACCCATTGCCATTGGGATATTGGCGGCGAGCGGGCAACTGCCGAGCGCTCGTTTGGCAGAACTCGAATTCGGCGGCGAACTGGGATTAAACGGCGATCTGCGAAGCGTTCGCGGCGCGCTGGCCATGGCTTTGGCGGCAACGAAATCAGGGCGCTCCTTGGTGCTCCCCAGAATGTCCGCGACCGAGGCCATCATGGCCCCCAACGCCAGCGTTTACGCGGCTGACACGCTTCTGCAAGTCGCCGCCCACGCGGCCGGGCGCGCGCCGCTATCCTCGCCCGACGTGGCCGAGGTCGTCGCCCCCATCACTTACCCGGATTTGAGCGACGTGCGCGGTCAAACTCAAGCCAAGCGCGCGCTCGAAATTGCGGCTGCGGGGCGACACAGTTTGCTCATGATCGGCCCGCCGGGCACTGGCAAAAGCATGCTCGCGCATCGCTTGCCGGGCATCTTGCCGCCGCTCACCGAGCGCGAGTCGGTTGATAGTGCGGCCGTGCTCTCGCTGGTAGGTCGATTCAAAGCCGAGCAATTTGGGCAACGGCCCATACGCTCGCCGCACCACACGGCCAGCGCTGTCGCCATGGTTGGGGGCGGTAGCGACCCGCGTCCGGGCGAAATTTCGCTCGCGCATCACGGCATTTTGTTTCTTGATGAATTGCCCGAGTTCGATCGAAAGGTGCTCGAGGTGCTGCGCGAGCCTCTGGAAACGCGGCACATCAATATCTCTCGCGCCGCCCGTCAAGTCACCTTTCCCAGCCACTTCACCTTGATCGCGGCGATGAATCCGTGCCCGGATGGCTACGCCGGCGCGAACATTCCGGCGCGGCCATGTCGCTGTACGCCGGATCAAATTTCGCGCTATCGGGGCCGCATTTCTCGGCCGCTGCTGGATCGAATCGATCTACAAGTGCAAGTCGCCGCGCAGTCGGCGCAAACACTCAGAACGCCCGTCGCGAGCGAATCGTCGGCAGTCGTCCGCGCTCGAGTCATCGAAGCAAGTGAGCGACAACTTGCGCGGCAAGGCATGCCCAATGCTGATTTGACGAGTTCGGCGTTGGACGAGCATTGCGCGCTGGATACGCCTACCGAGAACTTATTGCGCCAGGCGTCTGATCGAATGGGGCTGTCTGGGCGCGGCCAGCACCGGGTCTTGCGGGTTGCTCGAACCATTGCCGACATTGCGGGTGCGGCGCGAATCTCAACGGCACACTTGGCTGAGGCTTTGGGCTATCGGCGCGTGGAGGCTTAGCGCAACACTGGGTTTATAGCAGTTTCGCTAAACACCTAAATTTAATTTGGTTTACACGGTATTTGACGATTTGTCGAAAACGACTATTTTGGCGTTACGCGCCATTTTTATTAGGGCTTTAAGCAAGTATTTTAGGATTCGTGTTCTTTACGGATGAACGTCTAAATCGCCGCTGTCTTTGACGCAGATTTCCGCAGATTGAGTAACGATTCGCGCGGATTCATTGAGCAAATTCGGAAACGCTAGAAATCTGCGGTAATCCTCACTCAATCTGCGGAAATCTGCGTCAAAAAAAGGTCTCGGTGTGATCGAGCCATATTGCCCGGGCGCTACCCCGAGACATCTCCACGTGCGGTGTCTTCAGCTACTTCGGTCGGCGCAGCAGTGAGCCCCAACCAACCTTCAAGCACGGTCGCGCATTCCTTCATGCCGAGCCCGGTGTGCGCGGAAAACAGCACGATCACATCGTTGGCGCGGGCTACGTTGGCGATCTGCGCGGCGAAGGCGTTTCGCGCTTTCATGCGCTCACTTTGCGTTAGCTTGTCGGTCTTGTTGAGCACCCAAAGCACGGGTGGGCGGTCGGCCGTTCCGGCGATTTGATTGAGCCAAGCCACGAACTGGAGATCAAGCTCGGTCGGCGCAAGCCGAACGTCCATGAGCAATACAACGCCCGCCAAACATTCCCGCTCGCGGAAATACTGCTCGATCACACCGGTCCAAACGCGCTGTTTATCGCGCGGCGTGCGCGCAAAACCGTAACCCGGCAAGTCAACCAAGTAGCCGCCCGCCCGAAGCGAGAAGAAGTTCAGCTCTCGCGTTCGACCGGGCATTTTGCTAGCGTAGGCCAAACGTGTCTGCCCGGCGAGCTTGTTGATACTGCTCGACTTTCCGGCGTTAGAACGACCGGCAAAGGCGATTTCCGCGCCGGAGATAGGCGGCAAACCGTCCATGTCAACGACCGACGTGACGAAGCGCGCCTCGGCAAAGGCCGGGACGCGGTCAATCTTGCCCGGGGGCGGTGGCGGTTTGCCGACCTTTGATGTCTTTTGCGAGGCGGGCCGCCGAACGCGGGGTGTATCCATAAATTGTGGCCTCTGACGACGACACCTGAAAGATATAATTTTAAGTTGTCAACGGCTCAATCGGCGCGGGTTGCGTAAATTGAGTGCTCTTCTGTTTCAAACCGTTTGTTGCCCGTATGTACGGGTTCGGACTCAGGCCATGATTTTGTCTCGACTACTCGCCCTCACCGCCACCGTTTTGTTCGCCGCCGTTGCCGTTCCAGCCGCTGCGCAAGCCGACAAAAGCCCCGATTACACCAAGGGCCAAGCGCTCGCAGGCTCCTGTGCAGGCTGCCACGGTGTGGATGGCAATTCAACGGTGCCGACGCAGCCCAACCTGGCCGGGCTCAGCTGGCAGTACACGGCGCGTCAACTGGCACATTTCAAATCGGGTCAGCGCGACAACGCGATCATGAAGGGCTTCGCTGCCAATTTAAGCGATACCGACATGAAAGCGCTCGGCGTTTACTACGCTGCACAAAAAGCGCGCACGGTGGGCGCTAAAGATGTCGCACTGGCTAAGACCGCGGAAAAACTCTACCGTGCAGGCGACGCCGCGCGCGCTATTCCAGCCTGCTCCGGTTGCCACAGCCCAACGGGCGCGGGCATTCCAGCGCAGTATCCACGCATCGGCGGCCAACACGCTGAATATTTGGCGCAAGAGCTTAGCGATTACAAAGGCGGCAAGCGCGGCGGGGCCACCAAAGCCGATAGCAACGCCAGCGGCAAAATCATGGTCGCCATCGCGAGCAAATTGACCGACAGCGAAATCAAAGCGCTCGCCGAATACGCGGCGGGTTTGAAGCCCAACTAATTCGAGTCACAATGAACTCAGAAACAAGCCCAGACGACGTGAAAGTCTCTGGGCTTTTTTTCTATCCCGTCAAAAGTTGTGGCGGAATTTCTATCGCCAAAGCGACGCTAGAAACGACGGGCTTGGCCCACGATCGTGAATGGATGCTCGTCGACACGCGGCACAACCCAGCGCGTTTTCTGACTCAGCGCGAACATCCGGAACTGGCGACGGTGGGGCTGACGCTACATCTAGCGACCGGCGAATTGACGCTATCGCGCGCGGGCGCTGCGCCGCTCACCGTGGCGCGTCCGACGGATCGCAGCAAGCTTTTGCGGGTTAAGGTGTGGAGCGCGGAGGTATTCGGCATCGATGCCGGGGACGCCGCCGCGCAATGGTTCGCAGCGCTCTTAGGAGGCAGCGCAGCGCAGGTTCGATTGGTCTACTTTCACCGTGAATATCCGCGCTTCTGCAACACCAAATACGCGGGCGATGTCGGCGCAACAACTTACTTCGCCGACGGCTATCCGGTGCTTGTTACCAATCAAGCCTCGCTCGATGATTTGAACCGTCGCGCCAACCGAAGCGCCGAGCGTGCGCTGCCAATGAATCGTTTTCGACCCAACGTTGTCCTCAGTGGGCTGCCCGCGTGGGACGAAGATCACATCGACACACTGACCGTTGGCAGCTCTCTGCTCAAGCTTGTAAAGCCCTGTGTGCGCTGCGAAATCACCACGACCGATCAAGCAACCGGATCGCGACTATCCGATGAACCGCTCAACACCCTCGCTAGATTTCGTAACAACCCCGATTTGGGCGGCGTGACGTTTGGGTGGAATGCGATTGTTTTGAACGCCGGTGAATTAGCCGTCAATCAACCCGCGTCGGTCGAATACCGCTTCTAGCGAGTCTATCGATGGCCTCAAGCCGAAGCGCCGCCGCGTTGACCGCAGCGGCTTCCTCCGACGACACTATGGCTTAGCGCAGAACGCGACGTACTCAGGCGTCCAACGCAGATCGCGGGTCATGTAGTCGTACATACCGGCGTTACTAAGGTAGCGGTGATTGCCATCATCGTTGAAGTTCGGCGCGCCGCGAAATGCTCGATAGATCGGCTTTTCACCTGCGAAACAGCTAGCTGCGGCCAACGTTCCGACTGGCAGTGCGATATACGAATCCGTGCCTTCGTTACAAAACCAGGTGTTCGGCAGGCCGCTGCAAGCAGAACCCGAGCGCTCTCTGCCCGTGCCGGCAACGAGTTGCTTTTCGGAGTTGGATGCGGTGTAAAAATGGCTGCCGCGAGTACCATTTTTCGCCGCGCCGGGGATGAAATACCGTGTGAGCGATGAGGTCTGCGCCGACGGGAACGGGTCGGTCTTGAACCAGTAGCCGGTTCGATACCAAGTTGCATTGGACGGCGAAGCGTTGTCACGTGCGTTGTCAAGCGCTGACTTTTCAGTCTCGCGCGAGGTCATAAAGTAGAAATCGTACTCAGGGTTGTAGAACTCAACCATCGATGCCGTGGTGGCGTTGGTTGTCGGGATGATCGCACTGGGTTGAATATAGGGTGCAAGCTTGGTGAACACTAAATCCAAGCGCGAGTAACGATCGAGCCCGTTTCGATTTGAGCAACTCGCGCTGCCACCCTCTAGTGCGCCGCGAAGCGTGTAATAGCCCTTTGAGCTATCAAACGTGAACAAGCCAGAGCCACTGGAGCCCTCTTCGGTGGTGCCTTGATTCCAGCGCACGGAAATATAGCTATCGCGCAGGTAGGTGGGGCAAATTTGCGTGCCAGCGGTATCGCAGTAGGTTGGGCCACGAACGTTGCCTTGCATCGTGCCAGACGAGAACTTCTTCAGATCGCCCGCGGGATGATGAATGCCAACAACCGCGGTATTCGACGGACTGTTGATCGGGATGACCGTGGCGTCCCACGCTGCCAGCACGGCGCCGTTGGGTGGCGCTGAATTCATACGAATGAGCGCCGTGTCCATTGTCTCGTCGCGATGCACAAGCGCCGCGCCGCCGCCGACCAATTGGTACGGCGGTGTAGCCAATGCGTCGCATGCGACGGCATCAAAAAACCAGTAAGTGTTAACCGTTGAAGCGGCAGCCTGCGTCGTCATGCAATGCGCGGCGGTGAAAACGTAGGGAACTCCTGTCGCGGGACTGCTGTTGATCAGCGTGCCCGTGCAAACGTAGGCCTTGGAGCCGTCTATGAAGGAAATCTTGTTGGTCGCGCGCGCAATATCGAGTAAGGCTTGGCTTGGGTTGCCCACGCACGCCATATCGATGTTGCAATCCTCCGATGCACCGATATCGTCACTGTTCTTCTGGTTCAGAGACTTCCCGGCGAGCGTTAAATGCATGAGCTCCTCCAGCACCAAGCTGAACGACGCGGGATCAAAGCCCTTGAGCACACGAAGCTCGATACTGGCCCGGTCGCCCTCAAGCGTGGGCGACCAAATAACTTCGGCGCTGGACGCCACATCGCTTTTGAACACCTGCTCGCGCGCATTGCCCGCAAAACGAATTTCCGCACCGTTGGCGGGCCCCACGAATCGGTATGCCACACGGATGCCTTTGGCGTCACTGGCCGCGATGTCAACTTTAAACGCGCGCGCGCCGTCGGCTTGCGTTTGCCAAGGCACTACGGAAAGCGGCACGGTACGAAGCGCAGACGGAATTTCACGCGCAAAACCAATCTGCAGCGGAATTCGCTTCGTGGCATCACTGGTCGCCGCGGCGCGTTTTCTCTGCGCGTTCATTGATGTCACCGACGCTGGGTTCACCGCGCTGGCCTCGATCAGCAGCGTTGCGGGCGCACTACTTATGAAACGCTCGACCACCAAGGCTTTCTTGGACTCCCACACGCCTTGCGGGGCGCCGCGAAACTCCTCAGACACACTGACCGGCAAGCTCGATCGCGGCTCTATGCCCACGGCGGCGTGAACGCTACCCACGGCACTGGCTAACATCATCGCGGCGCTAAGAAATAACTGACGCATAGGATCACCTTTTTGAGAGGTTTGTGAAAACGGCAAGCCCACATCGAGGGCGAAGAAAATAGTAACGCTCGGGGCTAACTTTACGCTGACGTGCCACGTTCGGCAAGGCAGCGATCCAATCCGGAAATCCAGTTGGGTGGCTGCCACGCAAACGCTTCGGCAAATCGTGCGCTATTGAGCGCACTCATAGCCGGGCGCTTTGCGGGGGTCGGGAAATCGCGGGTGGCAATCGCTGTGACCGCTGGCGGTTGCTTGAGTTTCGCGCGTGCCACGATTTCGCTGGCGAAGGCGTGCCAATTGGTCACTCCGGCAGCGCTCAAGTGATAGAGCCCGCGTTGCTGCTTGTGCTTTTCGCTATTTGCTGCAACTAACGTCGCGACCGCATCGGCGAGCTCACCAGTGAAATTCGGAATGCCCTGTTGGTCGGCTACCACTCGAAGCTCGGGGCGCTCGGAGCCGAGCCGCAACATCGTTTTGTAAAAATTCGCGCCGTCGTTGGAATAGACCCAACTTAACCGCAGCACAACAGCAGAAGGATCGGCTTCGAACACCGCTGTTTCACCGGCCAGTTTTGAAGCGCCGTAAACACCCAGCGGTGCACACGTATCGGTCTCAACGTAGGGCCGCTCAGAGGTGCCATCAAACACGTAATCGGTGGAAAAGTGCACCATGCGTGCGTTGACCGAGCGAGCGGCCTCGGCAATGAAACCCGCACCAGCTGCGTTGATGGCGAAAGCGGCGTCTGCATCCGATTCGGCGCGATCAACGGCTGTGTAGGCCGCGCAGTTGAGCACAACATCGGGGCGAATCTCGTTCGCGATTCGTTGACAGTCGCTGCGCGAAGAAATATCGAGCTCAGCTCGGCTCAGACGCACAACAGTGTGCCCCGAATTGGCGCGAGAAAACCTGCGATCCAAGGCTAAGGCGAGCTGCCCGCTACCGCCTGTGATGAGTAATTTCATGCGTAGGTATCAGCGTCAGACAACGTTTTTCCCACCGCATCTTTAGCGCTGACATTGGGCGAAGCGAGCGGCCATTCGATGCCGATAGTGGGATCGTTCCAAGCCAATGTTCGCTCGAATTGCGGCGCGTAATAGTCGGTTGCCTTGTAGAGAAATGTAGCGCTTTCGCTCAGCACTACGAATCCATGCGCAAATCCCGGGGGCACCCAAAACATTCGCTGATTTTCGGCGCTCAAATTCACGCCCACCCATTGGCCAAAACTCTTTGAACTGCGCCGCAAGTCGACCGCAACGTCGAACACTTCGCCGTGAATCACACGCACCAATTTACCCTGCGCTTGCTCCGTCTGATAGTGCAAACCGCGGAGCACGCCGTGGTGAGATGTACTTTGATTGTCCTGCACGAATCGAACGGATGAATCCACTAATTCGGCGAATCGCTTTTCGTTAAAACTCTCGTAGAACTCGCCGCGACCATCTTTGAACACGCGCGGTTCGATGATCGCGCAATCGGCGATGGCGGTACGAATCACTTTCATCAAAACACCTGTTCTTTGAGCACATCCATCAGGTATTGGCCATAGCCGCTTTTGGCCAAAGGCTTAGCGAGTCGCTCGAGTTGCGCGGCGTCGACAAAGCCTTGCCGATACGCAATTTCTTCAGGGCAACACACTTTGAGTCCCTGGCGACGCTCAATCGTCTGCACGAAATGCGACGCTTCCAACAACGAATCATGGGTGCCGGTGTCGAGCCATGCCATACCTCGCCCCATGATCTCGACACCTAACCGATGTTGCTCCAGATAGATGCGATTGAGATCAGTGATTTCGAGTTCGCCGCGTGCCGATGGCTTCAAGTGCGCTGCGTAATCGAGCACTGAGTTGTCGTAGAAATACAAGCCGGTTACGGCGTAGCGCGAGCGCGGCGCCTTAGGTTTTTCTTCAAGACTGATCGCGTTTCCAACCGCATCAAACTCGACCACACCGTAGCGCTCAGGATCGCTTACGGGATAGGCAAACACTGTTGCGCCATCGCGGCGCTCGTTGGCTCGCTCCAAGAGTGGCTGCAAATCGTGACCGTAAAAAACGTTGTCGCCCAACACCAGCGCGGCATGATCGTCGCGGATGAAGTCGCGCCCCAAAATGAAGGCTTGCGCCAAGCCGTCAGGCGAAGGCTGCACGACGTATTCGAATTTCATACCCCACTTTTCGCCATCGCCCAACAGATCACGAAAGCGCGGCGTGTCTTGCGGTGTTGAGATGATGAGAATTTCCGTGAGCCCCGCCAACATCAATGCCGATAGCGGGTAATAGATCATCGGCTTGTCATAAATCGGCAACAATTGTTTCGATACCGCTTGCGTGACCGGATGCAATCGAGTGCCTGAGCCGCCCGCTAGGATGATGCCTCTTCGTTTGATCGCGTCGCTCATGCGCGAGCTCCGTAATTTCGCTCCATCCATGTTTTATAGTCGCCCGACTGCACGTCTTTGACCCACGCATCGTTGTCTAAGTACCAGCGCACGGTCTTTTCGAGCCCGGTCGTAAAACTCTCGCTCGGACGCCAGCCCAATTCGCGCTCAATCTTTGAAAAATCAATCGCATAGCGCCGGTCATGACCCGGTCGGTCTGTGACGTAGGTGATTTGTTTGGTGTAGTCGGCGCCGGGACGAAACTTTGCAAGCGCAGCGCAAATGGTGTGCACCACATCCAGGTTTGCGCGCTCCGCATCGCCGCCGATCAAATACATCTCGCCCGCGCGGCCCGATTCGAGCACCCGACGAATGGCGCTGCAATGATCGCTCACGTAGAGCCAGTCGCGAATTTGCTGACCGTCGCCGTAGATCGGCAGCGCTTTACCCGCGATGGCGTTGACAATCATCAAAGGAATGAGTTTTTCCGGGAACTGGCGCGGACCGTAATTATTTGAACAATTGGTCACCATCACCGGCATGCCGTAGGTATGAAAGTAAGCGCGCGCCAGATGATCCGAGCCTGCTTTTGAAGCGCTGTACGGCGAATTGGGTTGGTACTGTGAAAGCTCGTGAAACTTCGGATCCGTCGGGCCGAGCGAGCCGAACACTTCGTCAGTCGATACATGCACAAAGCGAAATGATGTGGCAGCCTCGGGCGACATACTTTTCCAATGCGCGCGCGCCGATTCGAGAAGCGTGGCGGTACCCAACATATTGGTGCGCACGAAATCCATTGGCCCGTGAATCGAGCGATCCACGTGCGATTCAGCGGCAAAGTGCACGATCGCGCGCGGCTGATACTTGGCAATGATCGCGTCAATCGCCGCACGATCCGTAATGTCGGCACGCTCAAACGCGTAACGCGAGTCTGCAGCGACCGAGGCAAGCGTTGCTGGATTGGCCGCATAGGTGAGCGCGTCCACGTTGACGACCGATTCACTACTTTGCGCCAACCAATCAAGAACAAAATTGCTGCCGATGAAGCCGCAGCCGCCAGTGACCAAAATCATTGTGAAATTTCCTCTACCTTGGAAAAAGCCGCATAACCTACCCGCTTGCCACGTGAGGTCTTATTGAGCGTCTTTGTAGATTTTAGGCGGGTCATAATGCCAACCTATGCCTTTGTGGTTCCGACTCCTCTACTCGCTGCTCTGGATCGCCGCGCTTCCTGTGGTGCTGGCCCGGCTTTTGTGGCGTAGCCGCCGCAATCCCGATTACCGAAAACACTGGAGCGAACGGCTCACTTTTGACCTGCCGAACCCCCATTTGGGGCATTTTGACGTTTGGTTGCACGCCGTGTCGGTCGGTGAAGCCCGCGCCGCCGCACCGCTGGTGCGACATTTCGCACGGCGCAATCAGCGAATTATCATCACCTGCACCACGCCGACCGGTCGCGCGACCTGCGCTGAGCTCTACGCCAATCAGGCGCAAATCGCGTATTTACCGTTTGATGCGCCGTTTCTAATGCGTCGATTTTTGCGTGCCGCAAAGCCCAAGCTCGGCTTATTGATGGAAACGGAGCTGTGGCCGGGTACGTGTGACGCGGCC
This sequence comes from Betaproteobacteria bacterium, assembly GCA_004293675.1. Classification (GTDB taxonomy): domain Bacteria; phylum Pseudomonadota; class Gammaproteobacteria; order Burkholderiales; family Casimicrobiaceae; genus Casimicrobium. Next base: position 71,324 of record READ01000013.1, read on the forward strand.
AAAGCGCTCGGCGTGCCAATGTGGCTCATCAATGCGCGACTGTCCGAGCGATCAGCGCGCGGTTACGGCAGAGCGGGTTCGCTCACGCGATCAATGCTGGCGTGTCTCGACGGCGTGGCTGCGCAAACTCGCGCGCATGCCGATCGATTCGGTGCCATCGGCGCGCAAAATGTACACGTGGTCGGCAATCTTAAATTTGATCTGAGCCTGCCCAGCGAATTGCAGCAACGCGCCGACGCGCTCACCGAACTGATGACGGGTGGCCACGCGGCGCGGCCGTATTGGGTTGCCGGGGCAACGCGTCAGGGCGAAGAAGTCGCGCTCCTAAAGGCGCTCAAAGTTCATCCGCTGCGCGAAGCCGCGTTGGCGGTCATCGTGCCGCGTCACCCGGAGCGCTGGGCGGAGGTAGTCGAGGCGTCGCGCAAGCTCGGCTTTCGTACAGCACGGCGCTCAGATCCGATCATCGCTGCCGACACCGAGGTGCTCATCGGTGACAGCATGGGCGAGTTGTTGATCTACTACGCCAACGCCAAAGCCTGCGTGATGGGCGGCACCTTCGCTGGCACGGGCGGACAAAATTTAATCGAACCGTGCTCGGTTGGTGTACCGGTGGCGCTGGGGCCATCGGTATTTAACTTTCAACAAGCCGCCGATGAGGCCATTGCAGCAGGTGCCGCAATTCGTGTACCCGATGCGCGCGGCGGCGTGGATGCCGTATACGAATGGCTGCATGATGAATCGTGGCGGAAGCTAGCGAGCGTTCGGGCGCGGGCGTTTGTCGCGCAACACCGGGGCGCGACGGAGCGAACCTTAGCGCTGCTCCAGTAACTTCGCGATGTCTTCGCGGCGCTCGCGCGCGGGATCAGCGGCAATCCAATGCGAAACGAGCTCGTTGTACTGCGGATGTTTGGCAAGCAAACGCTCGCCGCCCTGGCGCATCAATTCCTTCGTTTGCTCGCTAAACGACACGCCGCCCACGTGTGCGACGTAGGTGTTCGGGCACAGTACGTTGCGAAACCCCGCCGCAAGCGCGCGCATACAAAAATCGTTTTCTTCGCCGTAGCCACGCGGAAAATTTTCGATGTCGTAGCGCCCCACTTGATCGATACAAGCGCGGGTCATCAACATGCAAAACCCAACGCCGGTTGGAATGTCAATCGGGGCGGCACGCTGGCTTCGCATGCGCTCGGCAATGGCGCGATGAGTGGCGATTTCGGGTACGGGCCAAGCTTGCTGAAAATCGGGGTAGGAGCAAATCGTTGCGTTGTTTGAAAACGGTGTGACGGTGCCAATCATCGGGTCAGTTTGCGCGCTTCGACAAATTTCGTCCAGCCAACCGTCAACAACGATGGTGTCGGAATTCAACAGCAGCAAATGCTCACCCGCTTGCAGCGAAGCGATGGCTTGATTGACATTCCAGGTGAAGCCGCGATTGATTGCGTTACGGCGCAGTGAAAACGTGAGCGCGGTGTTGCCGCTCGATGCCGCCACCACAACATCAGCCAAAGCATCGTACGCCGCCGGATCGGTTGACGCATCATCGATCACCAAAACACGCGCCGCCGTCACGTTGCTCGCCGCAACATCGCGAAGACTTTGCAAGCAGCGCAGCGCCGTTTGCAACCCGTTGTAGATCGGAACAACGATCAAAATGTTCATTGAGCGATTGGCATCCTAACTTTATCAATCATTGCCATGTGAAATAAGGGATTAACTCTATTTTTTATCATTTTCATATTAAACAAAAAATTCAATATATCCCATATTTTACAAGGCTTGCCAAAGTAAAGTTGATTGGCAATTTCAGTCATTGCGCTTTTGCGGCCACACCAGCGGAAACAGCGGATCATCCATCACCGCGCCATCGGCCAATCGCTCTCGCAACCCTGGAAATTCGGGCGATGTACGCCACGGCCGTGGCGCGTACCGTGCGTCGTCGCCCAAGTATCGCGCACTAAAAACACGGCGTTTCGTCGTTGATCCGCTCGCCGCATGCAGCGTGAGCATGTGAAAGGCCACGCAATCGCCGGGCTGTAACGCCCAGCCTACAACACGCTCACGCATCTCGGGTTGCGTCATGTCGGGAATGTCGCGCAGACTGCCCTCGGGAAACCACTGGGCTTGCTGCGTCATGAAGGTGCGCGGCATCAACCATCCCATACGATGCGAGCCCGCCAAAAATTCGAGCGTTGATTCACGTTGAATCGGATCGACCGGAATCCAAAAGCTCACGTTTTGTTCGCCCGAAACGTTGTAATACGGTTGATCTTGATGCCACGGCGTGGGCTGCCGGGTGCCCGCCGTTTTAACCAGCAAATGGTCGTGATAAATCCGCGCGGTTTGACTTTGCATCAATTGCGCAGCGATGTGCGGCAGCGCGGAATGCTTCAACGTTGATTCGTATTCCGGAATGCGTTGCCAGTTGCAAAAGTCCTCGATGAATTGTCCCGGATCGTTTTTGCTGCTCGCCACTGCCGCAAGCTCGCCGGGGCTCGACAAATTGCGCTCAACGCCAAGCGCCAAAGCCCGCAACTCATCCGCGCTCAATACGCCGCGCAACACCACCGCGCCGTCGGCGTCAAAGCGATCTATCGTGGCGCGATCAATACTCATCGCATCGTCTCGCTCCGCTACACTGCTTTTCATCGTCGTCATTTCATCGAGCATCCCATGAACCGTATTGTCCGTTGTCTGGCCATCGCTTTGGCTTCTGCCTCGTCATTGGCCATGAGCGCTGTGCAGGCGCAAGACTATCCCAACAAGCCGATCAAGTTGGTCGTTCCGTTCCCAGCAGGCGGCAGCTCGGACGGCACGGGTCGGCTCATCGCCGACAAGCTCGGCCAAGTGCTCAAGCAATCCGTGGTCGTTGAAAACAAAGGCGGCGCGGGCGGCCTCATTGGCACCGATTCAGTGGCCAAAGCGCCCGCCGACGGCTACACGTTGGTGCTCGTTGATGTGTTTCACACCAGCACACCGATCTACACCAAAAAAATGCCCTACGACGCAGTGAAGGATTTCACGCCGGTGTCGCTGATCGCCCGCTCGCCTGCGTTTTTGGTGGCGGGTCCGTCGTTTGAACCCAAGACCGCTCGCGACGCGCTGGCGTTCGCCAAAGCGCAGCCCAACAAAATGACCATGGCGATTGCCGGCACCGGAAGTGTCGTGGTCGATTTGTTCAAGGCCCGCTCAGGCGTACAGTTTGTGAGCGTGCCCTACAAAGGCAGCTCACCCGCGCTCGTTGATTTGCTCTCGGGGCAGGTCAACGTAATGATCACCACCATGGCCAGCGCGGGTGCCCATGTGAAAACAGGCAAGCTTCGTGTGCTTGCTGTAACGGGAAGTAAGCGCCACAGTGACTACCCCGACGCGCTCACCTTCACCGAAGCCGGCGTGGCTGGGATGGATTACGAACAGTGGTTCGGCGTGATGGGGCCCGCCAATGTGCCCAAGCCGGTCGTTGATAAATTAAGCGCTGCTATGGCCACCGTATTGGCGATGCCTGACGTTCGGGAGAAGCTGGGCAACATCGCGCTCGAAGTTGCCACCGCAGGTGCTGACGAAATGCGCCGCAAGGTCGAAGGCGACAGCGCGCGCTGGCAGCGTTTAGCCAAAGAGCTCGACATCAAGCCGCTTGACTAACTAGCGCAGGGCATGTCGTGGTCAACAAGCTCGTGAAGGGACAGCAGCGCGGCGTGCAATCGATTGACGTGGGCGGTCGATTGCTTCAAGCGCTCGCCCGTTCTCACGGCTCGATGATGCTCAAAGAATTGGCCGAGGCCGCTGAAATCTCAGCCGCACAAGCTCACACGTATTTGGTGAGCCTGGGTCGCCTGGGCTTGATTGCCCAAGATGCCACGACAGGTCGATACGATTTGGGTCCGTTCGCGCTGGAGCTGGGTTTAGTGAGCTTAAATCGACTCGATCCGGTGCGTCTAGCAACCGCCGCGGTGTTTGATCTCGCACAGCGCACTCAGCAATCCACAGCAATCGCAGTGTGGGGCAATTTCGGCCCCACCATCGTGCGCTTCGAACAATCTGTGCGGCCTATTCACGTCAACATGCGAACTGGCACCGTGATGGCGCTCACCGATACCGCTACCGGATTCGCGCTCACCGCTCACGCCAACGCCGCCGCCATCGAATCGGCGCTCGCTGCGACGCATCCTGACGAAGCCACTCGAAAACAAGCGCGCGCCGCGCTCAAGCAAAAAGAGGCGCTGCTGGTCGATGTGCGCACTCGCGGCTTGTCACGCGCGCAAGGCCATCCCGTGCCGGGCGTCAGCGCATTTAGTGCGCCCGTGTTTGATCACACCGGCAACGCGGTGCTCGCAATCACCGCGCTAGGCCCAACGGCTGATTTTGATTCGACGTGGACGAGCCCCATTGCAGCCGATGTGAAACAGACGGCGGCAACGTTGTCCGAGCGCTTGGGCTACCTTGACCGGACGTAGTTGATTTACGGCGCGACGGTCGCCTGTACGAACGCATTCATCGCCTTGGTCATGTTCTCCACCACGGGCGTGCATTCGGTTTTGTGGCGCGCCGCCAAATATTTAGGGTCGTTGTAGCCGATCCAAGTTTGACCGTCTTTATCCTCCCACACCAGCGCTTTGAGCGGCAGATCGATGCCCACGCTTTGCGCACATTCCATCAACGGCGTGCCGCCCTGTGGGTTGCCAAAAATTAGAACCTCGGTCGGGCGAAGCGTCTTACCCACCTTCATGGCACCGGCTGCGTGGTCAACCCGCGCAACGATATTCATGCCCTTGTCTTTCACAATCGCTTCGAATTTATCCATCGTCGCTTTCGTTTTCATCGGGCTTTTCACGGCAACCAGGCCGTCTTGCGCGGACAAGACGGACGTGAACAGTAATGCCGCGACAGCGACAATGCGGGTCAGTGATTTCATAGAGCTTCCTTTAACGGTATCGATGAGCCAGATGATTAGTCGAGCGCAACGATCCGAAACTTACAGCGGGCATCGAAGCCCTATTTTTATGAAAGCTCAAGCCGTCACCATTTGCGCCAGATCTCGCCGCGGCGTCGGCGGCGCTGCAACTTTTGCGTAGCCCACTCGCGCCAACATCTGAATCGTAGTTTGCGCGGGGTCAAGCTTGATTAGTGGGTACAGCGCGTCGTACTGAGCACGCACCTCCGCAAACTCCTGCAAGGCTTGTGACAGAGGATGCATCTCAACGCCATTGGCGGTCGCTTGAAGATGCGCTCTCACATACGCTCTTCCGGATTCAACTTGGCTGCGGCGACTGTTGCCCTTCGACGCGATCCAGAAATAGCCGCTACCGGTTTCAAAGGGCATCCAGCGCTCCATCACCTGGCTGTAGCCAGTGCTACCGGGCGTGGGCACTTCAAAGCGATCAAACATGCCAAAACTCGTCATCAATCGCGGCACGGCGCCCATCACCGAAATGCCATCCCGGTGTTTCTCGATTTCCGCAGGACCGATTCGCAGCAGGTTCGCCGATTCAAGCCAAGTGCGCGGTGTTGTCATCTCTGTCGCAAAGGAAGCGCGCGTCAGCAGGCGTATCCGTTCGATGCGGTCACTGTCGCTGACTTCGCCCGTCAGTAATCCGAACGCGCCCGCGCTCGACGCGAGCTGCGGCCACAACGCATCAGGTAAACGACGCGCATTGTCATAAGCGTTCTTGTTGGTGCGGCGCAGTCTAATTTGCGCGAACAAGGGATCGCGCGCTAGCGACGCATCGGCGGTCAAAAATAGTTTCGCAACCACTGCGCCGCCCGGCAATTCGTTGGCTGCCGGTTCGCCCTGAGGAAAGGTGTCTACGCGAACGCGGTAGCCCAGCTCAGCGGCTGCGATCACCGCCAGCTCGATGAAGGCACCACACCCAATCAGTATCTGACGCCCGAACGGATCAGTCTCGGGCAACAAACGATCCTTGTCGCAAACGAGCGTAATCTCATCGTTTCTGCGCAGGTCGGCAAGCCAGGGTTGTCGATTGTGCGGGTTGGGCGCTAACAGCGCGTGCGCCAGCATAAATCGACGCACATCGGTTTGTTCGACGGGGGCGATCCACGCGCGAACCGCAGCCTCGGGGTAAGTGCTTGAGCAGCCAGCCAGTCCCGTGGTGGCCAACACCATGCCGCCGCCAATAAGGCCAATAGCGCGACGACGATTGGGATTGTGCTTCGAGTCGTTTGACATGGTTTGATCTCAACTGAATTGAAAGGACGTGGGCATTGAACGTTGTCATTGTGACGACCGCGTCTACGATTGACTACGCTCATCCCTACATGCGTGCCATTCGAAAATGCATGTGTACTCCGCGCGCCCTTCCTGCTACAAACGAGCATGCCTAAACGCCCCGCCAAGTCGCTCGATGTCGAACCCGCCAAACCATCCGGCCCGCAGTTCAACGACTGGAATCTGCTGCGCTCGTTTCTCGTCATCTATGAAACGGGCACGCTGACTGAGGCCGCGCGGCGACTCAACACCACACAACCCAGCATGGGTCGCCATCTGCGCGAGTTGGAGGCGTTGATCGCAGAGACGCTATTCGTGCGACTGCCGGGCAAGCTCAAACCGAATGAGCGAGCGCACGCCCTGTTTGAGGCCACAGCACCCATGCATCAAGCGGTTCGCGACGCCGCTCGTTTGTTGACCGATGATCGTGAACATATTGAAGGCGTGGTGCGCTTAGCCGTTTCGGAGGTCTACGGCTATTACGTGATACCTCGCCTTTTGATGCCGCTTATGCGCGAGCAGCCCGAGCTGGAAATCGAATTGGCGGTATCGAACCGAAGCGACAACTTGCTGCGCCGTGATGCCGACATCGCGGTGCGGCATTTCCGTCCGCAACAAGATGACTTAATCGCTCGCAAGGTGGGTGCTGTCGAAATGGGGCTATTTGCCCATGAGGACTATATCGCTCGTTTCGGGGAGCCGACTGGCTTCGCACCCAAGCGCGGCGCGATACTGGCAGGATTTGATCGATATCCGATGCCCATCAAGCCTGCATTTCGCGGTGAACTTCCGGCTTCGCCGTTGCGATTTCGCTGGCGTAGCGACTCAATCATGGCGCTGCATGCCGCCGTCGAGGCGGGCGCGGCAATCGGTATGTATTTTGTAGACATCGCTGCCGAACGACCCGGGCTGCGCCGGGTGCTAGCCAAACAAATCGAACTCAAACAAGAGGTGTGGCTTTGTGCGCACAACGAATTGCGCCGCAGCCGCCGAATGCGCGCAGTGTGGGATCACCTGGGCGATGCGCTCGAGGCGCGATTTCAAAAGAAATGAAGCGCGCTCGACGTCTTCCGGTCAGATGAGTTGGCGGACTTGCGCCCGCTAGCCGGTATTTCGAAGCCCCGCCGCTAATCCATTGATCGACAAATGCAGCGCGCGACGGGTACGCTCTTCGGTGTCGCCATCACGAACACGTCGGATGAGTTCAATCTGCATGTGATTGAGCGGATCAAGATACGGAAAGCGGTTGCGAATGGAGCGTGCCAGCGTTGGGTTGTCGGCCAGCACCTTTGCGCCCACAATTTGTTCATACGCATCACGAGTGCGCTCCCACTCGTTGTGGATCGCCGTCCAAATGCGTTCGCGAATGACTTTGTCGGTAACTAACGTGGAGTACGCAGCGCCAATTTGCATATCAGTCTTGGCGAGCACCATGCCCAGGTTTGACAACACCGTTGCAAAAAACGGCCACCGTTTTGCCATCTGCTGCATGTCGGCCAGCGCCTTTGGATCGTCGGCAACCAGCTTGGCAAACGCGCTGCCAAAACCGAACCAACCTGGCAGCGCCACCCGCGCTTGCGCCCAGCTAAACACCCAGGGAATCGCTCGCAAATCTTCAATCGCGGTGCTGGCTTTTCGGGATGCGGGACGGGAGCCGATATTGAGCTCAGCGATTTCTTTGATCGGTGTGCTCCCGCGGAAATAGGTCACGAAACCGGCGTCGCCGTACACCAGCGCGCGATACGCAGAAAACGCGTTTTCGCTCAGTTTTTCAGCGAGCGCCTCGAAGCGCGCGATCTCTTTGGCATCGGCGTTAATCGTCGGCAATAGCGTGCTTTTGAGCACCGCTGAGAGCAGCGTTTCAAGGTTTCGCTGCGCAAGCTCTGGATCGCCATATTTGCTGGAGATGATTTCCCCTTGCTCAGTAAGTCGCAAGAAGCCGCCCACGGCACCGGCGGGCTGGGCACGAATCGCTTCGAAGCTCGGGCCGCCACCGCGACCCACGCTGCCGCCGCGTCCGTGAAACAGGCACAGTCGAATATGGTGCTCGCCAAAGGTTTTAACGAGCGCTTGCTGAGCCCGGTACAGCTCCCAGTTCGCGGTGAAGTACCCGCCATCTTTATTGCTATCGCTGTAGCCCAGCATGATTTCTTGGGCGTCGCCCTGAGCGCTAATCCAGCGTCTGTAGAGCGGATGCGCAAACGCGGCCGCCATGACTTTCGGCGCGTTTTGTAAATCCTCAATCGTTTCGAACAGCGGCACGATGGCCACCGCCAAATGCGGCGCTTCACCACCGCGCGCCAAGCCGACTTCTTTGCACAAAATGGCCACTTCGAGCAAATCGGACACCGATTCACCCATGGAAATAATCATCCGCGGCAGCGCGGCTGCGCCGTAACGGGCGTGCACGTCAGCCGCTTTTCTGAAGATGGCGAGCTCTGACAACGCAAGTTCTGAGAGCTTCAAATACGGCGACGCCAACAATCGCGAATGACTCAGTTCGCTCGTGAGCAGCGATACTTTCTCAGCCTCAGTTAGCGCAGCGTAGTCGGCGCACAAATCGCAACCTGAGAGCAGTTCAGCGACGACGGACTCGTACACCGTTGAGTTTTGTCGCAGATCAATCGGAGCGAGATGAAATCCAAAAATTTCGACGGCACGTTTGATTGGCAACACCCGCGCGTCGGCAATGACCTTAGCGCCATGCGAGCCGAGCGATTCGGCGATGATGTCCAAATCCTCCGCTAACTCGTCGGGCGTTGCGTACGGCGAGGCGCTGGCCGAGTGCGGCGGTCGTGCTGGCGCGCGACCAACAAAGCTTTGGTAGGTCGCCGCCAAGCGACTGTACATTCCCGTGATTGCACGACGATACGGCTCGTCGGTACGAAAGCGCGAATCGTCGTGGCTGCGCTCCGCCAAATCAGTGAGCGCAGTCGAAACGTTAACCACCCGCGACGACATCGCCAATTCAGCGCCGAGCTTATGCAACTCGCCCAAATAGTGAGACAGCGCCAATTCACTCTGCGTGCTCACGACGTAATCAAGCGTGTCAGCATTGACAAACGGATTGCCATCGCGATCACCGCCGATCCACATGCCAACCTTTAGAAACGCTGGCAATTCGGCCACGGTGCCGTCGTGCTTTTCGAGCGCGGCGAGCGTGCTCTTCATCAAGCGCGGCACTTCAGACAAAAAGCTCACGCGGAAGTAGTTCAGCGCATTGTCGACTTCGTCGCGCACGCGAAGTTTTGTCAGTCGAAGCATCGCTGTTTGCCACAGCTGCAGGGTTAAGCGATGCAGCGTGGCTTCGCGATCATCATCGTCCGCAGCGAGTGCGGCAGCGAACGCGCGCTCGGCATCGAGCACACTTTGCCGCTTGATTTCCGTGGGGTGCGCGGTGAGCGTGGGGCTGATGAGCGCGCGGGACAAACAATGCCAAATCTCGTTGCCGGAGATCTGCGCGTCTTTCAGCGCTGCAAAGGCGCTGGTGATCGAGCCCGATTGTGGCGCTGAGCCCGAGCGCTTGTGGAAGCGACGGCGGCGATTTTGCTGCACGTCCTCGGCAATGTTCGCTAGGTGTGAAAAATACGTGAAACCGCGCACCACATCGAGCGCGTCTTCGATACTTAAATCCGCCATCAGCGCATCGAGCGGTCGGTGCGAAGCTCCGTCACGGTGAAAGCGCACCGATTCTTGGCGAATCGTTTCGATGAGCTCAAACGTACGATCCCCGCGTTGCGCGCGAATCACGTCACCCAATAATTTGCCGAGCAATCGGGTGTCGGCTTTGAGCGGTGCTTCTTTGTCGTCAACGGGCGCGGCGGGCGGTGCGATGGTGGAATTTGTGGCATTCATCACATCATTATGCTGCATCGCACAACTCGGGGAAACTACGGACAACTACGACGTACGATCCGTCATTCATGGCTACCATTGGGCCCATGTGGATCGACTCGCACTGTCACCTTGATGCGCCCGAATTTGATGTGGATCGCGCTGAGGTCGTGGCGCGTTCGCGGGCCAACGGCGTATCAGCGATTATCAATTTGCCGGGGCATATCGATCACTTTGCGCAAGCGAAAGCGTCGCGCAATGCGTTCGGGCTGATCACAGGTTTCGGCATTCATCCGATGTGGGTTGCGGGGCCGGGCGGTGAGTCGAAGCGCGAAGACATTGCCACGCTTCGGAAATGGGTTGAGCGCGAGAAGCCGGAGCTGATCGGCGAAATTGGACTTGATTTTTTCATCCCGAATTTCAATCAAAGCGAACAAGAATGGTTCTACGTCGAGCAGCTAAAAATAGCTCGTGATTTCGATTTGCCGGTGTCGTTGCATGTGCGCCGTTCGCAAGACGTGCTGCTGAAGCATCTTCGGAAGATCAAAGTGCGTGGGGGCTTTGCGCATGCGTTTAACGGCAGCGCGCAGCAAGCCGCTGAATTCGTGAAGCTCGGATTTTGTTTGGGCTTTGGCGGAACGGCCACCTTTCCGCAAGCCCAGCAAATACGGCGCTTGCTGCGCGATGTTCCAATTGAAAGTATCGTTGTGGAGACCGATGCGCCGGATATTCCCCCGAGCTTTTTGGGCACGATGGGGTCGCGCGCGCGCAATTCGCCGGAGCATTTGCCGAGGATCGGGGCGTTGCTCGCTGAAGTGCGTGGGATGGATGTTGAGGCGTTTGCGAGAGCGACTACAACCAACGTCAATCGCGTGCTGTTTCGCGGATAACGTCAAATACCCACTGTAGGAGCGGCTCCGCCGCGATACGTTCGCGCAAACGCCAACGTGGATAGTGACCGATGCTTTTCGCGGTGGAACCGCTCCTACAGTTGGTATTGGCTGCCATAATTGCCGCATGAATTCCGCGCCGTCATTTCAAGTCATCGAGTCGCCTTGCATCAAAGTGTGCGAGGTGGACGCTGCGCGCGGCGTTTGCACGGGCTGCTTTCGAACGCTCGATGAAATCGCGTCTTGGTCAAGTTTGACCCATGCCGAGCGGCGCGCGATTATGGTTTCGTTGCCTTCACGCGGCGGAAATGCTTCACTGGTAGCGCTGCAGCGGTCTGTCTCCTAACTTTTAGTTGCAACACCTTACTAAATAAGGTGTTTTGAGGCACTGATAGACTTTCCGAAAAGTCATGGAAACGAAGCCAAAGCCTTATTTCATCAGGCCTATCAACGACCAGCTAGGAATCACTAAGCATTCACCTCAAGATGACGCCGCTGCCGAGCCGGCGTAGCCGAATGCGAGTTCGCGCCGCCCTTGTCACCCACCGTCAAGCCGCGATGCATGAACGATAAGCGGCCCTTAGAACCGCTTCGCTGATAGTCGGCAAGGATCACCGCTTGCGCGGCTTCGAGCTCCGCGCCCGCGCGCTCAACCAACCAGCGGTAGACCAAATCAAACAAGCGCTCCAGCGCGATTTGATGGGTCGCGCCGGTCTCAGCATAGATCCAATCGGCGAGCGCTAAAAATCGCTCGAATGCACTCACAGGTTCTTCAGCGAGCACCATTGGCAGCGTGGTGGTGAAGCGTCCGCTGTTGCCGATCAAATCCCAAAACCTGGCGAAGCGACTGATGCGTTGAAGGGCGGCGAAATCAAGTTCGGTGTTCGAGAGAATGTTGTACGGCGGCTCGGGGTTGTAGCGCATCGCGTAAGTGTCGGTGTGGCGAATAATCGGCGTGCCGCGCAGCCGTTTCAACACGCCCACCTGAATTTCATGCGGCCCCAAACGCGCGAGTGTGTCGAAGCCCTGACCAAAGCTCTCAAACGTTTCGCCCGGCAACCCGGCGATCAAATCCACATGCATGTGCGCATTGGAATGTTCGTGCAGCCAACGAATATTGGCTTTCGCTTTGTCGTTGTTTTGCTTGCGCGAAATGCTCGATTGGACGGCGGGATTCCACGTTTGAATGCCGATTTCAAATTGCAGCGTTCCGGCAGGAAATTTCGCAATCGTCGCTTTTAATTTCTCAGGCAAATGATCGGGCACCAACTCGAAATGCGCAAAACACGGATCGTCGGGTTTGGCATTAATTCGCTCAAGGAAAAAATCCAAAATCGCCATCGACGTGTTGATATTCAAATTGAAGGTGCGATCCACAAATTTGAACGTGCGCGCGCCACGATCGTAGAGCTTGGCCATCTCCGCAAGGAAGCGCTCGGTGTTGAACGGCACCGCCGTTTTATCGAGCGAAGACAAACAAAATTCACACTTGAACGGACAACCGCGCGACGCCTCAACATACAGATGCCGCTTGGCGATATCTTCATCGGTGTAATACGCGTACGGCAGCTTCAAGTCGTCAAGCTCAAACTCTTCGCCAACGTGTACTTTCATCAGCGGCCTTGGGCCTTTGAGCAGCGCTTTGGCAAGCTTGTTGTAGGTCACGTCACCCGGTCCGGTGATCACGTAATCCGTGAGCGCAAAAATCCGCTGCTCAGAGGTCTCAAAGCTGACCTCGGGTCCGCCGATGATGACTTTGATCTGCGGCGCGACTTGCTTCAACATCGCGATCAGCTTCGTTGTTTCTTCAACGTTCCAGATGTACACGCCAAAGCTCACCACACGCGGATTTTCAGCCAGCAATTGCTCAACCAGTACCTCCGTTTTGCTACCAATGACGAATTCCACAATCTTCGCGTCTGCACGAATGTCGTCGTCCAAGTTTGCAAAAAGGTAGCGCAAACCCAACGATGCGTGGGCGTAGCGGGCGTTGAGTGTTGATAAAACGAGTGAAGTCATCCCGTAATTATCGTCTTGCCGCGATAATCTCGTTCAACCCCTTGAAGGTACTTTTTCTATAAGCGTCATTCCGGCGCAGGCCGGAATCCATCGTCGCATACGGACACGCCAGTTCGAGCGTTGCTGTGTGCAACTATGGGCTCCGGGCTTCGCCAGGGTGCGCCCCTCAACTTCGTAGATCTTTATGTCATTCAATTTCAATCGTCCCTACCCCGGCGGCCGTTCACCTTTGATGGTGCGAAATACCGTTTCCACCACCCATCCTCTCGCTGCGCAAGCTGGCTTGCAGATGATGAAAGCGGGCGGCAACGCGGTTGACGCGATCATTGCAACGGCGGCAACGCTCACTGTCGTTGAGCCTGTGAGCAACGGCTTGGGCAGCGATTTGTTTGCGCTGATTTGGTCACCTGAGCACAATGCGCTGCACGGGTTGAACTCTTCGGGTCGTTCTCCGCAAGCTTGGTCGCCCGAGCAGTTTCCACACGGCATTCCGATGCGCGGTTGGGGCAGCGTATCGGTGCCGGGCGCGGTTGCAGGCTGGGTAGCGCTGTCAAAACGCTATGGCAAGTTGCCGTTTGCCGATTTGCTCGCACCCGCGATCGACATTGCAGAGCGCGGCTATATGGTCACGCCGATCATCTCGGCGCAGTGGACCCGTGCCGTGCCGCTGTTGGAGTCGCAACCTGGTTACGCTGAGCATTTCATGCCGCGTGGCCGTGCGCCGTTGCCGGGCGAGCTCTTTAGAAATCCCGCACAAGCAGAAGCGCTTCGAATGATTGCCGAGAGCGAGGGTGAATCGTTTTATCGCGGCAAGCTCGCCGCTCGCATCGTGGCACACGCCAAGCAACATGGCGGGTTAATGACCGGCATCGATTTGGCAGCGCACACCGCCGATTGGGTCGATCCGATCACCACAAGCTATCGCGGCTATGAAGTGGCGGAGATCCCGCCCAATGGCCAGGGCATTGCGGCGCTCATGGCGCTGGGCATGATGGAGCATTTCGATGTGAAATCGCTCGGGCCTGACCATCCCGATTACTGGCATGTGTCAATCGAAGCGATGAAGCTGGCGTTTCGCGATGTGATGGCGCAAGTGACCGATCCCGAATTCATGGATGTGTCGCCCGCCGCGATGCTTGATCGCGATTTCTTGAAACGACGCGCGGCGTTGATCGATATGAAGCGCGCGCAGGATTTTTCGCCGAGCGCGGAATTGAAAGGCGGCACGGTTTACTTGAATTCAGCTGACGAGAGCGGCATGATGGTGTCGTTCATTCAGTCAAATTACTACGGCTTTGGTTCGGGCGTGGTCGTTGATGGCATCAGCTTGCAAAATCGCGGGTTTGGTTTTTCGATGGACCCAAAGCATCCCAATTGCGTGGCCGGTGGCAAGCGCCCGTTTCACACCATCATCCCGGGCTTCATCATGAAAGACGGTAAACCGCAGTGTTCGTTCGGCGTGATGGGCGGCCACATGCAGCCGCAAGGCCACATGCAAACGGCGATGCGCATGATTGATTTCGGCGAGAACCCGCAAGCCGCTCTAGACGCGCCGCGTTTCCGAGTGGAGCAAGGCTTGGAAGTTGATCTTGAGTCATGGACGCCGTCGGCCGTGCGCGAAGAGCTCGCCAAGCGCGGTCACAAGCTCAAAGAAAACAAAGACAGCTACATGGACTTTGGCAGCGGACAAATCATTTGGAAGACTGACGACGGCTACATCGTGGGCTCTGATCCACGGCGTGATGGTGCGGCGGTTGGGTTTTGATGGCCATCGTCGTTCATGGTTCGACAGGCTCACCACGAACGGCTTTTTAGCTCCATAGATTTCGGGAGTTTCTCGATGTGCTTTGCAGGAAATACCGTTGGCCTAACGCGCCAAGCAGCTCCCTCCCCCCGGGGGGGAGGGTTGGGGAGAGGGGCTTCGCAGGGCGCCGATCCACATCATTGCAACTCCCTCACCCCAACCCTCTCCCGCCTGCGGGAGAGGGAGCCATACCTTTAATCGCAGCGCGAAGTGGACGGCCTTAAAGGATTCGCGTGGATTTTGCTGGCGCAATCGCTGGGTGAAATTGTCTCGCGCGCGTTAAAACTTCCGTTGCCGGGGCCGGTGGTGGGTTTGATTTTGATGCTGTTTGCGCTGCAAATTCCGTTGGTGCGGCGGCATGTTTCGGTCGCCGCAGACGTGCTGTTGGCGCATCTGTCTTTGCTGTTTGTTCCGATTGGCGTGGGGGTGCTCTCGCACCTTGATTTGATTTCGCAGTACGGTTTTCGGATTCTGCTGGCGCTAGCGGTTTCAACGTGGATTGGACTTGCGGTCACTGCGGTGATCTTTCGCAGCGTCAACGCTCGGCGTGCAAAAGGTGCCGTTGAACCACCGGCGAATCCATCATGAATCAAGTGGCCGAGTTGTGGATTTATTTATCGGCCACGCCGCTTTTTGGTTTGACGGCAACGATTGTCATTTACGTGCTCGTGCATTCGCTGTACGTGAAGCTCAATCAAGCGCCGTGGGCCAATCCGGTGCTCTGGTCGATTGTGTTGCTCGCGGGTTTGCTCTCGCTGAGTAACACGCCCTACCCAACGTACTTTTCTGGTGCACAGTTCATTCATTTTTTATTGGGGCCGGCGGTGGTTGCGTTGGCGTGGCCGCTGTGGCAGCGTCGACATGAATTAGCACGGCGCGCTTGGGCTGTGTTGTTGGCCGCACTGATCGGCGGCACAGTAGCAGCGGGCTCGGCTGTGGCGATTGGCTACGCGCTGGGTTTGCCGAGCGAAGTGCTGCTGTCCCTCGCGCCGAAATCGGTGACGGCGCCAGTGGCGATGGGTGTAGCCGCGGAACTGGGCGGCATTCCGGCGCTCGCTGCAGTGTTTGCGGTGCTCACGGGATTGCTCGGAGCGATGTCGGGCAAGTATTTGTTTGATGCCGTGCGTGCGACCGAGCATGCAGCACGGGGCTTCGCACTGGGAACGGCGGCCGGCGGCATTGGCGCGGCGCGCGCGATGCAAGTGCATCCCGATGCCGGAGCCTACGCAGCGTTGGCGCTCGGGATTCAGGTGTTGTTGACATCGATTCTGATGCCGGTAGTTTCACGACTGATTGGCGGGTAGCGTCGGATCAGCAAACGGATAAAACCAACTTATCGCTGAAACGCCAATTGAAATAGAGGCTCTATAGATTTGATCGACACTAGCAAAAAACTACTATTTCTTATCAAAGCCCTTATTTATTAAGGCATTTAACAGAAAAGTTAGGATGCCGCACCGTTACCGCATCCTACAGCCCTTGTCGGCGACCACACCGGCCACGATCACGGGAATATTGAACAGCCCCAGCCCTTTGGCGGTTTCTGAGCAATCGGGAAGCTGCGCGTCTTGCACGTTTTTGGCCATGCGCTCGCGCTCAGTGAGCGATGGCGCCACCGACGGCGGCACGTTGGGGCGCTGAGCGTTCATCGCGCGCGCCGCATCTCGAGCGATCTTGGCGCGAGCCGCCGCGGGATCAAAACCGTCGATGAATCCGGGGCGTAGCGCGTTGGCGCTCCCCAGTGAAGGCGCTCCACTCGCGTTCGGTGAACTAGCTGCGCCCGGCGTTGCTGCGTTGGCGGCGTTGGCGGCACCGCTGCCATCGCTCGCTCTGCCGGGAAGAGTGACGGTAGCCCCTGCGCGCGCGCCACCAGCGGGTGCTGCAGCTGCCGCACCTCCGCTTGGACTCGCAGCAGCGGATGCTGCCGCAGAGGCGGCGGGCGCTGCCAGTGGTGACGGTGATGCCTGCGTCAAAGTCGGTGTGGCAGGTGTGGCGGCCGCAGCGGCAACGGGTGCGGCCGCAGTTGGCGTGGGCGCGGCGGCCACTGGCGGGGCGACTGGGGTGGCAGGCGTAACGGCCGCCGCGGATGGCGCAGGCGTAGCAGCCACCGGTGTCGGCGCAGCACGAACAGGCTCGGCGGCGGCAGTTTTTGGTGGTTCCACAGCCTTCGTCGGTTCGGGCGCTGCCTTGGGCGGCTCGCTCCTCACGGGTTCGGTCGTCGCGAGTTTTGGTGCTTCCACTTTCGGGGCTTCCGCCTTTGGCAATTCAACCGGCGGCGGCGCGGGCAATGGTCTCGGCACCTCAACCACGGGCGTGGCCACGGGATCGGGAAAGCTAAGCGCGGGCATCGCCTGCAACGGCTGCGGCATCGCCACGGGCGACTGCTTTTCGATGCGAATCGGTGGCGTGGCCGCTGCGGGTTCGGTCAACTTTGACAGCGTGGGTGGCGGAGTTGGGGGCGGTGACGGCGTTTCTACAAACTCAACGCGGGTCGTGTTGACGGGCGGCGGCTCGACCGCAACCGTCGTTCGGATCGGTTTGGCAATGCTTGGCTGCGGTTCGCGAGTCGGCACGCTACGCGACGTTGACGGCGGTAATTCAGCGTTGTTTGAAACGACCGGCGCGGGTGGCTTGGGTGCCTCAGCAATTCGGGCTCGCAGCGTGGTCGTTGAATCGCTGCTGGGCAGTGCAGGCGCGCTAAAACCAAAGCTGCTGCCGCCAAATTCAATGTTCGCCAACAGCAAATGCAAGGTGATTGATCCGACCACCGTCCACATCAGGCCAGCACGCGCACGCACATTCATGTCGTGCATCAGGCTTCGTAAATTGGTGATGGGTAGCGTGTCAGCGTGCATGTTCCAAGAGTGTATTAGCAAGCGCGCTACCGACAACCGCAAGTGCTAGCCTTTCATCATTCAGCAAAGGGCGTTTCCATGAGCAACCAAAACCGTGACGATGACAAGAAGTTTCAAAGACGCAGCCAACAATGGTTCGGCAAGCTCGATAAAGACGGCTTCGCGCATCGCTCGTGGATGAAAAACCAAGGTCATCCGAATGATTTGTTCGATGGTCGCCCGGTGATCGGCATTTGCAACACATGGAGTGAATTGAACCCATGTAACGCGCACTTCCGCGAGATCGCCGATTTCGTGAAAAAAGGCGTGTGGGAAGCGGGCGGTTGGCCGCTTGAATTTCCGGTGATGTCCACAGGCGAAGTATTGATGCGCCCCACGGCCATGCTCTATCGAAATCTTGTCAGCATGGACGTTGAAGAAAGCATTCGCGGCAATCCGATTGATGGCGTCGTGCTACTCATGGGTTGCGACAAAACGACCCCATCGCTCATCATGGGCGCATCGTCGTGCGACATTCCCACGATTGGTTTATCCGGCGGGCCGATGCTCAAAGGCCGCTACAAAACCGAAACGCTCGGCAGCGGCACCGGCGTGTGGCAGATGAGCGAAAAAGTGCGCGGCGGCTTCATGAAGATCGAAGAATTCATGGACGCCGAAGCGGGCATGCATCGCAGCAAAGGCCATTGCATGACGATGGGCACGGCGAGCACGATGGCGAGCATGGTCGAATCGCTCGGCCTATCGCTGCCCGGCAACGCAGCGATTCCAGCGGTCGATGCGCAGCGCTATCGCCTCGCGCAACTCACGGGGCGACGCATCGTGGACATGGTGCGCGAAGATTTGCGCCTCTCAAAAATTCTCACGCGTCACGCGTTTGAAAACGCCATCAAAACACTCGCTGCAATCGGCGGATCAACGAATGCCGTTGTGCATCTGCTAGCAATCGCCGGACGCATCGGCGTGAACTTAAAGCTCGATGATTTCGAGCTTGGTTCTGCGATGCCGAACTTGGTGGATATTCAACCGAGCGGCAAATACTTGATGGAAGATTTCTATTACGCAGGCGGCCTGCCCGTCGTGCTCAAAGAAATCGCCGCGCACCTGCACGAAAACGCGCTCACCGCCAACGGAAAAACCATCGGCGAAAACATCGCCACCGCCGAGAACTATGATGCCGACGTCATCCGCAGCATCGCGAACCCCTTCATGGCCAACGCTGGCATCACCATCCTGCGCGGCAATCTCGCCCCGAACGGCGCGGTGATCAAACCGAGCGCCGCAACGCCGCATCTCTTGCAACATCGCGGCAAAGCCGTCGTGTTCGAAACGATTGAAGCGCTGCACGAACGCATCAACGACGAATCGCTCGACATCGATGAAAACTCCGTGATGGTGCTCAAAAACTGCGGCCCGAAAGGCTACCCCGGCATGGCTGAAGTCGGCAACATGCCGCTGCCACCCAAGGTCCTGCGCAAAGGCATCTCCGACATGGTTCGCGTGTCTGACGCGCGCATGAGCGGCACCGCCTACGGCACCGTCGTCCTCCACGCCGCACCCGAAGCCGCCGCAGGCGGCCCGCTCGCCTTCGTACAAACTGGCGACTGGGTCACGCTAGACACCAAAGGCCGCGCGCTCAGCGTTGAAGTGAGTGACGCCGACATGGCGCGCAGAAAAGAAGGCTGGACCCCACCGAAACCGCCCATGGATCGCGGCTATTGGAAGCTCTACATCGATCACGTGCTCGGCGCAGACACGGGTGCGGATTTGGATTTCCTAGTTGGGAAGTCTGGGACGCCGGTGATGCGGGAGAGTCATTGACTCGGTTCGACGCGATCCCCTGTTAGCGCACGGGACTCAACGCAGCACTCACACGTACTCCGTTCGTGGTGAGCTTGTCGAACCATGAACGCGAATGAAGTAGGATATTGAAATGCCAGTCGTCTTTCGCCACAAAGGATATCGCTTTTTCTTCTACTCCAACGAGGGCAACCCGCCCGCATCCATGCGATCGGTCAAAGCGGCGAAGCGAAATTTTGGGTGATGCCAACCGTCAGTCTTGCTACGAGCGACGGACTCAATGCCCGCACACTGCGGGAGTTGGAAGAAGCCGTGGTCGCAAACGCAAAACTCATTCAGGAGACATGGAATGAATATTTCCGCGCTTAGTGTCACATTCGATGCTGACACGTTTGCCGTCGAACTTTCCGATGGGCGAACGATTCGTGTGCCGCTCGTTTGGTTTCCGTGCTTGCTGCACGTGTCGCCGGAGCAGCGCATGCAGTATGAACTCAGCGCACGCGGCATTCATTGGGATGCGATTGATGAAGACGTGTCAGTGGATGGATTGCTGGCGGGGCGAGGGGATATGTCTTGGCCGATGGCGGCTGCGGCGTAACGCATCACAAACATAGCGTGGGCTCGGATTTCTGCCCCGGGAAATACGGAGCACCGCTGACGCGGAAAACTCATTGAACAAGAAAGAATTTGAAGAACTCGTCGCACCGAAGCCGATGATGAGTGATTGGACAAGGCGAGCGATAAAGTACATGCTCGTAATCGTGACCGTTGAGTGCTTTCTCCTCTGGGGCGTTTGGAATACTGCGTATTTGGCGGTCGCGGCGTTGCATGTGCATGCCAACGGATGGACGGAGACTACGGGAAGGGTCACGTCGCGCTCGACGACAAAACACAAGGAAATTTTTGTCGAATTTGTGAATCGCGAAGGTAAAACGCAATCTCTCGCGCAACCGATTGGGAGCGACGGCGGACCAAACGGGCAGTATTGGGCGGGTTATCGGTCGGGAGATACTGTGCCAGTTTTTGTGAGCAAGTCACTACCGAGTTTTGCGCAGCTGGACAAATCCTTCGGTGCCGAAATAGGTGATTCAATCGACTTTGGTTTGCGCGCACTGTTTTTTCTCGTTCTGGCGGTTTCGTTTGCGTGGTTGGCGAAAGAGGCGTACTGCCGTGATCGATCACAGGAACCACGGTCGTCGTAGCCGCTGCCTAGTTCTCCCGCGTGAAACTGCTTCTCGACGAAAACTTGTCGCGCCGACTGGTTGCGCCGCTTCAAGAAATCTATCCCGGTACAACGCAAGTCGAATTCGTGGGGCTCGCGGGCGTTGACGATGTCGTCATTTGCGAGCGCGTAGGTCAGACACCCAAAGGGGTTCCGATTCGTAACCCCACCGCAGGCAAAACAACCGCAACCCATCACACCACCGTTTCGGCGGAACCCCTTCGGGTATCCGCCCTACATTTCCCGAAACTCGAAAATGCCGCTTGCCTGAACGCCCAATGAAATGGATGTTGCGGCGATGCATCGGCCTGAAAGCGTCATTTCATTGGGCGTCTGGCGAGGGTAGTTTTCACGCTTTTGATTGCTCGGCTTGCGGTTTTCTCGTCGGCAAGCTGGGGGCAGCGATAACGAGACTGCGTCATTGATATAGTTCACCCATGAACCGCGAACAAGCACTCTCCGTATTGGCGAAACTGAAACCGCAACTGCAAAAGCAGTTCGGTGTGAGTGAGCTTGCGCTTTTTGGTTCGGCTGCGCGCGACGAGCTTCGCGAGGGCAGCGATATCGATGTGCTGGTCCGTTTCGATTCGCCCGCCATCTCATCGCGGTACTTCGGCGTTCAATTCGCGATTGAGGATGCGCTCGGCATGCCTGTCGATTTAGTGACCGATAGGGCATTGCGCAAAGAACTCAAGCCGTTCGTGGAAAAGGATCGAATTCTTGTCTGAGCGGGCGTGGCATTTGTATGTCGGCGACATGCTGCTATTCGCGCAGCGCGTGATGACCTACACAGACGGTATGAATCAAGGTCGCTTCGTCGCGAGCGCGCTCACGTACGACGCCACGCTGCGCAATCTCGAACTGATCGGCGAGGCTGCCAGCAAAGTTCCAACCGACGTCCAAGCGACGATGCCACAAATTCCATGGCGGCAAATCATTGCAACACGAAACCGTGTGATTCACGGCTATCTCGGCCTGGACAACGACACGCTTTGGAGCATTATTCAAACCGATGTTCCTGCGTTAATCGTTGAGCTTGAAAAGTTAACACTGTGAAAGCAGCCGTAGGGAACGTCCACATCGGTTCGAGCGTTGATAGTTTCTTCGCCGAAGAGGGTTTGCTAGCAGAAATAGAAACAATTGCCGCCACGCGCGTCATTGAAATTGCGCCTCAGAAAGTGAATGGATCAATGACTGCCGTACTCAGCGGGAAACCCGTGGGAGAATGCCGCATGGCTATCGCAAAAGTTGTCCGCAAAACCACGCTTCACGAGGCGAATGATGATGCGCGTGATTTGGCGTATTGGTTGTCGCGTCCGATGGCGGAGCGGATTGCTGCCGTTGAGGAATTGCGTCGCCCTGTGATTGAGGCATTGCCGCTTGCTGAACAAAGACTTCAAAGAGTTTATCGAGTCACTACGCTCAAGCGGGGTTGATTTCCTAGTGGTGGGCGCGCATGCGCTTGCCGCTCACGGGAAACCACGCTACACGGGTGATCTCGACATTTGGGTACGCCCCGAGAAAGCCAATATCGAACGCTTGCTGAGTGCGCTCAATGCATTCGGTTTCGATTCGCTTGGATTGAACGCTGCGGATTTCGAAACGCCCGAAGCGATGGTGCAGCTCGGCTATCCCCCTGCGCGCATCGATTTACTCACGGCGATTGACGGCGTTAAATTTGATGAGGCGTTTGCACACAAACTCGAGTGCAATGTGAATGGCACACTGCTTCCCGTGATCTCGATCGACGACCTCATTCGCAACAAATTGGCCGTCGGGCGACCGAAGGATTTGGCGGACGTAGAAATGCTGCGCAATGATCAACCAAGGTAGGTCGGACACCCGAAGGGGTTCCGACGCGTAATCCCGCCAGAGGAAAAACAACCTCAACCTCTGACCCGACCGTTTCGGCGGAACCCTTTCGGATATCCGCCCTACGTTTCACAAAACTCGAAAATGCCGCTTGCCTAAACGCCCAATGAAATGGACGTAGTGGCGACTCATCGACCTCAATACGCCATTTCATGCGGTTTTCCGAGAAGGTTACCTTCGATTGATAGCGTTCGCAGATAAGCTGTGGAAATCTCCTTTGAAGAAACTCAATATGAAAATTTCGCGATACTTTGGCGCGGCTGCGGCGCTGTTTTGTGTAACGGGCTCTGTCGCGCAGACTGGCGCGCCTTCGATCTCGGCACCGGTGGAGCAAACGTTTCAGAGGATGCTTGCGGCGCCCGTTGTGAAATCCGCATTGGCGGCGATTGAAGCGGACGACGAGCGCACGCTCCGAGATCAGATTGAGTTGACGGAAGTTCCTGCGCCGCCATTTAAAGAGGCGGTGAAGGCAGCTGAGTTTTTGAAGCGGGTGCGGGCGATGGGATTTGCCGATTCGAGGATTGATTCCGAGGGTAATGTGATCGCGGTGCGCAAAGGCGTAGGCAACGGGCCGACGCTCGTGGTGTCGGCGCACCTTGATACGGTGTTTCCCGAGGGCACCGATGTGAAGGTGAAGAAACAGGGCGAGCGCTATTTAGCGCCGGGGATTTATGACGACAATCGCGGGCTCGCGGCGCTGCTATCGGTGATGCGGGCGATGCAGGGCGGGCAGATGAAAACGACGGGCGACGTGTGGTTTGTGGCGACGGTGGGTGAGGAAGAGCTGGGCGATTTGCGCGGCGTGAAGGCGCTGTTTCGCGATAACAAAAACATCGACGGTTTCATTTCGCTCGATGGGCTCGGCATTGATCGCGTGGTGAATGCGGCAACCGGGAGTCGCCGATTTAAGATTGGTTATGTGGGCCCCGGCGGTCACAGCTTCGCGGCGTTTGGCATGCCCAGTGCTACGCACGCGATGGGTCGCGCGATAGCCAAAATGGCCGATGTGGAAACGCCGACAAATCCAAAAACCACGTTCACCGTGGGCACGGTCAAAGGCGGCACGTCGGTCAACGCCATCGCGGCCGACGCTGAAATCGGGCTCGACATGCGCTCCAACAGCGCCGCGGAGCTTGCGAAGTTAGAAGAAAAAATGCTCGCCATTGCGCGCGCCGCGGCCGACGAAGAGAACGCTCGGTGGAAGCTGCCGGGAAGGATCAAGGCCGAGATCAAATTGGTCGGTGATCGCCCCGCAGGTTCGCAAGCCATCGATAGCGTGATCACGCAAATCGGCGTGCGCTCGGCGCAGGCCTTAGGCGTGAAGGAGTTTTCGATTGCTGCGTCGAGCACAGACAGCAACACGCCCATCGCACTGGGCATACCAGCGATTACGTTAGGCGGTGGCGGCATCGGCGGCGGATCGCATTCGCCGGGTGAATGGTATTCACCGCTCAATGCGTGGCTCGGTCCGCAGAACACCATGCTGGCCACGCTTGCCTTGGCGGGGATCGAGGGTGTGAGCGAGCCGCTTTTGATGAAGCGAGCTCGATAAGCCGAAGTCTGAATAGGATCAACAGCGGAATTCTTGTCGTATGCGCTATCAAGGCAAGCTCGTTGAATGGAGTGCTGAAAAGAGCTTTGGTTTCGTGCTGCCTAATGCCGGCGGTCGAAAGATCTTTGTTCACATCAACGAGTTTGCGAATCGCTGGGGTCGAACTCGTCCACAGGTGGGTGATTTGTTGACGTTTGAGGTGGGGCTTGATGCGCAGAAGCGCAGTTGTGCGCTCAATGTTGCGCCAGTGATCGCGCCACAACAAAAGAAGCTCGCGCAAGTGCGAAGTGATACTCGAGAATTTGCGAGCGTGTGGAATACTCGCCTCGCATGGCTTTGGATCTTGGTGATGCTGACGCTGCTCGCGCTGTCAAAACTGCCGTGGAAATTTGTGGCGGTGTGGGGCGCGATCAATCTCATCACCTACATGCTTTATGCGATCGACAAATCGGCGGCTACGCGGGGCGCTTGGCGTACGCCTGAATCGCAGCTGCACTTACTCGCGCTGTTGGGAGGTTGGCCAG
Organism: Betaproteobacteria bacterium; assembly: GCA_004293675.1. Taxonomy (GTDB): domain Bacteria; phylum Pseudomonadota; class Gammaproteobacteria; order Burkholderiales; family Casimicrobiaceae; genus Casimicrobium. The sequence goes on from READ01000013.1 coordinate 95,913, forward strand.
CGGCGGCGATCGCACAGCAGCAGTTACGCCACAAAACGCGCAAGCCCGAATTTCGCGCGGTGTTTTGGTTTACGGTGATCGCTAATGTGGGCGCAACGCTTTGGTTGGCGGCACGCGGCGCGGAATACTTGCAGATGTTTCGCTAGCGCAACACAACAAAGCGCTTGGCCTTGATCGATTGATGCGCCTGGGTCATTGCCGCGACGACGATCTGTTGGCTGTAGCCGTAAAAGCCTCATGAAACAAGGGCTTGACGTCGATTAACTACTTTTTCAAGATTAGATTTAAATCCACCAGAGCGCCCATTTCATAAGGCGCTCTGATGAATCGCTATTTCACAACAGCGAATCTGCGACGTTAGCCGACTTTTCCGTCTTTGTTGAGATCGATGCCGGTGAGCTTTTCAGCAGCGGCCGTTGCTGAACCCAACGCTGAAGCGGCCATGTTGCCTGCGCTCGCGGTTGCGTCTTTGCCCGCCTCAACGGCTGGTGCGGCTACGGCAGCGGCTTTGTCGGCCATCGCCGATGCGCCATCAACCACGGCAGCGCCGGCGTCTTTGGCCGTTTCGGCGACCGCACCTGCAACAGCTTTAGTTTTGTCGATGGCTGCGGCAGCCGCGTCTTTAGCAATATCAAGAATACTCATAAATCATCCGGTTGGATTGAAGGGAGGCGCAGTGTAGGCGCAATATTGAGTGCAAAGACTCAGCTTTTGCGACAAAAACGTGCCGTTGGCGCGTCGCATCGGTTGCAACGACTTGTATTCGCTGATGAACTCGAACTGCACGAGCGCTAGCGGATTACTCTGAAAGTGAAATGGCGCGCTTCGACCGCGATTTTCGTTCCTCAACGGGGGCCAGCGGCGCTCGCTCATCCGTGCGAGCACAATGTGCGCGACGACACACTTCCTAGCCGGGGGCCGCCGCCGTGCATCTTGACGACTTCACACGCAATCGCCGTCGTGAAACCGCGCACTAGCAGCTTTACCGCTTAATGCCTTGTTTAGTTGGGCTTTATGGCGTGTTCACTGCTTATTCAAAAAATCCTAAAAATTTGCTGTACCCCTTTATTTAATTGGCGTTTAATAAAAAAGCTGATTTTGAAGTGAAGACGCGAATCTTGGGCGGTGCGCTTTGACAACAACGCAGAGTTGCGCGAAAATAGCAGGCTTCGCTAGAAAAACAGCCAACAAAAGCTCAAAAAGGCACAGCGAATCCAAGTTTTAGGCGCTTTAGCTCAGTCGGTTAGAGCGATGGAATCATAATCCACAGGTCCGGGGTTCGAATCCCTGAAGCGCCACCAGTTACAGGTTTTAAGACCTCGCAGAATGTCCATAAAACCGCTCTGAAAGCCCCGCTAGTCGGGGCTTTTTTGTTTTCGACGTGGTGCTTTCGGTGGGTTGGACTTTACGCGTGACGTTGCGACAGCGCTGTGCATTGCTCGCCGCTGTCGTCGATCCGCTAAGATGAAATTTCACGCTATCGAGTCGCTCGCGTCACGCGCGGCTGGCCGTGGTTCGCGCAGAGATTAGCTATTGCCCTTCGGAGTCGATCTGAACATGAAACACCCCTTACGTACGCTCCTCACCGGTTTGCTCGCCGTTTTGCCTTTGGCCGCAACGGTGTTGCTGCTGGTCTGGACGCTGCGCTTTCTCTCCGCTTGGTTGGGGCCCGGCAGCGCAGTTGGCGGGCTCTTAACGAGCATCGGTTTGGGGGTGACTGAGTCAGAGCTCATTGGCTACCTACTTGGCTTGCTGCTCGTGGTGGTTTTGATTTATGCACTGGGGCTGTTGGTGGAGCGCGGCTTGCAAAAGGGAGCGGTTAAGCTTTTTGAGACGCTCCTGAAACGCATTCCCGTTGTACGCACGATCTACGATGTTGCGCAAAAATTGGTGGCGCTCTTTGCTCGGCCGGAGGGCGATGACATGAAATCAATGTCGCCGGTGTGGCTGCACTTTGGCGGCAAGAAACAGCTCAATGGCGACAGCGCAAGCGATCGCGGCACGGCGGTGCTGGGTTTTTTATCCACACCAGAGCCAGTGCTGATCGGTGGACAGCCTTATCTGGGCGTATTGGTGCCAACGGCCCCGGTTCCGGTCGGCGGCGGGCTGCTCTATGTGCCACCGGACTGGGTAGAGTCGGCCGACATCGGAATGGAGGCCGTGACGAGCATCTACGTTTCGATGGGCGTCACTTCGGATCAGTACCTGCGCCCACAAAACCCGCGCGGCAGTAGTCCAACGATTACTGAGTCTCGTTGAGCGCTTCACCAAGGGCGTTAATCAAGCTGTCAATCTGCGAACGCTCTGCAACAAATGCGGGAGCTAGCTGAATGGTGTCGCCGCCGTAGCGAACGTAGAAGCCTTTGTCCAAGCACTTCATAGCGATCTCGTAGGGGCGTTTGGCGGGCTCGCCCGGTACGGGATTGATCGTGATGCCGCACGCTAGGCCATAGTTTCGAATGTCGGCGACGTGCTTTGCGCCGCGCAGGCTGTGCACCGCTTGCTCAAAATGGGGAGCGAGCGCTTTAACGCGGTCGATCATGTTTTCTTTGACCAAAATGTCGAGCGCGGCTATGCCTGCCGCACACGCAACCGGGTGCGCCGAATAGGTGTAACCGTGTGGAAATTCCATCATGTATTCGGGGCCGCCGTGTTGCATGAAGGTGTCGTAGATTTCCTTCTTTGCAACGACCGCACCGAGCGGTTGCGCACCATTGGTAATTTGCTTGGCGACGTTCATGATGTCGGGCGTTACGCCGAACGCTTCAGCGCCTGTGTTTGCACCCATGCGACCGAAACCCGTAATCACTTCATCAAAAATCAGCAAGATATTGTTGGCAGTGCAAATCTCGCGAAGCCGTTGCAGATAGCCCACCGGCGGCACGATCACACCCGCCGAGCCCGCCATCGGCTCAACGATCACGGCGGCGATATTGCTCGCATCATGCAGCATGATGTGCTTCAAAAGCTCGTCTGCAAGCTCAACACCGGTCGGCGGCATGCCTTTGAAAAACGAGCCGTTGGCGGGTTGCGTATGGGGCAGATGATCGGCTTCGATGCCTTGACCAAACATCTTTCGATTGAAGCCAATGCCGCCCACGGAAATGCCGCCAAAGTTCACGCCGTGATAGCCCTTTTCACGGCCAATCAAGCGCGTTTTGCTGGCCATGCCTTTGGCCCGCCAATAGGCGCGTGCCATCTTGAGCGAGGTGTCGGCTGATTCAGAACCGGAGCCCGTAAAGAGGACGTAATCAAGCCCCTCGGGCGTGAGCGCGGCAATACGGTTTGCGAGCTCAAACGAGAGCGGATGGCCGTATTGAAACGCGGGAGAAAAATCGAGCGTAGCGGCTTGGCGGCCAATCGCTTCAGCAATTTCAGTGCGGCCGTGACCGAATCCGCAGGTCCACAATCCCGACAGGCCGTCGAAAATTTTGCGGCCGTTGCTGTCCATGAAGTAACAGCCTTGGGCGCTCACCATCATGCGCGGCTTGGCCTTGAAATTTCGGTTGCCGGTGTAGGGCATCCAATGCGATTCCAGCCACGCTCGGTCTTGCGGATAGGGCGTGGTGGTGGTGACAGGTTGGCCGGTGATGTCGTTGAGTTTCATTGAAAATCCTGACTGATGGGCGACGATTGAATGATCGAGTTGAGCGGTTTTTTCGCAGCTATTCCGCCGCGACTTGAAGCACTAGTTTGCCAAAGTTTTCGCCATTGAAAAGTTTCAGCAATGTCTCGGGGAAGGTGTCTAGGCCGACGACGACGTCTTCTTTCGACTTCATTTTTCCGGCTTTCAAGTAACCCGCCATTTCGTTTACGGCAACATGGTAGCGGTCGGCGTAGTCAAACACAACGATCCCCTCCATGCGGGCGCGGTTGACCAAAAGCGACAAGTAATTTTTCGGGCCTTGCACGGCGGTCGTATTGTTGTACTGCGAGATCGCGCCGCAGATGATGATGCGCGCTTTTTTGTTGATTCGCGCCAGCACGTGATCAAGGATTTCACCGCCCACGTTATCGAAGTAAATATCAACACCGTTCGGGCAATGCGCTTTGAGTCCGTCTTTGACCGAGCCGCCTTTGTAATCGATACAGGCGTCAAAACCCAGCTCGTTCACCACCCAATCGCATTTGGCCTGACCGCCCGCGATGCCCACTACACGGCAACCCAAAATCTTTCCGAGCTGGCCGACTGTTTGGCCCACGGCACCCGCTGCGCCCGACACAACAAGCGTCTCACCCGCCTTAGGTTGCCCGACATCCATCAAGCCAAAGTATCCGGTCATGCCGGGCATCCCCAGCACGTTGAGCCACTGAGTGAGCGAGCCGATGCGCAGATCCACCTTGGTGATCCCCGCGCGCTTGATGCTCATTTCATCAAACGCGGAATATTCCTGAACGTTCAAACCGCCGATGACGGTGTCACCCACGGCGAACTTCGGACTGCTGCTTGAAATCACTTTGCCGATCCCGCCGGCACGCATCACCTCACCGATGCCCACCGGCGCGATGTAGGATTTGCCCTCGTTCATCCAGCCGCGCATCGCCGGATCGAGTGATAGCGAGAGGTTTTTGATCACAATGCCGCCCGCGCCGGGCTCAACGACCGGCTCCGTGGTGAAGCTCCAACCGTCGCGAGTTGGCAGCCCAACCGGGCGCGCGGCAAGTCGAATCTGATGGTTGGTGAGAGCGGCTAAATTCGTCATGGGGCAATTTGTGTGGGGTGCGATTAACCCTGCATGATATTCCAGCGCAACGCCAAATGGTGTCAGCGCGCCTTAAGACGATAATTCCGGCAACCATTTAAACGTTTCGAGCCCTTTGTGACCGCCTCTTACATCCTAAATCTCTCATGCCCCGATCGCACGGGTATCGTCCACGCGGTGACTGGAGCGTTGGCACGTGCAGCTGGAAACATTACAGATGCCGCTCAGTACAACGATCAAAGTACCGGTCAGTTTTTCATGCGTGTGCAATTTTCTTTGCCTGCGGGAACGACAGATACGCTGCGTGAGACGTTTTCCACGCTTGCAACGGAATTTAAGATGCGTTGGCAGTTGCGTGCGGCCAACGAAAAGCTGCGCACCATCATCATGGTGTCCAAGCTCGGGCACTGTTTAAACGATTTGCTGTTTCGGTATCGGAGTGGTTTGCTGCCGCTTGATATTCGAGCGATCGTGTCAAACCACCGCGACTTCTATCAACTGGCGGCTTCGTATGACGTCCCGTTTCATCATGTGCCGGTGACCGCGGACATCAAGCCACAAGCCGAAGCGAAGTTGCTCGACCTAGTGAAACAAGACGATATTGAGCTGGTGGTGCTCGCTCGCTACATGCAAGTGCTTTCAAACGACCTTTGTGTTGCGCTTGAGGGCAAAGCGATCAATATTCATCACTCGTTTTTACCGAGCTTCAAAGGCGCGAAGCCCTATTACCAAGCCCACGAGCGTGGCGTAAAAATCATTGGCGCAACCGCGCACTACGTCACACCGGATCTCGATGAAGGTCCGATCATTGAGCAAGACATTGCCCGCGTAGATCATGCTGACGATCCACAAGAGTTGACGACGATTGGGCGCGATGTGGAGAGCGCGGTTTTAGCGCGTGCAGTGACGTGGCATGCGCAGCATCGGGTGCTGCTTAACGGCAATAAGACGGTGGTGTTTAAGTAGCGAGGCAAGGGTTGTTCGTTGGGCACCCGTTCGTGGTGAGCTCGTACGTTTGACCTCCGTTCGTGGTGAGCCCGTCGAACCATGAACGGCACGGGGAGAGTCACTTGTGCTGCTAAAGAGTTTCCGCTCCATTGCCGTCGATGGTTCGACAAGCTCACCACGAACGGAGAGGGGCGGAGATGCTCGGCTTTGCTATCCACAGCCGCGAACTGCGTCGGCGGCTACGCCCGCTCCACAATCAGCGAAATCCCCGATCCCCCGTTCGTGGTGAGCCCGTCGAACCATGAACGGCGCGGGGAGAGTAACTTCTACCGCTGGAAAGCTTCCGCTCTATTGCCGTTCATGGTTCGACAAGCTCACCACGAACGGAGCGTGGGACGGCGAACGGCGAGAGGCAGAGCTACTCTGCTTAGCTATCCCCAGCAGGGAATTGCGTGGGCCACTACACCCGCTCCACAATCAGCGCAATCCCCTGCCCCACACCAATGCACATCGTGCACAGCGCATAGCGGCCTTTGATGTGATGCAGTTGATTGACAGCGGTGGTGACCAAGCGTGCGCCGCTGGCGCCCAGCGGATGCCCTAGAGCGATGGCCCCACCGTTGGGATTGACACGCGGGTCGTCGTCTTGCAGACCTAGATCGCGAAGCACGGCGAGCCCTTGCGCGGCGAAGGCTTCGTTGAGTTCAATCACATCCATCTGAGCAAGCGTGAGGCCAGTTTGCGCAAGTAATTTCTTTGTCGCTGGAGCCGGTCCGAAACCCATGATTCTTGGTGCGAGCCCGGCCGTGGCCATACCGACAACACGAGCGCGCGGCGTGAGCCCGTTGCTCTTTGCAGCGACTTCGCTGGCGAGCAACAGTGCGCATGATCCGTCGTTGACGCCGCTGGCGTTGCCGGCGGTAACGGTGCCGTCGGGCTTCACGACACCCTTCAACTTAGCGAGCGCCTCGATGCTCGTTTCACGCGGATGTTCGTCCTTGTTGACGATGATCGCTTCGCCCTTTTTTTGCGCTATGTTGACGGGCGTAATTTCCGCGTCGAAAAAACCGCTGGCTTGTGCTTTCAGTGCGTTTTGTTGAGACCGCAGTGCCATTCGATCTTGAGCATCGCGTTCGATCTTGAACTCAGCCGCTACGTTTTCGGCAGTCTCAGGCATGGAATCCACGCCATACATTTCTTTCATCAATTTATTGACGAAGCGCCAGCCAATGGTGGTGTCGTGAACAGCGTTGGTGCGACTAAACGCACTATCGGCTTTAGGCATCACAAATGGCGCGCGGCTCATGCTCTCAACACCACCGGCGATCATCATCTGCGCTTCGCCCGATTTGATAGCGCGCGCTGCGGTGCCCACCGCATCCATGCCGGAGCCGCACAATCGATTGATCGTGGCGCCCGGCACGTCGATGGGTAAACCAGCGAGCAACAGCGTCATACGCGCCACATTTCGATTGTCTTCACCCGCTTGATTGGCACAGCCATAGAGCACGTCGGTCACCATCGCCCAATCAACCTTTGGGTTTCGAGCCATCAACGCTTTGAGCGGAATCGCACCCAGGTCATCCGTGCGCACCGAGGCGAGCGCACCGCCGTAGCGGCCAAAAGGAGTGCGAATAGCGTCACAGATAAAGGCTTGATTCATGGTGCGTAGCTTGGGTTGCGAGTGAATCAATCATATCGATTCGATGAAGTTAGCGATGGCGAACGCCTTGTAGGAGCGGCTCGCCGCGAATGGTTCGTGTAACAAGTGCATTGGCGTCGGGCGAAGAGTTTCGCGGCAAGCCGCTCCTACAGTTTGTTGGTCATGTTGTGGGAGCGGTTCTACCGCGACAGCGTTGGAAATCCGCACCATCGATGTAGTGGTGAGGGTTTCGCGGTGGAACCGCTCCTACAGGTCGTGACGATGACGTCTGCTTTGTAGGAGCGGCTTGCCGCGAATGGTTCGTGTAACAAGTGCGTTGGCGTCGAGCGGAGAATTTCGCGGCAAGCCGCTCCTACAGTTTGTTGGTCATGCTGTGGGAGCGGTTCTACCGCGACAGCGTTGGAAATCAGCACCATCGATGTAACGGCGAGGGTTTCGCGGTGGAACCGCTCCTACAAACTAGTAGGTTTCGAGATGTAAGCGGCCTTGCTTTTTCATGTCGCTGCCCATCGCGTGCCAATCTAGTCCTGCGGCTTTGGCGATGTCGGCCATTGCTAGCACGACGCCTTCTTCCATCGCTTTTAAGCCGCACACGTAGAAGTACGCGTTCGGATCGGCGATGAGTTTCGCGATGTCGGCGGCCCGTTCGCGCATGGCGTCTTGCACGTAGCGCTTGGGTTGATTCGGGGTGCGTGAAAACGCAAAATTGATGTCGATGAAATCTTTAGGCAGGCTGCTCAGCGGGCCGAAATACGGGAGCTCTTCTTGACTGCGTGCGCCGAAAAACAGCATCAATTTGCCGCCTTCGAATTTGCCCGATTGGCGCAGCCGACGACGCCATTCGGTCATGGCGCGCATCGGTGCGCTACCGGTGCCGGTGCAAATCATCACGATGTGACTTCGCGGGTGATTGGGCATTAGAAACGTCGTGCCGAAGGGTCCAATGATTTCGACTTTGTCACCGACTTTCGCATCGCACAAGTAGTTGCTGGCAACACCGTGAACCGGTTTTCCGTCGTGATCTTCGAGCACGCGCTTCACCGTGAGCGAGACATTGTTGTAGCCCGGACGCTCGCCATTGCGCGGGCTGGCGATTGAGTATTGGCGAGCGTGATGCGCCCGCCCGTTGGCATCAAGCCCGGGCGGAACGATGCCAATCGATTGCCCTTCGAGCACTGGAAAGGGCAGGCTGCCGAAATCCAAAACGATGTGATGCGTGTCGTACTGTTTACCGACTTCGGTCACGCGAACGTTGCCAGCGACGGTAGCGGTGATTGTCGATTCGCGTGATTTGGGGCCATACAGATTGCTGTAAGCATGCGCGGCAGACCACGGAGGAAGGGCTGCGTTGTACTGCGCACTGTTAAAGGCGGTTTCATCGACGGCCGCGGCGACCGTCGGCGACGGTGCCGCGGCGATGCCGACGCTTGCGTTCACCGATTCTTCAATCGCGATTTCGGCAGGCAACGTGTCCCACGTGAGTTGCTCGTCAACGCCGTACGCTTTGCTGCGCGGCATGTTGCGCCAGTTGTCGATGCTGCCCGTGGGGCATGGCGGCACGCAGGCCATGCACAAATTGCACTTGTCCGCATCCACGACGTAGTTTCGCGAATCGTGGGTGATAGCACCCACAGGGCAGGTCGCTTCGCAAGTATTGCAGCGAATGCATATCTCGGGATCAATCAGATGTTGCTTGATAACGATGATGTCTGATTGATCCATAAGTGCTTCCTAGCTTCTTCTATCAATGCCTTATCAATATTGGGCTTGACGTAATTTCTAATGCACATCAAATACGTCAATAACTGGCCGGGAAGCCTTATTAATTAAAGCGTATGTAGTCAAAGTCAACCGGATTTCGATTGATACCCATTGCGGGTGGTGCAATCCAGTTGGCGAATTTTCCAGCATCAACGACGCGCCCCATCAAGCTTGCAACAAATGCGCGATCTGCGTCGGTGGCGAGCCATTCGTTCTTCATCGCATTCCATTCTGCGTCGCTGACCACGCGGCCATCGGGCGACACTTTAATGCCCGAGAGCGCGCCGATTTGCCGATGAAACGCCTTGTGTGGCGCTTTCAGGCGATGCGGCAAGCCATTTTTTTCGAGCACTTTGTTCCAGCGCTCAACCCCGGCGATGGAATCTTTGATGTAGTCATCGCGAAGCACTTCGTTCAACGCATTCAACATCGGCACTTGTTTCTCTACGAGCTGACCATCGCGCGCTTCAAGCACGGGGTAGGTTTGGCCCCGCAGCTGATGGTCATCAGTGCGCTTGCCTTCCTCATAGCGGCCCTTGAGTCCGGAGCTGTAGAACGTCGCAGCGTTGCTCGATTCATCAGCGCCAAACAAATCAATCGTCACGCTAAAGTGGAAGTTCAAATAGCGCTGAATCGTTGGCAGATCGATCACGCCCGCCGCGCGGATTTTTGTGACGTCATCGGTCTTTAATTCATTCATCACTTGGCAGGTACGCGCGAGCACGCGGCTCACACCCGATTCCCCCACGAACATGTGATGCGCCTCTTCGGTGAGCATGAATTTCGTGGTGCGGGCGAGCGGCTCAAACGCGCTCTCAGCCAATGCGCAGAGCTGAAATTTTCCGTCGCGGTCTGTGAAATACGTGAACATGAAAAACGCCAGCCAATCGGGTGTCGCTTCGTTAAACGCGCCCAAAATTCGCGGGTTGTTTTCGTCACCGCTTCGACGCTCGAGGAGCGCTTCGCCTTCTTCGCGACCATCGCGACCGAAGTGTTTGTGCAGCAGGTACACCATCGCCCACAGATGACGGCCCTCTTCGACGTTGATCTGATACAGGTTTCGGAGGTCGTACATCGACGGCGCAGTCAAACCCAGATGACGTTGCTGCTCAACCGAGGCGGGCTCCGTGTCGCCCTGCGTGACGATGATGCGGCGCAAGTTTGCGCGGTATTCACCGGGCACATCGTTCCACGCGTCTTCACCTTTGTGATCACCGAAATGAATCTTGCGATTTTCAGTCGTTGGGTTAAGGAAAATACCCCAACGATAGTCGCGCATTTTGACGTGACCAAACTGCGCCCAACCCTGTGGATCAACGCTCGTGGCGGTGCGCAAATACACCTCTGAATCCGTGGAATCGACTGGGCCAATTTCGTCCCACCAATTCACGAAATTGGGCTGCCATTGCTCGAGCGCGCGCTTGAGCGTACGGTCCTCGGACAGGTTAACGTTGTTGGGGATTTTTTCGCTGTAGTTGATGGCTGACATATTCATTGACTCCGAAGATTAACTTTATCTTGTCGGGGGGGTTTGGTTGCGACACGCCGACTGCATTCGTGTCGCACAACACTTTTTTCGACGCAGATTTACGCAGATTCAAAAAAGGATTACCGCAGATTTTTTGTTCTTCTCTGTCTGCGGCAATCTGCGAGAAATCAGCGCTAATCTGCGTCAAAGATTTTTAGACGCGATTCCAATCAAAGGCCGCTTTATCGCCTTTGCCGTAAACCTTCAACGCGCCCTTTTCGCCCACCGCATTGGGCCGCTGGAAAATCCAGTTTTGCCATGCGGTCAAGCGACCGAACACGCGGGTGAACATGTTTTCTACGCCGTTGAAGCGAAGGTTCGCTTCCATGCCGGTGAGCGCATCGGGGTTCATGGCAACGCGCTCTTCTATGGCGATGCGGGTTTCGTCTGCCCAATCAATGTCATCAGGATTGCTGGTGACCAAGCCCAAAGCAAATGCGGCGTCGGCGTCGAGCGCGCGACCCGCTGCATCTCGAAGCGCGTTCATCGCGGGCGCTTCGGCGTAGAAGCGTCGCTCTAAGCGGCTCTGCTCGGTGACCATTGGGTAGAGTCCGAAATTAGTGTCTGACACCGTAATTTTCGGCGCGCGCGTTTCATCGTCTGGCAGCGCGAGGTGATAGATGCGATCACAGGCCAGCGCCAATTCCAGAAACGTTCCTGCAAAACACGAATTAGTTTCAACCAATGCAAACAAACTTCGCGACGACACATCCAAGCGGCTAAAGGTGCGACGCAGCAAGCCGATGGTTTCGCGCACCAGCCAATGATCCTTTTTGGCCATCAGCGTGGCATCCATCGCCAATACATCGGCGGCGCTGCCTTCGGTTTTGATGAGCCACAACCCGATATCTAGCTCGTTCGTACGCATCGACAAAATCGCGTCTTCGAGCTCGCGCGCCAAGGCCAGCGGGTACCAGCTCGCGCCCAACGCCTCGATGGCGGTAACGTCAGTCGGTTGAGCACCGCTTGGTGCCTTAACGATAAACGTTGCAACACGCTTTGCGCGATCGATCTCAACGGTGACGTTAGCGTAGCGAAGCGCGGATTCCTCGATGCTGCGCAAAATCGGCGTGAGCAGCGCGCCTTTGCCGTTGCTGGGCCGGTCGCTCTTTTCGGCCAGAGCCAGTGCGCGCGCCTTAACCTTGGCGCCCCAATCGCTCGCCTTAATCACATCGTCGACCAAGCGCCATTCCTTGGCTTTTTTGCCACGCACGCCTTCAGTCACGGTGCAGAAAATGTCGGCCAAATCGTGGCGCAATTTGCGCTTATCGGTCACGCGTGTGAGGCCACCTGTTCCGGGCAACACACCGAGCAGCGGCACTTCGGGCAAGCTCACGGCACTGGATCGATCATCGATCAACAAAATTTCATCGCAGGCGAGAGCGAGCTCATAGCCGCCGCCTGCGCACGCGCCGTTGACCGCCGCCAAAAACTTGAGCCCGCTGTGCTTGGATGAATCTTCAAAACCGTTTCGCGTTTCGTTGGTGAATTTGCAAAAGTTCACCTTCCAACCGTGCGACGAAACACCCAGCATAAAAATATTGGCACCCGAGCAAAACACCTTGTCTTTGAGCGAGGTCAAAACCACCGTGCGCACCTCGGGATGCTCGAAGCGAATTCGATTGATCGCATCGTTTAGTTCGACGTCAACGCCCAGGTCGTAGCTATTGAGCTTCAGTTTGTAGCCGGGGCGAAGGCCGCCGTTTTCATCGAAGTTCGCCGCGAGGGTGGCAATTGGGCCGTCAAAGCTGAGCGACCAGTGTTTGTATTGGCTTGGACTCGTTTGGTAATCAACGCGCTCGGCTGAGGACATGACGGTTCTCCTTGAATTTGTGCACTTCGTTGCAAGTTGCATTAAGAATTAAAATGCATCAAACAGAGGCGGCTTGACTGAATAATAATTCATCTCGCGTTGATGTCAAGGGGTTCGTTCCAAGTTTTTGCCTAATGAATTGCAAGCGCAGATTCAACAATACGACTCAAAGCGTCAAGGCCATATGAAATGGGGCCTTCGCTTGTATTTACCGAATAATCGGCTTTCGAGTAAAACGCCTTGCGCCCCTCAATAATGCTCTTCAAATCCTCCATAGCCTCTTTGCTGGCGGCCATGGGGCGCAGATCGCCTTGTTCGCGAACCCGGCGCATGTGATGTTCGGGCGTGGCCTGCAACCAAATTGTCGTGCAGCGCGACAGGAGCAGATTGAAAGACTGCGTGTCGGACACCAAGCCGCCGGGTGTGGCGATCACCGCCTCTTCGTGCGCGGCGATGGCTTGTTCCAGCGCGCGCCGTTCGTAGCGGCGATACGCATTCATGCCGTACAGCCCTTGAATTTCGTGCGCCGGACAACCGGCGAGCGCTTCGATATCGCGCCCTAGCTCAACGAACGGATAACCCAATTTCTGAGCCAACATCAAACCGAGTGAGGACTTACCTGCGCCGCGCAGACCAATTAGCGCGATGCGGCGATCCTTGGCGGTCTCAATGGCAGCGCTGCCGCTCAATCCACTCAGGTGCTGACGAACGCTTTTGAGCGTCGCGTCGTCGCAGCGCTCCAGCTCCGCGCGAAGCATCAACCATTCGGGCGTGGCCGTCGTGAAATCGCCGAGCAACTCAGCCAAACTGGTCCGCAGCGCATTGGCAATTTGCAGCAACACCATGACCGACGCGTTGCCAATGCCGTACTCCAAGTTCGCCAGGTAGCGCTCAGACACATCGGCCTCTTTGGCCAGCGCCTTTCGGGTCAAGCCACGCTGAGCGCGCAGCTTTTTGAGGCGCTCCCCGAGTGCGATTAGAAAGGCATGGCGTGTTTCCTGGGGTGTCTGCGCCACGTCGGGTGTGTCGTTGCTCATAGCGAGGGGCTTCATAAAGTGAAATATAGTGCTTGACGACGGAAGTTTAGGTACATAGACTCGTGCGATGCATCATATTGCATACGCGGCAGTTCCACAACAACAAGCCGCGAACCAGGAGAGACGGAATGAACCACACACGCGCTGTCACTACGCCACCGGAACGTTTCAATTTCGCGCAACACCTGATCTCGCTCAACGCAGCGCGCGGTGCGAAGATCGCGTTCATCGACGATCAAGGCGCACTAAGCTACGCCGAGCTGGCAACGCGCATCCGCGCATTCGCGGGCGCGCTCGTGCAAGCCGGCGTGCGACGCGAAGAACGCGTGCTGCTGTTGATGCACGATTGCAACGATTGGCCGGTCGCGTTTCTGGGTGCGATGTATGCGGGCGTAGTTCCGGTCGCAGTCAATACCTTGCTCACCGTCGACGATTACGCCTACATGTTGCAGCACTCGCGTGCGCAGGCAGCCATCGTTTCAGCGGCCTTGCTTCCGAGTTTGCAGTCGGCGATGGACATCGCGAGCAAGCAAAGGGGTTGCGAAGTCAAATCAATTTTTGTCTCAAACGCACAAAGCGCGTCTGGTGCACTGCCGTCAAATGCGACAAGTTTCGTCGACGTAATTTCAAGCGCAATCCCGCTTGCTGAAGCCGTCGATACATCGGCCAACGATCCGGGATTTTGGCTTTATTCATCCGGTTCAACCGGACGACCGAAGGGCACGGTGCACACCCACGCCAACCCGTTTTGGACGGCTGAGCTCTATGGCAAAGCTGTGTTGCAATTGCGCGAAAACGATGTGTGCTTTTCTGCAGCGAAACTTTTCTTCGCCTACGGTTTGGGCAATGGCCTCAGCTTCCCGTTGACAGTCGGCGCGACAACGATTTTGATGGCCGAGCGACCCACGCCCGATGCGGTATTCAAGCGCTGGCGCGGCGACATCGGCAACACAAAGCCAAGCATTTTCTTCGGCGCGCCGACCGGGTTCGCCGGCATGCTGGCTGCGCCCAATTTACCTTTGAGCAAGGACGTTGCGCTGCGGCTGTGTTCCTCCGCGGGTGAAGCACTGCCCGCCGACCTCGGCGAGCGTTTCAGCCAACACATCGGCGTTGAAATCATCGACGGCATCGGCTCGACCGAAATGCTGCACATCTTTTTATCCAACGTTCCCGGCAAAGTTCGCTACGGCACCACAGGCTTTCCAGTGCCGGGCTACGACATCGAATTGCGAAGCGAGAGTGGTGGCGCAGTGCCCGACGGCGAACCGGGTGATCTATACATTCGCGGCGAAAGCGCAGCGCTGTGCTACTGGGGCAATCGCGAAAAATCACGCGAAACATTTCAAGGCGCGTGGACGAAAAGCGGCGACAAATATGTGAAGAACGCCGACGGCACGTACACCTATTCCGGTCGCAGCGACGACATGCTCAAAGTCAGCGGTATTTACGTCTCGCCGTTCGAAGTCGAATCGACGCTGATGCAACACGACGCAGTCTTAGAGGCCGCAGTGATTGGCGTTTTAGATGCCGAAGGACTCACCAAAACCAAAGCCTTCGTCGTGCTCAAACCGGGTAAACAAGCAAGCGACAGCGAACTCAAAGCGTTCGTGAAAGACAAACTCGCGCCCTACAAATACCCACGCAGCATCGAATTCGTGAATGAGTTGCCGAAGACGGCGACGGGGAAAATTCAACGGTTTAAGCTGCGCGAGCGAGAGAAGGACTAGCCACAATTAGCGACGTGCCCTGGGCTGAACCATCCGGTCTTGCACGTTCGTTCCTACGGTACTAGCCAACACTAACGTCCGCAAACGCCGTCAATGCGGATCACTTTTCTTTCCCCTCTTCGATGTCAACCGCCAACCCCAGAAGCTGCTGGTGATAGCGTTGCAATCGCTCGAAGTGTGCCTGTATTGCGCCGGCGATCTCCTTCGAATTCTTGACCGCAAGAAAGTGGCTAACAATTTGCGAGTAATGCTCGGCCTGTCGCGGCAGGCGCAGCGCAGGGTCAAGCTTCTCCGCGATCTCTGCATCCGACATAACTTGGACGACTTGCGCTGGCTTGGGTGGCCTAATTTTCTTAGCGAGCTTCGGCGGAATCTTGCCGTTCATCAACGCCGATTTTGGGTGAAACGCATGAAACAGCGATGCTTCGACCGAGGCAATGTCGTCCCTGTTCGTCACTGGAAATGCCCAAACGAACGCAATTTCCCACACGTCGATTTGTCGATTCGCAATAATGTCGGAGCGAGCCGACGTCAGGTGGCGATTGACGCGCGCGCGAATTCCGTCTGTCGACTGCCCAACATAGACCGGAACACCATTCAAATCGCAAAGCACATAACAACCGATATCGTTCAAAAGCGTTCTTACCGCCTTGCGGCGAAACGCAATGTCGATTGCCATCCTTCAGCTCCTATGCAACAGCAGGCGTCGGTTCAGCCTGCCTTTGGGCTTCGACAATCGGCTCAAGTAAGCATCGAGCAAGATGTCGAACAACATCGACGCACACCCCGTCGCCAGCGACCTGGTAGGCGTCGTTGTAACGCAGGGGCAGCCGATAACTGTCCGGCAATCCCATCAATCTCGCCGCCTCTCGAGGCGACAGGAGTCGCGATCTCACGCGGGACCCCTCAACGACGAGAATTGTTTGACGGCTTGAGCCGCCGCCGGGGGTTCGAAGACATCCAGCGATGCCATCAAAGCGTACTTCGGCGCGTTGTTTTTTTGCCCTTGATCGTCAATTCGCGTGCGCTTGTAAAGGCATCCCACTACTCGCTTGCGCGACTGCTGTGCCTCCAGGACTTTTGACTTATGCAGCGGACTCATCAAACTGAGCAGCTTGGCGGTCTCTTCATCGGAGTTCCACGCGACGCCCGTGGGGGATTCTTCTATCAAATCAGTCAGCGTCTTGGCGCGCGACGACGGAAGTGGAAATTTCCACCAGAGCCATTGTTGTTTTGCGTGACTAGAAAGTTTTTTTTGTACTTCGACCAATGCGCTCGGGTGCAAATCTGCACTCGGCATTTCGTCGATAAGCTCGTGCGGGATATCGACTGACGAATCGATGGCAATAAAGAAGACACGCTGCCTGCTCTGAGGGACAAAGCGCGACGCATCCAAAATGACCGCACCAAATCGATACTGCGAGCCGGAAAATGCAGCGCAAACGGACAAAAAGTCTTTTCCAGCGCGCGAGGTGAGTAATCCGTAAACGTTCTCCAAAACAATGATTCTTGGCGCACGGCTCGCCGCTTTCAACCCGCGCATCAGCGCCCAAAAAGGCCAGAACGTTCCCGAACGCGTTTGCACGGATGACGACGCATCGCCCAATCCGAGATAGTCGCCCGCCAGCGATAAGTCTTGGCAAGGAAATGACGCCCACGCTAAATCTGCGTGACCGGGGAGCTGCGACGGACGAACGTTTGCTACATCATCGCAAATAAGATGCTCATCGCCCCAATTGGCTGCGTACGTCGCCGCCTTCATCCTGTCGAAATCATTGGCGAAAACACATCGCCACCCGTCCCCAAGGCCGGCGCGAGCCATGCCGCCGCCCGCGAAGAATTCGAAATATGTCTGGGGTGATTTTTTCATTTAGGCAGGTCGTAGATGCACTAGGTAGGCTTCGTCGAGACGAAGCCCACCAAGTGCATCGCTATGAGATAACCATGCCCGAATCCTATCAGAATAGCTGATAATGCATCCAGTGAATTGGCTGGACTGAAGCTCGAAACCCAGCTCGCCGGTCTCCACGTCAACACGAAGCTGGGTTTATCAGCACAGCCTAAACCGACTGCTCGCATCTCGCCGAAACCCATCCCCCTCCTAACCTCCCCTTTGAAGGGGGAGGAACATGCCTGTTACTGCGCCTGTAAGTTAATCGATTTCGCCATCGCTGCACCCGATACGATTTCCTTTTTGTAGAACGCGTCTAGCTGGGCTAAGGTCATCGGTTCGGCGATGACGGAGCCTGCGGTTTCGATCGTCTTGCGCGTTTCGGGATTTCCGAGCGCGGTGTACACCGCTTTGTGAATTGCTGCGATTTGCGCATCGGGTGTTTTCGCAGCAACTTGCACGCCGATCCAAATGCTGAATTGGTAGTCTTCGAAGCCTTTAGTGTTTTTCGCGGGTGGAAGTTTCGGCAGCGTTGGGATCGATTGTGCCGAGGCGACGGCGAGCAGTTTGATATTGCCTTTTTCCGCAGCGCCGAGCACGGGGCCGATAAGTGGAACGACTGCGAAATCGATGGTGCCGCCCATCAAATCCTTCAAGTAAGGCGCGAGACCGTTGTACGGTGCGTGCAAGCCCTTTGCGCCCACGTTTTGCAGTGCTTTTTCAGCCATCAGGTGATAGAGCGAGCCGACGCCGGTTGAGCCAAACGAGAGCGGTTTGTCGGCCTTCTTCGCGAAGGCAACGAATTCGTCGAGCGTGTTCACCGGCAAATCTTTGCGCACAGCAATACCAATCGGCGTGTGGCCGACGAGTGCGGCCATCTTCACATCGTCGGGCTTGTTTTTCGCGGCCGCAACACCGAGCGGTGTGTAAATCAATTCCAGCGGCGATCCGGCGAGCACGGTGTAGCCATCCGGCGCAGCGTTAGCGGCTTTCAACACGCCGAGCTAGCCGCCCACACCGACGACGTTTTCAACGATGATGGTTTGACCGAGTGCATCTTGCATGCCCTTGGCAACGAGGCGACCGATCACGTCGGAGCCGCCGCCTGCGGGGAATGCAACGATCATCGATAGCGGTTTGCTGGGAAAGTTTTGTGCGGTGGCGGTGGCGGTGGCGGTGGCGGTGGCGGCAACGGCACTCAGTGTGAGCGCTCCGATGCAATGGGCGATACGTTTGAATAGCAGTGATTTCATGTGGACTCCTTGGGTGGTGGTGAGGGCGATCGCTTTGTGTGTTGGGGTTGACTCAATAGTGTTCGGTCTACTCTCTTGTAGACGCAGGTTTCACGGATTTTTGTATCTGGCTATGAATAATCTGCGTTCATCTGCGGGCAATCTGCGAAATCTGCGTCAAAAAACTCTGGCGTGGGATGAGCCCAATACGGCTCACTGAGGGGCTGTAGGCGCCGACTTGCCGTCGCCCAGAGGAAGTTCGAACGGCGCTACATTCCGCAGAACGCAAAATCAACTTCAGGCGCTACGCCGCTGACGATGTGTGCGATGCTCTTGCCCGATCCGCAGGCGTGCGTCCAACCGAGCGTGCCGTGGCCGGTGTTCAAGTAAAGATTCGGCAGTTTTGTTTTGCCGATCAGCGGCACATTGCTCGGCGTTGCGGGGCGCAAACCGGTCCAGAAACTTGCTTGCGTGGTGTCGCCCGCGCCGGGGAAGAGTTCTTCGACTCGGCGCACAATGGCTTCGCAGCGCACGCGATTCAAATCGCGGTCGTAGCCATTGAGTTCCGCTGTGCCTGCGATACGAAGCCGATCACCGTTTGGCCCGGTCAACCGCGAGAAAACCAGTTTGAATTCGTCGTCGGTCAAGCTGACTTGATGCGCCATCGACGCGTCTTTTACTGGCATCGTCACCGAGTAACCTTTTGCGGGATAAATCGGCAAACGAATGCCCAGCAGTGCGGCGTAAATCGGACTTAGGCTACCCATCGCGAGCACGAAGCTGTCGGCGCGCAAACGCTGAAAGCGCCCTTCGCTGTCGGTCGCTTCCACGTGATCGATGCGCCCGCCCGCGTCTCGGAGCGCCGTCACGGTATGGCTCATCAAAAACTTCACGCCCGCCGCTTCGCAGAGCTTCACCAGCTCGCGCGCGAAACGATTGGCGTCACCCGATTCGTCTTCGGCGGTGTAGGTCGCGCCCGCGAGCTGCGAGCGAATGTGCGCGAGTGCGGGTTCGAGTTTGATTGCTTCTTCAGCGCTAATCACTTGTCGCTCGCAACCTAACGCACGCATTTGCTCGGCGGGTTTCAACGCGCCGTCGAATTCTTTTTTCGAGGTGTAGAAATGCAAAATGCCTTGCGTGCGCTGGTCGTAATGCAAGCCGGTGTCGGCGCGGAGCGCTTGCAACATGTCGCGGCTATACGTGCCCAAGCGCACGATTTGCTCGATGTTGTGCCGTGTGTGCGCGGGCGTGCATTCGCGCATGAACTGCAAACCCCAAAGCCACTGGCGCATGTCCGCGCGCAATCGAAACAACAGCGGCGCATCTTCTTTGCCGAGCCATTGCAGCACTTTAAGCGGCGCGCTCGGATTGGCCCACGGCTCCGCGTGGCTCACCGAAATTTGTCCGCCGTTGGCGAAGCTCGTCTCAGCGGCGGGCCAGGCTTACCGATCAACGACCGTGACTTGATGACCGAGTTGCGAGAGGTAGTAGGCGCTGCTGACACCAAGCAAACCGCTACCGAGAACTAAAACATGCATTTAAATGCCTTTCGGAAAGAGAGCAGACTCGAAGCGAGTTCGAATCGTGCCGCTCCCCCTGTCCTCGGTACCTGAGAGTTTCGCGCTCGCTCATCAGTTGGCTAGCGTTTGCTCCTTCGGCGCGCCCTTTTTATCGGGCGTCTCTCCAGACGGCGTTCAAAAATGTGTGCAGTGGTGGTGACCTGAGCGTGTATGGGAGTTTGCGCCTTCGGTGGATGTGGCTACTACAAAAAAGCAAAATAATGCCGCATCACTCTCCTGCATTACTGCAATATACTGCACATCACAGACAATGGCAACTGCCTGACTCAAATGCCATAACCGTATACAGCATTATCAGCAAATGCCACACGAAATAAGGGATTTCTATTGATTTGTAGATTACTTGAAATCACATCAATATGTTGTTTAGCCCATATTTCATGGGGCACTTACGTAAATTGCCAGATAAATGGGTTTGCTGCAAACTACGCTAGACACAATTGAGCTTGTTTGAGTGTTGTTGGCGAGAGCTTGGCGTCGCTCGGTGCGTTCGGAGCGCGGCCTGGTCGCAATACGTTTCGTTTAAGGACCATTTGCGCTGAGCGGTATGGGCAAGTCCGCAACTACGCGTCGCCGTGACACATTGTCTCGCCCGTCGCCGGCACATCACAGTGAAGCGCTTCCATTGAAGCGATGCTGCATTGCGCTATTCTGTAAATCCTCGCTGACCCTCCACACTGTCAATGGCCACCGTGCACACCTCTGTACCGCTTTCCGCACTTCGTCGGCGAAACAACAATGAAGTCACCGCAGCTCGGCTCGGCGAACTCGACGCGATGCTTGTCGATGCGGGATTTCAATTGGGCGAAGACGGCCCGGCCGGGGCGAAGCTCGGAATGCGACGTGACCTGTTGATCGAGTATTTGCACGCCATCAACGATCGTTGCAAGCAGCTCTGGAAACCGCATCTAGCGGCGCTCGCAAAGCGCATGCGATTGTCCGTTTCGGAAGTCTACGAAGTGGCGAGCTTCTACCATCACTTTCATATCGTGGGGGACGTGGGCGATGTGGATGCGCCGAGTCCGCCGCGCGCGGTGGTGCGCGTATGCAATGGGTTGAGCTGCGAAATGCGCGGCGCGAAGGCGTTGCGCGAAGCGCTTGCGAGCCGCGTCGGCGCGGATGTGCTGGTGCTCGATGCGCCCTGCGTCGGTCGATGCGATACGGCTCCAGCGGTCACGGTCGATCAGCGGGAATTGCTATCAAGCAAACCCATCGATGTGAACTGCGTGATCGACGCACTCGCCAGTCCCAGCAAGCGTCTCGCGACCTCCGTCAAACGCGCCATACCGCCCGAACGATTCACGATTCTCAAAGAATGTCTCGACGAACAGCGAAGCGTTGAATCCGTAATCGCCACACTCGAATCGAGCGGACTTCGTGGGCTCGGTGGCGCCGGATTTCCGGCTGGTCGCAAGTGGCGTATCGTGAAAAACGAAGCCGCACCGCGCTTGATGGCGCTCAACATCGATGAAGGCGAACCCGGCACATTCAAAGATCGCCACTATTTGGAAACGAATCCGCATCAGTTTTTAGAGGGCATGCTGATCGCCGCGTGGGCGGTGGGTATTGACGCAATCTACATCTATTTGCGCGACGAGTATCACGCAGTCCGTGCGACGCTCACCGAGCTTCTGGCCGAGCTGCGAGCGAATCCACCCATGCCCAACATGCCCAAGATCGAGTTGCGGCGCGGCGCAGGGGCGTATATCTGCGGTGAAGAATCGGCGATGATTGAATCGATCGAGGGCAAACGCGGCATTCCACGATTGCGCCCTCCATATGTGGCGCAAGTAGGGCTGTTTGGACGACCGACGCTTGAGCACAATTTCGAAACGCTGCATTGGGTACCGGAAATTCTTGCCAAAGGTGCTGCGTGGTTCACCAGCCACGGCGCGAATGGACGCAGTGGCCTGCGATCATTTTCTGTGTCAGGTCGAGTGAAGCAACCGGGCGTGAAACTTGCACCCGCTGGCATCACGCTCAATGCGTTGATCGATGAATTTTGCGGCGGCATGGAAGACGGCCATACGCTCTACGCCTACCTTCCTGGTGGTGCCTCGGGCGGAATTCTTCCGGCGTCCCTCGCCAACGTGCCGCTCGATTTCGATACCCTTCAACCGTACGGTTGCTTCATCGGATCAGCTGCAATCATCGTGTTGTCGCAACACGATCGCGCAGTGAATGCGGCGCGAAACATGATGCAGTTTTTTGAACATGAGAGCTGCGGGCAATGCACGCCGTGTCGCGCGGGTACGGTCAAAGCCAATGCGCTGATCGCAACGGACCAATGGGATGTTTCACTACTGGCTGAACTGTCGCAAGTGATGCGCGACGCCTCTATTTGCGGGCTGGGACAAGCGGCACCCAATCCGATTGATTGTGTTGTCAAGTATTTTCCGCATGAGTTACATCAACGTGATTAGCAACACGGCTCATCGTTCAATTCCGCACGAGCCATCTGCTCCCTCCCCCCGGGGGGGAGGGTTGGGGAGAGGGTGCTCGCATCGATCCCACGCTCGATGGGGCACGTATTCCCAGTCCCTCTCACCAACTCTCTCCCCCAGTGAGAGGGGGCTTAAACCGGCTTGCACCGTGGAGATTAGCCAATGAACAGCGTTACCCTTGAACTCAACGGTCAGAGAGTGTCCGCGACTAGCGATGAAACGCTTTGGTCAGTCGCCCAGCGCGAAGGCATTGAGATTGCGCACCTGTGCCACGCGCCGGGGCTGCGCCCCGAGGGCAACTGCCGCGCCTGTATGGTTGAGGTCGATGGTGAAAGAGTGCTCGCCGCGTCATGCTGCCGAAATGTGTCGGAGGGCATGAAAGTGCAAACCGACTCACCACGCGCGAAGAAAGCGCGTGCCATGGTGATGGAGCTGCTGTTAAGCGATGCCGGTGGGGCGACCGATCAGCTGTCCCGGAATTCCGAGCTTTCTCGTTGGGCGCGGCATGAAGGTGCACAATCCGGGCGATTCGCTAGTCGCGCTTCCGTAGAGACCGATCGTTCACATCCCGCTATCGCGGTTGATCTCAACGCGTGTATCCAATGCACGCGCTGCCTTCGGGCGTGTCGCGATGAGCAAAACAACGATGTGATCGGCATGGCGCTTCGCGGCGCACATTCGAAGATCGTGTTTGATGCCGACGCGAGCATGATGCAATCGAGCTGTGTCGGTTGTGGCGAGTGCGTTCAAGCGTGTCCTACGGGTGCGCTCTCGCCCGCAGGCGCTGTGGCCATGACACCGATTGCCAAACAAGTCGATTCCGTGTGCGCGTTTTGCGGCGTGGGCTGTCAGATTACGTTAAACCTTAGCGACCAAAGTGGCGTGCAGCGCATCGAGTTTGTCGATGGCAAGGATGGGCCTGCCAATCACGGTCGACTTTGCGTCAAGGGGCGATACGGGTTTGACTATGTACATCACCCAGATCGTTTGTTGCGACCGCTGATACGGCGCACCGGTGTGGGCAAAGATGCGACTGACATTGAGCGCGTAAAGCGCGGCGAAATCGCAATAGCCGACCTGTTTCGTGAGGCTACTTGGGACGAGGCGCTCGACGCCGCTGCGAGCGGCTTGGTGGCAGCGCGCGACGCGGCTCAGCGCGACCACCGCAACTCAGCGATCGCTGGGTTCGGCTCAGCCAAGGGCAGCAACGAAGAAGCGTATCTGTTTCAAAAATTGATTCGACAAGGCTTTGGAACTAACAACGTCGATCACTGCACGCGGCTGTGTCACGCCAGCTCAGTGGCCGCGTTGCTCGAAGGTTTAGGCTCGGCGGCGGTTTCGAATCCAGTCTCAGACGTTGCCCACGCCGAGCTAATTTTTGTGATCGGCGCGAACCCAACTTCAAACCATCCGGTCGCTGCAACTTGGATCAAAAACGCAGTTCGTCGAGGCGCGAAACTGGTGCTCGCCGATCCCCGAGCCACACCCTTGGCACGCTTTGCAACATGGCACGTGCAATTTCAACCCGACACCGATGTGGCGTTTCTCAATGGCTTGCTGCACGTCATCATTGCCGAGAATTTGGTAGCTCACTCGTTTCTCGAAGCGCGCGTGAATGGTTTCGAAGCACTCAAACGCGCCGTCAGCGAATGTACGCCCGAGCGAATGGCGGAAATTTGCGGCGTTGACGCCACGACGATTCGTGAGGTTGCGCGAGCGTTCGCTACGAGCAAGAGTGCGATGATTTTGTGGGGCATGGGCATCAGTCAGCATGTGCACGGCACCGACAATGCTCGCTGCTTAATCGCGCTGTCGATGATTACCGGACAAATCGGACGGCCGGGCACCGGATTGCATCCACTGCGCGGACAAAACAATGTGCAAGGTGCGTCAGATGCGGGTTTGATTCCGATGATGTACCCGAACTATCAGCGCGTGTTGCACGACGAAGTTCGTGCGCAATTCGAGTCGCTGTGGGGAGCTTCGCTAGATGCGAAACCAGGTCTTACGGTCGTTGAAATCATGCATGCGATCCACCGAGGTGAGATTCGCGCGATGTTTGTTGAAGGCGAAAATCCTGCGATGTCGGACCCCGATCTGAACCATGCTCGCGAAGGTTTAGCGAAACTGGAAAACCTTGTGGTGCAGGACATATTTGCGACCGAAACGGCGATCCTAGCCGACGTGATATTGCCCGCCTCCACCTTTTACGAGAAATGGGGCACAGTGACCAACACCGACCGAATCATTCAAATGGGGCGGCCCGCGCTCTCACCCCCTGGGCAGGCAAAACAAGACCTGTGGATCATCGAACAAATCGCCCGACGGGTCGGTCTCGATTGGGACTACTGGCAAGCGAGTGACGGCGCTGGCAGCGCCGCTGCCGAAGCGCCATCAATGCGCGTGTTTGAAGAAATGCGCTCGGTGATGCCACCACTGGCGGGCGCATCCTGGGCGCGCATCGCTCGCGAAGACGCGGTAGTGACACCCGCTGATCGCGAGGATGCCGCCGGACAGTCAGTCGTGTTCGTCGAGCAGTTTCCCACCGCTGACGGCATGGCCACCATGCACGCTGCGTCCTTCGCTGCGGGTCCCGAGCAAACCGACGGCGAGTTTCCGTTCATACTTTCAACGGGCCGTGTGCTCGAGCACTGGCACACCGGTTCGATGACGCGTCGCGCAACCTCACTCGACGCACTGGCACCCACGCCGAAGCTTGCCATCAGCGCATCCGACGCAGCGCAACTTGGTTTGACTAGCGGTGAATCGCTGGCGGTCACGTCGCGACACGGCACGCTGACGGCGGTCGCCGATGTCTCAGATTTAGTGCAGCGCGGTCAGGTGTTTCTACCGTTCGCCTACTGGGAAGCCGCAGCCAACAAACTGACCGGCGACGCGCTCGATCCATTTGGAAAAATTCCGGGGTTTAAGGTGACGGCGGTGTCGGTCGTTAAGGTGCGTGAATCACAGTTGGATTTATCCCGGAATTTCAATTAGGGTGCGAAGCGGTGTCGCCCCATCACGGCAACACCGATGCCAGCGGCTAAACGACTTGAGAAGAATCCGGTAGTGCTGGAGGTTAGCGCTTAGCCAATATCCAGCAATGCTGCGCGGCCTTCAAGACACCTTTTCATCGCCCACCTGCGGGCGCTGCTACATGCCTAGCGCCCAAAGTTTGTTCTGTGGAAAGTTGGAGTCTCACACCAGGGCTCAGCAAACGATTCGATCAATGGCACTCCGCACGCACTCGGCACGCACTCGGCAAGGGCAGAGGCTGCGTATCCGCAGCGTCTCTGACCACGCCGATAAACTGACTTTGGTTTGACTTCAACGGCGGCGTCCATCCGCGTATTTCGTTCGATGCGGCATGGCTGCGGACGGCGGCGGCGTTCTGAACTCGCGAACTGACGGACTGCTCACGTGCCTTTTGGCGCCAACGTTGGTGGCTCTTCACGTTTGCGGGACAGCGACATGTGCTCCCCTACTGATCGCACTTGATTTCTGTCTTGACAGCGATAGTCTTGCGAAGTCTGGCCCTCAACTTTTTCATCGAAGTTTTTTGCGATTAGAAGGCCGACGCAAGCCATCGAACTAGGTGCCCGAGCGCCGACTCAAAACGTGAGCGCATCCTTCGCCGCCGCTCAATTCAATTGAACACTGAGATGGCACGTTCGGCACACAAATCGAAATAGCGCGGCACGTTTAAACTAGCGTCGCTTTGCCATGCCGTCGGCTGGAGATTTCGAATCCGATTTTAAACGACATAAACCTCCTCGACTTACCAATGAAAATCAATAAAAAGGCCAACGCCGAGGTGAAACCGGACCCGAGAGCACCTGCTACCAAGGTCACGCTCGCGATGGTGGCATCCGCTTGCGGTGTGTCTTCAAGCACCGTCTCGCGAATACTGAACGGAACCGCGGTGGTGAGCCCAAAAAAACGTGAGGCGGTTGATCGCGCCATTGCGGCTCTCGGCTTTACGCCCAATCCCGTCGCACGCGGTCTTGCTGGCGGTCGAACTCTGAGTGTGGGGGTGGTCACCCAAGCGATCGATAGCCCGTTCTACGGACCTGCGCTTCGCGGAATCGAAGAAGAGCTCGGCAATGCCGGTTACAGTCCGCTATTCGTAAGTGGGCATTGGAACTCCGAAGAGGAACAGCGTTGCATCGACGTGCTGCTATCGCGGCGGGTTGACGGCCTGATTATTCTGACGGGTCGCCTAAGCGATACCGCACTTCGCAACACTGCAAAGTCTGTCCCCGTAGTCGTCACGGGACGTCGCTTAGAAGCCCCGGGCTTGTATTCGCTAGATTTCAACAATTTTCAGGGGGCGCAACTCGCGACACACCACCTATTGAGCCTTGGGCACCGCAGCATCGCATTCATTTCGGGCGACCCAGCGCACCCCGATGCCCACGAGCGACTGAACGGTTACCGAAGCGCGCTGAAAGCGGCAGGGGTGCCATTCAATCCAGCATTAGTGTTGCCGGGCGACTACCGCGAGCACAGTGGAATCGAGGCCGTTGAGCGACTGCTCGATAGTCGTGAACGCTTCACCGCAATCTTCGCGGCGAACGATCAAATGGCATTTGGCGCAGCGCTCGCGTTGTATCGGCGTGGTCTACGAGTGCCGGACGATGTCTCGTTGGTAGGCTTCGACGATCTGGCAGCGGCCGTGCATTCGATCCCACCGCTCACCAGCGTGCATCAGGGCCCCTCAGAGCTCGGCCAATTAGCGGCGACATCGCTGTTGAACCTGTTGTCAGGACGTGTACCGACTGAGCGTCTGCCCGAACCGCGAATGGTGATCCGCAGTTCGACCCGAGCGCTACCAGGGCCTTAAGTCTGGCAGCGATGACGCCGTAGACCATAGACCGTCGAACGATATCGAATCTCTCAAAAGTGATCGCTGATGAAACGCTGTTAGCGCGACCAGTAAATGCCGTCGACGCTAATCTGAGCTGGTGGGCTTGCCACAGTATCGGTTGTGCGACCTGAGATGACAAAGGGACTAGTCACACGTCGAAGGTCAATACGGCTCAACCCAACCTTTTCTTTGGCGGCGACATACCAGCGGATTTTGTCGATTGGGATCGACACATTGTGCCAAGCGCCATCGTTGAGATAACCAAATTCACCGCTTGGGATAGGCATCCTTGCCGCGAGGGCGCTTCCCTCGGTGATACTGCCCACATCGAACCCAATTTCCAACGGAGTGACTGCGGTGGTTCGAATGCGGAAGTTCAGAGTTCCTTGCGCAAAGGCCGAAAGATTGTCGGCCTGATTTTTTGGAACAGAGACCTGAACACGCCAATCGGCTGGCGCCTCTCGCAGAGAGAGCACAACACCCGAGCCAACGTTGCTGCGGCTCACGGTGACCGCTTTCGTGCTGGACTTCCAAGCTGCAGCGGTGCGCGGCGTACCGCCCGGTTTCACCACGTCGGCGGGTACTTTATATCGTCGCGCTGAGACCACACTACGAATAGTGATCGGAGTCACGTACGCTGCATCGGCAAGCGTATAGGTTCCGGGTTCCCAAAGTTCGCGCGGATATAGATCTTGCACGACGAGTCTCGCCTGACGCTTCACGTTGAACAAGCCCCACTTATCATCCGCCTCTTTCCAAGGCTCATCGAACGCCTCGAAGTGAAAGATCGCGCGCGGCCCTGCTCCAGAGGCAAGCCAGGCATTCATCGCGTCGACATACATCTTTTGATTAACAGGATGGGAGCGAAACGGAACCATGGCTGGGTCAGCTTGCCAACCAGTTTCGCCAATGACGATAGGCATGGCCTTCAAACCTAGAGAGTCCATGTGCGCTCGTACCGCAGCGTATTCGAACTTCGCCCGAGCCACGGCCGCGGACACCATGGCGGCCGCACGCCGCGACGCAGGCACCGAAGCCTGGCGCCAATCCCACAGATCGGGGCTGTATACCGAATCCAGAACAGGATAGGTGTGCATTGCGACGAAATCGATGCTGGCGAGAATTGCGGCCGGATCTTGCTCCTTACGCTCGTTCCATGCAAAGAAAGCCCAGTTGTCGTCGGTGGTCACCGGTTGCTCCACCGCACTTCGGACGGTGTCGATGTGGCGCTTCATCGCTGCGGTTTCAAAGCGGTTAAATGACCAACTGATCATCGTTTCGTTGCCAACGCTTACCGCTGGGATCAGTTCTTTAAACTCACGAGCCAGCGAGATACCGCGCGCAATTTCGGCCTCGTTGTAGGCAGGGTTGTCATGCTGCACGTAAATTCCCAGCATGACTTTGACATCCATGCGGTGTTCTCGAATTACAGTTAGCGTCAAGCGCGCCACCTTGTCGGAACTATCAAACAATCGAATTAGTGTGAAACGACCCATGACCAAAAGATCAAGATCTTGCTTAATCATGGCGGCGGTAATCGTTTCATCATCGCGAGTGGCCAGATTTTTGGCCGTGCGGTAGGGTGAGTAAGAGACGGCCTTACGTTGCCCAAAGTCTGTCGGCAGCGGGCGCAAGTGCTGCGTTTGCGCAGCATTGCTAGAGGCATCAACCGGCAACCAAATGGCGATGGCGAGCATACAGGTAAGCGCACGAGCCCACCACCGCGCGCAGGCACAACTCGATGACCTAGCTGCGCTACTTTTTTGCTTGATAGACGCGGACATGCTCAATCTCCATAGTCACTGGGAACGCCCGGTCATCGACCGCACCACCCAGATCACCCCCAACGGCGATATTGAGAATGAGAAACTGCGGTGCGTCGAACGGCCACCGCGCGCGGTCGTCACCAGGTTTCTTGTATTCAAAGTGCACGATGCCGTTGACACCAAAACGTACGCGATCAGCGGTCCAGTGCATTTGATAATTGTGGAAGGCACTACACGCGTCCGAAAGCTGCACGGAGCCGCCACTGCCGTTGCCAGCGTGCCCTGCAGCAGTGTGAACCGTACTAAACACGCGGCCAGGCTCACGACCCACGTGCTCCATGATGTCGAGCTCGCCGCCAGCGGGCCAATCCCCTGGGGTATTGAGCATCCAAATTGCGGGCCACGTGCCTTTTCCGCAGGGTAGTTTGACGCGAACCTCGAAGAATCCGTAGGTCCAATCCTGTTTGTCTTTAGTAATCAGCCGCGTTGACGTGTATGTTTGACCGCCCCAGTCCGGCTGCTGTCGCAATGCCTCGCGACGCGCTGTAATAATCAGGCGACCACGTTGCACTTTGGCATTCCGTGCGCGTGGCCCAGAGTAGTATTGCAACTCATTGTTGTGCCAACCTTGCTTGTTGCGACCGGTGTCGTAGGCCCACTTAGCCGCATCGGGCAGACCGTCTTTGTCGAACTCATCGCCCCAAACCAGTTGGTATCCAGTTGGCACCGCCAATTGCGCAGCACCTGTCGTCGCGAACGCCGTGCTGGAAGTGGCAGACAAAGCTAACAGCGAGCCCGCAAGGGCAGTGATCTGTTTCAGTCGATCAAGTCGCATAACGATTCTCCTGCTAGTCGATTCGCCGACCGGTGGCGTCAAAGTAAATCGCCCGCTCGGCAGCCGGCCGAAGGCCTACGCAATCGCCTGCAACCAGATGCGCTTGATCCGCACCGGTCTTAGCGTGGATCAAGTCTTCCAGCCCGTCAATTCGCACATGCAACACCGAAGCGTCGCCCAAATGCTCAGCCAGCACCACAGTGGCGGGGATGCCTTCCGCAGCGGTGACAATTGCCACGTGCTCCGCGCGCAATCCGGCGCGCGCTATGCCAGCACTCTCGGGGGGGACTAGTTTTTGCCAAAACGCGCGATGCGAGGGAGAGCCGGCATCGTTGGGTCGAGCCACTAGGTTGACACGGGGCGTGCCAAGAAAGGCGGCGACGAATTCGGTTGCCGGTTTGTTGTAGAGCTCCATGGGCGAACCAAGTTGTTCGATACGACCTTGGTTGAACACAGCAATGCGGCTGCCCATAGTCATTGCTTCGACCTGATCATGAGTCACATAGATCATGGTTGTGCCGAGTTCTTTGTGCAGTCGCGACAGCTCGATGCGCATGTCCACTCGCAGCGCTGCATCAAGGTTGGACAACGGCTCGTCAAACAGAAACACTTTCGGTTTGCGCACGATGGCGCGTCCGATGGCTACCCGCTGGCGCTGGCCTCCGGAGAGTTCCTTTGGGAAGCGCTTCAGTAGCTCTGAAATTCGCAAGGCTTCGGCGGTGCGCGAGACTTGCTCTTCGCGCTCCGCCTTGGAAACACCAGCCATTTTCAACGCGAAACCCATGTTTTCAGCGACTGTCATGTGGGGGTAGAGCGCGTAACTCTGGAATACCATGGCCGCGCCACGATCAGCAGCGCGAATGTCGTTGGCGCGCACTCCGTCAATCAACAATTCACCCGAAGTAATACTCTCCAGACCGGCAATCATCCTGAGCATGGTGGACTTGCCGCAGCCAGATGGCCCAACGAATACCAAGAACTCGCCCTCTCGCACGTCTAGATCGACGCCGTTGATTACAGGGACCTCGCCGTAGGTTTTATGAATGCCCCGCAAGCTGACTTGACCCATTTCAGCCTCCTTGCGTTGTTTGCGCTGTGGCGCGAAACGCTAGCAATTCTCGGTACCAGAGAGCACTGTCCTTCATGGTGCGCTGCTGGGTGGCGTAGTCCACATGAACGATGCCAAATCGTTTGGCGTAACCGCTAGACCATTCAAAGTTATCCATTAGGCTCCAGACCATGTACCCAGCGACCGGAACACCATCCTGCATTGCGTCGGCAACAGCCGAAATATGGCTTCGAAGGTAATCGATTCGATCAGCATCGTGAACGCGGCCGGCTACCAATGGATCCTTGAAGGCTCCGCCATTTTCGGTGATGTAGACCGGCGGAAGGCGATAGTCACTATGCAGTGTGCGCAAAATCTCGGCCAGTCCGCGGGGATAGATGCCCCAGCCCATCTCGGTGCGGGGAAGTCCACCGCCAAACGGGTCAACATCGCCCGCTGCACTGGCCAGCATGCGGAAGTAGTAGTTGACACCCAAGTAATCCATCGGAGTTGCGATAGCCGCCATATCACCCGACTCAACGCGCGGCGCATCATCGCCGAGCGCATCGAGGACCTCCTGGGGATAACTGCCTTTGAACAAAGGGTCGGCGTACCAGCGGCGACCCCGCGCGTCATCCATTTTTGCTTTGGCAAGATCAGCAACCGAACCGGTCGCCGGCTCGACATGCGCCAGATTGAGCACAATCCCTAGCGGTGCGCGGCAACCATCAGCGCGCATCGCCTGAACGGCCAGACCGTGACTAAGCAGCAGATGATGGGACACCTGGATCGCGATTTTCTGGCTCTTAATGCCAGGCGCGAACGTGCCGTGTTCGTGGCCGAGCACGGCTACTACCTGGGGCTCGTTGTGAGTAGTAATCGCCGCCACTCGGTCGCCAAGGCGACGCTGCACACCCCTCGCGTATTCGACGAAACGGTGCACGGTTTCGCGCGAAGCCCAGCCGCCTTTATCCTGCAACGCCTGCGGCAAGTCCCAATGGTTCAGCGTTAAATGCGGTTTCACACCCCGTGCGAGCAGACCATCAACTAGACGATCGTAAAAATCTAATCCCCGTTCGTTCCAATTGCCCTCGCCATTAGGTAGCACTCGCGGCCACGACACTGAGAAGCGGTAAGCATCCACGCCGAGCGAGGCGACTAAGTCCAGATCACTCTCGAGCCGATGGTAGTGATCACAGGCCACGTCGCCATTGCTGGCATCGGCAATCGCGCCTGGAACGCTACAAAAACGATCCCAAATGGATTCGCCTCGGCCGTCATCACGAGACGCGCCTTCAATCTGAAATGCGCTGGTCGCAACACCCCATAAAAATGTATGTGGGAACCGACCGATAAGGCTCTGTTGTTCTGACAATGCGGGTGTGCTTAGTGTGTTCATTTGACTGCGCCAGCGGTAAGACCAGCGATAAGTTGGCGCGATGCAACCGCAAACAGGATTAACAGCGGAATCGTTGCGATGGCCGAACCGACCATCAGGGCGCCCCACTCCGTGTTGACTGGACTCTGCAGACTACGCAATGCCAGCGGCAAGGTGTAGTTTTCAAGACTGCGCATCACGATGAGTGGCCCCATAAAGTTGTTCCAAGAGCCGATGAATGTGATGAGGCCCAGCGTACCGAGGGCTGGCTTGAGCAATGGCAAAACGATGCGCCAATAGATGGCAAATTCGCCGCACCCGTCCATGCGCGCCGCTTCGATGAGCTCTTTGGGCACGGCTGTAGAGGCAAACTGGCGCATGAGGAAAATGCCAAAGGCGCTGGCAGCGCCGGGTATGTAGAGCGCTCGGTGCTCGTCGATCCAGCCTAACGCATCCATGATCATAAAAGCCGGAATCATGCCCATAAACGAGGGCAACAGCATAGTCGCCATCACCAGTGCGAAGAGCGCTTTTTTAAACCGAAAGTCCATGAGTGCAAATGCGTAGCCACCCATGGAGCAAAACAGTAAGGTGAGTGCGGTGGAGGCTAAGGCGACGTAAACACTCCAACCCAGATTGCGCCAGAACGGCAGACGTTCGGTCAGTATTTTCAGGTTGACGAACAAATCATCGCCGAACCACATTGGCGGTGGCAGATTGAAGATCTCGGTGCGCGAATGCGTCGCGAAAACAAACATGAAGTAGAACGGAGCAAGCATAATCAGCGCGCCGACGCCGACGATGGCATACGCCAACCAGCGGCTCGTGCGGCCATCGTTAACGTGCTGACTCATACCGACCCTCCACGTGGCCGAAACGCCCTATTAGTGAGCCAGGTCATCAGCACGACCAAAGCAAAGAGAAGCCACGACATAGCACTCGCCCCGCCAAAGTCATTGAAGTCAAAGGCCATTCGGTACAGGTACATCGCCGAGGTCATGGCCGATTGGTCGATGCCACCCTTTCCACCCGTCAAGATAAACGGCTCTTCGAACAACTGGAGGCCACCGATCACGCTGAGCATCACTCCGAATAGGATCATCGGTTTGAGACTTGGCAGCGTGATGTGGAAGAACTGCTGCCAACGCCCCGCTCCGTCCATGTCGGCAGCTTCGTACAAATCCTTCGGAATCGTTTGTAACGCGGCTAGATACAGCACGACGTTGAAGCCAAGATAGCGCCAGAAGACGATGAAAGCTACGGCGGGTTTGATGTTTTCTGCCTTACCTAACCAGTCAACGTTTTCCACGCCGAAGAGCGAGTGAAGCCCCGCGTTGATCAGCCCAAAGTCCTTGGAGAACAACGAGCTAAACATGATGGCGATGGCCACAGTGGAGGTGATGTAGGGCAGGAAATAGGCGCCAATGACGCCGTCGCGCAGACGCTTGAACGAGTTGTGTATGAACACCGCTAGAGGAATCGCGACTAAGTGCTGCGGTACGCCGCTAGCGAGTGCGAGCCAAGCCGTGTTCTTTAGTGATTTCCAGAACCACTCGTCCTCGAGTGCGAATGCAAAATTCCCGAGCCCTACGTACTCCATCGCCTGGAGCCCACTGGTTGGTTCCCATGACTGGAACGCCAGGTAGAGCGAAAACAGCAGCGGAAACACGCCAAAGATGGCGAACAGGATTAAAAACGGGCTGATGAACACGTACGGTGCCCAGCGCGGCGAGAGGCGAAGGAAAGAGGGTAGGCGCATGTTCAGCGATGGGCTCGGCGTAGTAGCAACCGTTCCGCGTCGGCCAATGCACGACCAATATCTTTGCCGTGGTCGAGCACGTTGTCGAGTTCGGTACCGATCACCTCGTCAGCGAAGTTGGTTTGCTTATGGACCTGTGTCGCAGTGATCTTTCGCGCAGCGTCGCGCCACAGTAAGCGCGCAGGCTGACCGCCGAGAAACGGCAAGGGATCTGCAAAGAAAGGGTCATCGAATGTCTCGAGCAAAGCGGGAAAAGCGTCCTGCGACTTGAACGCTGCAAATTGCTGAGCTCGATCGAGTGTCAGAAGTTGAATAAGCTCCCAAGCGAGCGCTTTATTTTCCGGCGTGGCGCGGCGAGGGATTGCATAGTAGCTACCGCCGTAGCCGACGAACGTACGCTCGGGCAAGTGCGCTGCTCGCCACAAACCTTTGGTAGCCGGGGCGACCCAATTGGCCATTTGCCCAGCCATCCACGCACCGGAGAGGTCGGACGCTAGGGTGCCGCGACGAAAACCCTCCGCCCACTCGTTGGACCACGCGCCGACGCGGGCATCGAGCTTATTTCGGCGAACCTTTCGAGCCAACTCAAAGGCACGCACAAAACGTGACGAATTGACCAAGACGCGAGATTCTTGGTCAAAGTACAGCCCTTCTCCTGGACGAAGGCCAGTGCGAATCACGATGTCCTTTACGGTCTGCGCATTCGAAACCAGATAAGCCCCGGTGGTGGCCTTCAACTTGATTCCGGCCTCAACGAAGGCATCCCACGACGCGGTGAAGTCGGCCTCAGTAAGACCGGCCTTTGCGTAGAGATCCGACCGATACAACAAGGTGCCGGGGCCGATATCAGCGGGCATCGCCACGACTGCGCCACGGCGATTGATTGCTTGATCGTAAGCGTACGGGACCAGTCGAGACCTGAACCGGTCGATGCGATAAGGCTCTTTAGCAAGGTCGTCTAATCCGCCACCTTGCGCAAAGCGACCCACATAACTTGACTCCAGCGCCATGACATCAGGTAGTCGCACTGCTGTTGAGAGTGCGGTGGTCATCGCAGTGTGATGGTCGCCGTACTGACGGCTGACGATCTGAATATCAACGTTGGGATGGATGCGCCGCCAGGCAGGCAATGCGGCCTTTAGGATTTCGTCGAGCAATGGAAACGTGGCCACCGTCAGCTGCCTGCGCCCCTGTGCTGCTTGTACAGGGAGCGCAGGGATTGCGACGGCGAGGCCAGCCTGCAGAAAGAGGCGTCGCATCCGCTTGTGAGTAGGCGACTCGCTTGCGGCGTGAGATGGATGAAGTCGATCTACTGTCATTGCGTTAACCCTAGAGCGACCTCGGCTCGAACCGCCTTGGCGCTCCGTGGATCAAAACTGTGATCCGGACACGCCTGCCATCCTTGCTCGCCAAGCACGTACAAGGCAGTTATGTCAGCGCGCTCGTAGCTGTAAGGGGTTCCGCCAAAGGAAAACGTCAGCGATCCGCCGACAGGAATTTCTCCCGCATCGAGCAAAACAGGATTGAAGTACACGCGACCCGCGTTCATTCGCAATCCAAGTTCGCCCCACCGTGTGAGGATTTCCTCTTTGACCTGTCCGGTCATGCCGGGCTGTTGTGCGCCTCCCTCGCTAGCCGTATGGCTGTAGGGGTCCGCTGGGAACGCGCCGTATTCAAGAACGCTCTTGCGATAGCCAATTCCATCCCGCACCCTTCGATAGAAATTACACAGACGCGCCAACTCAGGCGCACCGCTATCTGCAGCCTCAAATACGCGCTCCTGTACGGCGAGGAGTAGCTTCGCCACCATGTGCCAGTAAACGCAGCCCAAGCCCTCATATCCGAACATCGTGCCCGAACGACCCGTAAATTCGCGATGCTTTAACACCCGTTCGTAGATGCTCACCAGTTCGGGCAAGTCGCTGCCCAAGTCCGACGCAATGGCTTCAAGGTCCGAGCGGTTAGCGATCTCCGGTGCAAAGCGAATCGTGCCATCGCTCTGCGCCTGGAGTACATCCGATCGACCCGCCTCGAGCAAGCGTTTGACCAACGGATTGAACACGGCCTGCTCGTCGAGTCGGTTACGTTCGAGAAAGCTCGGAAGCGATCGATCGGGATAAAGAAGAAAAGTCTTTCTTCGCGAGCAGTACAGTGGACTCTTGAACAGCGCGTCGAGCAAATCGATTGCCTCCGCCAGAGACAAGAATCCAGATGACAGCAGCGCGACTTGCCCTTCGAGCATTGGGTACATGCGCCCAACAGCAGCCGTGTCACCATTAAATTCGACTAGGTTGTAGCTGTCGTAGAGACCATCGGAGCGCTTGCCGTGTTCGAGTGTGGCATCGATCAACGGTAGCAAGTCGTGAACGAGGGAGTGCAGCAAACCTTGCGGCGCTCGCACCATGGTGCGTCCAGCCGCCCCTCGATAGACCTGCTCGTGCCACGCGTCAATCAACCGCCCAGCACCATCAAGATATTCGCGTCGCTCAATCTCGCTATCGACTGCGGACAGACGAGTCGTGCGCACGAGTGTTTGAAACTGATTGAGTGCTGTGAGCGTTGCCGAGGGAAGGGTGAACGATTGCTCCGCGCAGGGCAGCGCGTCAAGAAACACCAGAAATCGGCGAAGGTGCGCAAGCGTCACGACGGAGAGACCATTGCCCACCAGTGCGTTGTTGGCATCGTTCCACTCTGGCCGCTGAGTGTGCAGCCACAAACCACCACCGGGGACGAGGCTGCTCGCTTTGGCCAACAGAATCGTTGCTAATTTTTCGGCCAACGTACCGAGCACTGGCTCATCTTGGTCGTTACAAACTAATAGTCCATCGCTGCCAATGCGATCAGCACGAGCCAGCGCTGCCGCATGCGCTTGATGATCAAAAATCAAGGTCGACTTGGGCTGCGCAAGTTGCTCGATGTGCGGTTTTAGGCGGTAGGGTACGTCCGAAAAGCTAAACACTGGACGATCCCAATAGGATGCGATCAGTGTCGGCTCGTAGCATTGAGCCGCCTCAAGAAGTCTGAGCAGGTAGATGATCTGATGGTCGCCCCAATAGCCAATGTGGCTCCACGCGTTTCCGGGTTCATCGACCTCCCAGTCGATTCCATCGCGGCTAATCCGATAGGGGTTGTAGCCGTCGACCGTCATCGCATTGACGAAGACAGCGATCATCGAACCTAAATATTCGGGAGCGCTGGCTGCGAGTGCCTCCCAATTCTGGAAGATATCGCGCCAATTTCCTTCGTAGTTGACAATTCGATGGCCGTGGGAATCGCGAACGCGAATCGAAAACTTATTCCATGGGCGACTAGGATCGCCATGTCGGCGACTAAACGTGATCGGCAAATACTCGAGGACGAGCCGTTCGGCGTGTGCGCTCCAACCCATCGCAGCATCGATCGCGAACGCACGATCTACAGTAGCTGGCCACAGTGACAAGCTCTGGCTCATCGCCGCACCGAGCGCACGATGGCGTCGACTAATGTGCTTGAGCAAATCGTCACGCGCGAATTGCGTGCCGTTTGCAAACACGCCGCCGCGCATGATGTTAAACAGCACATTGGCCTGGTGATGCGCTGCGGCCATGGCATTGCCAGAGCTCTGAAACGCGTCGGCGCAGCGCAACAGTTCGCGAAGGCCCGCTGTATTTTGGTCTCGTCCCTCCAGTATCGCTTCGGGTGAACCTCCGCCCTTCGCGAGCGAGCTGGCTAGTTCAAACACTTGAACTTGGGACTTCGGACCATCGATCACTAAGTGCCAAGTCAGCCCCGCGGTGCCAATTTCGGCTTCGAATTCGGTCAAGTAGGCCCCGCGTCGCCCGCGAGTGAGCGTTTCTGCTTCGACTGTCCCGTGGCGACAGAAATTTGCCACTTGAGGCGAGGAGAGCAGTGTGCGTGTATTTGCGGGGAGACCACTGTGCCAGACGGTCAGCGCGTTCAAGCACTCCTTGGGTTCGGCTCGATCCCAAATCTGGGCGTAGATCGTGAAGATCCCGAGACGCCCCGCTAGAGTCGATTCACTCCACTTGTAAGCATCTGTCAAGCAACTCATTCGGCTTGAGAGCTCGACGCCAATGCCTGGCGGAATAAGATTCAAAACACCGTCGAGCACTTTGACCTGAACAGGGGCACCTAGCGCCTCGATACACGCCGCTCTCACCAAGCCGAGCTGTGCGACCGTGAACCATTCGTACTGAAAAGCTAAGCGGCCAGAGGGGTGTTCTTCGCGAAATCGGATACGCGTCGAAGTGAGGTTCTTCCAGACTGAGCGCTTCATGGGAGCGTCGGTCAGTTGCTGCGAAAACGGCTGCCACAGCTCCCACCGTCCGTGCAACTGTGCGTGAATCCAAGTTCCGGGGCCAGTGTGCTCGCCACGAAGGTGAATTTTGTCGACGGTTTCATAGGGAAAGAACGAGCCCTCCGCGTCGCGTCTTCCTGCGGCAAGCGAGCCTGCTGTCGACACGTAAGCCCAAAGATCGCTGTCACCCGCCAGCGCCATAAAAAAGGGCGGCATTTGGTCGTAGCTGTCGATCCGGTACCAAGTCTCGCCATCCTCATCAACGAATTTACCGCTTACGATGGGTAACCCGCTTTCGGTGTGCGCTGTTTGCGCGTCAAACGATCGCATCATACGGGCGGCGCAGCGCAATGCTCAGCAATATAAGCCGCCTGCGTGGGCATTACATTGACGCACTTAGCGATCACGTTAGCCACGTTGCTCACGTAAGCGTCGACTTCGTCGTCGGAGCGCAAATCTGCGAATGGGTGGTATCCCTGCGGCACGATGCGCTGGCCAATCATCACCTGCAGCCAGCTTGGCTCAGCGAACAATTCCTGCAAGTCGCGGAACACGCGGCCGTTGCTGCGAAACAGATCGATCTTACGTTCTAAGGTGTCCGGTATGGACATCGTGCGGCAGTAGTTCCAGAACTCCGAATCGTTCCGTTCTGTAGCCTTGTAGTGAAGAATGATGAAATCGCGGATGCGCTCGTACTCAAATTGAGTCATCGCGTTGTATTCCGCGATATCGGCGGCGTCAAAGCCCGCGTGCGGGAAAAAGCTAATGATGCGCGAGATCGCGGTGTGGATCATGTGAATGCTCGTCGATTCGAGCGGCTCAAGGAAACCACTCGACAGACCGACCGCCACGCAATTGCCAATCCACGGCTGCTTGCGTCGGCCCGTTTCGAACTTCAACAAGCGAGGCTCAGCCAGAGGCTTACCATCGAGATGCCCGAGCAAAATACGTGTGGCTTCATCCTGCTCCATGAAGCTGCTGCAGAAGATGTGGCCATTGCCGGTGCGGTGTTGCAACGGGATGCGCCATTGCCAGCCCGCGCTGTGTGCAGTGGAGCGGGTCATTGGTAGCAGTGGAACAGCCGACTCGCACGGCACCGCCAGAGCGCGGTTCATTGGCAACCAATGTGACCAGTCCTCGAATCCAGATTTCAGGGTCTGTTCGATTAAGAGTC
Organism: Betaproteobacteria bacterium; assembly: GCA_004293675.1. Taxonomy (GTDB): domain Bacteria; phylum Pseudomonadota; class Gammaproteobacteria; order Burkholderiales; family Casimicrobiaceae; genus Casimicrobium. The sequence continues at coordinate 135,364 of READ01000013.1, forward strand.
CGCGCATGCCCGAGCAATCGATAAAGAAGTCGCCCGCAATGCGCTCGCCGCTCTCCATCACGACTGCGTCAATGTGTCCGTCTGTTTCGCGCTGGCTCACCTGCGCAATTTTTCCTTCGGTTCGTCGCACACCGCGCTGCTCAGCGTAGCCTCGAAGGAATCGTGCGTAGAGACCAGCGTCGAAGTGAAACGCGTGCGAGATGTCAGCCACGGGCGACTGCGGCATATCCTTGCGAGCACGCATGAACTTCGCTTGCGTTGGAGCGGCGGTGTTAATCGAGTAAGCGTCAAGCGACTTTGCGCGGCCTGCGCGGCGCATTCTGAGCCAAAAATGGTGAAACGGAAGCGCCTGCGTAGCTTGACCCACAAAGCCAAAACCGTGGACATACCGGTCACCGATAGCCCCCCAGTTGACAAACTCGATGCCGAGCTTGAAGGTGGCTTGCGTCGCTCGCATGAACTCGTCTTCGTCGATGTCGAGCGCGCGGTTGAATTCACTGATGTGGGGTATCGTGGCCTCACCTACCCCCACCGTTCCGATGTCTTCAGATTCGACCAAGCGAATGGTGAAGTGGCCCTCTAGTACCTTAGCGAGGGCCGAGGCAGTCATCCACCCAGCGGTACCGCCGCCGACGATGACAATGGTTCGCACAGATTGGAGTGTCATTTTTATCGTGGAGGCTGCGTCAAGATTGCTCGATGGTAGTGCGACGGTGGCGCAGTACCATCGGTACCAACGGTTCTAAAACTTATAGTTCAGACCCGCCAGAATTTGCCGACCGAATCGGTAGTTGTAGTTCGGCACCAATTGAGTCGGATCTGGCACATCCAAGTTGCCAGGCGTCTTAAAGTTGGTCGTACCTGTGTCAGTGAGGTTGTTGACCTGCAGTAGCAACGACAAGCCCTTGTACTTGCTTGAATCCTCAAATGCATATCCTACCTGCATATCAACGACCTTGTCAGAGCCTTGTGAGCGCGACGTTGGGCGGAAGAAAATGTCACGTGTTGTGGCCGTGAACGCGGAACGATGGCGCTGGCTAACCCGCGCCGAGAAGCCGCGCTTCTCGTAGTACACGGTGATGCTGTTTGAGAGCCCAGAGAGGCCGTTAATCGGCGTTTTCGTATCGAGCACAACTAGATTACTGTTTTGGTCGATTTTCTGATCCCGGATGGAGCTGTTGAGTTTCGATGCGCTGAAGACCACGCCGAAACCATCGAGCCAAGACGCGAACAGCGCCCCATCGAGTGCCGCGGAAAATTCAAATCCTTCCACCGTTCCACCCGTGCCATTGCGTGGCTTGATTTCCCCGCCAGTAGGCTGTACTGTAACGCCCGCCGTTGGCGTGTACCCCGCTGGCACTGGTGTTTTTGTGCGATCGACGGCCTGCTCAGAGGAGAGTACATAGCTCAGCAGGTTCTTGCGGAACGCAGCCACTGAGACATAGCTACGCTTGCCGAAATATTTCTCGACCGACAAGTCAAAGGCACTGGCTCTCCAAGGCTTAAGTTCCGGGTTGCCGGCATAGGTTGTCTGCCACTTTGATCCTGTCAACCTTCCATTGAGTGTTTAAGCCACGCGATTTCAGCGGCGTGGTGACACTGTTTGGGGTTCGTGTGCAACGTTGGTTTTAACAACG
>READ01000032.1 GCA_004293675.1 Betaproteobacteria bacterium
CTGTCCATCATGAATGCAATCCTTAAATCCGGCAAGCCCTGGACGCCCAATTTCAATGCCTGTCAAAACGCTTGACTTTCGACACAGTTGCTCTCCCGCAGGCGGGAGAGGGCTGGGGTGAGGGTGCGGTCAGGGGAGAGTATTCTTTCCAGGGGCTCGGAACTCCGCCACACCCTCATCCCCAACCCTTCTCCCGCCTGCGGGAGAAGGGAGCCTGTGTCCGTCAAACTTGTTGCTATTTCGGCGCGCTTGAAACCTCATCGCCCCAACGCTTCAACAGCGCGCGGCGTACCTCGGTCGAACCATACTTCGCCTGATCGTAATCAATCAATTTCACGTCAGCGGGTTTGATCGATTCGGCGGGGACTTTTGCTTCAGTGTGTGAAGGAATTTGATACGCCTTTGCCGATGGGCTCAACGATTGAATATCGGGGCGCAACGCGAATTCGTAGAAGCGTTTGGCCTCGGTCATGTTGCGAGCGCCTTTGATGATGCTCATTGATCCGATTTCGTAGCCGGTGCCTTCACATGGCGTGACGATGGTGACCGGAAATCCTCCGACCTTACCGATCATCAGATCGTGCATGAACGAGATACCTACGAGCGTTTCGCCGCGGCCCACCGCTTGTGACGGCGCGACGCCGCTCTTGGTGTATTGATTGACGTTTTTGTGGAGGCGCTTCATGTAATCAAACGCTTTGTCTTCGCCCATCAATTGCACCAACGTGGCGAGCATGGTGTACGCCGTGCCGGACGAATTCGGATCGGGCATTTGCACTTCGTCTTTGTATTTCGGATCGGCCAAATCGCTCCAGCATTTCGGTGCGGGCAGCTTTTTCGAAGCGAGCAATTTGTCGTTGTACGCATAGCCCAGCGCACCCAAGTAGATTCCCACGGTACGGTTGCCCGACGCTGTCGCCACTTTGCGCGCCCACGGCTGTAGCTTTGCTAATTGCGGCGATTGGTAGACCTCGGTTAAGCCTTCGCTGGCGGCCTGCAGATGTGGGTCGCCGGTGCCGGCCCACCACACGTCCACTTTTGGATTGGCCGATTCGGCGCGGATTTGCGCGTAGGCTTCACCTGAGCTGCGCCGTGTCATCGATGTCTTGATGCCGGTTTCGGCTTCAAATTTGTTTTTCATCAACTCGCACCAATCGATGGTGGCGTTGCAGAGCAGGTTTAGGTTTTGCGCGTTCGCCGATGGCGCGGTGGCGCTGAGCGCCGCCACTGCGCAGGCGGCGGCAATGCCGCGAAATGTGTGTTTTGACATGATCATCTCTCCTTGAGTATTGTTCTGAACGGGGTGTTTCTTGTCGTTCGCAGTATGCAGCATTGGCGCTGCCGCAGGATGCGGGCGTTTCAGACGGGCGCCAACCCGTGGGCGTGGACTCGGCCGATCCCACGTCAATATTTTCTTGATGCAGATTTCGCAGAATGCCGCAGATGAACGCAGACTGTTCACAGTCAAGTCCAAAAAATCTGTGTTCATCTGCGTTAAATCTGCGAAATCTGCGTCAAAAACAATCTCGCCCCCGCATCGCCACAGCACGAGCAACACAGCCACGCCAAGTCCGAACACGCCGCCATTGAATCGGTTCGTGTCAACGCGTCGTTGCGGCACTACGTTAGCTCCCCGCCCGTCGCTCCGCGCGCCGGAGAGTTTCATGCACCGCCCATTTTTCTCAGGAGAGCTGTTATGTCGTTTACCGAATCACGTCGCGATTTCGTTTTGAGCGGTGCGCGCGCAGGCGCAGCAGCTGCTGTGGTGGGCGCGATGCCCACGGCGTTTGCTGCGTCGTCGGGCGCGTCGGCCGCCGGAGCCGCCGCCAACGCCGATCTGTTGCAAGCGCTCGGTTCACGAATCGGGCTGGAAGTGGCCAGCCACATCGGCGCTGAGGGCGACGCCTTAACGCTTGCCTATCTTGACGCAGCGGGTGATTCGGTCGATGCGCTTCGCGCCGGTATCGAGCAAGGCATGTCATGGCAAATGGGTCGTGCACCAGTGACGGTTGAATCCCCGAGCGCCTCTTCGTCGTTGCTGGGTGTGGCATTGGTTACCAACACTGCGAGCGGGCGCACGGCGCGTGTTGAAATCAATGCAACGAGCCTGTCGATGCTCTCGATGATTGAAGGTGATCGCACGCCAGCTTCGTCGAAGAAGTTGTCAGTGCTCACCGCCGATTCAGACAATTTCTACCGCGTGCAATATCTCGCGTAAGCCTGAAACGCTCACCAACGGCGGCCAATGATGCGAATACGTTTCGCGTCATTGGCCGTTTCAACATAAGCCATACAATACTTGGCTTTCATACAATTTTGTTGTGTTTTCAAAAAACTAACAAATTGACATAAAGCCATTTTTTATTAAGGCTATAGACACAAAAGCTGATTGTGTTTTTGAAGCGCCGATCCTGCTGCCGCTAAGTTGCTACGCTTGACGCCTCGGCGCGCGGTTTTGCGCCAATCTCTCGCATCGCACCGCCAAGGATTTTGTTCATGAGCAAACGCACGCTGTCTGGACTTGACGCATCGTTTCTGTATTTAGAAACAGCCGAACAACCGATGCATGTGGCGAGCGTCTGCGTTTACGACGTACCGAAAGCGCAGAGCAAAACCTTTCTCGCCGACGTGCGAGCGCATTTGAAAAAACGAATGCATCTCGCGCCGCTGTTTTCCAATGTGCTGGCCTACGCGCCCTACGATTTGGGGCATCCGCATTGGGAGCACAGTGACGACGTCGATATTGATTACCACGTACAACGCATCACCATTGCCAAGCCTGGCGGCATGCGTCAGCTCGAAGCGGCGGTGGCCAAAGAGCATGCTCGCTTGATGGATCGCGCCAAACCGTTGTGGCAATTCACGGTGTTTGATGGTTTGAAAACGGGACAGATTGCGTTTTACGGCAAGGTGCATCACGCCGCACTCGACGGGCAGGGCGGCATCGTATTGGCCAACTCCATCCTTGATTTATCGGCGGTCCCACGCGAAGTGCCGCCACCGCAACCGCGCGTCAAGCCGCCAAAAACGGACATGAAAATCGGCGAAATGATTGGGGCTGCGTTTTCCAATTCGCTAGCGCAATACGCCAAGATGGTGCGCTCGATTCCTTCGGTCGCTGGTGCGATCAAAAATGCCGCGGCACCCGCGATTAAAAAAGCATTTGACACACGGAGTGTGCCGGTTGATTTCGCGCCGCGCACGATGTTCAACGTCAACGTGTCGAATCAGCGCGTGTTTTCTACGGCCTCACTGTCGCTCGAAACCGTTCGCGGCACCGCCAAAGTGTTGGGCGGCTCGCTCAACGATGGCGTGCTGTTCATTTGTTCGTCCGCACTGCGCACCTATTTGAAATCGCACAACGCCTTGCCTAAGAAAACGCTCGTCACCGCGATGCCAGTGAGCTTGCGCGAAGAGAGCAACAAAGAGCTCAACAATCAAGCGTCGATGGTGCTCGCAGAGCTCGGCACGAACCACGGCGACGCACGAAAGCGTTGGAACGCGATTCGCACGTCAACCGCGAAAGTGAAGGAATCGCTCAAGAGTCTAAAAAGCGTGCTGCCCACTGATTACCCTGGACTGCTCGCGCCGCTCTTGGTGTCGCGGCTCAATGCAACGGTGGCGAGCACCAAGCTGCTCGAAAAATTACCGCCGGTGGCGAACCTGGTCATCAGTAACGTACCCGGCCCACAGGTGCCGCTCTACTTGGCGGGCGCGCAGATGCGCACGTTTTTTCCAGTGTCGATTGTGGTGCACAGCATCGCGTTGAACATCACCGTGCAAACGTACTGCGGCTCAGTCGATTTCGGGATCGTCGCCTGCAAAAAAGCGGTGCCCGATTTGCATAAATTGGCTGAGGCATTGAAGGGTGCGTGCGATGAATTGGTCGCGCTCGCGGAGGGCGAAGCGGCGCTGTTGGTCGAGCGAACGCTGATGGCAGCGAATAGCGCGAGTGTCAGTAAAGCGAAGAAACCAGTGGCGAAAGTGTTGGCGAAGAAACCGTCGCTGAAGCGAGTCAAGGCGTAGGCGGTATCTCTGGAACCTGTGCGCTTTGGCTGCCCGATTCCCCTCTCCCGCAGGCGGGAGAGGAGCTAGGGGTGAGGGTGCACCGTGCAGCAGTAGCGTTTATTGTGAGAACAACTCAGCGCGCGTCTGTTGCCATTTCATCGTTGATTCTGTTGTCGCCACACCCTCACCCCAACCCTCTCCCGCCCGCGGGAGAGGGGGCATAGTCCGAACGGCAATAGCGAACACGCCATTCCCAGCCCATGCGCCCGATTCCCCTCTCCCGCAGGCGGGAGAGGGGCTAGGGGTGAGGGCGGACCGCGGCGCAGTAGCGTTTCTTGTGTGAACAACTCCGTGCGCGTCTGTTGCCATTTCATCGTTGATTCTGTTGTCGCCACACCCTCACCCCAACCCTCTCCCGCCCGCGGGAGAGGGGGCATAGTCGCACCGCCACTCTAACCGCAAGAGCGAACACTCCATTTCCTGTTAGCGTAGCGCGCTAGCATCTAATCAGAATTTCTCTTCGAATTGACCGTGACAAAACAAGCCCACGCTACTGACACCCGCGCACCGAATGCAATGTTGATGGCGCTTGAGGCGCGCGCTCCGTGGGAATGGGGCACGGCGCTCGCCGCCTGGCCGATGCTTCGAATGATGGGCATTTGGCCGCGCCCCAAGAGCATGGATACGCATCATGTGATCGTCTATCCGGGGCTGGCTGCGGGCGATGTTTCCACACAACCGCTGCGCGCTTTTTTGAGCGATATGGGCTACGTGGTACACGGTTGGTACCAAGGTATGAATCGCGGGCCGGGGCGTGGCGTGCTTGATCGCCTGAAGGAGCAGCTTGTGGCTGTGCATCGCGATGCAGGCGCACCGGTGTCGCTGATCGGTTGGAGTTTGGGAGGCGTTTACGCTCGTGAGCTCGCCAAAGAACTACCCAAATCGGTACGCGATGTGATCACGCTCGGTACGCCGTTTTCCGAGAGTCCGCGTGCCACCAACGCGTGGCGAATTTATGCGATGCTCTCCGCCGAGGCCTTACCCAATTCGATGATGCAATTGCAGTTGGCGGACGCGCCGCCCGTGCCGTTTACCAGTATCTATTCCAAATCCGATGGTGTGGTGGCATGGCCTGCGAGCATTCAAGCACCGAGCAAGAAAAACGCGAACATCGAAAACGTAGAGGTGTTCGCGAGTCACATGGGTATCGGCGTGAATCCAGCGGCTTGGTATGTGATCGCGGATCGCTTGTCGCGCGGTGACAAAGCGTGGTCTCCTTTTGTGACGCCAAGCGCTGCACGATTCCTGTTTGGCAAATAGCGCTCGATGAAAGTCCAGAGCAACGGTCTTGAATTTGAAGTTGAAGTTCAAGGCGACAGCGCGGCCCCCGTGGTGCTATTGATCATGGGGCTGGGTATGCAGCTCACGGCGTGGCCACCAGCGTTTGTCCGCTCGCTGGTGGATGCGGGTTACCGAGTGATTCGCTTTGACAATCGAGATATTGGGCTGTCAACAAAGATCGCCGCTAAAGCGCCTAATCTCATCTGGCAAGCGCTGCGGTTTCGCGTGGGTTTAGCGGTGCAATCGAATTACACGCTTCGCGATATGGTCGAGGACACGCGCGGCATTTTGGATGCCTTGCAGGTAGAGCGCTGCCATGTGATTGGCGCATCGATGGGTGGCATGATTGCGCAGGGGCTGGCGTCGCACTATCCCCAACGAGTGATATCGCTCACCAGCATCATGAGCACCAGTGGTGCACGCGGATTGCCGCAGGCCAAGCCCAAGGCGACCATGGCCATTTTGTCGCGCCCAACGTCCCGTGATCGTGAAGCACTGTTGGCCCATTCCGCAAAAGTGTTTCGAGTGATTGGCAGCCCAGGCTTTCCGGTGGACGAAACTGACCTGCACGCTCGAATTTCAGCGGGCCTTGATCGATCGTTCTATCCGGCGGGCACAGTGCAGCAGCTCGCTGCAATCATGGCGTCAGGGGATCGAAGTGATGAGCTGCGCGCCATCACAGCACCAACGTTGGTGCTGCACGGCCGCGAAGATCCGCTCGTGCCGCTCAAGAACGGCGAAGACACCGCCGCAAAAATTAAAGGCGCGAAGTTCGAAGTCATCGACGGCATGGGGCACGATTTAGCGCCCGGTGTGGTGACCGAATTGATGAAGCGGGTGATGCCGTTTTTAGCGTCGGCGGGCGCTGCGGCATCCCGTTGACTTTTTCGATGGGCTTCATCAAGCTTTGGGTTTAAACGCCATAATAAATAGGGCGTTCAAGGCAATTAAATGGCTTTTCGAAAAGTAAAATAAATTGACTGAAGTCCTTATTTCATATGGCTATAAGCTCATATGTTGGGACTACTGATGACCACGCATCCGACGGCGCTGTATTGATCGATTCCGTGCGAATTTGATGCTCAAGAACAGGTCTAACGCAGCGCAGAAACGCCATGCATCACCGCCATGCCGATGATGATGGGAATGAGCATGCCGCCGCGCCACCAGGCGTAGACACCGGCTGCGACCATGCCGATGGCGTGCGGGTAGCGCGTGGCCCAATTGAGCTCACCGTTGTGCATCACCACGAGAGGGATCACGAGCGCCGCAAAGATCGCCGGTACCGCTAATTGCAGCGCGCGCTCCGCTAACGGCGATAGCCGACGTCCCGCCAAAAATCCAATGAACGAATAGCGGATGAGAAACGTGCCAATCGCTAAGCCCGCGATGGCGAGCCATCCGTTGACGCTGCCCCACTCGCTCACAGCGAGACCTCGTGCTTGCGCTTGAAAAATGTGTCAACCAACATGCCCACGCAGGTGCCGAACACACAGGCTGCGATCAATCCCGTTTTGAGCGGCAGTGCATAGAGTGCTACGCCCGCGATGGCACCCGCGAGCGCCGCCGCTAAATGCGCGCGGGTTTTGAGCATGGGCACCACCATGGCAACGAACGACAGCGGAATCGTGAAATCGAGTTGCCAGCTCGCGGGCACTTTCGCGCCAGCAAAAGCGCCAAGCGCATTCGTGAAAATCCAAAACGGCCAAATCACCATCGCGCATCCGAGATAAAACGCCAACGCATGATTCATGTGTTCGCCGCGCTGGTGCCGCGCTTCGTTCAAGATAAACGTTTGGTCGACCAGAAACGCCGCCCACAACACTCGTTCTTTGCGGCTCGCGCCGGACACTCGCTGTGAAATGGCTGCGCTGTAAACCGCCATCCTTAAATTCACCACCAAGCCCGACGCCACCGCCATTAGCAGCGGTGCACCGCCGCTTAGAAACTGAGTTAGCACGGCTTGTGACGAGCCGGCAAACACCAACGCCGCCGCACCCAGTGCACCCCACTCGCCGAGCCCCGCTTGTACCGCCGCCACACCGCACACCATGCCGAACGGCACGTACGAGGGCATGAATACTATGCACTGTCTGGCGCCTGCAAAAAACGCAGCGAGTCTGGCGCGCTTAGTTTCGATTGCCTCGTCCGTGACCGCTACTTCGGTCATGCGCTCGTCACATCAATCGGCGCGCAGCGTTGGTAATGTACGAAATGAAAACGTACCGGTGCGCCGTCGGCGCGCAGTGCCGCCGTGTGTGTCTGACGCGAGTGCTCTTCGAAATCACCCCGCGCATACGGTGGAAACACCGTGTCGCCGTCGACCTCTGCGTCGATTTGTGTCAAGTACAAGTCGTCAGCAAATGCCAGCGCCTCCGCGTAGAGTCGATTTCCGCCGATCACAAACACCGGATCGGTCGGATCAGGCAACGCAAAGGCTTCGCTCACGCTTCGGCAGAGCCGCACTCCGGCGGGCAAAGTCAAATTGCTCGACGACACCACCACATGCTCGCGATCGGGCAAAGGTTTCGGAAACGATTCCCACGTTTTGCGGCCCATGATGATGCGCTTGCCGGTCGTTAGGGCCTTAAAGTGCCGCATATCAGCCGACAAGTGCCAAGGCAACTTGCCGTCTTTGCCGATGACGCCGTTGGCAGCCACCGCAGCAATCAGGGCAATACGGGGACGGGTGTGGAAATTCATTGGGCTATTGTAGAAGTCTGGCGTGCGGTGCGCGGCCTCGCTGCACACTAAAATGAGGTGGTGTATTACCCGCGCTCCCTGACCAACGTCATTCTTGCTTGCTTCGTGCTCTCCGCAGTGCCGCTCGTGGTTGCGCTGGCGGAGCTTGCGCTGGGTCTAGATTCGCTCGCTAAACGATCTCAACTGTCGGTGCGCGAGGCCGAAGCCGCCAGTACCGCGTCGCGGGAACTGCGCGACCTGAGCGGCAAAATCGAGCGCCGCGTTCGGCAATCGATCGTGCTCGAAGATCCTGAGCTGATCGATGGCTACAAAAAACTTGATGCCCAGCTTGAGCAAGCCGTGGTGCGCGCACAATCGCTGCCGCTGACCGACGAAGAGCGCGCGGCAGTCAAAATGATTAACGTCCCGCGTCGTGTGCTCTCAAACGCATTCAGCAGCGGCATTCCAAAGCTCGAAGACCGTGCCCGATTAGCTGACGCGGCCGCAGAGCTTGCCGACAACGCCGCGCAAGCTGCAACCTTGGTCACGCGCGTGACCGAACGCGAGGTCATTGAGCTTCGAACTATGGCCGCCAAAACGCGGGAAAACTGGCCGTGGTTTTTGGGCGTTGCGGCGTTGACGGCATTGCTACTTGCCGTGGGTTTCTCCATTTTGATCGCGCGACCACTGCGAAATATCGATCGAAGTATTCGAAAACTGGGGCGCGGTGAATTTGCCGACTCAATCACGATTAAGGGACCACGCGATTTGCGCTCTCTGGGTGAGCGGCTCGATTGGTTGCGCCGACGTTTGCTTGAACTTGAAACGCATCAAACGCGTTTTTTGCGTCATGTGTCGCACGAACTCAAAACGCCGCTGACTGCCGTGCGCGAGGGCTCGGAATTGCTCAACGACCGAATCGTGGGTGAAATGTCGCGAGCGCAGTTTGATGTCGTTCGCATCATTCGCGACAACACACTCTCGTTACAGCGCCTGATCGAAGATTTGCTGTCGTACCAGCAGCACAAATCGGCCGCGCCATTGCGGCTTGAAAAAGTGGAGCTCACGCCCATCGTTGAGCGCGTGGTTCGTGAGCATCGGCTGGAAATGCTTTCGCGCGCGATCACAACTGACATCAAAAGCAACGTGCACTCATTGCAGGCGGATCGAGAGCAGCTGCGCATTGTGCTGGATAATCTGGTGTCCAACGCGATTAAGTACACTGCCCGTGGTGGTAAGGTGCGAATCTTGACCGCGCTCGATGGCGACATGGTTCAAATCGATGTTGAAGACGATGGCCCTGGCATTTCGCTCGAAGATCAAGAGCGGGTGTTCGATTCGTTTTATCGCGGTGAGGCCAGCACCAACGGCAAGATCAAGGGCTCGGGCCTCGGACTGGCGATTGTGCGTGAATATGTGCTTGCCCACCAAGGTAGTGTTTACGTGGTTGAGCCCGGAAAGCCGGGCGGTCGTTTTCGGGTCCGTCTGCCCGTCGATCAAAGTGGATTTGTTGAGCGCACCCCCGCAGACGTAGGAGATTCAGTTGTCGCGTAGTTTTTCTGTAGTGAATGAATCGATAGCGAAACCGGTGTTCGGCCGAGCTTCGGTCGCCGGACTTACCTTGGCCATTGTGGCCGCACTGGCGCTGAGTGGATGCGCCAACGCTCCCGAAATACCGCTGCTACCCAAGTTCACGGCGCCCGTAACGCAGACCGTCTACGTCCCGGTGTATGTTGAGGTTGAAAAGCCCGTACCCGCACCCGCGCCACCACCACCGCCGCCCGAGCCCATTAAATTGCCAGAGGATCAAGAGCAGAGCTTGGCGCTGCTCATCGAGTTTGCCCGAAATAGCAGTGGTGGCGCTGACGAGCTTCGCAAAGACTACGCCGCCGCTCAAGCCGCTTACAACAAAGAGCGAACCGCCGTCAATCGGTTACGAGTGGCGTGGTATTCATCGCTTTTGGGATCAGCCGCAGGTGACGATGCTCGCCTGTTGGGGCTCCTGGAACCATTGCTGGCCAAGAGCAGCGGATTCGCTACGAGTCATCCGCTTCGCCCCATCGCCGAGGTATTGATCGCGCAGGTCAATGAGCGCGGTCGGCAAGTGCGCGAACAAAAGAAAGCCGTCGATGACTTGCAGCAAAAACTCGACGCTCTCAAAGCCATCGAAAAGCAGTTGCTGGATCGGGAACGTCGTCGCAACTAGCGCGCTTGAAACGTTAACGACACGGCGCTCACTTCACGCAAGAAAGAGACGATATGGCCACTGATATTTTGTTGGTTGACGACGATCCAGATTTGTTGAAACTGATCGGCTTGCGACTTACGGCGGCGGGTTACCGAGTAAAAAGCGCCGAAAGCGGTGATGCCGCGTTGGCGCAAATTGCCATCGCACGCCCCGCGGTCGTGGTGACTGATCTTCGAATGCCCGGCCTTGATGGCATGCAGCTCTTTGAGCAAATCAATGCGCTGCATCCCACGCTACCGGTCATTATCTTGACGGCACACGGAACCATTCCCGATGCTGTGGCGGCGACGCAGCGCGGCGTGTTTGGATTTCTCACCAAGCCATTCGACCCACCTGAGCTGTTGGCGAAAGTGGCACAGGCCGCCGCAGTGGCTGGCGAATGGCAAGCGGGTGCAGAATCCAACGCCGGGGCTGATGCGTGGCGTGCTCCGATTGTTACCCGCAGCGCCAAGATCGATGACTTGTTGCGCCGCGCGCGATTGGTCGCCGATTCGATGGCGGCCGTGTTGGTGCTCGGTGAATCGGGCACTGGCAAAGAGCTGCTCGCCCGCGCGATTCACGCTGCAAGTAACCGGGCAGCAAAGCCCTTTCTTGCGATCAACTGCGCGGCAATTCCAGAAAATTTATTGGAGAGTGAGCTCTTTGGTTACGCCAAGGGCGCGTTCACCGGCGCGGCGGCCGCGCAGCAAGGTTTGTTTCAAGCGGCCAACGGCGGCACACTATTTTTGGATGAAATCGGTGACATGCCGCTGTCGCTACAGGCGAAGTTGCTACGCGTGTTGCAAGAGAGCGCCGTGCGTCCCGTCGGTTCCACGCAGACAACGCCGATTGATGTTCGGATCGTGTCCGCGACCCATCGAAATCTCGATCAAATGCGCGCTGACCGATCGTTTCGAGAGGATTTGTTTTATCGACTCAACGTGGTCGCGCTGAAGCTTCCAGCGCTTGCTGAACGGCGTGAAGACATTCCTCTGCTGGTCAATCATTTCTTGAAAAAGATTGCCACACGTTATCGAAAATCGGTGCCGTCGGTTGCGCCCGATGCAATGGCTGCGATGGTTGCCGCGCCCTGGCCGGGCAACGTGCGTCAGCTGGAAAACCTGCTCGAACAAGCCGTGGCCCTGTCAACAACCAATGTTATTCCGCTCTCGCTCATTCGCTCGGGGCTCGACGATGCGCAGGCACCGCTGGTGTCGTTCGAGACCGCGCGTAAATCGTTTGAGCGCGATTATTTGGTGCGCATTTTGAAATTGACTGCGGGCAATGCGGCTCAAGCGGCGCAGCTCGCGGGGCGCAACCGCACGGAGTTCTACAAACTTTTGCAGCGGCACAACTTAGAGCCCGCGATGTTTAAAGAAGACGCCGAAGCAGCGGCCACGAGCGGCGTCAAAACCAATTAGTTTTCTGCGATGAACATTCAATTTAAAGTGCTGCGAGCCGCGGCGCGCCCCAATTTACCCGCTTACGCAACGAGCGGTTCCGCAGGTCTCGATTTGCGCGCCTGTATCGATGCTCCCGTCGAACTCGTGCCGGGCGCAACTACGCTCATTCCCACGGGCATTGCCATTCACATTGCCGATCCCGGCTTCGCCGCGTTGATACTGCCGCGTTCGGGCTTGGGCCATAAACACGGCATTGTTTTGGGCAACTTGGTCGGATTGATCGACAGCGATTACCAAGGCGAACTGATGGTGAGTTGCTGGAATCGTGGCAGCGTCGCGTTCACGATTGCGCCGCTCGAGCGAATCGCTCAACTCGTCATCGTGCCAGTGCAGCAGGTGGGTTTCACCGAGGTTGCACAGTTCGGCGACAGCGCGCGCGGCGCTGGCGGCTTCGGCAGCACAGGTCGCGCTTAGTCTCGATGACTCAAACCAGTTTGCACGGCACCGACAGCGCGCCAAAAAAACGTGCTCGGGTGATTTGCCTTGGCGTCGCTACGCTTGATCAAATTTTTCGCGTTGACACCATTCCCGAAGCACCCGCCAAATTTGGGGCCAGTGAATTCATCGTCACTGGGGGCGGGATGGCCGCGAATGCCGCCGTGACTGTGCAGCGCATGGGCGGTACTGCTCAGTATTGGGGACGGGTGGGCGACGACGATGTGGGTGATCAAATCGTTCGTTTGCTGGCGCGAGAGCAGGTTGATGTTACGCACGTGCATCGCCTGATCGGCGCGCGCTCAAAGACGGCGGCGATCTTAGTGGACAAACGCGGCGAGCGGCTGGTGTGCAGCGCGCCGGCGCAGGGCTATCCGCCGGATACAACGTGGCTCCCTCTTGACGAGATCGCCACCGTGGATGCGGTACTCGCCGATTCGCGCTGGAAACCCGGCGCGTTGGCGCTCTTTGACGCCGCCCGCAATTTCGGCAAACCCAGCGTGTTTGACGGCGACGGTGGCGCGGCGGAAGAGGTGCTCTCGGTCGCGGCGCATGCCTCGCATCCCGTGTTTAGCGAACCCATGTTTCGTAGCTTTCAAATGGGCGAGCCCGAGGTGGCGCTCCCCAAAATATTTGCGCACGGCCGCAACGTAATGTGTGGCGTCACGCTCGGCGAGCGTGGCGTGAAATGGTTTGACGGCAGCGCCGTGCATCACAGCCCCGCGCTTGCTGTGAAAGCCATCGACACATTGGCGGCGGGCGACACTTGGCACGGCGCATTCGCCCTTGCGCTGGGCGAGCAACTTCCCGCAGCGGCAGCGATCAGCTTTGCTTCAAAAGTAGCGGGAATCAAATGCGCTCGCTTCGGTGGCCGCATTGGCATTCCAACGCGCGCGGAGTTTGACGCCTTTCAGTGTTAACAAACCCCGTTCGTGGTGAACTTGTCGAATCATGAACGGCATCAAAGAGGTCACCCACGGAGCCCTCAAACTGTAGCAGCGGTTCCACCGCGAAAGGCGCAGCGCACCCAAGGGGCACATCGTTAAGAGAATCCTCCGGCAGCGCCGCCATCGCGGCGTACCGAGCAAGCGCAACCCCGTTCGTGGTGAGCTTGTCGAACCATGAACGGCAGGGGATGTATGACGCGCGGCGCCCTCCTACGAACCGAGGCCAACGACGATTGCGCCCCCGCCGCTCATCTCAGTGGGTAGGGCGGAACGCTTGCGGTTCCGCCGTGTGGCTCCGGCGAAGCCACTTCAACCGAACCAATGTGCGAAACGCATTCGGCAGAACCGCACGCGTTCTGCCCTACTTGCTGTAGGAGCGGTTTCACCGCGAAAGACGCAACGCACCCGAGCCTCGCATCGTTAAGACAACCGTCCGTCAATGCGGCCATCGCGGTGGAACCGCTCCTACAGGGCGAGCGCGAGGTCGACGAGGATTGCGCCGCCGCCCACCTCAGCGCGCAGGGTGGAACGCTTGCGGTTCCGCCGTGTGGCTCCGGCGAAACCACTTCAGCCGAGCCAATGTGCGAAACGCATTCGGCAGAACCGTAAGCGTTCCACCCATGGCAATCTTCTAACGTTTCTGCGGAGCTCGAGGCGTCCTGCGAGACGTTCGTTTTGGTTCAGAAATTATTTGGCACGCAACTTCGCGGCGTCTTGAACAATGGCGTCAACCTGCGCACCAAACTTTGTCTTGGCGCCTTCGTAAACGACTCGGGTCGCGGCCCTAAATGGCGCGACATCGGGGCGCAGCACTTTTGCGCCCGAAGCCACCATCTCTTCGAGCTGGCGTGTTTCAGTGTCGCGCACGAACTTTCGCGAAAAGTCCTTGGCAATGTTTGCGGCTCGCTCGAATGACTTGCGATCAGTCTCACTGATTGCCGACCAAGTTTTCTCGGCGATCACGATCGGCAGCGGGCTATAGATATGCTGAGTCAACGTAATGTTGGGTGCCACCTCGTGAAAGCGAAGCGCATAAATCGTATCAATGGGATTTTCTTGACCCACGACCTTGCCCTCTTGGATCGATCGGTACACGTCGGTCACGCCAATGACTTGGGTGGAAAAACCGATGGCCTCCATGGTTGACTTGACCATCTCATTCGGGAAAATCCTCATCGATTTGCCCTTTGCCGCTGTCGGATCGGGAAGCGGATCGCGCGTGGTGAAGCTTCTGAATCCTGCCTCCCACGTTGATAGCACGCGCAGACCTTTCGAAGGCAAGGTCGCAAACTGCTCGGCGAGCCAGGTCGATTCATCATAGAAGCGCCAACCGTGCTCGTAGGAGTCGAGCAGAAACGGAAGCGCAGTTAGATTGAGCGTTGGCTGAATGCTCGCGTAGCTACCCGCCGCCGAAATAGTGAAGTCGAGACTGCCTTTGCCTACGAGCTCGATTGACTTCGGATCGTTGCCTAGTTGACCGGAGTGAAACACGAGGATTTGGTAGCGACCGCGTGTGAACTCTTTGACGCGTTCTGCAAAAATTTCGGCGGCTCGGTGCCGCGTCCCTGATGGCGTGTCGGTATGGTTCAAACGCAGAATAGTTTGTGCGTGGGCGGAGAGCCCCGCAAATAAAAAGGCTAGCGTAAGACCTTGCCCAAGTCGCCGGATAAAAGCGTTGCGTGTTTTCATTGCAGGAGCGCTCCATCACGTCCGATGACTATAAGCTCTGAGAGTGCTGCCCGGTTGCGCCGTGCCGCATCGAATTCGACGAAGTAGCCACTCAAGTCAACGCGGCGCATTGCATCGAGTGCAGCCTTGATCGAAGATCCGTCCGGGTTCGAACCGGCTCGTCGTGTTGCGGCGATGAGCAACCGCGCGGCCACATAACCCTCCATTGAGGAGAAGTTGACGCGACCAATCCCGGTGAGTTTGAATTGCTCAACGGCACGACGAAAATCGCTAGCGATGGCCGGCGAAAGCCGCGCGGGGTTGGGCATGACGGTCGTCAAACCGACGCCTCGGGCAAGCTCCTTGCCAACCTGTTCGACAATGATTTCGGGCTCGGCAGCGGAGGTTACCACCACCTGAACGCTACGATTGTCAGGCCGATATTTTTTGATGAAAACGGCGCTGGCGTTGGTGCTGGCGCTGATCAGAACTGCATCCGGTTTGGCGGCGTTAATGCGTTGTATCGTCTGGTCGAAATCCAGGGAATTGGCTGGAAAGGTTGCACTCCCAACGACCGCGATACCTAATTCCTTTGCGGCGTCGACGAACGCTTTGGCTGCGTCGCGCCCGGCTTGATCGTCTTCCGTGACGATCGCGATTCGAGTCCGAAACAGTGATTGCAGTTGTGCTGTCATCTTTATCAGCTCGTCGCGCTTTGATGATCGGACGTGAAAAAGCCAGGGATCATCTCGGAGTTCGGTACCGCTGACGCGTGGCGCAATGACTGGCAGCCTTGAGTTCGCTAAGAAGTTCTCTTTCTGTAATGCGTCTACCCCGGCCTGATTCGTCAAACCGATAGCTGCAATCGGCGCGTCATTCTGCACTGAGGCTTTAAGCAGCCGCTGCGTCTCAACGGCACGGTTCCCATCGTCACGCGAGACCAGACGAAAGGTGTGCCCGTTGACTCCACCCGCGGCGTTGGCCTCGGCCAGCGCGATTTGCGCACCAAAGTTGAAATCGCGCGCACCAGCGGCTAGCGCACCGCCAAAGGGCGCGACGTGGGTTACGACTAATTCTTTTGCTCGGAGCATAGAGCTGCTCATGGCGACCAGAAATGCGCTGGTGACGATGAAAACCCGCGGGGCGAGAGATTGGATTTCGTGTTGGATCATTTGAGTTCCCTATCGGTGAAGTTCGGCTTAGCCACGAACGATTTCGGAAGCAATGATAGCCACTATTTCAAATAGTATTTGACAAAGAATATTTTATAGAATATATTAGCGTATACGTTAATTGATGTTTGTTATTGCAATGCTTCACTCGAAAATTAGTTGTCTCCGCAGATCGAACTCCGTAAGCGCACTCAAACGGATCGCGGCGCAGCAGTGACAGCGCTGCGTACATCCCTCCATTTGGACGACATCAAATGGATGGGCAGCGGATTGGTGCGCCCAGAATGCGTCCTCGCCACCAGCAGCGGTTCGCTCTATACGGCAGATTGGCGAAGCGGTGTCGCACACACCAAGGCAAGCGGAGAGTCTGCGTTTTACGGTGCGCATCCCATCGACGGTGAAATCATCAAGCCCAATGGAATTGCTCTGTGCGGTGACGGAAGCTTTCTATTGGCGCATCTGGGCGACACGTGTGGCGGCGTGTTTAGGCTTCAACGCAATGGCGAAACGCAACCTGTTTTTACGACTGTTGATGGCAGCGATCTTCCGCCCACCAACTTTCCGCTGCTTGATTCAAAGGGCCGACTCTACGTCACGGTCAGCACCCGACTTCAGCCCAGAGCGCTAGGTTATCGAAAGACCTGCAACGATGGATTCATCGTTCTGCAGGACCAACTCGGCGCAAGAATCGTCGCGGATGGTTTGGGCTACACCAATGAAATTGCGTTCGACGCTAAGGAAGAATGGTTGTATGTGAACGAGACCTTTGGGCGACGCCTGTCCCGGTTTCCAGTCGCTGCAGATGGTTCCCTCGGAGCCAAACAAGTAGTCACGGAATTCGGTGCGGGCGTCTTTCCCGACGGCATGGCGCTGGACGTTGAGGGTAACGTGTGGGTCGTAAGCATTGTGAGCAATCAGCTTTTGTGTGTACCGCCCGATGGCGAACATTGGAGCGTACTGAGTGACTGTGACCCGGAACATCTGCGTTGGGTCGAGAGCGCTTATCAGAACAACGAAATGGGTCGCCCGCACCTCGATGGCGTCAAATCAAACCGGCTTCGAAACACCTCAAGCATCGCCTTTGGCGGCGGTGACATGCGTACGGCATTTTTGGGCTGTTTGCTGGGCGACTCGATTGCTAGTATCGCGATGGCTACGGCTGGCTTACAGCCACTTCACTGGAATTACCAATGACAATCTCAGCGCTCGGCGAATCTGCCACACTCCCACCGTCGCTAGTCGATCAAGCGCACGAAATAATGCGCCGAAAGATTCTCGACAATCAATGGTCGCCAGGATTTCAGGCGCTTGAGCAAGAAGTTGCACTGTCGTTGGGAATGAGTCGTACCCCTGTACGGGAAGCACTCATTCGCCTGCAACAAGAGGGCTTTGTTGCAGTCATCCCGCGCCGTGGTTTTCGTGTGTTGCCGGTTTCTCCCACCGACATGAAGGAAATCTACGAAATTTTGACTGCATTGGAGTGCATGGCGGTGGAGCTTGTCGCTCGCCGAAAGCCATCCCAGACGGAGCTCAAGCCTCTGGTGTCGGCGACTCGAGAGATGACCGCAGCGCTGTCACATGATGACCTAGAGAAGTGGGCGCTCGCCGATGAAACGTTTCACCACGCATTGGTGAAGCTTTCCGGAAACAAATTGCTGCTGGAAGCAGCCATGGGTTTCTGGGATCGCGCGCACCGAGCTCGAATGTTCACATTACGACTGCGACCCAAACCAACCAACAGCACCAAAGAGCATATGTCGCTCGTGGCAAAAATGGCCGAAGGCGATGTTCCCGGTGCGGTTGAAGTCAACCGCTTTCATCGCGAGCGAGCCAGCCGGGAACTAATCAGTATTTTCGAACAATTTCGTCTTCAGCAGCTTTGAACGGTAATCATTGAATGAGTAATAGTCTTAATATTTGTGTACTTCCCGGCGATGGTATCGGCGGGGAAGTGATGGCCGTGGCCACCAACGTTTTGGAGGCCGTTGGAAAACGAATCGATCGCCAATTCAAATTTGGCGCGCACCGTGCAGGCGCGCAGCACTACCTTGACACCGGTGTGGCTTTACCCGAGGACGTGCTCAGGGCTTGCGAGAAGTCTGACGCCATTTTGTTTGGCGCGATGGGGTTGCCCCATGTTCGAGGTGCAGACGGTACCGAGATCATTCCGCAACTTGATCTGCGCTTTCACTTCGATCTGTACGCGGGCGTTCGTCCGATACGAACCATTCGTGGGCTGCCCACGCCGTTGGCTCACCCCGAAGCGCAAAACATTGACATGGTGTTGGTGCGAGAGTCAACGGAAGGACTGTTTTACTCGCGTGGCCGCGGAACGATAGTGGATGACGCCGAGGCGTTCGACAATATGAAAATTAGTCGAGTAGGAACGGAGCGGGTCTGCCGCTTCGCGTTTGAAATCGCGAAACAGCGTCAATCCCGCCTGTCTCGGCCGGGGCGCGTCACCAACATTGACAAAGCCAACGTTTTCGCATCGATGGCGTTTTTCCGCAAGATTTTTGAAGAGACCGCGACGCAGTATCCTACCGTCGCAGCCGACAGCGCCTACGTTGACGCGATGGCGCTGAACTTAGTGCTCAAACCGTGGCGCTACGACGTCATGGTCACTGAAAACATGTTTGGCGACATCCTCTCCGATCTCATCGCAGCACTTGTGGGCGGTATGGGCGTTGCGCCGTCGGCCGATATCGGCGACAAGTACGCGCTGTTCCAACCTGCACACGGCACAGCTCCAGACATCGCGGGGCAGGGCAAGGCCAATCCCACCGCAATGGTTCTATCAGCTGCGATGATGCTTGACTGGCTGTCGACGAAACTCGGTGACAGCAGCTTGGCCGACGGCGCTCGTGCCATTGAGGCCGCGGTGGAAAACACCTTTACCTCGGGACGTCTACGTCCAGTCGAATTTGGTGGCACCAGCGGAACCACAGAGATCGGCCGTCAATTCGTCGAGAATGTCGCAAGCGCAAAATGATCGCTGCGAATTCGAATCGCAAGCAGTTCGATCCCAGCTCACCGGCGAGAGTCGCCGTGGTGGGAGCGGGATACTTCAGCCAGTTTCACCACCGTGGATGGGCGGCGGAGCCGTCGGCCAAGCTGGTTGCGATCTGCGACTCCAATGAGCAAGCGTCGCGCAGTGCCGCGCAAAACTTTGCCGGATGCCAAAGCTTCACTAGTGCCGAACAAATGCTTTCCGTGCTCGATGCGGACGTGATTGATATCGTTACGCCTCCCGCCACACATGCCGCCTTGATAACACTGTGCGTAGGCAAGGGTAAACACGTCATCTGCCAGAAACCGTTCGCGTCGAACTATTCCGAGGCGCTCGAATTGACGAATTTGGCTGCTAGCAAGGGCGTAGATCTGTTGATTCATGAGAATTTTCGATTCATGCCTTGGTATCGCGAAGCGAAGCGGCTCATCGATTCCGGTCAACTAGGTCGACTTCATAGCGCTATGTTCAGACTGCGTCCGGGAGATGGGCAGGGGGCAGATGCCTACCTGTCTCGGCAGCCTTACTTTCAAAATATGCGTCGCTTTTTAGTGGTCGAAACAGCAATTCACTTTATCGACACGTTTCGATACTTAATGGGAGAAGTGGTGGCTGTCTACGCTCGACTTCGGCGCGTTAATCCGGCGATCGCTGGCGAAGATGCGGGAGTCATCGTGTTTGAGTTTGCCAATGGGTCCACGGGAATACTCGACGCTAACCGCTGTAACGATCACGTCGCAACCAACCCACGCCGAACCATGGGCGAGATGTGGCTTGAGGGCGAAACTAGAACCCTACGACTGGATGGCGAAGCTCGGCTCTGGCTAAAGCCGCATCAAGGCGAAGAGCGCGAGCATGACTACGTAAGACAAAGTGCCAATGACGGTGACTTTGGGGGCGGTGCTTGCGGCGCATTGCAAGCGCATGCCTTGAGTTTTTTTTCACGTTCTGCAGCCGGTGAAAATCGCGCTGTGGACTACCTCATCAACTTGCGAATTCAGGAGGCGATCTACGCCTCGCATGAGTCTGGCAAGCGTATCGTGGTGGAGAGTTTTTCTCCACCTAGCAGTTCGTTACTACCCACCCTATAGCAATTTAGTTCAAAAGGAGAGCAACATGCTTTTAAGGAATCTTGTCACCGCAGTCGGGCTGGCTGTTATTGCCGCTTCAGCGCACGCTCAAACCGTGCTCAAATTTAGTCACACCGACCAACAGCAGGGCGCACGACATGCGGCGGCCAACGAGTTCGCTAAAAAGGTAGAGCAGTACACCCAAGGCCGCTACAAAGTTCAGGTGTTTTGCTGCAGCCAGCTCGGCAACGATCCGAAAAATATCGAGCAGCTCGGACTGGGCGGCATTGACTTTACCGTTTCCGCCACAGGCTCGTACGCGCCGCATATCCCTTCGCTCAACTTGACGATGCTTCCCTTCATCGTCGATTCGTATGCGCAGGGCTGGAAGTTCTACGACGAATCGCCGTGGCTGAAAGAGCAATTCGCGAAAGCGCCGCCGAAGGGCTTCAGATTCTTGGCCACCTGGGAAGCTGGCTTCCGAAACATGACCACGAAAGATCCACTCAACGGTCCGGATGATGCCAAAGGCAAGAAGCTCAGAACCTTCCCGAATGAAATGATGCGCTGGACGCTTGAGGCCATGGGTTTTGGCGTGCAGATCATGCCGCTGCCCGAGGTCTATCTGGCCATTTCGCAGGGTGCGGTTGCCGGACAGGAAAATCCAATCGATACGATTTTCTCCAACAAGTTCTACGAGGTTGCGCCTCACGTGACATTGACTAACCACGTTTACAGCCCGATTCCCGTCGCAATTTCTGAGAAAACATGGCAGAAGCTCTCGCCCGCCGATCAGCAGGCGGTTGTCAAAGCGGCGCAAGAGGTCGCTCCGATGGCACGTAATCTCATTAGGGACAACGATGAGAAAGTGCTCGCTGAGATGGCAACGAAGGGTGCCAAGATCAATCGCAAACCCAATAGCGAGGCGTTCCGCAAATCAGTTGAATCGGTTTACGTCAAAGCCCGTGAAAAGTACGGCGCTGACGTCGATGCAGTGTTGAAAGAGACTGCAGCCATTCGCGCTACCGTCAAGTAACCGTCAACCGATATTGAGAGCACCATGAGCAGTCCAGCCAATCCACCCAACCCCAATACACCCGTCGTGATTAGAGCGCTTGCAAAGGGCGTCGACTACTCCGTGATGATTGTTGGGGCGATTTTGATTTTCCTAGTGTTCGCCAACGTTGTTTTGCGCGTCGTTGGTAAAGACTTGGCATGGGTGGTGGAGCTGGGTGAAATGCTCATGGTGTGGGTGACGTTTCTGGGCGGCGTGGCCGCCGCGCAACGCGGCGGCCACATGAGCATCAACGAATTCCTCGACAAACTCAGCGTTGAGCGGCGGCGGCTAGCCGATGCCGCCATTCTGCTGCTGTGCGCTGGGGTGCTCTCGTTGCTGCTCTTTTATGGCTGGAAAATCATGATGGCCAGCTGGAACAACACGCTGACAACGCTAGAGTGGCCGATGGCATGGCAATACATGCCGCTGCCGCTGTCTGCGGCCCTCATGCTTTGTTTTGTCGGGTGGGATTTAGTGCAAACGCTTCGCGGTGTGCCGCGCGAATTGCGCTACCCGGAAGAGCAGTAATAAAGTTTCAGAGAAAGAATAAATCATGCTGTCCCTTGTTATTTTCGGGCTCTTCTTCGCACTGGCGCTCGCTGGCGTTCCGCTCATGTACGCCCTGCTGGCGACCACTGTCGGCATCATTACCATGTATGGAATGCAGCACCCGCTCGAGACGATATTTCTGTCGTTCATTGGTGGTGTTGAGCCCTTCATTCTTATTGCAGTTCCCTTATTCGTATTTACGGGAGAGTTGCTCGCTAAAGGTGGCGTAGGCAAACGAATTGTCGAATTTGCTCGCGTGCTTTTCGGTTGGCTGCCCGGTGGTTTGGGGATCGTGACCGTAGTGTCGTGCTTACTTTTCGGCGGCGTCTCAGGTTCGGCAATCGCCGACACAGCCGCCATTGGCTCCCTCGTGATCCCGACCATGATTCAACGCGGCTACTCTCGAGGTTTCGCAGCGGCGCTGCTCTCCGTGGCCGGTACGTTGGCGCTTTTGATGCCCTTGTCGATTCCTTTTCTCGTCTACGCGTTTGTCAGCGGCGTCTCGATGCGCACGCTTTCAATGGCTGGCTTGCTACCGGCTCTGCTTTCGGCACTCGCATTGATCATCGTTTGCATGTGGCACGGACGATCCACGGGTTGCGATATGGGCGACGAGCCTGCAACGCGCGCTGAGATATGGGCTGCGACCAAGAGTGCAGGCCCAGCTTTGCTGATGCCGATACTCATCATTGGCGGAATTTGGTCTGGCTACTTCACACCTACCGAATCAGCCGCAGTTGCCGTCGTGTATGGATTGATGGTTTCCATGTATTTTTACAAGGACTTGACCTGGGGACAAATTCCAGACTTACTGCTCAAGGCGTTCATCACTAGTGCTACAGTGATGCTCGTGATCGGCGCGACGGGTGCGCTGGCTTGGTTGATTACCGTTGAACAAGTGGCGCAGCAATTGGCGACGTGGGTAGGTTCAGTAGCCCATGAGAAGTGGGTGTTCCTAATCCTCATCAACATCGCGCTGATTCTGCTTGGAATCTTTATTGAGCCATTGCCAGCGCTGTTGATGGCTGCTCCACTGTTTCTGCCGCTGGCGATCGCCTTCAAAATTGATTTAGTTCACCTTGGCGTGTTGATGGTGGCCAACTTAGCGATCGCGCTTTATACGCCGCCGGTAGGGGGTACGTTGTTTGTGGCCGCCAAACTGGCGAAAGCGGGAATAGGAGAGATCACGAAGCACCTCTGGCCGTTAATGGCGGCCACGTTCACCGTCGTGCTCATCGTTACCTACATACCAAGTCTTTCGCTCTGGCTGCCTCGCTGGATCGCATCGTTTAATTAATCGGTTCGATCTGCGCGAAAGAAACGCACTATGTATGTAATCTGTGTTGAACTCGAGATCAACCCGTCGCACCGTGAAGCGTTCATGCGGGCGATGCTGGCCAACGCGCAAGCATCGCTCAACGATGAGCCGGCGTGCAGACAGTTTGATGTCAGCGTTCGCAATGACAACGCCAACTGTGTCTTTCTGTACGAGCGCTACGACTCGGCCGCGGACTTTCAGCTGCATCTTAAGACGCCGCATTTTTTGGAGTTCGATAAACTCGTTGCTCCTTGGGTTCAAAAGAAGACTGTGACCGCGTGGACGCAAGTCAACCGGTAGAGCGCCCTCGATTGCGTTCGGCGCATTCCAATATTTCATAAAGCAAAGACGCCATGGCACGCTTAGGTTGCATCGCTGACGACTTCACGGGGGCCACTGATCTGGCCAACAACTTGGTGCGAGCCGGTATGCGCGTCGTGCAGCTCATCGGGGTACCTACCGATGCAGAGCGCTCGTCGTTGGGTGCTGGTTTAACCGACTGCGACGCCATCGTTGTGGCCCTGAAGTCGCGAACGATCGAGCCAGCCGCCGCCGTTGAACAGTCTCTTGCCGCTTGCGACTGGTTGCTGGGTTGTGGCGTCGAGCAAATCTACTTCAAGTATTGCTCCACGTTTGACAGCACACCGAAGGGCAACATTGGGCCAGTGATTGATGCCTTGTGTAAGCACTTAAACGCCCCATTCACCATAGCCACGCCAGCGTTTCCCGACAATCACCGCAGTGTGTTTATGGGGCACCTTTTTGTTGGCGAGCAATTGCTGTCCGACAGCGGTATGAAAAATCATCCGCTTACGCCGATGACAGATTCCAACCTAGTGCGCGTGTTGCAATCGCAGTCGTCGTCGCGGGTCGGACTGATTTCTTCTGCGGTTGTACGCAAAGGAAGTGCCGAGATTGCCAACGCCATGATGCGACTGCAAGCTGATGGCATTCAGTCCGCCATCGTTGATGCAATCACCAACGAAGACTTGCTTCACATCGGCAAAGCGTCGAAGGGGCTTCGCTTAGTCACCGCTGGTTCTGGACTCGCCATTGGGCTACCGCAAAACTGGAATATTGCGCCCAACGATCGCTCTGCTGCTTTGCCGACCGCAGCCGGTCGAAGCGCGATTATCTCGGGCAGTTGTTCGCTGGCCACCAACGCGCAGGTGGCTGATTTCATCGCGCGTGGCGGGAGGGCACTGGCGGTCGATGCGATGCGAGTTGCCGCCGGACAACCCGTCGTTCAACAGGCACTAAGCTGGGCGCATGGGCAGCCCTCAGACGCTCCTATCTTGATCTATTCAACTGCGGAATCGGGCGCCATCCGTGCCGTGCAGTCAGAACTTGGCGTGGAAGCCGCGGGGCAGATGATTGAGAAGACGCTAGCAGACATTGCACGTGAGCTGGTAGGCGCTGGTGTGGGTCGCTTAGTGGTGGCTGGCGGCGAAACCTCGGGCGCATGCGTTGCATCCCTAGGAATCAAACTCATGCAAATTGGCCCGCAAATCGATCCCGGTGTGCCGTGGTGCTACGCTCAGAGCGAACATGGGGGCGTTCACATTGCGCTCAAATCTGGAAATTTTGGTACAACGGATTTCTTCACCAAAGCCTTTGCGATGCTTGACTAGCACGCGAAAGAAACCGTAGCGTATGAATGAATCTCTCGCACGCGAAGAAATTTGTCGCGTTGGCAAATCGCTCTTCGACCGTGGCTATGTGCACGCTACTGCTGGAAACATCAGCGTGCGGCTCGATGATGGTTTTCTGATCACACCGACTGATGCCTGCATGGGATTTATTGATCCTGCGCGCATTTCAAAGCTCGACCATAACGGCGAATTTGTCTCCGGCGATAGACCCAGTAAGACTATCGTGCTGCATCGGTCGATTTACGAAGAGTCCAGTCACGCTCGCTGCATCATTCATACCCACAGCACGCACGCCGTGGCGGTCACGCTCACGAACAACACAGTTGACGGCGCATTCGGCCTGCGCGAACTCGCTCCGGCGATCACGGCGTACTTCGTGATGAAGGTGGGACGTGTTCCGGTGATCCCCTACGATCGGCCCGGCGCGCCGGCCGTCGCGCGAGGCGTGGTTGATGTGATGCGCCGCGCCGCGGCCGATCAGCTGCCGCTTCGCGCCGTGATGCTCGAAGCCCTGGGTCCTGTCGTGTGGGCAGATGAGCCGACCAAGGCGATGGCCATTCTCGAGGAACTTGAGGAAACCGCGAAGCTCTGGACGCTCAGCAGCTACGCCGCATCGTCGCTGCAGGCCTCACAGCTAAATGCGCTTCGGGATGCGTTTGCTGCGTACTGGTAGTCCGTCGCGCTGACGCCGAGTCGCGTGTGACAGCACTTAGGGAGACGCGTATCAAACGCCCATCGAGCATCGCATCCTTGGACTTAGGCCCGGTCGTAAACTTGCGACCAGCGGGTCGCCGCTGCATCGAAAATGCTCGCCATAGCCCCGCTATGCCTCGCATTTGTCGATTTCACACTCGATCCCAATCCAAGGCGCGCTGCTCGCGGGATTTAATCAGCGTCTCCTTAGCCGCAGGCGTTTGATGCAGTTAGAGCTGCGGCTCACATTTACCTATTGATTGAAAAATACTTGAACTTTCCTAGTTTGGACGCATCTTAATTGCATGACAGTTCGATGCCGCAGTTGATCCCTCGGCGATG
Organism: Betaproteobacteria bacterium; assembly: GCA_004293675.1. Taxonomy (GTDB): domain Bacteria; phylum Pseudomonadota; class Gammaproteobacteria; order Burkholderiales; family Casimicrobiaceae; genus Casimicrobium. The sequence goes on from READ01000032.1 coordinate 25,635, forward strand.
GCATCGGTGTCCTCCCAGGGTGGGTTTCCCCCGATCCGCCCGCGGTGATGTTCAGGGCGATGTTGTGCCTCTTCAAAAAGGCCTCATCGCCCTTTTTTCTTGCTCGCAATTTCCCGCTCGGGTCGTCGGGGGAAACTGCGCTGAGCTCACTTTGTATCCCCCTGAACTACTTTGGTCGCCAATCGTCTAATATCCCGATTGCGCGCCGCTTTTTTGCGCGTTGTATGTGGCTCAACAGCTAGGGAAAACCATGAATAGTGTGGCTCAAAAGTTCGTTTGGATCGGTGCGGGCGCGGTGCTCGGTGTGGCGCTGTCGGTCGCGCTCACTGTTGACGCTAGCCGCGACGCGAAATCAACCATTCCCGTTGATGAGCTGCGCACTTTTTCTGAGGTCTATGCGCGGATCAAAAATGATTACGTAGTGCCGGTCGACGACAAAAAACTGATCGAGCAGGCCATTGGTGGCATGGTCAGCGGCCTCGATCCACACTCCAATTTTCTGGATGAACAAGCCTTTAAGGACATGCGCACTACGACCACTGGCAAGTTCGGTGGTGTTGGCATTGAAATCGGCACCGAAGACGGCTACATCAAAGTGGTTTCACCCATCGACGAAACGCCCGCAGCTCGTGCGGGCATTCGCGCTGGGGATTTGATCACTCGCGTGGATGGCGATTCCACCCGCGGGCTCACGACCAGCAAAGCGGTCGAAAAAATGCGCGGCACACCGGGCACCAAGGTGCGCCTGGAAATCTATCGTAAAGACGAGCGCTCCACCATCACGCACACGCTAACCCGCGAGCAAATTAAGCTGCAAGCGGTCAAAGCAAAATTGATTGAACCGGGCTATTCTTACCTTCGCGTCCGCACATTTAACGAGCTCACCGTGGCCGACGTTGTTAAGGCGTTGACCGACCATCACGCGCAAGCCCCGCTCAAAGGCGTAGTGCTTGATCTGCGCAATAACCCTGGCGGCTTGCTCGACGCGTCGGTCGGTTTATCGGCGCTGTTTCTGCCCAAGGACACGCTGGTGGTCTACACCGAAGGTCGCATGGACGGCACGCGCGTTCGCTACACGGCAGCCAAGGAGTTTTACGCACGACGTGGCCCTGATGTCGTCGCTGGCGCGCCTGAAATCTTAAAGACCGTACCGTTGGTGGTGCTCACGAACGGCGGCTCGGCCTCAGCCTCTGAGATCGTCGCTGGCGCGCTGCAAGATCACAAACGCGCCACGATTATGGGCACCACAACGTTCGGCAAGGGATCGGTGCAAAACATCATTCCGCTCTCCGCCACAACCGGTGTCAAGCTCACCACATCGCGCTACTTCACGCCCAACGGCCGCTCGATTCAAGCCACGGGCATCGAAACCGACGTGTTGATCGACCAGCTCACCTTTGACGGTGTTGTCGCGCCCAAAACGCAGCGTGAAAAGGACTTGTCGCGCCACTTGACCGGTAAAGACGAAAAAGCCGAAGCTGAGTCCACTGAGGATTTGACTGAAGAGGCGCAGGAAGCCAAACTCAACAAAGCCCGCGAAGACGCCAAAAAGTTAAAGGGCTTTGATTGGGGCAATGAGAAAGATTTCCTCTACGCCCAAGCCGTGAATCAAATCAAGGGCCTTCCGGTCGTTCGCTCAACAATTGAAGCGAACTCGGCTGCGGCCGCCGTGAGCGCGACGGTGCCGGCATTGCCAACGACCAACGCCGCGCAGCAAAAAGTTCCGAACGCTAAGCCGGTGGCAAAGAAAGACAGCCCAGCGGTTAAGTAACTAACGGGTGACAATTGCGCGGCTCCCTGTGGAGCCGCGATAAGCGCTTCGATCCTTAACCTTCTGCGCGGCGAGCGCGTAACCCGTGCAACACGGCTTTGACAAGCTCAGCCCGAACGATCGTTGTTGAATTCGGCGAACAAGGGCTGGAAAATGCCGCACGCGAAGCCGAGCAACGGAACGCCCAATTCATGAACGACCAAGACCTTCTTCGCTATTCGCGTCATATCCTGCTTGATGAATGGGACGTGGTCGGCCAATCGCGTGTCAGCACCGGGCACGCGCTGGTCATCGGCGCGGGCGGACTCGGATGTCCAGCGGCGATGTTTTTAGCCTCGGCGGGCGTGGGTACGATCACCTTGGCCGATCATGACCGGGTTGACCTGACCAATTTGCAGCGCCAGATCGGGCACACCACGGCGAGTGTTGACGAGCTAAAAGTGGCGTCACTCGCCAACACCTTGCGCGCGATTAACCCGACGATCACAGTTCACACCATCGCCGAAAAACTAAGCGGCGATGCGCTTAACCGCGCCGTTGCTGCCGCCGATGTCGTGCTCGATTGCACTGATCTTTTTGGCGCCCGCCACGCGATCAATCGCGCCTGCATCGCGGCACGAAAACCGCTTGTGTCGGGCGCAGCCATCCGCTTCGACGGCCAAGTCAGCGTGTTCGACTCGCGCGACGCGACGTCGCCGTGCTATCACTGCATTTATCCAGAATCGGATTCGTTTGAAGAAACGCGCTGCGCTGAGATGGGGGTCTTCGCCCCGCTCGTTGGCATCGTCGGCAGCCTGCAAGCCGCCGAAGCGCTCAAACTGCTGTCGGGTTTGCAGGGCGGAGAAGCGCTCTGTGGGCGACTACTCACTATCGACGCCAAGACCATGGATATTGCGACGATGCGATTTTGTCGAGACGCGAGCTGCGCGGTTTGTGGGCGTCACTAGCCAACATTGGGCGTCATTTACGTACGGCTATTTATATCAATGCCCTATGAAATATGGGCAATGAGCGATTTAATTCTTTACGCGACAAACGATTAAAATTCACTAGACGCCTTTATTCATAAGGCATTGCGCGAAGAGGCTGTAAACCGTATTGGGCGGCGGCCCGTCTTGCCTTTACAAACGCGAAACAGCGCACCACTGAGGCGCGCTTGGTGCCACCTACAACGTAACGATCGCCTCAACCTCAAACAACGCACCCTTGGGCAGCGCCGACACACCGACAGTGGAACGAGCAGGGTAGGGCTTTTGAAACAGCGCTTCCATTTTGGCGTTGACGGTGGCGAAATTCGAAAGATCGGTCAGAAACAGCGTGAGCTTGACTACGCCTGACAAGTCGGCACCGGCCGCTTTGATCACGGCTTGCATGTTGGCAAACGCTTGATCGACTTGGGCTTCGAAGCCTTCTTTCATATTGCCAGTGACTGGGTCGAGACCGATTTGGCCGGAGCAGAAAACCACTGTGCCTTTGAAGGCAAAGTTGGCGCTGATGGCTTGGGAATAGGGGCCTAGCGCGGCGGGCGCTTTGTCGGTGTGGATGGGTTGGTTTGACATTATGTTTTTCGGTTTGGTGTGTTGTGGGAGCGGTTCTACCGCGATGGGTGGCGGTGCTGAATGGGTCGCTCTATCGTGGGCTATCGCGGTGGAACCGCTCCTACAGTTTGCTTCGCAAACGCGTCACGATTTCTTTGGTGAGCGTTGATTGATTCATCGTATAAAAGTGCATGCCCGGTGCGCCGCCGGCGAATCTTGTCGCGCCAACTCCACCCAATGCTGAGGCGAATGCGAGCACTTTGACCAATTCGCAATCGCAAGGCGCACGCATCAACAGTTGAGCTGTAGTCGCGAATCGGGCGTTTACCGCTCCGACAACAACCCTACATGTCGCTGTAAGTCAGCCCAGGCGGGCGTTGCCCGCAAATTCGGGTGTACGGCATTCATCAGGCGGGACACATCGAGACCGCGATCAATGACGTGCCTGAACAACAGCTCGGTCGCCTCGGCCTGCCCGGCGTGCAATGCCCCTTGCAGCAATTGCTGTGCGGCCAACGTCACGCGGCCTCGGTAGTGCGCGGCCCGCAGCAACGCCCATTCGTCATCGACGCCCTGCAAGCAATCGCCGCGATACAGGTCGAACAAACGCGCGATGTAGGCGCTGCGCTCGGGCAGTTGTGCTGAGCTGTGCGGCGGCTTCTCGAGGTGCTCTTCAAGTGCCGCCACATCCGTCCACACGCGGTCAACGTTCAGACGCAGCTGGCCGTCGCTGCGCTCGATCCAGTCTCCTGCATCGAGTGTTCGGCGCAGTCGCATCAGCGTCACGGTGAGCGAATTTTCGGCCTGATCGCCGTCTTGCCCCGGCCACAGCGCATCGGCGGCCAGCGCCACCGAAATGCCTGCGCTGCCGTGCGCCGCAACCAACATCATTAGGCTCTGCGGACGGTTCGACGCCTTCTCGGTTTTGCTCGGCTTTGCACTCGCCGCTGCCCCCACATAGCTCACGTTCTTGAAGCCACCAAAACAGCGCAAACTCACCGCCCACGGCCAATGCTCATCGGCCCAAGCAGGTGCCGCTACCGGCTCCAACTGCAATGCGGAGCGCACAAATTCAACTTCGATACCTTCACGCAATGCCAACGCGCACACCGCGCCGCGCACGTCTGGCGAAGCAAAGAAAAAACTGACCGTCGGCACAGTGCGCATGAGCGCCATTCCGGCTTGCAAATGCTCGCGCAGCAGCAGGGTTGATGTGGGCTCGTCACGATGAACAATCAGCGCTCGCATCAATGACGCAAAACCGCGCAAGGTTGCGGCATGGGACGAATGCGCTGTGGCCGCGAGTTGCTCGATGATGGTGATCGCTTGGGCGTAGTCACCACGGGCGATAGCGACTCTGGACGCCACCAACCGATACAACATCGCAAGACTCGGCGGGCAATCCGCCGCGTCGAGATCGCGAAGCATGTGTTCGACGTGAAGCGTCGCCTCATCGACGTGTTGGCTCGCACAAGCAATCGTTGCAACAATGCTGTTGTAGATGGCGCGCTCCATCGGGCGTTTGGCGTGCAGCGCGTTGAGCATGTCGCGCGAGGCGCGCTCGGCACCACTCATGTCTTTGTCGCGTAAACACTGCTCAGCGGCCAATCGGGCGCGACGAAAGCGCAAATGCGGGGCGGGCGTGTTCAACAAAAAATCGTCGAAGGCAGCGAGCGCATCGGGCAGCCGCGCTCGGTCTGAAAAGTGCAAGTGCTGCGCCCACAGGGCAAGCCACAGGCCGCGCAAATACTGCGCCCCCAGCGCAGCGCCGCTCTCGTTCCTCGTCACATCTTCCATGCGCCCATGCAGTGCTTGGGCAGCCGCCATATTCCGAGACATCTGAAACCACGGCAACAGCACGCCAGCGGCCAGCGTCAGCTGCACACTGTCGCTGGTCTTATCGGTCAAGCTTTCGAGTTGTTGCCCGATTGGCGCAAGCACCTCGAAAGAATCACCGCGCAGCAAGCCTACTGCAAGCCGACCAACAACACGAACTGTGAACAGCTCGGCTGGGTTGGGCTCTGCGGCGGCGGCTAATGAGACCGTGGCATCGGTTGACTCAAAGCGCGCTATCAAATCACGCCAATCGGTGAAGCGGCTCCAGTCCATCACCATAAAAGCCAAGGCGTTGGCCGACAGCGCCGTTTGCGCTGCAACGTCGGCTGCTGTTTCGGCATCCGCGACGGCGACGACTAGCGCATCCAACACTGCCAAAGGATCGCCGTGCAACACGCGTGTGGCGACCGCCTGCCACGACGAATTTGGCTGAATAGACGCAGGAGAAGTTGCCATTAAACCAAATTTGTCGAAAAAAGCTGACGGGCACCAGACGCAGTCGCGTCGCCGTCGCTTGATGCTTTAGGCGCGGCTCTGGTGCGACCCGACGACCCCATGTGCACGTCGATGACAGCAGAGCCGCTCCAATAAAACGTAGCGTTCGGCGCTCTGAGTGCAGGAGAGCGCCGGACCATTATCCCCGACAAACGCGATTGTGTGGTTCCGGTGTTATCTGACTCTAGGTGGCTCGCTATCATGGCGGCCTCGGTTCAGCCAAAGTACAGCTCATCATTTGGGCGAAGAATCCGCAATTGCGTGGGCTGACCGCTGCGGAACAAATGCAACTATCGACACGATCCCCGTCAACGCATCTCGAAGGCCCTCACGCAAACTCACCATGATCCCATTCAATACAAACGCTCTCGTACTCGGCGCTGCCCTCAGTGCTGCGGCTGCAATTGCGCATGTCGCGTGTGTCCTGATCGGAGCTCCGGCCTACCGGTTCATGGGCGCGGGTGAAAAGATGGCCCGCGCTGCTGAAGCAGGCAAAGTCCTACCCACCGTCTTCACGCTGGGCATTGCAGCGGTCTTGTTGATTTGGGCGGCTTACGCCCTGTCTGGCGCTGGCGTGATTGCTCGCCTTCCGTTCACCAAGGTCGCGCTGCTCGGCATCACTGCGGTGTACCTTGGCCGCGCGCTTTGCTTTCCGCTGCTGCGGCCAACGTTTCCAGAAAACTCGACCACGTTCTGGCTTGTTTCCTCGGGCATCTGTCTTGTCATCGGTTTGGTGCACCTTTACGGACTCATCGCCCGCTGGGACGCACTGTGAGTACCATGGATCACGCAAAGATTCGGCGCACGAACCGAATCCTTGGTCATCTGATACGGGCCACTACGGCTTTGGCGCTGCGCTAGCGCGGCTTTAGCAGCGCGGCAAGTTGCTCTTGCACCTGCACGATCTGCGGATCGAGTAAGCGGCCATCGCGCTCAGCCTCTGCACATCGGCGATGCACGTCGTCGATCACCGTGCGACCGTCGCGATCCCGTTTCAGCACATCAACGCCATGCTCAATCAGCACCGACACCAAGTCCCATCGGTCGCCCATTGCTGACTCAAGCACCAGCGGAGAGCCCACCGCCATCGCGTTAATGTCGAGACCGCCTGCGATCAGTACACGCAAGTTTTCTGGCGTCAGCTCGCGCAGCCAGCTGAAGATCATCGGCTGCCCCATAACGTCGTTCATGTTCACGTCAACGGCATTCGTCCAATGAGCGCTCATGTCACAAGGTCGATCTGGATTGCTCAGCGCTTGATAAGCGCATCAAGGCGTCGCAGCGATTCATCGGCTCCGTCTTGCTCGCTTTTTGAATTTTCCATCGCCCTAGCCACAAAGCTCGCAGCGGTGCGTCGGTCTTCGTTGCTGTACGGGCGATGCATGTCGACGCCACGTTCAGCGAGTACCGCCAATAAGTCCCACCGCCGATCCAGCGCAAACCACACTGACAGCGGCGTGCCGCGCAATGTGGCGTTAACGTCGGCACCATGCGCAAGCAACAACCGCAGCGTCTCAACGGGCATCAGACCTGCTGCGGCAAAGAGCATGGTGGCACCCGCGTTGTCTACCGCATTGGCGTCTGCCCCCGCTTCGAGCAGCGCCTTGGCGATGGCCGACTGCGGCATGTGCAGCGCCGACAACAACGCGGGGCTCACCTCGTGTTTTGGGCCCACGATTCGGTTCGGCTTTGCACCGAGTTTTAAGAGGGTTTGAACCAACGCCAATCGCGTCTCAGGCGAGATGCTCGATGCGCGGGGCGGGTTCATGTCGGTGGCTAGCCAAAGCAGCGTGATGCCCATGTCACCCACCGTATTGAGGTCGACTGTCGGAGCCAACTTCTCCACCAACGCGACATCAGCATTCGCCACCGCCGTGGCCATAGTCCGCATCGCACGACCCGAAAAATAGCCACGACCCTGCTCCCGCTGTTCTGCCTGATAAATGCCGTAGTAGTCGTCGCCTTTCGCCACCACGACAATGATCGCCGGCGAGACGACGATTAAGAACGCGATGCCACGCATCACCGCTGTCGCAAAGAACACATGCAACAGTATGGCCAGCCCCAAGAGCGCGGCGGGAATAATCAAAAAGAAGAACAGCGCCATGCTGCGACCGCCGTCTTGATTACCTTTGTTCTCATCGGCCAGAAACATCAGGCAGAACACACCGAGCGCGAGCGCTTCAACACCCGCAATGCTCCAAAAAGCGATGGTCATTTTTGAGCTCAACATATCAGGCCATTCGCGGCGAGAACTCACGCCACGCGAGCCAAGTTGCAATGGCTGTAGACGCGAGCGTTGGTAACCACACCAGAAACTCCGATGGCGTTTTCGGCGTGACCACCGGTAACGCCACGGTGACCACGGCGACGTTGATGAGCAACAACGCAGCAGCGGCCCACGGCCGAGCGCCAGCGAATGCACCGGCAAAGAAAAGCGCGACTAGAAACAGCAGCACCATCGGCAAAACCACAATGCCTGAGAACACCAACTCAAACAAGCCCGACAACCAGCCGCTGCTGCCGTCAACGCGACCGACGGTGTACGCATACATGCCCATCGCCAGTCCGGGCAGCGCCAGCAATTCCGCTGCCATGAAAGCCAGCGCGCAGGCCGCATTCGATGCGGTCAACGTTGAGGTGGTCGTGCTCATAGCGAAATCGCACGGCACGCCGTGCAATGGGTGAAGATAGCCATCGTTTTTCCTACATCTGTTTTTTGACAGAGTGCAGGTTAGACGAGAAGGGCATACAAGTGGATTACAAAAATCAGCGCGGTGCGGCGCAGCGTAGGTTTGCTCTGTTTGCCGGATTCAGCACAACCACTATCGCCAAAAAAACACGAATGTGTAATCCCGTTGTTATCTGGTTGTAGGTCGCTCGCTTTTATTGTGTCGTTAGTTCACTCAAAACCTAACAACACTTGCTACTCAGGCGCACCAACATGACTCCAACAAAAACACCCAACCACCGCGTAGTCAACTACGCCGCCGCCATGGTGTTTGCCATCATCACAGTCATGCTGCTTGCATTGAGCCGCACGACGGTCGACGCGGCAACGCATGGCCCAGCGCACGGTAGCAAACGCATTGTTACGGCGGCAACCGCGCTGCCGCCAAGCAGCTCCACCACGGCGGCATCGATGAATTACCACGACGGCATCAACGTAGCGGCCATCAGTGTTGCGGCCTACGACCACTGAGCAGTCGCTAAACACATCCCACTCCTCGTCCTACCGGCGAAGGTCGGCACCCACGCCCTGCGCACACTGAACAACTCGCACGGGGGTGGGCCCCGGCCTTCGCCGGGGTAACAAATGGTTTAGCGACGCTATCGAGAAAACAGCCCCTTTCGCCTCTTGCACCCGCACTATCCACACCCCCAAGGATTCACCCTCATGCACAACGTCACCGAAAGTCCAAACGCCCGCTCAGGCATTCCAATGCCGCAGCGCTGGCTTGCCGCCGCCAAACGCGCCCTGCTGGCGCTCGCCACGCTTGGCGTCGCCCCGGCCCTGTGGGCGGCCACCATCACAGTGAATTCCACCGCCGATACCGCCGCCAACGACGGGCTGTGTACGCTACGTGAGGCCATCACCGCGGCTAACAACAACGCCGCCTCGGGCGGCTTGGTGGGCGAATGCGCTGCGGGGTCAGGGGCGGACACGATTGCCTTCAACATCGCCGGTGGCGGCACCTTGCTTATCGCGCCTGCGACACCTTTGCCCACCATCCTCTCGCCCATCCGCATCAACGGCTATACCCAACCGGGTGCCAGCGCCAACACCAATGGCCCGCTGCTCGGCAGCAATGCCGTGATCCGCATTGAGATCGACAACGGAGCCATCGCCAATACGCCCACACTGTATGTGGCGGGCGGTGCGGCAGCAGGCTCGATCATCGAAGGCCTTGCGCTAAGCCGCAGCACCGTGTTCGGCGGCAATGCCGCCAGCGCGATCCAAATCGAAAGCACGTCAAATGTGTGGGTGCGCGGCAATTTCATCGGCACCGATGCCACGGGTTTGACCGTTAAATCGGCCCACTCTCGTGGCATCTTCATTACCAGCGGCAGCACAGGCACCACTGGCGTCATTGTCGGCTCAGACACCGCTGCGCTGACGCCTGCGTATGTCAATGTGTTCAATTTGGGCGTTATTGACGCGAGCAACGCCGCGAACCTCACCGTTCGTGGCAACTTGGTTGGTACCAAACCTGACGGCAACACCGTGTTTGCGGCAACGTTGACCCAGTTTGGCGTTTATTTGACGACGCTGTCCGGCAACTCATTGGTGGCCGATAACGTGGTAGCAGCCACCAACACGGCAATTTTTGTTGGCGGCGGCAGCAATGGTGTAGTCATTGAACGCAATCTGCTCGGCTTAGGGGTAGACGGCGTCACGCTGTTGCCTGCAGGCACATTCGGCGGCATCAGCGTTCTCAGCAACACGCAGCCCACCACCCAAAACACCATTAGCTTCAACACCCTGACCAACCTCAAAAGCGCTGGCGTGTCGGTGACCAAAAACAACGCCGTAGACATCATTCGCGGCGTCGTGATTTCGCGCAACGTAATCTACAACACCACGGGCATTGGCATTGATCTGAGCAATACCTCGAGTGAAGACGGCGTAACCGCAAACGACCCGCTTGATATCGATCAAGGTGCCAACAACCTGCAAAACTACCCGGTGCTCTCTGCGGCCACCAACACGGCGGGCATCATCTCCGTGCCCTACACGATTAACACCCAAATCAACTCAAGCCAAACCATCGAATTTTTTCAAACCACCACCTGCCACAGCTCAGGCTTTGGCGGCGGTGAGGTGTATTTGGGCTCGGCCGTGGCCAACACCAATGGCACGGGCATCACCGGCGCGACGCCGACCTTCGCCTCCACGCTCACCAGCGGATTTATCACGGCGGTGGCGATGAACTTCAGCAACGGGTCGTCTGAGTTTTCGGCCTGCGTACCCTTGAGCGCAGCTTCAACTGACGGATTGTTGAGCGTGACTAAAACCGGTGCGGGTGCGGGCACTGTCATCGGCAACGGCATTGATTGCGGCGCGGACTGCACCGAGACGTTAACTAACGGCACGGTCGTGGCCCTTACGGCATCAGCAGACGTGGGCTCCACGTTTGTGGCATGGAGCGGCGGATGCACAGGCAGTGGCGCATGTAGCGCCACGGTAAACGGCATCACCAACGTCAACGCACTATTTAGCCGCAACGTCGTGCCCTTCGTCGTGACCAAATCCGGCACAGGCACAGGCACCGTGACGGGCGTCGGCATCGACTGTGGCGCGGATTGCAGCGAGCCCTATGCACCGGGCGTATTGGTCACCCTAACGGCCAGCGCCACGCCGGGCTCCACCTTCATCGGCTGGAGCGGCGGCACCTGCACCGGTACCGGCAATTGCGTGTTCACAATGCCCGTCCGTGACGTGTCACTGCCCCCACCGCCCTTGGTTAACGCGCAGTTTGACGTGATCGTAGTGCCCAACTTTTTGTTGACCGTCACAAAGTCGGGCAGTGGCACTGGAGACGTGACCGGCTCTGGTATTGCCTGCGGTGCAGATTGCAATGAGTCACTGGCGCCGAGCACGATGGTCACATTGACCGCCGCGCCATTGGCCGGATCGACCTTTGCAGGCTGGACGGGCGGCGGTTGCAGCGGCACGGGCACGTGCATTGTGACGATGACCGTGGCGCTCACGGTAAACGCGCAGTTCACCTTAGCGCCACCACCGCCGCCGCCCACCGCCGTGTCGGTGCCGACGTTGCATCCGTTGATGCTCTCCATGCTCTCGCTGATTCTGGTGCTGACGGCGGGTGCCGTACGGCGCACGCGTTAGCTCGCGCATCATCATGGCACGTGCCGCAGCGTCGTCGTGCCCAACGCTGCCTTGGTCGCAAACGTTGAGCGAACTAGATTACCCCCTAGCGTCACGGCCCGCGCCCTTATCGAATGGTCGCTGGCAAGCAGCGGCCCCGATGGCCTGCGCCCGCAAGTTTCACACCAGCACGTTGCTCATTGACGGCAGCGTGCTGGTGGCGGGCGGCAGTGACCGCGCGGGCGACTTGAAAAGTGCTGAACGATACGCCCCCATAGCCGACCAATGGCACGCGGCAGCCTCAATGAGCACCCCACGCTGCCATCACAACGCCACTCGCCTGCTGAGCGGCTGTGTGCTGGTCACCGGTGGATTTAGTGGCGCGGCGTTGCGCAGCGCTGAACTGTTCGATCCCATCCAAAATCAGTGGTGCGCCACGCCATTGATGCAACACGCGCAAGGCCACGGGCTGCACACCGCCACCCTGCTGCAAGACGGTCGGGTGCTGGTGGCGAGCAGCAGCGGGGCGGAGCTGTTTGATCCCGACCGCAACACGTGGCATGCCACTGCGTTTTTCGGCAGTGACTATCAAACGGCAACGCTCATGCAAGACGGACACGTGCTGCTTGCGGGCGGATCATGTCCGTGGGATGTGATGGGCACATCGGCGATGGTGACGCGATACATCCCAGCAACGGAGCGGTGGCAACCGGCCCGCCATCTGCCGCAATCTCGGGTTCGACACAACGCCACACTACTCAAAAATGGCCACCTGCTGATCGCCGCAGGTGACGATGGCCGCTGCCAGTACGTCACCCATTCGCTCTGCTACGACCCCGTCCTCGATCTGTGGAGCTTTGCTGGGGCGCTCACCACTGCACGCGAACATTGCACCAACACCTGTCTGCTTGATGGCAGTGTGATGCTGGTGGGTGGCGATGGTGCGGAGGGAATTTTGGCAAGCGCTGAGCGCTTTGACAGCGACCGCAACCGTTGGCAACCGACAGCGGCGATGTTTGAGGCGCGCTACCTGCACTCAGCGACGCTGCTGGAGGATGGACGATTACTGGTAGCCGGTGGCGTCGGGCAAAGCGCGGCGCTGGCGAGCGTGGAGATTTTCAGTGCTGGTTGAAGCCTCGCTACTTGTACCCCAACCAATCCAACGAAGAGATTTTTCGCTTAGACATCGCGTTAAAAATTTTTCAGAAGAGGCGCAAGCCGCGGAAACATACTCACGGAAGCCATCGCATTGCGGCTCGCGCCGCGCCTACAAAAATCTCGTTTCTGGTTCCAGTCTGACTGCGTTAGCGCTACGTAACGCATGCCCTTCCAATCCAACAAATCCACTCAACTTCGTGACACCAAAGCCAATGCACAAAAAACAATCTCGTATTGCGGCAACACCGTTCCAGACCGTCGCCGCTCTCAGCGCAACGCTTTTGATGGCCGCCAGCCAGGCGCAGGTGGCCAACTGCCCGTTCAACGTTGACGGCACGGGCAGCGTGGCCGATGCGCTGCGTGACGGTACGGTGCTCGTTCGCTACGCTCGGGGTGTTCGCGATCCGGTGGCGTTGGTGGCGGGCACGGGAGCCAATGCGGCCACGGTCATCGCGGCCATTACGGCCAACATCGATCGACTGGATATCAACGGCAACGGCGCCTTTGACAGCGACGACGCGGTGGTGATTTCGCGCGTGCTGTTTGGCTACAACACCAGTTCAGCAGCGTTCGCCCCCAAGGGCCAATTCGCCATTCGCGACACTCAAAACACGGTGAAAGCCTACCTCGACGGCGGCTGCGCATCCACGTCGTTGGCGGATAACCAGCGCGCCGCCAAGTTTTTGCAGCTTGCCAACTTTGGCCCAAGCAACGCTGACATCAATGCATTTAACGCACTCGCGCCCGATGCAGCCGTTACCGGCTCCACGCTCAAGCGTAAAGCCTCAACGTGGGTCACCAACCAGTTCAACACTCCGCGCACGGGCTCACTCGCACCGCTGCATTTCAACTACCTTGTTGACTACGCTGCGGAGCGCTGCATCCCTTCGTTAACTAATTGCCAGTTTGGCGCGAACGTGGTGCGCCAATCATTCTGGAAGCAAGCCATCACCGGCCAAGACCAGCTTCGACAACGGGTAGCCTATGCGCTGTCGCAAATTTTGGTGGTGTCAGATCGTGGCCCATCAAACGACCGCTATGAGCTTGGCGCGTATCTCGATTTTCTCAACAACAACGCGCTCGGAAATTACCGCGATTTGCTCGCAGGCGTGGTGCGCTCACCTGCCATGGGCCGCTTTTTAAGTCATCTGAGAAACGACGGCAGCTCCACTACGCCGAACGAAAATTTTGCGCGCGAAATGCTGCAACTGTTCTCCGTCGGGCAGTTGAAACTCAACGCCAACGGCACCGCCGTGAGCGGCAATCCATCAACCTACACCGAAGAGGTAGTGAAGGGATTTGCCCGGACCTTCACCGGCCTTACGTACGATGATCGACGTACGAACCAGCGCTGCCTGAATCGTACTGATGAACCAATTCCAAACTGGGATTGGAACCCGGACAACATTTGCTACCCAGAATCCGACACCACCCAGGTGGGCGACCGTCACGGCTGGCAGCGCCCGATGGTGGTGTTCCCCGGCTTCCATTCCAGCGCCGCCCGCAAACTTTTGCAGTACGACGCTGTGATCCCCGGTAGCGCCGACCCACGTTGCGCAGCGGCTGTGGTGGGTCCCACGCAAAATATTGTGAGCGTTGCGCAGGCACCCACAGGGGAGGGCACCCGCGTCTCAAAGGCCACGGGCGATTTGATGATTGATGCGGCAGTCACCAATATTTTTTGCCACCCGAACGTCGGCCCATTCATCGGCAAACAACTGATTCGCTTTTTTGTGACCAGCACCCCATCCCCCGAATACGTAGAGCGGGTAACGGCTGCGTTCAATAACAACGGCAGCAATGTACGCGGCGACATGCGCGCAGTGATCCGCTCAATTTTGCTCGATGACGAAGCGCTTGACGGCGCAGCGCTCAGTGCGAGCGAGCGGCCGAAATACGGCAAGCTGCGCGAACCGATCATGCGGCTCGCCCACATCCTGCGGGCCTTTCCACGGCCCACTGCGGCATCCACGCCGCCCGCGCCAGCCTTCTCAGGGCGCTACTTTATCGACGGCTTAGATAGCGTTGAATACGGCTTGAACCAAGGGCCACTACAAAGCCCCTCGGTGTTTAATTTTTATCATCCCGAATTTTCACCACCCGGACCGGTGCAGCGCGCCAATGCCACCGCCCCCGAGTTTGAAATAACCACCACAACGGCCATTGCGTCGACCCAAAACTACTTCGGCGGGCTGGTCACGCGCAAGCCTTACGGCAGCGCGAATACCTATGCCGACTATGGGATGTTTGGATCCGACTATGTGGGCACCTGCCAGCCAGAGAATCAGCGTTACAACGACTGCGTTTTTATGGACTACGGAGACCTAAACAGCAAGTGGCAAAGCGCCGACGACCTATTCGACTACATCAACCTCGTGCTGCTCGGTGGCAAGCTGCCCGCCAGCGTGAAGGCCACCTATGTGGCCGCACTCGATCAGACCTATCCGCCCAACCCCAGCCCCGGCGAGCTCGCCGAGCGCAGGCGCGACCGGGTACGCGTGGCGCTCTGGTTTGCTGTGCATGCACCCGAATTTCAAGTTCAATATTAATGGGCCACTATCCAATGAAAATATCTAGCCCATCCCCCCGTCGCGACTTTCTAAAACGTTTGGCCGCTGGCGGCACGATGAGTGCTGCAGGTGCTGTGCCCACACTTGCCGCGCTGTCATCGGTGGCCGAAGCCGCCGCCCCCAACAACAATCAAACCACTGAGGTGGCGGCCGATTACAAAGCCATCGTGTGCGTGTATTTGTACGGCGGACAAGACCACGGCAACCAACTCGTACCCTACCTTGACAACGCCGTGAGCGGCACCACCGAATATGACCGCTACGCTGCCTGCCGCCGTCCTGCAGGTTCGCCGCAAAGCGAATCGGGCAACGACTTAGGCTACACGCGCGCCACCCTCGCGGGCAACAATGGGGCGCGCATCATCACCTCGACTGACACCGCTGGCCTGTCCGCCGGGTTCACCACGAATGTGTATGGTCGCCAATTTGCACTGCATCCGTCGTACAACGAAATTGCGTTTTTGTATAAGCAGGCCAACAGCAAACTTGCCGTCATCGCCAACGTCGGCCCGATGATCGCGCCGGTCAATCGCGATGGGTGGTACCGAATTCAAAACAGCGCCGGCGACAGCCCGCTGTTACCGGCCAATCTCTATTCGCACGACGATCAACAAAAAGCGTGGATGAGCGGGCAGGCCAACACGCTCAACCCCGAGGAGGGCGCAGGCGGCAAGATTGCTAGCGCCGTGGTGGGTTCAAACGGCACGGCGCGAGTGCCGATTGCCGTGTCAGTGGCTGGCATCAACACCTTCATGTTGACCAACGACGCCGCAGCCCAACCATATCAAGTGGGCACCGGCTACATCGGCCGTGTCGACGCGACGAACGGCACGCCCTCGGTTGCCACCTGCAATACCGATGGCGGCTACATCAACGCTAATCCCAGTAAGAACTACTGCCTCGCCGGTGGCCCGATTGCGCTCTACAACGGCTACTCGTGGCAAGCGCTGTTGCACAGCACCATGCTCAGTCGCTGCGCGCCCGCCGCACCCTCGGCCAACATTTACGCGCGGCAGTGGACTGAAATCATGGACTTGTCGGTGCGCACCGAGGCGGCTGTGGCCGAAGCACTGATAAAAAATCCGCTCAACGAAGACACCGTCAATTTATTTGCAGAATACCGGCCCAGCTCAAACCCGACCGCAGCCGCCATCAACGTGGTGGACACGCCTGATGCGGGCTACAACGAATTGGCCGCACAGCTTCGCATGGCGGCGACCTTAATCCGCGCTAGTGCGGGACTCGGTGCCACCAGTGCCACACCGCTGAAGCGGCAGATTTTCTTTGTTGCTCTGGGTGGCTTTGACACGCACGGCCCCGAGTTTTGGTCGGATCTTCCGGTGCAGAATAAAAAAATTGATCGCGCGATCGATGCGTTTTGGCAATCGATGGGCAAGATCAAAGTGCAAGGCTCGGCAACCGCGACCGGCCAAGATCAAGTCACACTGTTTACCATGTCTGATTTTGGTCGCTCACTGAGCAGTAACGGCGGCGGATCCGATCACGGTTGGGGCGGTCATCATGTGGTGCTTGGCGGTGCCGTTAAAGGCGGAAAAATCTACGGCGCAAACCACAATGTGGCCGCTGCTGACATTCCGAACGACGCCCAATTCCCAGCCCAAAAATCCCGCTATATGAGCGTGGACGCCACAGCGGGCGCAGTGCCCCGCTCGGGCGTGCCGCCGCTCTGGAACGAGCCCAGCGAGGGTAACACCGGCCCCGGAGGCAAAACAGCCGGGCTCAACCACAGCCTAGACCGCGGCGAGCTTTTAGTGACGCTTTCGAGTGATGCGTATCTGGCCACTATCGCTCGTTGGTTTGGTGTCACCACCGCCCAGCTTCCGGGCATATTCCCAACGCTCAACACCGCGCATCCGGGCTTCACCAGTCTCGCCAGCGGCGTTGGATTTATGAACATTTGACCCGGCGTCTGCGTAGGGCACTGCTGTCTAAGTTTGCAGAGTCACCTCTCTCGCATGTAGCGCCTAGCGATCGAGCCAAGCGAAGGGTTCGGTGGCGCTCGTCGCGACAAGCCCTTGTGGGTCAGCTTGAGCGATTGGATGGCGGCGCCGTGGCATCACGCACAGCTCCGCCCATTTCGATTGCGACATCGCTGCGGTGATTACTTTGCCAAGCTTGCGTGACCGGCAAGTAACAGCCACTGTCCGTCGATATTGACCCAGGTGTCAGTGACATGGAGCTTCACATCTAAGGCCCGCCCGTTTACGGTGCCAGCCTGCAGCAGTGTGCCCGTGAGAACAGCAGTGCCTCCGCGAATTCGAACTTCTATGTTCGTCGTCTCGCAGACTGACAATACGACCGCTGCGTTGCCGATGTCGGCGAGCATGTGGCTCTTGCGTTTGAATCCACCACCCGAAACAGTCAACAAGAAGTCATCATCATAAAGAGGCGCCGCTGACGCCACGTCATGGGCCAGAATCGCCCGATTCAGACGCTTGTCAACTTCAATAATCCTATTGGCAGTTGACTGCGGTTGCGAGGTGGGTTGGCTTGCCGCGGCGGTCGCCGCTAAGCCGGCAATGGTAGTAAGCATTTGTCTTCGGTGCATTGAGTTGTGATGGATAGTGAAGTTGGAGGGCGGGAGTACGACAACGACCGTTTTTTAACAAACGTAAATCAGCATAGCTACTTTTAATAGTGCGTTGCGTCTATTGCTGATTCACAATCTCCTGCAACTGTGCTGAGTCTACAAATTGATGTGATGGCACTTTAAGCAGCCAACCTAACGATCAAAATAGCCTGCTAAACCCCTCAAATTTCTCAGGCAGTGTGAATGTTTGACCGTGCTGCTGCCTAGCCATTACCGCATAAGTTTGCCCAACCACTTCCCTCACTTCGACCCCATAGTTTTCGGTGTAATCCAGTTGTATGTTCTCCGTTTATAAACTGGTGGCAGTCTAATTTTGAATTGAGGATCGCGCCGTGAAAATGCCGCGCCGCAATCGATGGATAGATCGCGACGCAGCGCTACCCAATCGAAGTAACTCAATCAAAATTTTCACTGACCACACCACTTCGAAACTTACCCATGGACCGCCTAAGAATTCGAATGTTTGCCCTAGCACTGATCGTCGGCGCGAGCGTAGTCGTCTTGTTGCGCATGGGCTTCTGGATGGCCGGACAGCCGCCGCCGACAGCCATCGTAGCGCCGTTTTATATCGCCGCCGCGTTGCTATTTGTCATCGCCGTGGCGGTGTTCACTGTTGCCATGCGCAATAGGCTCTTGCGTCCGGGGCCGTCGCAGAAAAATCACCCGCAATCCGCATCGCCTGCGCTGCCTGTAAATCGCGATACGCTCTGCGTTCACCTGCAACCTATCGAGATCGCGATGCGCGCGTCCGGCATCCACACCCCTCAACTACGGGGCTGTGGCCCGCAAGCAAACTGCCAAATCGATCACGTAGCACTCAAGCGAGATTTCGGGCCAACGGTGGCTGCACTGTACGTTGAACGCCACGACATTGACCGCTCGTATCTCGATCCAAAATCCGCACTGCTGCACTGTGTCGCCTGTAACTCAACTTTGTGGGTGGTGCACGCCGAAGCAGCCAGCGAAACCACGCCGTGGTTTCCACACACATTGCAGCATTCGCGCGCCAACGCCGAGCTCGCTGCATCGTAAAAATGTCACGCTAAACAGAACACTCAATCTATGAAATCATCCTCAGCAAAACAACTCGGCGCGGCCACTGCCATCGTAGTATTAGTCACCGTTGTAATCGCCTTAAACGGTTGCAGCGCCATGCGCACCGACAGCGCAAATGCTGCACGCCAAAACGAGAAAGCCCGTCACGACGCGCTCATCGGCGGTCGAACGGCCACTCGCCAAGCTGAGTCAGCGCAGCCCGTTGCCGATGACGCACTACGCCGACTGCTCTCTGGGAATAGTCACGTCAGCGAATACCGGCGCGCGGTGGCGGATGCCAAACCGTATTTCACCAGCTACCAGTTTTTCCGTCCCGACGGGGCGTACATCGTACGAGATACCTACTCGCGACGCACCGAAGGCTATGAGGCCATTGGAAAATGGCGCGTGAATAAAAACGTGCTGTGCGTCGATGAGACGCACTCGACCAACGAGCCCGAGTGCTACACGATTAGAGTCACCACGAAAGGGGTGATTCAGTATTGGACTCACAAGCCGAGCGACCCGTTTCACGAGCTCATCAGCTTGAGCGTGAGCATCGTGCGCCCCGGTCTACAGACACCTGAGTACATCACTACGTCGGCGATGTACGGAAGGTAATTGCACCTGTTGCCAGACGGATCGCCACCAACGTCAACGGAAAGAAACGCCCGCGAAGCAATCGCTCGCCTCAGGCAGAGTCAGTCCAATCGATATGCTGCGTTCAATGTGCGCTTGGGGTGCGCGAGCTTAAAGGGTAACGATCGCCTCAACCTCAAACAACGCACCCTTGGGCAGCGCTGACACGCCGACGGTAGAGCGGGCAGGGTAGGGCTTTTGAAACAGCGCTTCCATTTTGGCGTTGACGGTGGCGAAATTCGAAAGATCGGTCAAAAAGAGCGTGAGCTTGACTACGCCTGACAAGTCGGCACCGGCCGCTTTGATCACGGCTTGCATGTTGGCAAACGCTTGATCGACCTGGGCTTCGAAGCCTTCTTTCATATTGCCCGTGACTGGGTCGAGACCGATTTGGCCGGAGCAGAAAACCACTGTGCCTTTGAAGGCAAAGTTGGCGCTGATGGCTTGGGAATAGGGGCCCAGCGCGGCGGGGGCTTTGTCGGTGTGGATGGGTTGGTTTGACATGATGTTTTTCGGTTTGGTGTTGTTGTAGGAGCGGTTCTACCGCGATGGGTGGCGGTGCTGAATGGGTCGCTCTATCGTGGGCTATCGCGGTGGAACCGCTCCTACGGTTTGTTGCGTAAGCGAGTGACGATTTCTTTGGTGAGCGCTGATTGATTCATCGTATAAAAGTGTATGCCCGGTGCGCCGCCAGCGATCAATCGCTCACACATGGCGCTCACTACGTCTAGGCCGAGCGCGCGAACGCTGTCGCTATCGTCACCGAAATCAGCCATGCGTTTGTTCAACCAACGTGGCATTTCAGCGCCGCACATTTCAGCGAAGCGCGCGACTTTGCTGTAGCTGTGCAGTGGCATCACGCCTGCGATGATGGGCATCGTGATGCCCTCGGCAAGCGCTGCGTCAACGAACGCGAAGTAAGCGTCAGCGTTGTAGAAAAACTGCGTCACGGCAACGTCAGCGCCCAGCGTTTGTTTGAGCTTGAGCGCCGCTAAATCGGCCTTTGCGGTGGCCGCGCGCGGATGCACCTCGGGATAAGCCGCAACGTTTAGTGCAAAGTGATCGCCCGTTTCTTCGCGAATGAACGACACCAAATCGGTGGCGTAGCGAAAGTCACCCGCAGCGACCATGCCCGATGGCACGTCTCCACCGAGCGCCACCATGCGCTTGATGCCTTGATCGCGGTAGAGGTGCAGCAGTTCGCGCACGCTCTCTTTGGTCGCCCCAACGCACGACAAATGCGGAGCGACATCGTTACCCGCATCAGCCACGGCCTTTACGGTGGCCAGCGTTTTGTCGCGGGTTGAGCCGCCCGCACCGTAGGTGACGCTGAAGTACTTCGGCGCGAGCGCCATCAGATCTTGCGTGACTGCGCGAAGCTTGACCTCGCCCTCGGGCGTGTTGGGCGGAAAAAATTCGAATGAAATGTTGTTCATAGTGGTTTCTCTGTTTTCTTTTTGACCGACGCGCGCTTGGCCTTCGGTTTACTTTTTTCCGCAGCGGCGCGCAGTGCAGCGGCCCAGCCGAGCATGGCCCACGGGCGCATCAACGCCGCCGACTCCATCGCCTCTTCGGGCACTGTGTAGTAATTCATCGTGCGTAGACCCGTTTTGCCCTCGTAGGTGAAGATCCGGCACTTCGCGGCCTCAAATTCGGCGCGACATTCGTCATCGACCTTTAACCAAAGTTGATCGAAAGCAATGATCGCAAACGTCTTTCCGTCGATGGAAACACTGGTGCCGCCAAACATTTTCTTTGACGCAATTTCACCTTGGCGCAGGCTGCCCAAAAGCTCCAAGCAGTAGTCACGAAAGTCGTTCTGTCCGCTCATGCTGCTCGCTCCGCATAGACAAAAAACTCACGATTGCCATCAGCGCCCGTGATGGGGCTTTCAAAGTAATCGAGCACTTGAAGTTCGTGGGCACCGCATGCGGCGCGAACGTTTTTTTCAACCTCGGCGAAGAGCGAAACATCGCGCACGATGCCGCCACGAGCCACATTGGCAGCGCCGACTTCAAATTGCGGCTTCACGAGGCTCAGTAAATGAGCTTTTTCGTCCAATGCCTTATGAAATATGGGGATCACTTTAGTTAATGAAATAAACGAAAGGTCGCAAACAATCAACTGAACCCCATGTTTCATAGGGCATTCATGCGATAAGTTCGGATTGATAATGCTAGCGATGGCATTGAGCACCGCGCTGCTGTCACGGGCGTTCACGCCCTCGATGCAGCGCACTCGTGGATCGCTTCGCAGCGTGGGATTGAGCTGATCGTGCCCAACGTCGATGCCCACCACATGCGCCGCGCCGTGTTGCAGCAAGCAATCGGTAAAGCCCCCCGTGGATTGCCCCACGTCGAGGCATCTCAGCGCCGTCACATCTAATTCAACGTGACGCAGTGCACCCTCCAACTTCAAACCGCCGCGTGAGACATAGCGGTCGAGCTCGTTGCTCCGCACTTCGATGGGGGTATCGTCGGCGAGCGTTGCGCTGGCTTTGATGAGCTGTGAGCGGGTTTCACCGTAGCGCGCAAATACATGACCGCCCTCGATCAAGCGCTGTGCAGCGGTGCGCGAAGGCGCCAATCCGCGTGCTACCAAAAGCACATCAGCGCGCATTGAACCGGATTACTTCGCTTTGGATTTTTTGCCAAACGGAATGACGTAGGCCAGCGCCCACGCAATCAAACCGTAGAGCAGGCCGCCAAGCACGGCCGCTACGAAGCCGTTGACCTCAAAGCCGCCCAGCACTTTGCTGGTGCCCCAAAACAAAAATCCGTTGAGCAGCACGTAGAAAAAACCGAGCGTGAGCACGGTGATTGGCAAGGTAAGAATCGCCAAAATCGGGCGAATTAACGTGTTAACGAAGCCCAACGCAAACGCCGCGATCAGCGCCGCAAAGAAATTGGTCACCGTCACGCCGGGCACGATATAGGCCACGGCCATCAACGCGGCGGCGTTGAGTAACCAAATGATGAGTAGGCGAATCATGACGGGCTCCTCGGGTTGAATGGTGAAAAGGGGTACGACGACACGCGGGTGCATCCCCGACTCGTCATCCCAATGAGGGCCGGGAACCACGCCCGCTACTCGCATGCTGCGGGTTGTCGGGCGTGGACCCCGGCCTTCGCCGGGGTGACGGGTTAGTAGCGGTACGTATCGGGCTTGTAAGGGCCTTCAACTTTCACACCGATGTAGTTCGCTTGCATCGTGCTGAGTTCGGTGAGCTGTGCGCCCACTTTTTTCAGATGCAAACGGGCCACTTTTTCGTCGAGGTGCTTGGGCAATACGTAAACCTTGCCGCTCTCATAGCGCTCAGGGTGACCAAACAATTCGATCTGTGCAATCGTTTGATTAGCAAACGATGAAGACATCACAAAGCTCGGATGACCCGTGCCGCAACCCAAGTTCACCAAACGACCTTTGGCCAGCATGATGATTCTTTTGCCATCAGGAAACTCAACGTGATCGACCTGCGGCTTGATCTCGTCCCACTTGCACTTGTCGAGTGACACGACATCGATCTCGTTGTCGAAGTGACCGATGTTGCAAACGATGGCTTGATCTTTCATCGCCGCCATGTGCTTGTAGGTGATGATGTCTTTGTTGCCGGTCGCGGTCACGAAAATATCGGCCTTGTCGGCGGCGTATTCCATCGTGACGACTTTGTAGCCTTCCATCGCGGCTTGCAGTGCATTGATTGGATCGATCTCAGTGACCCACACCTGAGCGGAGAGTGCGCGCAGTGCTTGCGCCGAGCCTTTGCCCACGTCGCCGTAACCAGCAACGACAGCAACCTTACCAGCGATCATCACGTCGGTCGCGCGCTTGATGGCGTCAACCAGCGATTCGCGGCAACCGTAGAGGTTGTCGAACTTCGATTTTGTGACCGAATCGTTGACGTTAATGGCGCGGAAGGCCAGTTCGCCCTTCTTGCTCATTTCGTACAAACGATGCACGCCCGTCGTCGTCTCTTCGGTGACACCGATCACGGCCTTCAAGTTGCGCTCGTAGAAAGTAGGATCCACAGCGAGCTTGGCTTTGATCGAATTGAACAAACAGACTTCTTCTTCGCTGCCGGGCTTGCTCAGGAGCGATGCGTCTTTTGCCGCTTTCGTGCCGAGGTGTAGCAACAGCGTTGCATCGCCACCGTCGTCAAGGATCATGTTTGATGGCAAGCCATCGTGCCATTCGAAAATGCGATGCGTGTAATCCCAATACTGCTCAAGGTTTTCACCCTTGATCGCAAACACCGGCGTGCCTTTAGCGGCGATTGCTGCTGCGGCGTGATCTTGCGTTGAGTAGATATTGCACGATGCCCAACGTACCTGTGCGCCGAGCGCCTGCAACGTCTCGATCAACACGGCGGTTTGGATCGTCATGTGCAACGATCCAGTGATGCGCGCGCCTTTCAGCGGTTGCGCTTTCGCGAATTCTTCGCGAATGGCCATCAAACCGGGCATTTCGGTTTCGGCGATTTTGATTTCTTTGCGACCCCAATCGGCCAACGACAGGTCGGCGATAACAAAGTCAGTGAATGCCTTATCAGCAACAGCGTTCATAGTTCACTCCAAAAAGTTTTTGGGTGACACACAAGCGGGTTCGCTGATGAAAACGCCAGAGCGGCGTAGGGGCTCGTCAGCGGTAACGGATGAGTGTCACCAATCTGCGAGCGCCGTTGAAAACCAATGGTTCGAGCCTAGCCTGTCATTTCCGTTGCAGCCGTTTTGGCCGGTCAGGTTGCAGGTCGCAACGCTCCTCGAACCCGTCAATTGTAGCCAGAATGTTGCGTTCGATCAAAACTTGTATTGCAAGCGGGCGTAGTAGAACGCGCCGTTGAAACCAATCGGGGAGAGCACATCGTAAGGCAAATTGCCGAAATACGAGATATCGTCAATTGATCGCGTGGGGTATTGGTCGGTGATGTTGTTGCCACCGATGGCCACACTCAGGCGCTTGTTAAATTTGTATTCGCCTTCGAGATCGAGCTGAGTTTTGGCGCCGTAGGTTTGTGTGGGCGTGAAGCCGCCACCGAAATCAAAAACTCGCGTGGTTTTGCCATGCAGCGTTACTCGGGCGAGCGCAGAGAAGCGCTCGTTACTCCAATTGGCGGTTAACACGTGACGCGTGCTGGGAGAGGCTGTGGTGAGCGTATTTTGCTCTTCGAGCCCGACAAGATCACGATCAATGCCGAGCGCGGTGAGCGCAGCGGGCCGGGCTTTGATGTTTCGGATGGTTGTTTTGGCCCACGATGAGGCGGCGGTGAGTCGCAGATTACCGCCGCTGAGTGCGGTGTTGTAATTCACGATTAGATCAGCGCCGCGAGTGGTGGTGTCAACCGCGTTGGTAAAAAAGTTCACATCGGTAACGCCCGCTTGCCCAGTTTTAGCCAGAATCGCAGCGGTCATGGCATCACTTGAAAAACGCTCGGACAGGGTGATGCGATCATCGAGCTTGATTTGAAACGCATCGATCGACGCGTTCAATTGTTTGCCCAAGGCAGCGGTGAATCCAGCGCTCAGGTTGTTAGATTTTTCGGCCTTGAGCGCGGGCACACCCAGCGTATTGGCGATGGCACCACCCACGGGTATCGTGCGTACCGATGTGAGCGCGCCGCCGTCGCCGAAGTTGGTGGTGGTGAAGCTAAATGCCGACTGTGCGAGCGAGGGCGCGCGGAAGTTACTTGACGCTGCGCCTCGAAGTGCGATGCCAGGTGCCAGCTCAACACGGCCAGAAAGCTTGGCAGTGAGCGCGTCGCCAAAGTCGCTGTAGCGGTCGTAGCGAGCGGCCGCGTTCAAAAATACGGTTTTGGCGATGTCGCCCGAAATGTCAGCAAACGCCCCGACCACGGTGCGGCTTCGATTGGCGGTGTCGGCGGGCTGCAAACCCGGTCCGGCTTGCGCTCCCACAGGCACGTCGGTCACACTGCCCGCAGCGTAGGAGTCTCGGTCGCCCGCGCCGGTGCTGAAGCCTTCGCGGCGCAGCTCAGCACCCACGACCAAGCTCAGCGGCTTGGCTAAGCCCGCGAGCTTAATGTCTCGACTGCCCTCCAGGTTGGCGGTGAGCTGGCTCACGCCAAAGTCACCCAGGTGAAAACTGGTGGGTGATGTGTTGCCCAAGGATGCGTTGTACGAGCGACGCACGCCGAGCGAGAAATCGTTGCGTCCGTAACCCAGACTGGCGTCGAGATCCCACGCGCCGCCGAGGCTACCTTTCGCGCCCGCAAAGATCGACAGGTCGCGATTGTCGCCCGTGGTTTCGGGGCGATAGCCGTTCGGGTAGATCGACTTGTTGGTCACCCAAGAATCGGGGTAACGGAAAAACGCGGCACCCACAGAGTCGCGCTGGTTGAGCGTAGCGAACGCATAGCCAGTCAATTGGCCGGTCAGCGCGAACTGCGAGTTCACCCACGCATTCACGCCCGAAACTTTGGAATCGCCTGCGATGTAGTTGCGCTTGCCCGCGAGCGCTAAGTTCGCGGCTGTCTGTTCCTCAAAAAACGGAATCTGATCTGCACCCGCTCGATTGGTTGCGCCGCGACGGCTCACGTCAGCGCCAAAATTCACGAAGCCGTTGCCCAGTTTCATGCCGTATTTAGCGCGTAGCTCGGGCGTTTCACCATCACTAATCCGTTGCTGGGTGGGTTCAAATCGGGTGCTGTTGAAGCCGTAACCGGCGATGATTTCGCCGCCTGGGGCGTCGTCGAGCAGGATGTTGATGACGCCGGCAACGGCGTCAGAGCCGTATTGCGCGCCCGCACCATCCCGGAGCACTTCGATTCGTTTGATGGCCGAAATCGGAATGGAGTTGAAGTCAACGGGATTGGTGCCCTTGCCGATTTTCGATTCGACGTTAACGATTGCGGCGTTATGACGACGCTTTCCATTGACGAGCACGAGCACCTGATCGGGGCTCACGCCGCGAAGCTGAGCGGCGCGCACGTGATCGGCGCCGCCGCTGTTGGATTGACGCGGCAAATTAAACGACGGGAGCAAAGATTGCAGTGCTGCGCCCAAATCGCCGCCAGCACCCGCCGCTTTGATCAAATCGTCCCGGCTCAGAATGTCCACTGGGGTGGGCGTGGTGAGCTCTGTGCGATCCTTTGATCGGGTACCGGTCACAATCACGGTGTCGACCGATGGGGGCGCGGTTTGTGCCGCCGCGACGGAGGTAGCCACGGCAAAGGCGAGTGCGGAGAGCTTCAGGGGAGTGGATTTACGGGGATTCATTAAGTTAAACGATGTTGAGTGAGAATTCAGGGGCCAACGCAGCAAGTTCAAGGCCACTCAGTGAGCGGCCAGAGGCTGATGGATGAATTTCTACGCTGCGCCGAGGCTGAAATAGTATCCTGATTGAAATTTATTGTTTGCCGGGTTTGACATGACACAGGTTTCGCCATCCGCCCCTACTGCCCGATCCGAATCTGCGCTCGTAGCTGTGCCAAGGCGGCAGCTATCAGTGTGGCACGCTATGTCGATCTGCATCGGGATGGTCATTGGTGCGGGCATTTTTAAAACCTCGCCGATGGTCGCGCAAAACTTGGACAGCGCCAACGCGCTCTACCTCGCGTGGGTGCTGGGCGGCGCACTCTCGCTTATTGGCGCACTCTGTTTTGCCGAAATTTCCGCCGCCTTTCCGGATGCGGGCGGCGACTATTACTTTTTGCGAAAAGCCTATGGTGATCGCACTGCATTTCTTTTCGCGTGGTCCCGGTTTGCCATTATTCACACCGGCTCGATGGCGTTGCTGGCCTTTGTTTGTGCTGATTACGTCAATCAGGTGGTCGCCCTTGGCCCGATGGGTTCGGGCGTTTTGGCGGCGATGTCGATTGCTGTGTTGGTGCTGCTCAATCTGCGCGGGATTCGCATCGGTTTGGGCGCTCAGATCGCGCTGGTGTTGCTGGTGGTGCTGGGGCTGGTATTGGCCGTAGGCGCAGGTGTCTTTTTGAGCGCCACATCTGCGGTGCAACCAGCCCCGAATGTGCCGCGCGAATCTCTTTCTTGGGGCACCGCGTTTGTCTTTGTGTTTTTGGCCTATGGCGGCTGGAGCGATGCGTCTACGCTATCGTCTGAAATGCGTGACGAAAAGCGCGGCATTGTTTGGGCGCTGGTGGGCGGTATGGCGATTGTGGTGTTGCTCTACGTTGCGACCAACTGGGCCTATGTGCGTGGTCTAGGCCTTGACGGGCTGGCCAAGAGCGAAGCGCCGGCAGCGGATTTAATGCGCGTTGCGTTCGGCCCGGTGGGCGAATGGGTGATGGTGGTGATCGTGGCGATTACGGCGATTTCGGTGATGAACGCGATTCTGATTACCGGTGCCCGCACCACCTACGCCGCTGCCCGTGATCTGCCCGCGCTACACCGGTTTGCGCGCTGGGACGATGGCCGCGGCATACCGCCGCTGACCTTGATTGCCATGGGAGTCGTCGCCATCGCACTCGTGGTGTTTGGCACGGCAACACGTGGCGGTTTTTCCACCATGGTTGATTACTTGTCGCCGGTGTATTGGGCGTTTTGTGCGGCTTCAGCGGCCTCGGTGATGGTGCTTCGAGCGCGCTTCCCCGACGCACCCAGACCGTTTCGTGTGCCGCTTTATCCTTGGTTGCCGCTGGCCTTTACCGCCACTTGCCTGTACTTGCTTTACTCGAGCGTGGCCTACGTAGCGGCGGGCGCGGTGGTCGGTGTACTCGTGTTGCTGCTGGGTGTTGGGGTTTGGTGGGGCCTGAATCGTAGGGTCGGTGACTCGGTAGAGCGCTGAGCCTCGAGTGGGGTGGGGGCTGCAGACTGGATGCTCTCCCTCGGGGGCATGGCGTATTGCTGCCGAGTTCGCCATGCGAATGCCCGTAAACGCTTCGTAGAAGATGCGCCGGTCCGGGCTCCCCAACTACTTCACAATTTCTAGCGTCCCGACGACATTACCATCCTTGCCGAGCCATTTATAGCTCCCATCCCCCGTTTTTTCGTAGCGAAAACAACCCTCAGCGCCGCTTCTTAGCGTCTTCCAAGTAACGCAGTGCTGGTCGCCGTCGAGCCGGTACGTGCCTGTGTCATTCAGGCTGGGTACCGTGGCGCTGAGCCAAGCCTTTTTATCGGGCGCGTATTCAGCTTTGCCAATGCCGCCACTGTTGGCTCGGTAAGAGAACTTTACGGGCTTAGAAAAGAGGGCTTCTATTTCTGCTGCGCTCAGCATTTGTGCTGAACTTGGCATGGCGGCTGCGCTGATGAGAGTTACGGCAGCGAATTTGAATTTGAACGGCATAAAAGTCTCCGGCGTGAATGACGTTGAGTTAATTTTTTAGGAATCAAAACTATAGCCGTCGCGGTGGAAAAATGTCCCGCCAGTGTGGGTGGGATTTACGCCGTAGGTAGGTCGAATTGTTGGTTTGTAAAAGCTCCGGCGTCGACTAGCGTTTAGCGTATTCCTGAGCCGTTTGCCACGCCACAGTTTGTAAAAACTTCGCAGTGGCCGCGTCAAGTCCAGCGGTGTAGGTGTTGCCCTCAGGATTCGTTTTGTAGAGCGACGCCAAAACCGTACAGGCCGCTAAGTACGTACCCGCAAGACTTGGGTGGCGCTTGTCGGCGATGTAGAGATTCAAGTCTGGGCGCTCCTTGATCGATCGGGCGAAGGCGAGCCCTGCGGGGACCACGAGCGCATTGTTGGCGCGTCCGGCGTTGGTGTATTCGGTGGCGAGCTGCTCGGTCATTTCGGGCGCGTCGGCATAGGCCCACGACATGAAAAACGCCGGACGTGCGCCGTGCTTGCGGGCGATATCGCTGTTTTTCTTGGCGTGTTCGTAAAACACCGAGCGCAGGGTGGGGTGAATCGGGCATTGACTGCAATCCATCATCATCACCACATCAAACGGTTTGGTGAAGGTATTGAAAACAACTTCGTTTTTGCTGTTGAACGAATACGAGCCCACACCACCAGGCTTGAAATGCGCTTCAACATCATGCCAGTTGATGCCCGATCCGCTGATGGTGGCCGACACCGCGCGGTGCCCCGTTTTGTCGGGCATTGCCGAGCCGCGAATGAGCTGCCCCACGTGACCGTGCATGCTGTTGTTGTAATAGAAAAAACTATTGCCCACCCAAAGTACGGCCTTAGTTTGCTCTGGAGTGTTACTGGCCGCGGTCGCCGCAGGCTTCACGGCATCGGTGCTGGCGCAGCCGCCTAACGTCAGCGCGGCGAGCGAAGCGATCGCCAGTAGGGCTGCGGATGAACTGATACTTTGTGTTTTGCGGCCAATGGTTTGCATGAAGCGCTTCCTTGTGTGTTTTGATGGGTGCGGTGTCAGTCGGTGAATGCTTCGCAGCCGACCAGCTTGAGTCACTTTTACTTTACCGCACGCCACGGCGCGGTCTTTCGTCTCGGCTTTGCGCGCTCGATGCGAAAATGTGGCCATGTCTTCGCCCGCGCCAACCCAACCCACCCCAGATTCCAAGTCAACGCAAAGCATTGAAAGCGCCGCTCAACCCGAGCAACCGCGCAATCCGCTGCACGGGCTCACGCTAGAGGCCATGCTCACGGCGCTGGTTGACTATTTCGGCTGGGCCGAGCTCGCAGAGCGAATTCCGATTCGCTGTTTCGCCCTCGACCCAAGCGTGAAATCAAGCTTGAAATTCCTGCGCAAAACGCCCTGGGCGAGGGAGAAAGTCGAGGGGCTGTATCTGTTTATGCTTCGCGAAATTCGGCGGCGTGAGAGTGGCGGATTGAAGTCTTGAGCCGTATGGCGATACGATGGGTCAAGTTGCAAGGCTGTTCGTTTAAGAGAAGTGGCTCAGCAACTTCAGACAACGGTGTAAGCGAAACTTCAGGGTAACAAGCGAAGCGCTAAGTGCGCTCGCGAACTGGAGTGTTTATGTTGAAGGAGAAGTCATCCGTTGCCAAGCGCCAGCGTAGGAAATTGGGCGCGGAATTCAAAGCGAAGGCGGCGTTGGGTGCGCTTCGACAGGACAAGACCCTGGCGCAGCTCTGCGCCGAGTTTCAGGTCCACAGCACGCAGATCACCGAATGGAAGCGACTGCTCGTTGAGCGCGCTGCGGTAGCGTTT
This sequence comes from Betaproteobacteria bacterium, assembly GCA_004293675.1. Taxonomy (GTDB): domain Bacteria; phylum Pseudomonadota; class Gammaproteobacteria; order Burkholderiales; family Casimicrobiaceae; genus Casimicrobium. Next base: position 56,171 of record READ01000032.1, read on the forward strand.
GTCGGCGGAGCTGGGGCGGATATCCAGCCCGCCGTCGATGTGGTTCCGCTGCACGCCAAGAT
>READ01000033.1 GCA_004293675.1 Betaproteobacteria bacterium
CAACCCATTCCAACTAAAACCTCATTTCAGTCGCTTTAGGCTCATTTCTCAATGGAAATACACGCCTTGGTCAGGCTCATACCTCGTTGGACAAGGCTTCGCTTTGACTCGCCAACACAGATACCCTATAATCGAAGGCTCAGCGGCTGTAGCTCAGTTGGATTAGAGTACTTGGCTACGAACCAAGGGGTCGTGGGTTCAATTCCTGCCAGCCGCGCCACACACTACAAGGGTTAGATGGTTAACAGCCACTAACCCTTTTTCTTTATTTGGCCGCTATTGTTTCGGTGCAGAGCCACATCATCAGGCTCTAGATTTGTCAACGGTGCCATGGTCTTTATGCCCGTCTCGCCCATCTCAAGTGTTCAATGCTCTACGCTCATTAAACGACGCGTGTCGGGTCGAAAGTGCACAATTAGGTGCAATCGGTGTTCGTCGAGCTGGGTGAGCGAGTGAGTGGGCTCGGGCGCTTCGCGACCCGCGCTTCCCGATTTTTACTGAGAGCTAAGCTCGTCAGTGTGCCACGTTGATTTCTTAAGCCAGTTCGAACCCCTTTTCAGCGGCTCTGCGCAGCGGTACTAAGCGTATGACACCATCGCAATTTGCCCAACCGTTGCACTCAATGACCTCCGCCGTGGGGTTGACCATGCCAATGCCCATACCGACCACGAGCTTACCTACGCACTGCACACAACAATCAGTAAACTTGTGACCCCTGTGGCTTTGGCCGTACGCTCGGTCGGGCAGTTGGCGGCGGGGCGACGGGGCGCGAATTGCGACAACAAGGGTTGAAAGTGAATAAGGCTTAGTTTGAAACGCGCACTCATCACTGGTATTACGGGGCAAGACGGCGCCTACCTCGCGGAGTTTCTTCTGGGTAAGGGCTACGAGGTTCACGGTATTAAGCGCCGCGCGTCCTCGTTCAACACCGATCGAATCGATCATCTATACGAAGATCCGCACGCCACGAGCCGCAAACTTCTTCTGCACTACGGCGATCTGACGGATACCGCGAATTTGACTCGCATTGTCGGGATGGTGCAGCCTGACGAAATCTATAACTTAGGCGCGCAGAGCCATGTTCAGGTGTCGTTTGAGATGCCTGAGTACACCGCTAACGTCGATGCGCTGGGTGCGCTTCGTTTGCTCGAGGCCATTCGCATGTTGGGGCTTGAGAAAAAGACTCGCTTCTACCAAGCCTCCACGTCCGAATTGTTTGGGAAAGTCGTTGAGATCCCGCAAACTGAGAAGACGCCGTTTTACCCGCGCTCGCCGTACGGAGTGGCCAAACTCTACGCGTATTGGATGACGGTGAATTATCGAGAGGCTTACGGCATCTACGCGTGCAACGGAATTTTGTTTAACCATGAGTCGCCCCTTCGAGGCGAGACGTTTGTCACGCGAAAGATCACCCGTGCGATTGCACGCGCCTACGTCGGTCTAGATCAATGCGTTTACTTGGGCAACATAGATGCGCTTCGGGATTGGGGACACGCGCGCGATTACGTGCAGATGCAGTGGATGATGCTGCAACAAGCCGAGCCCGAGGACTTTGTGATCGCGACGGGTGAGCAACATTCAGTTCGCGATTTTGTGGTGCTCACCGCGCGTCAGTTAGGGGTCGAAATCGAGTGGCGCGGTCGTGGCGTTGATGAGATCGGAGTCGTCGCTAGCGCGCCCGCCAATTCTTCACTGCGCGCTGGACACAAGCTAGTTGCGGTGGATTCGCGCTATTTTCGCCCAGCTGAAGTGGAGACTCTCTTGGGTGACCCAAGCTACGCGAAGCGGCGACTTGGCTGGGAACCCACCACGCCATTTGCGACACTAGTGCAAGAGATGGTCGAATCCGATTTGCAATCCGCACGCAAAGAAACTGTCCTCAAAAATGCAGGCTTCGCGGTGCCTGCACCAGCCCAGTAGTTGTCTATGGATTTATCTGCACGAATTTTCATTGCGGGACACCGCGGCCTCGTTGGAGCGGCGCTCGTGCGTCGCCTCACGGCGTTAGGGGCTTCGAATCTGATCGTCCGAACCCATGCCGAACTCGATTTGATCGACGGGACGGCTACAACAAAGTTCTTTGACGACGAGCGTCCTGAGTACGTTTTTTTAGCCGCAGCCAAGGTGGGCGGCATCAAAGCCAACGACACCTATCCCGCGGAATTCCTGCGTGACAATCTAGCGATCCAAACGAACGTGATTCACGCTGCTTGGGCCTCGGGCGTAAAGAAACTTTGCTTTTTGGGTTCGTCGTGTATTTATCCAAAACTGGCGCCGCAGCCGATCGGTGAAGAATCGCTATTGACGGGCACTTTAGAGCCCACTAACGAGTGGTATGCGATTGCAAAAATAGCGGGCCTGAAAATGTGTCAGGCCTATCGCAAACAGTATGGATTTGATGCAATTAGCGTGATGCCGACCAACTTATACGGGCCCCACGATAATTTCGATCCCGATACATCACATGTGCTGCCGGCGCTGTTACGCCGTATTCACGAAGCCAAATTAGGCGACGCGCCGGCCGTTGTTATCTGGGGAACGGGCTCGCCGCTGAGGGAGTTTCTTCATGTTGATGATATGGCGGATGCGACAGTTCATTTAATGCGCCATTACACTGGCGAGCAACACGTGAATGTGGGCTTGGGCAGCGACCTGAGCATCTTGCAATTGGCGCGCCTGATTGCACAGATCGTCGGTTACACCGGAGAGATCAAAACCGATCCGACGAAACCCGATGGAACGCCTCGCAAGCTGCTCAACGTTGAGCGTCTTCATGCGCAGGGTTGGCGTGCTCGAATTGAGTTGGCAGATGGTATTGCGTCGACCTATCGCTGGTATTTGAGCCAGACAGCGTCGGCTGCCTAGGAACGGACTTGGCGTACTTCGCCGCTGAACTCTCCACGTTTGCAGTCGATCCGCTGATTTGGTTGATCGCACTGCTGCTGGTTCCAGTGCTGCTGCTAAGGGTCAGGAGCACCACCGTGCAGCGCTGGCGAGTTCGCGCTGGGCTCGGCGGGCTGTTGCTTTGCATACTGCTGTCGTGGGCGAGTTTGCCGAACGCGATCATTGCGCGGATGGAGCGACCCTACTTCCTGCCCGAGCGCATTGACTCGTTTGCGGGCCTGATAGTTTTGGGTGGCGCCTTTTTGGACCGCACCGAGCCCAGAACGCTCTTGCCGGGGCTGGGCAGTTCGGCCGAGCGCGTCATTGAACCGCTGCCTATCTTGCGAAAGTATCCGAATCTCAAACTGCTGTTTACCGGTGGTAACGCTCGTAAGGGGGAGAGCGGCGTTGCGGAGGCTGATCTTGCCCGGCGCTTTTTTCAACAGTTGGGGGTGGACTCGTCGCGCCTGCTGATCGAATCGAAGTCGCGCAATACGTTTGAAAATGCATCGATGAGCAAAACGGTGCCTGGAGTCGACGCCTCACAACCCTGGCTGCTCGTCACCTCGGCGTGGCACATGCCTCGGGCACTGGCGACCTTTCGTAGAGCTGGCTGGAACGTCACACCCTACGCGGTTGACTATTTTTCTCCCACCGAGGTTGACTGGCTTCACTTTTCGTTACGGGACGGCATTGAGGGGTGGCGAATTGTCTTGCGCGAAGGTGCGGGAACCTTGATCTACAAAGCGCTTGGTAGGGTTTAGCTACGCTTCTCCAATGGCGCCGCAAAATCGCAAAGCTCACTGAAAATAACACTACACGCATCAAGGGCGAACCCCGCTACCGCAACCGCTGCGAGGCCGCATGCATGCCCTAAAATTGTGTAAGGAAGTTCCGCAGTGCGTACACTCAACAAAGCAGCTTATGTCGTTCGAGTCGGCTTGGCGTAGCTTGGCTACCGCGTCGTCTTTTTGTTAAAGGAAACATCATGTCAAATACTTCGATTCTGCGGGGTGCCGCAGCGGCCTTCGCGGTCACCGCTTTGGTCAGCCTTGCCAGCATTACCAGCAACGCCACCGCCCAAACCTTCAAAGTCACCACCATCCCCGAAGAAGCCGCTACCGAGCAAGTGCGCAAATTCGGTCCGATCACCAAGTATTTGGAAGCCAAACTGGGAATGAAAGTTGAATTCATCCCTGTGAACGATTACCCGGCCGCTGTTGAGGCACTGGTCAACAAAAACGTCGATATGGTTTGGTTCGGCGGTTTCACGCATGTTCAGGCCAACGTTCGCTCGGGTGGAAAAATCATTCCGATCGCGCAGCGTGAAGAAGACACCAAATTCCAATCGGTGTTCATCACCAAAACCAATTCCGGCATCAAAGCGCTGGCTGATTTGAAGGGCAAGCAAGTGAGCTTTGGTTCTGCATCGAGCACCTCGGGTCATTTGATGCCTCGTAGTTTTTTGCTGGCGGCCAACATTGACCCCGACAAAGATTTCAAGCGGGTTGCTTACTCTGGCGCGCATGATGCAACGATTGCCTCGGTAGTGAGCGGCAAAGTGGATGCTGCGGCGCTCGACATCACGGTGTGGAACAAATTCGTGAAGGAAAACAAGGTTGACCTGAAAGAGGTCAATGTGTTCTACACGACGCCTGGATACTTCAACTACAACTGGTCCGTGCATGCCGATATGCCCGCCGCACAGCGTGAGAAAGTCACCAAAGCACTGCTCGATATCAGCCCGGCTGATGCCATTGGCAAGGAAATCTTGGAGCTCAATCGTGCAACGAAATACGTGCCCACTAAGGCAGAGAACTACAAAGGACTTGAAACCGCCGCTCGCAGCGCAGGTTTGTTGAAGTAAGTGATTTTGTCGCGCACTTTGCTGCGCATTGTGGGAGCCTTGGCGTGCGCGTAGACGTTATCGATTGCGCAGCGCGCCATCCGGTCGCCAAGCTCGACGCCGCCCCGGCGATCATCGGGCTGACTATGCGCTTTGACGCGGGTGAGCAGGTGGCGGTCATCGGCCCTTCTGGGGCCGGAAAAACGACGCTGCTGCATGTGATTGCTTGCGCGTTGAAGCCCAGTAGCGGGCGCATCGAGCTCGCCGGCAGCGATCCATGGCAAGTCGATGCCCGTGCGCTTCGCGCCCTTCGCGGCGATCTGTTTTTAGCCGCCCAGGTGCCGCCTTTGCCGCCGCGTCAGCGCGTGGTGACAGCCGTTTTAGCGGGGCGATTGCCCAACCTTTCGCTGTGGCAAAGCATTCGCAGTTTGTTTTATCCCGCACAAATGGAGCTGGCGGCTGACGCGCTGTCTCGCTTTGATTTGGACGAAAAACTGTTTGACCGTGTGGATCGTTTATCGGGCGGCGAGCGCCAGCGCGTCGGCTTAGCGCGCGGCTTGGTCACTTCGGCCAAACTGTTGTTGGTTGATGAGCCGCTCTCTGCGCTCGATCCAACACGATCCGAACAAGCCGTTTCTGCGCTGACAACAGCGGCCCGCGAACGCGGCGCTACGCTCATCGCCACGCTTCACCAAGTGGATACCGCCCTTCGCCATTTCCCGCGAATCATTGGTTTGCGGGACGGCGCGCTGGCATTCGACCTGCCCGCCAGCGAAGTCACGCCTGAGATCCTGCGCGAGCTCTACGCCCAAAAATTGCACGAACTCGCCGGCCCCGCGATCGATGCGTCGAGCTTCGCCGACACGCCAGCTGCACCCACGCAACCGGCGGTGATGCATTGTCGCTAAGCGTACTTTTTTGGCATGACCATTAACGAGTCTGCGCGTATTGCGCCCAAGCTTCGCGATCCGGCCTGGTCGCGTCGCGTCTTTTGGGCGCTGGCGCTCCTCGTGCTGATGTGGCCGATGCTCGTCTTGACCGAGTTCAAGCCCTGGGTGCTCTTTGAGGGCGACAGCCTTAAACCCACGCTTAAATTCCTGGGCGATTTTTTCCCGCCAAAGATTGAGTCAGAGTTTCTGTGGCTGGTGTTTCGTGAAACGTGGCGCACAGTGGCCATCGCCACCGCTGGCATCGCGCTAGCGTTGCTCGTAGCGATTCCGCTGACGCTCATTTCCGTGCGTGTGTTGTCCATCTCCGCGCTCACTGGCCGTATGTCGCCCGCCGCATCCATCGCGCGGCAAATCGTGCGTTGGGTTTTGATTTTGCTGCGCAGCGTACCCGAGCTGATTTGGGCGCTGGTGTTTGTGCGTGTCGTCGGCTTGGGCCCGACCGCAGGTGTGATCGCCATCGCACTGACTTACGGCGGCATGCTGGGCAAGGTGTACGGCGAGATTTTGGAGAGCGGCGACGCCCATGCGACCACATCGTTACTTCGAAACGGCTCGGGCCGTATGCAGAGTTTTTTCTACGGTCTACTGCCGCAAAACGCCGCTGAGTTAACGAGCTACACCGTGTACCGATGGGAATGTGCAATCCGTTCGTCGGCTGTGCTTGGGTTCGTCGGTGCGGGCGGTTTGGGCCAACAAATGGACACGTCCATGAAAATGTTTGCCGGCGCTGAGGTCAGCACCATGCTCATCATGTTCATGCTGCTCGTGTGGTTCGCAGACTTAGTCAGCGGTTGGCTGCGCCGGAATTTGGGATAGTCAGTTGAGCACGCCGCTTTCATCATCAACATCGTCGCACGGAAGCGCTGCGCTGCGCGCCCGAGCCAAAGAAGCGCTATTCGATTGGCGCTGCAAATCTTGTTGGTTCGTTCTCGGTTTGATCGTGTTGACGGTTGCCAGTTTTTGGACACTCGATTTGCAGTGGGCGAAATTTTTCTCGCTCGATGCGATGAAAAAAATGGGCAAGTTCATTGCCGAGTTGACCAACCCGACCTTCGAATCGGCGTTCGCAAAAAAGCTCGTCATTGCATCGCTGGAAACCTTGGCGATGTCGGCACTCGGCACGCTGATCGCGGTCGTGTTCGGATTGCTGCTCGCCGTGCCCGCCAGCAAATCGCACGCCGACGACCGCGCGCTTTGGCGAACGCCAACGCGGCTCATCTTGAACGCTTTGCGCTCAATTCCTGAATTGGTGTGGGCCGCGCTGCTATTGATTTCTGCGGGTCTTGGACCGTTTGCGGGCACCTTAGCGCTGGGGCTTCACACCACCGGCGTGCTCGGTCGTTTGTTTGCCGAGGCCATCGAAAACGCACCACCCGGACCCGCGCAATCGCTTCGGGTGCAGGGCGTACCCGAGGGTCGAATTTTTCTGTACGCCACGCTGCCGCAAATCGTTCCACAGCTCATGAGCTACACGCTCTATCGTTGGGAAAACAACATTCGCGCGGCGGCGATCTTGGGCGTCGTCGGCGGCGGCGGCCTGGGGCAAATGCTCTCGTTCCACATGGGGCTGTTTCAGATGCAAGAAACCAGCTCCATACTGATTGCGATGATGCTGCTCGTGGCGCTGGTGGATGCGCTTAGCTACCTGTGGCGGCGGGCGATGCAGCGCTGAGCGATTTCGCGCGGGATCAGCTGTGTTCTGAAGTTTAATCCCAGCTTAACGACTGATCGCCCTATGAAATATGGGCTTCACAGCGATTTAATAGATTAACAAAAGATAATAAAAACGACTTGATCGCCAAATAAATCGTGGCGACTATTAAAATAGCCATAGGCTAATATTAGGTTGCAGTACCACCTGTCACGGCGCACAGATTGCGCCGTTGACAACCCCGCTCAATGCTCATGAGCGCAAGCGATTTCACCCGTCTCAATCTGAATCGTTGCATGATCGATATCGAATCGGTCATGCAGTTCCTCACTCACTCGCGCGAGCCACGCATCCCCTGGATGTCCCTTCGGGCACACCACATGCGCCGTGAGCGCAACGGCCTCCGTCGAGAGCGCCCAGATGTGCAAATCGTGAAGCTCGCTCACGCCGTCTTGTTCGGTAAAGAATGTTTCTATCGCCTTCGCATCGATATGCGCGGGCACGCCATCGAGCGATAAACGCAGTGAATTCGTGAGCAAACCCCATGTGCTCCAAGCAATCACCACGGCGATTGCGATGCTCACCACCGGATCAAGCCAGTACCACGCCGTAGCGCTCACCAGCAGCGCGCTCACCACCACGCCCGCCGACACTGCCGCATCGGCCACCATGTGCAAATACGCGCCGCGCACGTTGAGGTCGGTTTTGCTCCCACGCATGAAAAGCCACGCCGTGAAACCATTGATCGCAATCCCAACAGTCGCGATCAACATCACCGGCGTCGTCGCAAACACAGGCGGCGCAGCGAACCGATGCACCGCCGCCCACACGATCGCCCCAACCGCCACCAAGAGCAACACCGCATTCGCCAACGCCGCCAAAATCGAGCTGCGCCCCAAGCCATACGAATGCTTCGCCGACGGCTGTTTGCGCGAAAGCCACACCGCAAACCACGCCAGCAACAAGCCAATCACATCCGAAAAGTTGTGCCCCGCATCCGCAATCAGCGCCAGCGAATTCAACCACCATCCCGCAATCGCCTCCGCGATCGCATAGCTCACATTCAGCGCAATGCCAATCGCAAACGCCCGGTCGTACGTCGCGGGCGCGTGTGAGTGGGCGTGGCTGTGCGTTTGGTCGCTTGCGTGCTTATGCGCCTGCGACTCGTGTGTGTGATGGGTGTGGTGGCCTTGCAATTGACGGGAGCGCAGCGCGTTAGGTTGCTAGAAGACTAACGGTAACACTATCGCGGAGCACCCGCGCTAGCCCAGTCCCGTCCAAGACTATTCGCTTAGCCGCTTGTAGGCGCGGACTTGGCCGCGCTTAGTGGGCATTCCCTCTCATTCAACGAAGCGACGCCAAGTCGTCGCCTACAACCTGACGTCCACGTAGGGTGGGCAGAGCCGTAGGGCGGATACCCGAAGGGGTTCCGCCAAACAACGTCAACGTAACGCGAGAAATGTCGGATCCGCAAGCGATCCGTCTCACCCCTAAAAAAATCGATCAGTGTGCCGTCTGATGCTTTCACTTACGTCGTGAATCACGTTACAGCAAAGCATGACGAACTCATCGTCAACGCGAATCAGCGCGGCGACTTCCGACACGTCGCCTTCGTGGAAGAATTTGTCAGGATTTGGTTTCACCCAGAACGGTAGCGCGCTCGCTTTCGCGACTAACTGATCGTAACTTTTGCCACGCCCGTGCTTTAGCGCGTTGATAGCGAGATAGACGTCATTGAATCGTTCCAAGAGACTGTCTTCTCCGGCCTTTCGTAGACACGTCCTCGCTTCGGCAAAACCGTTCTCGCATTCAAGCGCGCCTTGAAGGTAAGCCTCGAACATAGAGAATATTCCGACTGCAAGAATCGCGCGCTGCAACTCAATCATTTGGAGCGCTTTAACGAGACGCGTGGCACCGCTGTGTTCTAACTCGGCGTGAACGCTTGTCTGAGTCTCGCTTAGGCTTCGAAGCGTAAGGTGCGCTCCGTGATAGACAAGCTCTGAGAAAGGGTGCACGGAATCTCTTTGTCTTATCGCAATAAGCTAAGCACTAAGCGTTGAGACTTCGCTATCACGGAACACTCGCGTCTAGCGGGGGCAACTCGCAATCGGTTGGCACGTCGGGTTGCACCAACACGAGGTCACTCGCACAGATGCCTGCTCCAACAAACAATTCTGGCGTAGACACTTCTGGAATGCCTTCAAGCATCAACGCGGCCTTCGCTTGTTGAAACGCTTTTCCAACCGACAGTCCAAACCCTATCGCGGAGTAAAACTGCGCGGAGAAGACTCTTGCGGTCACGTCATCAATCGATGTGTTCATACCGATTGCGGCGGCTACGTGTTTAACCACGGCTTCAGCCTGTTGACGCGAATAACAGGTATTGAAGAACACAAGTCGAATCGAGTCCGATCCCGCCGACATCGTTTGAACGATCGCCTCCTTCGAAACAAGTTTGGTCCGGCCTTCGTTGTCTTGGAATACGATTTCATCTTGATCCGAGCCATGCCCACTGAAGTGAATAATTGAAGGGCGGCATTCATTGATTGCTTGCAATAAATCGAGCGGCCGAACAGCCCATCGCGAGTCCAATTTCACAGCATTACGATGCTCCGACTTACGAATCATCTCACCAATACTGCGCACTTCTTCGTCAAGTCTCAGCTGCTGCTGATCCAGCGGGTTTGAGGCGAAAAACAAAACCGTTATCTGCTTCGGGAGCGAACGAAGCTTCTCGATTTCAGCAATGGTCTCAGCATGAAGCGTGTCGTGTCGCGTAATTCGGCCATCAAGTTCAGCCAGACGCCGTTTATGGGCAAGCTCAGCGCGCTCTCTTTCCTGTGTGTCCGTCCTTTGTGCCTGCGCTCTCGCTTGATTGAGTCGTTTCTGAGTTTCGTTCAGTCGATTGTTTTCGCGTGCGATATCGTTTTCAATACTGGCGACCTCCTTCTGATGCTTCGCGGCAGCCTCCTGGTGACGTTGTGCGTCGCGCATTTTCGTTTGTGTGATCGATAGGCTATTCGTTTTCGTTGCAGCAGTAGCAGCTGAGTTGGATCTCAATGTCTCTTGCGCTACCTTCGAAAGTTCGAGACTTTTCTTCTGTTGAAGACTAGCGATTTTCTTTTGATGACCAAGCGCTTGATGTTGCAGAGAATCTATTGACATTGCGAGCAGCCAAAAAAATTGAGATCCCGAAGAGTTTTCTAGACTATCAAAAGTCCGAGTCCGTCCGCCATGCAGCCCTCCGCACACCAGTCGTTGACAGAGTCATCGAGCTGGTGGGCACGGGGTGCCCACCCTACGAGATCGCGCCGTTGGTGAACGTGGCGCCTTTAAGTCAACCCCGGAATCATCGCCTCATCCGGCATCTTCGCCACACTCCGCCGCACCAGAACCACGCCCGCCGCCTCGGTCGCCCTCTGTTTTTTGGCGGCCGTTTCCGCGCGTTTCGCGGACTCGAGTTGGTAGCGCTTCGCGTCTGTTTCGAATTCAGCCAACGAACGCTTCACCGCGCGCTAAACCCGCCGCCCCCAACCGCCACCAATTCAATCCAGCTTCGGCCTAAACTGCTCATCAATCGGAACCCGATAACCATTCGCCAATCGATTCGTTTCGTTGGCGAGGCCGACGACGGCGAGCAGCTCGGCAAATTGTTCTTCCGTCATTCCCGCCTTTATGGCCGCTGCGCGGTGTGAGTGGATGCAGTAGTCGCAGTTGTTGGTGACGCTCACCGCGATGTAGATCATTTCTTTGGCCAATGGATCGAGCGCGCCGGGTGACATCACTTGCTTCACGTTGGCCCAGATGCGCTCGAGCGTCGGCGCGTGGGACGCGAGTACGCGCCAGAAGTTATTCACCCACGTCACGTTGCGAGTTTTTTTGATGTCGTCGAACACGGCTTGCACGCGGGGGTGGGTTGCGCCGTCGGTTTCCAGCTTTACGAGTGCGGTCATCTAATACTCCATGGAGTTTTTTTCGTGAAACGAGTGCATTGTCGCCCGCGAAATGGCGGTTCCACAAGTTCGTTCTGGAGAGCGGCTGGTCAACTGCGTGGCTTACCGCTCTTTTGCAATGCAGCAAATATCGGCTATATTTGCAGGTTCGGACACCGTGGCGCTTTGGTTTGACCATTTTGGACAGATCGAGGGCACACAGATGACTCACCCGCCAAAAGCTAGGTTGCGTTGTTTGTGCAGAGCGTGCGCGAGGCCGTAAATACCCAGTTTCGAATTGCCCTCAGGGGCCTTGGCTCACTACCTACCGAGCAAAGGCATTAACCAACTCTTGAGGAAGAACATGACAAAACCGACACTCACAGGCGCGGAAATCGTCGTCCGCTGCATCGCCGAAGAAAACGTTGATTTCGTTTTCGGTTATCCCGGCGGCGCTGTACTCAATATCTACGACGAGATATTTAAACAAGACAAATTCAAGCACGTGCTGGTTCGGCACGAGCAGGCGGCTGTTCACGCGGCGGATGCGTATTCACGCTCCTCCACGAAAATCGGCGTTGCGCTCGTTACCTCGGGCCCCGGCTTAACTAACGCTGTCACCGGTATCGCTACGGCCTACATGGATTCAATTCCAATGGTCATCATCAGCGGCCAAGTGCCCACGCATGCCATCGGCCAAGATGCATTCCAGGAATGCGACACGGTGGGCATTACGCGCCCCTGCGTCAAACACAATTTCCTTGTGAAAGACGTGAAAGACCTGGCGCTGACGATGAAGAAGGCGTTCTACATCGCAACCACCGGCCGCCCCGGCCCGGTGCTCGTGGACATCCCAAAGGACATCACGCAACACAGCTGCGCCTTTGAGTATCCCAAAGAGATCACGATGCGCAGCTACAACCCCGTGATTAAGGGGCACAGCGGGCAAATCAAGAAAGCAGTTGATCTGCTTCTGAACGCCAAGCGCCCGATGATTTACACGGGCGGTGGCGTAGTGCTCAATGATGCTGCGGCGCAGTTGACCAAGCTCGTTCGCATGCTCGGTACGCCGTGTACCAACACCCTGATGGGCTTAGGCGGTTTCCCGGCGAGCGATCCGCAATTCGTGGGCATGCTCGGTATGCATGGCACGTATGAAGCCAACATGGCAATGCAGGAGTGCGATGTGCTGTTTGCCGTCGGTGCGCGCTTCGACGATCGCGTGATCGGCAATCCGGGGCATTTCTTCCGTGAAGGCCGCAAGATCATTCACATTGACATCGATCCATCATCGATTTCAAAGCGCGTGAAAGTGGATGTGCCCATTGTGGGCTACGTGAGAGACGTGCTCGACGAGATGATCGCTATGCTGGAGCAAAGCGACAAGCGCCCCGATCCCGTCGCGCTCAAAGCGTGGTGGACCACGGTTAAAGAGTGGCAATCCAAAAAGTGCATGGTCTACAAAGCCACGGTGGGCGATGGCAAGATCAAGCCACAAGCGGTCGTACAAGCGCTGTGGCGAGCTACGGGTGGTGACGCGATCATCACGAGCGACGTCGGTCAACATCAAATGTGGGCCGCGCAGTATTACCCGTTTGACAAACCGCGCAAATGGATCAATTCGGGCGGCTTGGGCACGATGGGCGTGGGCATTCCCTACGCGATGGGTGCGCAGCTTGCCAACCCCGACGCAACGGTCGCCTGCATCACGGGCGAGGGCAGCGTGCAGATGTGCATTCAAGAGCTCTCGACCTGTAAGCAGTACAACATCCCGATGAAGATCATTAACCTCAACAACCGCTCGCTCGGCATGGTGCGGCAGTGGCAGGAATTCTTCTACGGCAATCGCTATGCCGAGAGCTATATGCACTCGCTGCCTGATTTCGTAAAACTGGCCGAAGCCTATGGCCATGTCGGTATGAAAATCGAAAAAGCGGGCGATGTTGAAGGCGCGCTGCGCGAAGCGGTTGCACTCAAAGATCGGCTCGTGTTTATGGATTTCATTACCGATGAAACCGAGAACGTGTTCCCGATGATTCCGGGCGGCAAAGGCTTGTCGGAGATGATTTTGGCGGAGGAGCTCTGAGATGAGACACATCCTTTCAGTCCTCCTAGAAAACGAAGCCGGCGCGCTCTCACGCGTCGTCGGTTTGTTTTCCGCACGCGGCTACAACATCGATTCACTATCGGTCGCCACGACCGAAGACATCACCATGAGCCGCATGACCATCGTCACCCACGGCAGCGATGACGTGATCGAACAAATCACCAAACAGCTCAACAAGTTGATCGAAGTCGTGAAGGTCGTTGACCTGACCGACGGCAATCACATCGAGCGCGAGCTGATGCTCGTCAAAGTCCGCGCCGCCGGCAAAGACCGTGATGAGATGAAGCGCATGGCTGACATCTTCCGTGGCCGCATTCTCGACGTGACCGACAAGAGCTACACCATCGAGTTAACAGGCGATAGTCATAAACTCGACGCGTTTATCTCGGCCATCGAGCCGGGTGTCATTCTTGAAACTGTTCGCACAGGCGCAAGCGGGATCGGGCGTGGCGAGAGAATCTTAAAAATTTAGCGCAAGCGCGCTGCACGATTAAGGACGAAAGACGAAAGACGAATGACGAAATCAGCACGCGAAGCTTTGCGTCATTCGTCATTGGTCCTTCGTCCTGTTCGGCACCTACAAAATCATCTTCTAAAACAAATCAACTAAGGAACAACCATGAAAGTCTATTACGACAAAGACGCCGATCTGAGCCTCATCAAAGGCAAAACGGTTGCGATCATCGGCTACGGTAGCCAAGGTCATGCCCACGCGCAAAACTTGAACGACAGCGGCGTTAAAGTCGTCGTCGGCTTGCGCAAAGGTGGTGCATCGTGGGACAAAGTTGGCAAAGCTGGCTTGACCGTGATGGAAGTCAACGACGCGGTGAAAGTGGCCGACGTTGTGATGATTCTGTTGCCAGACGAGCAAATCGGTGAGGTCTACACCAACAACGTAGCACCCAACATGAAGCAAGGCGCGTCGCTTGCATTCGCCCACGGCTTCAACGTGCACTACAACCAAGTCGTTCCGCGTGAAGATCTTGACGTGTGGATGGTGGCGCCGAAAGCACCGGGACACACCGTGCGTAACACCTACACCCAAGGTGGCGGTGTGCCTCATTTGGTCGCGGTGCATCAAGATAAAAGCGGCAAGGCACGCGATCTCGCGCTTTCGTACGCAGCTGCTAACGGTGGTGGCAAAGCTGGCATCATCGAAACCAATTTCAAAGAAGAAACCGAGACCGATCTGTTCGGTGAGCAAGCAGTGCTTTGCGGCGGTGCGGTGGAGCTCGTGAAGATGGGCTTCGAGACGCTGACCGAAGCGGGCTACGCGCCTGAGATGGCTTACTTCGAATGCTTGCACGAGCTGAAGCTGATCGTGGATCTCATGTACGAGGGCGGTATCGCCAACATGAACTACTCGATCTCGAACAACGCTGAATACGGCGAATACGTCACTGGCCCCGAAGTCATCAATGAGCAATCGCGCGCTGCGATGAAGAACGCGCTCAAGCGCATTCAAGACGGAGATTACGCAAAGATGTTCATCCTCGAAGGTCGCACCGGCTATCCATCGATGACGGCACGTCGTCGCAATATGTCTGAGCACCCCATTGAGGTCGTTGGCGGAAAACTCCGCGCGATGATGCCGTGGATAGCCAAAAATAAACTGGTCGATAAGTCGCGCAACTAGCGCGTTCAGAACCCCTCGCCCGCGGGCGGGAGAGGGGCAGGGGTGAGGGTGCTGCGCATTGTCAGAGCAGCGGCGCATCTTCACCACGCAACACGTTTTGACGCGCTGCGGTGGTTCGGTAGCCCGCGACACCCTCACCCTAACCCTCTCCCGCCTGCGGGACTGGGAACAGAGCTAAAGCCATGCAAACCGTTCAAGTCTCTCTGCTAGACCGAAGCTACCCGATAAACATCGGTGCAGGCCAGCTGGCGCGCTCTGAAACGTATGCGCCCTTCATCGCGGGCGAGACGGTTGCGATCATCACCAACGACACCGTCGCACCGCTCTACCTTGAGCGAGTGAAGCTCGCTGCCGCAGCGCTCGACAAACGCATCGTAGAAATCATCCTACCCGATGGCGAGGCGCATAAGAGCGCCGCTTCGCTCGACGTGATCTACACCGCGATGCTCACGGCCAAATGCGATCGCAAAACCACGATCATCGCGCTCGGCGGTGGCGTGATCGGTGATTTGGCGGGCTACGCTGCCGCCACGTATCAACGCGGCATTGCCTTTATTCAAGTGCCCACGACGCTGCTGTCGCAAGTTGACTCGTCGGTCGGCGGCAAAACGGCGGTTAATCATCCGCTAGGCAAAAACATGATCGGCGCGTTTTACCAGCCGGTCGCGGTCATTTCCGATACCGAAACGCTCGCCACCTTGCCGCCGCGTGAATACGCATCGGGCTTGGCTGAAATCATCAAGCATGCGCTGATTTTTGATGAGCCGCACTTGAGTGAGCTTGAGCGCGATGTCAGCATGCTCAACGCCCGCGATGCTGAAACACTCGCTCGCGTGGTGGCGCATTCGTGCCGCATCAAAGCCGATGTGGTGAAACGCGATGAGCGCGAAACGCTAGACATTCGCGCGCTGCTCAATTTGGGTCACACCTTCGGTCACGCCATCGAAACCGAGATGGGCTACGGCGCTTGGCTGCACGGCGAAGCGGTCGCAGCCGGGTGCGTGTTGGCAGCGCAACTCTCGCACGAACTGGGGCATTTAAGCGCCGCCGATGTTGATCGCGTCGAACGAATCTTCGCAGCCTTCAACTTGCCCATTAAGCCGCCCGCTGTCAGCGCGCAGTCACTCATCGACCACATGCAGCTTGATAAGAAAAATGTCGGCGGCGTGATTCGTTTGATCCTGTTGAAGCGTCTTGGCGAGGCCTACATGGCGCGCGATGTCACTGAATCGAAGCTTCTGGGATTTTTGAGTGCGCGCGTGGCGGCGGTCTGAGCGGACTGACACGCTGAAGCGGAAACGAGCGCAGTTTTAATTGGGAAATTGCTTGATCGCCCTATTAATTAGGGCTTCCATTAAATTTTGTATGCTTATTGATTAACGCTTAAATTTCTTTTAAGCCCCTATTTCATAAGGCGTACAGGCGAATTGTCAGGAATGCTGCTGATATGGTGATCCGTTGCGCAAAACCGTCGCGCAATTACACCGTGAACTCGCTCACGTCCGCGCTCAAATCCGCATGCCCACCAAAGTGTTCGACACAAAAATCGACGAACGCGCGAACTCGCGCTGGTAGTTGTTTGCGGCTCGGATAGTGAATGAACAGCTGCCAACCTTCGAGCATATGTTCGGGCAGCAGCGTTTTCAGGCGACCTTCGCGTAGCGCCAGGAGCGCAAGTGGTTGCGGCAGTTGCGCGACACCCACGCCATCTAAACAGGCTTGCAGCAAGCCGCGAAAATCGTTGCAGATGAAACGCGCTGGCGTTTGCACCATTTGCATACTGCGCGCGCCGTCGGTACGCGTCTGCACGATGAACGGTGTGGGTTGTTCTTGTCCTGTGATCTGCAATTGCAGCGTGGTGTGCGTTGATAAATCGCTGAGCGCTTGCGGTGTGCCGTGCGCTGCGATGTACGCAGGGCTAGCGCAGATCAACAAGCGCAGCGGACCGAGTGGTCGCGCAACAAACGCCGCGTCGTTTAACGCACCGACACGAATGCCGATGTCGAATCGTTTGGCGATCAGTGATGTGGAATCTTCGCTGAGCTCGAGTTCGAGTTGAATGTCGGGATATCGCGCGAAAAATTTCGGCAGTAGCGGAATCAAGTACAAAAACGCGACGGGCGACACAATCGTTGCACGCAGTTTTCCGCTGGCGTGCTGCGCGTCGTTCGCTACCCCTTTGCATGCCGCGTCCAATTGCGCGAGCGGCCCTTTGCACTGTTCCAAAAAGGCTTGGCCTTCGGGCGTGAGCTGCAGCGCGCGCGTGCTGCGCGCAAACAATCGAACGCCCAAATTTTGCTCAAGTCGGCTGATGTTTTGGCTCACCGCAACAGGCGAAATCCCGAGCTCGCGAGCGGCGGCCGCGAAGCTGCCGAGCTCAGCGGTGCGGGTGAAATTGAGTATGCCGCGCAGGGATTGCATGGTGCCATGCTACCCACGAATTGGCCTATTGCAAAGTTTTTATTTGGAATGAATTAAGTATTCATGCAGTTGCGCATTGAATCAGGGTTTTTTACATTGGCAACTCTTCCACTGAATCCACAAGGAAATGTCATGAAATACCTTCTTCTCTGCCAAATTCAACCCGCCGCTTTCGCCAACGTGCCGCCCGCCGCCGAAGCGAAAATGATGGAATCGATGATGTCTTACAACCAGCAGTTGATCCAAGCGGGCGTGCTGGTTGCCGCCGGGCAGCTCGCACCCGCCGATTCCGCGCAGCGCGTGTTCACGCAAAACGGCCGCATCAAAACGGAAGAGGGCCCCGCACTCGCCGGCGACACGCAAATCGGCGGCTACTACTTGATCGATGTGCCAGGCGAGCCCGAAGCAACGGGATGGGCTGCGAAATGTCCGCTGGCTCAATTCGCCTCGCTTGAGGTGCGCAAAGTTGCCTACGCGCCGATGTAATCGCAAAAATTTTTCACGCCTCTTTATCAACATCACTATCAAAAATCATTATGCAATTCGAATCCAGCACCCTCATTGACGCATCTGCAGCACACATTCACTCCATCTACGCCAACGTCGCCGATTGGCAGCAGTGGGATCCCGATGTGAAATCCGCATCGCTCGACGGCAGTTTTGTCTCCGGCGCGAGCGGCATCGTGGTGCCGCATGGCGGCCCAAAATCAAAGATCGTTTTCACACGCGTTACGCCAAATCAAGGCTTCGTTGCCCAATGCAAACTGCCCTTGTGTGTAATGCGTTTTGAAAACGAACTGAGCACGAGTGCGGGCGCAACACGGGCAACGCATCGTGTGACGTTCGAAGGCTTGTTGGCACCGCTGTTCGGTCGATTGATCGGCTCCGGTATGAAAAATACGCTTCCAAAAGCCTTGGCCAGCCTCAAAGCGTATGCCGAAAAAACAGCGGCAAGCGCGCGTAAGTGACTTGGTGTCGTTCTAAACTCCAGCTCGCTTCATCACGGTTACCGCATCCATGAATCCACCCCAGCTAACGCTCCTCTTCGCCGGACTCTGCGCGCTCATTCAAGTCGCGCTCACCGCCATGGTGATCGCAAGACGCGCGAAGACGGGCGTGGATTTATTGGATGGCGGCGATGTGACTTTGCTGCGCCGTATCCGCGCACACGGCAATTTTTCAGAGACTGCGCCGATGGCGTTGCTTTTGTTGGCGCTACTCGAAATGGGTGGTTTGTCGTCGACCTGGCTGTGGATGCTCGGCCTTGGTTTACTGCTTGGACGTGTGCTGCACGCATCGAGTTTGCTCACCACCAACACCGCCTGGAATCGCCGTGGCGGGATGGTGCTCACGCTCACCGTGATGAGCGTGCAGGGCGTGCTCTGTATTTGGATGTTTATGCGTTGAGTCAATGAATTGCCCCACTGATCATGTTGCACAATGCATCCATCTTGAAACGCACAAAAGGACAGACGTGATGCAAAAGATTGCATTGGTGACAGGCGCACACGGCAATTTGGGACGAGCCGTCGTCGGGCGTTTTCTTGAAGATCAATACGCTGTGATCGGTGTCGACGCCACTCAACACCCATCGAGTGGCCACGAATCAGCGGAGCGCTACGAATCGCACAGCGTCGACTTGATGAACGAAGACGCGGCCGGTGCATTTGTGCAGTCAGTGATCGCGAAGCACTCGCGCATCGACGTTGCCGTGCTCACCGTTGGCGGGTTCGCCATGGGGTCAATCGCCGAGACGAAAACCGCTGATATCGCGCATCAGTACAAACTTAATTTCGAGACGGCGTACAACGTTGCGCGACCCGTGTTTTTGCAGATGATGAATCAGGGCACCGGGCGATTGTTTTTGGTGGGCGCTCGCCCCGCATTATCGGCAACCGGCAGCAAAGGCATGATCGCCTACGGGCTTGCGAAATCGCTGATTTTTCGCCTAGCCGAGCTGATGAACGATGAAGCCGCGGGCACCGACGTTCACGTGGCCGTCATCGTCCCCAGCATCATTGATACGCCGCAGAACCGAGCCGCCATGCCTGATGCCGATTTCGCGAAGTGGGTGACGCCAGAGGCGATTGCTGCAGTGATTGCCCGGCAGGTCAGCGACGCGCCCCACGCTCTGCACGAAAGCGTAGTCAAGGTTTACGGCGACGCATAGCACAGCGGCCCTTTGCGGCGTTTCGTGTTGTCGACGCGACGCGACGTCGGCCGTCGCGCCGCGAACTGATTCCATGCAATCGGACTGAGCAGGTCGTTGCGTTGGTGGCATGCTGCCATGCGCACCCTAGAGTAGGACCGAGCGGCACGTTTCCAGAGACCTGATTCGTCGGATGCCTCGGGCAATGGGTTGGTGTCGGTCGTTTATCCGGCAGAACGACCGTGGTCAGCCACTGACGGTCTTTTCTTTGACACAGATTAGCGCAGATTCGACGTGGATGGCCGCAGATTTCTGTAAGAGGAACCCGCCAGACAGGCACAGATCCCAGCTGACTTTTGCCTGCGGCACAGCCGAGGTGCGCTCCAAAAAAATCTGCGTAAATCTTTGCCAAATCTGCGCTAATCTGCGTCAAAAAAACAGACGTCACGCGCCCAGCTTTGCTACTTTGAAGTGTTTGAGCTTTGCTCCAGCTCGTTGCCTGAGCCGATGTCCAAATTAGATTCCGACAAGCTGGAGCGATGCCAAATCGAAACGTTTATGCAAATTTTGCAAATACGAATGATTCGTGTTTATAATACGTTCCTATACAAATTTTGGTGTCGCTCTGGGTTCTGACGGTCGGAGCTTGTGGCTGGCGCTTCACAACCGTTAATGAAACTCGTTTCGCAAGTCGCAAACACACGTCAGTCCGAATCCGAGCATTCGCGAACACCGCATCCGGAGGCAGCGCTTGTATCGGTTCAGAGCGGCATCCGACGTACGACATCCGAGTCGCTGTTGGGCGGGTTCGCGGAAATGCAAATCACCCACAACGGCTCGATTTATCGGCTTCGCACTACTGCGTTAGGCAAGCTGATCTTGACCAAATAGTCGCGCAACACATCATTCAACTCGCACTAGCCAGCCATCGCAAGCCCGTGTCAACACACACTGTTTATCACGCAGATTCAAGGGCAATACATGGCACATTCGAAAGTATCTGGGCGTCACGCTCCGACGTCAAAAACCGCTAAGCAACCGGGAAACGTTCGATCGATTGCAAGGCATCGCGTTGATTGCGAAAGCGTGGCGCCGATACCAGTCAATCTCACTGACAAGCTGCTGCCACTGGGCGCTGCAATGCTTGCGGGCGTTTGCTTCGGTACGAATGTACAGGCACAAACACCGGCCGCTTCATCCGCAGTTTTGGCAGCGGAATCGACACCCGCTGTAAGCCAGGGCGCTGCGACCAAAGTCACGGTCGACAAAGTCGAGCTCAGCGCGCATAAGGAGCACGAGCGATACCTAGCGCAGCAAACTCGCGTGGGCAAAACCCTGCAAAACCCGCACGATGTAGCGCAAGCATTGACGACGCTGCCCCAAGCGCTGCTGCACGATCAGCAAACGGGGCAATTGCGCGAGGCACTGCGAAATGTGTCCGGTCTGACGTTTAACGCGGCGGAGGGCGGTCGAAGCGGCGACAACATGATGCTTCGCGGTTTCTATACGTTTGGCGACATGTACCTAGACGGTGTTCGCGATACGGCGCAGTACAACCGCGAGACATTTAATCTGGAACAAATCGATGTGCTCCGAGGCGCAGCCGCGATGCTCTTTGGTCGCGGTCAAGCCGGTGGCGTGATCAATCAGGTCAGTAAGCCCGCATTTTTGTTCGATCGAAACGTGCTCTCCGCGTCGGGCGGCACCGATGCGTATCGGCAATTCACCGCTGATCTCAACAAAAAACTGGGCGACGATTCTGCGATCCGCGTTAACGTAATGCATCGCGACGAAGGTTCGTGGCGCAGCAATCCCGTCACCGGAACGCAGCCCGAGCAGCATCGCAAAGGTGTTGCATTGGCGGTCGGCTATGGCATCGGCTCGAGCAACGAATTGACGGCGTCGCATGTGTCCACGTCCGCCCGTGACAACGCCGATTACGGGCTCTCGTTTGATCCATTGACACATCGTGTCAGTACCAAATTTCCAGCCAGCACTTTTTGGGGCGTTGACGCGAATTTCTACAACAGCGACGCGGCGCTTTCGACACTCGTCTACACCCATCGTTTCGCCAATCGCGCCGCGTGGCGCACGCAAGTGCGCTATGCCGATTATCAATACGCGTACTGGGCGTCGGCACCTTCGGCTACGGTCGCTCCGAGCGTATTTGGGAACTCGCCGAAAACACGACGAAGTGACACACGAAATCTGGCCGTGCAGTCAGACTACAACCAAAAGTTTTCAGCGCTTGGCATGAAGCACGATTTCATCGCGGGTGTTGAATACTTGGACGAAGACTCGGTACGTTGGTCGCTGGTCAATGTCGGCACGACCGCCGCTCCGAACTACACGATTAGCAACGTTGGAACTGCAACGACCTATGATGGAAAAAGTCATGCTGCGTTTGTGCAAGACACCATTGAATTTGTCCCAATGTGGAAGGCGACGCTCGGTTTTCGCCGTGATCAACTCAGGGCAAATTATTCGTCACTCACTTCACCCAAACTCGAATTTGGGCAGAACAGTTGGCGCACTGGCTTGTCGTTTCAACCCAACGACGACACGCACTTTTATCTGAGCGCCAGCGATTCGTTTAGCCCTACGGCTGACTTGTATCAGTTATCAGGCGGGGCGTATCCGGCAGAGCGCGGACGGGTGTATGAACTGGGTGCGAAGTTACTTTTCCTCGAGGGAGACTTGGCACTTCGTGGCGCGATTTATCGCGCCGACAAATCGTGGGAACGCAACAACGATCTCGAATCAACTGCCGCGATCCTCACCAAGAAGCGTCGAACCGATGGCGTTGAACTTGAATTGGCCGGTCGCGTCACTCGACAGTGGGAAGTTTTTGCGGGGCTGGCACTAATGCGCGCATCAATTCTTGACGTTGCCGAAAATCGAAATGCACTCACCGGTGTCATCACCCTCGCCGACCCGCGGCTTCAAGGTCAGCGCGCGCGAAACACGCCGCCGTACACGGTTAACGTTTGGAGCACGTATAAGTTGGATGATTCGTGGAAGATCGGTCTCGGCGCTGAGCTCAAGGGCAAGCGATTGGTGTACAGCCCGTCAACAGCCAACGCAAGCGCGATCTTTACCGACGGGGCATTTACGCCCAACACGGCACCCGCTTACGCGCGCTGGGACGCGATGGTGGCCTACGAGCGGCCCACGTGGGCGCTACGGCTCAACGTGAAAAATCTGACCGATAAGCGCTACTTTGAATCGCTCTATGACAACGGCGGTTTCGCGGTACCAGGCCCCAGCCGTACGGCGATTGTGTCAGCCGAGTACAAGTTTTAGTCAATCCCGTCACCGACCCACGACCATGCTCATCACGCTCGAATCCGTACTCAATCCCAAAGAGTTGCAACGCTGTCAGACGTTGCTTCATGCGGCGAGCTGGTCGGGTGGCGAAATCACTGCGGGCAAACAATCCGCACTCGCTAAAAATAATCAACAACTCGATGAGCAGTCACCGCAACTTGGCGAGCTGCGCGCCATCGTTATGACTGCGCTGTCGCGGCACGCCATTTTTTTTAGCGCGGCGTTGCCCAAGCAAGTCTTTCCGCCGCTGTTTAATCGCTACAGTGGATCGACCAATTCGTTTGGTGCGCATGTCGACGGCGCGATGCGGCCGCTGCCCGACGGTCGGGGCTACCTTCGCACCGATCTGTCGGCAACACTCTTTCTGAGTGAACCAGCGAGCTACGACGGTGGTGAGCTTATCGTTGCCGATGCCATGGGCGAGCGAAGCGTGAAGCTCGCCGCAGGCAGTATGGTGCTCTATTCAGCCACTACAGTCCACCGGGTGGCACCGGTGACGCGCGGCGAGCGCCTGGCCTGCTTTACGTGGCTGCAAAGCATGGTGCCCGACGATGGTCAACGTCATTTGCTCTTTGAGATGGACATGGCGCTGCTGGCGCTTCGCCAAAGGCTCGGCGATCACGATAGCGCGGTGGTCGCGCTGACCGGCACGTATCACAATTTGCTTCGGCGCTGGGGCGCGGTGTAGCGGTGCAGCGGTTGCGCGTAACTATCAACAGGCTATGAATGGTAATTGGCTTTACTGACCAATGCCTTATTAAATGTGGGCTACATTTGAATTTACTAATGTATAGAAAAATACAAATATCTAAATCAAGGCCAAGTATTAAAGGGCTTTTATAAAATAAGTTGTAAGCGCAGCTCACTGAATTCGCAACCGCGGCTGATGCGGTGGTTCCAGGCGCAATAACACGTCGTAGTAAGCCCGCACCGCTTCAACATATTCGACCGGCATGCCGCAGCGACAGGGGCCGAGCTTGAATTGCGACGCCACTTCGGGATTGGCTAGCAGCGGCAAATGGCGGCGAACGTCGGGCCACATGTCGGGATTTTTCTTGCCGCGCTGCGTTAGGATTCGCGCGTTTTCGACATGGCCCAAACCGATGTTGTAAGCGGCCAGTGCGAGCCACGTTTTATCGGGCTCTTGGATACGCGCGTGAAGCCCGTCGCGCTTGAGCTCCAGCAAATACCTGGCACCACCCATGATCGACGAATACGGATCCAAGCGATCCACACCGTAGCGCTTCGCCGTGTCTTCGGTGAACTGCATGATGCCGCGTACGCCCGTTTCTGATGTGGCGTCTGCGTTCCAGTGCGACTCTTGATACGCCAGCGCCGCCAAAAGCCGCCACTCAATGCCGTAGCGCTCTTGTGCTTCCTGAAACCACCGTCGATAGCGCGGCAACACGCTGCCAACACGGTCAGTGAAAATTTCAAAATCCGCCGCGCGACGCGATTGCGGAAAGCCGAAATAGCGATCCAACACGCGCGGCATTTGGCCTTCGCGCACTAAGCGCTGCAAGAACTGATCGGCGTCTTCTCGCAGCAGCGGCGAATTGACGGAAAACAGCCACGCACGGGCGATTGCGGGCTGCACACTAAAGGCGCGCTGGGTGTCGTAATGGAAGTGCCGCGACGCGTTAAACGTATCGTCTTCAACAATGGCGTAGGGCACTTCGTCGTCACCCACGGCCGCGATCAATGCCTCATCGTCGTTTTTCGTGTCGACCGAAAAAACGATACTTGGATTTTTTCGTTTGAGTTCATCAAAGCGCGGGTTGGAAAAAATACGCGAACTCACCACCACGCGCTTGGGTAGCAGTTCGGCCAAGGATTTGGGTTGAAATTTGTTGGGGGTGTGCAAAAGCGCCCAACCGCTTTCGTGATATTTGGTTTTGGTCGCGAGTTCGGTCGCGGAAAGCCCTAAATTGCTCGCACCCAGCGCCACGATATCGAGCTCACCCTTAAACAGCGCCCGCCGCGCTGATTCAGGATCGGCAAACGTTTTCCAGTCGACTCCGCTCTTTCGGGTGGTCGCAAAGGCGTACACCAAATCGTGCTCCAAGCCAGCGCGCTCGCCGTTGGGATCTTCGTAATACACGGTAGGATGAATCATCACACCCACCCGCAATTTGGGCTGAGCACTTGATTTTTCGCCGATTTTTCTCGAAATGCTCGCGGCGGTCTGCGCGTCGAGCCAGTGCGCAATCTGAAACGGCAACCCCACCACCAGGGCTGCCAGAGCAATCAATAAAAACGTTCGCAGACCAAACATTCATTCGCCGGTAACCAAATTCGTCGGTCAGTATACGCAACGCCTATAATTGATCTCGGTGGGTCGCCCCGCATGTTCAAGTCGTGAACCTGGTCAGGTCCGGAAGGAAGCAGCCACAGCGGTGTAGGCAGTGCCGGGGGAACGGCTCACCACTTCGCTTTTGCGTTTGAGCGACGAAATTGCTTTGTCGCTCAACGCTTGCCGTGCTCACGCACTGTCTGCGCGCTGGCTTCGCGCACTTTCGCCGCTCAAACGCAAAAGCGACGCGCGGTGGCTTATACGGCGCGATCGCGTCGTCGCTGGGTTCTCGCCGTGCTCACGCACTGTCTTCGCACCCGCTCCTAGCGCTCATCGCCGTCTAAGCGTAAAAGTGGCGCTCCTACTGCGCGTTGGCTTCGCGCACTTTCGCCGCTCAAACGCAAAAGCGGCGCGCGGTGGCTTATACGGCGCGATCGCGTCGTCGCTGGGTTCTCGCCGTGCTCACGCACTGTCTTCGAACCCGCTCCTAGCGCTCATCGCCGTCTAAGCGTAAAAGTGGCGCTCCAACTGCTTTGGTTTCGCGCAATTCCCCCCTCCGTTCGTGGTGAGCCTGTCGAACCATGAACGGCACGTGAGCAGCGATCTCGGCTTTTGCGCAACCGCACGCTCCTTGTAGTTCATGGTTCGACAAGCTCACCACGAACGGAACCGGGCCGACGCAAGTTCATGGTTCGACAAGCTCACCACGAACGGAACCGGGCCGACGCAAGTTCTGGTTCGACAAGCTCACCACGAACGGAACCGGGCCGACGCAAGTTCATGCTTCGACAAGCTCACCACGAACGGGATTACGCGCATCGAAGTGCAGGGTTCGCCAAGCTCACCACGAACGGAGGCGCTCGCTTCTACAATGAGGCATTGACGTTTTTCGCGACACCCCTTTGACCGCCTCCCTAGCCCTAGCTCGCAAATACCGCCCGCGCAATTTTTCGGAATTGATGGGGCAGGAGCACGTTGTCAAAGCGCTCTCACACGCGCTTGAAACCGGTCGCTTGCACCAAGCGTATTTGCTCACTGGCACTCGCGGCGTTGGTAAAACTACGATCGCGCGAATCCTCGCCAAAACGCTTAACTGCGAAACCGGCGTCACGCCCATGCCGTGCGGCGTTTGTCAAACTTGCGTGGATATTGACGCAGGACGCTTTCCCGATTTATTAGAGCTCGATGCCGCATCAAATACCGGCGTCGACAACATGCGCGAAATCATCGACAACGCGCTCTACGCACCCACGGCAGGTCGCTACAAGGTCTACCTGATCGACGAAGTGCACATGCTCAGCAAGAGCGCGTTTAACTCGATGCTTAAAACGCTCGAAGAGCCTCCCGAGCATGTGAAGTTTGTGCTGGCCACCACCGATCCGCAAAAGATTCCGGTGACGGTGTTGTCGCGCTGTTTGCAATTCGCGTTGAAGCAGTTTCCGCCAGAGCGCGTGGCCGAGCAATTGCACAAAGTGCTGACCGCCGAAAACGTCCCGTTTGACGCGCCGGCATTGCGCCTGATCGGTGACGCCGCCCAAGGTTCCATGCGCGATGCGCTGTCGATCACCGACCAAGCCATTGCTTTTGGTAATGGCCGCGTTGAAGAGCAGCAAGTTCGGCAAATGCTCGGAAACGTGGATCGCGATTTCGTTTGGCGTGTGCTCGACGCCGTGGTTGCGCGCGATGCGGCTGCGCTCAATGCCGAGGTGGAACGATGCTTCGATCAAGCGCTCGCTGCTGACGATGCGCTGGCCCAGCTCGCTCGCGCTTTGCATCGCGTGGCGTTGCTGCAAGCCGTGCCAAGCTCGGTTGATGCTGACGATCCGTTTTTCGCTCACATCCATCGCGTTGCCTCAGCCTTGTCAGCCGAGGAGGTGCAGCTCTACTATCAAATCGCGCTGCACGGTCGAGATGATTTGCGCTTGGCGCCGGATGAGCAAACCGCACTGATGATGACTTTTTTGCGGTTGTTGGCGTTTGCGCCTTCGACAGGCGGAGAGCCGAAGCGGGAAGCACCGATGGCTGCGAGTTCATCGCCGACTCGCGCTCCGGAGCCACGCTCCGTGGTGGGCGTTGGCTCTGCTGCTTCACCCGAATCCAGCATCGCAACACCCTCTCCCCCGCCCTCCCCCCCGGGGGGAGGGAGTCAGATGGCTGAGTCGCGCGAGTTTGACGGGGATTGGTTAAAGCTCGTCGCCGCGCTTCCGTTGGCGGCGTTGGCACGCGAGCTGGCTCGTCATAGCGTGTTGGTGAGTTTTGAGAAATCGATGGTTCGCCTCGCATTGCCGCAAGATAAGCGACCGCTGGTGACGCAAAAAGATCGCCTGGCCACGACGCTCAGCGAATACTTCGGTCGATCATTGAAGATCGACATTGATCTCACCGATGGCGCAGGCGAGTCACTCGCCACGCGCGACGTTCGCGTGAAAGACGAAAAACAAGCCGCCGCAGAGGCCGCGTTTATGGCCGACCCCGCCGTGCAGGTATTGCTCAACGAGGGCGGAGGCAGGGTGCGGGCGGGTAGCATTCAAGCTGTGTAATTCGTCCTGTTTCGACTAAAGGAAGACAAAATGTTAGGTAAGGGTGGCATGGCCGGCTTAATGCAGCAGGCTCAAAAAATGCAAGAGAACCTCAAGAAAGCGCAAGAAGAAATCGCGCGCATGGAGGTTGAAGGTCAAGCCGGCGCAGGCATGGTGAAAATCACCATGACCGGCAAACATGATTGCAAACGCGTGCAAATCGATCCCGCCGTGATGGACGACAAAGACATGCTCGAAGACTTGATCACCGCCGCGATCAATGATGCATCAAGAAAGATCGAGCAAACATCATCAGAGCGAATGGGTTCGATGACCTCGGGCATGGGACTGCCACCGGGAATGAAGTTGCCGTTTTGATCGGCCGCCCGCGGCGCGGTAGAACGGCTGGGGCAGGTTGCGGCGGCAAGGACGTGAGTGGCGCTAAGGAAGTGTGTGGCGGCAAGGACGAAAGACGAATGACGAATGACGCAAAGCGAGATGACGCGATTTCTCCACTTCGCCCTGTGTTGAAGTGCGCCACAGCGCGAAGTCCATCAAGTCATCAAGGGCAAGCGTCACCGCATAGCTTTGCGTCATTCGTCATTCGTCTTTCGTCCTTGGCGCAGCCCGCCCACCTCGCGCTGAACCTTTACTCTTGCGCGCCAAATGACTCCCGTTTCGTTTAAAGTGCTCATCGACGCGCTCAAGGCACTACCCGGCGTGGGGCCGCGTGCTGCGCAGCGCATGGCTTTTGAGCTGGTGCAAAACAAGCGCGAAGCTGCAACGATTTTGGCCGAAGCGCTGACTACCGCGCTTGAGAAATTGCGTCACTGCGAGCGCTGCAATACCCTCTCAGAAACGCCCATTTGTTCGCTCTGCGCATCACCTCGTCGTGACGCGACGCAGCTCTGCGTCGTAGAGACGCCGTCCGATCAAATCACACTCGAACAGTCGGGTGCGTTCAGCGGTCTGTACTTCGTTTTGATGGGACGACTGTCACCGCTAGACGGCGTGGGCCCGAATCAGATTCACTTAGAAAAACTAGTCAATCGCGCGACCGACGGCACGGTCAAGGAAGTGATTCTCGCCACCAATTTCACCAACGAAGGTGAAGTGACGGCACATGTGATTTCTGAGCTCCTTGAAACGCAAGGCGTGAAAGTCTCCAGACTGGCGCGCGGAATTCCGATTGGGTCGGAGCTTGAGTATGTGGATGCGGCGACCGTGGCGCAGGCGATGCGGGAGCGGCGTTGAGCGCTTCGCGCAGGACGAAAGACGAAGGACGAATGACGCAAAGCTTGGCGTGACCTGAGTCCTCACTGGCGGTCTTCTTCACCCTCGCTCTTTCGTTGTGCGCTTACCCAATCGCTAAGCGCGACAAACTCCTCGGTCGATAACTCTTCCGCGCGCGCTTGAGCGTTCACGTTGGTTGCTTCGAAGCCCTCATTGGAAATCCACTGCCCCAAACTCTTCCGAAGCATCTTCCGCCGCTGCGTAAAGGCTTGTGTAACCAGCTGCGCAAAGAACGCTTCATCTTTCGGGCGCAGTCTTTTCTCGCGCAGCGGCGTCAGGCGAACAATCGATGAATCGACTGCGGGTACGGGTTTGAATGCGCTCGGCGGAACGTCGAACTGTTTCTCTACCTTGAAGCGATATTGCAACATGATGGATAGCCGTCCGCGGGCATCGTCGCCGCCTTTGGCGACCATGCGATCAACGACTTCCTTTTGCAGCATGAACGTCATGTCAGCGATATGCGATTCAAGCTCACAGAGCCGAAACAGAATCGGTGTTGAGATGTTGTAGGGCAGGTTACCCACAATTCGGAGCGGCGAGGGCAGGGATTCGAAATCAAATTCAAGCGCATCGGCCTGATGCAGGCGAAGCTGCGCGGGATCGAATTCGCTTTGCAGTCGCGCCACCAGATCACGATCAATTTCAACAGCGTCGATACTGCCGCAATCTTTGATGAGCTCTCGGGTCAGCGCGGCTTGTCCGGGGCCGATTTCAACGATGTGGTCGCCGGGTTTGGCATTGACCGAATCGGCGATTTGACGGATGTAGCTGCGGTCAACCAAAAAGTTTTGGCCGAAGCGTCTGCGAGCGCGATGTGCGCCCGAGTAAGGTGGGGATTCGCTCAAGCGAAGCTCTCCAGTTCAGACAGTAGACGTGGCATCGCCTCGGTCATACCGCGGTAGGCGACGACAGCGGGCGTCATGGATTGCAGCGCTTCGCGAAGCGCTTGGGCACGATTTGGCTCTAGCCGCAAAACATCGGTGAGCGAGCGCATCATCACTCGAATGAAAAAAACAGCTCGATCCAAATGTAGCAATGGCCACGTCGTTTGTCGTTCAACGCGAAAGTACAGACGTGGCAACAGCGGAGCAGGGTCCTGCAAGGTTTTGCTCCACGAGTAATCATTTTGCTCAGGATGCTGCGCGAGCGACGCACTGGGCACGATCAGCCAAACGTGTCGCAGCATCGGCTGCTTCATGAACGCCATTGCCATGATGCTGCTGCCTGCGGCTTGAAGCATTTGATTGTCTGCGACTGGAGCGTGGATCGCAGTGAAGTCGAGGCCAAGTTTTTCGCGTGGGTCCCAGCGCGATGGAAACGCGACTGACAAGTATTCTGTGCGTAGCGAATGGCCATCATTTTTAAGGATTACGAAATCCTCTTGGAGCGTGATTGCGGTGTCCATCGCTGTAGGAGCGGCTTGCCGCGAATCGATTGAAGAGCCCATCGTAGATAGGCGAACGGGTTCGCGGCAAGCCGCTCCTACAGGGGTTAATTTGATAATTTCGTGAAGTACGTCGACGTTTGCGACACCCACGGCAGCTCGCTCGGGGTGCACCGCGAAAACGCTCGCTCGCTCCCTTGCATAGACCGAAGCCAACTCATCATTGAGTAATAACTCGGGCACCACCGCATCCAACTTTTCCAAATTCGGCCGCATACGAAACGGCGCGCTCACTGGCCACGGCATGCGTTCCGCCGGCGTTAACCAATCGATGGTCACCGCGCTACGCCCATGCCGCGAGATACTCTTTCCAATGCGCTCCGGCCTGCACCGCAAGTTTGTCGCGCACGAGTTTGATTTCGGCGTCGTACTGCGTGTTGTCAAGCTCGCCGCGCATGCGCTGAAAGCGCAGAAATAGCAGGTACGTGTTCATCACATCTGTCTCGCAGTAAGCGCGAATACCTGCCAGCTCGCCGCGCTGAAACGCTGGCCAAACCTGGCTTCCGTCCATGCCGAGCTTGCCGGGAAATCCAGCAAGTTTGGCCATCGTGTCAAGCGGCGCATTGGCGCGCGCTTGATACATCGCCATGAAGTCCATCAAATCGAGGTGGCGTTCTTTGTAGCGATTCAAATAGTGATCGAAATTGAACGCCCGGTCGTTCGCACCCGTTTCCAAAAATCGCGACGCCACCGCGCCCACAATCAATCCGCGCTGCATTAGCACGGGCAAATCGAAGCCGCCGCCGTTCCAGCTGATGAGCTGCGGGGTTCGTTTGTCAATCACATCGAAAAACTTTTGGATGATCGTGGGTTCGTCGTCATCAAGCTCACCAAGCGACCAGACAGCGAGTTTGTCAACACCTTCACGTAACACGCATGAAATCGCGCAGACACGCTGAAGGTGATGCGGCAAAAATTCAGTGCCGTTTTTGATGCGTTGTTGGGAGAGCGCCCAGAGCCCGACCTCATCATCAGTCATCCGATCAGGCAGATCGTGAAGGCGGCGAATCCCAGCGATGTCTGGGATGGATTCAATGTCGAAAATGAGGGTGGGAAACATTGCGCTATTGTAGGAGCGGTTCCACCGTGATCGGCCCCAAGATCAAGGTTCTGTCGTCCAAGCCAATCGCGGTGGAACCGCTCCTACAGTGTGGTTAGCTGGGGAACACGCCGGTTGAGAGGTATCGGTCGCCGCGGTCGCACACGATGAACACGATGGTCGCGTTTTTCAGGGTCTTGGCGTGGCGCAGCGCGATCACGCAGGCACCCGCGGCAGATACGCCGCAAAAGATGCCCTCAACCACCGCCAGCTCTCGGGTCATGGCTTCTGCGTCGGCTTGCGATACCTCGATAACCGCATCGATACGGGCTTTTTTCGAGATTTCAGGCTTGTACGCCTCGGGCCACTTGCGAATGCCGGCAATGCTCGATCCATCGGTGGGTTGCGCGCCGATGATGTAGACCGCTTCGTTCTGCTCTTTCAGAAAATTTGACACACCCGTGATGGTGCCCGTGGTGCCCATGGCGCTCACGAAATGAGTCACACGTCCGTTTGTCTGCTGCCAAATCTCTGGCCCGGTGCCACGGTAATGCGCCAGCGGATTATCCGGGTTGGCAAACTGATCGAGCACACGTCCCTCGCCCTTGGCTTGCATCGCAAACGCCAAATCCCGCGCGCCCTCCATGCCCTCGGTTTTGCTCACCAAAATCAATTCCGCGCCGTACGCTTTCATAGATTGACGCCGCTCAATCGATTGGTTTTCAGGCATGATGAGCTTCATTTTGTAGCCACGCATCGCCGCGACCATCGCCAGCGCAATGCCGGTGTTGCCGCTGGTGGCCTCAATCAAGGTGTCGCCCGGTTTGATGTCGCCGCGTTTTTCGGCCTCAACGATCATCGAGTAAGCGGGGCGATCCTTGACGCTGCCGGCCGGATTGTTACCCTCCATCTTTCCAAGCACTACGTTGCTCGGATCGATGCCCCACGCCGCTGGTAAGCGTTGCAATTGAACGAGGGGTGTGTTGCCGATGGTGGAATCGATGGTGGGGTACATGGCTCGGTGGGGAGGACGAAGGACGAATGACGAATGACGCAAAGCTTGGCGTTTTGAGGCGATAAATTTGCTTCGCTCGAAAAGCACCGTGATGATACGCGCAGCGCCATGATGACTTGAGCGGTTCATGGGAGCGCTTGACGACCAATCGCTGCACTGCGCCCACTGCCGCAAAATAAAAAACCCGCCGAAGCGGGTTTTTAGCGTCACGCGGAAGCGATTAAGGCTTCTTAGGCGCTTCTTCTTTCTTAGGAGCGTCTTTAGCAGGCGCATCCTTCTTGGCGGCATCCTTCGAAGGAGCGTCTTTCTTAGCAGCGGCTTCTTTCTTAGCTTTTGCGTCGGCTTCTTTTTTTGCTTTGGCTTCAGCAGCTTTAGCTTTCTTCTCGGCTTCTTTCTTCGCTTTCTCTTCGGCCTTTGCCTTTTTGTCAGCTTCTTTTTTAGCTTTGTCGGCTGCTGCTTTTTCTTCTTTGGTCATTGGCTTGTCAGCGGCCTTGGTTGGAGCGGCTGCGGCAGCTGCATCCTTTTTGGGCGCTTCTTTGGCGGCTGCGGCGGCAGCGGGCGCGTCCTTCTTACCTGCGTCGGCCTTCGGGGCGTCTTTCTTGCCTGCGTCGGCTTTTGGAGCGTCTTTCTTCGCGGTTTCCCAATCGATCTTGGTTGGGCCACTGAGCGAGACTTTCGACTTCATGCCTTCGAAGTTTTTGTCGCCAATACCGTCAATTTTCTTCAGGTCTTCAGCCGTTTTGAACGGACCATTTTTGGTGCGGTAATCGATGATGGCTTGAGCGCGAGCTGGGCCGACATCTGGCAGCGCTTCGAGCTCGGCCTTGGTGGCGGTGTTAACGTTGACTGCAGCCGAGGCGATGCCAGCTACGAGTAATGCTGCGAACAGCGCGATGAGTTTGTTCATTTGGTGATCCTCTCCATTGATTCCGGTCCGTATCCGGGTGACGTTAAATTAAGTCGGCTGGTGGATAGGTCGTGCGGCAAAACACCGCCAGCCACGGTGCGCCGCTTTAACGGACACATTGTAGCGGGCGTTGACACGGCCAAAGCCGCCCCGTTATAACAGCCTCGGAACTCTAAACAATACGCCGCGGCACTCGCGGTGCCACGGCCGTGAGCAATTCGTAACCAATCGTGCCAACGTGGTTCGCTACTTCATCCACAGCCAACTGCTGGCCCCAGAGCTCAACCCGCGTGCCCACACGAGCCATAGGCACCTGGGTGATGTCAACCGTGATCTTGTCCATCGACACCCGACCCACCAACGGCGCGCGAACTCCGCCTACGAGAATCGGTGTGCCGGTGGGGGCGTGCCGTGGATAGCCATCGGCATAGCCGCAAGCGATGATCGCGATCTGTTCCGCCTTGCTCGCAATGTAGGTCGCACCGTAGCCCACCGCGTCGCCAGCTGCTAGCGATTGGACGCCTATGATTTCGGTGCTCAGTGTCATCGCGGCGTTCAGTTTCAGCGACGCCGCGCCTTTGCCAGCATGGGTAAATGGTGTCGCGCCGTAGAGCATGATGCCGGGACGAATCCAATGTCCGGCCGAGCCCATCGTGCCGTTACTTTTTTCAAAATCGAAGCAGGCCGCGGAGTTGACCACCGAGCGAGCCAGCGGCACGCCGTCGGCCGCCTCGTTAAATCGGCGCAATTGCTCGACATAGCCGTTGGGCTCATCGGCGCGGGCGAAATGCGTCATCAGCACCACCTCGCCGATGCTCGCGTTACCCAGCGCTCGAGCCGCCCAGTCGCGAAGCCGCTCAAGGCGAAACCCCAGTCGATTCATGCCGCTGTTGAATTTCAGATAGACATCGACCTTACGAGGCAGCGCCGTGACTTCAAGGATCGCCAATTGCTCTTCGCAGTGCACTACACAGCTCAAACGGTGTTCCGCCGCAACGCGCCAGTCGAGTGCGTCGTAGCAACCCTCAAGCAACAAAATGGGTTTCGTCCAGCCCATTTCTCGAAGCCGAACGGCGTTTTCGATTTCGATGAGCGCGAGACCGTCAGCGTCTGAAAAACCTTGAAACGCCGCCTGGATGCTGTGCCCATAGGCATCGGCTTTGATGACTGCCCAGCTTCGGGTGCCGGGGGCTTGGGCGCGAGCCAAGGCGAGGTTTTGCGCCATGGCGGCCGTATGTATCGTTGCAGTGATGGGACGGGGCATAGTGGGAGCGCACAGGCGCGACGCTTGCAAACGAGGCTATGCTACTCTCCACCTCGATGCACGTTCTAGGGCCATGCAAACTCAGCATTTGCGGTCCAAGCGCACTTACAAAGCGCACGGCGTCGCGGGGCAGTGCCCATGGCACTGCACGATGTGATTTCTAGGAGGACTTTGGCGCATGCAGCGCGGCTTTTATACGATCATGGCGGCGCAGTTTTTCAGCTCGCTCGCCGACCAAGCGCTGTTGATTGCAGCCATTGAAATGCTCAAGCTCTCGGGTGCGCCGCAATGGCAGCAACCGGCCTTGATTCCGATGTTTGCGTTTTTCTACGTGGTGCTTGCCCCGTTTGTGGGCGCGTTTGCTGATCGCTTTCCCAAGGGCAAAGTGATGTTGGTGGCTAACACCATCAAAGTGGTGGGCTGTTTGATGATGCTCTTTGGCGTCCACCCGCTGTTGGCGTATTCGGTTGTCGGTTTGGGCGCTGCAGCCTATTCGCCGGCCAAGTACGGCATTTTGACCGAGCTATTGCCGGCGTCGCAGCTGGTGAAGGCCAACGGCTGGATCGAAGGCTTGACGATTGCCTCGATTGTGTTCGGCGTGGCGCTTGGTGGGGTGTTGGTAGCGCCGAAAGTTGGCGCATGGTTGCTTGGCGTGGACGTGCCCTACCTTAATACTGGCATCGACACCTCGCCTGAGGCTGCCATCACTGTGATCGTTTTCGGCTACGTTATCGCAGCAATTTTTAACTCGCGAATTCCACACACTGGCGTGGCGATGCAGCCAATGCCCGCAGCGAGCAAATTGCTACCCGAATTCTGGGAATGCAACACACGGCTCTGGCGCGACAAGCTGGGGCAAATTTCACTGGCCGCGACGACGCTCTTTTGGGGCGTGGCTGGCAACATGCGCTACATCGTGATTCCGTGGGCGGCAGCGGCGCTCTCCTACACCACCAGCCAAGCGGCGATGCTGCAAGGGGTTGTTGGTTTGGGCACCGCCGTGGGGGCTGTGATCGCATCGTCTAGGATGACCCTTGATCGTGCGACCAGTACCATTCCCTATGGCATCGGCATTGGTTTGGCGGCTATTTCGATGGTGTTTATCGACAGCCTTTGGGTGGCGATTCCGTTTCTGATTTTGCTCGGCGCGTTCGGTGGCTATTTGGTGGTGCCGATGAACGCACTGCTGCAGCACCGCGGCCACCTGCTCATGGGTGCGGGGCGCTCGATTGCCGTTCAAAACTTTAACGAACAGGCCTGCATCTTGTTTTTAGGTGCGCTGTACACCGGACTCACGGCGATGGGATTGTCAGCGTTTGCATCGATCACCGTGTTCGGCACGATCGTCGCGTTCACGATGTTCATGGTGGGGCGCTGGCATCGCTCCAACCTCATCAACCATCCGGCAGAGGTGGAGCGTTTGTTGAACATTGCTCGTAGCGATAAGCATTGAGCGAACGTTCGCAGATCCTGGTTAGCAAGATGCCTCAGGCAATCAGTTCGTTTCGGTTGTTCACCCCGTAAAACGATCGGAGACGGCCCCTAGAGGTCTTTTCCTTGACGCAGATTCGCGCAGATTTGACGCCGATGGCCGCAGATTTCTGCGAGCGAGCCTCGTCAGAAAGGTACGCATCCAACCTGACTTTGACCTGCGGCGCGACCGAGATGCACTGCAAAAAATCTGCGTCAATCTGCGTCAAATCTGCGGGAATCTGCGTCAGAAATACAGACTTTACGTGCAGAGCTTTGGTCGCTTGAAGTGTTTGAACTTAGCGCCCGCTTGTTCCCTGAGCCAACACACGAATCAGGTCGCGTTACCTTTTGATGACGAGCAACAGCCTGTATGTTGCAACGCCTCATTAAATATGGTCTTTAGCTAGATAAAAGTGACTTTTGAAAAGAACATTTTTAGTCATAAACGCCTGTTTTAATATGGCATATATTGATAAAGTTGCCTTTACGCGGTAGCCTAGACTGTGCTCGCGCTCAGGCGGCTACACCAGTCGGCAGCGCGCACGTCGCGCCCGTCCCGGCCAAACCACAGTAGCCCGCTGGATTTTTCGCGAGGTATTGCTGGTGGTATTCCTCTGCGTAGAAAAACTCTGGGGTCGGCTCATTCGCCGCGCCGCCACGAATGTCGGTGGTGATTGCGCCAAATCCCTTCGCCGCGAGCGCTGATTGAAAGCGTGCTTTTGACGATTCCACGGTAGCGCGCTGCGCGCTGTCATAGCAATAAATGGCTGAGCGGTACTGCGTGCCTACATCGTTGCCCTGCCGCATGCCCTGCGTCGGGTCGTGGGCTTCCCAGAAGACTTTAAGCAGCGCGTCTAGGCTGACCTTGCTTGGATCAAACGCCACCAAGACGACCTCGGCGTGTCCGGTGTCACCGCTACAGACCTCTTGATACGTCGGATTGGGCGTGAAGCCGCCAGCGTAGCCAACCGCCGTTGAATAGACACCAGATTGTTCCCAAAATTCGCGCTCTGCGCCCCAGAAACATCCCATCGCAAACTGAATCACCGATGAGCCATCGGGAAAGGGTGCGACCAAACGGTAGCCTATGACGTAGTGCGACGATGGCACGCGCATGGCTTGCGTGCGGCCGGGTAGCGCGCTCGCGGCCGAGATCATTGCGGTGGGTTTCGAAAACCAGCCCATAGGGATTCCTTGCTTCAACGTTATTGACTCAATGTGCATGTGGCGGCGCTGCGGCGCGAATACAATGGTCGCACAGTCTTTTGTTAAAAACAAAGTTACGCTCTACGGATCATCGAGGAGAGAGGGAATGGATAAACGCGCCGCCATCATTGCGGGTTTCATCGCTGCCGCAGTGAGCTTGGCCGCCGGCATGGGCGTCTTGCAATATCTGCACGAAAACGCGTTGGGGCTCCCGCGCTTACTCGCCACCATCGCATTGGGGCGAGACGCGCTCGATCCTGAGATCACCTCATCGACAACGGCGCTGGCCGTCGGAATTGGCGTTCATCTGGTGTTGGGCTTGGTGTTTGCGTTCCTCATTTCGTTTACGTTGCATCGCTGGGGCTTTTGGGTCGGACTGATCGGTGGCGGTCTTTTCGGCTTGGCGCTCTACGCAATCAACACCTACACCATGAGCCGATTTTTTCCAGAATTTTTCTTCTATCGCAGTTGGTTCATGCTGGCGTTTCATGTGCTCTTCGGTGCCTTGTGTGGCGGCATTTACGAAGCGCTTGAGCGCGATCGTAAGTCCACGTTTCGCGGCTACCGGTAACTGATTACAAGCAAAGACTTTAGAAGGTGTAAGTCATGGGAAAAATTCAACTCATCATCGCGCTCTTGATGGCCGCGTTTTCTCTGTTTTCGTATTTCGGGTCGTCAACCGTCAATCCGATCACGGGCGAAAAGCAATACATCGGACTCAGCCCCAAGGAAGAGATTGCGATGGGCTTGCAATCGGCACCGCAAATGGCACAGCAAATGGGCGGCATCACTCAGGATGCTCGCGCTCGGCAATTGGTGTCGGCCGTTGGCGCGAAAGTCGTCGCGCAATCGGTGGCTGCGAAATCAGGTTATCCGTTTAAATTCCATACGCTCGCTGACTCGAGAACCGTTAATGCATTCGCGCTGCCCGGCGGACAAATTTTCATCACCATGGCGCTGCTCAGTCGCTTGGAAACTGAAGGTCAATTGGCGGGCGTACTCGGTCACGAAGTCGGACACGTCATTGCGCGCCACAGCGCCGAGCGCATCGCCAAAGATAACTTGACGCAAGGAATGACTGGCGCATTTGCGGTGGGCTCGGGCTCTATGGGCGCAGCCCAAGTTGCCCAAATGGTTGGGCAAATGCAAATGATGAAGTACGGTCGCGATGACGAGCTGGAATCAGATCGGCTCGGCCTGCGTCTAATGGCCGAAGCGGGTTACGACCCACGCGCGCTGATTCGGGTGATGCAGATTCTCGAAAAGGCCTCCGGCGGCGCGGGTCGGGTTCCAGAATGGCAGAGCTCGCACCCGATTCCAGCCAATCGCATTACCGCGATTAACGAAATCATCGCCAAAGCGTATCCCAACGGCGTACCGGCTACCCTCACGCGCTAGCCCATTGCGGCTGTGACGAATTTGCCAGTTTGACTAACGCTCAAAGCATTCTCGAATTCCAAAGCAACGTTTCGCTCAAGGGGCGCAACACCTTTGGCATTGCCGCCAACGCGAAGCGGTTTGCTGAGGTCACGGACGAATCGGCGCTGCAACGCTGGGCGAACGAACACGGCAAAAACGAACGGCCGTTCATCCTCGGCGGCGGTAGCAATCTGCTGCTCACTGCCGACATCGCAGAGCCGGTACTCCACATCGCGCCCCTTGGCATTCGAGTTGTCGAGCAGGACGCCGCCTCTGCGCTGGTCGAAGCCATGGCCGGAGAACCTTGGCACGCCTTCGTGCTCTGGACGCTTGAGCGCGGACTTTGTGGGCTCGAAAACTTATCGCTGATTCCAGGCTATGTTGGCGCTGGGCCCGTACAAAACATCGGCGCGTACGGCGTTGAAATCAAGGAACGTTGTGAGCGTGTTGTCGCTGTAGATTTACGCACTGGCGAACTCAAAACGTTCTCGCGTGGCGAATGTGCATTCGGCTATCGCGACAGCATTTTTAAACATCTCGAACGTGATCGGTATGCGATTACACGCGTTTACTTTCGCCTGTCAAAAACGTTTTCGGCGCGGGTGACGTACGGCGATATTCAATCGGAGCTCGCCGCCAACAAAGTAGCGTCACCGACAGCCCGCGATGTGTCAAATGCCGTGATCGCGATTCGTTCACGAAAACTGCCCGACCCGGCGGTGATTGGAAACGCCGGTAGTTTTTTCCAAAACCCTGTGGTGTCGGTTGTTAAAGCCGATGAACTCAGCGCCAAACATCCCACGATGGCTCGCTACCCTGCGCCAGACGGCGTAAAGCTCGCCGCCGGTTGGCTCATTGAACATGCAGGCTGGAAAGGCCGAACGATCAATGGAGCGGGCGTGCACGAAAAGCATGCGCTAGTGCTCGTTAACCACGGCGGCGCAACGGGCGCTTCGCTATGGCAGCTCGCCCAAATGATTCAAGTCGATGTGCTTGCCAAGTTTGGCGTGCAGCTCGAAGCCGAGCCGCGCGTGGTTTAACCGCAACACTTTTGACTTACGAATCGTTCGCCCTGAGCTGGTCGTTGGGTCGGTGGCGCGCCGACAAGGTTTCGACAAACTCAGTCTGAACCGGACGGGACATCTGTCGCTCAAACGAACAGGTTTGGCGTCAATCGCGGTAGCCTACGTTCACCAAAGCCCAAGTGCCGCGAGTTGCGCCGCCGCCTGCGGCGACCAACCGCGATTAGCCATCGGGCTAGCCGGGCTCGGATGTAGCACGGTACCAATCTTGAGCGACGGAAATTCGCCCGACAGCGCTGAGCGCGCCTGCGCCTCCGCAAACTTCCCAATGCCAATAATCCACTCGGGCTCAAGCGCGCGAACGCAAGCCCGCAAATGCTCATCGCAAGCAGCGTACAGTGGCGCGGTTTCCGCCTTGGGAATTTTGTCGGGCGTCACGTTTCGAGCCTTGTCGAAAAACGCCAACGGACAATAGTTCAACACAAAATGATCATGGAAAAAATCCTCCGCATTGGGAAATCGCTCAGAAAACAGCGCCCACAATCGCTGCCCTGAAATTTCAGAGCGCACGCAATCAAACCCCTCAATCGGTCGATGCGGATTCGGCGTTTTCGGTTGGGCAACGGGCGCGACAATCTTCATCCAATCGCGCACCGCATTCACCTCACCAAACGGCACCCCGACCTGCACCATCCCAAACGGCCCCGGATTCATCCCCATGAAAATCACCCGCTTCTTGCCGTTACCAAATTTACGCAGATAAGCCTCGTGCGGTGCCCAGGCGTAGTCCAGCGGGTTGAGGGTGTGGGTGACGGGAAGAGATGGATGAAGCAAATTCACCGATTCGCTTAGCGTCCGAGCGATCTGAATCAAACTAGCAGTTGTCATCTTGCGGTTTCATTTTCGTGGACGGCGCAACGATTGCGTTGAGCGCTAGGGAAACGCTGATTAAATCGCCACCGGCATCGCATCCTGGTTTTTGGCGAACTACTTCGCCGAAAATACTCGTAATAGCCCGCGCCGCACACTCGCATTTACTTCTTGGCAAGATTGATGACTTGCGCGCCTTCCGATGCGCGCTCCCGCGCTGGTTTGGCCTTTGTCAGCAGCGTTGGCGCGACCGTCCAGTGCTGTCCGGTTTCAGTGATGACGGTGACAGATTTTCGGTTGTACTTCGTGACGATCCCTAAGAGAACCGGATGACCTTCGGGTTGAAACGAAACACGCTCACCGAGACTAAATGCCAGCATCGAAGCGTGTGCGCGCATCTGTTGCAGAAACCGTAGGCGCGCAACCACTCGGTTGTTGAGATCAACCAGTTCTGATTCGGTGAGTTTGTCGATGTCAACGCCCACAGGCCCGCTCCTTTTAATCGTAAGGCCCGAATTCTACGAAGGATTCGGCCAGTCAAAATGCTTGAGTGACGCACATCGATGGCGCAAGCGCACTCAGTATTGATAGCCGCGCGCAACCCAATAGTGCCAGTCGGCGACGGCCTCAAGTGTTGCCTCGTCTGCTGCCGTGCATTCAAGCTGCGCCAATGGCACAGC
The DNA here is from genome assembly GCA_004293675.1 of Betaproteobacteria bacterium. Taxonomy (GTDB): domain Bacteria; phylum Pseudomonadota; class Gammaproteobacteria; order Burkholderiales; family Casimicrobiaceae; genus Casimicrobium. The sequence goes on from READ01000033.1 coordinate 41,350, forward strand.
CAGTTCGGACGCGCCGAGCTTAACCACTACAAATACCTCGGACATGCACTCGTCCTCGGTTGCCATGGCGATGACATCCAATTCGTCACCGCTCTTGAGCGGCGACGTTGCAAGCGCAGACCTGCACTTCGCTGTGAACGGCATTTGTAGCGTGTTTTGAAGGTAGTAGTACCACCCCATAGCTCGCTCCGTTTCGTTGTAGGCGTCAACAACAATCTCGAAGAGGATACGCTCCTCCCGATCCGGCTGGTTACGTGGTTTCGCCATCGATCGACTCCACTGTGGGTTGACACTGGTGGCTTGAAGTGTAGAGCAGTTATTTGTCAGTGTCGGCGATCCCGTTCGGTGCCAATGCTGTCAGTGCGGGCAAATATCCTGCTCACCACGAACGGCGCTCATGCGAACCGTGTTCGATCAGACGCCAAGCACCTGCCGGACCAACTCGCTGGAACAGGATAATTTCTCTCGCTATCGTGCCGACTCAAGACATTTGCGCGATTTGGCGCCTAGCCATTCATCGCGTCCGATCACGTGGGTCGCCCCCAGCTCGCCGTACCAAGTCTCTATCCCCCGATAGCGCATGCCGAGCCGATCCATCACGTTAGCCGACGCCAAATTTTCAGGATGGCGCACAGCGATCAATTCTGGCGCGGCAAGCTCATCAAACGCGAACGCGGCCATACGCTGCGCCGCTTCGGTGGCCAAGCCCTTGCGCCAGAAGTCGGGATGCAGTCGCCAGCCGATCTCAAGTGGGTTCACGCGCAAGCTGTCCAGATCAGCTGGGAGTTCGGTCTCGCGGCGTGCGTATTGAATGCAGCCCGCCCCAGCCAAGCGACCCGTCGTCGGCTCGATGAACGCCCACCAGCTGGTGCCCCATGCAGCCCAGCAGCGCCCGATACGGCTAACCGCAGCGGTGGTTTGTTCTCGGGTGGCGGGTGTGCCGCTGATGTAGCGCATGACCTCGGGGATCTGGTCCATTGCATACAAGCCCTCGAAGTGCCGCTCGGCAATGGGCTCCAGACGCATGCGGGCCGTGTGTAGGATGGTCAACGAATTGCTCCGTGATTGTTAGATCGTTACTTAGACCGTTTCGTTGGCGCAGCGCCTGAGCAACACCTCAGGCTGCACTTTGGCGCAGTTGCTTCAAGAACGGAATGACTCGCGCGGTGTAAGCATCTGCGGCGTCGCGGTAGGCAAACGTGTGCTCCACATCGGGCAACACTAACAACTGCGTATCGGCGGCACTGCCAAATGCTCGCATCAATCGCTGGCCGTGTTCTGGCGGTGTGTACTTGTCCTTTTCACCGTAGATCAGCAGCGCCGAGGGATGCCCCAAGACCTTGGGTGCCTCGGCTTCTGGGCGAAGTTTTCGCTCCAGCGATGGCCAAACGATCTTCGATGTTTTGAGGGCGGCTTGCGCCACGGGGTAGTGCTTCCAGAATTCGGGAAGGGTAGGGAACGCGGCTTCGAGCACGGCTAGTTTGAAAGGGCTTCCGGCGCGTGCCAAGGCGCACAGCCCCCATCCCGCGCCGAACGATGCTCCGACCAGTCCGACGTTCAATTTCGGCGTGCGTGATTGCGCCCATTGTCCTGCGGCAAGAATGTCAGCCGGGTAGTCAAACGAAGTTGCAGGGCTCTCGCCGAAGCCGTTGGCATCAAACACAAGCACGTTCAAGCCAGAGCGGCGAAACAAACTGGCATGACCTTGCTTCAGCCAAAAGCCCTTTGCCGCCTTGCCCATTGGATGAGCCAGCACGAGCGTTCCGATGGGCTCGTCAAGCGCAGCGCCCCACAGCCCCGACAGACTCGCGCCCGATGGATTGGCGAACGAAACACGTTCCCAAGACTTTTGATCTTCCTCTACAGGCCACACCCACGGCACTTCAAATCTGCCGAAGAAGGGTTTTCGAAGGAGGCGATGGAGGGTTGTCACGGAAGTTTTTGAGCGGCGTAACTTTGCGCGGGCCTAGGCCGAGTGCGGCATCATGGTACATGACGAACGCTCCGCAAATTGGCCGCCCGGCAAGCCCCAGGCGTGTGAGTAAACGATGCTTCCCTCTTCGTTGATCTGAATCGTGATCTCCTCGCGAAACGCAGTATCGTCGTCGCGCGGACCGCTGGCAAACACAGCCAACGTGTAGCGTCCGGGTTCAGTTTTGCTCGTCACTTCGGTGTGCGGCAGCACCACCGGCAGCTCAGACATCACCGGCCAAAGGCTAAGTTTTTCGTCAGCTCCCATGCCGAGTAGGGTGGACTCGCTGTGCATGACGGCGCCTGTCTTGAGCGTTGCCGTGTAGCTGAGCAGCACCGCAATGCCGCCCTCAATCGGTTGAACGCGTAGTGCCCCATTGAACTTCTCTTGCTCGTGGTTGATACCCTCGCCGTGGAAGGTGGTTGGACCGGAGGCGAGGAGGTTGAGAAGGTTCATTTGTGGAATTTGCCGTTGTGCTCGGCTTGAGCTACGCGTTAGGCCCAGTCGCACGTGTGTTGAGCGAGAGTTCCTGAAGGGTTCGGCAGAGCAACCGCCGCTCAAGCATGCGAACTCTTTGTTCGAGGCTTTCGATGGTTTCACCCCTTTCGACAGCAATCACTGCTTGAGAAATTACTTTGCCCGTGTCGTAGCCTTGATCGACAAAGTGTACAGACACGCCTGTTTCCGAGTCCCCACTCGCTAGCACTGCTTCGTGCACTCTTTGTCCGTACATTCCTTGGCCTCCGTGCCTCGGCAGCAGTGACGGATGTGGATTGAGAATTGATCCGGCGTAGCGACTAAGCACTTTTGCACCCAACTTGCGCATGTAGCCGGCAAGTACGACCACCGTGCAGTTACTGTTCTCCAAGGCATCGTGGAGGGCCGCATCTAGATCGCCTTCATCAGGATGCGTTGTGCGACTGAGATATGCAGTCGGAATACTCGATTCACGTGCGCGGCGCAGTGCTCCTGAGTCTCGGTTGTTTGATATGACCAAGCAAATCTGAGCGAGCAACGCACCAGTTTGAATAGCATCAATCAATGACTGAAGAGTTCTACCCTCGCCGGAAGCCAAGACTGCGACACGCATAGGTGATGGGTTCTGACGCCTAACGTCGAAGCTATGCGGCGGCGCGTTTGCGCGGCGTCCGGCTTGAGCGAACCGTTAAGCCCTGCGTTTCTTGTGCGAAGGCCAACATGCTTGCCAACGCCTTGTTGACGGCCTCGGAGGTTGGGAAAGCCTTTTGAATTTCGGGTTGCAGCACCACGACGTTGCTACCCTGCGAAAAGTGTTTAAGGTACTTACCCCGTACGCCTTTGCCTAGTTCATCGCGCTTCAATTCGGGAATATCTTGATCAGCCATTTTCATAGATACCTTTTTCATATCGTGTTGCCTTTCGCGCGCCAATGATTCGAATGCCACTGCGACGCTCGGTGTGGACTACCACCAAGAGGCGCGCCTTGTTTGAGACTCCGTAAGTTCGACTTCGATCCTCAAGTTCGCTGTGATCAGTGTCGGAAAAAGTCAGTGCTCGCCCGTCGCCGAAAACGCTCAACGCTTCGTCGAACGACACACCGTGTTTCGACAAGTTGCTTGCTGCTTTTTGAACATCCCATTCGAATTTGAACATGCGATATAGCAGAAAGGTTTAACGTGTGATGATCGAGACGTGAGAGTTTAACTTCTTAGAAGTGCGTGAGCTGAATTTGCCGTCTGACTGGAGTTTTCCCGAGGCACCTTACAAGACTTGATTGTTCCCGAGCGCTTTGCTCCGCTGCGGATGAGCTCGATCAATGAAGCGGAGAGCTCGGGTGAATCGCCGTAGTGGTCGATGCTGATGGGGCCCGCGGGAATGGTGATTCCGGCTGTTTGGAGTGCGGCGATTAGTTCGTTGAGCATGGACGGTTGGATGCAATTGGGCTTTGAGGGACGGGGTGGTTCGCTCTTGCGAACACGCCGCTTCTATTGCCGTTATGGTTCGACGGGCTCACCACGAACGGGGAGGTGGAGCCGTCGCGCAGCGACGCCAATTTCGCAATCTGCTCGCGTCATTCGTCCGAGCGCAGCGTCGTCTTCTCGTCCTTGGCCGCAGGCCACTCTCGTCCTACGCGAAGCGCGCCGCTTCTATTGCCGTTGTGGTTCGACAAGCTCACCACGAACGGGGGCGGCGGGCTTGCGCGTAGCAACGCCCACTTCGCCATCTGCTCGCGTTATTCGTCCTAGCGCAGCGTCGTCTTCTCGTCCTTGGCCGCAGGCCACTCTCGTCCTGCGCGAAGCGCGCCGCTTCTACTGCCGTTATGGTTCGACAGGCTCACCACGAACGGGGGCGGCTGGCTTCCGCGTAGCAACGTCCACTTCGCCATCTGCTCGCGTCATTCGTCCTTCGTCCTCTCGTCCTGCGCGAAGCGCTAAGGCCACAACACCATCTGCGTGCAACGAAATAGCGCAATCGTCTTTCCCGTCTCTTGATGCTTGACCACCGCGTCCCACACTTGAGTGGTGCGGCCCAAATGCACGGGACGAGCTTCAACTTCGATGGTGCCTTCGCGGGCGGTGCCTAGGTGATTGCTTTTGAGCTCTACCGTGGTGAAGTTTGCGGCACCTTCCGGCAGGTGCGAGATACAGCCGTAGCCGCACATCGTGTCGGCCAAGCCAACGACGGTGGCGGCATGCAAAAAACCATTCGGGGCGAGGACTTCTTCGCGCACTTTGAGCTGCGCTTTGAGCAAACCTTCTTCAAGCGAGATGAGCTCCACGCCGATGAGGCCGGGGAACTTGCCAACCCCGCGATTTTTCATGGTTTCAACGGTAAATCCGGGGCGTAGCGGCATGGCGAAACTCTTGAAATCTAGAACGTGTAACCAACGCCAATCATGAGCGCGCTGTTGCCCAAAATGATCGCTTCAACGCTTGCGTTTTTGTAGCGCATTCCGAGCGTTGGGAGGATCGCTGGCGCCACGCCCAATTTATTGAACGGGATTTTGTCTTTGTACTTGCCCTTGTAGCCGTGCAGCAATCCGGCCGACACTTTCGCGTAGAAATAATCGTTGAAATCCCACTGCTGACCCCAGTACAAAAACTGCGACGGTTGACCGAACGAGTTTTTGAAGTGGGCAAACCCAAACAGCGTTTTGTCAGCGCCCCAAACACGGTCGTAGTTCGATTGAATTTGAAAATTCAGCAGGTGATTTCGATTCACGTGCTCCGGGTTTTTGGTCCAATGCTTGTTGTAGACCGAGTACTGAAAAAACACGCGATCGCCGTCACGGAGCCATGTGTCGCTGCTGCTGTTACCTGCAGCAGCGGCAACACCCATTGCAGGCGCTGACTGCGCGATTGCGACGGAGGCCAACAGCGCTCCCAAACAAGCGGCAATGAATTTCAAGCATTTCATGAATCAGTAACCTTTCTTTTGCGGGTCTTCGGCGTCGATCTTGTCTTGCACTTGCTTCATCGATTTGTCGACGTCGTCTTTGACTTTATCAATGGTTTTGTCTTTGGTCGGCAGCGGCGTGGGTGGCGGGTTTGCGGGTTGGCAGCCGAGCATCAAAGCCGTCAAGCAAACTACGCACAATCGCACAGACCAAGCATTCATATCAATCTCGGAAATTGTTGAACTGAATCGGGAGTTCGGTGAAGTCTTTTTTGATGAGCGCCATCGCGGCTTGCAAATCGTCTTTCTTGGCGCCGGTCACGCGAACGCTGGTGCCTTGAATCGCGGCGGTGACCTTGAGCTTGCTGTCTTTCAAAAGCTTCACTACTTTTTTGGCCATGTCAGATTCCAAACCCTCTTTGAGTTTGTCAACGCGCTTCATCTTGTCGCCACCGATTTTTTCGCCCTTGCCCTTTTCAATCGAGCGAGAATCCACGCCGCGCTTGGCGAATTTGTTGAGCAGCACTTCGTCGACCTGCGACAACTTGAAATCGTCGTCGGCAAACACGGTAAACGTTTTGTCTTTTTCGCTCAGTTCGATCCGCGAATCCGAGCCTTTGAAATCGAAGCGCGTCGAGACTTCTTTGTTGACTTGATCCAACGCGTTTTTGATCTCAACCCAGTTGAGTTCGGATACGGTGTCGAAAGATGGCATAGTGTTTACAAGGCGAATGGTCGCGCGCGGGCGAAAGTGCAAGTGTAAACGGCGCAGGCGCAGCAGCCTGTAGGAGCGGTTCCACCGCGATTAGCCGTGCAGTAAAAGCAGTGTGTACCTGGGGAAGTGCGGGTCGTTTCGATGACGGGCGTTTGTCACGATACGTTGATCGCGGTGGAACCGCTCCCACAAGGTGCGGGCTACTCTTTTCCGAACAACGAATCAAACGCGTCTCCGGCGCTGGACTTCGATGATCGGGCGAGCCGTTTGCCGCTAAATTGTTCATCGATCTTGTCTTCGAAAAACGAGGCGGGCGAGGGCGACGCGATGAGCTGCCGAAATAGTTCAGGCGAAACGCCCTTGTACTCAAACACATCGCCGTTAGCGAATTCGATTTCCATCAAGCGAGCGCGCTCGTCGTAGCCAGCGGATTTGAGTTTTCCGGCGCGGAGTTTTTGTCTGTCCATTGTGCGATTTTGCGCGAAATCGCCGCGCTGGTGGGCCAGCACTCAGCTTCCACATCTGACGCGAGTGGTTTGTCACTTTCAGTTCAACTTTAGGCTTTGACGCCAATTAAAATAAGGCGTAAAGGAATTATTTAGTAAGTTTTGAAAAATAGCATTTTGTCTATGTAGGCCATATTTAAATTGGCATTAATAGAAAAAGTTTATTTACAGACTCTAAACTTCCCCTCGATCCGCTCGAGTGAGATCACGGCTCGTCCGAAAGTCGCTCGCCGTTCACTTGTCGCTCAACGACAACGCCGCTTAAAAGCGCGCAATTCGCCACATGCGGTGGATTGCAGATTTCGCATGCGAATGAGGAACTTTTTTTGTCCGGCGACGGCGACAAAATGAGGGCATTGTCGCTCCCGATAGATATGTTTTTCTGATCACACCATTGCGCGCAATCCCTTATTAAATAAGGCGACTAGGCATGTCGAACACTGCCTGGCACGAACCCTGCAGACACACCATCACGGGTTTCCCGTTTTGCAATTGAAGGAATCACACGCATGCAGAAATCAATCTCGCAATCTCGTGATCGCATCACATTGAAAGAGCCTAGATCAAGGGCTCAACCGCTTGCAGCCGCAGCGCTACTGGCCGCGTTACTGGGCCTCGGCGCGGGCAGCGCCTACGCACAGAAATCAGAACCGATGCCAGCCGCACAACCCCCGGCAACGCAAAGCACAGCACCTACGCCCGGCACCAGTACGGAGACGCTGTTTCGCCGCATCGACAGCGACGCCGACGGCGCGATCAGCAAAGCCGAGCTTGAAAAGTTTGATCCAGAAGCCGCCAAGCAATTCGACAAATACGACATCGACAAGGACGGCAAACTCACGATGGCGGAATTTGATGCGATGTTGAAAGGGATTCGCGCTTAGCTTGAAATTTGAAAGCCGCGGCTTTCCTCCCCATCCGATTGGTGGGGGGGGGGCCGACAATCCTACTTTTCACGAAAAGGATGGCTGCCATCCACACGTTTGCGGGCTACTCTTTCCCGAACAACAAATCAAACGCGTCTGCGGCGCTGGATTTTGATGATTTTGCGAGTCGTTTGCCGCTGAATTGCTCGTCGACTTTGTCTTCGAAAAACGAAGCGGGCGAGGGCGACGCGGTGAGTTGTCGAAACAGCTCGGGAGAGGCACCTTTGTACTCAAACACGTCGCCGTTGGCCAGCTCAATTTCCATCACCCTGCTGCGCTCGTCGTAGCCAGCCGATGTGAGCTTTCCTGCGCGGAGTTTCTGTCGTTCCATTGTGCGACTTTGCGTGAAATCGATGTTGCCGGTGAGTGACTGAATGAGCGACCCAGATTTCCGTTAGCAATCGCCAGCGTTGCTGGATGTGCCGGGTGCACTTTTACGATGTTTTTGCAATGCGCGATGGGCGTTTAATCAGCGTCTCCCTAGCGCGAACAGTAGTGCACGGCGCGCTCGCCCATTTGCCATTCCAAGACGGCGCTGGTGCTGCTAATTTGTACGAGTCTGAGCGCGACTTGGGACGGCTGCGCGTGGGGGTCGTCCAAAATCAAGGTTGACTCCGAGACCAAGCGGAAGCGCCCCACAATTGCATCCCATTCGGCATTGGGTTTTTTTGTGCGCAACGTCATCGTATTGTCTGACGCAAACTCGTACTGAATTTGCCGATTCTCCGCCTTTGCACCCCTGTGACAATCCCATTTGCCTACTAACAATCGACGTCGATTCTCGGTCTCAGCGCTCACTGGTCCCGCCCCAGCGATTGCCGGAGCCGGCGGTGGTGCTGTCGCGCTTTGGGGCAGCAGCGAATCGGTGTTGCCGTCGCGCTTGGCAAGAAGCTCAATCCAGTCGGAGGGTACAGCAAAATTGAGATTTTGACCCGTGCGCATTTGAAATGTCGTGACGCCAACCAGTTGACCTTTACTGTCAAACAATCCACCACCACTCGACCCCGGTGAAATCGCAGCCGTTGTCTGAATGACGGTCGAGCCGCTAAACGGCCTCAGTGACGAAACAACGCCATCGGAGAGCGACAAATCTAGCCCTTGGGGTGCACCAATTGCGTAGACCCTGCTTCCTACCGATAGCGACGACACAGGGGCAATTTTTACCGCTTGCGCTTTGAGCCCCGCCACCGTGAGCTGGCAGAGGTCATGACCTTGATCACGATAGCGCACTTTTGCCGGTAGGGACTGTGTGCCCAAGCGTACGGTAATTTCTCTGGCCGAACCCGCAACGTGGCAATTGGTGACGACTTCGCCCTCAGCGATCACTACGCCGCTACCCTGCGACGAAGCGCTGTCGCTACCGGTCATCCCGCCTCCGCCTCGCACGACGACGACCGAGCCTTCGTTCATCTTGAAAATTTCGCTTGCTGTGAACTCGGCGTTGGGAGTCGCAGAGGATGCAGGCTCACTCACTTTAGCGGGAGCAGGTTGTGGATTGGGTGCTCCCGTCTGCACGATGGGTGTCGCTGACGCGGGTGCCGTGGATGGCGCTGATGCCCGTTTTTTTGCCGTCACAAATGCGAGCAGCCCTGCAATGGCCAGCGCTGCGAGGCCCATTGCGATCCAACGCAGGGATGTGCTTGCCGACGAACCGATCGAACCCGATGCATCTCGATCAGCGTTGGATCGACTGGCCTTGGGTTGCAGCGATGCCACCCGTTCGCGCAACGATTTATCGTACTTCGCGCGCCTGATCGGATCGCAAAGCGTTTCTCTCGCATACGCCACAAATTTTTGCTCGTTGCCGGCATCATCCGTTACGGGCGCACTGCGCAGTTTGAGCAACATCGCATCCGCACGCTCGCGGATCGCGTCGCTACTGGCGCTGGTAGTAAGGCCTAACACGTCGTAGAGTGATCTCTGTACCGCCATTATTGCCCCCCTTAATCGTGCGATCACTATCAGTCATGCTTGAGCTCTGGTCATAGTTGCCGCTTGCCGTGGGGCTCGGTAGCGCCTAGATCCGCTAAAACGAGCGCACGTTGCGCGTCATTGATGCTCGCCCGCTATTTGTCCTCAATCAGCAGCGAAGCGCCTGTTCCGCTGGGCAACACGCCGCTTTTAACGTAGATGCCTAACTTATCCCTTGAATCCGTCACATCAAGATTGCGCATGTGCAATTGTCCGATGCGGTCGAGCGGCGAGAACGCTTCGTCTTCGACGCGCTCCATCGACAATCGCTCGGGGTGATAGGTGAGGTTCGGGCTCGTCGTGTCGAGGATCGTGTAGTCGTCGCCTCGGCGCAGCTCGAGTGTGACTTCGCCCGTAACGGCGCGTCCGACCCATTTTTGTAGCGTGTCGCGGAGCATCAAACTTTGCGGATCGAACCAGCGACCTTCGTAGAGCAAACGTCCGAGTTTGCGACCGAGTGTGCGGTAATTGTCGATCGTGCCTTCGTTGTGAATGCCGCTGATCAAGCGCTCATAGGCGATGAACAAGAGCGCCATGCCTGGGCCTTCGTACACGCCGCGGCTCTTGGCTTCGATGATGCGATTTTCAATTTGATCCGAAATGCCCAAACCGTGGCGACCGCCGATTTTGTTGGCTTCCAGCACGAGTGCGATTCGGTCATCAAAGGTTTTGCCGTTGATCGCAACAGGGAAGCCTTCTTCAAAGCGAATGCTTACTTCTTCGGTTTTGATTTCGACGGTTGGGTCCCAATGCTTCACCGACATGATGGGATTGACGATGCGCAAACCTTTCGAGAGGAATTCCAAATCTTTGGCTTCGTGTGTGGCACCCCAAATATTTGAATCCGTGGAGTACGCTTTTTCGGTACTCATTTTGTAATCGTGACCGTTGGCATTGAGCCATTCGCTCATCTCTTTGCGCCCGCCCAATTCGCGCACAAAATCACGATCAAGCCAAGGCTTGTAAATCTTTAAATTTTGATTGGCCATCAAGCCGTAGCGATAGAAGCGCTCGATGTCGTTGCCTTTGTAGGTCGAGCCATCGCCCCAGATGTTCACATCATCTTGCTGCATCGCTTTCACGAGCACGGTGCCCGTCACGCAGCGCCCGAGCGGCGTGCTGTTGAAGTAAGTGCGTCCGGCCGTTGAAATGTGAAACGCGCCGCATTGCAGAGCCACCAAACCCTCGTTAACTAAGGCTTCGCGGCAATCGATCAAACGCGCACCCGCCGCGCCGTAGGCCATGGCTTTGCGCGGTATATCGTCGTAATCACTCTCATCGGGCTGCGCCAAATTGGCGGTGTAGGCGTAGGGAATGGCGCCTTTGTGACGCATCCAAGCCAAGGCGGCGGAGGTGTCTAAGCCACCAGAAAAAGCGATGCCAACTTTTTGGCCAACGGGAAGCGAGAGGAGAATTTTGCTCATAGAGTTTGGGGCGATAGCGCAGCGCCGAGCGCAGGCTTGCGGGGTGGAACAAGAATTAAAAGACCGGGAATATCGTTAAAGTCACGGGGATTGAGTGTGATCAAACAAAGCTGACGCGCGATGGCCGTAGCCGCGAGCCAAAGGTCTTGGCTGCGTCGTCGTGTCGCGCCTTGCATGAATAGCTGAGCCGACAACACGCCCCACTGTACGGCAACGGCGGCGTCAATGGCAATCACCGGGTGTCGCATGATCGAATCGAGTGCGTCCTGTCGTGATTTTCGCTGCACCGGGGTGAGCGCACGCTCGACGCCGTGCTTGATTTCCCCCACAACAATGGGGCTCGTAAACGCCAACAAACCACGAGCCGTTTCGCTCAATCCGTTGGCGTTAATCTCGTTTCTCTCGATGGCGATCCAAACACTGGTGTCGATGAGCGCGCCGAGCACCGCTCGATCTTGGCGCTCCACGTCGCCGCGCGGCGTTCCGGTGACAGCGGCCACGCTAAGGTTTGGCCGAAGGCTTGGTGCTAGTCGCCGACTCCGCAGCGGCCCAGGGATCGCGAGGCTCGTCGTCCAAGCGTCGACAGTCTTCGTACCAAGTGTCGTCTGCCGGAGCGTTTTTGCCAGCGTGTAGCGCAAATACTTGTTCAACTGTCATCGGCGCGCGAATGCTTGACAGGCGCGCCACCTCAACGCCGTGCCGCTCAATAATGATTTCGCCCTCGGCGGGCAGCGCGTCGAGCACTGAGCGCGCGTTACGCACGAAGTCCGTTGAGGTGATTTTCTGCATGTGCGTATTGTATGTTTTTTACGCATTGCGCTACCAAGCAAAACGCCGCCCGAAGGCGGCGTTTTTGGCTAGAGCGACACGCTGGTTTAGAGCGCGGGCAAAATCACTTTGTCGATCACGTGAATCACGCCGTTGCTGGTCAGAACGTCGGTGTCGACAATGTTTGCAATGCGGTTGCGGCCGTCGGTGATGGTGACTGCCGCGGCGCTGGCTTGAATGGTGAAGCTCTTGCCAGCCAGTGCCGTGTTGATGGCGGTGTTTGGCACGATATCGGCCTTCAACACACGAGCTGCAAGCACATGGTATTGCAGTACCGAGCGGACGAGCGCTTTCTTATCAGGCACCAAAATGTCTTTCGCAGTCGCGGTGCTGGAACCGGTGAGCTCCTTGGCTAGAGCGTCAAACGCGGCGTTAGTCGGAGCGAAAACGGTGAATGGTCCGGTGCCTGAGAGCAAGGCGACTAGATCGCCGTCATTGCTCGCAAATTTGAGTGCGTCACTAAGACTCGTGAAGCCAGCCAACGCACCGGCTGTCGCGACGATGGTTTTGTCAGCCGGCAGTAGCACGGTGTCGATCAGGTGGACGACGCCGTTGCTAGCCAAAATATCGGTTTTGGTGATGATTGACTTGCGATTTCTGCCGTCGGTGATGGTCGGACGACTGTTCTCCAGCTCGATTTTGAAAATGCCGCCGGCTGCCGGGCTAATCGCTTTGCCCAGTGGAATGTCAGCGGCCTTCACAACGCTCGTTAGCACGTGGTACTGCAGCACTGCTTTGACAAGTGCTTTATTGTCGGGCACCAAGATGTCGGCCGCTTTGGCGTTCTTGTTTCCCGTGAGCGTGACCGCTAGCTTGTCAAACGCCGCATTGGTCGGCGCGAATACGGTTAGGGTGCCCGCTGCGCCCAGTAGATTAACCAAATCGTTGTTGTCGCTCGCAAACTGTACCGCTGCAACGAGTGAAGAGAGATCCGGCGTGGCTTGCGCCGTGGCCAGAATTGAAACAGGTTTTGGTGGCTCTGGCGGATGGTCATCCGATCCACAGGCAGCCAGAAGCGAGAATGTGGCCGCAGCCGCGATGTATCCAAGAAATTTTTTCATACGAACTCCATGATCGAATTTGAGGTGAGCGGCCTTATCTGGCGACGGCTCTCAGTGGCCATTTCAACTATCCAAAAAAGAGCTGTGCGGTCAGCGACAAAACCACGCGCTGACCGCAAAGACTGTCTGCCGAGTTACTTCGGCAATACGACGGTGTCGATGACGTGAATGACGCCATTCGAAGCTTTCACGTCGGCGGCGGTGACCTTCGCGCCGTCAACCGTGACACCAGCGGCGCTGGCTTTCACGTCAAGGCTTGCGCCGTTAACGGTCTTGACCATGCCGGTTTTGACATCTTTAGCCATGACGTTTCCTGCGACCACGTGGTACGTCAGGATGGCTTTGAGCTTGGGGATGTCTTTCAGCAGCGCGTCAACCGTGCCGGCTGGAAGCTTCGCAAACGCCGCGTCCGTTGGCGCGAACACGGTGAATGGGCCTTTGCCAGAGAGCGTTTCGGCCAAACCGGCGGCTTTCACAGCGGCGACCAGGGTTTTGAAGTTGCCATTGGCAACGGCTACGTCGACCACTGTTCCGGGGGCGGCGGCAATGGCGCTGCTTGAAACCAGACCAAACGCAAGGGTGGACAGGGTGACTTTGAGGGACTTTGCAAACATGAATGAAACTCCTAGAGGTTAAAAATGAGCATCGATCGGTGGTTTTGGGCTAGACTGGAAGTTCTAAATTAAACCGTTCGTTCGAAACTTGAACTTATTAGTTCATATTTTGACCGAGAAGTCAAATATGGCTACCCCTTATCGTTTGCGTCAACTCGAAATGCGTGAAGAGGCCATCCTCGACGCCGCACACCAGCTCCTTGGGAAAATGGGTTACGAAGAGATGACGATGGACGTGGTTGCCGCTGAGGTTGGCATCGCCAAAGCCAGCCTTTACAAGCACTTCCCGTCAAAAGAGAAGCTCGCGGCGCGCACCATGACCCGGCTTTTTGAACGCACGAACGCCGAACTTGAGCGCGTTGCCGCCGCGCTGCCCGCCATCGAAAAATTACGCATCATGCTGCGCTGGGTGCTCGTGGAGCGGCTCGCTGGCAGCATTCCGCACCTGCCGTCCACCAACGGCGCGCTGGAGCAAAGTTTGCTTACGGACGAGGCATACCTCGCGGCGCTGTTTACGTTGAACGCAAATCTGTCGGCGCTAGTCGAACAAGCCAAATCCGAGGACGCACTCAATCCTGCGCTGCCAACGGATTTCATCGTGACCGCAATCTACGCTCGCTCGTGTGATCCAACGCTCGATTACATGCAACGTGGCAACAGCTATTCAGGTGAGGAAATCGTGGCGCACATGGTCAGCGCTTTTTTTGTTGGCGTGCAGCGCTAACTCGTTGCAAGATTTTTCAGGAGATCGATTCGCATGCAGGTCTTTGTTGGCATCTGGCGACCCACCGAACAATGGCTCGCGCTCTCGCGCCCCGCGCGTACCGCGTATCTGAGCAAACTCAGCGCTGCTACAAGATTGCGCTTGGGAGTGAAAGCTGAATCCATTGCGTGGGCTGAAAACATTAATCCCGAGAGCACCGAGCGCACGCAGTTTTTCTGCGTTTGGCGATTTCCGACCGAAGCGATGGGTGAGCAGTATTTGGCTGTGCTCGCCGAGCATCAATGGAATGACTACTTCGAAACAGAGAGCTTTTACGGCGCGCCGAAGACGCCGTTTGATGTGATGACCAAGCACGTGATGCTGTGATTACTACTACCGCATGCGCTGCGTTTTAGCCTCGCTCGCCCTGAGCCCGTCGTTGGGCTCGTGACGCGCCAATCGGGCAATGCTAAGTCAGCGTGTGGCGCTGGTCTTGTTCACATAGATCGGCAAACCCTATTTCGAAGTGTTGATCACAGTCGCTGGTCACTGAGGCGCGTGGCACACCGCTTCGACGTTATTGCCGTCTAAATCAATCACAAACGCACCGTAGTAGTTCGGATGGTAGTGCGCCCGAACGCCCGGTTCGCCATTGTCTTTCGCGCCGTTGGCCATGGCTGCGGCATAGAACGCATCCACTGCGGCGCGATTCGGAGCACGCCAACACAAATGGCAACCGCGGGTCACAGACTCGCCGTATTCCGAGGGGCCTGCAATGAACCATGTGTCGATCTTGGGGCCGTCGGCGGAATCGATGCCCATGCCAAACATCGTTTGCCCATTGAACGAAAATTCGCGCATGACTCGGTAACCGAGTGGCGCGAGTGCAGCAGCATAAAACGATTTGCTTTTTGCTAAATCGCTGACGCGAAATGTCATGTGATCGAGCACGATTTCTTGGCTTCAGTTCGTTGATTTGAACGGCCCTGCCGGGCGCTTAGTGGCCATGCGATTTATGGCTATGCGAGTGCGCAGTTGCAGCGCCACTGACGTCGCGTTTTTTGCCGCCCGCCTTAGCCGTGGGGCCACAGCCCTTGCAAGTCCCATATAGCGTTATTTCATGGCGCTCAACAACAAATCCGCGCGGTACTGAATTTAGCAAGTCACCCACACACCCTGGGATGTCAAACACCCTTTCGCACTTTTGGCATTGAAAATGATGGTGGTGATCGAGATGAACGGACTCGTAACGTGCGCTGTCACCGGGCAGCAATACAGTCGAAATCTCTCCGGCTTCTTGCAGGAGCGCGAGATTTCGGTAGACCGTCGCCAAGCTTAGTTGCGGTACTTCAGCTTGCGCTAGTGCGAGTATCTCCTGGGGCGCGAGCGGTCGCTCCGATTGCTCAATGGTGTTCCTGATTGCGGTGCGCTGACGAGTAGAGCGTTCCATGGGGGCTGCCGTTATTGCTGTCGATGAAGTATCGCATTTCGTTGCACTAAAGTCTTTATTGATAATGATTTCGCATTTGCGTATAGAATCGTCGCTTAAGGTGACTTGGTGTCGCACACGTCACGATCGGCAGTTCAGCTGGTTAAGGCGCTTCCTTGGGATCGGGGTTTTATGCTGTTGTGGATCATTGCTGCTTGTGCGGTCGGTGGCGTTGCGAGTGTCATCATCGCCTCGGTTTTGGTATTTCGATGCAAAGCCCATTGGGTGGGTCGGCTGATTGCATTTGCTGCCGGGACAATGCTCGCAAGCGCATTACTCGACATTCTTCCCGAGGCTATTGCGGCTTCGAAAGGCAACTATCAAGGCGTCACGATCACCCTGTTTGTTGGAGTCCTAGCTTTCTATTTCTTGGAGCGCGCGGCAATTTGGCGACACGCACACACGTCACATTCGTCGAGTGAGGGTGATCTTGGCGGCGCGCCGTGGGTCATTCTTCTCGGTGACGGCGTACACAATTTTGTCGATGGCGTTTTGATTGCCGCCGCGTTTCTTGTTGACCCGTGGGTCGGCGTGACCACCGCGTTTGCCGTTGCTGCACATGAGCTGCCTCAGGAGCTTGGCGATACGGTGTTGTTGTTAAGCGCTGGCTGGTCGAAGAAGAAGGTTGTCTTCGCCAATGCGATGTCTGGACTAGCGTGCGTCGTTGGTGGCATCGTTGGGTATTTCGCACTTGCGGGACTACAAAGCGCGCTTCCCTATGTATTGACTATTGCTGCTGCCAGCTTTATCTACATCGCGATGGTCGATTTGCTTCCGCTGCTTCATCGTCGTCACCGGATAGACGGTTTTCTGGCGCAATCAGGACTGCTGGCCGCAGGCGTTGTTTGCGTCGCGGTCATTGGCGAGCTTTTGCATCACCACCACTAAACAGTCTTTACCTACATACACAAAATCATGATGAAACGAAATTCCCAAGACAAGCGAACGGTTCGCTATCTCTCCCCGGCAATCTCGCTCGGAATAATGGTCGGCCTTGCGCCACACTTGTCGACAACGCACGCGCAGGTTGCAACGTCGGGCGCATCGCAAAGAGTTGAGCCCGTTACGGTCACCGGCCGTAAGCTAGAGGATCAAACGCCCGATCTGGAAAAGACGTCAGAGACGGGCTCGCGCCTGGGATTGACCATTCGTGAAACGCCGGCTTCTGTCGAGGTCATGACCCAAGAGGTCATGGAACGCCGCGGCGCGCGTACGCTCGAAGATGCGCTTCGCGGCGGTGTCGGCGTGATTGCGGGTGGCAACCCGGGCTCGCCGAGCGTGGTGTCGACGCGCGGGTTCGTGGGTGGTTTCGTTACCTATTTGTTTGATGGTGATCGAATCGCAACCGCAGGTATGTCGAGTCGCCCACAAGACACTTTTAACTATGAACGCATTGAAGTGCTTAAGGGGCCGAGTTCCGTTCTATTTGGCGAAGGCGGCATCGGTGGCTCTGTGAACTTTGTGACCAAGCGGCCGGATCGCAGTGCGGCGGGATTTGAGGGCGTGCTTGCCTATGGCAGCTACGATTCTTTGCGCGCTGGGGTGGGAACAGGTGGATCATTCGGCCCCGATTCTGGCTACCGGCTTGACTTCTCCCATCAGTATCAGGGCGACGGTTGGGTTGGCCGCACGGGACACAAGTTGTCGCACTTCACCAGTGGCGTCAACTTTAAGCTCACGCCGAATGTGAGTGTTGATTTCTCGCTCGACTATCTCAACGACGACGTGAAATCCTACTGGGGCACGCCACTTATACCCGCTGCATTCGCAACGGAGGCGAGCAACGCAGTCATCGACAGCACGGGGCGCGTTCTTGATCGGCGTATCGCTCGCAATAACTACAACGTTGAAGACGGTCGCATGAAAGCTGATAGCGTTTGGGCGCGCGCTCGACTGAGTTGGCAGCTCAACCCACAGTGGTCACTCAAGAATCAATTGAGTATCTATTCTGCAGATCGCGATTGGCGAAATGCGGAAGGTGCTGTGTTCGTTGCGCCCAATCGAGTCAATCGCGATTTAGTAAACATTACCCACGACCATCAGGTCTGGAGCAATCTGCTCGACCTTTCGCACAAAGGCGAACTGTTTGGGCTGAAGAGTCGAACGACGTTTGGGCTTGAGTATGCAAGGACCGACTTCAGCACGGAGCGTCGGTTTTCTGACGGATCAGCCTCGACGGTGGCGAGACTTCAAGTCGATGCGCTGAACCCCGTTGTCGGCAATTACTTGACGGATCTTGCGCTGTTCACCGGCGGCGGCAATCGAACAAATTTCGGTACTGATATTCAAACTACCGCAGTATTCGCAGAGAACGCATTGACGCTTCTGCCCAATTTCACGCTGGTGACTGGTTTGCGCGGCGAGCAAATCAAACTGAGTCGTACGGTGCAGGATTTGAACACCAGCGCATCCACTGCGTTTGGCAAAACGTATCGGCCCAATTCTGTTCGTGTTGGCGGCGTGTTCGATCTGTCAAAAGCGACAACGCTCTACGCGCAATACGCCAACGCAGCCGCGCCTGTTGGCACGTCGAATTTGTTGCTGCTCTCCTCGGCAAACACGGCGTTCCCATTAACGCGCGGCACACAGCTTGAACTCGGGCTCAAGCAATCGATCGGGCGCGACTTTGACTGGACGCTCGCGCTCTACCGTATTGAGCAAGACAACGTCTTGTCTCGCGATGCTGTAAATCCAGCGGTCACCGTTAACAGCGGCAAAATCGGATCTCGCGGCGTTGAACTCTCAGCGGCGTGGCGCGCGACCAACCAACTCACCGTTTCGGGAAATGTAGCGTTGCTCAACGCTGAATTTAGGTCTTTGGTGGAAGCCGGTGGTGTGTCTCGTGTTGGCAATACACCCCCGAACGTTCCCGAAAAGACGGCCAACGCGTGGGTCGACTATCGATTCGCCACACTACCGCTATCGGTGGGCGCGAGTCTCAATTGGGTCGACAAGCGCTACAACAACAATGCGAATACGGTATTCATGAACAGCTACGCCACTGCTGATCTCTATGCCACTTGGAAGTTCAAACCGGTTGACCTAACGCTGCGAGTGCGCAACGTGACAGATAAGTTCTACGCGAGTTGGTCCGGATCCAGCAGCGCGAACCAAGTGCTGGTCGGCGCGCCACGAACTGTTGAGCTCACCGCGAAGTTTGGCTTCTAGCGAGAGATGCGAGCTGTGAAAACTTGGCTCTTTCTCCTGCACCGCTGGCTAGGGTTCGGCGGCTGCGTGTTAATCGCACTTTGGTTTGCGAGTGGCTTTGTCATGATGTATGTGCCGTTCCCGCTGCTCACAGAAGCCGAGCGTATTGAGCGATTGCCGAGGGTCGATGTTTCTCGCTTGCGGGTGAGCGCGGATGATGCGTTGGTAGCGGCGCGCACAAAACTTGAAAGCGATGACACGATTACAAGTCTCAAGCTGGTTCAGCCAAACGACGCACCGTTTTACGCTATTCAAGCTAAGCGCTTCGGGTGGCTCGCAGTTGACGCGTCGACGGGTGAGTCTCGTACATCCGGTGAGCTCGACGCCGTTGCGGCTGCACGTCGATTCACGGGGCTTGATGCGGTAGGCGTTGAACGCATCGATGTGGATCAGTGGAGCGTATATCCAGGACTCGCTCCGCATCGACCGCTATTCGCGGTTGACATGGTGGATGGCGGGCGCCATTACGTTTCGAGTCGCACCGGCGAGCTGCTTCGCGATACCTCTCGGTTCGAACGCGGCTGGAATTGGGTGGGCTCCGTGGTGCACTGGATTTATGTGACGCCCGTTCGTTCTAATTCCGCGCTGTGGCATTGGGCGGTCGTCGTAACTTCAATCTACGCGATCATCGTCGCACTACTAGGCACTGTGATCGGCGTGCTTCGGCTGCGTATGGGCGGCTTCGCCAATGGTCGACGCTCGCCTTATGTGGGATGGATGCGTTGGCACCATTTACTAGGTCTGTTCGGCGCATTGTTCGTTTTTTCATGGCTTATCAGCGGCTTGCTTTCGATGAATCCGTTTGATGTATTCACGAAGATTAACCGAGCCGATTTTCAGGATCGTTGGCGCGGTGCGAGCTTTGCGACCAGCCCGCAAGGATCGTTCGTATTGCCTAGTCTCGGCGAATTGAGAGATATCAAGGAAATCGAGTGGTTGCCACATGCCGAGGGCGCGACCGTGTTACTGAAATCACCTGCGCTCAACGCTAACGCGAACGACCCCTCTGTGCCTCGCGTCCAGTTGCAAGCAGTCCGCGTCGCAAGCGATGGCAAGCAAGGCATCGAGGTTAATGCGACAACAGTTCGCGCGAAGGCAGGATTGCTGAACACCGCACCTATAGCCTCAATCGAACGCCTTGATGAATACGATTTGTATTACTACGGGCGACGTACAGCACGGGCACTGCCGATTTGGCGGGTCAAGTTCGAGGATGCTGCGCAGACGTGGTGGCACATTGACGGGCGCAGCGGAGAACTAATCGGCGCGCTCAACAGCTCAACGCGAGTGGAGCGGTGGATCTATTACGGAATGCACAGCTGGGACTGGCTGCCACTCTGGAATCGACGGCCTTGGGCGTGGGATGTGCCCATGGTGGCCGCGCTATTGCTCGGTACTGCATTCTCAGTCACAAGCATAGTCATCGCTTGGCGTCGATTGCGTGGCATTCGCAAGCCAGCGCACACAAATTTTTCGTCAATCACGGAGTAATGTTCATGAAGCAGATCAGTAAACGCTTTCTCATCCTCGCCTTGGCGGCAACCTCGTACCCAAGCATCGTCGGCGCGCACGGCATTTGGTTTGCGCAACGTGCGGGGGAGTTTGCGATGGTGTACGGACACGGTGCCGAAGACCTGAATCTGGTGAAACGGCAGCAGAAAATTACCTCGATTTCTGGTTTCGACGCGCAACTGAAACCGGTAGTGGCGACGTTGAAACCCGTTGATCCGCTGATGCTCGTCGACGTTCCCAAAGAGGCCAGCATCATTACGGCGACGATGGACAACGGCGTGTGGACGCAGGGACCTGACAACAAATGGGTGGACAAAACGAAAGACGAAGTGGCTGGCTATAAGGATTCGGGGCAGTATCTTAAATATGCGCTGCACTTACGTGAATTGCCGAAGGGAGCGCTCAAACCAATACCAGGGCTTACGGCGCAGATCATTCCAGTAAGCGAAAAATTTCCGTCGCATCGCGGCGAGAAGCTGCGTGTGAAAGTGCTCATTGAGGGCAAGCCGGCAGCTGGTGCAAAGCTCTGGGACGATTACGTGAACGACCCGGATCAAAAGCCGAGAAAGGTGGGCAAAGATGGCATTGTGACTGTTACCGTTCGGAATCAAGGGCTGAACGTGCTCAAAGCCGAAATCAACACGGCACCGCAAGACGCAACGAAGACCAAGAAGACCGAGCATCTTGTTACGCTTTCCTTTGCTCTGCAGCATATTCCCGAGTAGTTGACGAAAATCACGAGACATCGAAGTGCCGACCAAATTGCTTCCAACCACCGTACTTTCCGGATTTCTCGGGGCCGGTAAAACGACCTTGCTGAATCAAATCCTCGCCAACCGGGAAGGTTTGCGGGCGGCGGTCATCGTCAACGATATGAGCGAGGTCAACATCGATGCTTCGCTGGTAGCTCGAACCGCCGACAACACGGGTGCAGCGCTGTCTCGTACCGATGAAAAGCTCGTCGAAATGAGCAATGGTTGTATTTGCTGCACGCTGCGCGAAGACTTGCTGCTTGAAGTCAAACGCCTAGCTGCCGAGGGACGCTTCGATTATCTGTTGATTGAATCGACCGGCATTGGCGAGCCCATGCCGGTCGCAGCGACCTTCGATTTCACCGATGAAAACGGTGAATCGCTCAACGATTCGGCCTATATCGACACGATGGTTACAGTCGTCGACGCATACAATCTTCTGCGTGATATCACGAGTGCCGATTTGCTCTCGCATCGCGGGCAAGTGGCGGGCGATGAAGACAATCGCTCGCTCGCCGCGCTACTCACTGAGCAAATCGAGTTTGCTGATGTCGTGGTGGTGAACAAAACCGACTTGGTCGATCCCGATCAATTGGAGGCAGTCACTGCCGTGGTGAAAGCGCTCAACCCCGTCGCGGAAGTGCTGTTCACCAGCCGTGGTCATACAGCGCTACACAAATTGCTGGGGACCGGGCGCTTCAATCTTGAGCGTGCCAGTGCGATGCCCGGTTGGGCGCGCGAGCTCGAAGGAAAGCACACGCCCGAGACCGAAGAATACGGGATCGAGAGCTTTGTGATCCGCAATCGCGAACCGCTGCATCCGGAGCGATTCGTGAAATTTATGGAGCAACCGTTCGCCGGATTGATTCGTGCGAAAGGCTACGTGTGGCTCGCGTCGCGCCCAGAATGGGTGGTCTCTTATTCGCGAGCGGGCAACAAAGCAACGATTGAACCGGTCGGGCAATGGTGGGCAGCCGCGCCGACGGATCGCCTTCCGAAAGTTGGCAGTCCCGAGCGAAAGGCAATTGATGAACGTTGGGAGGCCCCGTACGGAGATCGGCTCAACGAACTGGTTTTTATTGGTCACAAGTTCAATCGCGAGGACATTGAGCAAGCGTTTAAGCGCTGTAAGTTGACTTTCACTGAAACCCGAAAGGGAGTGAAGTCTTGGCGCGAACTGGTCGATCCTTTTCCTGTTTGGACGCGTACCGCAAATCCATAGACCGCTGTTGGTATGGAGGATTGGCAAGTGCTCCTGCTGCCGTTTCTCGCAGAGTACCGATCCCTAAAACGAGGCCGTTGTCTAGGCAAAGTGTCTGAGTGGGACGGCTTCGTGACGCCATGGATCACGGTCTCCTTGTTACAATTGATACTAAATTCTCATTAGCAATGACTTTTTGAGAATTGCTCGGCACACCATCAGATCAGAATCGGAAATGTGCGAATTCTGCTGACCACGTGCCGCAATCAGCCGCTCGATTGAGTAGCTGCCCGCAACATTTTTGCTGATTGACAAATGACACAACTTGCACGCGTCTCTGTTCCCTCACGTCTTCCGCTCGCGCTCGCCATCTCTGCCGTGTTTGCTGTGCCGAGCTTTGCTCAGCCAGCGGCTAAAGAAGGTGCCGCTGTGACGCTCCCGCCCGTTGAACTCATTGGCCGCACGGCATCGGGGGCCTATTATTCTGAAGACGCTACGGGCGCGAAGACGGAGCTGGATTTGCGCGAACTGCCGCAATCAGTGCGCGTGATTACGCGGCAGGCTATCGCTGATTTGGGCGCGACGAAGCTCGATGACGTGCTTGATTACGTCGGCGGTGTATCGCGCCAAAACGTATTCGGCGGGCTGTGGGACAACATTGCTATTCGCGGTTTGCCGGGCAACGAAAACACAGGCATGGCGACGCTCCTAAACGGTTTTTCATCGAACCGCGGATTCAACGCGCCGCGCGATTTAGCGGGTGTTGAACGGATTGAATTTTTGAAAGGTACGGCGGCGGCGCTGTACGGCAGCAGCGAACCGGGCGGTACGTTGAACATCGTGTCGAAACGTCCGCTGTGGCAAACCGCCAACTCGATTGAGGCGTACATCGGCAGCTATAACCTCAAGCGCGGTGCTTTTGACAGCACGGGGCCGCTAGGCCCGAGCGTGGCCTACCGGCTCAACGTGGCGGTTGAGGATCGCGATAGTTTTCGCGATGAAGTGCGCATCAAGCGCACACTGGTCGCGCCTGCGCTAAGCTGGAAAATCGCCCCCGCGACTACGCTCGATTATTCGGGTGAGTTCTTGCAGCAATTTGCGCCCTTGGATCGTGGTGTGGTTGCCGTCAACAATCAACTCGGTGTGATTGCGCAAAGCCGTTTCCTGGGTGAGCCCGCGGATGGCAATGTCAAAGTAGAAAATCACACCCATCAGGCGATCCTGTCGCACGAATTGAACCAAAGCTGGAAAGCTCGCGTGGGCTTGTCGTACCGCGAAACGTTTATCTATGGTTTCTCGACTGAGCCCACCGCATTGCAGGCCAACGGCAATTTGACCCGCCAGCGTCGTTTCCGCGATTACAACTCGGATGACGTTGCGCTCCAGGCTGAGCTTCAAGGGAAGCTGCGCACCGGATTCATCGAACATGAGCTGCTGCTGGGCTTCGAGAGCTTCCAATTTAATATGGACACGCTGATGCTGCGCGTCAACCCATCAGCCGCTTCGCCGTATGCCATCAATATCTATAACCCGGTGTACGGCCAAAAGCAACCTACGCCGGGCCCTAACACCAGCACGCTCGAGAAGCAACGGAACACCGCGTTTTATGTACAAAACGCGATGAAGCTCGGCAGCGATTGGCGATTGGTTGCGGGCCTACGCGCAGACAACTACCGTCAATCACTGGAAAATCGTCGCACCAATGTCACCGCTCGCCAAGACCCCTCATCGGTCGCACCTCGGTTGGGCCTGAGCTGGCTGCCCACAGCGCAATGGTCGCTCTATGCCAACGCTGGCCGTTCGTTCCGCCCGAATGTGGGCGCTGATGTCACCGCTCGCGGTTTTGATCCAGAAACCGGCGTTGCCGTTGAGCTGGGCGCGAAGTGGGAAAGCGCCAATAAGCGCATCGGTGCGACCGCCGCGCTGTTTGATATTCGCAAGAAAAACGTACTAACAAGCGATCCGAAAAACGCGGGCTTCTCAATCGCCGCAGGCGAGATTCGAAGCCGTGGCGCAGAGCTTGATTTTGCCGGCCAAGTCACGAAAAACTGGCGCGTCAATTCAAGCTTGACCCTGAACGACGTTGAGATCATCCGCGACAACACGCTCGAAGTTGGCGGTCGTCTTCTCAATGTGCCTAAGGTCAACGCCAGCATGTTGGCGGTGTACGAGGGTGTATTCGCGAACGGGCAACGCTTCGGTATCGGCGGCGGTGTCACGCACACGGGAAAGCGGCTCGGCCAAGCGCGTACCGGTGCAGAGGCGACGGCTGGCACAGCGGCGTTTGAGTTGCCCGCGTACACCACCGCAAAGCTCGATGCTCATTGGCGCGTGAACCCCACGTTGCACCTGACACTCGACGTCGATAACGTCTTCGACAAGGATTACTACACGGCCTCATTCAGTCGCCTTTGGGTCACGCCCGGCACGTCGCGCACGATCACGTTGGGCTTGCAAGCCAAGTTTTAAGTGTGGTTGCTCCGCAGATGTTGACTCGTCGTGATGCGCTTAAAAAAGGGGCGCTGGCCGCAGCGCTCCTGGGCTCCGGTGGGCTCATGGCGCAAGCCCCACGCACCCCCTTGCAGATCGTCGGCCCATGGGAAATTGGCGGACTCGCGCCCACCAACAGCGGCTTTGTTTTTACGCGCTTGCAAGTCACCGAGACGCTGCTAAACGCGCAGGACGACGGCACACCGCTTCCGGGTTTGGCCGAGCGTTGGAATCGATCAGCCGATGGGTTGAGTTGGCGCTTTACGCTGCGACCCAGCGCTCGATTTCACGACGGCAGCCCAGTGACCGCAGCAGCGGCGGTGCGCTGTCTTGAAGCGGCTCGCGTGGCCCCAGCGCTCTTGAGCCTTGCGCCGATTCGTTTGATCGAGACGGAGGGCGCGAGCACCATTGTGATTCGTCTTCGCGAACCTAACGCGAGCTTACCCGCGATGCTGGCACACAGCAGCACCATGGTGATCGCGCCTGCGAGCTACGGTGTCGATGGCAGCGTGCGCAGCATCATCGGTAGTGGACCTTACCGCATCACCCAACTCACGCCACCGCAGCTGGTGGAGTGCGCTGTGTTTGACGGCTACGATGGCCCGAAACCCGCGATAGATCGCGTTCGCTATTTGGCCGCAGGGCGTGCTGAAACCAGAGCACTCATGGCCGAAAGCGGTCAAGCGGATCTGGCGTTTGGGCTCGATCCCGCAAGCCTGGTACGACTACGCGGCAAACGAAATTTGACCATCGTATCGATCACCTTGCCGCGCTCGGTGATCTTGAAAGTGAACGCAGGCTTGCCCGCGCTCACCGACGTGCGGGTACGCCAAGCCTTGAGCCACGCCATTGATCGCGGCGGTATCGCCAAAGCGCTACTGCGCGATCCGGAATTGGCCGCAACCCAATTGTTTGCCCCCTCACTCAAAGCGTGGCATAACACCGCGTTGCCTGCCCTGAGTTTTGACGCCGTACGCGCCAAAGCACTGCTCGCTGAAGCGGGCTGGAAGCGTGCGGCCGATGGCCTGCGCGATGCCAAAGGTCAGTCGTTTGCGCTCAAGCTACGCACATTTCCTGATCGCCCCGAATTGCCAATCATCGCCACTGCGCTGCAGGCGCAGTGGCGCGAAATTGGCATCAATGTGCAGGTCAGTGTTGGCAACTCAGGCGATATTCCCTTGGGTCACCGCGACGGTAGCCTACAGCTGGGCCTAGCTGCACGAAACTACGGAAATGTGCCCGATCCCACAGGCACCTTGCTGCAAGATTTCGGACCCGGTGGTGGAGACTTTGGCGCGATGGGGTGGAGCAGCGAGCCACTCGGTCGAGCCCTGAGTGAGCTCAAGCGCGGCGATGTGAGCGCCGAAAAGCTCGCTGCGAATCGGCTCGAAATCGCCCGCATCTTGCAAGCCGAATTGCCGGTGATTCCTATTTCTTGGTATCGCCAGCAAGTGGCTTTGAGTTCACGCATCCGTGGTGTGAGCCTTGATCCACTGGAGCGCTCGTATCGGTTGACCCAGATGAGTTGGCGCGGTTGATGGGCGTGGGTTGGTCGCCTTGGACGGCGCTCATGTTGCGCCGCGCGTTTCAAGTGCTCGCTTTGGCGGTGCTGATCGGCACCGTCTGCTTTTTTATCGCTCGCAGCTTGCCCGGTGATATGGCGATGCGCATCGCTGCCGGACGGTATGGCTATGACTTGGTGAGCGGCGCGGCGGCGGATGCGGTGCGCACCGAGCTTGGGTTAAATCAGCCGCTTCTTGTGGCATTGCTGCAGTGGCTGCGTGATGTGGTGAGCTTTGATCTGGGTGTATCGCTAATTTCCGGGCGTAGTGTCTTGGGTGAAGTTGTCGAGCAGTTGGGTGCTACTTTGGTGTTGGCGCTTACGGCAGTATTGATGGCAGCGGCCATTGGGCTCCCACTGGGTGTTTGGTCTGGCCTGCATCCTGGTGGCTGGGTTGATCGCATCACGTTGGGCTTGGCGGTGGTGCTGCGCGCTACACCATCATTTTTACTGGCGGTGACTTTGATGTTGGTCGTTGCGGTGAAATTGGGCGCGCTTCCCGTGGCGGGTGACGCCAACGCCGGCGGCATCATTCTTCCCGCGTTGACGCTCGCCTTGGGTCTGGGCGCGGGGCTTGCGCGGGTAACCCGGAGTGCGGTGCTCGATGCGCTGGCCTCTCCGGCCTATGAGTTTGCGCGCAGCAAAGGACTCTCTGATCGGCAAGCGCTGCTGCGGCACGGGGCGCGATTGGCGGCGCTTCCGGTAGTGGCGTATCTGGGTGTGCACGCGGTGTTTTTGTTTGAAGGCGCGGTCATCGTTGAGAGCCTATTTGCGTGGCCGGGCATTGGACACGAATTGGTGCATGCGGTGTTTGGTCGCGACGTGCCAATGCTGCAAGGCACAGCGCTTTGCATGGCCATTGTGTTTGTGCTGTTTAATCTCTTGATTGATGCGGTGTGTTTAGCGTTGGACCCGCGTCAGCGAATCGGTGGGCGATCATGAGCGGGTTCACGCTGGCTCATTCCGATCAGGCTGCGTCGCGCGACCGAGCTGCGCAGGCGCGCATGCGCTGGGGGCTTGTCATTGTTGGCCTGATCGCGTTGTTTGCTATCGCGGGGCCGATGCTCATCGGCATCGATCCGGCCGCACAGAATTTGAGTAACAGTCTGTTGGCTCCGAGCTCGGTTCACTGGCTGGGCACTGATGTGCTCGGGCGCAGTGTATTGGCGCGGCTGGCTGCCGCGGCGCAGCTCTCACTCGGTCTGGCCCTGTTAGCGGCAGTGAGCGCCGCATTGCCGGGCGTGCTTTTGGGTATCGTGGCGGGCTGGTGCGGCGGTTGGGTGGAGCGCGCTCTGGTGATGGTCGCTGACGCTGTGCTCTCGATTCCGGGGCTTCTGTTGGTGCTGCTGTTTGCGGCGCTTGCGCCCGGTCAATACTGGGCGATCTATCTGGGCTTGTCACTGACGATGTGGGTCGAGTACTTCCGAGTCACTCGTGCGACGTGCCGACCCGTGCTGGCCGGTGACGCGGTTCAAGCGTCGCGACTTTTAGGCTTTGGCTCGATCTACATCGTTCGACGCCATGTGTTACCAGCGCTCGCGCCTTATCTGGCAACGCTATTGGCGTTTAGCACTGCGCAGGCTGTTTTGGCGTTGGCAGCGCTGGGCTTTATCGGTGTGGGGCTACAGCCGCCCACCGCCGAATTAGGTTTGATGATGATTGAGTTTCTGCCGAACTACGCGGAAGCGCCGTGGCTGATCACCGCACCCGTGTGCCTATTGATGCTGCTCGTATTGGCGATGGTGCTTGTTACCGACGGCACGGCGCGGGAATCGAGCGTATGAGTCGGTCGGTGCTTCTGTCAGTGGACGATCTATCGGTGCGGGTAGGCAGCACCTTTCTGCTGCGCGGCGTTTCGTTCACGCTCGCTGCGGGTGAATCGCTCACCTTGCTCGGTGAAAGCGGCGCGGGTAAATCGCTACTGGCACAAGCGGTGATGGGCAATTTGCCCACGTCGCTGCTGGCGAGTGGTCAAGTGTCGATCAACGGAGACCCGACGCCTGCAGCCGATGGTGCATCGCGTCGCCCGCTGTGGGGACGCAAAATCGCGCTGCTGCCGCAGGAGCCGACACTGGCGCTCAATCCGCTGCGGCGACTGGCCCCGCAGCTCTCGGAGGTTGGGCAGTTAGTCTGTGGCGTGGATGCAAGCGCTGCGCAAAACGATGCACGGCAGCGCTTGACGAGCGCAGGTTTAGCGGCCGCCGCTGAGCAGTTTTCGTGGCAACTCTCGGGCGGCATGGCGCAGCGCGCGGCGATGACCATCGCGCTGGCCGGGGGCAGCCGGATCGTGTTGGCTGATGAACCCACGAAAGGGCTCGACTCAGAGTGGCGCGACTACACCGTCGCCGCGCTGCAAGCGGTGCAGCACGAAGGCGGCTGTATTGCTGTGATTACGCATGACCTTCGTGTGGCCCGAGCTCTGGGCGGGCGAGTGGCTGTGCTCCGGGCGGGTGAGGTGGTTGAGTCGGGCGACACTGCTCAAGTGTTGACCCATCCACAGCACGAATTCACGCGCGCGCTGCTAGCAGGCGAGCCCAGCAGCTGGCCGCGCTCAGTGCCGCCTGCTCGTGGACCGGTGGTCGCTACCGCCGAAAAAATTACTAAGTCGTTTGGCGGTCGCACACTGTTCGAAGGGCTGGATGTGCAGCTCTGCGCCGGCGATCGTAAGGTCATTCAAGGCCCGAGCGGATGCGGCAAGAGTACGTTTGGAAATGTTCTCTTGGGATTACTGACGGCCGATGCGGGACGTGTGACGCGCGCGCCGGGCCTCGCGCCCACCGCCTTTCAAAAGCTCTATCAAGACCCTGTCGCATCCTTTGCGCCGCACGTCAGCCTTGAACAATCGCTCCGAGATGCGGCCACCCATTTCAAAGCGTCGTGGCAGGTGGTCACTCGGCGTCTGCAGCGGCTCAACCTGCCAGATTCTCTGCTCGCCCGAAAGCCGCATCAGGTTTCCGGCGGCGAGCTACAACGTATTGCATTGGCGCGGGTGTTGCTCGCGCGGCCCGCGCTGGTATTTGCCGATGAGCCCACATCGCGGCTTGATGCTGTGTCGCAACGCGAGGCGATTTCGGTGCTGCTGGAAGCGATCAATGAGATCGAAGCCGCGCTCGTTTTCGTGACACACGACGATGACCTCGCCGACGCTGTTAGCGAGCAGCGATTGCTACTGCGCTAGCGTTCTGCATCCGCTAGCAGCTCGATAGGCTGGGTTGATAAACCCAGCGTGGTTGTCGCGGGTGTGATGCAAGCTGGTTTTCTCAACCAGCCGAGTTAGATGTTGATTCAACCAGCTCAGGCCATCCTTCTCGTCACCCCGGCGCAGGCCGGGGTCCACGCCCTATGCTTCCACGTCAATGGGCTCTAGGGCGTGGATACCGGCCTGCGCCGGTATGACGAGGCTCGCTAAGCGCGGGATCAACGCTGAGTTTCGAAACTCACTTTTTAGCTTGATGTTTAAGACGGTATCTACGCGGGCTACATTGGCTAGCTCAGTGTCACCCGAGCGAAATGCCGCTTCCCGGCTTGCACGGTGTACGTGCCGCCTTTGGCGAGCTTCAGCGCTTTGTCTTCGATCACTACGCCGTCTACGCGCAATCCGCGACCTTCGATTAAGCGTGCTGCCTCGGAGGTGCTCTTAGCAAGGTCAGCTTGCTTGCAAATTTGCGTCACAAGCATCGTGTCTTCGGCGCAGTGAATCGTCACCTCGGGCATGCTCTCAGGCGCGGCGCCGCTCTTTCGCGCTTCGAACGCAGCCAGTGCTGCTTCAGCGTCTGCCTGCGTATGAAACCGCGCAGCGATTTCAACGGCCAGTGCGACTTTCGCATCGCGCGGATTCATTTGCTTCGCCGCACATTGTGCTTTCACCGCCGCAATGTCGCTGGCTGATTTGAACGATAGCAGGTCGTAGTAAGTCCACATCGATTCATCAGAGATCGACATGATCTTGCCAAAGATTTCGCTCGCTGGTTCGGTGAGCCCGATGTAGTTGTCTTTCGACTTACTCATTTTTTCAACGCCGTCGAGGCCCACTAGGAGCGGCATAGTCAAGATGCACTGTTGCTCTTGACCGTATTGCTGTTGCAATGATCGCCCCATCAGCAAATTGAATTTCTGCTCGGTGCCACCCAATTCGATATCTGCGTTCAGCGCCACCGAATCGTAGCCCTGCATCAGCGGGTACAAAAATTCATGAATCGAAATCGGCACACCGTTTTTGAAACGCTGCGTGAAGTCTTCGCGCTCCATCATGCGGGCGACGGTGTATTTCGCAGCCAGCTTGATCATGCCAGCAGCACCAAGTGGGTCGCTCCATTCGCTGTTGTAACGAATCTCGGTGCGCGCTGGGTCGAGCACTTTGCTCGCCTGCGCGTGATACGTTTTCGCATTCTCCAAAATCTGCTCACGTTCGAGCGGCGGACGCGTGTCGTTCCGACCGGATGGATCGCCAATCAGCGATGTGAAATCGCCGATCAAAAAGATCACCGTGTGGCCCATATCCTGAAACTGGCGCAGTTTGTTGAGCACGACCGTGTGCCCCAAATGAATGTCGGGCCGCGTCGGATCTAGGCCAAGCTTTGCTCTGAGCGGTTGGCCTGTAGCGATGCTCTTTTCAATCTTTTTGAGCATCTCGGTTTCAACGAGCAGCTCCTCAGCACCGCGTTTCATCACGGCGAGTTGGTCTGGGGCGGAGAGTTTTTGCATGGTGGGTATCAGCGAAATCAACGCGGCCCTGCTCGCGGCAAACGTTGCCATGAGCACGCTAAGTGAGATGAGTTGCACCGGTCATGCCGGATATTCACGCGTCTCGCCGCTAGAAGAATCCAATTTTACCGGGGGTAGCGAAGCCCATCGCAGCTGGTCACGTCGGAAGGGCCGCGTTTGATGCGGACACTGCGGCGCGCTCTATCAGCTTATGCTTGCAATGCCATTTAAATAAAGGCAAAAAGCACGATTAGGCATGTTTTTGAAATAGAAAATAAAGTTCTTTAAACCCATATTTCAATTGGCTTATATTGATAAAGCTTATGTATTTCTGACAGTGGCGCGTTTCGTGAGGCAGCGGGTAGCAGCCCAAGCACTAATGACTTTTGGAAGCTGCTAACCCATCGTCCGCGTCAAACGGCTCGGCTCCCAATTCGGGATGAAATAGTGATTGACGTGGCCTGAGTGAAGGGTTCCAGCATCGGCTAGCTCCGGAAATGGCGAGGGTACTTGTTACGACAAAAAGTCGACGCCTCTAACGCCCAATTGCTTGGGCGCTGGGGGTTACGGTCCGGTGCGCGAAGGTTGGGGTATTGGGCCATTTCTTGGAACGATAGTCAGCGCTGGCTTGGGTTCAATGACCACGGCGGGTGCCTTGATGATCGGCGCTACAGTTTTCGTCGCCAAGGTGGTGCTCGGTGCGGTGACTTTGGTTTGGACGGTCGCGGCTAGGTTGCCGCTAGGTGCGGGTGCCGTTGTTTGTGCGCTGACGCTCAAGGAGAGCATAGCGGCCGAAGCGACGGTGGCGATGGAAATTAACTTAGACATTGTTTTCCTTAACGATGTTGAGAACTAATGATTAATAGGAACAGTACAGAGATAGGGCTGGATTGGCAAGCGTTCTGCCATCTACACCTCCTTTAGGGCATGACAACGGGCAGGTTTTCCCAAAACCGAGTGGCATCGCTCTGAGCGAGCCACGCGGATAGTGGCGCAATGCGCTTCGGCGCGGAATAGGTGGATTGCAGCAGCGAAAAAATGCGCCGCGCGCCGGGTAGGCTGTTTGGTGACCGGGCCACGGAGCCAGCAAGCTGCAACGCGGGCGACGCTTGCGCGTCGGTTGCCAAAGCTTTGTAAAAACCAATAGCGAGTGTCCGGGGATTGCTCTCCCCCAATTGTTTCGCGTGTAGCGAATAGACGGGAGCGAGCTTACTAAGCGCACTTTCGAATTCGCCCAGCTGCAAATGCGCGATCGCTCGCACTAACTCGGCTCTAGCTTGAAACATCGCATCGCCATCGCCAGCGACATTGAACTGTGAATCAGCTTTGGTGAGCGCAGCGAGCGCATCGCGCGGCCTGCGAGCTTCTAAGAGCAGTTCGGCGATTCGACGCGACACATTGGCTCGCTCCGAACCGGTCAACGCGCGACTGTTTCCGCTGGTGTCAGACCAGGCTAGCATCGACTTCAAAATCTCGATTCCTGCTGCGGGCTGGGAAGCGCCGACGAGTCGGCTTTCGAGCATGAGCGCATTGCGTCGAGCGGCAAAGGGAGCACTATCGATTTGCGCGCGAATTTCACCAAAGGTCCGCAGCGCGTCGGCGTATTCTCCAGCCTCGGATTGAGCCGTGGCCAATACAACGCCCATCTGCACACGATCCGGGAAGTCCGCAGAGAATCGCTTCACACTGCCGTCAAACGCTTTGCGAAGCGCCTCGACCGCTTTGGCCGGATCGGCCAGGTCAAGCTGCAGCGATCCTTCGAGCTGCAAGCGATTGATCGCCATCACCGATCCCCGTTCGCCGAGCCTGGCGGCCGTGCTCTCGGCCTCGCGCAGCCGCGCTAGCGCGTTGGAAACATCGCCTCGGTGGTAGGCTAAATTGGCTTGCTGATCGATCACAAAGGTCAGCAAATCATCCGGGTTGGAGCGTGTCCGCTCAAAGCGCTTTCTGGCCTCGGTGTACCCAATGTTTGCGCCGTTCAAATCGTTGGCAAACATCGCCACGTGACCTTCAACCAAACTCAAAATACCGAGCGTCACATCATCGTCAACGACCGAGCCCGCGCCGTTGCCGGGTGTTGGTTGCGCGAGTCCACGAGCGAGGCGCAGTGTTTTTGTTGCCTCGCTGCCTTGATCGGATTCGAGCTGTGCCAGTGCTTTGTAGGCGAGTAGTTTTACGATCTTGGGGTAATCGTTTTGCCCCTCAGCCAAGGGCAGCGCGCGCTCGATCAAGGCAATGGCTTGCTTGGGCTCGTTGATCATTCGGTACACCTCGCCAAATTTCAAGGCGAGGTCCGGTTGCAGTGTTTGGCCATCGAGCGTTTGGAGGCTTCGGTCGAGCAGTTCCTTGGCGGTGAAGAGCCGTGTTTCGGCGTTGTCGGGGCTCAAGCCACCGACCAGCCCTTCGATCAGTTTTCGTACGGTGTCGGCTGACGCTGCTTCCGATTTGGCGGTTTGCCATTGCACGAACGTGCCCGTGCCGAGTGCGATGGCGGCGAGCACACCGGCCGCACCGATGGCCAATGCGTTGCGCTCGCGGCGAATGAATTTCGATGCGCTGTACCAGCGTGCACCTTGCACGGCGAGCACGGGTTGATCGGTTAAAAAACGCTGCACATCATCGGCAAATGCGGCGGCGCTGGCGTAGCGATCTTTAGCGTCGCGCCGAAGCGCTTTGGCAACAATGGCGTTGAGCTCGCGACCAAAATCACCGGGCATCGTTTTGATGGGTGCACTGTGCGCGGCAATCATCGCGCCCATTGAATGTTCAGCCTCGAAAAACGGGCGCACGCAGCACAGCAATTCGTAAAACAGCGCGCCCGCAGCAAAAATATCGCTCGCGGTACTTACTGGTTCAGACAGCACCTGTTCAGGCGCGGCGTAGGCTAAGGTCAGCGCGCGTCCGGTATCTCGGGTGAGTTGTGATTCGTGGCCGACCTGCGATGTTTCGTCGAGCACTTTGGCGATACCGAAATCGAGTAGCGACACCTGGCCGTCGTTTCGGACCATGATGTTGGTGGGTTTCAAATCGCGGTGCACCACCAGATGTTGGTGCGCAAACTGCACCGCGGCGAGCACTTGCAAAAAGAGCCTGCAGCGCTCTGGGATAGACAGCGCTTTGCTCTCTGCATACGCGCCCAGCGTGTCGCCTTCGACGTATTCCATCGCGATAAAGGGCTGCCCCGA
The DNA here is from genome assembly GCA_004293675.1 of Betaproteobacteria bacterium. Taxonomy (GTDB): domain Bacteria; phylum Pseudomonadota; class Gammaproteobacteria; order Burkholderiales; family Casimicrobiaceae; genus Casimicrobium. The sequence goes on from READ01000033.1 coordinate 75,546, forward strand.
TGCACTCACGCCGGCATCGTAGAGTCGCGCGATGTTGGCGTGTTCGAGCGAGGCGAGCACATCGCGTTCACGCAGCATTCGCTCACGAATCCTGGCAGGCGGACTGTCGGTGTTGGGTAGCTTTAACGCCACGTTTCGCTCGTACGCGCCGTCGCTACGACGGGCCAGCCAGACCTCGCCCATCCCGCCTACGCCGATGTTGTGAATCAGCGTATAGTGAGCGACTACATCGCCGCTCTTTAGCGTGCTGGTCGCTAAGCCGGACGGTGCCGCCATGCCGGGCATCATCGGTACGGTGGACAAAAAGTTACTTGTTTCGGGCGCACCGTGATGTGCGACCAATTGCAGTAGGCGCGCCCGCAACTCGCTCGTCAAATCTGGCACCGACGCCACCCAAGCTGCGCGTTCGCTCGCCGCCAAATCCAATGCCTGATCCACCAGCGGTGAGAGCTGGCGCCAGTCTTGGGCGTTGAGACGAGCTGCGGGATTCATTTAAACGTCGGTTTTCGGCGCTCGAGCGCGTATGAGGCTGTACCGAATTGACGTAAAGCGACACCAAAAACCGGACATTTGGGCGCAACCAAGGTGGCGAGGTTTAGATTTCGATGCGGCCGCGTCTGGGCTAACCGACTATTGGCTGCAATTCCTAGCTTTATTAATAAATGCCTTAAGAAATAAGGCTTATGTATTGAAAAAGTATTTTTTTGAAATTAAATAAAAACTCTATGTAGCCCTTATTTAGTAAGGCTTACCAAATAAATGTTAGTAGTGATTCAAATGCTGGTGTTCGGGCAATGCCGTGCGGGCCTCAAAAAATATCCAGCGTAGGAAACGCGGCATCCCCGTTGATACAGGCGGCCGCGAACAACGCCACGCCCAGCTCGCCCGTCCATAGCGAGAAGCGTCGCTGTCCGTGTTCGCTAAGCTGCGACGCACTCTGCGCCAGCGCGTGAACCGCAAACGCTCTGGCGCGATCGAGCCATTTAGCATCGCCCGAGCGTTCGTAGATTTTCAAAAACGCAAAGCCGTTGCCAGCGGTGCCGTGGCACAGCCCGGCACCCTTGGTCAGCGGCCCTGCGGCCCAAACCAGTTCGCCACCCCGAAGTAGCATCTCATCGAGTTCGGGTGAATTCGCACCGACCAAACGACAGATGATCCCGGGCGCGCCGCGGCAATCCTGAAGCATCGGGCGCGTCGGTAGAGCGCTGCCGATGGGATCAAACACGGTGTCCCAATTGCTCAAAGCGCCATCGGTCATTTCCGATGTCTTGAGCGTTGTGATCGTTCGCGAGACAAAGGCTTCTACCGTTGATGCGGGCAGCATGTGCGCGCCACGAATGATCGGGAAGACGTTACCCGCGAAGCCGTGCCCAGCGCCTAAATATTGACGTTTCCGACCATACATATCCTGTGTCCAAAGCCACGCACTTGGAAAATTCTTTGCGGGCTCCATACCTGCCCACAACTGTTCAACGCCCCGTCGGAACACGTCGCGCCAGCGCTGCTCGCCGGTTGCTTCAAATAGGTGAATGGCGGCGAGCGACGTACCCGGCGAGCCCCATAGGAATTCCTGAGTCGGATTGTCGAGATTGCTTTCCACGAGCGCAAACAACGCGTCGGCCACCCGCCGAGAACGGGTGTGTTTGAAGAGATAAACTAATACACCCGTGTCTCCGAGCAGGTAGGACGGTGCCGCCGGGTTCGATGTCGCATTGCCGCGCTGGTTATGCGCGATGAGTGTTTCGCGCGTGGCCGAAAAATCAAAGTCCACCGAAGTGATGCCACGATCTTGTAGCCGCTCAAGCGCCCACATGACGCCAGCGGCGCCGTGATAAATGCTGGCCACGGGCAGCTTGGGATCGCCCAAATCGCTGTCGCGCGGATGCATCGGCCACAGCGTTTGCGGATCAAAGCAGGCGACTGTATCGGCGACCAGCTCGCCAATCGCACTTCGCACCGCGATTTCGTTCCACGGAGTGTTGCAGAGTTTTTCGTGACGCGCGGGGTCGTGGAGCATGGCGAGTGTCCTTTGGCTAACGTTGAACCCTAGGGAGACGCTGATCAAATGCCCATCGAGCATCGCATCCTTGGACTTGGGCCCGGTCGTAAACTTGCGACCAGCGGGTCGCCGCTGCATCGAAAATG
>READ01000008.1 GCA_004293675.1 Betaproteobacteria bacterium
CAAGACAAGGAAATTGCCGACGCTAACCAAGACGCTATCAAAAGCGGAGCGTTTATAAAGTCCACCCCGACTTCTCAGTTGGGTATGGTCAACAAGGCTTTGGGAGCCTTGTCAGAGGGTGCAGACGCAGAGTCTGTTCTGAAAAGATATAACAGCCGTGTTATGGAGGCTGTTTACAACTTGCCCGCATTTATCGCAGCTAACGAGAAAGCTGCCGCCGCTTTGAAGTCTAGAGCTGCTGCTGGGGCAAAGGTAGAGACTGACGAGGAGAAGCGCCGAGCGCAGCTTAAAGCCGCAGACGCTGACGGTATAAAGAACTCGAAGTTCGCGGAGGATTCAGCTGTTTCTAGGTTGAAGACTGTCAGGCAGGCTTTCGGTGCTCTACAGCGAGAGGTTAGCGAGCTGACCGTTATAAAAAGGTTCGGAACTGACGTTCTAAAAGCTACAAAAGACTTGGCCTCTTTTGAGGAGGCTGTTAAAAAAGCTAACGAGGAAGCAAGCGCCAAGAAAAGTACGCCTCAGAAACAAAAATCCTTAGACCAGCTAAAAGAAGATAACGCAAGGCTACGCACCGTAGCTAGCCAGCGAAAAGTAATTCAAAAAGAGTTTGAAGAGGCTAACGCCGCGCACACTGAAAAGATTAGCTCTGAAGACCTGCGCAGGCACAAGCTCCGAGGCGGAGCTATCTTCGCGGAGCAGAAACTTGACCTTGACAGAGAAGCTCAACAGCAAGCGATGCGGGTTAGAGACGCTAAGTTTTCTGACATGAGCGCCAGGCAGCAGCTTCAGCAGGTGCGCGGGGTGGCTGCTCAAATACGAAAAGGTGTGTCAGAAGAGAATATTGCAAAGGCATTCGCGCCATCAGCCATAGCCGGAGTTTCAGACTTGGCTGGTTTTGTGAAAAGAGCCGAAGACTTCAGGAACGCCAACAAGAAAATAAAAGACACGTCCGTCTCCGATGCAAAAAAGGCAGACGACTTATTGCAGGCGCAGAGAGACAAAAATAGAGCTTTTGAAAAGCTCGACGCGGAGCAGCGCCTTGCACTTGCCGAAAAAGTCGCAGCCTCGCGCAAGGCTTTGAACTCCGAGGCTTTCATAGCTAGAAAGTACGCGCCGCTTGCCATCGAGGCTTCTAACGACTTGCCTGCTACCCGCCTGAAAGCGGAAGAGTTTAAGGCAGCGCAAGAGCAAGTCAAGCGGCTGAAGGCGCTTGACGACGACAGGTTGCGGGACTTGCAGCGGGCTGGTAGAGAAAGGCTGGCGCAGGAGATTAAAGACGCTGCTGACGTTAAAGCCTTGCGTAAGTCACAGGAGCGGGAATATGACGCTGACGTAAGAAAAAACAATTCTTTTAGAAAAGCAACTCCAGCGGCTCAGTTAAAGACTTTGACACTCGCTCGTGGTGAGCTAGAGTTAGGTGCCTCCGAAGCCTCCGTACTGAAAAACTACGGCAGCCAAGTTCTTGAGAGCACTAAGAACATTCACGCTTTCGAGGCCGCTAACTTAAAAGGCTCATTCGCTTTAAAGGGTATGACGCTAGACATGAACGATGCCCACGCAGCCGCCCGAGGTCTTGCGGGTGGTTTCGGTCAGCTGTGGTTGACTTACGGTAACGTGCTGCCCTTGCTGGCAGGAGCCGCCATAAGCGCAGGTTTTGTTGCCGTTGTTAAGCAAGGTGCGCAAGTGCAAAACACTTTCGCTACTATTGGTGCTCTCTCTGAGGAAACAGACGAGTCCGTAGGCAAGCTGAACGCGCAAATGCTTGAAATGGCTAGGTCTGGGCCTTACGGCCCTAGGGAGATAGCTGAGGCAATGAAAACGCTGGCCTTGGCAGGCTTAAACGCTAAGGAAGTTTCGCAGTCGGTAGGTGATGTTCTGCGATTTGCAATCGCGGGCGACACTGACATTCAAACTTCCGCAGACGTTCTAACTACAGTAGGCGTAGCTTTTAAAATGACAGCGGATAGCTATGGCTACATCAGCGACGTTATAGCTAAAGCAGCGGCCATATCGAAGTCCTCAGTGGAATCTATCGGTTCCGCGTTCAAGACCGCCTCTGTCATAAACGCGCAGTATGGTGCTTCACTTGAGGACGTAGGTTTAGGCTTGGCTTTCCTAGCCAACTCAGGTATTCAACGTACTGCTGCTGGAACAGGTTTAAGAAACTTCTACGTTGACGTTCTAGGTAGAACTCCGAAGGCTAGAGAAGAACTGGAGGCTATGGCTAAGTCTATCGGTGTGGTGAGTATAGCTATGGACACCGCGACCGGTAAAGCTCTACCTTTACCTCAAGTTCTGAAAAACTTGAACGAAGCCTACAAGCTTATGACTCCGGAGCGGGAGTATAAGTCCAAGCAAGACGTTTTCTCAGAGCGAGGCGGTAAAGTACCGTTTCCCTTGCTGGACGCTCTGAACTCGGCTGTGAAAGAGTCAAACACGACCTTTGATAATTTCTTAGACGAGTCGATGGCTAAGATTGAAAACGCAGCTGGTTTCGCTGCTATAGCCGCAGCAAAGATGGCTCTAACCCCGCTGAACCAAATGAAGGCGGTTTCCTCTAGCCTGCAGGCTACTATCGTAGAGACTTTCGACAGCATCGCTCCGCAGATTATCGCTACGACCAGTCTTTTAAGAGAGGCTTTTAAATCTGAGGAGTTTAAGAGAGGGATTGTCTTAGCCGCTACAGCTCTAGCCGACTTT